>CAVTLW010000038.1:0-186448 GCA_963735655.1 uncultured Actinomycetota bacterium
TAGACGCCGAAATTCGGTGGCTCTCGTTATCTGTTTGCAGTTACATTCAGCGGCGATATCGCATGAGACATACCAGCCGCGGCCCGGTGCTTCTGATCCTGTTCGCCACCTTGATGGCGACCGCGGGTACCGGCATCTCGCTCGTTGCCTTCCCGTGGCTGGCGCTGCAGCACCACGACAGCGCGGGGGACGCGTCCATCGTCGCCGCCGCCATGACGTTGCCGCTGGTGCTTTCCACGCTGGTCGCCGGAACCGCGGTCGACTTTTTCGGGCGTCGCCGGGTTTCGCTGATCTCGGATTCGCTGTCCGGCGCTGCGGTGACCGCTGTTCCGCTGATCAACTGGTCCCGGGCGCGCACGCGATCGACCTGGTTGCGCTAGCGGTGCTGGCGTTCCTCTCGGCCAGTTTCGACCCGGCGGGGATAACGGCGCGCCAGTCGATGCTGCCCGAGGCCGGCGCCCGCGCGGGCTGGTCGCTGGACCGCGCCAACAGCATCTACGAGGCGATTCTCAACCTGGGTTACATCGTCGGCCCGGGCATTGGCGGTTTGATGATCGCCACGGTCGGCGGCATCAACACGATGTGGATCACGGCGAGCTGTTTCGGGTTGTCAATCCTCGCGATGGGCGCGCTGCGGCTAGAGGGTGTCGGCAAGCCGCACCACACGACCCGACCCGACGGGTTGGTGTCCGGCGTCGCCGAAGGATTGCGGTTCGTCTGGAACCTGCGGGTGCTTCGCACGCTCGGGCTGATCGACCTGGTCGTCACCGCGTTGTACCTGCCGATGGAAAGCGTGCTCTTCCCCAAGTACTTCTCCGACCGGCACCAACCCGCGGAGTTGGGTTGGGCGTTGGCGGCGCTCGGGATGGGCGGTGTGGCGGGCGCGCTCGGCTATGCGGTGCTCTCGAGATACATGCGGCGACGCACGGCCGTGCTGACCGCGACCCTCACCTTTGGTGCCGCGTCGGTCGGAATCGCGTTCCTGCCGCCGTTGCCGGTGATCCTGGTGCTGTGCGGGGTGACCGGCCTGGTCTACGGGCCGATCCAGCCGATTTACAACTACGTAATGCAGACCCGGGCTCCGGATCATCTACGCGGCCGGGTGGTCGGGGTGATGACGGGACTGATGTATGCCGCGGGTCCGTTGGGCTTACTGGTGGCCGGTCCGCTCACCGATGCCGCCGGGCTGCATGTGACGTTCCTGGCGCTTGCGGTGCCGATCGTGGTGGTCGGCCTCATCGCCTGCGGGCTGCCGTCGCTACGGGAGTTGGACCGCGAACCGGAGTTAGCCGCCGATCCCGGGCCGTAGGATCTGGGCGTGGATGCGTTGGCCGGCCTGGTCGCCGAGCTGCCCGACGGGATGGTGGTCACCGACCCCGCCGTCACCGAGGGATACCGGCAGGACCGCGCTTTCGACCCGTCGGCCGGCAAACCGTTGGCCGTGGTCCGGCCGCGGCGCACCGAAGAGGTGCAGACGGTGCTGCGCTGGGCCACCGCTAATAGGGTGCCCGTCGTGCCGCGGGGCGCGGGCACCGGATTGTCCGGCGGGGCAACCGCTTTGGATGGCGGAATCGTGCTGTCGACCGAGAAGATGCGCGACATCGCCATCGACCCGGTCACCCGCACGGCGGTATGCCAGCCCGGGCTGTTCAACGCCGAGGTGAAGCACGCCGCCGCCGAGCACGGGCTGTGGTACCCGCCCGATCCGTCGTCGTTCGAGATCTGCAGCATCGGCGGCAACATCGCCACCAACGCCGGCGGGCTGTGCTGCGTGAAATACGGCGTCACCACCGACTACGTGCTGGGCATGCAGGTGGTGCTGGCCGACGGCACCGCGGTGCGGCTGGGTGGGCCGCGGCTGAAGGATGTCGCGGGGCTGTCGCTGACGAAGCTGTTCGTCGGCAGCGAGGGCACGCTGGGCGTCATCACCGAAGTGACGTTGCGCCTGGTGCCCGCGCCGCACGCGTCGAGCGTCGTGGTTGCCAGTTTCGCCTCGATCTCCTCGGCGATGGACGCGGTGCTAGGAGTGGTCGGGCGGCTGCGCCCGGCGATGCTCGAGTTCATGGATTCGGTGGCGATCAACGCCGTCGAGGACAGCTTGCGCATGGACCTGGACCGCGGGGCGGCCGCCATGCTGGTGGCCGGCTCGGACGAGCGGGGCGCTGGCGGTCGGGAGGACGCCGAGCTGATGGCCGCAGTGTTCGCGGAAAACGGTGCTACGGAAGTCTTTTCGACTGATGACCCGGACGAGGGCGAGGCGTTCGTGGCCGCCCGGCGGTTCTGCATTCCGGCGGTCGAGGCCAAGGGGTCGTTGCTTCTCGAGGACGTCGGGGTGCCGTTACCCGCGCTGGGTGAGCTGGTCAGCGGGATCGCGGGTATCGCCGCCGAGCGCGACCTGATGATCTCGGTGATCGCGCACGCCGGCGACGGGAACACCCACCCGCTGATCGTCTACGACCCCGCCGACGCGGCGATGACCGAGCGGGCGCATCTGGCCTTCGGCGAAATCATGGACCTGGCAGTGGGTTTGGGCGGCACGATCACCGGTGAGCACGGTGTCGGCCGGTTGAAGCGGCCATGGCTGGCCGGCTATCTCGGGCCGGAGGCGATGGACCTCAACCGTCGCATCAAGCAGGCGCTGGATCCCGACGGGATCTTGAACCCGGGCGCGGCTCTTTAGTTTTGGCTTTGTTGCGCTCGCGAGCGTAACGCACGGCGAAAAATCGGCCGCATTTTTCGGCCGTGGCGTTACGCTCGCGTGACTCTGGCTTCTTAGCGCCGAGTCTCCATCGGTAGCGTCGATCCTGTACCCAGGGTCAGGTTTTCGCGCGGATGAGTAGCCTAGCGGTCGGCAACCCAGCCCGCCTGGGTATAACGTACGTGATCATGTACATTTGAGATGGGTGCGGCATTATCCGAAGGGGAAGACATTGAAGACGAAAACCGTTACGGCGACGCGTGACTCTTTGGCCGCGACTCTCGACTCCGTGATCGACGACCGCGAGGAAGTCATCATCACCCGCCCCGGAAAAGGAGACGTTGTGCTGGTAGCCCGCGAGGACTACGAATCGCTTAAAGAGACGGCCCACCTACTGCAAAACCCCGCCAACGCGCGCCGGCTGCTTTCCGCGATCGAACGCCTCGAGGCGGGCAACGGGTCAGTGCGCGATCTTGTCGACGAGCAGCCAATGTGAAACTCGTCTGGGACGAATTGGCCTGGGACGACTACCTTCACTGGCAGCAGCAAGACCGCAAGGTGCTACGCCGAATCAATCAACTCCTCACCGACATCAGACGCAACGGCAATGACGGAATCGGCAAACCGGAGCCGTTGAAACACGGATTCCAGGGCTACTGGTCGCGCCGAATAACCGCCGAGCACCGCCTCGTCTACAAGATCGTCGACGATGAGATCCGCATCGCCCAATGCCGGCTCCACTACAGCTGAAGCTGGCAGCGCGTCAGACGTTGCCAGCCACGCGGGCTCGCCTGACGCACCTGCGAGCCCGATGGCGGTACGGCGCGCGATGTGTGGTCGCGACCCTGAGCCGGAGTGCCGGCCGGCCGTCAGCTGGTCACGACGGCCTGGTTGCCGCTGGTGGCCCAGGAATCTTCGAAGGTGGCGAGGGAAACCTGCTCGTTGCTGCCGGTGTCGCGGCCGCTGTCGTTGAGATGCACCACATTGGCGTCGGTGTCGATGCCGGTGACGACCACGAAGTGGTCTGGAGTGTTGGAGTTGCTGTGGCCGTCCCAGAGGATTTGACTGTTGACTGAGGCGATCACCTTGTGTCCTTGGGCCAAAGCCTGCTTCAGCCGGTCGATGTTCGATTGGCCGATCGCGCGCGCGTCGATTCCGTAGTGCGCCAGCAAAGCCGGCATATCCCGAATCTCTGAGTAGCCGCCCGGGCCCGGGTGCCACACCCGTCCCCCGGGCATGAAAGGGCTCGGGGTGTTTTCGGCCGTCGTGTCGATCTCCTGCTCAGTGGGCTCGCGGTCAGCTGATCAGTTAGAGCGGGGCCGACTCCTTAGACCAAGAGGAGCCGTTGCCGCCGGGGGCCCCGCCAACCCCGCGACACGCCCAACATCAACCTGAATTGTGAAGCAGCCCTTAGCTAATCACCAACACCGTATTGCTGCCATAGTTGGTGACGTAGACGTCGCCGGCCTCGGGGCCGGCGGGGCTGAGCCGCCGACCTCGCTGCGCCGGCGTGGCTGCCGACGGGGATGGTGGCGATGACGGCGTTGGTGGCGGGGTTAATGACCGACACGCTGACCCAGCTAGTCGAGCTATCGCTGAAAGCGGTTGAGCGAGCTGACATATCGCACTCGCTGCCCTTGATGTCACCGTCGGCGTCGGCCTGGTGCCGAAAGCGAGGGCGCCGCTGTCGACGCCGACGTGCTGCCCTGAACGGTCCGTGAGTCACTCATATTGTGTTGACTTACAAAGCACTTCGACCACGTCGCTGGCTAATCGGGCGCCCGGTCAAAGTCTTTGGGCCTTTAGTCTTTAGCTTTCCGCGCGCCGACTGTGAATCTGGCGACGGCAGTGCGGCGTGTCGCGTCGTGAGATTCACTGTCGGCGAGTTGAAAAGCTGGGTGGGCGGTTCGCAGCTTCTTAGCCGCCGAGCCGCGGCAGTGGCGTCGACCTGTGATCAGGGTCAGGCTTTCGGCGCGGTTGTGTGCCGCGAGGTGCCTCGGCGGCAGGGTTGACATCTTGACGTCTGCTTGTCGTACCAATGAGACATGTCGTCTGTGATGTCTCACGGGTTTCAGCTCGCCACTGCCGAGACCTGGTCGAATCCCTGGCCGATGTACCGCGCGCTGCGCGACCACGATCCGGTCCATCGCGTCGTGCCACCGAACCACCCCGAGGACGACTACTACGTGTTGTCCCGGCACGCCGACGTCTGGTCCGCCGCGCGCGACCATGAGACGTTCTCGTCCGCCAAGGGCCTGACGGTCAACTATGGTGACCTGGAAATGATTGGGCTGCAAGACAACCCACCGTTCGTCATGCAGGACCCGCCAAGGCACACCGAGTTCCGCAAGCTGGTGTCGCGCGGTTTCACCCCGCGACAGGTCGAGGCGGTGGAGCCCAAGGTGCGCGAGTTCGTCGTCGAGCGCATCGAGCGGCTGCGCGCGGCCGGCGGCGGCGACATCGTCGTCGAGCTGTTCAAGCCGCTGCCGTCGATGGTGGTCGCGCACTATCTTGGTGTGCCCGAAGAGGATTGGGCGCAGTTCGACGGCTGGACCCAGGCCATCGTGGCGGCCAACACCGCCGAAGGCGGCGTGGCCGGGGCACTGGAGACCGTCGGCGACGCGGTCGGGTCGATGATGGCCTACTTCACCGGGCTGATCGAACGGCGCCGGACCGAGCCCGAGGACGACACCATCTCGCACCTGGTCGCGGCGGGCGTTGGCGCCGACGGCGACATTGCCGGCGTCCTGTCGATCCTGGGCTTCACGTTCACCATGGTCACCGGCGGCAACGACACCGTCACCGGCATGCTCGGCGGCTCCATGCCGCTGCTGCACGAGCGGCCCGATCAGCGCCGGCTGCTGGTCGAGGATCCCGGGTTGATCGCCGATGCGGTCGACGAGCTGCTCCGGCTGACCTCACCGGCGCAGGGCCTGGCCCGGACCGTCACCCGCGACGTGACGATCGGCGACACCACCATCCCGGCCGAACGCCGGGTGCTGCTGCTGTACGGGTCGGCCAACCGCGACGAACGCCAATACGGTTCGGACGCAGGCGAACTCGACGTGAAGCGCTGCCCGCGCAACATCCTGACCTTCAGCCACGGTGCACACCACTGCCTGGGCGCGGCGGCGGCGCGTATGCAGTCGCGGGTGGCGCTGACCGAACTGCTGACCCGCTGCCCGAACTTCGAGGTGGACCAGGCGGGCATCGTGTGGGCCGGGGGCAGCTATGTCCGGCGTCCGCTGTCGGTGCCGCTCACCGTGGCGTCCTGATGTCCGACTGGCTGGCGCGAGCGCCGCGGCGAGGTGGCCGCGGACCGGATCCTCGACGCCGCCGAGGAGCTCTTCACCCAGCACGATCCGGCCTCCATCGGTATGAACGAAATCGCCAGGGCCGCAGGCTGTTCCCGCGCCACGCTGTACCGGTACTTCGAGAACCGCGAGGCGCTGCGCGCCGCCTACGTGCACCGCGAGACCTATCGGCTCGGCCGCGAGCTGATGAAGCAGACCGGCCGCATCGACGACCCACATGAACGGCTGATCGCCAGCATCATCGCCACACTGCGGATGGTTCGCGAGAGCCCGGCCATGTCGTCATGGTTCGGCTCCACGCGGCTACCCATCGGCGGCGAGTTGGCCGGACAGTCCGAGGTCATCACCGCCCTGGCCGCGGGATTCTTGAACTCATTGGGGCCGGACGACCCGGCCGCCGTCGAACGCCGGGCCCGCTGGGCGGTTCGGGTGATCATCTCGCTGCTGATGTTCCCCGGCCGCGACGACGCCGACGAACGGGGCATGATCGAGGAGTTCGTCGTGCCGATCGTGGCGCCGGTCAGGGCAGCCAATAGGCTTGTGCCTTAATGGATTTCTTCGGAATCCCGAAGTCCTCCCGCAGCACCTTGGCGATCGACCGCGTGGTGCGGGTGTCGCAAGCCACCCAGCCGAAGTGGTCGCCGGCGTCGAACGCCGCCGACCGCACCGTCTCCAGCAGATCCCCGTTCTTGCGGTCCACCCACGTCACGTCGTTCCGCCCGACCGGCAGGCACTTGTCGTCGTCGCAACATGCCTCGATGAACACTTGCGCGGGGGCATCCCCGATCGCTTCGAGCAGGGAGTTGATGGCCGGCAGCGACGCGGTGTCGCCGACGATGACGTACCCGCCGGGGGCCGGTTCCGGGATGGCGAACTTGCTGCCCAGTACCGTCGCCTCGACGGTGTCGCCGGGTTCGGCGGTCCGTGCCCAATCCGACGCGCAGCCCTCGTGCAGTGCGAACTCGATGTCGAAGGTGCCCGCGGCCGGGTCGGGGTCGACCAGGGTGTAGCCGCGCTGATGTCCGGCGGCGAACCAGATCCGGATCCACATCGTCGGATGCACGCAGTGGTGCTCGAGCATCCCGCCGTCATCGAAGCTCAACCGCAGATAGCGCGGGCTGATCTCGCGGCGGCCGGTCACGGTGAGTCGGTAGTCCCCGGCCCGCATCAGCTTGAGCACCGCGCCCTGCCAACCGCGCGACGGTTTCAGTTCGGTCATGTGTGGTGAACGCCCTTCATCCCCGTGTCTGTAACTTAGGACAGGGTAACCTACCTAGTTCCGGACGCGGGTGGCTCGGTGCAACAGCCAGGCCAACGGGATCGTCGTCACCAGGGTGGCAACGAACAGGTTGAGCATCGAGCCGGTGTAGACGTGCGAGCGCACCACGTAGACCATCGCGAATTCCATCGTCACCAGGTGGATCAGGAAGATCTCGTAGGAGATCTCGCCCAGCCACACCATGGGCCGGCTGGCCAGCAGCCGCGAATACAGCCCCTCGTCGCCCAGGGCCAGCGGCGCCACCGCGAGCGTGGCGATCACGGCGTAGAAGCAGGTTTTGACCAGCGCCTCGGTCACCGACGCCGGTGACGTCGTGGGCGCGCCGCCGATCGGTGTGGCGACGATGAAGTAGCTGACGACCGCCAGCGGGATGGCCATGAACGCATAGCAGCGCACGTACATCGCCTGCAGCACGGTCAGCATCATGCCGCCCAGGAACCAGGCCAGGTAGGTGGGCAGCCACAATCGGGCGCCGTCGGCGAACCAGTGGTCGGTGCGCACCAGGATCACCCAGATCGGGCTGATCAGGGTCAACGCCGCCAGGGTGCCCAACATCAGCCTGGGCCGCCATCGTCGCCGGCAGATCAGCACGATCAGCAGGTACGCCAGGAGCGGGAGCACCACGTAGAACGATGCCTCTACCGCGAGGCTCCACATCTGGGTCAGCCCCTGGTGCAGGTACTTGCCCAGGTAGCCGTCGGTGTAGATCTGCGTCAGCGTGAGGTTGCGGATCAGTCCCAGCCAGGTGTGCCCGGGGTTGGGTTCGGCGATGCGGAAGTGATACAGCACGTAGGCGATCAAGACGGTGATGACGTAGGGGGGCATGATGCGCCGAACCCGGTTTCGCGCATAGCGGCTCACCGACGGCGGCGGGGCGCCGGTGGCCGCCCATTTCACCCACGGGCGGAACAACAGGAAGCCGGACAGCACGAAGAAGATCGGGACGCCGATCTCCATCCGGGCGCCGACCAGGCCCCAATACCCGTGGGTGTACTTGCCGGTGGTGTAGGCGGCGTGGGTGCCGACCACCAGGAGTGCGGCGACGGCGCGGACTCCGGTGAGCGACGCGACGCGGTCCACGTGGGCGGTCTGCTCGAGTCCGCCCTGGGCGTCCTCTTCCTCCGACAGCGTCATCAGGTGTGTTTTCTGCGCGCCTTGGCCGAGGTCTTTTCTGGCTGCAGGTTGATCAGTACGCCCGAGATTCGGGTGTGCTCAAGCTTTTTGAGGGTGGCGTGCGACAGTTTGGCGGGCAGCTCCACCAGGGAGAAGTCCGGCCCGATGGCGATGTGGCCGAAGTCGCTGCGATGCAAACCGCCCTCGTTGGCGATGGCGCCGACGATGGCGCCCGGACCGATCTTGTGCCGCTTGCCAACGGCGATGCGGTACGTGGTGAAGTTGCCTGTATTCCTGGGCTTTTGGGGCTTGCGGGGATCGCGCTCGTCGCGGTAGCGCTCCTTGTGCACGGGGGGCGGCTCGGGTTTCAGCAGGAATGCCTCGCCGTCGTGGGATTGCAGCGCCAGCGCCGCAGCGATGTCGGCCATCGGAACGTTGTGCTCGCGTTCGTAGTCTTCGACCAGCCGGCGGAACAGCTCGATTCCCTTGGCGCTGAGCGCGTTGGTGATGGAATCGGCGAACTTTGCCACCCGCTGGGCGTTGACGTCCTCGACGGTGGGCAGTTCGGTCTCGGTGAGGGTTTGCCGCGTCGCCTTTTCGATGGCCTTGAGCAGGTGGCGTTCCCGTGGCGAGATGAACAGCAGCGCGGTTCCCGAGCGTCCGGCCCGGCCGGTGCGCCCGATCCGGTGGACGTAGGACTCAGTGTCGTGCGGGATGTCGTAGTTGAGCACATGCGAGATCCGCTCCACGTCCAACCCGCGGGCCGCCACATCGGTGGCGACCAGGATGTCGATCCTGCCGGCTTTCAGCGCGGCGACGGTGCGTTCGCGCTGGGCCTGAGGGATGTCGCCGTTGATGGCGGCCGCGGAAAAGCCTCGGGCCCGCAGCTTTTCGGCGACCTCCTCGGTCGCCTGCTTGGTGCGGACGAAGACGATCATCGCCTCGAACGGCTCGACTTCCAGGACCCGGGTCAGCGCGTCCATCTTGCGCGGTCCGGCAACCTGGATGTAGCGCTGCGAAATGTTTTCCGCGGTAGTGGTTTTCGATTTGGTCGTGACTTCCAACGGATCGTGCAGGTACTTGGTGGTGATCTTGCGGATCGCCGGCGGCATGGTCGCCGAAAACAGGGCGACCTGTTTGAATTCCGGGGTTTCGGACAGGATGCGGTCGACCTCTTCGGCGAACCCCATGGTCAGCATCTCGTCGGCCTCGTCGAGCACCAGGTAGTCCACGTGCGACAGGTCCAGCGTGCCGCGTTCCAGGTGGTCGATGACCCGGCCCGGGGTGCCGACGACGATCTGGGCACCGCGTCGTAGCCCGGCCAGTTGCACGGTGTAGGACGCGCCGCCGTAGATCGGTAGCACGTTGAGCTGTTTGAGGTGGGCGCCGTAGCGGCTGAACGCCTCGGCCACCTGCAGCGCCAGTTCGCGGGTGGGCGCCAGTACCAGTGCTTGGGTTGCTTTGTTGGTGACGTCGATTTTGGACAGGATCGGGATCGCGAACGCCGCCGTCTTGCCGGTGCCGGTCTGCGCCAGTCCCACTACGTCGCGATCGGCCATCAGTGCCGGGATGGTGGCGGCCTGGATGGCGGTGGGAGACTCGTAGCCGACGTCGACGGTCGCTTTCAGGACCGCAGGGTGAATCTGCAGGTCGGCGAACGTAACCGGGGGCGACTCAGGCGAATTGTCTGGGGAGGCCATTTGACATGCAGCTTAGTGGTGATCGCCAGCCGGTTCGCGACGGGCGCATTACCCCGCGAGCGTGCGTGTCGGTACGGCGACACGCCGTGTCAGACGTACAACTGTGCACCTTCGCCGGCAACTACAACGAGTGCGCTCAGCTGTCCGCGGTGATGGACACCTACGGGTTCAACGGCATCGGCACGTCGCAAACCAACAGCGACACAGTGGCTTTGACATATTCAGGCTACGGGGAGCCAGCGCCGCCGTCGCCACCATCCCCGCCGGCGCCGCCGGTGCCGCCGGTGACGCCGGAGGGGCCGGTGCATGGGTCGCCCCCGGTGCCGGGGTCGCCCGTGTCGCCCGGGTTGGTGCTAGAGCCGACGCCCCCGGTGCCACCGGTCCCGCCAGTGCCGCCTTGGCCGCCGCTGCCACCGGTGATGAAGCCTAAGCCGCCGGTGCCGCCGGTGCCGCCGGTGCCGCCTTGGCCGCCGCTGGCACCTTGGCCGGTCGTGCTGTCACCGCCGGTGCCGCCCTGGCCGCCTTGGCCGCCTTGGCCTGCGTCCCCGCCGGTGGTTTGGTTGTTCGCGCTGTCGGCGCCCATGCCGCCTTGACCGCCCTGACCGCCTTCGCCTGCCGTGTTACCGGGGGTGGCGCCGCCTTGGCCACCGGTGCCGCCGGTGCCGCCGGCCCCGCCAGCGCCAGAGGTCGCGGTGCTGGCGTCCCCGATGCCGCCAACCTTGCCGCCGGTGCCGCCCTGACCGCCTTCGCCGCCTGACCCGCCACCGCCGGCATTATTGCCGCCGTCGTCGGCGTAGCCGGCACCGCCGGTGCCCCCTTGGCCGCCCTGGCCGGCTTCGCCACCGCTGCCGGACGGTCCGTTGACGAAGTTGTAACCGCCTTCGCCGCCGGTGCCGCCTTGGCCGCCTTGGCCGCCGGTGGACCCGATGGCGAAGGGTGTGGCGCCGTCGGCGCCGGTACCGCCTTGGCCGCCGTCGCCGCCTTGGCCAGCGTCACCGGCGGTCCCGCCGGAGCCGAAGGTCCAGCCACCGCCGCCGCCGGTGCCGCCTTGGCCGCCGACGCCGCCCTGGCCACCGTCACTCACCGGCCGTATGACCGCCGGGGACAAACGACCAGCCGCCATCGCCGCCAGTTCCGCCTTGGCCACCGATGCCCGCACCGCCCGCAGCGCCGCCGGACCCGCCGGCGCCGATTGCGCCGCCGGCGCCACCGGTGCCGCCGCTGCCGCCGTCGTCGCCGTCAGTGCCACCGGTACCGCTGTCTTGGAGGCCCGGCGCGCCATAACCGCCTTGGCCGCCCGTGCCGCCTTGGCCGCCATTGCCGTTGGTTCCGCCGGCGGTGGTGCCGCCATCGCCGCCGATGCCACCTTGACCGCCTTGACCGCCGGTGTCGCCGGTCCCGTAATTGGCGAAGCCGCCTAGTCCGCCGCTACCGCCTTGGCCACCGGTCCCGCCGGCGCCCACGGCCGGGGAGCCAACGGTGCCGCCCGTCCCGATCGTGCCGCCAGCGCCGCCCTGGCCGCCTTGGCCGCCTCCACCGCCTTCGCCGGCGTTGTCGCTGCCGTCGTCAGAGTAGCCGAGGCCGCCGTCGCCGCCTTGGCCGCCGGTGCCGCCTTGCCCGCCACTGCCGCTGGTTGCGCCGGTGACGGCGGTACCGCCTTGGCCGCCCTGGCCGCCCTGGCCACCGTCGCCGCCTTGACCACCACCGGCCAACCCGGTGGCACCTTGGCCGCCTTGGCCGCCCTGGCCTGCGGTGTTAAGGACAGAAGTGGTGGAGCCGCCCGTGCCGCCGGCGCCGCCGATGCCGTTGCCGCCCACCGCGCCGCCAGTGCCTCCCGCGCCGATCGCCCCGCCGAGGCCCGCGCTGCCGCCTTGGCCACCGGTGCCGCCGGTACCTGCGTCATCTGCGCCGGAGTCCGGGGTGCCGGAGCCGCCGGTGCCGCCGCTACCGCCCGTGCCGCCTTGGCCGCCACTGCCGTTGGTTCCGCCGCTGGTCGAACCGCCGGCGCCACCCTTACCGGCTTGCCCGCCTGCGCCGCCGGAGTCGCCGGTTGCGTCTAAGCCACTGCCGCCTTGGCCGCCCTTGCCGCCTTGGCCCCCCGCGCCGCCGTCGCCCGGGGTCGGGGTGCCGACCGTGCCGCCCGTGCCGATCGCCCCGCCGGCGCCGCCTTGGCCGCCCTGGCCGCCTTGGCCGCCTTGGCCGGCGTCGTTGGTGCCGTCGTCGGCGTAGCCGGCGCCGCCGGAGCCGCCTTGGCCCCCGGTGCCGCCTTGCCCGCCGGCGCCGCTGCTCGCGTCGACGACCGCGGTGCCGCCTTGGCCACCTTGACCGGCGGCACCACCTTGGCCGCCCGCGGAGCCGGTGCCGAAGGGAGTGGTGGCGTCGACGCCGGTTCCGCCCTGGCCGCCGGTGCCGCCCTGGCCGCCAGCAGCGGCGGAGTCAAACGCGACGGCGGTGCCACCGCCCTGGCCGCCTGTGCCACCGGCGCCACCGGCGCCCGCGGCGCCCACGGTCGGAGTGCCGACGGTACCGCCGGTGCCCACCGCACCGCCCGAACCGCCCTGCCCACCGGTGCCACCCAGGCCACCTGCGGTGGCGTTGAAGCTGCTGTCGTCGTTGTGGCCGGTGCCGCCGGTGCCGCCTTGGCCGCCTTGCCCGCCGCTGCCGCTCGTTGCGAGGGGTGCGGCGGTGCCGCCTTGCCCGCCTTGGCCGCCTTGACCGCCGAAGCCGCCTTTTGCGCCGCTGTCGAAGCCGGGGCTGTCGGCGCCGGTAGCGCCCTGGCCGCCTTGGCCGCCTTGGCCGCCCACACCGGCAGTGTTGCCGTCCGTCGCGGTGGCGCCGCCTTGTCCACCTGTACCACCGGTACCGCCGGTGCCCGCGTTGGCCGAGTTGTACGGGTAGCTGCTGGCGCCGCTGACGCCGCCCTGGCCGCCCTGGCCGCCGACGCCGCCGGCGCCGGCATTGTCGCCGCCATTGGCCGCCCTGACCGCCGACCCGATTCCGGTCAAATCCCCTAGTGCTGCTGCCAAGGCCTCCGGTGCGGCGATCAGATATGAGGACATCAGCAGCTCCCATCAGTCGGGCGACTTCCGGGACACTAGGCCGAAGGTGTGCAAGATACGCACTTTGAACAAAATTTCACCCGAATTTGCTGTTTTGCATACTGACTTATTGTTAGTTGCGGTTACGCAAACTTTTCAGCTGTGGCGAATGCGGCAGGAGTGACTCATGTGGTGCTGGGAATGCCGGCCATGACGCAAGCGCCGACGGATTTCGTCCGCAGGCCTAGACGCGGTTGCGAGCGCGGCGCAGCCGGGCGCGGCGGGCCGCGAGCGTAGCGCCCCTGCGAAATTTCGGCCGGAATCTCACGGTGGCGTTACGCTCGCCGGCTGGCGACCTCGTATGAACCGCTCGGCCACGCCTGCCACACCTGCGGGCCGGATGCCGGTACCGTTCGCGATGTGTGGTCACTTCCCTATCGTGCCAAGACACTTGGCGTAGTCGCAGCTGTGGGCGCCGCGACGTTGAGTGGCTGTGGCTCAGGCGATTCCACGGTCGCCAAGACGCCGCAGGCGCCGGCGAGTGCGTCGACCACTTCTATTACCGCCCCGCCACCGGGCCCGTCGCCGGAGGCCGCCCCGTCCAGCCCGGCGCCGCCCGACCCGTGCGCGGTCAACCTCACCTCGCCCACCATCGCGGCGGTCGTCTCCGAGCTGCCGAAGGACCCGCGCAGCGCGCAGCCCTGGAACCCCGAACCGCTGGCCGGCAACTACAACGAGTGCGCTCAGCTGTCGGCGGTGATCATCAAGGCCAACACCAACGCCATCAATCCCACCACCCGCGCGGTGATGTTCCACCTCGGCAAGTTCATTCCGCAAGGGGTGCCAGACACCTACGGGTTCAACGGCATCGATGCGTCGCAGACCAACGGCGACACCGTGGCTTTGACATATCCGGGCGCCATCAACGGCTTGACCACCGATGTGCGATTCCACTGGAACGGCAACACGGTCGAGCTGATCGGTAACACCGCCGGCCACTGAGCGAGCGGGGGCCGCGCCGTCGCCGAGTGTGGACTTGATGCCCGCGTTGCGCGAATGGCGTCTGGTGCCACTGCCACCCGTGCCACGCCGAGCGACCCGGTTGTTCCGATCCCGCCCATTCCGCGGCCGAGCAGACCGGCGTCACCGCCTGGACCTCCGGTCCGGCCGGTCGCCCCGGATCCGCCCTTGCCGCCATTGCCCCACAGGAGCGCCATTGGTGCCGATCAGCGGGCGGCCCAGCAGCTCGGCGGTGGGAGCGCAGCCGCGTAGGCAGGTGCTCGCACCGCCCAACGCCGGCACAAACTGGTCATGAAACACCGCCGCATGAGCACTCAGCGCCTGATACTCCGGGGCGTAGGTTCCAAGCATCGCCGAAAACGCCGCGGAAACCACATCCTCCGCTGCGGGCAGGACCTGCGTCGTGAAGGCCGCGGCGGCCGAGCAGACCGTCGTGATCGACGATCCGATGCCGGTCAGATCCCCAGACGCTGTCGTCGAGGACTCTGGTACTGCACTCAGAAAAGAAGACACTAAAAGCCCCAAATCGTCACACCGAACTGGGGTTACCCGGATTTGCGGCCGCAGGAATTTCGGCCGACAGGTCTGAGACGCTTCACGCACTTAACGACTTTTCGGAGGACATTTGCGAATATTGATTCGATCCATTTCGCTCTTTGGACACTAACTTCGCCACTTGGATACGATTTGCACGGATTGGAATTTTGACCGCCTAATTTACCCGTAAGCAATTTTGCATCCGCGGCAGATGCGGCAACAAAGGCTCAGGGCGTCACCGGGAAGGCGGTCATAACGTGACCGGCGGTCAGTGCCCAGGGGCATCTAACAAGGCTTTCGGATTATCCGGGCCAGCTCGGCGGAGCGAGCCGACGGGCAAGCGGGTCGCGCGCTGTTGGCCGTTCAATTCTCCTGGCACAGGGCATTCCGGGCAGCAGCGATCAGCGCACCCCACGGTTGACACGCTGTCGGTCCACGGTCACCTGTGTCCAGAGCTACGGGGAGCCCGGGCTGCCGCCGCCGCCGGAGCCGCCGGTGCCGCCTTGCCCACCTATTCGGGTTACCCGGGTTCGCGCCCGCAGGAATTTCGGCCGACAGGCCTGAGACGCTTCACGCGCTTAACTCGCTTGGATACGGTTTGCACGGATTTGGAATTTTGACCGCTCAATTTACGGGTAAGCAAATTTTGCGATCCGCGGCAAATGGGGCAAGAGAGGCTCGGGGTGTCACCGGAAGGTGGTCATGACGTGACCGCCGGCCATCTCCGTTAACGTGGCGTTTCAGGACTGCCGGTGAGTTGATCCAATCAAGTTTGCGAAAACGGATTCGAAATGCATAGAAGCGCGCGTAGTGTTTGTGAACTGTCAGAGTTTTCGGGATTCACTTGGTGCCGAACTGCCTGTAGTGAGGGGGCGGCGGTCGCGGGTCAGGAGTAGGTGTCGGCGGCGATTTCTGCGTTGTTTGGTTGCATGCGCACATATGTATGCGCATCTCAAGGGGGGGATCTCCTGCCTCGTGATCTGGTCACTTGTGCATACCAAGGGCGGCGTCGGGAAGACGACGACGGCGATGTTTTTGGCTGCGGCTGCGGTGCGGCGTGGGATTCCCGTGCGTGTCGTTGATGCCGATCCGCAGGGGTCGGCGTCGTCGTGGGCTGATCGGGCGGCGTTTCTGGGGACGCCGTTGCCGTTTGAGGTCAGCGCGGGGACGGCGGCGGAGGTGCGGGTGCTGTCGAGTGGGCCTGGCGAGCTGGTCCTGGTGGATAGCCCGCCCGGAACGGCGGGGGCGATCGATGCGGCGGTGGATGCGGCCGACCTGGTGATCATTCCGACGGGGCCTCGCGCCGCCGACATCGACCGGGTGTGGCCGACGCTGGATATCACCCAGCACCGTCCGGCGACGATTCTGCTGACTCTGGTGGACATGCGGAAGGTGGAGGCGGTGCAGATGCCGCGCGCCTTGGCGCAGGCGGACGCGCCGGTGCTGCGCAGCATCGTGCGGTCCCTGACCGAGATCGAGCGGGCATTTGGTCGCGGTATGCCGCGGCAGTTGGGCGACTACGGAGACGTGTTCGATGAGCTGATGGTGGCTGCGGGAATCAACGGGGAGAGCGCGAGGGTATGAGGGTATGACGGAGAAGTTTTCGACGGCCGACGCGGTGCGGGCCGCGGTGATCCGCCGGCCCACCGGGGCCGCGGCGCCGGCGCGGGCGGCGAGTACGTTTCACGGTGACGATGCCGCCCAGAGCACTCCCGCGGCGTCCCCGGTGGTGTACGAGGCGATGCGCACCACGCTGCACTTTCTCCCGGCGATGCGTACTGCCCTCAAGCGGCGCGCACTGGACCTGGACACCACCATGGGCGACCTGATTCGCGCCGCGATCCGCTCGGGTCTGCAGGACCCCGCGGCGCTGGCTGGGGCGTCGATGGTGCACCGCGGCGCGAGCGGTGGTGTTCGGACCACGCTCGACTTGCCACGGGCTTCGCACCGGACGCTGAAGCGGTTGGCGGCCGATGAGCAGACGAGCCTGCAAGCACTCGTGGTGGCGGCCATCCTGCGGACTTACGCTGACTTGGGTTAGTGGGTCGGCGGGCTGCCGAAGCACCTGCGGTCCATCGGTCGCACACCTGTCGCCGCGGCAGGACTGCCAGCGAGCTGCGTCAGCCGTGCACCACCAGTAGTGGAAGCGAGAACGTTCCAGCACCGCCAGTCACCAGGAACACCCAACGGCCATCCACCGGCAGCTTCAACGCGATGATGCAGAAGGCGAATCCGATTTCGCCGCCGGCTGAGGCTTCTGGCAGCTCGGATCGGACTATCAGTCTCAGCCTGCGTCAGCACCACAAGCGCAAAGTTGGCTTCCCGGTCAGGTCCAACAGCGTATCGGGATAGCACGCCGCCCGATACGCCGAGTTTGTTTGTGTGTGGCTCAAGGGCGTCCAACTCGGCGCAGTCGGCCGCCCTTGAGCCACATGGGTTCTCGACGCTTGAAGCCTATAAGTGAGCCGCATACCGGAAACCGCGATCGCTCCGGCAATTCGGCTCGTGGCGGGCGGTTGCGCCTATCTCCGATCGGTTAATATGACGACATCAAACTAGACGTCCGCAGGCAATGTCATGGTGCGGACGGCAGATCGGGGAGTGTGCCAATGATCGCGCTCACCTCACCCATAGAAGCCATCCATTTCATCTCGGGTGTGCCGCGTTCCGGTTCGACTTTGCTGGCCGCGTTGCTGCGGCAAAACCCGCGGGTTCGAGGCCGGGATGTCGGGTCCGCTGGCCGGCCTGTTCGGTGCCCTGCTGGGCCATTTGAGCGCGCCCAACGAGTTTTCGGTGTTCATCGACGACACCAAGCGCAAGCACATCCTGCGTGGGTTGTTCGACGACTTTTATGCCTAGTCCACCGCCGAGGTGATCTTTGACGCCAACCGCGCCTGGTGGGTGGATGCCGGCGGTTGCGCGGCTGTTCCCGGATGCGAAAGTGATTGCCTGCGTGCGTGAACTGCAGTGGGTGGTCGACAGCACCGAGCGGTTGATTCAACGCAACGTCTTTAGCCCGTCGGCCATTTTCAACTACAGCGCCGGCGGCACGGTCTATAGCCGCGCCAAACAAGTCGTGGACTCCGATGGCATGGTCGGTGGTCCCTACGACGCCCTGAGGCAGGCGTGCTACGGCGCGCAACGGGATCGTCTGTTGTTGCTGCAGCACGAAACCTCGACCACCGAACCGGCCAAGGCGATGCAGGCCATCTACACGTTTATTGCTGAGCCGGCGTTCGAGCACGATTTCAGCCATGTCGATTACGACGTAACCGAGTTCGACGAGCGGGCCGGTACGCCGGGGCTGCACACCGTACGAGGCACGGTCAAGGCCGAACCGCGCGAGACGTTGCTGCCGCCGGATCTGTTCAACCGCTTCATCCGCGACGCCTTCTGGCGCGATCCGGAGAGGATTCCCGCCGGGCTGCAGGTCGTGTGAGCTGGGACGCGTTTAACGTATCGAGCATGCGTTCAACGGATTTGGGACAGTTCCCGATCATATTGACGTCGACGATCCGGCCACGCTCAATCAGATAATTCAGAAACATGAATTCGCTCTTGGTATTTCGTAATGTACCCGGCAGAGATTCAAACCGCGTGGCACGTGCGTTCTGCTCTGCCAGCGACCCCACCTAATCGGTCTTGACCCGGGTAAACCGGTGCAGCAGCCAGGCCAGTGGGATCGTCACCGGCATGGTCGCGACGAACAGGTTCAGCATCGGGCCGGTATGCACATGCGCCCGAGGATGTAGACCATCGCGAACTCCATAGTCACCAAGTGGATCAAGAAGATCTCATAGGAGATCTCGCCGAGCCACACCATCGGCCGGCTGGCCAATAGCCGCGAATACCAACCCTGATCACCCAGTGCCAACGGCGCCACCGGCAGGGTGGCAATCACCGCGTAGAAGACCGTCTTCCACAGCGCCTCGGGCAGCGACGCGGGCGAGGTGGTGGGCGCGCCCGCGATCGGAGTGGAATCGCAACCGGCCTCTGTGTACACAGCAGCATTGTGGCGCGACGTCCACGTGCTACAGGTCCAGCACAATCCGCAAAGCGGCGTCAACGCGCCGCAAATCGTCCAAGCTGAGATAACCCACGCTGTCGCCTAGCCGACCGGGATCAACTGCCGCCGCTTGTTCGGCCAGCACCCGCGTGACGCGGCCGTCGATCTCCACCTCGGGCCGAAAGCTTGCGGCTCGGGCCGACGTGGATGTCGGCGCCACAAGCCATGTCGATAGGGGCAGCTGATCGGATTGGACCACAACGGCGTATCGCGAGCCGGATTGCTCGTGGCCGCGGGTGCGCCGTGGAGCGCGGAGCCGGAAGACCTCACCACGCACGTAGCGTCTCCATATCGCGAAGCACCTGCATGGCCTCGGCGCGGTCTAACTCGTCGGCAGCGAGCTCCTCCGCCTCAGCGCGAATTGCCACGGCAGCCTTACGGCGCGCGGCCTCGATGAGGGCGGCCCGAACAGCCGTAGAAATCGGGGTGCCGTCCCTGGTCAATACATCGAGCGCACGAGAAGCGTCGGCATCGGGTCGGAAGGTAATGGTGTCAGCCACAAAGAATAGTGTACTACAAATTGTAAGACGGTGTCCTATTGCGACCAGCCTGTTCCGCTGTGGTGGCTGCGCGCCGCCACGATGAGGCCGCGCACCACCTGGGTGCCGATGCGCCTCCCGCGGGCAGCAACGGCCACTTCGATGAACTGGATCACGAGCTGCTCCGGGCCGATTGCAGGAGCGTATCCGGACCGCCGGCTGTCGGCTTACAGCGAAGGGGCGGAACGGCAGGCTCGTGCTTGGATCAGCGCCACGTCAGGCGTCAGATACCGCAGCTGCCGTCGACTCGCAATTTTCGGCAGTTCGTGTTGTTGCATCCGCAGCCCGCCCGCAAAATCCTCCGATGCGCGCACTCCCGTTCTGGTTCAACGAACTACCGGAAGGGCTACGTCAGTGGTGGTGGACGAGTTCGCGCGGACCGGGGGCGCGGCCAACCCTCCGCGATCGGCGCCATACCCCTCGGCCGCGCCCCACGGCCAACAAAGCGGTAGTTTCAAACGGCGTCCCCAGACACGCCGCCCGATCAGCCCACGACGACGCCGACCCCTGCGGATCGGCATCAACGACACGCACGGGAATCCCACGCCGCACCGCAGCCGCAGCCAAAAACATCGCCGTCGTCGTCTTCCCGACGCCGCCCTTGGTATGCACAAGCGACCAGATCACGAGGCAGGAAATCCCCCTCTAGATGCGCATGCACTCTATATGTGCATACATATGTGTGCGGATGAGGCCGAGTTTCTCCTACCTCCCCCATCGGCCGATAGGGTCGTTGGTCCTCTCGGGTGGGGCGGCAGTTTTCGAGGCCAAGCCTCGACCCCCGATGAATGTTGTGACGTGGGTTTTTGATCTTTGACCTTGAGCAGCGCCTGGCGGCGTCCGACCGCGGAGAACGCCGAAATCCTCAGTCAGGCCGGGAACACTACGCGCATTTATTTGACTGCCCAATTTCACGTCGCCGATCCGATCCGGGAAACAGACCGCTAACGCTTAGCAGTAACCCTGTGGCCCATGGGACAGGAGTGAGTGTCGGACCCCTCCCCTACAGTGGCGGCTGTGTTCGTTACCGGCGACAGCGTCGTCTACAGCGCGTCGGATCTCGCGGCCGCCGCGCGGTGCGAGTACGCGCTGCTGCGGGATTTCGACGCGAAACTGGGCCGGGGACCCGCCGTCGTCGCTGACGACGAATTGCTCGCTCGCGCAGGCGTTCTCGGTGCCGAATACGAACGACGCCGGCTTGAGCAACTGCGCGACGAGTTCGGCGACGCGGTCGCCGTCATCGGCCGGCCGGCCTACACCCCGGCCGGGCTGGCGGCCGCAGCCGAGGCCACCCGCCGTGCCGTCGCCAACCGCGCCCCGGTGGTCTATCAGGCGGCGATGTTCGACGGCCGCTTCGTCGGGTTCGCCGACTTCCTGATCCGCGACGGCGAGCGGTACCGGGTCACCGACACCAAGCTGGCCCGCTCGGCCAAGGTCACCGCGCTGTTGCAACTGGCCGCCTACGCCGACGCGCTGACGCACGCGGGTGTGCCGGTGGCCCCGGAGGCCGAGCTGGAGCTCGGCGACGGCACGGTGCTGCGTTATCTCGTCGCCGATCTGATCCCGGTCTACCGGTCCCAGCGCGCGCTGTTGCAGCGCCTCCTCGACGACCACTACGCCGCGGGCACCGCGGTGCGCTGGGACGACCAGCGGGTGGGGGCATGCTTTCGCTGCGAGCTGTGCACCGAACAGTTGCGCGCGGCCGACGATGTGCTGCTGGTCGCCGGCATGCGAGTCACCCAGCGCGAGAAGCTGTTTGACACCGGCATCAGCACGCTCGCCGAGCTGGCCGGCCACACCGAGCCGGTCACCGGGCTGTCATCGAGCACCCTGGGCAGGCTGACCGCACAGGCCAAACTGCAGGTCCGCCAACGCGACACCGGCATCCCGCAGTTCGAGATCGCCGATCCCGCAGCCGCTGACCCTGTTGCCCGAGCCCAATCCCGGCGACCTGTTCTTCGACTTCGAAGGCGATCCGCTGTGGACCGCCGACGGCCGAGAGTGGGGCCTGGAGTATCTGTTCGGCGTGTTGGAGACCGCGGGAAAGTTCCGGCCGCTGTGGGCGCACGACCGGGCAGCGGAACGCAAGGCGCTGATCGATTTTTTGGCGCTGGTCAAAAAGCGCCGCAGGCGTCACCCCAACATGCACATCTACCACTACGCGCCGTATGAGAAGACCGCACTGCTGCGGCTCGCCGGCCGCTACGGCGTCGGCGAGGACGAGGTCGACGACCTGCTGCGCAACGGTGTGCTCGTTGACCTGTACCCGTTGGTGCGCAAGAGTATTCGGGTCGGCGCCGAATCGTTCAGCCTCAAGGCGCTCGAGCCGCTCTACATGGGGACCCAACTGCGCTCCGGGGATGTCACCACCGCCGCCGCCTCGATCACCTCCTACGCCCGGTACTGCGAACTGCGCGACGCCGGACGCCCCGAGGAGGCCGACACCGTGCTCAAGGAGATCGAAGACTACAACCACTACGACTGCCGCTCCACCCGTGCCCTGCGCGACTGGCTAATGATGCGCGCCTTCGAAGCCGGCGTCACACCCGTTGGCGTGCAACCGGTTCCGAGCGGAGCCGCCATCGAAGACCACGACGATCTGGCGTCGACGTTGTCGGCCTTCACCGGCGATGCCACGGCCGGTGAGCGCACACCGGAGCAGACGGCGGTCGCCCTGCTGGCCGCCGCCCGCGGCTACCACCGGCGCGAGGACAAGCCGTTCTGGTGGGCACACTTCGACCGGCTGAACTTCCCGGTCGACGAATGGTCGGACAACACCGGCGTCTTCCTCGGCCGGCGCCGCCTCGGTTGCCGTCGAGTGGCACACACCGCCACGCGCGCGCAAGCCGCAGCGCCGGATACGGCTCACCGGCGATCTGGCCCGCGGCGACCTCACCAAGGACGTCTACGCGCTCTACGAACCCCCGGCCCCGACGAGCATGACCGACAATCCGGACCTTCGGGCGGCAGGGCACGCCACGGTGGTCGAGGTCGATGACCCGACGCTGCCCACCGAGGTGGTCATCGTCGAGCGAACGGGCAACGACGGCAACGAATTTCATCAGCTGCCGTTCGCACTGACACCCGGACCGCCGCTGAAGACCACGACATTGCGCCAATCCATCGAATCGACGGCCGCTGCCGTCGCGCGCGGATTTGCCGCAACTACCCGACACCGCACTGCTCGACGTCCTGCTGCGCCGCGCGCCGCGCACCCGCAGCGGCGCCCCGCTGCCGCGCGGCGCCGACGTCGCCGCCGCCATCACCGCGGCGACACTCGACCTCAACTCCTCCTACCTGGCGGTGCACGGGCCGCCCGGAACCGGCAAGACGCACACCGCCGCCCGGGTGATCACAGAGCTCGTCACCGACCATGGCTGGCGCGTCGGCGTCGTCGCGCAATCGCACGCCACGGTCGAGAACCTGTTGGACTGTGTGATCGACGCCGGCCTGGATCCGGCGCGGATCGCCAAGAAGCACAACGACCACCACACCCCACGCTGGCAGGAAATCGACTCCCACCACTACCCGGCGTTCATCGCCGACACCCCGGGATGCGTAATCGGCGGCACCGCATGGGATTTCGCCAACAGCAATCGGGTGCCCCCGGGCAGCCTGGATCTGCTGGTCATCGACGAAGCAGGCCAATTCTGTCTGGCCAACACCATCGCCGTGGCACCCGCGGCCGCCAACCTGTTGCTGCTCGGCGACCCGCAACAACTGCCCCAGGTCAGCCAGGGCACCCACCCCGAACCCGTCGACACCTCCGCGCTGGATTGGCTGGTGGACGGCCAAGCCACGCTGCCCGACGAACGCGGCTATTTCCTGGACCGCACCTACCGGATGCACCCGGCGGTGTGCGCGGCCGTCTCGACGCTGTCCTACGAGGGCCGGCTGCACTCCCACGCCGAATGCACCGCCGCCCGCCGCCTGGACGGGTGTCAACCCGGCGTGCAGGTGCTTTCCGTTCGCCACCAAGGCAATTCGATCGAAAGCCCGGAGGAGGCCGACGCGATTGTCGCCGAGATCCAGCGACTGCTCGGCAGGATGTGGACCGACGAGCACGGCACCCGGCCGCTGGCCGAATCCGATGTCCTGGTGCTGGCGCCGTACAACGCCCAGGTCGGGCTGGTCCGTCGGCGGTTGGCGTCGGCCGGACTCGACGGAGTCAGGGTGGGAACGGTCGACAAGTTCCAGGGCGCGCAGGCGCCGGTTGTGTTCATCTCGATGACGGCCTCTTCGGCCGAGGAAGTGCCACGCGGAATCTCGTTCCTGCTCAACAGGAATCGGCTCAACGTCGCCATCAGCCGGGCACAGTACGCGGCAGTGATCGTGCGCTCGGAGCTGCTGACCGAGTATCTGCCGGCCACGCCCAATGGCCTGGTGGACCTGGGCGCCTTTCTGCGCTGACCGAAAGCACGACACCAGTTACACCGAGTCCGCCGGCGCCGGGCGGCACCGGCCCGGCTCTGGGCTGACGTCGACCGCCGACCATGTTGGCCCGCTAATCGGCTCTTCTTCCGACTCGAAGCGACGTGGTGCCGGCACGCGCGCCAGCACCGGACCGGTGTCACTGTCCTCATCGTCGGAATCCGAGTCGGGTTCGCGGCGCACGATGTACTCGACGTAATCGTCGTAGTCATCGTCGGGCTCCAACTCGCGGCCACCCGCCGAACCTGAGGAGCCCACCAGGAACAGCGCGGCGACGATCCCGAACAACGCGACGAACGCGGGCAGCAACATCGACTGCGCCATCGCCGCCGAGAACGGCTCGCGGAGAAACTCCGGCAATTCCAACGAAGCGCCCTCGGCGCCCGGCGCCGCGCCACCGCCCGGCATCGCGGGCATTTCAGTGGCGATCCGCGTCGTCATGAACGCCGCCATCCCGGCGCTGCCGAGCACCGCCCCCAGTTGCCGGGTCGTGTTGTACACACCCGAGCCGGCCCCCGCCTGATGCCACGGCAGGTTGCGCGTCGCGGTCGCCGTCAGCGGTGCCCACACGAACGCCATCCCGACACCCATCATGCTGAACGCCAACACCAGCCGCCAGATCGGCGTATCGGGGTCCATCTCGAACGAAAGCCACGTCATTCCGATCGACAGCATCGAAAAGCCGAAACCGAGCACCGGCAGCGGATGGGTTCGGTCGACGATCATGCCGGCAAACGGGGCCAGCACACCGCCGGCGATCGCCATCGGCGCGATCAGCAACGCCGAACGGGTCGGCGAGAGCCCGCAAACCGTCTGCGCATAGAACGTCAGCGGCAGCATCATCGCCGTGGTGGAAAACGCGGTAACCGTCACTCCGGCGTTGCACAGGCTGAAGTTGCGGTCGCGGAAGATGTTCAGCGGGATCAGCGGCTCGCGGGTGTTGACCGCCTGCCAGTAGACGAACGTCGACATGAACCCGACGCCGGCCACGATCACCGCCCAGATCCACGGCTGCCAATGTGCCGCCTGACCCTCTTGCAGACCGAAGACGATCAAAAACATGCCCGCCCCGGACAACACCACACCGACCCAGTCGAAGTGGTGCATCTGGGTGGGCAGCACCGGTACCAGCCAAATCGCCAGAGCCACGCCGATCATGCCGACCGGCACGTTGACGAAGAAAATCCACTCCCAGCCCAGGCTGTCGACCAGCGCCCCGCCGGCCAGCGGTCCGACCAGGCTGGCGACGCCCGCGGTGGCCCCCCACATGCTCATCGCGGTGCCGCGGCGCTCGGCCGGGAAGATCCGGGTGATCGTCGACAACGTCTGCGGGGTGAGCAGCCCGGCGCCGACGCCCTGCACGGCCCGCGCGGCGATCAGCATCCCGGCACTGCCCGACAGGCCACACCACACCGACGCGACGGTGAACACCACCAGGCCGATCAGGTAGAGATTTTTCGGGCCGAACCGGTCGCCGAGCCGGCCGGCGACCAGCAACAGCACCGCATACCCCAGCAGATAGGCGCTGGTCACCCAGACCACCGTCGCGTAGCCGATGTGCAGCTTGGCCATGATGGTCGGGTTCGCGATGGAAACGATGGTCGAGTCCAGCATGATCATGAAAAAGCCGATCATCAGCGCCCACAGCGCGTTCCAGGGGTTCCCGGTGTTCCCCCCGGACGCCCGGGCCCTCGCCGTGGTCATCTATCCACCTCGTTTCGATCCAGCCTTGCATTATTCCGGGCGGGCAAATCGGCGAAGCCGGTAGGCAACTTTTTGCTGGCTGGAAGCCAGGTGGAACCAGGCGCACACCACCGGGCGTTAGCCTGAAGGAACGCCATTCGCAGGAGAGGCAATATGAGCGCCCGACGTAAACGGTCAAACCCGGAATCGCCGCCGGCCACCACAGACGGTCGTCCCAAGGCGTCCGCGCGCGCATTGGCGCAGGTCATCGAGCGTAGCGCACACGCACAGGGCCCAGCCGCAGAGGCCTATGTGGCCCGGCTGCGGCGCGCGCACCCCGATGCCAGTCCTGCCGAGATCGTCACCAAACTGGAGAAGCGCTACTTGGCCGCGCTGATGGCAAGCGGCGCCGCGGTGGGTACGGCGGCGACATTTCCCGGGGTCGGGACGGTGGCGGCGATGTCGGCGGGTGCCGGCGAGACAGTGTTCTTTCTGGAATTCACCGCGCTGTTCGTACTGGCGCGCGCCAACGTCTACGGCGTCCATGCCGACCATCGGGAGCGGCGCCGGGCCCTGGTGCTGGCCGTCTTGGTCGGAGACGACAGCAAGCGAGCCATCGGCGAACTGATCGGTCCGGGCCGCACCAATGGCGGCTGGCTGGCCGAGGGCATGGCAACGCTGCCGATGTCGACCCTGGCGCGGTTGAACACCCGGATGCTCAAGTACGCCGTCAGGCGCTATGCGGTACGACGCGGCGCGCTGATGTTCGGCAAGATGCTGCCGGTCGGCATCGGCGCCGCGATCGGCGGCGCCGGCAACCGCATCGTGGGCAAGAAGATCGTCAACAACGCCCGCGCCGCCTTCGGCCGCCCGCCGATGCGCTGGCCAGGCGTGCTGCACCTGCTGCCGGCGATTCACGAGGCCGGTTAGGGGCTCCTCGGAGCCCGGCTTCCCGGTCTTTCTGGCGAATCGTCGACAAAGCGCTAGCCTTTATGGGGCGGAAGCCTTCTGCGTCCGCCCCAAGGATTAGCAGGCGTCGCGCAAACGCTTGCAGGACAGAAGAATTGAGGCGAACACCGGCCGTGGGCAACATCAGTTCACCATTCGGGCAAAACGAGTGGCTGGTCGAGGAGATGTACCGCAAGTTCCGCGACGACCCTTCCTCGGTGGATCCGAGCTGGCACGAGTTCCTGGTTGACTACAACCCCGAGACGGCGACCGAGACCGCGGCACCCGCCCCCGCCGCAACTCCCGCCGCCCCGGCGGCCAAACCGGCACCCGCGGCAGCGCCCGCCGAGCCCGCCAGCCCACCCGCGGGCAACGGCGCGGCTGCCGCGCCGGCCGCCGCACCCGCGCCGGCCAGGACCCCGCCTCCCCCGCCAGTCGAAGGCGACGAGATGCAGGTCCTGCGCGGCGCCGCCGCGGCCGTCGTCAAGAACATGTCCGCGTCGCTGGACGTGCCGACGGCGACGAGTGTCCGGGCCGTTCCGGCCAAGCTGCTGATCGACAACCGGGTCGTCGTCAACAACCAGCTCAAGCGCAATCGCGGCGGCAAGATCTCGTTCACCCATCTGCTGGGCTACGCGCTGGTGCAGGCCGTCAAGAAGTTCCCGAACATGAACCGGCACTACACCGAGGTCGACGGCAAGCCGAATGTCGTCACACCAGCTCATACGAACCTTGGCCTGGCCATCGACCTGCAGGGCAAAGACGGCAAGCGCTCCCTGGTGGTGGCCGGCATCAGGCGCTGCGAGGAATTGCGCTTCGCCGAGTTCGTCTCCGCCTACGAAGACATCGTGCGGCGCGCCCGCGACGGCAAGCTGACCGCCGAAGACTTTGCCGGAGTGACGATTTCGCTGACCAACCCGGGCACCATCGGCACCGTGCACTCGGTGCCGCGGCTGATGGCCGGCCAGGGCGCCATCATCGGCGTCGGCGCCATGGAATACCCCGCCGAGTTCCAGGGCGCCAGCGAGGAGCGCATCGCCGAACTGGGTATCGGCAAGCTGATCACCCTGACGTCGACCTACGACCACCGCATCATCCAGGGCGCGGAGTCCGGCGACTTCCTGCGCACCATCCACGAAATGCTGCTGTCGGACGGTTTTTGGGACGAGATCTTCCGCGAGCTGGGTAACCCGTACCTGCCGGTGCGCTGGAGCACCGACAACCCGGACTCGATCGTGGACAAGAACGCGCGTGTCATGGAGTTGATCGCGGCCTACCGCAACCGCGGACATTTGATGGCCGACATCGACCCGCTGCGGTTGGACACCACCCGGTTCCGCAGCCACCCCGATCTCGAGATACTCAATCACGGTCTGACGCTGTGGGATCTCGATCGGGTGTTCAAGGTCAACGGCTTTGCCGGTTGCGAGTACAAGAAGCTGCGCGACGTGCTGGGCCTGCTGCGCGACGCGTACTGCCGCCACATCGGCGTGGAGTACACCCACATCCTCGAGCCCGAACAGCAGAAGTGGCTGGAAGAGCGGATCGAGACCAAACACGTCAAACCCACTGTGGCCGAACAGAAATACATCCTCAGCAGGCTTAACGCCGCGGAGGCTTTCGAGACGTTCCTGCAGACCAAATACGTTGGGCAGAAGCGGTTCTCGCTGGAAGGCGCCGAAAGCCAGATCCCGTTGATGGACGCGGCGATCGACCAGTGCGCCGAGCACGGCCTGGACGAAGTGGTCATCGCGATGCCGCACCGCGGCCGGCTCAACGTGCTGGCCAACATCGTCGGCAAGCCCTACTCGCAGATCTTCAGCGAGTTCGAGGGCAACCTGAACCCGTCCCAGGCGCACGGCTCCGGTGACGTCAAATACCACCTCGGCGCCACCGGGGTCTACATACAGATGTTCGGCGACAACGACATTCAGGTATCGCTGACCGCCAACCCGTCGCACCTGGAGGCCGTGGACCCGGTACTTGAGGGCCTGGTCCGGGCCAAGCAGGACCTCTTGGACAAGGACGGCGAACAGCGCTTCTCGGTGGTGCCGCTGATGCTGCACGGCGACGCCGCCTTCGCCGGCCAGGGCGTGGTCGCCGAGACGCTGAACATGGCGAACCTGCCCGGTTACCGCGTCGGCGGCACCATCCACCTCATCGTCAACAACCAGATCGGCTTCACCACGGCGCCGGAGTTCTCCCGGTCCAGCGAGTACTGCACCGACGTCGCCAAGATGATCGGCGCGCCCATCTTCCACGTCAACGGCGACGACCCCGAGGCGTGCGTGTGGGTGGCCAAGCTGGCCATCGACTTCCGTCAGCGGTTCCACAAGGACGTCATCATCGACATGCTGTGCTACCGCCGGCGCGGGCACAACGAGGGCGACGACCCGTCGATGACGAACCCGTACATGTACGACGTCGTGGACACCAAGCGCGGTGCCCGCAAGAGCTACACCGAAGCGCTGATCGGCCGCGGCGACATCTCGCTGAAAGAGGCCGAGGACGCGCTGCGCGACTACCAGGGCCAGCTGGAGCGGGTGTTCAACGAGGTCCGCGACGTGGAGAAGCACGGCGCGCAGCCCAGCTTGTCAGTCGAGGAAGACCAGATGATCCCGGCCGGGCTGGACACCTCGGTGGACAAGTCGCTGCTGGCCCGCATCGGCGACGCGTTCGTGTCGTTGCCGGAGGGATTCACCGCGCACCCGCGCGTGCAGCCGGTGCTGGATAGGCGCCGGGAGATGGCCTACGAAGGCAAGATCGACTGGGCCTTCGGCGAGCTGCTGGCGCTGGGCACCCTGGTGTCCGAGGGCAAGCTGGTGCGGCTGTCCGGACAGGACAGCCGCCGCGGGACGTTCTCCCAACGGCATTCGGTGATCATCGACCACACCGGCGCGGAGTTCACCCCGTTGCAGTTGCTGGCGACCGACAAGGACGGCAAGCCCACCGGCGGCAAGTTCCTGGTCTACGACTCACCGCTGTCGGAGTACGCCGTCGTGGGCTTCGAGTACGGCTACACCGTGGGCAACCCCGACGCAGTTGTGTTGTGGGAGGGTCAGTTTGGCGACTTCGTCAACGGCGCGCAGTCGATCATCGACGAGTTCATCAGCTCCGGTGAGGCCAAATGGGGCCAGCTGTCGACCGTGGTGTTGCTGCTGCCGCACGGCCACGAGGGGCAGGGCCCCGACCACACCTCGGGCCGCATCGAACGCTTCCTGCAACTGTGGGCCGAGGGCTCGATGACGATCGCGGTGCCGTCCACTCCGGCCAACTACTTCCACTTGTTGCGCCGGCACGCCATGGACGGGGTGATGCGCCCGTTGATCGTGTTCACGCCGAAGTCGATGCTGCGCAACAAGGCCGCGGTCAGCGAGATCAGGGACTTCACCGAGCTCAAGTTCCGCTCGGTGCTCGAGGAACCGACCTACGAGGACGGCATCGGGGACCGCAGCAAGGTCACCCGGATCCTGCTGACCTGCGGCAAGATCTACTACGAGCTGGCCGCCCGCAAGGCCAAGGACAACCGCGACGACATCGCGATCGTGCGTATCGAACAGCTCGCCCCGCTGCCGAAACGCCGGCTCGCCGCGACGCTGGACCGATACGAGAACGCCACGGAGTTCTTTTGGGTCCAAGAGGAGCCGGCCAACCAGGGAGCGTGGCCGCGGTTCGGCCTGGAGCTGCCAGAACTGTTGCCGGACAAGCTAACCGGGATCAAGCGCAGTTCGCGACGGGCCATGTCGGCCCCGTCGTCGGGTTCGTCGAAGGTGCACGCCGTCGAGCAGCAGGAGATCATCGACACGGCGTTCGCCTAGCCGCCCTGTTCGGCGAGCGCGCGTGTCTGTACATCGACACGCCGCGTCGGCGGGCATTTTGCGCGCGCTCGTCAGTCAGCTGGATTGCCCAGAACCACCCGTCGCGCCGTTGTCGCCGGTGGCACCCCGGGTCACCTGGGGTGAGGATGCTGCCCCCTCCGCCAGTCGCGGTACCGCCCCTCACGACATCGCCACCTGTACCGCCATCTCCGCCGACGCCGCGTGGCGCCGGAGGCATTGATGGCCGCGGCAACCGATTTGGCCGCCGGCCGCGATGTGCGCTTGGCCACCCCTGGTATCCGGAACCGCTGGTACCGGGTAACGTCGACCGAAATGCGTCGACACCAGGGAGGGTGTTCATGGAGGGGTTCGCCGGCAAAGTCGCCGTGGTGACAGGGGCGGGTTCGGGTATCGGCCAGGCGCTGGCCATCGAGTTGGGCCGCTCCGGCGCCAGCGTGGCGATCTGCGACGTCAACACTGAGGGACTGGCCGAGACCGAGGAACAACTCAAGGCGATCGGCGCCCAAGTCAAGACCGACCGCCTCGACGTCACCGAGCGCGAGGCCTTCCTGCTCTACGCCGACGCGGTCAACGAGCACTTCGGCAAGGTGAACCAGATCTACAACAACGCCGGCATCGCCTTCACCGGCGACATCGAGGTCAGCCAGTTCAAGGACATCGAGCGGGTGATGGACGTCGACTTCTGGGGCGTGGTCAACGGCACCAAGGCATTCCTGCCGCACCTGATCGCCTCCGGCGACGGCCACGTCGTCAACGTCTCCAGCGTGTTCGGGTTGTTCTCGGTGCCCGGGCAGGCCGCGTACAACTCGGCCAAATTCGCCGTCCGCGGCTTCACCGAGGCGCTGCGCCAGGAGATGGCGGTGGCCGGCCATCCCGTGAAGGTGACGACGGTGCACCCCGGCGGTATCAAGACCGGGATCGCCCGTAACGCCACCGCCGCCGAGGGACTCGACCGCGACGAGCTGGCCAAGATGTTCGACAAGCGGGTCGCCCATATGAGCCCACAACGCGCCGCGCGCATCATCCTGGAGGCGGTGCGCAAGAACAGGGCCCGGGTGCTGGTCGGCGCGGACGCCAAGATCCTGGACGTGCTGGTCCGGCTGACGGGTTCGGGTTATCAGCGGCTGTTCCCGATCGCGATGGGCCGGCTGATCCCCCGCAACTGAGCCCTGACTTGGCTCACGATTCGTGGATCGGACTGGCCGCAGGATGCTGATCTGCGGTTTTACTTCGTGACTGGCCGAAAATTTGTGCACTAAATCGCACCAAATCCGGTCCCGGAGCGCACGATTGTCTCCCTCGGCGAGGTCGATCGACTGGGGTGTTTCGCGACGCCCTCGTGGACGCGGTAACCCGGGGTGGGTGAGCGCCCGAACACACCGCCGGTCACCCATGTCGCATTGGCCGCAATAGCCACATGCGTCGCTGCGTCGGCCGGCACGCGATTTGTCCACCTCGCAGCGACTCGGCAGCGTCGTCCCGCGAGTAGTCGCTGCGAGGTATCGCACTGGCCTGAAACTGCACGCCGAGCCTGCGTTGAGGGCCGCCGATCGCGCGAAAACCAGTGCCTGGACGCAGGATCGGCGCCGCACCCGCAGACTCGATCGCAGGCGGTCAACGACCGAGCGGATGCTCCCCCAGCCACCCGCCGGCCACCGCCTGCGGGTCGGCGCCGCTAAGGACCTGACGGCGCATGTCGGCCAGGGCCGCGGTGTCCAGCACGCCGGCGATTTCGTTGATCGCCAGCACCTGACGGTCATTCAGCGCGTTGCGCCGATACAGCGGCACCAGGTTCTCGGCCTGTATCAGCGCGGGTTTGCCGTCGGCCAGCACGACCAGGTCGGCGGGAGTGTCGGGCGCGGCGGTGGTGGTCCAGCCCGCGGTCAGCTGACCGTCCCGCAGGGCGGCCAACATCGTTGGGCGATCCGGGAATTCACGCGGCGCGGGCAACCGGCACGAGCCCACCATCGACGGCGGCTGGCCGCCGGCGACCACACCGTTGGTCAGCCCGTCGCAGTGGCTCGGCAGCTCACTCAGGTCGCTGCCGCCCCAGGCCTTCGCGGTCGCCTGTGTGACCAACAGTGCGGGTTTGTCTTCGGCAGCAGTGGCGTAGTCGCCGGCGACGATGCCCTCGGGTAGCGCCGCGATCATCGCCTGGTACACCTGCTTGTCCGCGAGCACCGAGGCGCCGGGCTGCAGGGCCCGCAACACCTGTCCGGTGAAGGCGGGCACGACGGTGACGTCGCCCAGATCCAGCTTCGTCATCGGATCGCTGGCGGTTTCGGCATGCGCCCCGAACCCGTAGGACCGCAATGCCGCGACGTAGAGCGCGGCCAGCAGGCTCGACTCGGCACCGGGTTTGGATCCGACCACCAGCTCCGCTGGGCGACCACTGTCGCCCGCGCAGCCGGCCGCCGCGATCCCAACAGCGAGCAGCAGCGCGGCCAGCCTGCCGAGTCGTCACCCGGCGGCGAAAGCCACTGCCGCGGCCACCGTTTCCCCGACGCGCAGATCCAGTGGGCTCGGCACGATCCGGTCGACGGCGAGGTCGTCGCTGACGACGGAGAAGATCGCCTCGGCCGCGGCCACCATCATCTTTTCGGTGATCCGGGGCGCTCCGGCATCGAAAGCGCCGCGGAACAGCCCCGGGAACGCGAGCACGTTGTTGATCTGGTTCGGGAAGTCGCTGCGGCCGGTGGCCACCACCGCGGCGTACTTGGCCGCGACGTCGGGGTGTATCTCCGGATCCGGGTTGGACAGCGCGAACACAATGCCGCCGGGTGCCATCGTGGCGATCAGCTCCTCGGGGACCAGGCCCGCCGACACCCCGAGGAATACGTCCGCGCCGTCGAGCGCCTCCACCAGGCCGCCGGTGAGACCGCGCGGATTGGTGCGGTGCGCCAGATCGACTTTGACGGTGTTCATGTCGCTGCGCCCGGTGTGCAGAATGCCACGCGAGTCGAGCACCGTGATGTCCGAAACCCCCATGGACATCAGGAGTTTCGTGCACGCGATGCCCGCGGCGCCGGCACCGGACACCGCCACCCGAAGCGAGGACATGTCACGGCCCAGCAACTTGCTGGCGCCCATCAGGGCCGCCAGCACGACGATCGCCGTGCCGTGCTGGTCGTCGTGCATCACCGGGCAGTCCAGCGCCTCGATCAGCCGTCGTTCGATCTCGAAGCAGCGCGGCGCGGAGATGTCCTCGAGGTTGACCGCACCGAACGTCGGCCGCAACCGGATCAGGGTTTCGACGATCTCGTCGGGATCCTTGGTGTCCAGCACGATCGGGATCGCGTCCAGGCCGGCGAACTCCTTGAACAGCGCGCACTTGCCCTCCATCACCGGCAGCGACGCCGCCGGTCCGATGTCGCCGAGGCCCAGTACCGCGCTGCCGTCGCTGACGACGGCCACCAGCCGGTTCGCCCAGGTGTATCGGGCGGCCAGGGTGCGATCGGCGGCGATCGCGCGACTGACCTGCGCGACGCCCGGCGTGTACGCGATCGACAGGGCGCGCTGGGTATCCAGCGGAGCCGTCAGGCCTACGGCAAGCTTGCCGCCTACGTGTGCCTGGAAGATCTCGTCGTCGGTGATGACGAGTGGGGGGACTTTCAAGCAATTCGGACACGGAGACAGGTTACTGGCCGACGTTTAGTCGGCCTAACCCAGCTTGACCGTTTCAGATAATCCGCAGCTCGGCGATCGTCGGCCGGCCGGGAACGACGAGATGAGGCCTTCCGGCATGGACGCCGCCTATGATCGGTAGCCATTGTCCGCGCCGATTTGACGGCGGCGGTCTATTCAGAAAAGCCTGGGGGCAGCTCGTGGCGTTTGCGTTCGCGATACCGGAGACCCTTTTCGCCGCGACCGGCGGCCAGGGCGATCAAGGCGACCAACGCCACACCGCGACGGCTCAGGACATGTGAGCGCGTGAGGCGGTCGAGCCACTCCGGGGAATGGGTCGTCGGCGACGTCGCCGATGGTCTCTATGAGGTGCGCCAGGTGATCAGGGCCGGCGGGATGGGTGTGGTGCATCGGGTGCACCACCTCGGTTGGGACATCGACCTGGCGGTGAAAACCCCCCGCCGGGAACTGGTTTCCTCGCCGCAGCGGATGGCCGACTTCGAGACCGAGGCCCAGACCTGGGTGGGGCTGGGACTGCACCCGCACATCGTGGCGTGTGTATATGTGCGCCGACTGGGCGGGGTGCCGCGGGTGTTCGCCGAATGGGTCGACGGCGGCAGCCTGTCCGACGCCATCGAGTCCGGCCGGCTGTACGCGGGCACCCGCGAGGAGATCGTCGCCCGCATCCTCGACGTCGCGATCCAGTTCGCCTGGGGCCTGGCCTACGCCCACAGCCAGGGCTTGATCCACCAGGACGTCAAACCGGCCAATGTGATGCTGACCGCTGACTGGACGGTGAAGGTCACCGATTTCGGCCTGGCCAAAGCCCGCGCCGTGACCGGCGAAACCACCGACACCACACCGGGAGTCAGCGTGCTGGCCGGCTACGGGGGCATGACCCCGGCCTACTGCTCCCCCGAACAGGCCCGAGCCGCCCACACCAGCCAAACCGGTGGCCGGCCCGATCCGCTGACCAAAGCCACCGACGTGTGGTCATGGGCCATCAGCGTCTGGGAGATGTTCACCGGCGCGCCACCGGTGCGCGCCGGTCAGGTTGCTGCCGAGGCGTTCGCGGCCTACCGCGACGATCCCGATGACCCGGCGGGTCCGCCGCTGCCCGACGGTCTGGCCCGGGTGCTGACCCGCTGCCTGGATGTGAACCCGACGACGCGGTCCCGAGGCTTCGCCGTGCTCGCCGACGAGATCGCCGACCTGTATCAGCGGCTGATCGGTGTGCCATACCCGCGGTCGAAGCCCGACGCCGTGGGATCGCGGGCCGACGGCCTCAACAACCACGCCCTGTCCATGCTCGACCTGGGTCTCCCCGAGCAAGCCGAAAACCTTTGGGACACAGCGCTGGGGATCGATGCGCAGCACCCGCAATCGGTGTACAACCGCGGGCTTCACCGCTGGCGACGCGGCGAGATCACCGACGATCGACTGGTCGAAATGCTTGCCGCGGTACGGGCCAGCCACCCGTTGGATCCGCTGTGCGATGAGTTACTGGCCGCCGTCCGCGCCGAATCGGGTTGCGGCACCGCGCTCCCGTCGCCACGAACGCTCACCGGCCACACCAGCGAGGTCCGCTCCCTGGCGGTCAGCGCGGACGGCAGCATTCTCGTGTCGGGCAGCACGGATGGCACCGTGCGGGTGTGGGATCTGGTGACCGGGGTCTGCGTGCGAGCCTTCGAGGCGGGGCACCGCCACGGCTTGTCGTCGCTGGCGGTCGCCGCGAACATGCGGGTCGCGATCACCAGCCACGCGTGGGACAGCGCACCACGGCTTTGGGACCTGCCCGCACAACGTTGCCTGCACGTGCTGGCCGGTCATGCCGACCACGTGACCGCCGTCGACGTCGACGCCGACGGGCACCTCGCAGTGTCGGGCGCCAAAGACGGAACCGTCTTCGTATGGGAGGTCGCCGGCGGCCGGCGCCTGCACGAATTACCACGGCACCACGGGGCGGTCAGCAAGGTGATGTTCTCCGCCGGCGGCCGGCACGTGCTTTCCGCGGGCGGCGACCAGGACAACGTCGTGCGCATCTCCGAGACGCTGACCGCCCACGTCGTCCACCAAATCGACTGCGGGACAATCGCCCTGACGCCGGACGGGCAGCTCCTGGTGACCGGGCACTCGCGGGACATCAAGATCTGGGATGTAGGCACCGGCCGCTGGCTGCGGACACTGAGCGATCATCCTGGCACCGTGAATTCGCTGCGGCTGAGCCCTGACGGTCGCCTACTTGCCGTTGGCTGTTGCCAATTCGACGGCCAGTTCGAGGATGACAACCAAGTCGTGGTGTGGGAGATGGCCACCGGGACGCTGCTGCACACGTTTACCGAGCGGACCGCTACCCGGCCCGAGGTGGCGTTCGGTCCGCCGGGGATCGTCGTGTCGGCGAATCCCCGGGTCGGGCTGCGGGTCTGGCAGTTCGGCGAGGTGCGATGCCTGTGCACGATCGCCGTCGGCACTGGCGGGCCACTGACGGTCACCGCAGGCGGTCGCAGCGCGATCACCGCCGGGCAGGACGGCACCCTGACGGTCACGGCGCTTCCATCCGGGGCCGGGCCGGCTGCGCCATGGGAGTACGTGCGACCGCGATCGGCCGTCGAGATCTCCGCGGACAGCCGGTTAGTGGAGGCGACGATCGCTCGGGCGCAAGCACATCGTGACGCCGGCGACACCGCGGCCGCCGAGGACGAGATTCATTCGGCCCGGCTGGTGCCCGGTTTCCGTCGCGACGCTCGCCTCTTCGATCTGTGGCGGAACTTGGGCCGCTCGCGCCCGTTGGGCAGGTTGAGCGACGGCTGGCAACGGCGGTGCCTCACCGGTCACGGCCGGGGCGTAAACGCCGTGGCATTGAGCGCGGACGCGAGCGTCGCGGTTTCCGGCGGCGCGGATGGGTCGCTGTTCGCCTGGACCGTCATCGGTGCGGCGGCGGGAAGCGGCCGACAGTTGCGAGCGGGCGCCGATTCGCAGATCACCGCGCTGCAGTTGAGTTCGGATGGCGCAACGGCTATTTCGGCGCAAGCGGATGCCCCGGTGACGGTGTGGGACGTCGAGTCGGGTAAGCCTAGAGGGGTTTTCGAGAATACCGAAAACCACAGCGTCGCCGTGCTGAGCGCCGACGGCACCACCGCACTGACCGCCGGCCGCAATCAAGGCGCGATCGCGGTGTGGGACGTCGGCACCGGCACCCGTCTTCGCACCCTGGCCGGACACCACGTCAGCGGGATCGGCGCCCTGGCAATCAGCCCCGACGCGCGCCGAGCTCTTTCGGCCGGTCTCGACCTCATCGTCAACTCGTGGGACGTACGGTCCGGGCAACGGGTCTCGGCCTATCCGGAGATCGGCGGCTTCTCCGCGGCGATCCTCGATCGTGATAGGGACCTGGCCATGATCGCCTCGCCGGCGATGGTGGGCCTGTGGGATCTTGCCACGGCGCGGTGCCACCGGCGGTTCGTACGCGCAACCGCGGCCGCGTGGCTGCCCGGCGCCGGTGTGCTGGTCTGCGGCGCCGGTACCGTGGCATCGGTATTCGACGTAGCGACCGAAACACAGCTCGTCAGGCTGGTGGGGCACACCGCGAGGGTGACCTCGGTGGCGATCAGCGCCGACGCGCACGTCGTCATCTCCGGCTCCGACGACGGCACGGTGCGGGTATGGGCGCTGGACTGGGACCACAGGACCGCCGCCGCGACCGGGTGAACTACCACTCCGGATGTCCCGTCAGCGACCAGTCGATGGCGAGCCAGACAGTGGCCCGCTCCGCCGGTGAATTACCTTGCGTACCAATATTTTTGGCGGTCAGCACGCCCAACCCGGCGACGGTGGCCGGGCCAGCCGATGGGTCGAGGAACGTGCGGATGAATGACGCGACCTGAGCGTTGCCCGGCAGGTCGGCGATCGCATCCGGGGAGCCGATAATCGCGCCGGCCCGGCTCAATGCGGTGGTGTGCACCTGGTCAGCGACCTCGTCCAGAATCGGGTCGGAGTCTGCCAGTGTGCCGATAACGCTTTTGGCCAGGTCACCACCGTTGGCCATGCCCATGCCCGGTCCGTCGAGCCATCGACGGTCAAGCCCGAGGCCGAACCCGACGACGTCTCCGGCACCGTCGATTGCGAACCGCAGCCGGATGAAATCCTGGAATCCGCCCGGTTGCACGGTGATCCACGTCCGCCACTGATCCAGCGCCGCGCGGCCAACCTCACGCATGTTGAACCACGTGAATAAATCCGAGGCGACCAACGACGCCCACGAGGTTTTCACCGACGGCTGCTGCGTCGGCGCGGTGTTCACCGCAGGAGCGTTGGACGACAACGCCCCGAGAATGCGCTGGCCGGCGCCGTGGGCAACCTGCGCGGCCAGATCGATGCTGAGGCCGAGGTCCTCGGTGTCGGCCAGAAATACCTTGGCTACGACCGGGCCGATCACGAAAAGGAAATTGAACGAGACCAACGTCATACCAAACAGCGCATCACGTTGTCGGCCACCGAATGCGTGGTACTCGACGCCCGCCACGGTCTGCGACCCGAGGGCGGGCATACCTTCCGAGTTCTCGCTGAACCGGGTGCGGTGCCAATGCTGCGCCGATGCGGCGTCGGCAAACATCCACCGCAAATCGATCACCCGGTCAGACCGGGTGACCCCAGCCGGTGGCGCTTGCCCGCGGTACGACTCCTGCGTCGGCGCCCAGCGGGCCAGACCACACACCAAGCCGCCGGCGGCCGGGAACGTCTCGGCGTCCTCTTCGAACGTGCGCAACAGCCGGTTGTCTTCGGCGAGCAGCATTCCGGGCAATTCGGCGGCGGTGAGGAAACATTCGAGATAGCCCGGAGGCGCCGAACCAGCAAAATTCGTGGCGGGCGTCGAAGCCGGTCCCGGATCGGCGAACATGTCACGGGCCAGCGGCTTTTCTTCATCCGGCGCGACGGCGTCGAGCAGTTCCGCCAGGGTGTTGCTGACAGCGACGGGCCGAATAGACGTTGCCGAACCCTCGTTCACACACAGGTCCACCGCCAACGAAGTGAGCCCGGCTGGTTGATCCCCGGTGACCGGATACAGGGTGAATATCAGCACCCCGTCGCTGCGTAGCTCGTTGACGGGCTTGAGCGAGACCGCCGAGCTTTCCCCGAAGAGCCGGCACATGCGCAGCATCAGGTTGGGTGGCGGCGGCTGGTGGAACGTGGCGACCACCGTGCCGAGAGTCTCCCCGTTCGTTCCGCCGCCCAGCGTCAGCTCCAGGTCGTGCAGCTGTGCGAGGTCCCGGCGCTCGCCGGCATCGACGGTGAGGGTGCTGGCCAGGACCACACCGCCGGATCTGACCCCGGCGGCTTGGGCCTGCGCGGGCGTCATCGCCAACGGGAAAAAGCCGCCCGCACAACTGAACCCGTAGTAGGCGATGCCGGTGGTGGTCAATTCGGCGGGCACCAACAGCTTGAAGTGTTCACCGCCCCCGACGATTCGGGTGAGGCTCTGGCGCACGCTGGTGACCAAATGGGAATCCGGGCCATCGACGGATATCGCACCCAACCACCCCGCCGCCGCGGTGGCCAGGTCGTCGCGTTGCGGGCCGCGCGCCGCGACAACGTCAACCAGCGCGGTCAGCGTGTTGCTGACGACGGTGAAATCCAGATCGGCGCCCTGCTGGTGAACCACGACCAGGTCGACGAACATCGGGACGGGCCCTCCGCCCCAGCCGTCTTCGGCCAGCGGTTCGAGCTGCCGGCGCAGCACGCTATCGGCCGGGACCTCGCCGAGGACGGGCGACAGCACGGTGATCATGTTGTCGACCACATAGCCGACGCGCAGCCGCACCTCGGGTGGTAGCCGATGGGTGTCACAGGTGACCGCCACGTTGATCGAATCGTCGCTGCCGATGGGTTTTGCGTTGTCGAGCCGCAACCGTTCGATATGCACAGCGGGTGCTCGGCGGTCGTTGCGTGGGCGACCGCCAACGCCCTGAAGGCTGAATGTGTCGGCCTCGAGGCCGAGCTGCTGTGCCTGGAGCGCGGACAGTTCGAAAGAGTGCAACTCATCCAGCCAGCTGACCGCGTAGACGGGCTTTCCGGTCTTCGACGACTCGGCCGACAGCCTTATTTTCAGATCGCAGGAGTCCGACTGCAGGGTGGCGATACCGTCGGCGAGCTTGGTCAGCATTGGCCTGTCTGCGCCGGCAAAATTCGCCGCAGCCCAGCGTGTTACAGCATCCCGGACCGCCGCGCGTGGGTCTTGGGGGCCTTGCTGCGGCGTCCGGTTGAAAAACTTCATGCGTAGCCCCCCTTGGCAGGTCCTGGGCGGTAGGCTACGCCGGTCTAGTTACCGGAATCTGAGAACGCGGTCAGATCAGCTTGAGCTCCGTGACGGCGGCGCGCTCGTCGACCAGCTCGGCGGTGGTCTTGTCGATGCGGCCGCGGGAGAACTCGTCGATCTGCAGGCCCTGCACGATCGACCAGTTGCCGTCCTTGGTGGTCACCGGGAACGAGGACACGATCCCTTCCGGCACGCCGTAGGAGCCGTCGGAGAAGACCGCCATCGACACCCAGTCACCGTCCGGGCTGCCCAGCAACCAGGAGCGGGCGGCATCCACGGTGGCCGACGCGGCCGAGGCGGCCGAGGAGGCGCCGCGCGCGTCGATGATCGCCGCGCCGCGCTTGGCGACCGTCGGGATGAAGTCGTTCTCGATCCAGTTCTGGTCGTTGACCACTTCGGCGGCGTTCTTGCCGCCGATCTCGGCGTGGAAGATGTCGGGGTACTGGGTTGCCGAGTGGTTGCCCCAGATGGTCATCTTCTTGACGTCGGTCACCTTGGCGCCCGTCTTGGCGGCCAGCTGCGAAATCGCCCTGTTGTGGTCCAGGCGGGTCAGCGCGGAGAACCGCTCCTTGGGGATGTCGGGGGCGTTGCTCAGCGCGATCAGCGCGTTGGTGTTGGCCGGGTTGCCGGTCACGCCGATGCGGACGTCGTCGGCGGCCACGGAGTTCAGCGCCTTGCCCTGCGCGGTGAAGATCGCGCCGTTGGCCTCCAGCAGGTCACCGCGCTCCATGCCCGGGCCACGCGGACGCGCGCCCACCAGCAGCGCCAGGTTCACACCGTCGAAGATCTTGTTCGCGTCCGCGCCGATCTGGACGCCGGCCAGCAGCGGGAACGCGCAGTCGTCGAGTTCCATCACGACACCCTCGAGGGCCTTCAGCGCGGGCTCGATCTCGAGCAGACGCAGCTCGATCGGGCGGTCCGGGCCCAGCAGCGAGCCACTGGCCAAGCGGAACAACAGGCTGTAGCCGATCTGGCCGGCGGCACCAGTCACGGCGACCTTGAGAGGACTTGCGCTCACGTCGGTGTGCTCCTTGGAGAAGATTGGATGTCGGGGTCGAAACTAGCGCACCCCCGCCGACCGGAAACCGTCAGGCGTTGTTATGACAGGACGCGTAGCATGGACCACCGCCCGTCAGACCTGCGCTGCGATCGGAGGTTGATGTGTTCCCAGGCCCTGACGCATTGCCTGAAGCGTTGCGACCACTCGCGCGACCCCGCGTCTACGAGCACCACGTACACCCGGTTCGCAGCGGCCACGACCGAGGCGTTGGTCGACTGCGCTGTCTATGTCGACGGCCACCGGCTACCCGGCGACTACACGCACGCCGCCGCGCTGGCCAAGGTCCGCGAAGTAGAACGAACCGCGCAGCACGGAACGGAGGAGCCTGGGCCCACCGCGTTCGTCTGGATCGGTCTGTACGAACCCGACGAGGCCCAAATGCAGGAAGTGGCGGACGTTTTCGGACTGCACCCGTTGGCGGTCGAAGACGCCGTGCACGCCCACCAACGGCCCAAGCTGGATCGCTACGACGACACGTTGTTCTTCGTGCTCAAGACCGTGAATTACGTCGAGCACGAATCGGTGGCGCTGGCGCGCCAGATCGTCGAAACCGGCGAGGTGATGATCTTCGTCGGCGAGAACTTCGTGGTCACCGTCCGGCACGGTGAGCACGGCGGCCTGCACGACGTGCGCAAGCGGATGGAAGCCGACCCCGAGCATCTGCGGCTGGGACCGTACGTGGTCATGCATGCCATCGCCGACTACGTCGTGGACCACTACCTCGCGGTGACCAGGCTGATGGAATGCGACATCGACGCCATCGAAGAGGTCGCGTTTGCCCCGACTCGTCAACTCGACGTCGAACCGATCTATCTGCTCAAGCGGGAGGTCGTCGAGCTGCGCCGCTGCGTCAGCCCGCTGTCGGGGGCGTTCCAGCGCATACAGAACGAGAGCAAAGACCTGATCTCCAAGGAAGTGCGGCGTTATCTGCGCGACGTCTCCGATCACCAGACCGAAGCCGCCGAGCAGATCGCGGCCTACGACGAGATGCTCAACTCGCTGGTGCAGGCCGCGTTGGCCCGCGTCGGTATGCAGCAGAACATGGACATGCGCAAGATATCGGCCTGGGCCGGCATCATCGCGGTGCCCACCATGGTCGCCGGGATCTACGGCATGAACTTCAAATTCATGCCCGAGCTCGACGAGCATTGGGGCTACCCCACGGTGATCAGCCTGATGGTCATCTTCTGCTTATTCCTGTACTTCAACTTCCGCAAGCAGGGCTGGCTCTAATCTGCCGAGCAGACGCAAAAGCCCCCAATTTGTCGGCGTGTCGGGCGCTTTTGCGTCTGCTCGCGCTCAACGCCCAGGCTGCACGGCCCGGCGATTCGGGTCCAGCACGTCGACGCCATCGTGGTGCCAGGCCTGGCGCATCGCCTCGGCACCCTTGAGCCGCACCCAAGCGGCCTCGGTCGCGGTGATGGGAGTCGCGGACAGAAACTGCACCTGCTCGAGCGGCGGCTGCAACGGCAGGTCGGGAATGTCGCTGCGGCCCAACAACACCGCGGTGAACGGCACCCCCGTCCACAGCGGTGCGCCGAGGTCGATCAGCGCGTCCTCGACCAGCACCACACCGTCCACCGCCGGCGTCGCCGCCAGTATCGCCAGACTGCGCGCCAGCCCGGTCGCCGGCCCCGGATTACGCAGGCGCAGCACAACTTCGGCGCGCGGGCCGCGCTGCGGGTCGGCGACCAGCTGAGTCGGGTCGGTCATCGGGTGCCGCGAGCAGCCCAGCGAGACGTAGTGCACCAGTCCGGCCGCCCCAGAACCGAATCGCAGCACCTCGATGGGTTCGGCACCCAGGAATGTGACGCTGGCGGAATCGGGTTCCACACCGGCGAAATGACCGCGCAGGTGTGCGCGGACCTGGTCCAGAATCACTTGGGAGGAACAGCGGGCACGGTCAAATTCAGCCCGGAGTCGGCGTCGAACACGGCGAGCTTCGTGGTGTCGAAGGCCAACTCGACCGACCGCCCGATAGCCGCCTTGGACTCAGCGGAAACCCTTGCCACGAAATGGTTTTCCCGTACTTCTCCCTCAGCCTCCAGCTCGTCGAGCTGAGCCGCCTGCACGGCCGGACCCGCGGTGGTGAAGTACACGTATTTGTCCGAGCCCAGCGACTCGACCAACTCGACTTTCACCTCGAAGATCAGCGCCCTGATGCGCTGGTAGGCGTCGATCAGCGTGGCGTCGGCCAGATGCTCGGGCCGGAGCCCGACGATGACGTTGTCCGGTGTGGGGTGCTGCGCGATCACCTGCTGGACTTCCGGCGCCAGCGTCACCTCACCGAAGGGCAGCGTCAGCCCGGTGGCGGTGCGCGTGGCCGGGAAGAAGTTCATCGCCGGCGAGCCGATGAACCCCGCGACGAACAGGTTGGCGGGACGTTCGTAAAGCTCCTCGGGAGTGCCGATCTGCTGCGCGATGCCGCCGTGCATCACCACCACCCGGTCGCCCAGCGTCATCGCCTCGGTCTGGTCGTGCGTGACGTAGACGGTGGTGGTGCCCAGCCGCTTCTGCAACCGGGCGATCTCGCCGCGCATCTGCACCCGCAGTTTGGCGTCCAGGTTGGACAACGGCTCGTCCATCAGAAACGCCTTGGGGTTTCGCACGATGGCCCGGCCCATCGCGACGCGCTGTCGCTGCCCACCCGACAATTGCGACGGCTTGCGATCCAGCAACTCGGCCAGGTCGAGAATTCGCGCAGTCTCGGAGACCTTCTGGGCGATCTCGGTCTTGGGCATCTTGGCCAGCGTCAGCGGGAAGGCGATGTTCTGCCGCACGGTCATATGCGGGTAGAGCGCGTACGACTGGAACACCATCGCGATGTCGCGGTCCTTGGGCGCCTTCTCGTTGACCCGTTCGCCGCCGATGCGCAGCTCGCCGCCCGAGATATCCTCAAGTCCGGCAATCATATTCAGCGTCGTGGTTTTGCCGCACCCGGAAGGCCCCACCAGGATCAGGAATTCGCCGTCGGCGATGGTGATGGTGAGGTCTTGCACCGCGGTGTGACCGTCCGGGTAACTCTTGTTGACGTGCTCCAGCACGATCTCGGCCATTGCGCTATCCCTTCACAGCGCCAGAGGTCAACCCGGCGACAATCCGTCGTTGGAAGATTAGAACAAACACGATGATCGGGACGGTGATCACCATCGCTCCGGCCGAGATCGATCCGGTGGGCTCCTCGAACTGCGAACTGCCGGTGAAGTTCGCGATCGCCACCGGCGCCGTGATCGCCGCCTTGGTCGCCGTCAGCGACAACGCGAGCAGCAGGTCGTTCCAGGCGAAAATGAACACCAGGATCGCCGCGGTCACCAGGCCCGGAGCCGCCAGCGGCACAATCACTTTGCGGAACGCCTGAGCCGGCGTGGCGCCGTCCATCTTGGCCGCCTTTTCCAGATCCCACGGGATCTCCCGGAAGAACGCCGACAACGTGTAGATGGCCAGCGGCAGCGCAAAGGTGATGTACGGCAGGATCAGCCCCGGCCAGGTGTCGAACAGGCCGACGGCGCGTTCGACGTTGAACAACGGCGTGACCAGTGAGATCGCCGGGAACATGCTGATCAACAAGGTGGTGCCGATCAGCAGCCGTTTGCCCGGAAAGTTCAGCCGGGCAACGGCATAGGCCGCCATTGCGCCCAGCGTCACCGCAATCACGGTGGTACTCAGCCCGATTCCGATGGAGTTGAACAGCGCCGAGCTGAATAACTCGCCCCGGAAGATGCCGCGGTAATTGTCCAGCGTCACCGACGACGGAATCAGCTTGCCGTCCTTGACCGTTGACGTCGGCTTGAGCGACAGGGACAGAATCCACAGCACCGGAAGCAGCGCGTACAGCACCACCACGGTGTCGGCGACGACCCACGCGAGGGCGCGTCGTGGCTTAGGCCCCATCGGCGTCACCACCTGGTGCCGCGGCGCCGAACAGCTTGACGAACACCAGCGCGATGATGCCCACACACAGGAAGATCAGCACGCTGATCGCCGAACCCAGCCCGACGTTGAAACCCTTGAACAGGTTGTCATAACCCAGGATTGACACCGATTCGGTGTCGTTCTGCCCCGCGGTCAGCACGTAGATGTTGTCGAAGATGCGGAACGCGTCCAGCGTGCGGAACAACAACGCGACCACCACCGCCGGTTTGATGATCGGCAGGATGACCTTCGCCAGCCGCGACCACGCACCGGCGCCGTCCATCTGCGCGGCTTTCAGCAGGTCCTCGGGAACCAGCGCCAACCCGGCCAGCAGCAGCAACGCCATGAACGGTGTGGTCTTCCAGACCTCGGCGAGGACGACGACACACAGCGACGGGATCTGCTGGGTCAGCGGCGCGCTACCCTGCGGCAGCAGGTTGGCCAGATATCCGGTGCCGGGCGTCCACGCGTAGTACCAGCTGTACGACGCGGCCACCGTGACGATCCCGTACGGGATCAGCACCGCGGTGCGCACCAATCCCCTGCCCAGCAGCGTGCGATGCATCACCAGCGCCAGCGCCAGGCCCAGCACGAACTCGATCGTCACCGACACCACCGTGATCGCCAACGTCACCGTCAGCGCGGTCCACCAATAACGGTCGGTCAGGATGGTCTCGTAGTTGCCCAGGCCGATGAATGCGGTGTCGTTGGGGGTGGCCAGGTTGTTGCGCTGAAAGCTGAGCCACAGCGCGTAGGCGATCGGGTAGCCGGTCACCGCCAGCATCACCACCGCCGCCGGTGCCACCAAGAAGAACGCCAGCCGATGCTCGCCCGTACGGACCGTCACGGCAGCAGGCCTTTCCCGTCGATGGCCTTCTGCGCCTGCACGGCGAGCTCGTCGGCCGTGCGCTCCGGGTCGATCCGGGTGATCGGGCTCAGCGCGGCCGCCAGGCGCAGCGACAGCGCCTGATAGGCCGGGGTCGCCGGCCGCACCGCGGCATCGGTGAGCTGCTGGCGGATGGTCATGTACGCGGGATACCGCGTCTGGAATTCCGGGTCGGAGTACAGCGAGGCTCGCACCGCCGGCAGTCCGCCTTCGATCGAGACGTACTTCTGGCTCTGCACGTTGCGTAGGCACCTGATGGCTTCGAATGCCTCCGCTTTGTGACGGGTCGTCTGGGCCACTGCCAGGTTCAAGCCGCCCATCGTCACCTTCGCCGGTGCGCCCGGCCGCACCCGCGGGTACGGCGCGAAACTGAACACCTGCTGGCTGGCCAGGTAGGCGATCCGGAATTGTTCGTCACTGGGCGTGAAGGTGCCCGCGTTGTTGACGCTGCCGGCCAGTTGCGGAAGCCGGTTGAGTGGCAGGAAGGCCACGCCGCCCTTGACCGCGTTCTCCAGCATGGACGCCAGCGCGTACGGCCAATTGACCTCGAGTGCCGCCTTGCCCTGCTCGAGCGCGAGCCGCGCGGTTTCCTCGTTGGTGCGGGTGATCGACGGATCGGCGCCGGGCGCGGTGGCCACCGATTTGATGACCTGCAGTGCGCTGACGGTGGCGGCGCGGTGCTCGGGGGTGTCGGTGAGGGTCACCTGCTTGCCGTCCTCGGAGAGCACCTGACCACCGGCGCTGACCAGCAGCGTGTTGAACCACACGATCAGGCCCTCGCCCTCGTTGGCCTGCACGGCGATCCAGCTGGGCTCACCAGCGGCGTGCAACCGGGCGGCCTCGGCCACCATACCGCTCCAGTCACGCGGCGGTTGGTCAACCAAATCTGTTCGGTACCAAAGCAATTGGGTATTGGTAGTGACGGGCGCGGCGTACAGCCGATGCTTCCAGGTGGCCGTCGCCAGCGGGCCCGGCAGGGTATCGACGGTTGCGTCGGCCTCGGCCCGGCCCGCCGGATCGTCGGAAAGCGGTAACGCCCACCCCGCCTCGGCGAACTCGGCGGTCCACACCACGTCGATGCCCATCACGTCCAGCGTGCGGTCCCCGCCGGTCAGCCGGCGAGCCAGCTGCAGCCGTTGGTCGGCTGGTGATCGCGCCAGACTGATGTGCGCAATGCTGAACCGCCCGCCGAACTGCTTATTGCACTCCTGAGCTATCGCGGTGAAGGTGGCGGCGTCACTCGCCGGGGTATAGAAGCTGAGCACGACACCGTGGTCGCCCGACCCGCAGGCCGACACCGCCGATGCGGTGGTCAGCGCCGCCAGCACGGTGGCGACGAATCGCCGCCGGTGCCCGCGATGACTCAACCGCATCTATCCGGCGCGTCAAATCGCCAGGCGCGCCAGCAGATCCCGCGCCTTCTCTGCGTTTTGCGGATCGCAGAGCACGTCGTAGCGCCCCGCCACCAATTGCATGGTGGAGCTGAAATCCCTTGTGCCGCGAGCCATTGCGTAGGGAACCGCGGAGGTGATCAAACCGAAGAACACCCCGGCGACCAGACCGGTGGCCAGCGCACCCCACGGGCTGGGACTGAAGAAGCCCAGCACCAACCCGATGAACAGGCCCAGCCAGGCGCCGCTGAGCACTCCGCCACCGAGCACCTTGGCCCACGAGAGCCGTCCGGTGACCCGCTCCACCTGCATGAGGTCGACGCCGACGATGGTGACCTGCTGGACCGGGAACGCCTGATCGGAAAGGTAGTCGACGGCGCGCTGCGCCTCGGCGTAGGTGGGATACGAACCGACCGGCCAGCCCTTGGGCGGGGTCGGTAATCCAGGCACACGTCCGCCTGCGGCGCGGCCGGATGATGAGCCGGGAACCTGTCCGGGCTGGAATGGGCTAGTCATCGCTCCTCATTCTCCTCTGCCTCGGCCATCGTTTCACGTCCAGCGCTTATGTCGCACTATCCCGCAGAATCGCCGGTTCACCCAGTAGGTTGATCTGCATGACAGCTCCTGGCGGCTCCGAGGGTAGCCACGATGACGCGCTCAACCCTCGGCCAGCGGGTCAGCAGCCCCCGGAGCAGCCGGTTTGGCAGCCGCCGTGGGATCCACCGGGATCGCCGCCGGTAGCCGACTACCCCACTGGCCCGTATTCCTCATATCCCTCGTATCCCTCCTATCAGCAGCCGCCGTACCCGACGGACTACCCGCCCGGCTATCCGGCCGACTATCCACCGCCCGGCTACGCGGGCCCGGCGTATCCGCAGCCCGGCTACGCGGGCCCGGATTATCCGCAGCCCATGCCGGTGCCCTACGGAGTGCCGCCGAGCGGTTACGGGCCACCTTCTTATTCGGGCGGTTACTACCCCGACTATTCGGGGGGGTACGGAGCCGCGCCGTCCGGCATGAACACCATGGCGCTCGTCTCGCTGATCTCCTCGATCATCGGGGTGTTCTGCTGCATCGGGTCGATCGTCTCGATCGTGCTCGGCATCATGGCGATGAACGAAATCAAGCGGACCCGCGAGGACGGCTACGGCCTGGCGGTCGCCGGCTTGGTGATCAGCATCGCGACGCTGCTGGTGTATTTGGTCATCATGATCTTCAGCGTGCATACGCGCTAGCGAGGCCGCCCGACCCCGGGCGGCTGCCGTCCCGCATGCGGCTGCTTAGGCTTTCCCTCATGGCTTCGGTTAAACAGGGTCTACGTGGCGCGGCTGTCGCGGATGATGGTGCTGGGTCCACTCGGCGAGAACTACGGGCGGATCCGCGACGTGGTGATCAACATCAGCATCGTCCGCCAGCAACCGCGCGTCCTGGGTCTGGTCGTCGATTTGGCGACGCGACGCAAAATCTTCATCCCGATTCTGCGGGTTGCCTCGATCGAGCCCAACGCGGTGACGCTGACCACCGGCAACGTGTCACTGCGTCACTTCGAGCAGCGACCCGGTGAGGTTTTGGCGATGGGCCAGATCCTCGACACCCCGGTGAAAGTGAATGATCCCGCGCTGCCCGATCTGGCCGGCGCCGATCTCACCATCACCGACCTGGGCATCGAGCAGACCCGGACCCGCGACTGGATGGTGTCTCGGGTTGCCGTCCGCGCCCACCGACGGCTGGGCCGGCGCGGCCCGGTGCACGTGGTGAACTGGCAGAGCGTGCAGGGTTTGACGCCGTCGGCGCTGGCGATGCCGGGCCAGGCGGTGGCACAGCTGCTCGACCAGTTCGAGGGGCGGCGGGCGGTCGACGTGGCCGACGCCATCCGCGGCCTGCCCACCAAGCGCCGCTACGAGGTCTTCCGGGCGCTCGATGACGAACGGCTGGCCGACGTGCTGCAGGAGTTGCCCGAGCTGGATCAGGCCGAAGTGTTGGCGCAGCTGGGTACCGAGCGCGCGGCCGACGTGCTCGAAGAGATGGATCCCGACGACGCCGCCGACCTGCTGGGCGTGCTGAGTCCGACCGATGCCGAGATGCTGCTGACGCGGATGGATCCCGACGACTCCGATCCGGTGCGACGGCTGCTCAAGCACTCGCCGGACACCGCGGGCGGCTTGATGACCTCCGATCCGGTGGTGCTGGCCCCGGACACGGCGGTGGCCGAGGCGCTGGCCCGGGTCCGTGACCCCGACCTGACCCCCGCGCTGTCGTCGATGGTGTTCGTCGCGCGCCCACCGACCGCCACGCCCACCGGGCAGTACCTGGGCTGCGTGCCGCTGCAGCGACTGCTCCGCGAAGCCCCCGCCGAACTGGTCGGCGGCATCGTCGACAATGACTTGCTCACCCTGACGCCGGAGACACCGCTGGGCGCCGTGACACGCTATTTCGCCGCCTACAACCTGGTGTGCGGGCCGGTGGTCGACGACCAGAACCATCTATTGGGAGCGGTGACCGTGGACGACCTGCTCGATCACCTGCTGCCGCACGACTGGCGGGTGGATGTGCAACAGGAGCTCGATGCCGCCGGCGCCTCCGGAGCATCCTCGTGAGCAAATCCTCGGCACCGCGGGGGCTGTACACCCCGCGGACTTCGCGCAGGGTGTCGCTGCGTCCGGACCCCGAGGCCGTCGGGCAGGTCACCGAGTCCATCGCGCGATTCTTCGGCACCGGCCGCTACCTGCTGCTGCAGACGCTGATGGTGATCGCGTGGATCGCGCTCAACCTGGGCGCGGTGCACTGGCGCTGGGATCCCTATCCGTTCATCCTGCTCAACCTGGCGTTTTCCACTCAGGCCGCCTATGCGGCGCCGCTGATCCTGCTCGCCCAGAACCGTCAGGAGAACCGCGACCGGGTCACGCTCGACGAGGATCGCCGGCGCGCCTCACAGACCAAGGCCGACACCGAGTACCTGGCCCGCGAGCTGGCCGCCCTGCGGCTGGCCGTCGGCGAAGTCGTCACACGCGAATATCTACGGGACGAACTCGAAGACCTGCGCGTTCTGCTGACCGAACAGCAACCGCCGCGGACCGAGGTGGGACCTCCGCGCGTCGGCGAAAGCGGCAAGCGCCGGGCCAGAAATCGGGTTGAGTAGCAAGTCCGCTTCAAGTAGGGCATTGCATAACTCCCGTGACGAGAGTTATGTATGGTGATCTAGTTCACGAAGCTAACAGAAGGTTCCGAAGGCCCAGATCTGAGGACGGTCGTGTGCGCATAGGGGGACGCCGGGCAGATCGCCCGGCCTCCGAGTCGGGGACAGCGACGGTGCGGCAACAGGCACACAGCCTGGCGCGCCCGGCATTGGGCTTGGCAGTGATCACCCCGCTGGTGTTCGTCGGAGCGGTCAGTGGCACGGCCCCTCGATTCCACCCCAAGGCCGCCCCGTCGGTGCACGCCGTGATTACCCCGGTGGCCGCGGTCCAGCCGTCCGGTGGCGCGCTGTCCGGTGTCGACATGTCCGGTCCGGTCGTCATCGCCATCCAGCGCCCCACCACCGCCTTCCATGTCGCCGCGTCCACGATCTCCGCGCCGCCGCCGCCTACGGTCGTGAATGCGCCTGGCGCGCTGGGCATTCCGATCATGGCGCTGACGGCCTACCGCAACGCCGAACAGAAGATGGCGGCCTCGGATCCGGCCTGTGGTGTCAGCTGGAACCTGCTGGCCGGGATCGGGCGAATCGAGTCGATGCACGCCAACGGCGGCAACGTCGACCCACACGGCACCGCGGTCAACCCGATCTACGGCCCGTCGCTGGACGGCTCGCTGCCCGGCAACGAGGTCATCATCCAGGGCAATGCCAACAACCGCGTCACCTACGCCCGTGCGATGGGCCCGATGCAGTTCCTGCCGGGCACCTGGGCGCGCTACGCGTCCGACGGCGACGGCGACGGCGTCGCCGACCCGCAGAACCTGTTCGACTCGACCCTGGCCGCCGCCCGTTACCTGTGCAGCGGCGGGCTCAACCTGCGCGACCCGGCGCAGGTCATGGGCTCGATCCTGCGCTACAACAACTCGGTTCCCTACGCGCAGAACGTGCTGGGCTGGGCCGCGGCATACGCGACCGGGGTCGTCCCGGTCGACCTGCCGCCGATCGTCGGGCCGCCGCCACCGATCGGCGACCTGCACCTCGAGCACCCGGAGGGACTCGGGCCGGACCTGCCGATGAACGTCAACGGCCTGAACGCCAACGACCCGATGGCGCACATGCCACTGATCGACTTCGGCCCACCCATGCAGCTGCCCAACATGCAGCAATACCCCTGGATGCAGGGCATGCAAGGGATGCCGCCCTGGATGCAAGGGGCGCCGCCCTGGCTGCAGCAGCAACAACAGCCACCCCCCGGGACGCCGGTGCCCGGCTGCACGCTGATCTGCATTACTTCTGGACCTGACGCTCCCGTGCCCGCGATGGGCCCGGCTGGCCCTTCGATCCCCAACGGCGGCATCGTGATTGCGCCGCCGGCCGCGCCCGCGCAGTTCCCGGCGCCGTTCGCCCCGCCGCCTCCGGATCCGCTGGCTCCACCCGCTCCCCCGGTGGCGCCGCCGCCCGCACCGGCCAACCCGGCTCCGGCCAGCCCGGCCCCGGCCCGCCCGGCCGCACCGGCCGCCACGCCGTCACCCAAGCCGGCCGGCCCGGCCACGGCGCCCGCACCGGCCAACAACACCCCGGCCCCGGCGCCCGGCGAGATGGTGCTTACTCCGGTCAGCTGACCGGCCGCCTACACTCGGCGGTGATGTCCGAAACTCTCGAAGCTGCGGTGCGCGCCGCGCTGGCCAAGGTGATCGATCCCGAATTGCGGCGCCCCATCACCGAACTGGGGATGGTCAAAAGCGTCGACATCGAGCCCGGCGGCGACGTTCGCGTCGAGATCTACCTGACCACGTCCGCCTGCCCCAAGAAGACCGAGATCAGCGAGCGCGTCGCCCAGGTGGTCACCGACGTCCCGGGCACCGGTGCGGTCAAGGTCAGCCTGGACGTGATGAATGACGAGCAACGCACCGAACTGCGCAAGCAGCTGCGCGGTGATGCCCGCGAACCCGTCATCCCGTTCGCCCAGCCCAGCTCGCTGACCAGGGTTTACGCGGTCGCATCCGGCAAGGGGGGTGTCGGCAAGTCCACCGTCACCGTCAACCTGGCCGCCGCGATGGCCGCCCGCGGCATGTCGGTCGGCGTGCTGGACGCCGATATCCACGGCCACTCCATCCCCCGCATGATGGGCACCACCGACCGGCCCACCCAGGTCGAGTCGATGATCCTGCCGCCTATCGCCCACGAGGTGAAGGTCATCTCGATCGCCCAGTTCACCGAGGGCAACACGCCGGTGGTGTGGCGTGGGCCGATGCTGCACCGGGCGCTGCAGCAGTTCCTGGCCGACGTGTACTGGGGTGATCTGGACGTGCTGCTGCTCGACCTGCCCCCCGGCACCGGGGACATCGCCATCTCGGTGGCGCAGCTGATCCCCAACGCCGAGATCCTGGTGGTGACCACGCCGCAACTGGCCGCCGCCGAAGTGGCCGAACGGGCCGGCAGCATCGCGCTGCAGACGCGTCAGCGCATCGTCGGCGTCGTGGAGAACATGTCCGGGCTGACCCTGCCGGATGGCTCCACGCTGCAGGTGTTCGGCGAGGGCGGTGGCCGGCACGTGGCCGAGCGGCTGACCCGCGCGACCGGTGCCGACGTGCCGCTGCTGGGTCAGATCCCGTTGGACCCCGCGCTGGTGGCCGCCGGCGACTCCGGCATACCGGTCGTGCTGAGCGCGCCGGACTCTCCGGTGGGCAAAGAACTGCTCAAAATCGCCGACGGCCTGTCCACCCGACGACGCGGACTGGCCGGCGTGTCACTCGGGCTGGACCCAACCCGCCGCTAGGCCCGTCTCCCGCGAGCGCGCGCATATGCACGCCAAAACGCCCTCAATGCGTACATTTTGCGGACGATCGCGGGCCCCGCTACGTCGCGTCGCTATCGAACGGGGTATGAGCCGGACGCTCGGGTGCCGCAGGCTGTTCGGGGACGGCCGGCTCCGCCGGCTTCACGGGAGTCCCATTCACCGGCTTGTCGAAGTTGCCGGTGAAGATCGAGTCGTCGCCGTCGAGCAGATGCTTGGTCAGCGCCGCGCGCGGGGTCATTCCGCGCAGCTTCTGTAGTTCGCCCAATTGCCCACGCAGATCGTCGAACTCGGGTCCCATGTCGTCGCGCAGCTGGCTGGTCACACCGGACAGATAGTCGCGCGCCTGCCGTAGCGCGCTCGACGTCCAGCGGATCGCCCCAGGCAGCCGTTCGGGGCCGAGCACCACCAGCCCGACCACGACGAGTACGAGCATTTCCCCCCAGCCGACGTTGGCGAACATCTAGCTGGTATCCGGGTCGGGTTTCACCGTCAGCGTCACGTGCCGGCCGTCGCGGACCACCTCGATCGGTGCGTCCTGGCCGATCGTCAGCTGCCGCACGGCGACGACGGCCTCGTCGGAGTCGGCCACCTTCCGGCTGCCGATCTTGACGATCACGTCGTTTTCCAGGATTCCGCCCTTCTGCGCGGCGCCTCCGGCCTTGACGTTGGCCACCTGGGCGCCGGATGCGATCGCGTTGCTCACCGACCGGGTGCTGATGCCCAACGTCGGGTGCACGATCTTGCCGTCTTTGATCAGCGTCTGTGCGACCTGCTTCATCTCGTTGACCGGAATCGCGAAGCCCAGTCCACTTGCGCTGTCCGACAACGACTTACCGGCGGTGTTGATGCCGATGACCTGAGAGTCCATGTCGATCAGCGGGCCACCGGAGTTGCCGTGGTTGATCGAGGCGTCGGTCTGGATGGCGTCGATGACGGTGTCGGTGTCAGAGCCCTCCCCCGACAACGGGACGGGCCGGTGCAGCGCGCTGACGATGCCGTGGGTGACGGTGCTGCGCAGGCCCAGCGGCGCGCCCGCCGCGAGGACCTCGTCGCCGACCTTGATCTTGTCGGAATCTCCGAGCTTGGCCACGGTCAGGTTGTCGACGTTGTCGACCTTGAGGACGGCCAGGTCGGTCTTGGGGTCGCGGCCCACCAGGCTGGCGGGCACTTCCTTGCCGTCGTTGAACACCACCGTCGTCTTGAACTGGCTGGGATTGTTGGCGGCCTCGGAGATCACGTGGTTGTTGGTGACGATGTAGCCGCGGCCGTCGATGATGACGCCGGAGCCCTGCATGCCCTCCTGGTCGCTCTTTGACTCGATGGTCACCACGGAATCGGCGGTTGCGGCCGCCACCTTCGCGAACCGCCCGGCCGGCAGTTCGCCGTCGTTGGTGGTCGACAGCGTCACCTTCGAGGTGGTGAACGCCTCGACGACTTCGGCCGTCTTGCGCCCGATCACACCGCCGAGCGCGCCGATCAACAGCGCGATGACCAGCAGGACGGCCAGCGCGAGGTAGGACACCTTGCCGCCGAACAGCACGTCGCGTACACCGAGCTTGCCGCGCTGCCCGAACTCCGACCGCGGAATCGGTGCGTGCATTGCCGGAGTCCCCAATCCGGCGGCGGCCGCGGGATCGCGCCAGGGGTCGTCGGGCTCGTCGGTCTCGACGCCGTCCTTCTCGGCGGCCAGCGCGCTGGCGTCGATCGGGTGGCGCTGCAGTGAATCGCCGCTGCCGGGCGGACGGCTGAACGCCTCCTCGAGCACCGGGTCGGCCGGCTTATCGTGCGGCCGGTAGTCGGTCTGGTCCCGATATTTCGGCGGGCGCACCCGCTCGGCCACGAAGGACCCTTGCTGCCCGGACGGACGCCCGAACGCCTGACGCGATGCGGAATCGACCGCCGGCCGGTTGACGGGGCGCGGCGCTAGGCGAGGGGCACCATCTTGGCCGATGTTGTTGCCTTGGTCGGAGGTCACGTAATCCTCTAAATCCTCTTCTGAGCGGTCAAGACAGGGCTGACATCCATGCCGGGGTTGTCGTCCACCCTAGTATCCAGATTCCCCGGTTGGTGGGCATGAGCCCGCGCGCGGCCCACCCGCGGCAAGAAACAAGTCAAGCTACCGGCGCTTCCGCTGGTCACGCCGGTCGCCGTCAGCGAACCGGTCGGATAGCGGGCGCACGTCCTCAGACGGGCCCCCAGACTGGCCCAGCGGGATCTCCGACAGCATGCCGAGCAACGTGCTGGGGAGTGGGATCGGATGAGAGTCGCGCAGCGCGGACCGCGCCCGGCTCTGGTCGTCGACCTCGGCCGCGCACTGCGGGCATAGCGAAAGGTGGTGCGCGGCGCGCAGGTGCGCGTTCATCCGCAGCTCACCGTCCACGAACGCGGCGATGGCCTCGCTGGATAGGTGTTCGGTGGACCCGAACCGGCGCGGCGCGCCGACCGGCGCATCGCTTTGCGAGGCAAATTGTGCGGGGAGCCAGGAGAACGCCCGACGGAACACATGTCCCCGGTCGGTCATACCAACTCCTTTCGCAGCCCACCCGTATTTTCGAATGTAGCGCGAGACAGTGGGCAAAACCCAGCATCGGGGGCCGAAAGGCCAGGATTTGTGACCCGGCGAGAGCCTGGGCGCGCCTAGTTGGCTGTGCTGAGTTCGGGATGCGCGGCCAGGTGGTCGCGCAGTGCCTGACGTCCGCGGTGGATACGACTGCGCACGGTGCCCAGCTTGACGCCCAGGGTGGCACCGATCTCCTCGTAGGACAGACCTTCGATGTCGCACAGGACCACCGCGGCACGAAACTCCGGCGGCAGCGAGTCCAGCGCGGCCTGCAGGTCAGGCCCGAGCCGCGAATCGTGGTAGATCTGCTCGGGGTCTGGCTCGTCGGCCGGCACGCGGTCGTAGTCCTCGGGCAACGCCTCCATCCGGATGCGGGTGCGCCGGCGGACCATGTCCAGGAACAGGTTGGTGGTGATGCGGTGCAACCAGCCCTCGAAGGTTCCGGGCTGGTAGTTCTGGACAGACCGGAAGACCCGGATAAAGGTCTCCTGGGTCAGGTCTTCGGCGTCCTGCTGGTTGCCGGAGAGGCGATAGGCCAGCCGGTAGACCCGGTCGGCGTGCTGACGCACCAGTTCGTCCCAGGACGGCATGGTCGTCTTGTCCCCGGTCGCGTCGAAAACTGCGGTGCCCTGCAACGCGTCAGACGTCTCCACCCAGTCGTCGTCGCGACGGTCTTGCGGGTGGGACATGCTGGTGGGACTGAGCAGTGTGGTGATGGTTGATTCCTCCGATTTTCCCCTGACCGTCCAATCTCGACAGGTCGTCAGCGCTGGCAACACGAAGCTGCCATTGTGTATTCCCATTCCAACGCCCTCCACGCTCCATACGCGTTACCGTCTCGTATCGGCGTGTGGGCGGCATATGAACAAACTGAAGTTCTCCTGAGAAACCCAATCGTTACCTGCGATTTCCTGGGCTTTTCGCTCATTCCAGTGACATTGGTCGCCCTGGCCGACCCGGGCGTGTCGGAATGGGGTGGCTCAGCACTTCCCGGGGCGCGCCTGCCTGCGGGCGCCGCGAATCCGACTACGCTGCGGGTCATGGCCAGCACCGATGAGACCCAGGGCCAGGAGGCCCCCAGCCGGGCCGACTCAATGTCCGCGCACGCCGAGGGGTCGATTTCAGAGGATGTGATCCTGGCGAGCGCCCGCGAGCGCGCCGTCGACATCGGCGCCGGGGCGGTGACGCCCGCGGTCGGCGCGCTGCTCAGCCTGCTGGCCAAGCTCAGCGGCGGCAAGGCGGTCGCCGAGGTGGGCACCGGCGCGGGCGTCAGCGGCCTGTGGTTGCTGTCGGGCATGAGCGACGACGGTGTGCTGACGACCATCGACATCGAGCCCGAGTATGTGCGACTGGCCAAACAGGCATTCTCCGAGGCGGGCATCGGGCCGTCGCGCACCAGGCTGATCAGCGGCCGCGCCCAGGAGGTGCTCACCCGGCTGGCCGACGACTCGTATGACTTGGTGTTCATCGACGCCGACCCGATCGACCAGCCCGGTTACGTCGTGGAGGGCGTGCGGCTGCTGCGGTCCGGCGGGGTCATCGTCGTGCACCGGGCGGCGCTCGGCGGGCGGGCCGGCGACCCCGGGGCGCGCGACGCCGAGGTGACCGCGGTGCGCGAGGCCGCCCGGCTGATCGCCGAGGACGAGCGGCTCACCCCGGCATTGATACCGCTGGGCGACGGTGTGCTGGCCGCCGTGCGGGACTAGCCTTTTCTGCGCGAGCAGACGCAAAAGCCCCCATTTTCGTGCCGAAAAGGGGGCTTTTGCGTCTGCTCGCGGCACCCATCCCCATGTCATTTGCGGCTGGCTACCGCGGTCGCTCAGTCCGCAGCAGCATTGCAGCCGATGGACATCGAAAGTGCAATGCTGGCCCACGGCGGGCTGGCGACCACGGCCGAATTGCTGACCCTCGTCTCACGCAAGCGTCTTGCCGGACTCGTCAAGGCGGGCAGGCTAATTCGGGTCTGCCATGGCGTGTATGCATTGACAAAACCGGACTTACCGGGCAAGCTTTCGGCGCTAGATCTGGTCGCCGGGCAGCCGATCGTGGCGTGTATGGGAACGGCTGCGACGCTCTACGGCTTCGATACCGAGAGCACATCGCGCGTTCACATTCTTGATCCGGGCGTGCGAATGCGGCCGGCACCCGGTCTGATGGTGCACCAAAGAGTGGGCGCCTCGCTGCGCCGGGTCGAGGGCCGCCTCGCTACCGCGCCCGCCTGGACGGCAGTGGAGGTCGCTCGAACCTTGCGCCGGCCGCGCGCTTTGGCGGCGCTCGATGCCGCATTGCATATCGGCGCGTGCACGACAGGTGAATTGCGCGCCGCGATCCGCGAACAGAAGGGCCGACGCGGAATCGTTAAGGTCCGCGAGTTGATCGACCACGCCGACGGGCGCGCTGAATCGCCGATGGAAAGCGAGGCGCGACTGGTGTTCATCGATGGCATGCTTCCCAAGCCGGAATTGCAATACACCATCGTCGACCGGTACCAGAGAGTCTGGCGCGTCGACTTCGCGTGGCCGGAAGCGTTGGTTGCGGCCGAATACGACAGCATCGAATGGCATGTCAGTTCTCAGAGTTTGAAGCACGACAGGCTCAAGACCGCCCGACTGCAAGAATGCGGCTGGACGACCATTCCGATGACAGTCGACGACATTCGGCGCGATCCCGTCGGACTCACTGACCGCGTCAACTACCACCTGCGAAGGCCGCGTCTAGCCTGCTGAGCAGACGCAAAACCCCCCTTTTCGGCACGAAAATGGGGGCTTTTGCGTCTGCTCGCGCCATCTCTCTTGACGACGAGCTGAACAAGCGTTTAGTGTACTAAACATGCGTTCAGCCGATTTGACCGCAACCGCCCGGATCCGCGATGCGGCCATCGAGCAGTTCGGACAGCACGGCTTCGGTGTCGGGCTGCGGGCCATCGCCGAAGCCGCGGGAGTGAGCGCCGCGCTGGTCATCCACCACTTCGGCTCCAAGGAAGCCCTGCGCAAGGCCTGCGACGACTACATCGCCGAAGAAATCCGCAGCGGCAAGACCGAAGCGATGCAGTCCACGGATCCGGCCAGCTGGTTTGCCCAGATGGCCGAGATCGAGTCCTACGCGCCCCTGATGGCCTACCTGGTGCGCAGCATGCAGACCGGCGGCGAGCTGGCCAAAACGTTGTGGCAGAAGATGACCGATGACGCCGAGGCCTATCTCGACGACGGGGTGAAAACGGGACTCCTCAAGCCCAGCCGCGACCCGCGCGCCAGGGCCAGATATCTGTCGATCACCGGCGGCGGCGGCTTCCTGCTCTATATCCAAATGCACGAAACCCCAACAGATCTGCGGGCTGTTCTGCGCGACTACGCCCGCGACATGGTACTGCCCGCCCTCGAGCTCTATACCGAAGGGTTGATGGTGGACCGCACCATGTACGACGCGTTCCTCAACGCAGATGATCAAGGAGAGTCCAATGTCAGCTGACCACGCTGCGCCCATCGAAATCCGCAATCTGACAAAGAACTTCGGCTCGGCGCGGGCGCTCGACGGTCTTGACCTCAGCGTGCGCCAAGGCGAAGTGCACGGCTTCCTCGGGCCCAACGGCGCCGGCAAGTCCACCACCATCCGCATCCTGCTGGGTCTGGTCAAGGCCGACGGCGGCAACGTGCGGCTACTCGGCGGTGACCCGTGGACCGACGCCGTCGAGCTGCACCGCCAGATCGCTTACGTGCCAGGCGATGTCACCCTGTGGCCGTCACTGACCGGCGGCGAGACCATCGACCTGCTGGCCCGCATGCGTGGCGGCATCGACCAGAACCGTCGCGCGGAACTGATCGAGCGCTTCGACCTGGATCCGCACAAGAAGGCCCGCACCTACTCGAAGGGCAACCGGCAGAAGGTCTCCCTGATTTCGGCGTTCTCGTCGCGCGCCGGGCTGCTGCTCTTGGACGAGCCGAGCAGCGGCCTGGACCCGTTGATGGAGAACGTCTTTCAGCAATGCGTCGGCGAAGCACGAGACCGCGGTGTCACCGTCCTGTTGTCCAGCCACATCCTGGCGGAAACCGAGGCCCTGTGCGAACGGGTGACCATCATCCGGGCCGGCAAGACCGTCGAGAGCGGCACGCTGGACTCCATGCGGCATCTCAGCCGCACCTCGATCAAGGCCGAAATGATCGGCGATCCAGGCGATGTCACCCGCATCAGGGGCGTCGAGGACGTCAGTGTCGAGGGCAGCACGCTGCGCGCCCAGGTCGACAGCGAAAGCCTCGGAGAACTCATCCGGGTGCTCGGCGACGCCGGCGTGCGCAGCCTCATCAGCCAGCCGCCGACGCTCGAGGAGCTGTTCCTGCGCCACTACAACGGCGTACCAAGCGAAAAGAGGGTGTCAGCGCGATGAGCACCGCAACTCTGGACCGGCCACAACGTCCCGCGGCGCAGCGATCCGGTTCCAATTTCTCCGGGACACTGGGGATGCTGCGGCTCTACCTGCGCCGCGACCGAATCTCGTTGCCGCTGTGGGTGTTACTGCTCTCGCTTCCGCTGGCCACGGTGTATGTGGGAAGCATCGAGAAGGTCTACCCCACCGCGGCCGGTCGGGCCGGATTCGCGGCCACCATCATGGCCAGCCCGGCACAGCGCGCACTCTACGGCCCGATCTACAACACCAGCCTTGGGGCGGTGGGCATTTGGAAGGCCGGGATGTTCCACGTGCTGATCGCGGTGGCCGTCATCCTCACCGTCATCCGGCACACCCGCGCTGACGAGGAGACCGGCCGCACCGAGCTGATTGACTCGACCGCGGTCGGCCGGTATGCCAGCCTCACCGCGGCCCTGCTGTTGTGCTTCGGGGCGTCGATCGCCACCGGCGCGATCGCCGCGGCCGGATTGCTCGGCACCGACATCCCGCGCAGCGGGTCGCTGGCTTTCGGGGCGGCGCTGGCCGGTTCCGGCCTGGTGTTCACCGCGGTGGCCGCGGTCACCGCGCAGCTGTCGCCGAGCGCGCGGTTCGCCCGCGGCGCGGCGTTCTCGGTGCTGGGGGCCGCGTTCACGCTGCGCGCCATCGGTGACACCGGCTCCGGCGCCCTGTCCTGGCTCTCGCCGCTCGGCTGGTCGCTGCAAATCAGGCCGTACGCCGGCGACCACTGGTGGGTGCTGGCGCTGCATGTGGCGACGACGGCGGTATTGACCGTGGTGGCCTATTGGCTGCTGGCTGGCCGCGACGTGGGCGCCGGGCTCATCGCCGAACGTGCCGGTTCCGGCACCGCCGGGGCGAGGCTGCGCGACGTCGACGGGCTGACGTGGCGGCTGGACCGCGGCGCGGTGCTGGTGTGGACCATCGGCCTGTGCCTGTACGGCGTCCTGATGGGCAGCGTGGCGCATGGCGTCGGCGACGAGCTGGGCGACGGCGCCGCACGCGACATCGTCGCGCGGATGGGCGGCACCGGCGTACTGGAGCAGGCCTTCATCGCGGTGGCGTTCACCCTGATGGGCATGGTCGCCGCGGCGTTCGCGATCTCGCTGACGCTGCGGCTGCACCAAGAGGAAGCCAGCCAACGGGCCGAGCCGACCCTGGCTGGCGCGGTTTCCCGAACTCGTTGGCTGGCAAGCAATTTGGTGACCGCGCTGGGTGGATCCGCCGTGGCGATGCTGGGCGCCGGAGTGGCGGCCGGACTGGTCTACGGCACCGCGGCCGGCGACATCGGCGGCAAACTGGCCCTCGTCGTCGCAACCGCGGCCGCGCAGCTGCCCGCCGTCTGGCTGCTGTCCGCGGTGACGGTCGCACTCTTCGGTCTGTTGCCGCGGTTCACCCCGGTGGCGTGGGGCGTGCTGGTGGCCTTTGTCGCGTTGTACCTGATCGGTTCGTTGGCGGTGTTCCCGCAGTGGATTCTCGACCTGGAACCGTTCGCCCACGTTCCGCTGGTCGGTGGCGGCAACTTCACCGTCGTGCCGCTGCTCTGGCTGCTGGCCATCGATGCGTTGTTAATCACGTTGGGCGCCATCGCCTTCCGGCGCCGCGACGTGCGTTGCTAAGGAGGAAATTCCATGAAGACCGCCGTTCAATTGGTGTCATCGAGCGTCATCGGACTCGGCGTACTGGCCTTGGTCCTGTTCGTACCGGCCGGCACGCTCGACTATTGGCAGGCATGGGTTTTCATCGCCGCGTTCACCGTCGCGACGATCGTGCCGAGCCTCTATCTGGCCAAGACGAACCCTGCTGCCCTGCAGCGGCGCATGCGTGGCGGCCCGATCGCCGAAGGCAGAGCGGTTCAGAAACTCATCATCAGCGTCGCGTTTCTGAGCATGTTCGGCATGATGGCGCTGAGCGCCTACGACCATCGGATGGGCTGGTCGTCGGTGCCGGCGTGGGTGTGTGTGCTCGGCGATGTCCTGATCGTCGTCGGCCTGACGCTGGCCATGCTGGTGATCGTCCAGAACGGCTATGCGGCGGCCACCGTGCGGGTGGAGGACGGCCAACAACTGGCGTCCACGGGTCTGTACAAGCTGGTGCGGCATCCGATGTACGCCGCGGACGTGATCCTGATGGCGGGCATGCCGTTGGCGCTGGGCTCCTTCTGGGGACTTCTATTGCTCATCCCTGGCATCCTGGTGACTCGTCTTTCGCATCACCGATGAGGAGAAGTTGCTCACCCAGGACTTGGGCGGATACCGCGAATATCGGCAGCACGTGCGCTACCGGTTGATGCCCTATGTGTGGTAGCCCCGCGAGCAGACGCAAAATCGCCCATTTTGACACGGAAATGGGCGATTTTGCGTCTGCTCGCCGTAACCCGGCGGGTTACGGTATCGGCGTGGCCCGAAACCCGGCACCCGCTCTGGACCGGCCCTGGCGACGTTCCGGCGCTCTGCGCTACGCGCTGACGCGGATTCGCGGCCTCGCCAAGCCGCCGATAACCATCACAGAAGCACCGGCCGACATCATCGTCGACCGTGACGTCGAAGTCCCGACCCGCGACGGAACTAGGTTGCGAATCAACGTCTTTCGCAAAGGCGACACGCCGCGGCCGGTGATCCTGAGCATCCATCCCTACGGCAAGGACAATCTGCCGACCCGTCGGGGCAGGAAGTGGACGTTCTCGGTGCAATACCGCGTCATACGTCAGCCGAAGCCGGTGACCTTCTCGAACCTGACCGGCTGGGAGGCCCCCGACCCCGCGTGGTGGACTGGTCACGGCTTCACCGTGATCAACGCCGACGCGCGCGGCTGCGGCCATTCCGACGGCACCGGAAAGCTGCTGTCACACCAAGAGGGCGAGGACACCTACGACCTGGTGCAGTGGATCGCCGCCCAGCCGTGGTGCGACGGCAATGTCGTCATGCTCGGGGTGTCGTATCTGGCCATCAGCCAATACGCCGTCGCCGCCCTGCGGCCGCCCGCTTTAAGGGCGATCTGCCCGTGGGAAGGCTTCACCGACGCCTACCGCGACCTGTGCTTTCCGGGCGGCGTTCGGGAGATCGGCTTTACCCGGCTTTGGTCGAGGAACATCGATCGCGACAGTCGGCAGGCCTACACTCTCGGGCCGATGCAAGACGAGCACCCGGTGCGCGACGACTTTTGGCGTTCGCTGGTGCCAGACCTTTCCGAGATCAAGGTGCCGATGCTGGTCTGCGGCAGCTTCTCGGACAACAACCTGCACACCCGCGGATCGGTCCGGGCCTTCACACGGGCCCGCTCCACGCACGCCCGGCTCTACACCCATCGCGGCGGCAAATGGGCGACCTTCTACTCCGAGACCGCGCTGGCCGAGCAACTGAAGTTCTTTCGCGACGTCCTCGACGGCGCCGCGGATTCGCGCAGCGTCCGTCTCGAGGTGCGCGAGGACCGCGAGACCGTCGTCGCCGTACGCGAGGAGGCCGAGTGGCCGCTGGCCCGGACCCGTTGGCGGCCTTTATATCTCGCCGGCTCGGGGTCATTGACGACCGAGCGCCCTACCACCGAGGGTGCCGTCACTTTCCAAACCCATTCTCGTGCAGCGGCATTCTCCTGGACCGTGCCGCAAGACATCGAGCTGACCGGTCCGATGGTGGCCCGGTTATGGGTCGAGCTGGGCGGCACAGACGACGCCAACCTCTTCGTCGGCGTGGAGAAGTGGCGGCACGGAAGATTCGTCGAATTCGAGGGGGCGTACGGCTATGGCCGTGATCGGGTGACCACCGGCTGGCAGCGGGTCGCGCTGCGCACGCTGGACCCGGCGCTGTCGACGCCGTCGGAGCCCGTCGCGGCGTGCACCGAGCCGCAGCCGGTGACCGCCGGCGAGGTGGTCCGGGTCGACGTGGCGCTCGGGCCCGTCGGCCACCTGTTTCGCGCCGGCGAACAGCTTGCGCTTGGTGGTCGCTGGGCGATGGCTGTGCCAGCGCAATCCGCTCACCGGCCAGATGCCGACGGCCTATGTCAACTCGCCGCGCGGCCGCGTCACCCTGCACTGGGGCCCGCGCACCGACGCGCACCTGCTGATCCCGGAAATCCCGTAGTGCCCGAGAGACGGGGGAGTCCCTCTAGACCCACACGCCCTTACCCACCGCGACCACGCCGCCGGCGCTGATCGCGAAGCGTTCCCGGTCCATCTCCAGATCCACGCCGACCATTTCCCCGGGCCCGATGACGACGTTCTTGTCCAGGATGGCGTGGCGTACCACCGCGCCGCGGCCGACCCGGGTGCCCGGCATGATCACACTGCCCTCGACGATCGCGCCGTCGTCGACCACCACGTTCGACGACAGCACCGAATTGCGCACCGAGGCCGCCGAGATGATGCTGCCCGCGCCCACCACCGACTCCTGGGCGGACCCGCCGTTGACGAACTTGGCCGGCGCCAGGTTCTCGGTGGCGCCGCGGATGGGCCAGCGCCGGTTGTACAGGTTGAACACCGGATGCACCGACACCAGGTCCATGTGCGCGTCGTAGAAGGCGTCCAGCGTCCCCACGTCGCGCCAGTAGGCCCGGTCGCGGTCGGTCGCGCCGGGCACCTCGTTGTCGTGGAAGTCGTAGACCGCGGCCATCCCGTCGTTCACCAACCGCGGGATGATGTCACCGCCCATGTCGTGATCGGAGTGGTCGTCGTCGGCGTCGGCGCGAATGGCGTCGATCAGCACCTTGGTGGTGAAGATGTAGTTGCCCATCGAGGCGAACGTGGTGTCGGGATCGTCGTGGGTACCCGGCGGCTCCAGCGGCTTCTCGAGGAAACTGCGGATCTGGCCGGATTCGTCGGATTCGATGCAACCGAACGAGGTGGCCTCGCTGCGCGGAACCCGGATGCCGGCCACCGTGGCGCCGGCCCCGCTGTCGATGTGGCACTGGACCATCTGCTCGGGGTCCATCCGGTACACGTGATCGGCCCCGAAAACCACGATGTAGTCCGGGTCTTCGTCGTAGATCAGGTTGAGCGACTGGTAGATCGCGTCGGCGGAGCCGGTGTACCAGCGCGGGCCGAGACGCTGCTGGGCCGGCACCGGGGTGATGTACTCCCCCGCCAGACCGGATAACCGCCAGTTCTGCGAGATGTGGCGGTCCAGCGAATGCGACTTGTACTGGGTGAGCACGCAGACCCGCAGGTAACGGGCGTTGACGAGGTTGGATAACACGAAATCGATCAGCCGATAGGCCCCGCCGAAGGGAACCGCAGGCTTGGCCCGGTCCGCCGTCAGCGGATACAGCCGCTTGCCCTCACCGCCGGCCAGGACGATGCCCAGCACGTGTGGCGCTTCCCTCATGGCACAAACCTATCCACACCCGCGAACCGCTGCCAGGGGGAATCGTACCGCCGGCCGCTTCTGCGGCTGTCCGTCAAGGTATTTGGACCAGTACGGCCCAATTTGACGCCAAATTTGAGGCGGGGTACGCCGCCAACTACGGTGCGGTGTATGCGGGTGGCGATGATGACTCGGGAATACCCACCCGAGGTCTATGGCGGGGCCGGCGTCCACGTCACCGAATTAGTCGCCCAACTGCGCCGTCTGTGCGCGGTCGACGTGCATTGCATGGGCGCACCCCGCCCCGGCGCCATCGCTCATCAGCCCGATCCACGGCTGCGCAGCGCCAACGCGGCGCTGTCCACCCTGTCGTCGGACCTGGTGATGGCCAATGCCGCCAGCTCGGCGACCGTCGTGCACTCGCACACCTGGTACACGGGCATGGCGGGGCATCTGGCCAAATTGCTCTACGGCGTCCCGCATGTGCTGACCGCGCACTCGCTCGAGCCGAGACGCCCGTGGAAGGCCGAGCAGCTCGGCGGCGGCTACCGGGTGTCGACCTGGGTGGAGCACACCGCGGTGCTGGCCGCCGACGCCATCATCGCGGTGAGCTCCGGTATGCGCGACGACATGCTGCAGGTCTACCCCACGCTCGATCCGAGCCAGGTGCACGTGGTCCGCAACGGGATCGACACCGAGGTCTGGTATCCGGCCGGCCCGGTGCGTACCGGGTCCGTGCTGGCCCAGCTCGACGTCGATCCGAATCGGCCGGTGGTGGCGTTCGTCGGACGCATCACCCGGCAGAAAGGCGTCGCTCATCTGGTGGCGGCGGCCCATCATTTCAGCCCGGAGGTACAGCTGGTGCTCTGCGCCGGCGCTCCCGACACCCCGGAGATCGCCGACGAGGTGCGTTCCGCGGTCGCCGAACTCGCTCGCAAACGCACCGGCGTGTTCTGGGTCCGCGACATGCTCCCCATCGGCAAGCTACGCGAAATCCTCTCGGCAGCATCAGTTTTCGTATGCCCGTCGGTGTACGAGCCGTTGGGGATCGTGAACCTGGAGGCGATGGCCTGCGCCACCGCGGTGGTGGCCTCCGACGTCGGCGGCATACCCGAGGTGGTCACCCACGGCGTCACCGGCTCGCTGGTGCACTACGACGCCGGCGACCCGGCCGGTTTCCAGGCCAGGTTGGCCGATGCGGTCAATGCCCTGATCGCCGACCCGGAACGGGCCCAGCGGTACGGCCACGCCGGACGCCAGCGGTGTATCGAAGAATTCTCCTGGGGACACATCGCCGAGCAGACGCTGGAGATCTACCGGAAGGTGTGCGAATAACGCCGACCATCAGCCGGTCGGCAGGCTTGTCGGACTTAGCTGGTTACACCCTTGAGCTCATCACCGAGTGCGGAGGCCTCGTCGGGCGTCAACTCGACGACCAGACGACCCCCACCCTCAAGTGGTACTCGCATCACGATTCCTCGCCCCTCCTTGGTTGCTTCCAGAGGACCGTCGCCGGTCCGGGGCTTCATCGCCGCCATCGAGTGCTCCCTCCAGATTCGAGCTGGCCCGCCGTAGCGGTGAACTGCCAAATCACCCCCCCATTGTTCCCTATCCGGGTAAGGAGGTGGACAAAGACCCGGTTCTGGGGGGTCATCGAGGTGTCGGGGGCACCCAGCAGCCGCTGATGTGGTCGTCGACCATGCCGGTCGCCTGCATCAGCGCATAGGCGGTCGTGGGACCGACGAAGCGGAAACCGCGCCGTTTCAGTTCCCGCGCCATCGCCTTCGATTCCGCAGTGACCGAGGGGATTTCAGACAGGTCGGCAGGCCGGGGCCGAGGCGGCGGTGCGAACGACCACAGCAGCTTGGAGAGGTCGTCGGGCGACCCCAGGTCCGCGACCGCACGCGCGTTGGCGATCGTTGACTCGATCTTGGCCCGGTTGCGCACGATTCCCTGGTCGGCCAGCAGCCGTTGCACGTCGGCGTCGGTGAAGCGGGCGACCTTGTCGATGTCGAACCCGGCGAACGCGCGCCGGAAGTTCTCCCTTTTGCGCAGAATGATCAACCACGACAGCCCGCTCTGGAAGGCCTCCAGGCTCATCCGCTCGAACAGGGCCACCCCGCCGCGCAGCGGGCGGCCCCACTCCCGGTCGTGGTAGTCGCGGTACATCTCGGCGTCGGGCCCGGGGCGCGGATCGGCCCAGCCGCAGCGAACGACGGCCTCGCTGGTGTCGCTCATGTGGGGCCGGAACGGTCCTGCGCTATGGCCTCAGCGGCCTCAACGCCGGGGGCATCCTCGGGAACATCTTCCCCGTCGGACTCCCCACGGATCGTGGCCAGCTGGCCCCGCAGCGTCTCGAGCTCACGGCCGAGCCGGTCCAGCACCCAGTCCACCTCGCTGGTCTTGTAGCCGCGCAGGACCTGCGTGAACTTGACCGCATCGACGTCGGCGCCGGTGACCCCGAACGCGGGCAGCACGGTGGCCGTCGTCGCGCGCGGCAACGGCGGCAACCGCTCGCCGCGACCGAACAACAGGCTGGCCGCACCGAACAACACGATCGCGACCAGGACCAGCACCATCAGGTACAGCAACACCAAAGCCACGCCGTCGATCTTGCCTTACGGCACCGACAGTTCAGCGATCAGCGGGGCCGCACCATGTTCATCGGCGGCCGATCCACCAGCGACACCGGCACGGTGTGCGGGGTGTAGGCCTCGAAGTCGGGGGCTTCGGCGACGAATTGGGTCAATCCCGCACCGGAGTCGGGGATCCCGCATCGCGCGAACAGGGTCGCGATGACCTGGCGGCTCATCGCACCCAACTCGTTCAGCGGCCGGTTGCGATGCGCTCGCACCCCCAGGTTGACCTGCGCGATCGCGTCCAGGCCCAGCTGGTCGAAGGTGTCGACCAGCAAACCGATCTCCACGCCGTAGCCCGGCGCGAACGGCAGCGAACTCAGCAACTCCCGGCTGGCCGCGTACTCGCCGCCCAGCGGCTGCAACACACCGCCGAGCTCCGGCCGCAACGCCGCCAGCAGCGGCCGTGCCACCAGCTCGGTGACCCGTCCGCCACCCGTGGCGCCCGCGGCGCCGCCGGCGTCGCCGACCTGCAGCGGCCGTCGGTAATAGCTTTTGACCAGGTGAATGCCCTGGCCGGTGAGCAGCGGGCCGACCAGCCACGGCACGAACATCGGGTGCGGGTTGATCAGGTCGGAGTCGACGAACACCACGATGTCGCCGCTGGTCGCGGCCAGCGAGCGCCACAACGCCTCACCCTTGCCGGGCCGCGTCGGGATCTCGGGCAACGCCTGTTCGCGGCTGACGACCCGGGCGCCGGCGGCGATGGCCCTGATCTCGGTGTCGTCGGTGGAGCCGGAGTCCAGCACGATCAGCTCGTCGACCAGCCCGTCAACCAGCGGCGAGATGCTGTCGATCACCGTCTCGATGGTGTCTTCCTCGTTGAGGGCCGGCAGCACCACCGAGATCGTCCGCCCGGCTTTGGCTTGTTCGAGCTCCGCGATCGTCCAGCTCGGACGGTTCCAGACGCGGCCCGACAGGTCTTCGGGGGTGAGATCGCCGGCGACCAGCTCCGATGCAGTCATGCGAGTCCCCTCACCGTGCGCGTCGGCGGGCGCGTCCCCTGGATCGAGGCCACCATTTCCAGCACTCGCCGGGTAGCGGCCACCTCGTGCACCCGAAACATGCGCGCCCCGGCGGCCGCCGCAAGTGCGGTGGCCGCCAAAGTCCCCTCGAGCCGTTCGGTCAAGTCCACGCCCAGAGTCTCCCCGACGAAGTCCTTATTGCTCAACGCCATGAGCACCGGCCACCCGGTCTTAACAAGTTCATCCACGTGGCGCAACAGCACCAGCCCGTGGAAGGTGTTCTTGCCGAAGTCGTGGGCCGGGTCGATCAGCACCCGGTCGCGGGCTACACCGGCCGCGACTGCCCGCTCGGCGGCGGCGGTGACCTGGCGGATCACGTCGTCGACCACACCGCGGGTAGACGTACCGTAACTCACCCGGAACGGACGGGTGCGGGGTCGCGCGCCGCCGGTGTGCGCACACACCAGGCCGGCGCCGGTCTCGGCGGCCACCTCGGCGATGCCCGGGTCGATGCCGCCCCAGGTGTCGTTGATCAGGTCGGCGCCGGCCGCGCAGGCCAGCCGGGCCACCGCTGAGCGCCAGGTGTCGACGCTGATCAGCTGGTCGGGGTAGGCGTCGCGGAGCCATTCGATGAACGGCACCAGCCGGGCGACCTCGGTGTCGGCGTCGACGTTCTCCCCGGGGCCCGCTTTGACTCCGCCGATGTCGATGACGTCGGCGCCCTCTTCGACGGCCCGGTGTACGGCGTCGCGGGCGGCGCCGTCGCTGAAGGTCGCGCCCCGGTCGTAGAACGAGTCCGGGGTGCGGTTGACGATCGCCATGATCAGCGGACGATCCCCGGCCACTGGGCGGCCGCACAGCGTTGACTGCACGTATCGATAGTGCCTGGTTGCGGCAATCGAGCCTGCGCCCAGGGCATCGAGCCTGCATCCAGGGCTACCGAAACGCGCCCAGCCGCGCCCTGTGCGCAGTTTCGGCGCAGCGCAGGCTCAGCCCAGCGGCCGCTTACCCGACGAAACCTCGTCGGCGTATTCGTCGTAGTACGGCACATAGCCCTCGGCACGGCCGGCCAGCACATACAGCGGGTCCTTGACGTCGGCCCCGTAGGCCTGGTCGCGCAACTCGACCTTGCGGCTCTTGAACGTCGTGGTGTGCTCCAGCGACTTCGCCACCCGCACGAACAGCGGCAGCGCATAGGCGGGCAGTTGGCCGTAGACCGCGCGGGCCAGCGCCTTGCCGTCGAACTCCACACCGTCGCGCAGCTTGACCGCGGCCATGCCGGCACGCCCGCCGGTGCGTGGGACCTCGACCCCGTAGACCGTGCACTCCTCGATCGCGGAGTCGGACGCGATCGCCGCCTCGACCTGCGTGGTGGCGACGTTCTCCCCCTTCCAGCGGAAGGTGTCGCCGAGTCGGTCGACGAACGCGGCATGGCCCATCCCCTGCGGGCTCATCACGTCGCCGGTGTTGAACCAGCAGTCGCCTTCCTTGAAGGCGTCGCGCACCAACTTCTTTTCGCTGGCCGCCGGATCGGTGTAGCCGTCGAACGGCGCCAGCCGGTTGACCGGGCTGAGCAGCAGGCCGGGCTCACCGGCGGGCACCCTGCGCACCCGCCCGCTCTCGTCGCGCAGCGGGGCGCCGGTGTCCGGGTCGTACTCCACATAGGCCAGCGGGATCGGTGAGACCCCGGCTGTTCGGGGCACGTTGAAGATGTTGACGAAGGCGGCGTTGCCTTCGCTGGCGGCGTAGAACTCGCACACCCGCTCGATGCCGAACCGCATGGTGAATTCGTCCCAGATATCCGGGCGCAGCCCGTTGCCGGCCATCACCCGCACCTTGTGCGCCCGGTCGGTGGGCTTGGGCGGCTGGTTGAGCAAGTACCGGCAGAGCTCGCCGATGTAGATGGACGCCGTGGCCCGGCTGGCGATCACCTCGTCCCAGAACCGCGACGCGGAGAACGACTTGCCCAGCGCCAGCGTCGCCCCGGAATTGAGCACCGACGACACCGCGACGGTCAGCGCGTTGTTGTGGTAGAGCGGCAGGCAGCTGTACAGCGTGTCGGAGCCCTTGAGCCGCAAGCCCATCCCGCCGAACACGGCCACCGCCCGCAGCCATCGCTGGTGCGTCATCACGCTGGCCTTGGGGAAGCCGGTGGTGCCCGAGGTGAAGATGTAGAACGCGGTGTCGCGGGCCTTGACCGCCGATGCCGACGCCGGATTGTTGGTCGGGGCCGTGACGGCGAATCGCTCCAGGTCCTCGACGGGCAGCACCTCGCCGGTCGCGGCGCCGCATTCGCTGACGAAGCTGATCAGGTCGGATTCGGCGATCAACACCTTGGCGTCCAGCAGGCCCAGGCTGTGGGCCAGCACGTCGCCGCGCTGGTGGTAGTTGAGCATGCCGGCGACGGCGCCGCATTTGACCACGGCCAGCATCGCCATCACCGTGTTGGGCGAGTTGCGCAGCATGATCCCGACGACGTCGCCGGGGCCGACGCCGCGCGACGCCAGCACCGCGGCGAAGCGGTTCGCGGTCGCGTTGGCCTCGCGATAGGTCACCTGCTGGTCGCCCATCCTGAGGAAGACCCGGTCGGCGTAGCGGGCCGCCCGGTCCTGGAAGACCGTGCCGATCGAGGCCTTCGAGTTCGGTTGCGGCAGCAGCCCGGTCCGCATCCCACGCAGGATCACCGGCAGGTCGGCCAGCACGCCCGGTAGCCGGGCTGCGATGTCGGTCGGTTTGACCCGGCTGGCGGCACGCGAGCCACCTTTGTGATCGGACACGTGAATCCCTCGATTCTCCTTTGACGAGACCGACCTCAGGCGGGTGCGCAAGCCTCCAATGCGGCCCCCACCTTATCGGCCAGCACCAGCCGCTCCATCGCTGCCTGCGAGATGTAGCCGTTGTCGGCCAAGCCGTTGAGCCAAGCCCACAACCCGTCGTAGTGGCCCAGCGGGTCCAGCATCACGATGGGTTTGCCGTGCATACCCAGGTAGCCCGTGGTCCACGCGTCGAACAGCTCGTCCAGCGTGCCCACCCCGCCCGGCAGCACGATGAACGCGTCGGCGCGGTCTTCCATGATCTGCTTGCGGTCGCGCATCGTGTCGGTGACGATCAGCTCGTCGGCGCCGGTGTCGGCGATCTCGCGCCGCATCAGCTGCTGCGGGATCACGCCGACGGTTCGGCCGCCGCGTGCGCGCGCAGCGCCGGCCACCGCGCCCATCGCCGATACGTGCCCGCCACCCCACACCAGGGTCCAGCCGCGGTCCGCGATCGCCTCGCCCAGTTCCCCGGCGAGCTCGAGCAATTCGGGGTGCGTGGGTCCGGACGCGCAGTAGACACAAATCGTCCAAACGCTCGAAGATTCGCCCGAAGAACTAGATGTCGGAGCCATGTACGCCAAACGTAGACCATGCCTTTTGCGTCTGGGCACAACCGTGCCGAGGTGTGCTGCGGGTAGCGCGCGCCATAAACTCCGGCAGTGCCGATTCGATGGAACGTCCCGCAGCATTCGGATGCATTGGCGCAGCTGGACGTGGCCCTCGGTCTGGAAGCTCCGGCGGCCCGAAGTGGCGCGGTGGTTCTCGGACCCGACGGCGTCGGCAAATCCACGCTGGCCAGGTTGGCGGCGGAAAAATTTGCCAGCCGGAATCCCGGGACGTTCATCCGCTGGGTCACCGGCACCCCGACCGAGCGTGCGGTGCCGTTTGGGGCCTTCAGCCATCTGGTGGAGATCACCGACATCGGCAAGCCGGCGCGACTGTTGCGGGCGGCCCGGGCGTCGCTGAGTCGCGATGTGGCGCAAGGTGATCTGCTGCTGATTGTCGACGACGCCCACAACCTCGACATTCTGTCTGGCACCCTGGTGTACCAGTTGGCGCTGGACGGCAGCATTCGGATGATCGTCACCGCCCGCGGCCCGGATTTTGGGGCTGCGCCTGAGGCCATTGCCGCGTTGTGGACCGATGGTTTGCTGGATCGGATCGACGTGGCGCCGCCCGGCGGGAAGACCAAGTCATCCGAGCCTCAAGAGGTGGACGAGTTCATCGCCGAGCTGCCCGCGCCGGCCCGGGCGGTGCTGAACTATCTGGCCGTCGAGGAGCCGCTGTCGCTGGCCGCATTGACCACCCTGGCCGGCGACGGCGCGGTCGGGCAGGCCCGGGACTTGGGCGCGGCCGAAACCCGGGTGCGCCGTGAAGGTGCGGACGCCCCGGTGGTGTACACGGCGCACCCGTTGTTCGCCGAACGGGCGCTCGCCGCACTGGGCGACGAGGGCGTGCGACGACTGCGCACGGACCTGGTCAACGTGCTGTCGCAGGAGATGTCGGATCACCTGAGCGATCGGCTGCGGCTGGCGTCGCTGGCATTGGGCAGTGACGCCCCGCAACCGGTCGACGAGGTCGTCGAGGCATCCGAGGCGGCGCTGCGGCTCGGCGATCTGAAACTTGCCGAGCGGTTGGGGCGCGCGGCACTGGAGCGGTCGGGCGGACTTCAGGCCCGGCTTGTCCTGGGGCAGGCGATGGCCTGGCAGGGCCGCGGTCGCGAAGCCGGCGTGGTGCTGGGGGCGGTGGATCCCGGCGAGTTGTCGGAGACCGAGCTGATCGCGTGGGCGATACCCCGGGCGGCGAACCAGTTCTGGATGCTCGACGAGCCCGAAAAGGCGACCGCGTTTTTGCAAACCACCCGCAACCGGATCTCCGACCCGTCACAGCGCAGTGTTATCGAGGCACTCTCGGCCACGTTCGCGATGAACGCCGGAAACCTGCAGCGGGCCATCACGATGGCCACCGACGTGCTGTCCCGGCCGGCCACAGACATGGCCGTGGCCTGGGCGGCCAGCGCCGCCACGCTGTGTTCGGCGCGGATGGGCCGGCTGGGCGACGTCGAGGCAATGGCCGAGCGCGCGTCGGCCGTCGAGCATCCCGGGCTGTTGCGGTTCACCACCGGCCTGGGTCAGATCACGTCGCTGCTGATGGCCGGCGACGTGGCGCAGGCCCAGGAGCTGGCCCAGCGGTTCACCGACTTCGCCGAGCTGCAGCAACCCGGCCGGGCCGTCGGCGAGGTGTTGCTGGCGTACGTGTTGCTCACCAAAGGCGAATTCGGCCCGGCGGCGTCGATGCTCGAGCCGGCCGCCGCCACACTGGAGCGCACCGGTTACTCGTGGGGGCCGTTGTCGCTGATGTTGTTGGCGTCCGCGCAAGCCCAGCTGGGCAACATACCCGCGTCGGCAAAAGCGTTGCGCCGCGCCGAAACTCGACACGGGACGAAGTCGGCCATGTTCGCCCCCGAGCTCGGGGTGGCGCGCGCGTGGACCAGGGCGGCCGCCCGGGACCGCACCGGCGCCAGGGCGGCAGCCCGCGAGGCGGCTCGAATGGCCGAGCGGGCCGGGCAATCTGCGGTGGCGCTGCGTGCCTGGCACGACGCCGTGCGGCTGGGCGACGTTAGTGCGCTCGAACCCGCTACCCGGCTGGCTGCCGAGATCGACTGCGCGGTAGGCACTATCGTCGTCAACCATGCGCGCGCGCTGACCAACCAAGACGGCGCGGGCCTACAGGCGGTGTCCGAAGAACTATCCGCGGTCGGGATGCAGGCCGCGGCGGAGGACGCGGCCGAACAGGCACGCCGGATTGTGCGCGAACCGTAACCCGGTTGTGTTGGCGGAGTGACTATTACGCCTCACTGTTTCCGTCAGTGATTCCAGCAGCTGGAATTCACCTGGGTTGGAGGCACGATGCGGATGCGCTCGTCCCGTGCTGCCCGTTTGGTCGCGGCGTGTCTGCTGATCGCCGCGCTGACGACTGACGCGTCTTCCGTTGTGGCGCCTCCGGTTGCTGTTGCCGCGGCCACCGGGCCGACGATGCCGCTGGCGCACACCGGGCGGTGGATGACCGACTCCGACGGTCGTGTGGTCGTGCTGCACGGGCTCAACCAGGTGTACAAGGTGCCGCCGTACACGCCGTCGGCCGACGGGTTCGGCGACGACGACGCGGCTTTCCTTCAGGCCAACGGATTCAACGCGATGCGGGTGGGTGTCATCTGGGCGGCGGTCGAGCCGCAGCCGCTCAGTTACGACGACGCCTATCTGACCTCGATCGCGCAGACCGTGGCGACGCTGGCGTCGCACGGGATCGTCAGTCTCTTGGATTTCCACCAGGACATGTTCAACGAGATTTTCCAGGGCGAGGGCGCACCGCCGTGGGCGGTGCAGACGGGCGGTCTGCCCAACCCGCAGCTGGGTTTTCCCGGCAACTACTTCCTCAATCCCGCCGAGCAGAACGCGTGGCGCTCCTTCTGGCGCAACAACCCCGCGCCGGACGGGATCGGGTTGCAGGACCACTACGCGCGGGCCTGGGCGCATGTCGCGTCGTTCTTCCATGGCAACCCAGGCGTATTCGGCTACGAGGTGCTGAACGAGCCGTGGCCCGGATTCCTTTGGGAGGGCTGCTTCAACTTCGTTCTGGGCTGTCCGATCCAGGACTGGAAGCTGACCAACTTCTACCGCAGGGTGGTGCCGGTGATCCGCGCCCAAGACCCGAACATGTTGGTGTTCTTCGAGCCAAACACGTTGTTCGACGAGGGAATTCACACCGACCTCGGGCGCGTGGTCGACCCGCAGACCGGGTTCTCGTTTCACGACTACTGCGCCATCGAGGCGGAGTTGCAAGTCAACGTCACCTGTCGCATCGAAGACAGCGTCACGTTCACTAACGCCAGCCTCTACGCGGATCTACATGGAATCCCTTCGCTGTTAACGGAATTCGGCGCTACGAATGATCTGTCGAACCTCGCCGAGGTTTTGCATCACGCCGACCGACACCAAATCGGCTGGCTGGAATGGGCTTACACGGGCAACGACAAAACCAGCTCGTCGCCCACCAATCAGGCCCTGGTTTTCAATCCCGCCCTGCCGCCGACGGGGGCCAACGTCAACTTCCCCAAGCTCGCGACGCTCGCCGCACCGTACCCGCAGGTGGTCGCGGGCACGCCGAAGTTCTGGCTGGCGCGGGCGAGCACGTTCCGGATGTTGTATTCGACCGAGCGGGCCGACCACGGTGGGCGATTCGGCCCTGGCGCGCAGACGATCATTTCCACGCCGCCGATTGAATATCCAAACGGGTATCAGGTGTTTGCCATCGGCGGGCAGGTCACTTCGGCGGCTAACGCTCCACTGCTGACCATCGTGGCCAACCCGGGTGTCGACACCGTCCAGGTCGTTGTGACGCCGACCGTCTGACGCTCGTGGCGTCACGCCGGGTTGCCCGCCTCGCGCCCGACCGCATCACCGACGGCGTGCTCACCCACCTGAGCTCAGATGGCGACAACCCGAACCAATCCCTCCAACCCGGCGAAGTCGTCGCCGTTCCGGGTGTAGAGATCGAGACGACTGGCGTGTGCGGTCGCAGCGCTCAATAGGTCGGCGAATCGGCTGCGCGGCTTGCGCCCTTCGCGGACCACGGCGGCGACCACGAGTCCGTAACTTCTGGCGACGGCGCCGTCAAACGGGATCGGTTCGAGCTTCGATTCCACTTCCTGCAGCCGCGCCTGCCGCTTGGCCGCCTCGACCGGACTCGCAGCCAAAAGCGGGCCGGCCGCCAACTCGGCCATAGTGATCGCCGATACCGCCAACTCGTCGGGCAGCGCGGCGATCACGGCCGGGTCATGCCAGTCGACGACGACTGAGGTGTCGACGAGACCTGACGCCACCTCAGAACCCTTGGTCGACTAACCGGTCGAGGTCCGCGCGGAACTGACGATGGTCGATACGCACAGCGGCCGTCGCCAGCGCCGCGACTTCGTCTCGGGAGATGAAAGAGCGACGACCGGCTTTGATCGGGCGGAGCTCAGCCACCGGTTCACCGTTACGGGTGACGACGAAAGTCTCGCCCGCGGCTACGGCTTCGATCACCTTGGCGTTGTCATTGCGCAATTCGCGTTGCGCGATGGTCCTGACCACCGCCCCAATGTAGCAAGGTATGCTACAACCTGCTACACGGTTAGGTAGCGTCGCAACATCTCCACCGCGGCAGTGATCGCAGCGACCGGCACCCGCTCATCGCGCCGGTGCGCCAGGTTCGGATCACCGGGCCCGTAGTTGACCGCCGGTATGCCCAGTGCGGCGAAGCGGGACACGTCGGTCCAGCCGTACTTCGCCCGCACCTGCCCACCGGCGGCCTCAACCAGAGCCGCAGCGGCCGGCGCGGACAACCCGGGCAACGCACCCGCCGCGGCGTCGGTCCGCTCGATCGTCACGTCCAGCCCGTCGAACACCTCGTGCACGTGATCCAAAGCGCCGTCAAGCGACCGGTCGGGGGCAAACCGGAAATTGACCGTCACCGACGCCGCGTCGGGAATCACGTTGCCGGCCACACCACCGTCCACACGGACCGCGGACAGCCCCTCGCGGTACTCACACCCGTCGATGTCGACGCTCCGCGCCCGGTACCCAGCCAGCCGGTCCAATACCGCCCCCAGTTTGTGAATTGCGTTGTCGCCCAACCAGGATCGCGCAGAATGCGCCCGGGTTCCAGCAGCGCCGATGACGACCCGCAGTGTGCCCTGGCAGCCGGCCTCGATGAAGCCGGCGGTAGGCTCGCCGAGAATGGCCACGTCAGCGGCCAGCCAGTCCGGCAGTTCGCGCTCGATGCGACCCAAACCGTTTGCCGCCGAATCGATTTCCTCGCAGTCATAGAACACCAGCGTCAAATCATGGACCGGCTCGGTCACCGTGGCCGCCAGATGCAGGAACACGGCGTCACCGGATTTCATGTCCGCGGTGCCGCAGCCGTGCAGCTCGCCGCCCTCCAAGCGGCTCGGCAAGTTCCCCGCAACGGGAACGGTGTCCAAATGCCCGGCCAGCAGCACCCGCGACGGCCGGCCCAACGCCGTGCGCGCCAGTACCGCGTCGCCATTCCGGATGATCTCGAAGCCGGACGTCTGCTCACGGAGCGCCGTCTCCACCTCGTCGGCGATGCGCCCTTCGCTCCTGGATTCGCTGGGGATATCCACCAGCGCCGCGGTCAACTCGATCGGATCGCCACGCAAGTCCAGCACGCCCCCAAGGGTAGTGGTACGTGCCGAGCAAGTACCGTGTCGACCGTGACTGGAGCTGCCGGCATTGGGTTGGCGACCCTCGCCTCCGACGGATCGATCCTCGACACTTGGTTCCCCGCACCGGAACTGACCGAATCGGGCACCGCTGAAACATCAGCCACATCGCGACTGGCGCAGTCCGATGTCCCCCCTGAGCTGGCGGCGCTGGTCGGGCGCGACGACGACCGCGGTACCGAAACCATCGCGGTCCGGGTCACCATCGGCTCACTCGACGATGTCGCCGCCGACGCATACGACGCCTACCTGCGGCTACACCTGCTCTCGCACCGCTTGGTGGCACCGCATGGGCTGAACGCCGGCGGCTTGTTCGGGGTATTGACCAATGTCGTGTGGACTAATCACGGGCCCTGCGCCATCGAAGGTTTCGAAGCGGTCCGGGCGCGGCTGCGCCGCAAGGGCCCGGTGACCGTCTACGGCGTCGACAAGTTCCCCCGCATGGTCGACTACGTCCTGCCCACCGGGGTGCGCATCGCCGATGCCGACCGGGTGCGCCTCGGCGCGCACCTGGCACCGGGCACCACCGTGATGCACGAGGGCTTCGTCAACTTCAACGCCGGCACCCTGGGCGCATCCATGGTGGAAGGCCGCATCTCGGCCGGCGTCGTGGTGGGCGACGGCTCCGACATCGGCGGCGGAGCATCCATCATGGGCACGCTGTCCGGCGGTGGCGCGGAAGTCATTTCGATCGGCAAACGGTGCCTGCTCGGCGCCAACGCGGGCCTGGGCATCTCACTGGGCGACGACTGCGTCGTCGAGGCCGGCCTCTACGTCACCGCGGGCACCAAAGTCGCTATGCCGGAAGGGAAATCGGTCAAAGCGCGCGAGCTCTCCGGCGCCGACAACCTGTTGTTCCGGCGCAATTCGCTGACCGGGGCGGTCGAGGTCGTGTCGCGCGACGGTCAGGGCATCGCGCTCAACGAGGCTCTACACGCCAACTGACCGCCGCCTTCGGCGGGCAGGCTGCGCCGCGAGCGCGGTTCCGTTGGTCTCGGGCAGTAGATACGTGCACACCAGGCTGGCCACGGCGAGGGCGGCCAGCATGACACCGATCGCCCAGCTGCCGTAGGTCGCCACCAGCGTGCCCGCGATAAGGGGCGGCAACGGCGGCGCCGATGATGCCGGCGAGGTTGATCGCCATCGCGGTTCCGCTGTAGCGGTATCGGGTGGCGAACAGTTCGGGAATGAAGGCCGCCGTCGGCCCGGACCCGATCCCCGCGATGACGTGCATGCCCACGATGGCCACCGCATACAACGCGGGATTGCGGGTGTCCATCAGCGGCATCACGACGAGCGCCCACGGGATGCACGCCGTCCAGCCCACCAACATCAAGCGACGGCGCCCCACGCGATCGGACAGGGTGGCCGAGGTCGCCACGGACGTGATGCTGGCCAGGCCGCCCAGCGCGGCGACAGTCCAGATGAGGCTGCGCGAATACCCCAGGTGGGAGTGCGCGTACATGGTCAGGTAAGTGCTGGGCCATGTAGCCGAAACCCAACGCGCCCAGCATGCTGCCGCCCGCCAACAGGATTTCCCGACGCTGCAAGCGCAACGCCTCCGCGATGGGGGCGTCAGGGACCAGGTTGCGGGCCTTCTCCTCGGCGAACACCGGGGTCTCGTTGATGTTGAGCCGCACGTATAAAGCGATGGCGATCAACCCCGCGCTGATCAGGAACGGGACGCGCCACCCCCATTCCATGAACGCGGGGCTGTGCTCGCCGATCGTGACGTTCACGCCGAGAAAGGTCAGACTGGCCAGCACCCCGGCGGTGCCGGCACCGAGCGAGGGTGAACATGCCGAAGAAGCCACGCTTGCCGGTCGGCGCATACTCGCCGCTCAGCAACACCGACCCGGCCCACTCACCGCCGACGGCAAACCCTTGCATCAGCCGCAGCACGATCAGGATCAACGGGGCCGCCAGCCCGATGGTCGCGGTGGGCGGAACCAAACCCACCGTCACGGTCGACACGGCCATGATCAGCAGCGTGACGACCAGAGTCTTCTTGCGGCCTAACCGGTCTCCGAAGTGCCCGAACACGGCCGCGCCGATCGGCCGCGACAGGAACGCGGTGGCAAAAGTCCCCAACGAGGCGAGCATGGCCCACCTTGGGCCGAGGTGGGGGTAGAACACCGTGGGGAAAACCAGCGCCGCCGCGGTGCCGTAGATGAGGAAGTCGTAGTACTCGATCGCGGAGCCGACCAGGCAGGCCGCAGCCACCCGTTTCAGGGGTGTCTTAGTGGCGTCACCGTGGGGCTGGCAGTGCGTCACAGCAGAGCACCCACTTCCTGCGTCTGCACACCACGACGGTAAGTGAAGGTTCGCCGTCACGCCCGTTGAAAATGCTGGCAGTTTCCTGCGTGTCGCCGAAAGTTGCTGGGGCATATCGGTTCTGTTGCGCTTCGATTCGACAACCGTGGTTGACAGTATGCCCAGCCGACCCTATAGTCAGGATTGTCAACCATGTATGACAATCAAGACCGAAGGGAGTTCGGAAATGTCGAAGATTCGCACCTGTCGACGGGTGTGCTGTGCGCCGCCGGCCTGTCGCTCGCCGGAGCGGCGTCGGACCCGCGGTGGCTTCCGCGGACCCGGGACAGCCCTGGGCCCAGGAATGCACACGATGGCGCCCCATGTGGCCCGATCGTCCCGAGCCGCCTCCGACGCATCCCGTCTACCACTACACCGATGACCTCACCCACCCGGTTTGGTCGGTCACCCACCCGGTCTCGGCGTTGGTGCCCTGATCGTGACATGTGCTGGCAATCACACTTTCTTTACTCAATAGTTTCCTATGTCTATTGTCAATGCAGGTTGCCCTTCCGCCTGTTCCGAATAGGAAGCCGATGTCGAGATTTCACGCGATGAACAACGGAACCGCCGTCGCCGCCGCCGTGCGCGCCAGCCACACGGTCACGCGGGGCGGCATCCGTCCCGCAGCACGGGCGATCGATCACCGCGCGAACATCTTTGCCGTCGTGCTGCCTGCGACGCCGATGAGTGTCACCAGGTCGCGACACGCACTCGCCCGCTGGCTGCGAACGCTGGCGCTTACCCCAGATCAGCTCGACGAAATTCTGCTCGCGGTCAGCGAAGCGGTCACCAACGCGATTGAACACGGAAGTCGTTGCGATGAAAGCAAACGCGTGTCGATCCGAGCATCGGTGCGCGACCGTGCTGTGACCGCGACCGTGAAAGACACCGGACGCTGGATTCCGGTGGACCCTGGTGCTGCCGCCCGCAGGCATCGGGGCCGTGGGCTCATCCTGATCCGGGAACTCGCCGACAATGTCGACATCGCCTGCACGATCGAGGGCACTGAAATCACCATGCGCTTCGACTCAGCCCTCGGCCAGTAGCTGCTTTTTCAGCACCTTGCCGAGCGCGTTGCGCGGCAACGAGTCCACGAACCGGATCTCACGCGGGCGCTTGTGCGCCGAAAGTTGTTGGGCGACATACTGAATCAGGCCGTCAGCGTCGACAGAGTCGGAGCCGGGGCCCGAGCTGACGACGTACGCGACGATGCGCTGGCCCAGGTCCTCGTCGGGCATCCCGACGACGGCCACCTCCTCGACGGCCGGATGCCCGAGTAGCGCGGTCTCGATTTCACCCGCGCCGATGCGGTATCCGCCCGACTTGATCAAGTCGACGGACTCGCGGCCGACGATGCGATGCATCCCGCCCTCGTCGACAACGGCGACATCGCCGGTGCGGTACCAGCCGTCGGCGTCGAACGCCTCGGCGGTGGCATCCGGGCGGTTCAAGTAGCCGTCGAACAGCGTCGGCCCGCGAACCTGAAGCCTTGCCGACGGTTTCCCCGTCGTGCGCAACCGAGCCGCCGGCGTCGTCGACCAGCCTGGTCTCCACGCCGGTCAGCGGCACACCCACCCAGCCCGGGCGACGCTCGCCGTCGGCGCGTGTCGACAGGGTGATCAGCGATTCCGAGGCGCCGTAGCGTTCGATCGGCCGGTGCCCGGTCAACTGCTCGAGCCGCTCGAACACCGGCACCGGCAGCGCGGCGCTGCCCGACACCAGCAGCCGCGCCGTTCGCAGCGCTTCGGCGGCGGACTGGTCACCCGCCACGCGAGACCACACCGTCGGCACCCCGAAATACAGACTGCCGCCCGCCCCCGCGTAGCCGGCCGGCGTCGGTTTTCCGGTGTGCACGAAGCGATTTCCCACCCGCAGCGAACCGAGCAAACCCAGCACCAGGCCGTGAATGTGGTACAGCGGCAAGCCGTGCACCAGAGATGTCGTCGGACGTCCACTGCCAGGCCTGCGCCAACGCGTCCAGGTCGGCGGCGATCGCGCGCCGGCTCACCTGCACACCCTTGGGCTGCCCGGTGGTCCCGGAGGTGTAGACCAGCATCGCGATGGCATCGGGTGACGGCTCGGGATACCGGTGCCAGGACCTCGCATGCAACCGCACCGGGATGTGCGGCAAGCCCTCCGGCTCGTCCGGTACCGGACCTAGCCAGGCCTGCGCAGCGGAGTCGGTCAGCATGTGCCGGCGCTCGGCCACCCCGACATCGGCGGGCACCGGCACGACCGGAACCCCGGCGATCAGGCAGCCGACGATCGCCAGCACCGTCGACGCCGTCGGCGTGGCCAGCACGGCGACGCGGTGCGCGCCGGCGACCCGCTCGGCCACCGAGGTCGCGGCGCCGACCAGGTCGCTGCGGCTCAGCACGACGCCGTCGATGTTTACTGCGTCGGCGACATCTTTTGCGGTTACATCAGCCGGATTCAGTGAGGTCAGCAGCACGTGAGCAGGCTACCGGGTCGGCTGCCGCATAGCGCTCGGGCGCCGGGTCGGTCTGCGGGAAGAACGGCCGCAACACCGCCGGCGGCCTGAACGGCGCCCATCCGCCATGCGGCTGCGCCAGTCGATCCGCCATCGCCCAGACCACCGGCGGATTGTGGCCGTAGCCGATATGACTGCTGCGCACCGCGATGTTTTCCGCGTACTCGGATTGCGGGTTCATGCACGTCTGCCAGGCGACCATGCCGTCGTAGCGCGAGTAGATCGCGGTGGCCGGCACCGGCAGGGCTTCGCATTCCATTTGCAGCGGCAACTCATGACGCTGCGCGTGCAGGTGCGCGTAGCGATTGAAACTCCAGGTCGAGCGGGATTCGCTGTCGTGTCGCATGCCGAACGGGCTGCCCAGGGTGATCACCTGGCGCACCGCCGACGGGTGATTGCGGGCCAGATTCCGCGCGAAAATGCCACCCAGGCTCCACCCGATCAGGCTGACCGGAGCGTTGTGGCGGGTGTGCAGCTGGTTGAGGAGCTGGGTCATCCCGTCCACCGCATGCGGTGTCGGGCCGATGTTGCGGCCAAGGCCCCAGCCGTACGCCTGGTATCCGAGCCGGCGCAATATCCGCCGCAGGATCCAGGTCGAGCCGTCCCCGGCCAGCAGGCCGGGCAGCACCAATACCGGATGTCCGTCGCCGGTCGGCAACACCCGCTGCAGCGGCAGCACGCTCAGTAATTGCCCGTATTCGACGCCCGCCCGCGGGATGTCCGTGAGGTACAGGAACAACGCGGGGGCGTCGGCCGGGCGATCATCGAGCTCTGACATGCCATCAGCATCTCATATAAACGGACCGAATCCGATACAAGATCGTATTAGTTCGACTGGTTGCGGTCCCATATCACATCAGATCGGCCAAAATCTCCTCGCAGGTCCGGTCCGGCGAGAGACTCTCCTCAGGACAGATGAAACATCTCGGCGTCGCCCGGCCCAGCCGGGACAGATGACGTGCTCCCCGTGGCGGACGGGACGACCTGGTCATGGTCCGTGCAGCGGCGGCGACGGCAGCGACAACACCGCAGGGCGGTTTCAGGCCGGTGACGGGGCGGCCTCGGCGGCTTCGGTGGCCTCGACGGCTACGACGGCGCCGGCGGCGACGAACGCGACCGGCGCCGGTGCCGGCGGCACAGGGCGGGTAGCACCGCCGCTGCCGTCGGCACTGGTCGGCGCCGGCGGCAGCCGGCGGGAACGGCGGTAGATCCCAGCGCCGCCGCTGGCGGCGACGGCGGTCGAGCAGGCCCAGTCGTCCCGGTGGCAACGGCGGCATCGGCGGCGACGGCGGCAACGGCAACGGCGGGACCGGCGGCGTCGACGGGGCCGGAGCCGATGGCGGAAAGGGCGCGAGCCGGCGCCAACGGCGGCAAAGGCGGCACCGGGCTCCAACGTCAACGGCTTCACCCGCCCCAACCGGCCGCCCGTCAGCGACGGCTCCCCCGGCCCCGCCGGCAATCCCGACGGCTGAGACCGGTATGCTTCAGGCGTTCAGCACCCGCTCGCCGATGACCCGCTGCTCACGCAGGGTGGCCAACTCGTCGTCGGTAAGGCCCAGACCGCGCAGGATCTCGTCGTTGTGCTGACCCAGCGTGGGCGGGGCACTGCGGTGGTGGGCGGCGGGCCCCGGAGTGATGCGAAACGGCCAGCCGGGATAGCGGTGCGGTCCGGTGACGGGGTGCTCGAACCGCTCGTAGAACCCGCGCGCGTCCAGCTGCGCGAGCTCGTACATCCGATCGGGCGTGGTCAGCTGCTCAGCCGGAATGTTCTGCGCCCGAAGGCTTTCCACGACTGCGTCGGCGGTCTGGGTACGAGTCCAGGCGCTGACCAGATCGTCGAACAGGTCGTGGTCGACCGCTCCATCGTCGGGCACCGACAGTGCCACCCACACCTCGTCGTCGCTGGTCGGGTAGACGCCTTGCAGGTAGCCGCGCCGCCGGTTGCCGTTCGCGCGCTCGGACGACACCGTTCATCGAGTACTCGATCACCGGTTCGGCGGTCACGCACGCACCGACTTCGATCTGCGCGACCTCGATCAGTTGGCCCTCACCGGTGCGGCGGCGGTGTTCGAGCGCGGCCAGCAGCGCTACACCCGCGTGCACGCCGACGATGGGATCGGCCGGCCCCTGCGGGTTGCACGGCGGGCCATCGGCATAGCCGGTGACCGCCGACATCCCGGACACCTGCTCGATGTTCAGCGCCCAGCCGACGTAATCGCGCCACGGGCCCTGCAGGCCGAACCCCGGCATGCGGACCTGAATCACGTTGGGATTCAACGCAATCAGCGACTCGTAGTCCAGACCGAACTGCTCGACCACGCGCGGCGAGAAGTTCTCCACCACGACGTCGGCCTGTGCGGCCAGCCGGCGGGCGATCTCCCGGCCGCGCTCCGAGGTCAGGTCGAGCGTGAGGTCTCGCTTGTTGAGGTTGGTGGCCTGCCAGATGGCGCTGCGCTCGTACCAGTCGTCGCCCTCGAACGGAAACGCACCCGAATAGCGGTGACCGTCGGGCCGCTGGATGGATTCGACCTTGACGATGTCGGCGCCGAACGCGCCCAGGTAGCAGGTCAGATACGCGCCGGCCCAAAAGGTGCTCAGGTCCAGCACCCGCAGTCCCGCGAAGGGCTCGTCCGGCCGCGAGCGTAGCGCCACTGCGTTTTCCGGCGCGAAATTTCGCCGTGGCGTTACGCTCGCGCCCAACCGAAAAGGTGGTCCCGGGCGCGTGAAGCCCGCGCCGTCGACGAAGAATCCACGCTTGGCGTACTGCGGCGACTCCAGCACGGTGGCGCCGTCGTTGACCGGAGCGGCCGGAATGCGCAGTGCCTGGCCCAGCTCGACGATCTCGGCGACGGTGCGTTCGGCCAGCCACGGCTCGGCCTTGGCGAAGAACTCGGCACGCTCCGGGCCGCCCAGCATGATCGCGACCTGATGCTCGCCGTACTCCGGCAGCTCGAGCATCGCGCACACGTCCAGCCAGTGCTGACCGGTCAGGCAGTTGATCCCCACCCAGCCGTCGGCGGCGCGGACGACGCCCATCATCGGCGCCGACCGCTGCTTGGGCGCCAGGCCCGAGACTTTGCATCTTCTCCGACATCAGCATCGGATACGGCAGCGTCGACAGCAGCGACTCGAACTCCGAAACGTCAACCTCTGTGACTGCGCCCAGCGGGCGCGACCGCAGCGCGGTCATCGCGCCCAGCGCACCGTAGGCACCCGCGACGTACTCGGCGATGCGGGCACCGACCGCCACCGGCGGTCGCTGCGGGTCCCGCTTGCTGATCCAGCCCGACACCGCCTGCAGGGTCAGCGGCGTGGCCTGCCGGTCGCGCCACGGTCCGGACTGACCGAACGGAGAAATGCGCAGCAGCACCAGGTTTGGGTTGAGCCGCTGCAGTGTATCGGCGTCCAATCCCCAGCCGTCCAGCGTTCCGGGCGGGAAATTCTCGATCAGCACCTGCGCCTGCGGGATGAGCTCGCGGGCGGCCGAAGGCTCGGCGATAGCGTTTGCCCGCGTTGAGGTACTCGAACAAGCCGGACTGCGCTGCGGGTCGGGAACTCCGCCGGGGAACGGGCCCCAGTGCCGCAACGGATCTCCGCCTGGCGGCTCGATCTTGGTGACCTGCGCACCGAGGTCGACGAAAAGCTTTGCGGCGTAAGGACCTGAGATCTCGCTGGCGATTTCGACGACGCGCAACCCGGCAAGGGGTCCGCTCACGCGGGCCTTCCGATGGCCATCGGCTCCATGTACTGGTACAGGCCGCCGATCCCGCCGCCCTCACGACCGAACCCGCTCAGCTTGAACCCGCCGAACGGCGCGTCACCGGGACCGACGCCGTTGACGGCGATCTGGCCGGTGCGGATGCGCTTGGCGACGCCGACGGCCCGCTCCACGTCGCCGCCCCACACCGCCCCGGACAGTCCGTACTTCGAGTTGTTCGCGATCGCCACCGCGTCGGCGTCGTCGCGGTAGCGGATCACGCTCAACACCGGCCCGAACACCTCTTCCTGCGCGATGGTCGAATCCGGATCGACGTCGGCGAGGATCGTCGGTTCGAAGTAGAACCCGACATCGAGGCCGGCCGGGCGACCGCCGCCGGTCATCAGCTTGGCGCCGTCGGCGATCGCGCCGTCGACGTGCGCCTGGACGCGCTGTCGCTGCGCCGCGCTGATCAGCGGGCCCATCTGCACCTCGGGATCGGTGGGGTCGCCGACGCGCACCGCGCGGGCCAGTTCGACGAGCCGGCCGAGGACGTCGTCGTGCAGCGACTCGGGCAGCAGCAGGCGGCTGTGCAGGATGCACGCCTGTCCGGTGTGCAGCGAGCAGCACTCGAAGAGCAGCTGCTGCAGCATCTGGTCGGTCACGTGCGCGTCGTCGAGGATGATGCTTGCCGACTTGCCACCCAACTCCAGCAAGATCCGCTTGAGCGTGTCACCCGCGGCCGACATGACCTCGCGGCCGACCACCGAGCTGCCGGTGAAGCTGATCATGTCGATACGCGGATCGGTGGTCAGCAGCTTGGCGGCCTCGACGGTCGACGGTGTGACGACGTTGACCACGCCCGGCGGGATGTCGGTGTGTTCGTCGATGATCTTGGCCAGCGCCAGCCCGGCCAGCGGGGTCAGCGGCGACGGCTTGAGCACCACGGTGTTGCCGGCGGCCAGCGCGTTGTTGAGCTTCATGACGTTGAGGCAGTGCGGGAAGTTCCACGGTGTCAGGATCGACACCACGCCGAGCGGCTCGTACCGCAGCAAGGTTGTCCCGGCGCCGATTCCGGTGACCGACTCGTCGGCCAGCTGGGCGGCGAGCTGGGCCGCGTGCATGGACATGTATCCGGCGCCGTCGACCTGCATCACGCGCTGGACGGCGGTGCAGCCCCACTCCACCTGGGACAGCGCGAAGAACTGGTCGTTGTGCTTGAGCAGCGCGTCGCCCAGCTGACTGAGGCAGGCCGCGCGCTCCTGGTGGCTCATCCGGCCCCACGGCCCGTCGTCGAAGGCGCGGCGCGCGGCCGCGATGGCCTCGCCGACTTGGCCGACGCTCGCGTCGGGCGCGGTGGCGATGACCTGTTCGGTGACCGGCGAGACGTCGTCGTAGCGACCGTCCTCCGGGTCGATCCAGCGCCCGTCGATGTAGAGCGGATAGGTGTCAATTAGGTCGGCCATCTGACTCCTCCGAACGTCGGTCATCTAGAGAGCCAGTGTTCACCCGTCGCACTCCGCCGTCAATCACCAAAGCCGTGAATTCCAGGCTATTTCAATATGTTGAAGCATCATTGACAGCAGCCGTCGGCGCGGGGTAGACACAGTGTCGCAGGACAGATTGACCTAATCTGTCGGATGCCCTGTCCTTCGAGAGAGGCCTGGCGTGCGCACTGAGGTTCCACTCCACTCCCCCGATTTCTACGCCGGAAACCCTTACCCGGCCTACCGCGAGCTGCGCGCGACGGCACCGGTCTACTGGAACGACGTCACCAACTTCTGGGCGCTGCTGAAGTACGAAGACGTCCGCTTCGTATCGAGCAACCCGGCCCTGTTCTCCTCGGCCAAGGGCATCACCATCCCGGACCCGGCGATACCGAGCCCGGTGCAGGAGGGCAACCTCATCTTCAGCGACCCGCCCCGGCACCGGCAGCTGCGCAAGCTGATCAATTCGGGATTCACCCGCCGGCGGGTGGCCATCCTGGAGCCGAAGATCCGCGAGATCGTGCGGGGCGTCCTCGACGGCATCGAGCCCGGCTCCGTCCACGAGTTCGCCGAGGAGATCGCCGCGCCGCTGCCCACCCGGATGATCGCCGAACTGATCGGCGCGCCGCCCGACGACTGGGAGCAGTTCAGGGCGTGGTCGGACGCGGCCACCGGAACCGCGGACCCGGATGTCGAGCTCGATTCCCTCGTCGCGATGGGTCAGCTGTTCGAGTATTTCCAGAAACTGATCGCGGCCAGGCGTGCCGACCCGCGTGACGACCTGCTGTCGGTGCTGGCCGACGCCGAGATCGACGGCCACCGCCTCACCGACGAGGACCTGCTGAACTTTGCGTTCCTGCTCCTGGTGGCGGGCAACGAAACCACCCGCAATCTGATCGCGCTGGGCACCCAGGCGCTGATCGAGCACCCCGATCAGTGCCGACTGTTGATCGACGATCATTCCCTGATCCCGGGCGCCGTCGAGGAGATGCTGCGGTGGAACAGCCCGGTCGTCCACATGGCCCGCACCGCGACCGCCGACGTCGAGATCCGTGGTCAGCTGATCCGCGCCGGCGAGGTGGTGGTGATGCTGTACGGGTCGGCGAACCGCGACGAGGACGTATTCGGTGGCGACGCCGAAGAATTCAAGGTGACCCGGCACCCCAACCCGCACATCGCTTTCGGCTGCGGCGAACATTCCTGCGTCGGTGCGCAGTTGGCGCGTCTGGAGGCGACCGTGCTGTTCGACGAGCTGCTGCGGCGCTTCCCCCGACTCGAACTGGTCGGTCCGGTGGACCGGGTGCGGGCCACCATGGTGCCCGGCGTCAAACGGATGCCGGTAAGGCTGGGGGCCTGAAGCATGCAACTCGAGTACTCCCCCGAGCAAGAGCGGCTGCGCGACGAGATCCGGGCAACGCTGAAACAGGTGATGACGCCCGAACGCAGCGCCGCGACCAGCGACCACATCGAGGGCGGGCCCGCGGTACGCGAATGCACACGCGCCCTGGCGGCGGCCAATCTGCTCGGCGTGGGCTGGCCCAAAGAATATGGCGGACGGGGCTTCTCGGCCATCGAACAGTTCATCTTCGGCGAGGAGGCGCGCCGGGTCGGCGCACCGATTCCGCTGGTGACGCTCAACACGGTCGGGCCGACCCTGATGGCATACGGCACCGAGGAGCAGAAGCAGAAGTTTCTGCCGGCGATTCTGGACGGTACCGTCGAGTTCGCCATCGGCTACTCCGAGCCCGAGGCGGGCAGCGACCTGGCCTCGCTGCGTACCACCGCGGTCCGTGACGGTGACGATTACATCATCAACGGGCAGAAGATGTTCACCAGCGGCGCCGCGTACGCCGACTACATCTGGCTGGCCGCGCGCACCGACCCGAACGTCAAGAAGCACAAGGGGATTTCGATCTTCATCGTGCCGACGTCGTCGCCCGGGTTCTCCTGGAAGCCGCTGCACACCATGCCCGGTATCTCCACCTTCTACACCTTCTACGACGACGTGCGGGTCCCGGCCAGCGCCATCGTGGCCGGCGAAAATCAGGGCTGGCAGCTGATCACCACGCAGTTGAATTTCGAACGCGCGGCGCTGGGCAACCTCGGCGCGCTCGAGCCGCTGTTCGAGAAGACGCTGCGCTGGGCCACCAGCACCGACCTCGACGATGGCCGCGTCATCGACCAACCGTGGGTGCAGCTGGTCCTGGCCCGGGTCGAGGCACAGGTCGCCGCCTACAAGCTGATGAACCTGCGCGTCAACGCGGCGATGAGCAAGGGCGTGCTGAACATGGGGGAAGCCTCGGCCGCCAAGGTGTTCGGCACCGAGCTCACCCAGCAGGTCGCCCGTCAGCTGCTGGAGGTTCTGGACCACAACGGGTTACGCCGCGGCTCCGACGCGCCCCTGCGCGGGGAGCTGGAGTCCGCGTACCGTTTCGCGGTGATCAACACCTTCGGCGGCGGCGCCAACGAGCTGCAGCGAGACATCATCGCGATGGCCGGACTACTCATGCCCCGAGCACCTCGTGATCTTCGAGCCACTTCCAAATAATCAGGAGGACAACAGCAAGTGACAGACACAGAGCTTCAGGCCAAACTCCGGGCACTCGTCGACCAGCCCACCGGCGGCACCGGAAGGGCTTCGGTGGCACCGGATCCGGTGAACCAGCCGATGATTCGGCACTGGGCGTACGCGATGGCCGACATGAATCCCGTCTACCTCGACCCGGAGTTCGCCGCATCGTCGCGGTTCGGCGGCATCGTGTCGCCGCCGGTCATGCTGCAAACCTGGACAATGCCGTCGCCGAAGCTGGAAGGGATCGGGGAGCGCGGCGGGGCGCCCATCGAGATCAAAAGCAACCCAACGGCATTCCTCGACGAGGCCGGGTACACCAGCACGGTGGCCACCAACTCGGAGTTCGAGATCGAGCGTTACCCCCGGCTCGGCGATATCATCAGCGCGACAACGGTATACGAGTCGGTCTCCGAGGAGAAGCAGACCGCGCTGGGCACCGGCTTCTTCCTGACCTGGCTGACCACCTACACCGACCAGCACGGCGAGGTGCTCGGGCGGCAACGCTTCCGGGTGCTGCGATTCAGGCCGGCCCGCTGATGGCGTCCCGCATGGCGCCGACGATCAGCGCGGACACCGAGTTCTTCTGGAATGGGTTGCGGGAGAACAAACTCCTGATTCAGCGCTGCAACGGATGCGGAACACTGCGCCACCCGCCCCGGCCCATGTGCCCCAACTGCCGATCGCTGGACTGGGAGGCCATCGAGTCGTCGGGCCGCGGCACGGTCTACAGCTACGTGATGCCGCACCAGCCGCGATTTCCGTTCTTCGACTACCCCTACATCGTGGTGCTGGTGGAGCTCGAAGAAGGTGTACGCCTTTTGTCGAACCTGTGCGAAATCGACCCGGCTGACGTCACAGTCGGGATGCCGGTCGAGGTCTTCTACCAAACGTTCGACGGGGCCGATGGCGACCTGGTGCTGCACCAGTTCCGGCCCGCGGGTAGGGGTAACGGCTGATGGACTTCACGTTCACCGAAGAGCAAGAGACGATCTCCAAGCTCGCCCGTGACGTCTTCGCGCGCCGGGCCACACCGGAGCATTTGACGGAAGTCGAATCCGGTGCGATTCGCTACGACGCGGCCCTGTGGAAGGAGCTCGCGTCGGTCGACCTGCTGGGTACCGCGCTGCCGGAGTCGTTGGGCGGCTCGCGCAGCGCCGGCGACGACGGTTTCGTGGAGCTGGGGGTGCTGCTGGCCGAAATCGGTTGGAGCGTCGCGCCGGTGCCGGCCTACGCGACGCTGGTGCTGGGTGCCGACCCGATCGCCCGGCACGGCACGACCGAGCAACAGCAACGCTTCCTGCCCGGTGTCATTGCGGGAGAACGCATCCTGAGCGCGGGCCTGTCCGAACCCGGGCGCTCCGACCCCGCTGTACCCTCGACGACGGCGCGGCGCGACGGGTCGCGGTGGCGACTCGATGGCGCCAAGGAGCTGGTGCCGGCCGCCCAGCTGGCCGACACCGTGCTGATCCCGGCCACCATCGACGACGGTGATACCGGCCTGTTCCTGCTGTCGATGGACGCCCCCGGCGTCGAGGTCCGCCCGGTACGGACCACCAACGGCGAACCGCACGCTGACGTATTCCTGCGACGGCGCAACCGTTTCCGCCGACGACCGGCTCGACGGCTCGGTCGAGTCGCTCTACACCCGCGCGCTGATCGGCCTGTGCGCGATCCAGCTCGGCGTCGTCGAACGCGCGCTGCGGATCGCGGCCGCCTACACCACCCAGCGCGAGCAATTCGGCCGGCCGATCGGCAGCTTCCAGGCGGTGCAGCAGCGGATGGCCGACGCATTCATCGACGTCGAGGCGATCCGCTGGACCACCTGGCACGCGGCCTGGCTTGTCGCCGAGGGACGACCCGCCGAACGGGCGGCCCGCATCGCGAAGTTCTGGGCGGCCGAGGGCGGCGCCCGGGTCGCCGCCACCACCCAGCACGTGCACGGCGGAATCGGCATCGACACCACGTATCCGCTGCACCGTTACTTCCTGTGGGCCAAGCACAACGAACTCACGCTTGGCCCGGCCCCGCTGCAACTGGCCCGCCTCGGCGCGACCTATCCGGAAGGACTCCTATGACCACCACCGAATCCCGCACCACGACGCTCAAGTGGGCCGACATCAACGTCGGCGACGAGGTGACGCCCCTGCACGTCGCCATCACCACCACGATGATCGTCGCCGGGGCGATCGCCTCGCGCGACTTCATGCCGGTGCACCACGACCGCGACTACGCCAACAAGCAGGGCTCGCCCAACTTGTTCATGAACATCTTGACCACCAACGGTTATTGCGTGCGCTTTCTCACCGACTGGGCCGGTCCCGAGGCGATGGTCAAAAACCTGTCGATTCGCCTTGGCGTGCCGTGCTTTCCGGACGACCCGCTGAACTTCACCGGCAGCGTGACCGGCAAGTCGAGCGGAGACGGCGGCGAGAACTTCGTCGAGGTGAGCTTCCAGGGCGCCAACAGCCTGGGCAACCACGTCTCCGGCACTGCGGTGCTCAGCCTGCTGGACGGGGCCGCGTCATGAGCTCGCTTCCCGGCGCCACCGCGATCGCGGGGATCGGCCAGACCGAGTTCTCCAAGGAATCCGGCCGCAGCGAACTGCAATTGGCGTGCGAGGCGGTCAGTGCCGCACATCGACGACGCCGGCCTGACACCCGGTGACGTCGACGGCATGGTCACCTTCACCATGGACTCCAGCGACGAGATCGACATCGCGCGCAACGTGGGCATCGGCGACCTGAACTTCTTCAGCCGCGTACACCACGGCGGCGGCGCGGCGGCCGGCACCGTGCTGCACGCCGCCATGGCCGTCGCGACCGGCGTCGCCGACGTGGTGGTGTGCTGGCGGGCCTTCAACGAGCGTTCCGGCTTTCGGTTCGGGGGCAGCGGGCGCACCAGCGCCGAAACCCCGTTGTTCATGGCGCATTACGCGCCGTTCGGATTGATCACTCCCGCGGCGTGGGTCGCGATGCACGCCCAGCGCTACATGTCGACCTACGGCGTGACCAACGAAGACTACGGCAGAATAGCCGTCGTCGACCGGGCGCACGCGGCCCGCAATCCCGATGCCTGGTTCTACGAACGCCCGATCACGTTGGAAGACCACCAGAATTCCCGCTGGATCATCGAACCCGTGCTGCGGCTGTTGGATTGCTGCCAGGAAAGCGACGGCGGGGTCGCGCTGGTGGTGACCAGCGCGGAACGCGCCCGCGACCTTCGGCAACCGCCGGCGGTGATCACCGCCGCGGCGCAGGGCGCGGCCGCCAACGGCGAGATGATGACCAGCTACTACCGCGACGACATCACCGGGCTGCCCGAGATGGGCGTGGTCGCCGACCGGCTGTGGCGTGATTCGGGCCTCAAGCCGCAAGACATCCAAACCGCATTCATCTATGACCATTTCACCCCGTTCGTGTTCACCCAGCTCGAAGAACTCGGCTTCTGCGGACGCGGCGAGGCCAAAGACTTCGCCACCGTCGAGCGACTGTCGCTGGGCGGTTCATTGCCGATCAACACCAACGGCGGGCTGCTCGGCGAGGCCTATATCCACGGTATGAACGGCATCACCGAGGGCGTGCGTCAGGTGCGCGGCACCTCCTACAACCAAGTCGACAACGTCGAGCACGTGCTGGTCACCTCCGGCACCGGTGTGCCCACCAGCGGGCTGATCCTGGCGCCGGCCGGCTAGGAACGACGGCCATGCCCAAGCTCGCATTGCTCACCGCGTACGGCGGGCCGATCGAGCTCGCCGAATTTCCGCTCACCACTCCGGCGCCGGGGACCGCGGCGCTGAAATTGCGGATGGCCGGAATCTGCGGATCCGACATGCACATCTTCCGCGGCGAGCTACCGCTGCCGTGCCCGTACGCCATGGGGCACGAGATGGTCGGCGAGATCGCCGAACTCGGCGACGGGCTGACCACCGACACCACCGGCAAGCCGCTCGCCGTCGGCGATCGTGTTGTCACGCCGTACTTTTGGACGTGCGGGCAATGCCCCGCCTGCGCGCGCGGCCGCTCCCACGCGTGCCACAACCTGATGGCCGGCGAATACCGCACCCACCAACAGGAGCCGCATTTCGTCGCCGCCTACGGCGAGTACTACTACACCAGCCGGCGCCAGCCGCTGTACAAAGTGCCCGAAGACCTGGCCGACGAAGCCGTCGCGCCGCTCAATTGCGCTCTGGCCCAAGTGCTGTTCGCGCTGCGCGACGTGCGCCTGGGCGACACCGTCGTCATCCAGGGCGCGGGAGGTCTGGGTATCAACGCCGCCGCCGTCGCTCGTACCGCAGGGGCCGCTGCGGTGGTCGTCATCGACAAGATCGCCGAACGGCTCGACGTCGCAGCGAATTTCGGCGCCACCCACTGCATCAACGCCGAAGGCATCTCGACCGCGGAGGTCAACGAGCAGGTCCGCAACCACACCGACGGCATCGGCGCCGACTGGGTCCTCGAGGTCGTCGGCGTGCCGGGCGTCATTCCCGACGGCGTCGGCTTCCTCAACAACGGCGGCACCCTGCTCGAGGTCGGCAACGTGGGCATGGGACGCACCTTCGAACTGGACCCCAGCGCGCTCGTTTATGGCAACAAGTCGATACGCGGCGTGATGCTCTATGACCCGGTGACGCTGGCTATTGGTCTGTCCTTTTTGCAGCACACCAGGTTTCCGTTCCACCGCCTGATGCCCAAACCGTTTCATCTGGCCGATGTCAACGACGCCTTTGCTTCGGCAGGCGCCGGGCTGGTGCCCCGGGGCGCATTGGTGCCGTGATGACGCAGGCTTCTGCTTTTTCCCCAGAAACCGACACCCGCGTGCTCATCATCGAGTCCGCGTACGGCTGCTTTGGCAAGCATGGGCTGCAGAAGACGACGATCGTGGATATCGCGAAGGCGGCCAACGTATCCCGCAGCACGGTATACGAGTACTTCAGCGACAAGGGCGCCATCCTGGAAGCCTGCGCCGAGCATGCCTCCGAGCAGTTCTACCGCGAGATGACCAAGGCGATCGACCGGGGCAGCTCGCTGGAGGAAAAGCTCATCCTGTGCAGCGGTATTCGTCACCCAGGCACGTCGGGCCATCGCCTCCGAAGAGTATTTCGACGAAGAGGCGATCAGCCTGCTGCTGACCAAGGACGCCGGCGTGCTGCTGCGCGAGTGCGTAGAGTTCTTCGCACCCTACCTGTCGGCGGCCAAGCTCACCGGTGAGGTGCGCAAAGACCTCGATGTCGAGGCCGCCGGCGAGTGGTTTGCGCGAATCTTGTTCTCGCTGTTCAGCACTCCGTCATCGACGCTCGACATGGACAACCCCGACGTCGTCGCCGAGTTCGTGCGGGCGCATGTGGTGCGCGGTTTCGCCAGCGAGCGCCCCCGGCCGAGGCGCGGCTAGACTGCTAGGCTCCCCCTGAGCAAGTAGCTGTGCCCGGAGGTGGGTATGTCAGTTCTCATTGCAGCTCCTGAGCTGTTGACCTCGGCGGCAACGGATTTGAAAAGCATCGGCTCGGCGCTAGGTGCGGCGAACGCGGCGGCCGCCGGCCCAACCACCGGACTGGCGGCCGCCGCTGCCGGCGGCAGCGCCGTGCTGATCGGCAACGGCGGCAACGGCGGCAACCCCGGGCCGCCCAACGGCGCTCTGAAGGGCACACCCGGCACCGGCGGCACCGGCGGACTGCTGCTCGGCGAGAACGGGATCAACGGGACGTCCTAGCCGGCGCAGCCGAGTGTGCTCAACGATGTCTTTGAGCCAGCGCCCGCAAGAAGAACCCCAGGTTGGCCGGACGTTCGGCCAGCCGCCGCATGAAGTAGCCGTACCACTGGGTGCCGAACGGCACGTAGACCCGCACCTGGTTACCGGCATCCGCCAGTCGACGCTGCTCATCGTCACGAATGCCGTACAGCATCTGGTACTCGAAATCACCAGCCCTACGCCCTGATTCGCGAACCATGCCGGGAACCGCTTCGATGATCGCCGGGTCGTGCGAGGCCACCATCGGATAGCCGCAGCCGGCCATCAACACCCGCAGGCAACGCAGGTAGGAGTCGGTGACCTCGGCGGCATCCCGGTAGGCCACCGACGCGGGTTCGTCGTAGGCGCCCTTGCACAACCGGACCCGGGCACCGACGCCGGCCAGCTCGCGGCAGTCGTCGAGCGTGCGATGCAGATAGGCCTGCAAAACCGTTCCCAGCCAAGGGAAATCGACCCGCAGGTCGCCCGAGATGGACAATGTCGAATCGGTGGTGGAGTGGTCTTCGGCGTCCACCGTGACCCAGGCGCCCACCCGTTCGGCCCGCTCGCAGATGATGCGGGCGTTGTCCAGCGCGATCTTCTGCCCGTCCCGCTCCAGCGCCTGCCCCAGCGCCGAAAGCTTCAGCGACACCTCCAGCGGGCGCACGCCGTCGCGGACGGTGGCGTCCCGCAGCGCATCGAGGAGCTGTAGGTATGCCCGCACCGTGCGGTCGGCGTCAGCGGCGTCGGTGACGTTTTCACCCAGGTAGTCGATGCTGATGAACCGCCCCGAATCCCGCAGCACGGCAACGCTGTCCAGGACATCGTCAAGCGCGTCCCCCGGGACGAACCGGCGCACCACCCGGCGGCTGAGCGACGAGTGTTCGACGGTACGACGCAGCCCGTCGGCCCGGCTGGCCGCCAGCAGCGCCGGACGCATCGTGTGAGCGAAGAAGCCCGCCATCACTCTTGTCCCAGTTCGGGGGCCATGTGCGGGTAGGTGTGGTTGGTGGCCGCGATGAACGTCTCCTTGATGGTGCGCGCCGAGGTCCAGCGCAACAGATTCAGCGGCGAGCCGGCCTTGTCGTTGGTCCCCGACCCGCGCGAGCCACCGAACGGCTGACGTCCCACCACTGCCCCGGTCGGCTTGTCGTTGACGTAGAAGTTTCCCGCCGCGAACCGCAGCCGATCCTGCGCGGTCAGCACCGCCGCGCGGTCGTCGGCGATCACCGCACCGGTCAGCGCGTAGCGGGATCCGGTGTCGATGACGCCGAGGATCTGTTCGTACTGCTCGTCGGGGTAGACATGCACGGACAGCAACGGCCCGAAGTACTCGGTCGCGAACGATTCGTCGGTCGGGTCGTCGGACAACAGCACGGTGGGGCGCACGAAATAGCCTTCGCTGTCGTCGTATTCGCCGCCGACCGCGAGGGTGACCCCGGCCGTGCCTTTGGCCCGCTCGATGGCGTCGACGTTCTTGACGAAGGCGCGTTCGTCGATCAGCGCGCCGCCGTAGTTGGACAGGTCGGTGATGTCGCCGTAGCGCAGTTCGGCGGCGGCTCCCAGGAAGTCGTCGCCCATCCGCTGCCACACCGAATGGGCGATGAACGCCCGCGAGGCCGCCGAGCATTTCTGGCCCTGGTAGTCGAACGCGCCGCGAATCAGCGCCGTAGACAACACATCTGGACGGGCCGACGGGTGCGCGACGATGAAGTCTTTGCCGCCGGTCTCACCGACCAGGCGCGGGTAGCTGCGGTATCCGCCGATGTTGGCGCCCACCTGCTGCCACAGGTGCTGAAAGGTGGCGGTCGATCCGGTGAAGTGTATGCCGGCCAGCCGCGAATCGGCCAGCGCCACATCGGAAACCGCGAGGCCGTCGCCGGTGACCAGGTTGATGACCCCGGGCGGCAGCCCCGCTGCCTCGAGCAGTTGCATGAGCAGATACGCGGACAGAGTTTGGGTAATCGACGGCTTCCACAGCACCGTGTTGCCCATCAACGCCGGGGCGGTGGGCAGATTGCCGGCGATCGAGGTGAAGTTGAACGGCGTGATCGCGTACACGAAACCGTCCAGCGGCCGGTAGTCGCTGCGGTTCCACTCCCCCGGACCGCTGATCGGCTGCTGCGCCATGATCTGGCGGGCGAACTCGACGTTGAACCGCCAGAAGTCGATCAGCTCGCACGGCGCGTCAATCTCGGCCTGGTACACCGACTTTGACTGCCCGAGCATCGTCGCCGCGGCGATCTTCTCGCGCCACGGCCCGGCCAGCAGATCGGCCGCCCGCAGGAAGACCGCCGCGCGCTCGTCGAAAGGCATTGCCGCCCAGTCGTTCTTCGCGGCCGCGGCGGCCTCGATGGCCGCGGTGGCGTCGGCCTGGTTGGCGTTGGTCAGCGTGCCCAGCTTGGCGGCATGACGGTGTGGCTGCACGACGTCGATCGGCTCACCGTCACCCATCCGGTGCACGCCGCCGATGACGTGCGGGAGTTCGATCGGATGGTCGGCCAGGGCGGCCAGTTCGGCGCGGAGCCGGGTGCGTTCGGGAGATTGCGGCGCATAGTCGTGGACCGGCTCGTTGACCGGCACCGGTACTTGGGTGATCGCGTCCATGCTTGCCAGGATCCCCGGCACGACCGCCCGATTGGTTGGCTGATCAGACAAGATTATGACGTAGAGCTAGTAGAATAGGACAACATGCAGGTGGTCGGTGTCGGGCTGGGTCAGCTGTTGCTCGCGCTGGACGCAACACTGGTCAGCCTGGTCGAGGCCCCACGGGGCCTGGACCTGCCGGTGGCATCGGCGGCGCTGATCGATTCGGACGACGTGCGGCTGGGGTTGGCGACGGCGGCGGGCTCCGCCGATGTCTTCTTCCTGCTTGGTGTCACCGACAACGAGGCGATGCGCTGGATGGACGGGCGCACGCCGGTGGCGATCTTCGTCAAACAACCATCCGACGCGCTGGTGGCCAAGGCCGTCGCGGCGGGGTCGGCGGTCGTCGCCGTGGAACCGCGGGCCCGCTGGGAGCGGCTCTATCAACTGGTCAACCACGTTTTCGACCACCACCGGGACCGCGCCGATCCGACGGATGACCCCGGCACCGACCTGTTCGGGCTGGCGCAATCGCTGGCCGACCGCATCCACGGCATGGTCAGCATCGAAGACGCCCAGTCGCATGTGCTCGCCTATTCGGCCTCCAACGACGAAGCCGACGAACTGCGCCGGCTGTCCATCCTGGGCCGCGCCGGCCCGCCCGAGCATCTGAAATGGATCGGGCAATGGGGCATCTTCGACGCGCTGCGGGCCGGCGACGACGTGGTGCGCGTCGCCGAGCGCCCGGAATTGGGTCTGCGTCCGCGGCTGGCGATCGGGATCAATCAGCCGCCGGTGGGTGTGCGGCGGCCGCCGGTGTTCGCCGGCGCGATCTGGGTGCAGCAAGGCTCGCAGCCGCTGGCCGACGACGCCGAGCAGATGTTGCGCGGGGCCGCGGTGCTGGCCGCCCGGATCATGTCGCGACTGGCCGCCCGGCCGTCGACGCATTCGCGCAGGGTGCAGCAGCTACTCGGGCTTGCCGAGGTCGACCCGGCCGAACTGCCCGTCATCGCGCGCGAACTCGGCCTGGTTGCCGACGCGAACGCGACGTTGATCGGATTCGACACCGCCGATCATCATCCGCGACTGGCCGACGTTCTGGCGTTGAGCGCCAGCGCTTTTCGCCGCGACGCCCAGGTCGCGTCGAACGGTTCACGGATCTATGTGCTGCTGCCACAGACCGTCGCCGGCCGCTCGGTCACCTCGTGGGCCCGCGGCACGATCAGCGCGCTGCGTACCGAACTCGGCGTGCAGCTGCGGGCGGTCATCGCCGCATCCGTCGCCGGTCTGGCGGAGGTCGGTGTCGCACGCACCGAGGTGGACCGGGTGCTCGATAGCGCTGAGCGCCACCCGATCTCGATCGGGAAGGTCACCTCGCTGGCCGAGGCGCGCACCACCGTGCTGCTCGACGAGATCGTCACACTGGTCGGCAAAGACGAGCGGCTGATCGACCCGCGGGTACGAAGCCTGCGCGCCCAGGATCCGGCACTGGCCGAGACTCTTGGGGTGTACCTGGACTGTTTCGGTGACATCGCGGTCGCGGCCCAGCAACTGCACGTGCACCCCAACACCGTGCGCTACCGAGTGCGGCGAATCGAGAAGCTGTTGTCGACGTCGCTGGCCGATCCCGATGTGCGGCTGATCTTTTCGCTGGGGCTGCGCGCGACCGAGGGAGGCTGATGTGGACGGAACGCCGTTCGGACGGCGCCCGCCCCGCCGACGACGCCACCGCATCGCGCTGACCGCTGGTGCCGCAGCCGCGATCGCGGCAATCGTTGGCATCGTGCTGGTCGTAGCCTTGACCGGCAACAATGAACGTCGTAGCTCGCCGCCCGCACCCGCGCCGAGCAGCACCGCCAAGCCCGGGCCTTTCACCGGTGTGTACCGCGCCGACTTCGGCCCCTCCACCACCAACGGAAAAGGCCGACGACGGGGCGATGCCGTCGACCGGGGAGTGGTCCGTCCGTTCGGCATGTCGTCCCATCGGCTGCGTCGCAACCGCAACCGCCAAAGACGGACCCACCGTGCAGTCGACGTTCGTGTTCGACGACTACGGCGGGCAGTGGCATGCGATCAGCACGGCATCGGTGCCGGCGGCGCCGCCCGGTGTATCGGGCTTTGACGGCTGCCGATTCCCCGCCGAAATCTGGACGGTGATCACGCTGCAACCTCGGCCAGACGGAACGCTGGCCGGCCAATATCGGGCAGCGAGCAAGGTCAGCAACTGTCACGCCGAGCGCAGCGTCACCTTCACCCGAATCTCTGACGTGGACCTCACCGGCCTTCCGGATCCGGCCAGCCAGCCGCCGCGGGTGATATCACCGGCCAACGCACTGCACGGCCGCTACCACATCACGGCGACACCGGACGACACTCGCCCGCCATCCTCGTCGGATCTCAGCATCGAGACCGACTGCCTGCGCACCGGCGAGCGCTGCGTCAGCTACCAACACGCCACCGGCGAATACGCCACTCTCGTTTTCGCAGAAGACAATTGGACCTACGGCATGGACGGCACCCGTCCCTGTCACGACGGCGGAACCGCTCAGGACACGGTCGAGTGGACATTGCCGCTTCCGCAACCGCCGCAAAACCCGATCACCTTGCTGACCGGTCGTGAACGCCTGACAGGTCAACGGCACCGCGTGCGCCGGCTGGTATGGCGACGCGCTCAAATACGAACGCACGGGTGACTGACTTTCGCATTTTGCGTCGAGCACCAACGCTTTACACTGTGGGCGCTGCGCTCATTCGGGCGACGGCGAGTCCCGAGCTCATCTGCCAAACCCGGTCGGAGTTATCCACAGTTGGGAGTTTGTCCACAGGTTGAGATTCCGGCGGTGTCGGTGTCGGCGAGGCCTCACTAAGATTCGAAAGTATGTTCGACACAACCGCAGACGCCGCCCTGGTGTCTGTCATCGACACCTCGGCGCGTGCGGAGTCCGCGGCAGCCGCGCGCCGGCTGACCGCGATCGCCGAGCTGGTCACCCGCCACGCCGACGGATCTACCCGCCGCGCCCAGTGGTCGTGCGACAACTGGGACGCGATGGCCGCCGAAGTCGCTGCCGCACAGAACATCAGTCATTCCCTGGCGTCGAGCCAGATGTATCTGGCGATGACGCTGCGCAATCGGCTGCCGGCGGTGGGCGCGTTGCTGGCCGAGGGCGCCATCAGCCTGCGGCTGGCCGGCTCGATCGCGTGGCACACCGACCTGGTCGACGACCCGCAAGCACTGCGCGTCATCGACGCCATCCTGGCCAACGACGCCCGACGCTACGGGCCGCTCTCACAGGCCAAAACCGCCCAGGCCATCGACGCCATTGTCGACCGCTATGACCCCGCAGCACTGCGACGCAGCCGCGCCGGCGCCCGCGGCCGCGACGTCGTCATCACCCAGGCCGAAAACGATGCCGGCACCGCCACACTGTGGGGCTCACTGCTGGCCACCGACGGCGCCGTCGTGGACCGCCGACTCACCGCGATGGCTCGCGAAGTCTGCGACGACGACCCGCGCACCATGGCCCAGCGTCGCGCCGATGCATTGGGAACCCTGGCCGCCGGCGGCCAACGCCTCGCCTGCACGTGCGACAACGCCGACTGCCCGGCGCGCATCGCCGCCGACCCGCGCGCGTCCGCCGTGGTCATCCACGTCGTCGCCGACTCCATCGCGTTAAGTGCCCAACCGGACCGGCACACCTCCGGTGAGCGCGACCGACGACCCATCACCCCCGACATGACGCTGGACGAGGCGCTGGCCCCCGACCCCGAACCACCGGCCATCTGGCTGCCCGCCGGCCAGATTGTGGGCGGTGGCGCCGTGCCCGCCCCGCAACTGGCCGGACTCGCCGCCGCGGGCGCCACCATCTGCCGCGTCGCATCGTTTACCGACGCCCTCCCCGAGACCGGATACCGCCCGTCGACTCAGCTGGCCCGCTTCATCCGCTGCCGGGATCTGACCTGCCGATTCCCCGGCTGCGATCACCCCGCCGAATTCTGCGACATTGACCACACGATCCCCTACCCATTTGGGTCCACCCACCCGTCCAACCTCAAATGCCTGTGTAAAAAGCACCATTTGCTCAAAACTTTCTGGTGCGGGCCCACCGGCTGGCGCGACCGCCAGCACCCCGACGGCACTATCACCTGGACCTCCCCCAGCGGACACACCTACACGACCCGACCAGGTAGTCGGCTGCTCTTCCCCACCCTGTGTCTGCCCACCGGCGAATTACCCACCGCCCCAACGACACAACAACAATCAGACGACCAGCGTGGCGTCATGATGCCCACCCGAAAGCGCACCCGCCAACAAGACCGCGCGTACCGCATCAAGGCCGAACGCGCACTCAACGCCGACCACGTCGCCGAACGCAACCAACCGCCGCCCTTTTAGCCGTCGCACAAGAGTTAACTTCAGGCTGAAGGTAATTCTCTGTCTTGCACCGGATTTCCATCCGGTTAGGCTTTCGGGGTGGCAGATACCCGGTCGGCATATCTGGTGCTGGCTTCCCAGCGCAGTGGCAGCACGCTGCTGGTCGAATCGCTGCGTGCCACCGGCGTTGCCGGCGAGCCCCAGGAATTCTTTCAGTATCTGCCGGCCACCAGCCAGTCCCCGCAGCCGCGCGAGTGGTTCGCCGGCGTGGCGGACGACTCGATCCTGAGCCTGCTTGACCCGTTGGACGTGGGAACGCCGGACCTCGCGCCGGCCGACATCTGGCGTGACTACATCCGCACCATCGGACGGACACCGAACGGCGTGTGGGGCGGCAAGCTGATGTGGAATCAGACGCCGCTGCTGTTGAGCCGGGCGAAGGATTTGTCGAACCGGTCCGACCCATCCGCCAGCGACCTGTTGAGCGCGATCCGCGATATCGTCGGCGAGGACCCGTTACTCATTTACGTGTACCGGCCCGATGTGGTTTCGCAGGCGGTGTCGTTCTGGCGCGCGGTGCAGACCCGGGTCTGGCGGGGCAGGCCCGATCCGGTCCGCGACGCGCGGGCCACCTATCACGCCGGAGCGATCGCCCACGTCGTCACCATGCTGCGCGGCCAGGAGCAGGGCTGGCGGAACTGGTTTGCCGAGCAAGACATCGAGCCGATGGAGATTTCTTATCCGGTGTTGTGGCGCAACCTGACTGAGGTGGTGGGCTCCATCCTCGAACAGCTTGGACTCGACCGGCGACTGGCGCCCGCGCCGGTGCTGGAGCGACAGGCCGACCAGCGTTCCGACGAGTGGGTGGACCGCTACCGGGCGGATGCCGAGAGACAGGGGCTACCGACATGACGACCCCCGTCACCGAGACGCGGCACGTCGACGAGTTGCGGCTGCTGGAAGCCGAGGCGGTGCACATCATCCGCGAGGTCGTCGCCGAGCTGGAGCGGCCCGTGCTGCTGTTCTCGGCGGGCAAAGACTCGATCGTGCTACTTCGCTTGGCGGAGAAGGCGTTTCGGCCGCTGCCGCTGCCGTTTCCGGTGATGCACGTCGACACCGGCCACAATTTCCCCGAGGTGATCGAGTTCCGCGACCGCAGGGTGCTCGGCGAGGGCCACAAGCTGATCGTCGCCTCGGTGCAGGAATCCATCGACAACGGCCGGGTGCCCGACCCGGGCCCGAGCGCTTCGCGCAACCGCGCCCAGACCCGCACCCTGCTGGACGCGCTGGACGCCGGCGGTTTCGACGCGGCCTTCGGGGGTGCCCGCCGCGACGAGGAACGCGCCCGCGCAAAGGAACGGATCCTCAGTTTCCGCGACGAGTTCGGCCAATGGGATCCGCGCGCGCAGCGCCCGGAACCCTGGTCGCTGTACAACGGCCGGATCAAGAAAGGCGAGCAGGTCCGGGTGTTCCCACTGAGCAACTGGACCGAAATCGACGTCTGGCGCTACATCGAACTGGAAAGCCTTGAAATACCGTCGATTTACTTCGCCCACGAGCGTGAGGTATTCGAACGCGACGGCATCCTGCTCGCGGTGTCGGAATACACCAGCACGCGCAACGGCGAAACCTCGGCGGTGGAGTGGGTGCGGTACCGCACCGTCGGCGACCTGACCATCACCGGGGCGGTACGTTCCACGGCCGTCGACATCACCCGGGTCATCAGCGAGATCTCGGCGGCGACGGTGTCCGAACGCGGCGAGACCCGCGCCGACGACCGCACCTCGGCCGCCGCGATGGAAGACCGCAAGCGAGAGGGCTACTTCTGATGACCAAAGTCATCACGCGTCAACTGCTGCGCATAGCCACCGCGGGTTCGGTGGACGACGGCAAGAGCACCTTGATCGGCCGGCTGCTGCACGACACCGACAGCCTGCCACTGGATCACCTGGAAGCCGTCACCGACTCCGACGGCATCGCCGACCTTGCGGCGCTCTCCGATGGTCTGCGCGCCGAGCGCGAACAGGGCATCACGATCGACGTCGCGTACCGGTTCTTCTCCACCGAAACTCGCAGCTACATCCTGGCCGACACCCCCGGCCACGAGCGCTACACCCGCAACATGTTCACCGGCGCCTCCAACGCACACGTGGCGATCCTGCTGGTCGACGCGCGCGCGGGTGTGCTGCGCCAGACCCGCAGGCACGCGCGCATCGCAAAGCTGTTGGGCGTCAAGCACTTTGTCGCGACGGTGAACAAGATCGACCTGATCGACTTCGACCAGGCCGGGTTCTCGCACGTGGAAGACGAGCTGCGCCAGACCGCGGCGCGCCTCGGCGACGTGGACATCACCGTGATCCCGCTCGCGGCCAAGCACGGAGACAACGTCGTGCACCGCTCCGATCGCACCCCCTGGTATGACGGCCCCACGCTGCTGGAGTACCTGGAAGCCGTCGAGCTGGTCGCGCCACAGGCCGAGCCATCGCGGCTGAGGCTGCCGGTGCAATGGGTTTCGCGCCCGACCACCGACGTGCGCCGCCGCTACACCGGGCGGCTCGCGGCCGGCACGCTCAGCGTCGGCGACGAGGTGGTGTCGCTGCCTGCGGGCACCCGGTCGACCGTGACCGCGCTGGACACCCTCGATGACGACCGCACCATAGGCGTTGCGCCGCTGTCTGTTTCGATCGAGCTGGCCGACGACATCGACGTCGGCCGCGGCGACGTGTTCGTCAGCGGCGCCGACGATGCCACGGTGCCGGTGCAGGCCCGGGAGATCGACGCGACGGTGTGCTGGTTCTCCGACACCCCAATGCGCGCCGGCGACCGGCTGGCGCTCAAGCAGACCACCAAAACCGTGCGCGCGACGGTGCAGGAACTGCACAGCCGGCTGGACCCCGAGACGCTCGACGAGCTCGACGGCCCAGTTGAGCTGGCACTCAACGACATCGGCACGGTGACGCTGCGCACCAGCTCGGTCGTCATCGCCGACAGCTACCTCGACAACCGGGACACCGGTGCACTGATCCTGATCGACGAGACCACCAATGACACCGTCGGGGCGGGCACCATCCTGGAACCGCGGGAAGTCAAGCCCGGCACCCATCCTCGTACCGACATCCGCTGGCACCCATCGGCGCTGGACCGCAAGTACCGCTGGCAGGCCACCGAGCAGGCGGGCGCGACGATCTGGTTCACCGGGCTGCCCGCGTCCGGCAAGTCGACGGTCGCGGTCGCGGTCGAGCGCGCGCTGGTCGAATCGGGGCGGGTCGCCTACCTGCTCGACGGTGACAACCTGCGCCACGGCCTCTCCGACGACTTGGGCTTCTCCCCTGGCGACCGCACCGAAAACATCAGGCGGGTAGGGCATTTGACCCGGCTGTTGGCCGACGCCGGGGTGGTGGCGCTGGCGTCGCTGGTGTCGCCGCTCAAGTCGGACCGCGAGACCGCCCGCGCCCTCAACGACGCCGCCAAGCTGCCCTTCATCGAGGTGCACGTCGCCACGTCACTGACCGAGTGCGAAAAGCGCGACCCCAAGGGCCTCTACGCGCGTGCGCGCCGGGGCGAGCTCAAAGGGTTGACCGGGGTGGACGCACCCTACGAGCCACCGGAGAACCCCGACCTCGTGCTCGACACCACCAACGCCGACATCGACGAGCTCGCCGCGCAGGTCATCGCCCTGCTCGACGAACGCAGCCCGCGTCGTCGCCCCTGACCTAGATTCACCGCGAGCCAATCACTTGGTCTGCGGGATTTCGGCGGGAACCATAGCGGCGTGGACCGGCTATCGCAAGATTGGTGGGCCACGCTGCTCGCCGCTGTGATCGTCGCGTTGGCCGTGGCCAACCTGCTCCCTAAGATCCCCTGGTGACCGGCGTGCGCGCGGTCCGCGTCGAACCCGACGAAGAAACGCCGGAAGACGCCGCCTTCACCAGCACCCGCCCACTGGACTACGTGCCGGGCCTCCTGCTGCTGATCGTGGTGGGCGTGCTGGGCAAATACTCCCAAGTCTGGTGGAATGCCCTTGCCAAGCACGAACATTGGAAAGCGCCCGACATCGAATACGTGTTGTGGGCGATTCTGATCGGGCTGCTGATCACCAACACCGTCGGCCTGCATCGGATCTTCCGGCCCGGAGTGCAGACCTACCAGTTCTGGCTCAAAGTCGGGATCGTCGCCCTCGGTGCACGATTTGTGCTGGGGGACATCGCCAAGCTCGGCGGCGCCAGCCTGGTCCAGATTCTGTTGGACATGACGATCGCGGGCACCATCATCATCCTGGCCGCCCGCGCGTTCGGGTTGTCGGGCAAGCTCGGCTCACTACTGGCGATCGGCACCTCGATCTGCGGGGTGTCCGCCATCATCGCGGCCAAAGGCGCTATCCGTGCCCGCAATTCCGACGTCAGCTACGCCATCGCGGCGATCCTGGCGCTGGGCGCGGTGGCGCTGTTCGCGTTGCCGCCGTTGGGGCACGCGATCGGGCTCACCGACTACGAGTTCGGCCTGTGGGCGGGCTTGTCGGTGGACAACACCGCCGAAACCACCGCCACCGGCTATCTGTTTTCCGACCACGCCGGCAAGATCGCGGTGTTGGTCAAGTCGACCCGCAACGCGCTGATCGGTTTCGTCGTCCTGGGTTTCGCGGTGTTCTGGGCCTCGCGCGGGGAAGCCGACGAGATCGCTCCCGGTGTCAAAGCCAAGGCCGCATTCGTCTGGGCCAAGTTCCCGAAATTCGTGCTCGGCTTTCTGGCCGTCCCGGCGATCGCGACCGCGCACTGGCTGAGCAAGGGCCAAACCGCCAACCTGGCCAACGTGTCGAAATGGGCGTTCCTGCTGACCTTCGCGGGCGTCGGGCTCACCACCGACATCCGCCAAATCGCGCGCACCGGCTGGCGCCCACTCGTCGTCGCGGTCATCGGCCTGACCGTCGTCGCCTCGGTCTCGCTGGGCCTGGTCCTGCTCACCTCACGCGTATTCCATTGGGGCGTGGGTCTCTAGCGCCTCCTTACGTAGCGGCGACGGCGAAGAGGCGCCACTCGCCGGGTACACCCTTGAGCTCGTAAGAGCCGCGCTCCTCGAACTGGATCCCTGACCCGATCACGAGGTCGCGCAGCGTGCTCGACACCAGCACGTCGTTGGGCCCGGCCAGCGCGGACACGCGGGCGCCGATGTGCACGCCGATCCCACCGATGTCATCGCCGCGGACCTCGCACTCGCCGGTGTGCAACCCGGCGCGCACCTCGATGCCCAGCGCCTGAACCGCATCACGAATTGCCATCGCGCAGCGGATCGCTCGCTGCGGGCCGTCGAACATCGCCAGAAAGCCGTCACCCGACGTGTTCACTTCACGGCCTCGAAAGCGAGCCAGCTGCGCCCGGACGACGGCGTCGTGCGCATCGAGCAAGGCATGCCAGTCACGATCGCCGATCTCCGCCGCCCGGCGCGTCGAGTCCACGATGTCGGTGAAAAGCACTGTGGCGAGCACACGGTCGTCCGCTACCTCGGCCTGGTGGCCGGTGAGGAATTCGTGGATCTCCTCAAAGGACGGGCGCCATGGCTCAACGAAGTGGTACATGTTGCGCCCCGGTAGCTCAACGTACTTCGCGCCCGAGACGTGATCAGCGACGTACTTGCCCCACTCGGCCGGGATCACCGGGTCGTCGGTGTGGTGGAGAACGAGGGTCGGCACGCGGACCGTCGGAAGCACCGCCCGGACGTCCACTTCGGCCACCAGAGGCAGCACGAGAGCAAAGGTCGCCGGGCTGGCCGCCAGGCGTTCCATTCGAGCCCAGGTTGCCCGGATCTCCTCGTTCCACGGCATGTCCGGATTGATCACGCGTTGGTGTTCCCCCGTTCCCCACATGGCGGCCCCGGCGGCGACAAATTCCTCGGCGTCGATCCCATCAGTGCGTTCAACCATCGGGTTGGCGTAGCACTCGAGCCCGACCAGCGCGGTTGTTCGGGACGGATGTGTGGCTGCGAACAGCGCCGCCGTCGCAAACGCGCCATCAATTGCGACGAGGACCGCTTGTTGACTTCCGAGATCGTCGAGTACCGCGGTGATGCTGTCGGCCCATTGCTCCAGGGTCGGCAGCGCGCCCGGCGTCACGGGATCGGATGCTCCCGTTCCCGGCTGGTCGAAAAAGATGAGCCGACCGAGCGATGTCATCGCCTCGACCCACCCTTGAATGGACGGCACCTCGGGCAGGAGTTCGCAACAGGTGAACCAGTTCGGGACGAACACGATGTCGCGCGGGCCTTCATGCGTCGCTCGATAGGCCACCCGCAAGTCGCCGTTGCGCGCATAGCGCGTCTCCGAGAACATCACGCTGCGGTGGACTCCATCTCACGGAGGCGCTTGAGCGTGCGTCGTGCAACACGCATCGACAAGGCCGGGGACAAGCGTTCCAGGTACCATGCCGCCTTCCACCAGGCCGGCAGCACGATGACAGCGTTTCCCCGCAGCACGGCACGAAGGGCGCGCTCGGCGAACTTTTCGGGTGCCATCGGCCGCATCGGCTCCCAGAATTTGAGCATCTGCTGGTCGCTGAGGCCGGTCATCGTCATCCGCCCGTATTTGCCGCCGGTGAGGATCGGGGTCCGGATGGCGCCGGGGCACAACACGGACACTTGCACGCCGTGGCGCTCGCCCTCTACCCGCAGCACCTTCGAGATCGCGACGACGGCGTGTTTGGTGGCGGTGTAGCTCGCCGAACCGGGAGCGGCGAGCAGCCCGGCCATTGACGCCGTGTTCACGATGTGCCCGGAGCGCTGCCGGATCATGATCGGGTAGACCGCCTGGATGCCGTGCACCACACCGCGCAGGTTCACGTCGAAGACGTCGTTCCAGTCGTCGAGCTCGTATGTGTCGATCTCGCCGCCGACCCCGATGCCGGCGTTGTTGAACAGGTAGTCGATCCGCCCGGATTGCTGCAGCACCTGCGCCACCACGCGTTCGAACGACGGGTAGTCGCGGACATCCAGCTCGACCGCATACGCCTGTCCGCCAGCGCTGTTGAGCCGCTGGGCCAGCTCCTGTGCCGCGCCGAGCTGGCGATCGGCGATCCAGACCGACGCGCCACCGTCGACCAACGCGGTGGCCAGCGCGGCGCCGATACCCGACGCGCCACCGGTGACGAAGGCAACCTTCCCAGAGACGCTCGATGCCATCAGCGTGCAGACGTCTCTACCCGACTCGACGCGTACATCTCGGCCAGGAACTGCTCGACGGCCACCGCGGCATGTGCCGCCCGGGCCGACCCGAAGATCTCGAAAGCGTGTTGTGCGCGCGGTAATTCGGCATAGACGACGGGCTGGCGGCTGACCTCTCGCAGTCGCGCCGTGAAACTGCGTGCCTGCTCGACCGGGATCAGCGAGTCGTTGGTGCCGTGCAGCACGAAAAACGGTGGCGCGTCCGGATTCACGTGCGTAATCGGCGAAGCTTGGCGGAACGGCTCTGCGATGTCGCCCCGGCTCAGCTTGAACACCCGCTTGGCCACCAGCGGCACCATCAATGGATGCATCGAATCATCGTCGCGGGTGAAGTCGTAGACACCGTAGAACGGCACCGCCACCTGCACCCGGGTGTCGGCCTCCTCGAAACCGGGCTGGAACTGCGGATTGTTAGGCGTAAGCGCGGCAAGCGAAGACAGGTGCCCGCCGGCCGAGCCGCCGGTGATCACGATCCAATCCGGGTCGCCGCCGTACTCGGCGATGTGCTCCTTCGTCCACGCGATGGCGCGCTTGACGTCGACGATGTGGTCGGGCCAGGTGGACCGCGGGCTGAGCCGGTAGTTGATGGCCACGCAGACCCAGCCCAGCTCGGCCAGATGGCTCATCAACGGATGTGCCTGTCCGCGTTTGTTTCCCGTCATCCAGGCGCCCCCGGGAACCTGCAGCAACACCGGCGCCCGTCCGCCGCGGTCAAGGTCGGGGCGCCGCCAGATGTCCAGGTGGTTCCTCGAGCCGAATTCTCCGTAGCTGATGTCACCGTCGTGCACATAGTCGCGGTAGATCCGCAGCATGCGCGCCGCGCCGGGCTTCTTGGCGGTGGCGCCTTCCGGGGCGGGCCGCTTCCACAAGTCGCCCGCCTGCCTCCGACGGTCGCTGCCCAGCCCGGCATCCAGCGCCGCCGTCAGCGGCTCATGCGCCGAGTGACCCATCCGGCGCAGGCCCAGCAGACCCAGCCACGCCACTACCGACGCCAGCCAGCTGAACCATCGGAACCGGCGTGGCAGCCAGCGCGACACCGCGGCCTGCACCGCCGCGTGGGTGGCGATCGTCTGCAGCGGAAGTTCCGACGCGAACACGCCGGAACCGAACGCATACATCGATCCGTAGCCGCTCTTCGTCAACGGCCGGTAGCCGTTGGCGGTGAACGCCAGCCCCCCTATCGACACCATCGACGCCAACACGGCAGCCAGTCGCTTCATGGTTGTCCTCTTCATCTACTTGTCCTCTTCAGATTCCTCGACCAGCTGATAGGCGGGGTCGGACATCCAGACCGGCCGAGTGCCACTCTGGCGGGCCTTGCCGGTGACCCGCAGGAGTTGACCGGGCTGGACGTCGGCGCCATGCCCAGGACGGAACGTGACGCGGATTTCCCCACTGTCGTCACCGATTTCGATCCACCGATACGTGCGCCGGCGCTTGGCGATGTCCTCGACCTGAGTGACCCGCCCTTCGAAGGTGGCCCGCTGGCCGGGAATCAGCGCCGCCACCGTGATCACCGACGGGGGGCGCTCAGGGTGCTCGTAGGCGTCGACATCCTGTTGCTCACCCTTGGAAACCCACGCTTCGACCTTGTCGACTTCATGCGCGACCCGCTGCTCGATGCGTTCGGGGTAGGCGTCTTTGATGCGGGTTTGCACATCGTAGGGCACGATCGTCGCCGCGGCGTCGGGGATCAGGCTGACCGCCTGTGCGACTTTGTCCGCGGTGCGGTCGTGCAGCAGGCGTCCGAGCAGCGGGGCATAAGTCCGACGCGGCAACAGCACCGTCACGTTGGTGTTCCGTTGTTCATCGCGCGCCTTGGCCACCAGCACCTGGGCCGCCCGGGTAACCCGGCGATCCGGGCAGTCCACGACGCGCAGCGGGGTGTCCAAATCGAAGTATTCCCAACGGTTTCTGATCACTTTGGCGTGGGCTTCATCAACCATGAAGTGCACCGCGGTCAGTTCGTCGGCCCGCAATCCCCTGCCGTAGCGCAGCGCTTCGATCACCGCGAGGTCAACCGAATTCACAAAGACGAACACCTTGTGCCGCGCGTACTTCACCAGATCGGGCCGGTCGGTGCGGAACATTTCGAGAATGGCTGCCTCGGCACGATATTCGCGGTTGAGCCGCATCAGCGTAAACACCAGCACCGGAAAGACGACGACGACCAGCCACGCGCCCTCGGTGAACTTCGCCACCGCGAAGATGCCGACCACGATCGTCGACAGGATCCCCGCGGACAGGTTGATCGCCAATCGGCCCTGCCAGCCGGGTTCCCGTTGGGTCAGATGGTGTTTGGTCATTCCGTAGCCGGCCATCGAGAATCCGGTGAACACACCGATCGCGTAAAACGGGACCAGCGCGTTGACCGAGCCGCCGGTGATCACCAGCAACGCCACCGACAACGCCGTCAGCGCGATGATGCCGTTCGAAAACACCAGGCGGTGACCGCGATTCATTAGCTGCCGCGGCAGGAAGCGATCCTCGGCGACGAAGCTGGCCAACGCGGGAAATCCGTTGAAACTGGTGTTCGCACCGGTGAAAAGGATGGCAGCCGTTGACACCTGGACGAGAATGTAGAAGACGTTGCCCACTACGCCTTGGCCGAAGACCGCGCGGGCAACCTCGGACAACACCGACGGATAGCCGGCGGCATAGGGGGTGGCGTGGGTGACGTGGGCCAGGTAGGCCACGCCGGCGAGTAAGAATGCCAGAATGCAAGCCATGGTGGTGAGCACCCGACGCGCGTTGAGGCCCTGCGGTTTCCGGAAGACGGTGACGGTATTGGAGATCGCCTCGACTCCAGTCAGCGACGAACCGCCGTTGGCGAACGCACGGAGCAGGACCAGGACCGTGGCGCCCATCACCAGGCCGTTGCCCTGATGGACCGGCACCGTTCCGGCGATGTGGGCGGGGTCGTATACCGGTAAATCGCCGAATATTTCGCGGATAAGACCGGTCAGGATCGTCAGGGTGATCATGGTGACAAAGAAGTAAGTTGGCACCGCGAATGGCCGGCCCGCTTCCCGCAATCCGCGCAGGTTGGCGTAGCAGATGACAATCACCACGCCAACCGTGATTTCCAGGCTGTAGGGACCCAATGCGGGTACCGCCGACGCCACCGCGACCGTGCCCGCCGCCGCCTGCACCGCCACCGTGACGACGTAGTCGATCAGCAAGGCCGCCGCGGCGATCTGAGCGACCCGGGGCCCGAAGTTCTCCCGGGCGACGATGTAGGACCCGCCCGCCCGGGTGTAGGTCATGACGACCTGCCGATACGACGCGGTCACTAACACCAGAATCACCAAGATGACGCCGGTGATGGGCAGCAACAGCGCAAAAGCCGCCAGCCCGGCAGCCGGCAGCAATTCGATCAAGATCTGCTCGGTGCCGTAGGCGGTCGACGAGATTGCGTCCGGCGAAAGCGCGCCAAGCGCGACGGGGTTCGACAGCTTCTCGGAACTCAGGTCCTCGGTGATGAGCGGCTTTCCCAGAAGGACGCGCTTGGCTATGTCTCCGATCGACAGGGGGATGCGCAGCTTGCTAGCCGAGTTAGAAGCCGAGATCGTCACGAGCACATTGTGCAGGTTGTCAGCCGAGCCGCTGTACCGCGGCCGCGATCCGTTCGTCGGTGGCCGTCAGTGCCACCCGCACGTGCTGCGCTCCGGCCGGGCCGTAGAACTCACCGGGCGCGGCCAGGATGCCACGCTCGGCCAACCACAGGACGCTGTCGCGGCAGCCCTCACCGCGGGTGGCCCAGAGATAGAGACCGGCTTCCGAATGCTCCACGGTGAACCCGGCCGAGCGCAGCGCCGGCAGCAGCGCCTCACGACGCCGCGCGTAGCGCTGCCGCTGCAGTTTCTCGTGATCGTCGTCGTTAAGGGCGGCCACCATGGCGGCCTGCACCGGCGTCGGCACGATCATCCCGGCGTGTTTGCGCACCGCCAGCAGCTCGGCGACCAGGCCCGCATCACCGGCGACAAAGCCGGCCCGGTAGCCGGCCAGCGACGAGGTCTTCGACAGTGAGTGCACCGCCAGCAGCCCGGTGTGGTCGCCGTCGCAGACCGAGGGATGCAGCACCGACAGGGGTTGGGCGTCCCAGCTCAAACCCAGATAGCACTCGTCGGAAGCCACCAGGACGCCGCGCTCGCGCGCCCATCCGACCACCTTGCGCAGATGGTCAACCCCCAGCACACGTCCGGTCGGGTTACTCGGCGAGTTCAGATACACCAGCGCCGGTGATTGCGGCCCCAGCGCCGTCAGCGAGTCCGCGCGCAGCACCTGGGCCCCCGCCAATCGGGCACCCACGTCGTAGGTGGGATACGCCAGTTCGGGCACTACGACCACGTTCGCGGCGCCCAGGCCCAGCAGCGTCGGCAACCAGGCGACCAGTTCCTTGGTGCCGATCACCGGCAAGATCGCGGCCTCGGTGAGCCCGGTGATCCCATAGCGACGGGCCAGCGCGGCCACCGCCGATTCGCGCAGCTCCGCGGTGCCGGCGGTGGCGGGATACCCCGGCGCCGACGCGGCGGCGGCCAATGCGTCCTGGATCACCGGCGCAACCGGGTCGACCGGTGTGCCGACCGAAAGATCGACGATGCCGTCCGGGTGGGCGCCGGCCAGGGCCTTCGCGTCGACCAGAGTGTCCCAGGGGAACTCCGGAAGGGACGCCGACACCGGCCGGCGCTGCGGGGGGTGCCGGGGGGTCAGCGGACCGCTCAGTCGTCCTCGCCCTGCGGCGGCAGATCCTTGACCACCTGGGGGTCGTTCTCGGTCATCCCGACCTTGGCCGCGCCGCCCGGCGATCCCAGCTCGACGAAGAAGTCGGCGTTGATCTGGGTGTATTCGCTCCACTGGTCGGGCACATCGTCTTCGTAGTAGATCGCTTCAACCGGGCAGACCGGTTCGCAGGCACCGCAGTCGACGCACTCATCGGGGTGGATGAACAGCATCCGGGCACCCTCGTAGATGCAGTCGACGGGGCATTCTTCGATGCATGCCTTGTCCTTGATGTCGACGCAGGGTTGGGCGATCGTGTAGGTCACGGACGGCTCCTCAACGTGTCCTGTGTGTACTGCTCAGGTGTGGGCTTTCATAAGGGCTGTGTTGCATCGCCGGTGGGGTTTCCGTGCTCCCACCGGCGATGCGTTCGGTTACTGATACTAGACGTTGCATATACAACCGCAGCAATTGGCACGCCTTGTCCGTCTCGATGCACCTAGTTGCATACGCTGCCTCGACGACGCGCCGCGGGGATCGTCATGACGTCTTATCCGAACCTGCTGTCCCCGTTGGACCTCGGGTTCACGACGTTGCGCAACCGGGTGGTGATGGGCTCGATGCACACCGGTCTGGAAGACCGGGCCCACCACATCGATCGGCTCGCCGAGTACTTCGCCGAGCGTGCCCGCGGCGGCGTCGGGCTGATCGTCACCGGTGGCTACTCGCCCAACCGCACCGGTCGGTTGCTGCCGTTCGCCGCGGAGCGGGTGTCGACGTCGCAGGCCCGCCGGCACCGTCGCGTCACCGGGGCGGTGCACGACTCGGGCGCCGGTTCGCGGTCGAGATCGTGCGCCGCACCCGCGTCGCGGTCGGACCCGATTTCATCTTCTGCTACCGCATGTCAATGGCCGACTACGTCGAGAAAGGCCAAAGCTGGGACGAAACCCTAGCGCTGGCAACGGAATTGGAGGAGGCCGGGGTAACCCTCATCAACTCCGGCTTCGGTTGGCACGAAGCGCGGGTGCCGACGATCGTCACCTCGGTGCCCAACAACGCCTTCGTCGACATCAGCGACGCCGTCGCCCAGCACGTCAGCGTTCCGGTGGTGGCATCCAACCGGATCAACATGCCGCAGGCGGCCGAACAGATCCTGGCCGACACCGGGGTGCAGCTGATCTCGATGGCCCGCCCACTGCCAGCGACCCGGAGTGGGTGCTCAAGGCGCAGTCCGGCCGGTCCGACGAGATCAACACGTGCATCGCCGGCAATCAGGCCTGCCTGGACCACGCCTTCGTCAAGAAGACGGTGTCGTGTCTGCGCAATCCGCGCGCCGGGCACGAGACGAAGTTGGTGTTGTCCCCTACCCGACGAACGCGTCATGTCGCGGTGGTCGGGGCCGGCCCGGCGGGTCTGGCCGCCGCGGTCAGGCGGACCGGGCGCGCTCGCGCCTGCTGGCCGTCGACAACGTGGTGATCTGCGCCGGCCAAGAGCCGGTCCGCGAGCTGGAGGCTGAATTGCGGCGCAATGGCATCGAGCCGCACATCATCGGCGGTGCCGCCCTGGCCGCCGAACTGGACGCCAAACGCGCCATCAGGCAGGGCGCCGAGCTCGCGGCTGGGCTCCAGGGCCCGATTTCGCCCACGGTGAAATCGCCGATAAACCCCAGCTGACCTGCGAAGTGTTATGCGCGAGGCGGCAGGTCCGATATCAAGATTGATAAGAGCAAGCCCGGGGGGCCTGGTAGCCTAGATCGAAGACGGCAACCGCTGGGCAGATGTCGTCGCCGTTCCTTTTTGGGACGGTGCATAAGTTGGGGAAGGTGTCCAAAGAATGACTAGGTTGTCGCTCGCTAAGTTTGCCGCCGTGATCGGCGGTATGGGCTTGGCATTGTCCGCCGCAACCGGGATCGCATCCGCGTCCCCCGACGATGCGGTTATCAACACGACCTGCAGCTATCCGCAGGTGATCGCAGCGCTCGACGCCACTAACCCGGCTGCCGCGGCGCAATTCCATGCCTCGCCGGCAGCGGCGAACTACCTCACAAGTTTCCTCAACTCGCCGCCGCCGCAGCGCGCCGGGATGATCGCGCAGTTGCGGATTCTTCCGGGTGCCGCGCAATACATCGGCGTCGTTGAGCAGGTGGCTGGAGTCTGCAACAACTACTGAGCACCTCAGTAGCCACTCAGCAGAACACGCACCCGGCCTAAGGTCTCCGGACCGACGGCCCCACAGCAGAAGTACTCGTGCAGCGGCATCGGTTTCCAGGGTGGCCGCGCCTCGATCCGCTCACCCGGCCGCAGCCCCTTGGCCCCTTGGCCAGCAGCGGACGCCCCACGGCAAAGACGCTGTGCGTCGTCATCCATGGCTCGGCAAGCCGGGCCTGGGCGGTATACCCACCTCCGGGCGAGCGTCCGCAAAATACCACTCAAATCGGCGTGTCGCCGTACAAACACGCGCCCTCGCGGGGGCGGGCCCGGGCGAGCTACGCGGCCAGCGGCGCGTAGGTGGTGGTGCGCTGGCGCGCGGACCGGCCGATGCCCTCGGCAATCGCGACCAGCTCGGCGACACTCTTGGCCGACCCGTGCTCCGAACCGGCCATCCGCGAGATGGTTTCCTCCATCAACGTGCCGCCCAGGTCGTTGGCTCCCCCGTTGAGCATCACCTGCGTGCGCTCGACGCCGAGCTTCACCCAGCTGGTCTGAATGTGGGAGATGCGGCCGTGCAGCATGATCCGCGCCAGCGCGTGCACGGCCCGGTTGTCGCGATGGGTGGGCCCGGGACGCGCCGCGCCCGCCAGGTACAGCGGCGAATTCTGGTGCACGAACGGCAGCGGGACGAATTCGGTGAAACCGCCGGTGCGGTCCTGGATGTCGCGCAGCACGTTGAGATGACCGATCCAGTGCTTGGGGTTGTCCACATGGCCGTACATCATGGTCGACGACGACCGCAGCCCCACCTCGTGCGCGGTGGTCACGATCTCGACCCACAGCGACGTCGGCAACTTGCCCTTGGTGAGCACCCAGCGCACCTCGTCGTCCAGGATCTCGGCGGCGGTACCGGGGATGGAGCCCAGCCCGGCCTCGCGCAGGCTGATCAGCCACTCGCGAATGCTCAACCCGCTCTTGGTCACCCCGTTGGCGATCTCCATCGGGGAAAACGCATGCACGTGCATCGACGGCACCCGGGCCTTGACGGCGCGCACCAGATCGGCGTAGCCGGTGATCGGCAACTCGGGGTCGATGCCGCCCTGCATGCACACTTCGGTCGCGCCCGCGACGTGCGCCTCCCAGGCCCGTTGGGCGACCTCGTCAGCGGACAGCGAATAGGCGTCGGCGTCGCCCTTGCGCTGGGCGAACGCGCAGAACCGGCAGCCGGTGTAGCAGATGTTGGTGAAGTTGATGTTGCGGTTGACGACGAACGTGACGTCGTCGCCCACCACCTCGCGGCGCAACGAATCCGCAAGCGCGGCAACCGCTTCCATCGCGGGGCCGTCGGCGGTCGCCAACGCCAGGTACTCGTCGTCGGTGCAGCCGGCGGGATCGCGCTCGGCCGAGCGAAGCGCGGCCAGCACGTCGGTGTCGAAGCGCTCGGGAGCGCGGGCCGCCAGCTCGTGCACGTGCGCACGGATCGATTCCCAATCGCCGAACGCGCTGTCGAGGTCGCTGCGCGACTCCGTGTTTCGGCCCTCGGTGTCGATCGCGGCGTTCAGGTCCACCCGGCCCGAGGACTCGACGTCGTCGGGCTCCTGCCACGGCAGCCCCACCGGGTTGACGTCGCGAGCCAGACCCGTCGCCGGATCGGCAAGCGCCACAACATGTCCCCGCACCCGCGGGTCGATCCACGCCGCACCGGCCTGTACATATTTGGGTTGCGCGGTCAGCCGCTGCACCAAATCGTATCCGGCCTCCGCGGTGACCGCGTCCAGCTCATCCAAAGCGGGCCAGGGCCGTTCGGGGTTGACGTGGTCGGGTGTCAGCGGTGAGACACCGCCCCAGTCGTCGACGCCGGCAGCGATCAGCGCCAGGCATTCCTCGCGGGACACCAGGTTCGGCGGAGCCTGGATGCGCATACCCGGTCCGAGTACCAGCCGAGCAACCGCCACCGTCGCCAGGTAATCCTCGATCCCGGCATCGGGCACCGCGGCCATCGCGGTGTGCTCCTTGGCCCGGAAATTCTGCACGATCACTTCCTGCACGTGCCCGAACTCCTTGTGCGACTTACGGATCGCGTGCAAGGTGTCGGCGCGTTCGGGCAGCGTCTCGCCGATGCCGACCAGCAGCCCGGTGGTGAACGGAATCGACAGCCGGCCCGCGTCGGTCAGGGTGCGCAGCCGCACCGCCGGGTCTTTGTCCGGGCTGCCGTAGTGCGCCAGCCCTTTCGTCTCGAACAGCCGTCGCGACGTCGTCTCCAGCATCATGCCCATCGACGGCGCCACCGGCTTGAGCCGTGACATCTCCGACCAGCTCATCACTCCCGGGTTCAGGTGCGGCAGCAGGCCGGTTTCCTCCAGCACCCGGATCGCCATCGCCCGCACGTAGGACAACGTGGAGTCGTAGCCGCGTTGCGCGAGCCATTCGCGCGCCTCTTCCCAGCGTTGTTCGGGGCGGTCGCCGAGGGTGAATAGCGCTTCCTTGCAACCGAGTTCTCCACCGCGGCGGGCGATGTCGAGGATCTCGTCGGGCTCGAGATACATTCCCGCGCCCTGAGCGCGCAACTTGCCGGGCACGGTGACGAACGTGCAGTAGTGGCAATTGTCACGGCACAGATGCGTGACCGGGATGAACACCTTGCGCGAATAGGTGATTGACAGCCGCCCCTTCGAACCGCGCCGTCCGGCCGACTCCAAACCCGCGTCGCGCACCCGCGCCGCGCTCGCGCACAGGTCGGCCAGGTCATCGCCGCGCGCGGTCAGCGCGACGGCCGCCTCGTCGATGTTGAGCACGACGCCGTCGCGGGCCCGCCGCAGCACGCGCCGCAGGGCAGAGGCACTGGCCTTGGGCGGAGCGATCGGGCTCGACAGAGCAGTGGTCTCTCGGTCCGGAGTCAGCGGCACGTTGGTGTAACTTCCCCGCGGTCGAATTTCATCCTTGGCGCCACATGCGCAACAGTAGCGCCAGACCCGGGTCAGCATGCGGTCGAGGTTCCGGCGCTAATTTATTTGCCGTACGCCCACTCTTCAGCGCGCACAGGGATACGATCGGCCCATCGGGCGATAACCACACTGTTCTAAAAGCTGGGGGTTGTGCGAGATGTCGTTCCTGATGACGGCGCCAGACGCGCTGGTAGCGGCGGCCGAAGACATAGCCGGAATTGGTTCGTCGATCAGCGCGGCCAATGCGGCGGCCTCGATCCCTACTACCGGAGTTCTGGCGGCGGCGGCCGATGAGGTGTCCGCGCAGGTCGCTGCCCTGTTTTCCACTCATGGTCAGGGATATCAGAAGCTCAGCGCACAGCTAGCGGCGTTCCACGAGCAGTTTGTGCAGACTTTGAGCTCGGGCGCGGCCGCCTATGCGGCCACTGAGGCCGACGCCGTGCAGAACCTGGTGAACACGGTGAACGCACCTGCCCAGAAACTGCTGGGGCAATCGGTATTCGGCAGCGGCAGCGCAGCTGGCGGGAACGTCGTGTCCAACGCGATTGGCGGGTTCCAAAGCATCTTCCAGGCCACCGGCGGCCCCGGTGCGCTCGGAAGTCGCATTGCTGCCGCAACAAGCGCCGGTACCAACGCCCTTCAGCTGCTGCCCACCGGCGCAGCCCGTGCTGTGACCGCTGCCAGCGCGCTGCTGCACCCCGCCGGCGTCACTGGCGCCGCGGCGGCATTACCAGCGGCGTTCGGCGACGGGGTCAAGGCTCTCTATAACGCCATCGAGCCGTGGGTGGCGTACGGCTTCGATCTGGCCTCGTACGCGGCGGGTTGGATACCGTACGTTGGCTGGATAGTGGCATCGCAGATTCAGTTCTTCTACCACTGGATTGAGCCGATGGTGCAGAGCGGTCTGTTCAACATCCTTGACTGGCTTGGTGGGTCGATCAGCTTCGGCCAGGGGCTGAACAACTTCTTGAATGTCGCCTGGAACGAGACCTGGCAATTCTTTTATGACGAATTCTACTGGGTCTTCGGCTCCATCTTGCCACCGCTGCCGCCGCTGCCGCCGTGGCCGTTCTAGTAATCCGCCTGGTCAGGCGCGGGCCCCGTGCCGCCAGAGCACCCATGCCGGCGGCACGACTCCCAGCACGATCAGGATGAGCGCTCCGTACGCCAAGATCCCCTGGCCGCCCAGAATGATGTCGTCATTGGGAAGGCCCAACGTCATCACGGCCACCGTGATCAGCCAGGTCCACAGCGGCAACGCCGCCACCCGCGAGGAGCGGGTCCACCGCCCGGCCGCCCAGACCAGGGCGGCGTTCAGCAATCCGCTGAGCAGGGCGCTGACCGGGAATGGAACGGTGCCGAGATAGACCGGCATCAACAGCGCCCCGGCGAGTGCGGAGAGAATTCCGTCGACGGCCAACAGCGCCAGAACAACGATACGAATAGCGGGATCTGTCGCGCTCGTCTCTTCGCCGGACGACGCGAGTGTCTTGGTTTCGGTCAGGTCGGAACGCTATCGAACTGCGAGACTATCGAGCCGAGGACCCATTGCAGGCTGTCCAGTCGGTCCTGCCAGTGCTGCATGTTGGGGTCAATGTCCGGGTCCATGCGAGTTCCTTCCCCTGCTGCCTGAATGGCAGCCTACCGCTTCGGGGCAGCGGTGAAACCTAGTCCGGCGAGCAGATCCGTTTCCCAGCCGCGTTCATCACGATCTCCCGCGGATCCGACCACCAGCACGTAATGCTCGGTGCCCAGGATCGGGATCGCCATGTTGTTGGACAGGGCACAGATTCGCCGCGTCGGGCCGACCACGACCTGAGTGGCGTGCGCGACGAGCGCATCGGCCTTGGCGGCGCGGGCGTCTTCGTCGGCCTCGACGACAGCGTCGATGTCGTCGTCGGAATATCCGAACGTCAGCTCTGTGGGCGACGGCACCACCCAGTGCGGTAGCAAGTCTTCGGGCCGCACCGTGTCTCGGGCTGCCGTGAACCCGCTCGCCGCGAAGACCGTCCAGTACAACTTGGGCACCGTCCACGGCTCGCCCGGGTAGTCCGTGCCGCCGGACGCCGAGACGGCGGCCATCGTGACGTTGTGGGCGCGAATGTGATCGGGGTGGCCGTAACCGCCGTTGGGGTCATAGGTCACGACGACGTGCGGCCGCCGTTCACGAAGGATCGCGACCAGCGCACCGACGGCTTCACGTTCGTCGGCGTCGATGAACCGCCGCCGACCGCGCGGCTCCGTGCCGGCCATGCCGGAGTCGCGCCAGCGACCCGCGCCGCCCAGGTAGACGGGAGCCTGGACGCCCAGCTTTCGCAATGCCGTGGTGAGTTCGGCGATGCGGTAGCCGCCGAGTTGATCCGCATGTTCGGCGTCGAGCTCAGCCCAGCGCTCGCCGATCACCTCACCCTCCTCGCCGAGGGTGCACGTGACGACCTGCACCTGCGCCCCGCGGGCGGTGTAATGCGCGATGGTGGCGCCGTTGGCGAGGCTTTCGTCGTCGGGATGCGCGTGCACGAAGAGCAGCCGCGGCGTCTCAGACATGGACCGTCACCCTACCCGCAGCCCGCTGGCGATTGCCCGCCACTAGCCGATCGGCTAGCTTAAGGTGACGGATTGGAGGGCACATGGCGCGCATCAAACCGGTCGAAGCCATTGCGGCGATGGCCGCAATGTCCGGGCCCGACATCGGTCAGGGTGACCGGATCAATCTGGGCGTCGCCGGCATCATCAGCCACCAGCCCGAAGTCGCCGCGGCATTGGGCGCAATGACTGCGGCACTGAGGGATTCGGGCGCACTGCCGCCGCGGCTGATGGAGTTGGTGCGGCTGCGGATCGCCTTCCACAACCAGTGCCGTAGTTGCATGTCGATCCGCTACCAGAGCGCCATCGACGACGGGCTCACCGAAGCGGCCGTGTGTTCGTTGGAGCGGCCGTCAGAAGCCGCAGACCTCACCGAAGCAGAGCGCAGCGCGTTGAAGTTCGCGGATCTGTTCGCGACCAACCATCTCGCCATCGACGATGCGGTGTACAACGAGCTACGGTCCTACTTCGGCGAGGACCAACTGGTGGCGCTCGGTCTGCACTGCGCGTTTTGCGTCGGCATCGGGCGCCTCGCCGCCACCTGGCATGTCGTCGAAGACCTGCCGAGCGGGATGTCCGCGCAGAGCGACTCGCCGCTGGCGCCATGGCTCGCGGAATCCGTTGTGGCGTCGGGCTAACTGCCTGTTTACCTACGTGTAGGAACGCTAGCGGCTACTATTGTCGAATGGCGCAGGTGACCATCTCCAACGCCGGCCGGAGCCGCCGGCGCGGCGAAGTGCTCGAGCGCGCGCTGTACGAGGCCACGTTGGCCGAATTGGCGTCCGTCGGGTACGGCGGGCTGACGATGGAAGGCATTGCGGCGCGGGCCCGCACCGGCAAGGCGGCCCTGTACCGCCGGTGGACCTGCAAGCACGATCTGGTGCTGGCCGCTCTGCACCACGCGGTGCCGCCATTGCCCGCACCGCGGCCCGGAAGATCGGCGCGAGAACCTGCTGACCGCGTTCACCGCCCACCGCGACGTGCTGGCCGGCAAGACCGCGTTCCCCGGTCTGGACATCATCAGTCAGCTTTTGCACGAGCCGGAACTGCGCGCCATCTTCGCCGACGCCGTGGTGGGCCCGCGGGTGAAGATCGTCGAATCGATCGTGCAGGCGGCCGCCCGCGACGGAGAGCTCGACCCCGCCACCATCACGCCGCTGACCGCGCGCGTCGGCCCCGCGTTGATCAACCACCACTTCATCCTCAACGGCGAACCGCCGACACGGCGGGAACTGGGGCTCATCGTCGACACCGTGATCCCGCCGCGCCTTTAGGTTTAGGTCCCGAACGTGGACTTGTGCCACGCTCGAGTCGGTCGAAGCGTGCATCAACACCACACTCGGCGAGGGGCGTTTCGCCCAAATCGGTTACGGCCCCGTCTTGACCCATTGGCCGGCGTCGCCGACGATGCCGACCGGCACAGCACCGGACAGGCTGACGTTCTGCACGCTCGGGCCGGCCGCGACGATCGTGGTGTCCTGCAGGATCGGCAACACCGTCGACATGTTCCACAAGCGCGGTTCGACCGCGGTGATCACGTCGTTGATGTTCTTGCTGCCGTCGAGGGCGGCATCGATGTTCGACTGGGTGCTGCGGTCGCAAATTCCGCTGATGTTCGACGGCGCCTGCACCAGCGCACCCGGCTCGGGCGGGCGGGTGGGCGTGGTGGCCGTCGGCGTCACCGGGTCGGGGGCGGTGGGCGGATTGGGCCCGCTCGGCCCAGAAGAATGGGTCGAGGGCGTGCTGGCCGTCGACACCGGCGTCGTCTGTAAGGCCGGGCAGCCGTACCGGGAGGCCAATAGCGTCGCCAGGTTTCCGCCGGCCTGGTGCCAGCCCACGATGGCGTCGACCTGGTTGTTGGTCAGCGCGTCGCGATAGAGCGTGACCGGGTCCAGCGCCAGCACGCTCGCGGCGATGCCGACGTTGCGCAACTGGTCGGCGGCGGTGTTGGCGACGGCCACCGCGGTCGGGTCGTTGGCCGCGACGCCGATGACCAGCGTCAGCTGCTTGCCGTCCTTGCTGATCTGGCCGCGGGTGCCCTCCGTCGGCCCGGTGCTCACCGGCGTGGTCGAGCCGGGCCCGGGCGGTGTCGTGGAGGCCGAGGCGCTGCTTTCGACCTGGTATCCGGCGGCCGCGAACAATGCCAGCGCCGCCTGCGTCGTCATCGCGGGTGGCGCGGTCGGCTCGTAGCCCGGGTCGCTCGGCGAACGTATCTGGGCCTGGTCCAGCGTGACCGTGTTGTCACTGCCCGCGCCGACGGCGGCGAGCAGGTCAACGTCGAGCAATCCCAACATCGCCTTGCGGACCTGCGCGTCGGCCAGCTTGGGCTCGTTGGCGCGCAGCGTCAGCTGCATGACCCGCGGCGTCACGATCCGGGCGGTGCGCACGTCGGGGATCGCGGACAACTGCGCGAACGCGGTCGACCCGCCATGCACCTGGGCCACCTGGGTGTCGCCGTTGCGCACCGAGTCGGCCAGCGCCGCCGGTGCGCCGGCCCGCCGGAAAAGAATGAGGGCCGGCTTGGAGGGCGGCCCCCAATAGCGGTCGTTGCGGGCGATCAGGAGTTCGTCGCGCTGCGGGTCGATGTTCTCCACCCGGAACTGCCCACCCGTCACCGGCAGCGCCCGGGCCAGCCCGGCCGCGAAACCACCCGGCACATCCTTGACGATGTGCGCGGGCAGCAGGTTGTTGAACAGCTCCTTCCACGCCGGGTACGGCTGGGCGAAGGTGACGACGGCCTGCTTACCGCCTTCGAGCGACTGGACCCCGGTGATCAGGTCGTATCCGGCGGGATCGACCACCCCCGGCTGGCTGACCATCTGGCGCCACAGGTACCAGAAATCGTCGGCGCCGATCGGGGCGTTGTCGGTCCACTGGGCCTCGGGCCGGATCTTGTAAGTCACCGTGAACGGGTTCTGGTTGGTCACGTCGGCGGACACCAGCAGGGTCGGGTCCATCTCCCAGCGCGAACCCGTCGGCGTGCCGGGATCGGGCACCGGCCGGAACGCGCTGGGCAACACCAGTGCGCTGATCGCCGCGTTCACCGGCGACAGATCCGACAGCAGATGCGGGTTGAACCCGGCGCCGATCGAGTCGATGCCCATGATGACCTGGGTGGGATGTTGTGGCGGCGGTGCGGTGTTGTGCGGCGTATCGGTGCTTTGCGGCGCCGGCGGCGGGCTGACGGTGCACGCCGACAGCACCACCACAACCAGCGAGACCAGCACGCCGATGGTCCTACAGACACGGCGAACTGGTCTCGGCACGCTCATCAGGGTATCGAGCAAGCGCTAACCCCGGGCCTTGGCGCGCGAGCGGCTGCGGGCCCGGGAGGTGGCGTCCAGCTCGACCTTGCGCACCCGCACGATCTCGGGCGTCACCTCGACGCATTCGTCGTTCGCACAGAATTCCATCGCCTGCTCCAAATCGAGCTCGAGTGGCTTGGCCAGCGTCTCCATCACGTCGGCGGTCGAGGACCGCATGTTGGTCAGCTTCTTCTCGCGGGTGACGTTGAGGTCGAGGTCCTCCGGGCGCGGGTTGATCCCGACGACCATGCCCTCGTAGGTGTCCTGGCCTGGCTCGACGAAGAACTGGCCGCGATCGCCCAGTTGCAGCAGCGCGAACGGCGTGATGGTGCCGGTTCGGTCGGATACCAGCGACCCGGTGTGCCGGGCCCGGATCTCGCCGGCCCACGGCCGGTAGCCGTCGAACACGGCGTTGGCGATGCCGGTGCCGCGGGTCAGGGTGAGGAAGTCGGTGCGGAAGCCGATCAGGCCGCGGCTGGGCACGATGAAGTCCATCCGGACCCAGCCGGCGGCATGGTTGGTCATCTCCTCCATGCGGCCCTTGCGGGCGGCCATCAACTGAGTGATGGCCCCGACGAACTCCTCGGGACAGTCGATCGTCATCGCCTCGAACGGCTCGTGCAGCTTGCCGTCGATCGTCCTGGTGACCACCTGCGGCTTGCCGACCGTGAGCTCGAAACCCTCCCGGCGCATCTGTTCGACCAGCACCGCCAGCGCGAGCTCGCCGCGGCCCTGCACCTCCCAGGCGTCGGGCCGGTCGATGTCGACCACCCGGATGGAGACGTTGCCGACGAGTTCGGTGTCCAGCCGGTTGCGCACCATTCGCGCGGTCAGCTTGTGCCCGGATACCTTGCCGGCCAGCGGGGAGGTGTTGGTGCCGATCGTCACCGAGATGGCCGGCTCGTCGACGTGGATGCGCGGCAGCGCATGAGCATGGTCGGGATCGGCCAGCGTGTCACCGATCATGATGTCGGGCAGGCCGGCCACGGCGACGATGTCGCCGGCGATCGCCTCGGCGGTGGGAGTGCGCTCGACGCCCTCGGTCGTGAGCAACTCGGTGATCTTGGCGTTGGTGATGACCGGCAGCCCGTCGACCTCGCGCATCCACGCCACCTGGTGGCCCTTGCGCAGCTTGCCCTTGTAGATGCGGACCAGGGCGAGCCGGCCCAGGAAGGCCGAGGCGTCCAGGTTGGTCACCAGCGCCTGCAGCGGCGCCTCGGGGTCCCCGAGCGGCGGCGGGATGTGTTCCATCAACACGTCGAACAGAGGGTCGAGGTTGTCCCCGTCGGGCACCTCACCGTCGCCTGGCTGCGCGGTGCTCGCAATCCCCGCACGCCCGGACGCGTACAGCGTCGGCAGGCCCAGCGCGTGCTCGGCGGCCTTGGCGGCTTCGTCGTCGAGGTCGGAGGCCACGTCGAGCAACAGGTCATGGCTGGCATGCACAACCTCATCGATGCGCGCGTCGGGCCGGTCTGTCTTGTTGACCACCAGGATCACCGGCAGGTGTGCCTGTAGCGCCTTACGCAGCACGAACCGGGTCTGCGGCAGCGGGCCCTCCGACGCGTCGACCAGCAGCAACACCCCGTCCACCATGGACAGCCCGCGCTCCACCTCGCCGCCGAAGTCGGCGTGTCCGGGGGTGTCGATGACATTGATCACAGTCACCGTGCCATCCGGATTGTGGCGGTGTACTGCCGTGTTTTTCGCCAGGATGGTGATGCCCTTTTCCTTCTCGAGGTCACCGCTGTCCATGATGCGTTCCTGGGTGTCGTCGCCGCGGTGGGTCAGGGCGCCTGACTGCCTGAGCATCGCGTCGACCAGCGTTGTTTTGCCGTGGTCGACGTGGGCGACGATGGCGACATTGCGGAATGGCACGTCGGTGATTGTGGCAGCGGTGAGGTATCAATAGCGAACTGAGCCATCGAGGCCGCCGGCGCGCGAACCCCTACGAAGGCACGCGCCGGGGGCGGGTGCCGGGAGCGTTGGCCTGGGCACCAATGGCCTGCTTCACCTCAGCAGCGCTCATCGTGGTTCCCCCTTCGGTTGTCGCTTGCACGTCAGAAGCCCGTGCTCTGGCGCGCCTGGTTTCCGCCGCGACGTTTGGCTGCATACATCGCGCTGTCGGCGAGGGCAATGAGTTCTTCGATGAGGTGGCCCCCCTCGGCGGTGCACAGCCGAGGCAGTTCGGCGCTAGCGGCGCCGATGCTCACCGTGATGCCGGACGGATGCCTGCCGACCGCGCCGCAGAACCGTGATGCGAGTGGCGCCACATCGTCGACGGTGCAAGTGAGCGCAACGAGGAATTCCTCGCCACCGGCGCGGCAGATTATTGCTTCGGCCGGGCTGTGGTCGCGCAGCAGCCCGGCCACCACTTGCAGGAGGCGATCGCCGGCGGAATGACCGTGGGTGTCGTTGACGCGCTTGAAATCGTCGAGATCAAGCATCATCACCGCAAGATGGGTGTGCTCCGGATGGTGATCGACCAGGCGGACAGCGACGGCGTCGGTGAAGGCCCGTCGGTTCAACAAACCGGTGAGCGGATCCCGCTCGGCGCGCTCAACGTACGTTCCCATCGCCTGCGATATGCCCCAGATCATGAGCGGCACCGAAAAGTTCGGAAACCAGATCAGCCAGAACGCGGCGGCCGCGGTCGCGAAATCGGTTTCGTCGGCCAACCGCACCACCGCGATGTCGCGGTCACCGCGACGACCACACCATTGAGAGACAACAGTCGCGGGCCGTGAAACAGCGCGATGTAGCCGCCGGTGACCGCCAGCGCCGTACATGCCAGCGCAGCAAAGGCCGCACTCGGCTGGACAATACTCCAACCAAAGGTGGCGAACATCCCCGATAACGCGACGATGCGTGACTGTCGGCGAGTAGGCCAATGCGTCAGCCAGAAGTAGGTCGCACCGAGGCGAACCCGACGGTCAGTACGCCGATGATCGCGCTGGTTGCGCTGGGCCGACGCTGAGAGGCCAGGACAGTCAGCGACACCCAGGTGGCGGATGCGGAGACGGTCGCGAGGATCACCTGGGCCGATCGGATCATGCCGCGCTGGCGCAGAAACGTCGTCACCCAGTCGAACTGGTCAGACTGATCCACCAGGACTTCAGCCGCGACATCGGTGAATCACCCGGATCACAACGCTTGACAATCGCTTGGCAACGTACAAACCGTAGGTCACGGTGTTCGCGCTGACAACAGTCCGGCACGAGGCCCGTCAGAGCGCTTCAGCAAGGTCTGATAGCCAGGTGCGATCCGCCGGCACCCAGTCGACATCGTGCAACTCGTCCGTCGTCACCCAGCGCAGCGCCCGGTGATCGTGCGGGTGTGGCTCGCCGCGCAGCAGACGCACCCGATAGGCCCGCAAGGTCATCGCCTCGTTCAGTTCAACGTCGGCGCCCAGCCGGTCGCCCACCGCGAAATCACCGGCCTGCAGGCCCAGCTCTTCGGCCAGTTCGCGGGCCAGCGCGTCGCGCTCGGTTTCTCCGGGTGCGACTTTGCCGCCGGGTAGTTCCCAGCGGCCCGCCAATGCCGGCGGTCGGTCCCGTTGCGCCACCAGCAGCGTCGCGCCGGAGATGATGGCTCCGGCGACGACGATCTGGTTCGGCATGGCCAGTGACGGTATACCGTCGCAGGTATGGCTGTGTTAACGGATGAACAAGTAGACGCCGCACTGCCCGAACTCAATGGATGGGAGCGCGCCGACGGTGCCCTGCGCCGATCGATCAAGTTCCCGGCGTTTCTGGCCGGTATCGATGCTGTGCGCCGGGTGGGCGAGCACGCCGAGGCCAAGGATCATCACCCGGATATTGATATCCGCTGGCGGACTGTGACTTTCGCGCTGGTGACACATTCCGAGGGCGGCATCACGCAAAACGACATCGATATGGCCCGCGACATTGACGGAATAGTTGACGGGAGAGCTAGCCACATCGGGTTAAATGTCACCGTGCAGTTGCCAATGACCCCGGCCTTCTCCCGACGTACGGTGCTCGGCGGTGCGGTCGCCGCGGCGGCGGCGCTGGCCGTACCGTCATGCTCGCCGAAGCGCCCCACCGAAACGCCGCCCAAGCCCCCGTTCAACGCGGCATTGGACGACCTCGACGCCAAGATCGACAAGGCGATGAAGGCCTACGCGATACCGGGTGCGGCGGTCGGCGTCTGGTCCGGCGGCCAGGAATACATCCGGGGCTATGGCGTCACCAGTGTCGATCACCCGACACCGGTGGACGGCGACACCGTCTTCCGGATCGGTTCCACCACAAAGACATTCACCGGCACAACGATGATGCGGCTGGTCGAACAGGGCAAGGTGGACCTGGACGCCCCGGTGCGCCGGTACCTCCCCGACTTCGCCGTGGCCGATCCCGCGGTCGGCGCCGCGGTGACGGTGCGCCAGCTGCTCAACCACACCTCGGGTTGGAACGGCGATGACATCCAGGACTTCGGCCGCGGCGATGATGCGGTGGCACACTACGTCGCCTCCATGACGCGGCTGCCCCAGCTGACACCGCCCGGAGCCGTATTCGCTTACAACAATGCGGGTTTGGTGGTGGCAGGCCGGATCATCGAGGTCGTCACCGGATCGGCCTACGAGGCAGCCGTGCAGAACCTGCTGCTCGACCCGCTGCAGCTGGGCCGCACGCACTACTTCTCCGACCAGATCATCGGCCTGAACGTGGCGGCCTCGCACGACGTGGTCGACGGCAAAGCGGTCGTGGACACCGGCTTATGGGCGTTTCCGCGTACCTGCGACCCCACCGGCGGGCTGATTTCCAGCGTGCGAGACCAGTTGCGCTACGCCAAGTTTCACCTCGGCGACGGAACCGCACCCAACGGCACCCGGCTGCTGAGCCCGCAATCGCTGACCGCGATGCGCTCCAACCCCGGCGCCGGCGGAACGCTGCAGGTGGAGCTGACCGGGATGGGCGTCACCTGGATGTTGCGACCCTCGGCTGAGGGAGTGACCATCGTCCAGCACGGCGGCACCTGGCCCGGGCAACTGTCCGGGTTCTTCATGGTGCCCGAGCGCAACTTCGCCATGACCCTGCTGACCAACTCCGAGGGCGGCGCAAAACTCCACCTCGACCTCTTCGCCGACGACTGGGCGCTGCGCCGCTTCGCCGGGATCGGCAACCTGCCCGCCACCGCGCAACATCTCAACGCCGATGAATTAGCGCCCTACCAGGGCCGTTACGTCAACGAGTCGATCCCCCAGGACGGCACCGTCGAGCAGACGGTCATCGAATTCCGTGCTGGGAACGGAGCGTGGCCAGCTCGAAGGCACCATGAACCCCGGCGGCCCGATCGGTCTGGCGTTCTACAAGCCCGACTACGGGCTCGACCTCGGACCCGACAACAAGCCGGTGTACACGCGATCCAACTTCCTGCGCGGTCCGGACGGCAGCGTCGTTTGGTTCCGCTCCCATGGACGTCTATACCGACGGCAATAGCTCGCGGGGAGCATACCGGCGCGTCGTGGTGGCGATCCAGCCCAAGGTCGCCAGCGTCGCCACCACATAGACCAGCCCGGCCCAGGCCAGATACCAGGGCCGGCTGATCTGCCAGATGGTCGGTTGGGCAAAGCTCAGCAGCCACGGCACGCCGACGATGGTCAGCGCCAGCCAACTGAAGCCCAGGATCCGCGCACCGATCCGCTCGCGCGGGTCCTGTGCGGGGGGCCCCTGCAGCAGCCACATCATCAGCGGCACCAGCCACACCCAGTGATGCGTCCAGGAAATCGGGGACAGCAGCAGCCCGAACAATTCGACTACCAGCAACCGGCCGAGTTGGTCGTCGAGGGCGCGCCAGGCCAGTACGGCCAGCACGGCCGTCACCGCGATCGCGGCCAGCACCAACGGACCGAAACCCGCGTCGTGGCCGAGGATCCGGGAGATGGCGCCGCGCCAGGACTGATTGAACGACGTGGCGATGGGCCCGACCCGGCGCGCGTCGCCCAGCAGGTCGGTGAAGTAGTAACGGGCCTGGTCTCCCACGATGAGCAGCGACATCGCGACGGTGCCCGCAAACACCACCGCCGAAAACACCGCGGCGCCGAAGCGCCGAACGCCGACGAAATAGACGGCGGTGATCGCCGGGGTCAACTTGACTCCGGCAGCCAGGCCGACCAGCAGGCCCGACAGCCACCACCGCGTGGTGTAGACCGCCCACAGCGACGCCAGCACCAGCAGCACGTTGATCTGCCCGTAGTCGAAGTTGCTGCGCAGCGGCTCGATCCAGATGCTGATCGCCGTCCACGACATGGCGGCACGCCGGCCGTCGGGACCTGCCGCAAGTCCCATCAAGCGCTGGCTGACCCGGACCACGCCGTAAAGCGCGGCCACCGTCACGACCTGCCACAAGAACGCCAGCAGCCCGAACGGCAGCAGCTGCAGCGGATAGAAGACGACCGCGGCGAACGGCGGGTACGTGAACGGCAGCGGGAAGTCCGGCGTCTGGTCGGCGTAAACGTAGCTGTACAGGGTGCCGGGATGGTTGAGTGCGGCCGCGCCGCCCACATAAACGTGCAGGTCAACGAAGTTAGCGCCGTGGGGCGTGAGGTAGGTCCAAGCGAATCGCGCGGCGATGCTCACGAACAGCAGCACCGGCGCTGCGCGTGTCTGGACGCCGTCCCGCCAGAGTGTCTGCCGCATGTTTATCGCATCGACTCTAGCGATGGCGACGTTTTGCGGGTCGCCGGTCACCGGTACCGCACGTCTCGGTAACGATCGAATAAATGCCACACGTGTCACTCAAGCCACATCAGTACCGCCGATAGCTTCGGGGCTTGGGACTTGTCATCGATAACCAGGGAGAGTCATGCCAACCATCTGGACTGTTGTCCGCGCCGGCGCCGTCTTAGTCGGTTCGTCCGCCGCACTACTGACGGGCGGTATCGCCCACGCCGACCCCGGACCCGCGCCCGCGCCGGCCCCCAACCCGGGCAACATTGCCCAACAGTTGATCGCCTCGGCGGCCAACGCACCTCAAATCCTGCAGAACTTCGCGACGGCCCTCGGCGCCACGCCGCCGGCGGGCACCCCCCGGTCACCTGAGCCGGGACCCGCGACTGTCCCGAGCATTCCGGGCCTGACCCCGACCGCACCCGCGGCACCCGCGGCCGCGCCGGCGTCAACCCCGACCATTCCGGGCTTGAACGCTCCGATTCCGGGCCTCACCGCGCCGGCGGCGCCCGCCGCTCCGGCCGCCCCGGCGGCAACCCCGTGCATTCCGGGCCTGACACGCGCCGATCCCGGGCCTCCCCGCACCGGCGGCGGCGCCAGCGGCTCCGGCCGCGCCGGCGGCTCCTTCAGTGCCGTCCATTCCCGGGCTGAACGCCCCGATCCCGGGCCTCACCGCCCCGGCGGCAGCTCCGGCGGCCCCGGCCGCGCCGTCGGTGCCGACCATCCCCGGAGTCAACGCTCCGATTCCGGGTCTCACCGCGCCTGCGGCTCCGGCGGCTCCGGCCGCCTCGACGATCCCCGGGCTGCCCGCCATCCCCGGCCTGACCCAGGCTGCGCCGGCGCCCGCTCCGGCTCCTGGTCTGGTGCCGACAGCGAACCTGAACATGCCGTCGCTGCCGTACCTGCCGGTGCAGGTGCCGCCGCAAGTCTCGCTGCCGCAAGACATTCCGGCGCTGGCCAGCGGTGTCATCCCGGGAGCACAGCCGGCCGCCACCACACCGGCGCCCGCCGCCCACCAGCCCCCCACGTCATTGCTTGCCGCAATTCCCTGAGCAAGCCCTGACCCAAGGCTGACTTACCAACTATCGAAGACCGGGAGAACACCGTGGCAAGCACTTGGAATCTGTCCAAAGGTTTGGCCGCTGTCGTCATCACATCGGCTGTCGCGCTCGGGCTTTGCCCGAGCGCGGCAGCCGACCCGTCGGCGCCGCAGCCCAGCCCCGAACTGCCCGGCTTGCCGGCGTTATCCCAGTTGAGCCCGATAATCCAGCAGGCGGCCAGCGACCCCACGTCAGCGACGCAGCTGCTGATGGCAGCCGCATCGGCGTTTACCCACAGCCCGACGACGCCCACCGAGTCCAAGAACGTGGCCTCGTCGGTGACGAAGTTCGTCGAGCCGACCAACCCGGGTGCGCCGGCTCCGGCGCCGAGCGCGCTCCCTGCGCCGGAGACTCTGCCGGCGCCCCACGTGCCGGCGGCAGGTGTCGAGCCCGGCTTCCAATCGCACCTGCCGCAGGGGATCAACCCGACCTATGCCGCCGGCCCGCCGCTGGCCGCGCCGCCGTCGGCCAACCCGCCCGCCGCCGCGCCACCGGCTTCCGCGCCACCGGCTTCCGCGCCACCGGCCGCCGCGCCACCGGCCGCCGCGCCACCGGCCGCCGCGCCGGAAACTTCGGCGCCGGCAGCCCCGGCCGCGCCGGCGGCCGCACCCGCTGCTGCCCCGGGTTTCGGCGCGGACTCGCCGGTCACACAGGACTTCATGTACCCCTCGATCGGCACCAACTGTCTGGGGGACGGCACTAACGCCCTGGCCGCCGCGCTGTCGGTGGCGGGGCCCGCCAAGATTCCGGCCCCCGGCCCGGGTCCGGGCCAGACCGCCTACGTCTTCACGGCCGTCGGCACCCCCGGACCCGCCGACGTGCAGCGGCTGCCCCTGAACGTCACGTGGGTGAACCTGACGACGGGCAAGTCCGGTAGCGCCACGCTCAAGCCACGCTCGGACATCAATCCGGAGGGGCCGACCACGCTGACCGTGATCGCCGACACCGGCTCGGGCAGCATCATGTCGACGATCTTCGGCCAGGTCACCACCAAGGAACGGCAGTGCCAGTTCTTGCCGACGATCGGCTCGACCGTGGTGCCCTAGTAAGCCATGAAAAGAATGGCGTCCCGGTCGTACTCCAGGCCCGGATGAACGCTGGCAAGGTGAGCCTGGGTCAGTTCGACCAGCTCGTCTTCGTCCTTGCCGACGAGGGCTTCGCCGCACGGGCACGTCAGATGTGTCTTCACGTTGCCGCCTTTCCTTTTGCTTTCCCGGAAGCAGCTGCCTTTAGCTGCTTCTTGTACGAACGGACCTGCCCCAACGAACTGGCGTCGGCGATGTCCGCGACCGATACATAGGTGCCGGGTTTACCGAACTGCCCCGCCGCCGCCTGCCAGCCCGGCGCTGTCACGCCGTACTGCTTGCCGAGCAGTGCCAGGAAGATCTGTGCCTTCTGCTCACCGAAACCGGGCAGCCCCTTGAGCCGCCGCAGCAACTCCTTGCCGTCGGGCTCGCCAGCCGTCCACACGGCCGCGGCATCCCCGTCGTAGCGGTCCACGATGATCTGCGCGAGGGCCTGGATGCGCTTGGCCATTGATCCCGGAAAGCGGTGTATCGCAGGCTTTTCCGAGCACAGTGCGACGAACTTGTCGGGATCGTAGTCGGCGATTTCGGCGGCGTCGAAGCTGCCCATCCGGTCGGCGATCTTCTTGGGCCCCGCAAAGGCGACCTCGAGAGGAATCTGCTGATCCAGGACCATTCCGACCAGCAGCGCAAACGGACTTTCGGATAACAGTTGATCGGCCCCGGACTCCTGGGCCAAGCAGAGCTTCACAGTCAACGGCGTTCCTTTTTGTGATCTGAGAGGACAGCCCCCATGTCAGCAGTAAACACCGCCGAATGGCTCATCGCCATCGACGCCCACCCCGAGCCCGGGACGGGACAGCCGGGCGGGGCCGGCGGGATCTTGGTCGGCAACGGCGGCAACGGCGGCTCGGGGGCGGTGGGTCAGGCCGGCGGGCGCGGCGGAAATGCTGGGCTGATCGGTACTGGTGGCCAGGGTGGGGCCGGCGGCGCGGGCACGACGGGCGGGACAGGCGTGAACGGAACCGGCGGCAACGGCGGTCCCGGCGGCTTCGGCGGTGCGGGCGGCGCCGGCGGCCATGGCGGGTTGATGTTCGGCAACGGCGGGGCCGGCGGGAACGGCGGTATCGGCGGCAACGGCGGCAACGGCGGTTCTGGCACGACCGATACCGGCGCCGGCGCCGGCGCCGGTGGCGACGGCGGCACAAGCGGCGGCGGGGGTGCGGGCGGGGCCGGCGGAGCTGGCTCGGCGTTCGGCCACATAGGTGCGGCCGGTGCCGCCGGGGGCAGCGGCACCGGCGGCACCGGCGGCCAAGGCGGCACCAGCGCCACCGGCGTCGGCGGCACCGGCGGCTCCGGCGGCACCCCGTGGGACGGGGGCGTGAGTGGAACCGGCGGCCAGGGCGGCCAGGGCGGCACCGGCGCCACCGGCGGCACGGGCGGCGAGGGCGGCGGCGCTGTCTTCGAGGGAACGGGTGATGTCACCGGCGGCGCCGGCGGCCAAGGCGGCACAGGAACTGCAGGCGCCGGCGGCCGCGGAGGCCTCGGCGGCACCGCAGTCAGCGCACTTAGCTTGACCGGAAGCGGAACCGCCACCGGCGGCAACGGCGGCGCCGGCGGCATCGGCACCGCCGCTGGCGGCGGCGGCGGTGACGGTGGTCTTAGCATTAGCTACAGCCCCGGAATCGCAGACGTCGTCGGCGGCAGTGGCGGCGTCGGGGGCGTCGGCATCTCCGGCGATGCCGGTTTCGGCGGCGACGGCGGTAGCGCCTTCTGCGGGCACGGTACCGCGACCGGCGGCACGGGCGGAAACGGCGCCGCCGGCGTGACCGGCGGCACGGGCGGAAACGGCGGTGGCGCCGTTGGCCAAGTCGCAACCGACGCCACCGTCGTCGGCGGCAACGGGGGCAACGGCGGCAGCAGCACCGGACGCGCCAACGGCGGCAACGGAGGCAACGGCGGCGAGGTCGTTGTCTTGGCAGCTAACTTGGCCGGGGCCCACCCCGGCGCGGGCGGCTCCCCGGGTCAGGGTGGAGGGGGCGGTTCTGACGGCTCCCCCGGGCTCACCGGAACAATCGATTTGGTTTGAATTCAAAGCGGCCGGGTGACAAGCCGTATCCAGGCCGCGTACGCGGCGGCGGCCGCCTCGACGAGCAGTTGCTGGGCGCGGCCGAGGATGAGGTGTCGGCGGCGGTCGCGTCGCTGTTTTCCTAAGACCGATGGCCGATTGTTGAGACACCACCCACGAGAACAGCGCTAACGACCAGCACATCACCACCGCGTTATCGTGGCGTGGTGGTGGATGAGGCCAAATTGGAATTAATGCTGGCCCGGGACGAACTGCATCAGCTCGTCACTGCCTATTGCAGGGCCGTCGACCGCGCTGATTATGAAACGCTTCGGAGCCTGTACCACCCCGACGCGACCGACTCGCACGGCTCGTTCTCGACGGGCGGAGTCGAACAGTTCATCGCACAACTAGCGGCGGCGGAACCGTATGTGCTTGTCTCCCAACACAACATCACCACGACGAACTTCGTGATCGAGGGCGACACGGGCCGCGGTGAGGTCTACTGCCTGGTGTTTCACACCTTCGCCGGTCCCAAACACGACATCGACGTCATCATCGGCGGCCGGTACCTGGACAAGTACGCCAAACACGACGGCCGGTGGAAGTTCACTCAACGCACCATCGTGGCCGACTGGGCATACCAAAACGACCCGTCTCAGGTGAACTTCGGACACCCCAGCACCCGGGGAAGCCTGCGCGGCAAACCAGGCCAAGCCGATCCCTCGATCGGCTTCTTCACATCGCAGTAGCCGAATGTGGGTTTAAATCAAGGGTTTTCGAACTAGCCGCTCTTGCGGCGGAATTCCCGGCGGCTCTCCGACGGACCGTGCGCCCGCGCCTGCTTGCCGCCGCCGTCCTTGTGATCGGAGCCGCCCGTGGACTTGGTCATCTTGCGTTCGAGGGCTTCCCGGAACTTGCGCTTGGTGTCGTCCGTCTCGTCCTCCGGGGACTTCGATTCAGCCATACCGGCAGCCTAGCGTGGTTACCGCTTACCCGGGGGCATCCCGTAGACATGCGAAATCGGCAGCGTCAGCACCACTCGCCGATCGGTGACCATCGCCTGGCGATATTCGTCCCAGTCCGGATGTTCACCGGCGATGTTGCGATACAAGGCAATCAGCGCCTCCACGGTGTCGTCGTCGGCGGCCGCGGCGGGAGGCGTCAGTTCCGCGTTGCCTTCGGCGACGGCGTAGGACCATCCGTCGTCGGCGTCGACCAACAGCGAAGCCCGCGGGTCGCGGCGCAGGTTGCGGGTCTTGGCCCGTGGCTCGGTGATCGATACCCGTATCACCAGTTCGCGCGGGTCGAAGTGATAACTCACGTTCGACAGCTGGGGCCGCCCGTCGCGTTTGATGGTGGCCAGCACTCCCAGGGAGTTCCCACTGATCACGGCCAACAGTTTGTCGTCGAAGACTTGGCGTCCCATGCCAAGAGCCTACGTGGCGGCAGAATCGAATCATGACAAAGTTTGCGGCGTTCCTCCGCGGCGTCAACGTCGGCGGCGTCAACCTCAAAATGGCCGAGGTGGCGACGGCGCTGACCGAAGCCGGATTCACCAATGTGCGCACCATCTTGGCAAGCGGCAACGTGCTGCTGGAATCGTCGGCCCGCGTCGCGACGGTACGTAAGAAAGCCGAGGCCGCGTTGCGCGAGCGGTTCGGCTACGACGCGTGGGTGCTGGCCTACGACGTCGATACGGTGCGCGCCATCTTTGCGGCGTATCCCTTCGAGCGCGAGGTCGACGGCCACCAGTCGTACGTCACGTTCGTCACCGATAAAGCGGTGCTGGACGAACTCGCCGCGCTTGACGCCGGCCCGGACGAGAAGATCACCCGCGGTGAGGGCCCCGAATTTGGGGTGGTGTATTGGCAGGTGCCCAAGGGCAGCACGCTGGACAGCACCATCGGGCAGACAATGGGAAAGAAGCGGTACAAGGCGTCGACCACCACCCGGAACCTGCGCACGTTGGCCAAGGTGCTGCGATGAGCGTTCCGGAGCCCGCCAGACACAAGGTCACCCTCAGCGGTGTGTCTGAAACCGCGCTACTGACACTGAACGCCCGCGCCAACGAGGCGCGCCGCCGCGACGCCGTCATCGATGATCCGATGGCGATCGAATTGGTCGATTCGATCGACTTCGACTTCGCGAAATTCGGCCGCACCAGTCAGGACATCGCGTTGCGCGCCCGGGCCTTCGACGCCCAAGTGCAGGCCTATCTCGGCCAGCACCCGTCGGCCACCGTGGTGGCGCTGGCCGAGGGCCTGCAAACCAGCTTCTGGCGAGTGGATGCGGCCGTTCCGGACGGCCAATTCCGTTGGCTGACAGTCGATCTGCCACCGATGATCGATGTCCGGACGCAGTTGCTGCCGTCGTCGCCGCGAGTGTCGGTGTGCGCGCAGTCCGCGCTGGACTACGGCTGGATGGATTCGGTGGATGCTTCCGGCGGGGTGTGCGTTACCGCCGAGGGATTGCTGATGTACCTGCAGCCCGAACAGGCGCTGGGGCTGATCACCCAGTGCGCCAAAAGATTTCCCGGCGGCGAGATGCTGTTCGACCTACCTCCGGCCTGGTTCTCCAGGTTGAGCCGCCTGGGCCTGCGAACCTCGCTGCGCTACAAGATGCCGCCGATGCCGTTCAGCTTGTCGGTCACGCAGGCCGCGGATCTGGTCAACACGGTGCCGGGTGTTGTCGCGGCCCGCGAGCTGCAGCTGCCGCAGGGCCGCGGCACGCTGTACAACGCTGCGCTGGCGACCATGTATCGCAGCCGGCTGTTCGACTCGCTGCGACCGTGCCTGACGCTGCTGGAATTCGGTTAACCCTCGTCCGGGACGACCAAGAGGTAGCGGATCGCGTCGTCCTTGGTCAGCCCCAACGCCTTTGCCACTTCGACGTATTCTTTGGCCGCGGCCGCCATCGCGGCATCGGTCGGATCGAAGCGGGAGATGAAAGTGCCGAAGCGCCCACGAGTTTCGATGATCGCCGCCGACTCCAGCTCGCGGTAGGCGCGGGCCACGGTGTTGGCGGCGACGCCGAGCTGCCCGGCCAGGTCGCGAACGGTCGGCAGCCGGGTCCCGGGCGGCAGGGCGCCGGCCCGGACTCCATCGATGACCCCGGTTCGCAGCTGGTCGAACAGCGGTTTGCCCGCCCTCACGTCGACCCGTAACCAATCCCGCAACTCCACGTGTCCAGTATCTACCAGGCACGGCTATCTTTGTGGGATGCGCGTAACGGTACTCAGCGGCGCGGGGATCTCCGCGGAGAGCGGAGTGCCGACGTTCCGCGACGACAAGAACGGACTGTGGGCCCGCTTCGACCCCTACGAACTGTCCAGCACCCAAGGATGGCTGAACAACCCGGAACGGGTGTGGGGATGGTACCTGTGGCGCCATTATCTGGTCGCCGACGTCGAACCCAATGACGGCCACCGCGCGATCGCCGCGTGGCAGGACCATGCGGAGGTCACCGTCGTCACCCAGAACGTCGACGATCTACACGAACGTGCCGGTAGCGCGGCCGTCCATCACCTGCACGGCAGTCTTTTCGAATTCCGTTGTGCACGTTGCGGTTTGCCCTACACCGACACGCTACCCGAGATGGCCGAACCTGCCATCGAAGTGGAGCCGCCAGTGCACCACTGCGGGGGCCTGATCCGGCCCGACATCGTATGGTTCGGCGAACAGCTGCCCCAGGGCCCATGGCGGGCCGCGGTCGAGGCGACCGAGGCCGCCGACGTCGTGGTGGTGGTCGGGACCTCCGCGATCGTCTATCCGGCGGCCGGGTTGCCAGAGCTGGCGCTCGCGCGTGGCGCGGCGGTGATCGAAGTCAATCCGGAGCCCACGCCGTTGACTCGAAGCGCCACGATCAGCATTCGCGAAACCGCGAGCCAAGCGTTGCCGGGCTTGCTGGAGCGATTGCCCGCCCTGCTTCGAAACTGAACTGGCGACGCCGAACCTGCGCACAGATCGCGGTTCGTGCCTACCGCGCATCGAAACTGCGGTGAGGGCGTCCAACCTGCAGACAGATCGCGATTGTTCCAAAAATCGCACCCTCACCGCAGTCTCGGCGCACGGGATGAACTAGCTGCACCGAACCTGCGCACAGATCGCGGTTCGTCCACAGAACAACGCCCTGACCGCAGAATCGGTCCGCTCGCGTCGGCCCATGCGGCGAGTCTGGCCGGCATGACCGAACCGTTTATCGGCAGCGAAGCGCTCGAACAGGGCTTGGTGCGAAAGCATCAACTGCGGTCGCGATTCCAGGCACTGTTTCCGGACGTCTACGTGCGGCGCGATCTGGAGCCGACGGTGCGCCAGCGGGCGGTTGCGGCGTGGCTGTGGTCGCACCGGCAGGGCGTGATCGCCGGGCTGACCGCCGCTGACTGGCACGGCTCCAAATGGGTGGACGAACGCCTGCCGGTCGAGTTGATCTGGCCGAATGCGCGCCCGCCACGCGGCATCAAGACCTACGACATGAGACTCGAACCGGACGAGTTCGGCATTTTCGCCGGCCTGCCGGTCACCACACCACAGCGCACCGCTTTCGACATCGGGCGACGCGCGCCGATCGGTACGGCCGTCGAGCGCCTGGACGCACTCGTCGGCGCTACCGGCATCAAGGTCACCGAAGTGGCCGAACTGGCCGATCGGCATCGCGGCGCGCGAGGTCTGCGCCGACTGGATACGGCGCTGGAGCTCGTCGACGCCGGTTCGCAGTCTCCCAAAGAGACCTGGCTGCGGCTCGTGCTGATCCGCGCGGGCCTGCCGCGACCGACCACGCAGATCCCGGTGTTGACTGACGAGGGCCTGTACTACCTCGACATGGGGTGGGAGAAGTTCATGGTCGCCGCCGAGTATGACGGCGAGCAACATCGGGTTAACAACTGGCAATACCGAAAGGACATCCGCCGCAGTGAGGCGATACGCCGACTCGGCTGGATCGTCATTCGGGTGGTCGCCGCCGATCGGCCGAGCGACATCGTCGGCCGCACTCGTGAAGCGCTGGCATACCGCGCATCGAAACTGCGATGAGGGCGCCGAACCTGCGTACAGATCGCGATTTTTCGCGGAATCGCGATCTCACCGCAGTCTCGGCGCAGAGGCCAGAAGAACTACGGCTTGCGCGCCCGGCCCAAGGCTAATTCCGACACCGGCATCGGTGCCCAGCCCGGCAACATCCACTCCCGCCGCGACAGGTCCACCTCGAATCCGGCCTCGACGATCGCGCGTTCGGTCTCGCGATGCGTGTGGCAGTTACCGCACAGATGCGGCCAGAAGGTCGCGTCGACGGCTCGCTGCAGCCGCCCCCGCGGGCCGGCGCTGGCCACATGCTCGAGATAACGCAGCTCGCCGCCCGGCCGGAGCAACGCATGCAGGCGCCGCAGCACCGTGACGGGCTCGTGCACCGAGCACAGTACCAGCGAGCACACCACCGCGTCGAACGGCTCCGGGTCGCGGAACTCCTCGACCGTCGCGGCGGTCACGGCAATCGAAACCGGTGCGCCCAGCGCCGCGACGCGAGCCCGGGCGGCCAGCCGCGGCTCGGGCTCCATGGCGATCACCTGTCGGACGGTCGTAGGGTAGTTGGGGAAGTTCGTTCCGATGCCGGCACCGACTTCCAGCACCCGGCCGGATAGATCGACCAGGTTCTCCCGGCGCAGCGCCCGCAACGCCTCGGCTTCATGGCTGGCGACAAACGGCCAGATCCGGGCGAAGACTGGGTTATTCACCCCTGACCGTGCCATCGTGCTCGGCGTCATGCTCGTGACTCCCCTCCGATGAGGCCTCCGATAAACGTTGTGCCATCACCCATTCCACCAGTTGTGCAGAGGTAGCGCCTGGGCCTATCAACCCCGAAATCATATGACCACACAGGACCGCGCCCAGCACCCGGTCGGCGAAGGCTTCGACATCGCCGAACGGCAAGTGCGGCTTGGCGATCACCATCGCCGCCACCCCGTGCGCGGCAGTCCACAGTTCCAGCGCAATGGTGGCCGGATCGTCGCTGCGGTAGACACCTTCGTCCATCAGGGTCTGCGCCGAGGCGCACATGTGCTTGAACGCCGTGCTTTCCAGGGCCATGTCGACATTGCTGCCGCGACGCCACTCCCCCATGGTGGCGAGCCGGTACAACTCCGGGGTCTGCACGGCGAAGCGCACGTACGCCAGCCCCTGGGCCCGCAGCACCTCCACAGTGGACGGCTGCCCGATGGCGACTTCCTCCATGGCCTGGTCGAGCCGGGCCAGATAGCGCGCGCACACCGCGTCCAACAGGGCCACCTTGTCTTGGTAGTGCAGGTAGATCGACGGCGACGTCACACCGACGCGCTGTGCCACCGATCGGATCGACACCGCCCTGGCTTGACCGGTTTCCAGCAGCAGATCGGTGGCCGCATCCAAGATCTCGTGGCGGAGTAGGTCACCCGACCCGCGGGGCGCACGCGGACGGCGCAGACCTTCGACCGGCACACTAACCATGGCGCGTCACCGAGGCCGGGACCTCCCGACCGTTGTGGAGAGCCGGTTTCTGGGCCGTTTCGGTGGTCTCTGGGGAGGGCACGGTGGCTGCGGTGCCTGCGTCGGCTTCCAGGCCGCCCTCCTCGCTGATGCCGAACCGCTCGTGCAGCCAGACCAGCGGCTTGGGCGCCCACCAATTCCACCGGCCCATCACATGCATGAAGGCGGGCACCAGCACCATCCTGACCAGTGTGGCATCGGCGATCACGGCAAGCGTCAGGCCGACACCGAACATGCGCATGAACGACACGTGCGCGGCGATCAACGCGGCGAACGACATCGACATCACCAACGCCGCGGCGGTGATCACCCGGCCGGTGCGGGCCACGCCGTGCGCCACTGCTTCGTCGTTGGCGGCGTGCGCCTCTTTTGCGGTTGACTTCGCCGGTCGGTACTCCAGCCAGTATTCGCGGATCCTGGAGATCAGGAAGACCTCGTAGTCCATCGACAGCCCAAATGCGATACAGAACAACAGAACTGGCATGTTGGCCACCAGCGTCCCGCTCGGGGTGGTGCCCAGCGCGCCCAGATTGCCGTCCTGGAAAATCCACACCAACGAGCCGAACGCCGCGGTCAGCGAGAGCACGTTGCACACCAGCGCTTTGGCCGGCAGCACCACGCTGCCGGTGAGCAGGAACAGCAATATGAAGGTGATGGTGGCCATCAACCCCAGCACCAGTGGCAGCCGGTCCGTCACCGCGTCGACGCTGTCGCGATTGATCTGTGCCACGCCGGCCATCTCCACCGGCCGGCCTCCAGGCCCGGCCACCTGATGCAACCGATTGAGCTGAGTGTCGTTCGCCTGCGAGAACAGCGGCGCGTTACTGCTGACAGTCAGAAAAGCGCTGCCGTCGGTGATCCCGGTGGCTCCGGTGGGCGGCCCCACCCGGTTACCGCCCGCGAACGTCCCGTTCGGCGCGCTCACCTTCGAGACGTCGGCCACCCGCGACAGGTCGGCGGCATAGGTATCCATTTCTGCCGGGTCCAGGCCACGAACGTCGGGCACGACGACCGGCACCGACGTGGCGGAATCGTGGGCGAAGCCGGTGCGCAACCGGTCACCGACCTGGTGCGAAGACGTCGACGTGGGCAGCACCCGGTCATCCGGGAAACCCCACTTGACCGAGAAGAACGGAAGCCCCAGCAGCACCAGCACCGCGATGACGGCCAGCCCGATCGGCAGCCAGCGCCGCATCACGAACTTGCTCGACCGGTACCAGAACAGCTGCTCGACCGGCTTGTGCACCGGCTCGGGCCGGCCCAGCACCCGACGAATCAGCCGGCGCACGTCCAGGGAATCCAGCCGCGAACCCAGCAGCACGATCGCGGCCGGGGTGACCACGATCGATGCGGTCGCGACGAAGGCCACGGTGGCCACGCCGGCGTAGGCGAAGGACTTGAGGAAGTACATCGGGAACGCGACCGTCGCCAGCATCGACAGCGCCACGGTGACCGCCGAGAACAGCACCGTGCGACCGGACGTCACCATGGTCCGGATCAGCGCCGCTTCGCGGTCGCCGCCCTCGGCCAGTTCGTCGCGATAACGGCTGACGATCAGCAGCGTGTAGTCGACCGCCAGCGCCAGACCCAGCGCGGTGCTGAGGTTGAGCGCGAAGATCGACACCTCGGTGGTCAACGTGACCAGTCGCAACACCGACATCGAGCCGACAACGGCCAACGCACCGAGGGCCATCGGCAGCGCCGCCGTCAGCAGCCCACCGAACACCCAGACCAGCACCAGGAAGCTGAACGGAATCGCGATCATCTCCATCACCAGCAGGTCGTCCTGGTTCTGTTTGTTGATCTGCGCGTATTGCATCGCCGGGCCGCCGGCTTGAACGGTGACGCCGTCGCGGTCATGGATGACCTGCTCGGACAGCGTCTGGGCGTTCTTCTGGGCGTCGTTCTCGCCGCCTTTGAGGTTGACCACGATCAACCCCGTCTTGCCGTCGGTGCTGATCAGGTCGGTGGCAGCTTGCGGCGGCACCGTCCACGCTGACGTCGCGTTGAAGACCAACGGCGACCGCTGCAGCTCATCGACGAGACCGGTGCCGACCGTGCGGGCCTGGTCACTATTGGCGCCCCCGGGCGCCGTCACCAGGATCAGCATCTGCTGGCCGCTCTGCCCGAACTTGTCGCTCAACACTCCGATGGCCCGCGCCGACTCCGACTGCGGGTCCTGGAAGCCGCCCGGAGACAGGCTGTCGGCGACGGGAATGCCGAAGACCGCGGCCGCTATGAAGACCAAAACGGCCGCTCCGACGATTCGTCGTGGGGCCGCGATGGCAAGCCGCGCGATCCTCTGAAGCATATTGGCGTCCTCCCTGGACCGTATCAGCGATAACTTATCGGCGATAAGTTACAGGTGTCAAACAACGCCTCCGCCCTAGATACGAGTGCGGAGACCCTAATGGTTCAGTGGGGGTTCGTGCAGGGATTTGGCCACTTTGGAGTAGTGCGGCGCCGGCAAACCCTACCCACGGGTAAGAATTGCCACCAAACTCCGAAGCGCGACTCAAAGATTCCTTAGAGCTGGCCCTTAGGCTCAGTGTCATGTGGATCGACGACACCAGTGCCGATGTCATCATCAAGGCTGACTTCGAGGCTCTCTACCACGGCGACATGCTCGTCGAAGGTGAGTGCTCGGAGCAGTTCGAAGAGTGGCACCCCCTGCCGACAGCGAGCTGAGGTAACACCATGGGCGTAATCGCACGATTGTTGATGGCCGATTCCACCGTCTCCCGATGGTTTCGTCGGTAGCCACGTTTGTGGTTCCGATGTGAGCCCCCCGCCATGTGCGGGGGGCTTCTTCGTTCCTGGGGCTTTTGAAGGTCGGGCGCCGAGACTGCGCACTGAGCGCTGGGACTGCGCCCAGATCGCTAAGCGGCTCGAAAACGCGCTCCCACTGCAGTCTCGGCGGATGTCCAGAGTTTGAGGGTCTAGCGCGGCGCCATCCGGATCGCGCCGTCCAGCCGGATGACCTCGCCGTTGAGCATCGGGTTCTCGACGATGTGCACGGCCAGCGCGCCGTACTCGTCGGGGTTGCCCAGCCGCGACGGGTGCGGCACCTGCTTGCCCAACGACTCCCGGGCCGGTTCCGGCAGGCCGGCCAGCAGCGGGGTGTCGAACAGGCCGGGCGCAATCGTGACCACCCGGATCAGCTTGCTGGCCAGGTCGCGCGCGATCGGCAGCGTCATGCCGACGACACCGCCCTTGGACGCCGAGTAGGCGGCCTGCCCGATCTGGCCGTCGAACGCCGCCACCGACGCGGTGTTGATGATGACGCCCCGCTCTTCACCGACCGGTTCGGTGTTCGCGATCCGCTCAGCCGCCAGCCGAATCACGTTGAAGGTGCCCACCAGGTTGATGTCCACGATCTTGCGGAACGCGTCCAGCGGGAAGACGCCGTCCTTGCTGAGCACCCGAATTGCGTTGCCGGTGCCGGCGCAGTTGACCGCGATCCGCAGGGTTCCCATCGACTCCGCCGCATCCAGCGCGCTGCCGACAGCGGCCTCGTCGGTGACGTCGGCCTTGACGAAACGGGCACGTTCGCCGAGCTCGCTGACCGCGTCCTCACCCCGCAGGTCCAGCACCACCACCTGTGCCCCGGCGTCCAGCAGCCGCTTCGTGGTGGCCAGGCCCAGGCCCGATGCGCCCCCGGTGACGACGGCTACCGCGTCTTTGATCTCCATGCAAACCCTTTCCTATGGCCCCAACCAACCTGTTGGTCGGGGACTATACCCAGTCGCTGAGAACCGCTTCGACGTCGGCCACCGGGGTGGCCGCGCGCGGTGTTTCGGGCGCGGTGCGGGAGAACCGCGGCGCCGGCATCGGCTGCAGGCCGCCGTTGACCTCGTAGAACGTGTTGCGCTCGGTGATGTGCGGCTCGGTCTGGACCTCTCCGAACGCGAGCACCGGCGTCACGCACGCATCGGAATCGGCGAACACCTTGGTCCAGTGGTCGCGGTCGTGAGCGGCGAACGTCTTCGTGAATGTCGCCCGCAGTTCGGGCCAGCGGGTCACGTCGTTCTGCGGCGGCAGGTCGGCCGCATCGAGGCCCAGCCCGGCCAGCATGGCAGCGTAGAACTGCGGCTCGATCGCGCCGACCGAGACGTAGCGGCCGTCGGCGCATTCGTAGGTGTCGTAATAGGGCGCGCCGCCGTCGAGCATGTTGGTGCCACGCACGTCGGACCACATGCCGGACGACCGCATCTGCCACATCATCTGGATCAGCACGCTGGAGCCGTCGACCATCGCGGCGTCGACCACCTGCCCCTTGCCGGAGCGCTGCCGCTCCCACAGCGCGGACAGGATCCCGACCAGCAGGAACATCGAGCCGCCGCCGAAGTCGCCGACCAGGTTCAGCGGCGGCACCGGCCGCTCGCCCGCCCGGCCGATCGAGTGCAGGATGCCGTTCAGCGAGATGTAGTTGATGTCGTGGCCGGCCGTCTGGCTGCGCGGGCCGGCCTGTCCCCAGCCGGTCATCCGGGCGTAGACCAGCCGGTCGTTGACCTTGGCGCAGTCCTCGGGACCCAGGCCCAGCCGCTCGGTGACGCCGGGGCGGTAGCCCTCGACCAGCACATCGGCCTTGGCGACGAGCTTGAGCACCTGTTCGCGGCCCTCGGCAGACTTCAGGTCGGCGGTCACGATGCGACGGTTGCGGCTCATCGCGTCCTTGACGACACCGCCGGGGGACGACGACGGCCGGTCGACGCGCACCACGTATGCACCCAGGTCACCCAGGATCATCGACGCGTGCGGGCCAGGCCCGATGCCCGCCAGTTCGACAACACGTAAACCGTCTAGCGGTCCCGCCATGGTGTACCGACCTTTCGTCCGCGCTGACGTCGTTCCCTACCGGACACTCAGACGATTGTTACGGGTCTCGGTGTCACGCCGCCCAACCGGGGTGCTCTCGGTGGGTCACTTAGTGTTGGTCCATGCCAGATTCCGGGATCGACACCCTGGCCCCAGTCGCGGGTCTTGACGTAACGCTGGCCGACGGAGTGCTGTCAGTGACGATCGACCGCCCCGAGAGCCTGAACTCACTGACGGCGGTGGTGCTGGCCGGTATCGCCGAGGCGATGGAACGGGCTGCCACCGATTCACGGGTCAAAGTCGTGCGCCTCGGCGGTACCGGCCGCGGCTTTTGCTCCGGCGCCGGCATGAGCGCCGAAGACACCGGGCGCGGCAAGACGGGCACCGAGACCATCACCGAAATCAACCGGACGGTGCGGGCGATCACCGCGCTGCCGCATCCGGTGGTCGCCGTCGTGCACGGACCGGCCGCCGGCGTCGGCGTTTCGCTGGCATTGGCGTGCGATCTCGTATTGGCTTCGGAGAACGCATTTTTCATGCTGGCCTTCACCAAAATCGGGTTGATGCCCGACGGCGGCGCGTCGGCGTTGGTCGCGGCTGCGATCGGCCGGGTGCGGGCCATGCGGATGGCGCTGCTGCCGGAGCGGCTACCGGCCGCCGAGGCGTTGTCCTACGGCTTGGTCAGCGCGGTCTTTCCGGCCGAGGATTTCCACGCCGAGGTGGCCGCCGTGATCGCGCGACTGGCGGCCGGCCCCGCGGTGGCGTTCGCCAAGACCAAGCAGGCGATCAACGCGGCCACGCTCACCGAGTTGGACCCCACGCTCGAGCGTGAATTCGAGGGCCAGGTGGGCTTGCTGCGGTCAGCGGACTTCCGGGAGGGCGCATCGGCGTTCCAGCAGCGCCGGTCCCCCGTCTTCACCGACGCCTGACGGCTCGCCTCACACGCCGAACAGCGGCGGAAGCACGAGCACCATGATCAGGCCCCAGACGAAATGGGTCAGCATCGGCGCCAGAATCCCGCCGCTGGCCCGGCGTTCCAGGGCACACACCGTCCCCAGGATGATCGCCGCGAAGCCGAGCATCACATTCCCGCTGGCCAAGGCGGCGGCGATGTACAGCACGGTCGATATTGCCACCGCATGGTGCCGGCCCAGCGCGGTGTAGAGCGCCCCGCGGAAGAACATCTCCTCGGCCAGACCGTTGACCAGGGTGATCACCACGATCAGCAGGAACGATCCTTGATGCGCGAATTTCAGTACGTGCGTGATCAATTCGGCCACGATGGGAATTTCCCTGGCGACCAAGCCGCCCAGCACGAAGACGCCGCCGAGCAAAAGACCGATGGTGGTCCCGGTGATGACCGGGCGCTGGTTGCGGCCGCGCCAGTTGATGCCACCCAGATGCAGCGGCCCGGAGACCAGCGCACCGCCGCTCCACACCGCTGCCAGCGCGAAGGTCAGGTAGTAAAAGCTCGCTTCGCCCGGCACCCGCCGCAGCGAGAAACCCAGCACCACGGCCCCGACCACCAGCGTGATGGCGACGATGATGCGCCGGCGCAACACGACCGCGGGCGCTTCATTGTGCGGCACAGCCACATTGGTCATCGCGCGCCGAAGCTCTTCGAACACGGTGGCGCGGTAGGGAGCGACGGTCTGGCTCACGCGGTTCGGACCCTCAGGTTCAGGTGGATCAGGATGTCCAGACTGGTCCGCAGCGCACCGGCGAGCGGGGTGGGCACGAAGTTCACCAGTCCCAGCGTGGGCCGAGCGATGGCCGGGATCACCGCTCGGGCGAGCCGCCGGATACGCAGTGCGTCGCCGCCGGCCCAGACCGGGTCGGAATCGGCGAGGTGATGGGGATCGGCCAACTCGTTGACCGGCCGGGGCGCGTGGTTGGACGTGTCTTCGACCGCCAGGGCGATCGCCTCGTCGATCCCGACCAAGCCGCCGGGCGGATCGGGAACGCGACCCCGCAGGCCGCTGCCGGACGCCCGCATCGGGTGGTCCAGCGACTCCACCAGGTCTCCGGCCAGGCCCTGCGGCACCGGTAGCGCTACCGCGGCGAACAGCGATGCCACCGAAGTGTCGACCAGGGGCACCCGCAGACCGGCATGCCACCTGCCGCAGATATGCGCGTACGCCTTGAGCAGCTCACGATACGACGACGTGTCGGGTCCACTGATGTCGTAGCCGCCGGCCGGTACCAGGTCGGCGTCGGCCGCGGCGAGCAGGTAGTACAGCACGTCGCGGATCGAGATCGGGTCGATCGGGTTGTGCATCCACCCCGGCATCGGCATGAACGGGAACCGGTCGCCGACGTAGCGCAGCATCTCGAACGACGTCGAACCGGCGCCGATGATGATCGCCGCCCCCAGCCACACCAATTCCGGTCCGCCCTCGACCGTCAGGGCCTGGGCCACCTCGGCCCGGCTGGTCAGGTGCTCGGACAGCTCGTCGGGGTTCTCGGGAACGAATCCGCCGAGGTAGACGATGCGCCGCACGCCGGCGTCCCGGGCCGCGGCCGCCACGTTCGCGGCCGCGGCGTTGTCCGCTTCCCGGAAGTCGGGTTGACCAATCGCGTGCACCAGGTAATACAGCACGTCGACCGGGCCCGCGGCGTCCATTCCGGCTTGCGCCGACACCGGGTCGGAAGCGTCGAACCGGACCGTTGCGACGTCGTCGTACCAGCCGAATCGCTTGAGACGGGCCGGGTTTCGAGTAGCGGCCACGACTCGATGGCCATCCGCCAACAACGCCGTGACCAGGCGCGATCCGACGTAGCCGGAAGCGCCGGTCACCAGGATTCGCATAATTCCAACCTAGCCGGAAGCCTCGGACCCTGCAGAACGGCTACTACCGGATGCCCTACTCGGTCGAGGCGCGGTGCAGGTCAAGCAATCGCCGGTAGGTCTCGGCGTTGTACCGGTTGTTGGCCACCTCGGCTTCGCTGAGTTCGCGGGTCACCCGCCCCGGCACCCCGCTGACCAGCGACCGCGCCGGTATCACCATGCCCTGCGGGATCAGCGCACCCGCCGCCACCAGGGCGCCGGCGCCGACGACCGCGCCGTTGAGGATGACCGCTCCCGCGCCGACCAGCGCGTCGTCTTCGACGGTGCAGCCGTGCACGACAGCGTTGTGCCCGATGGTCACCCCGGCGCCGATCCGCACCGGGAATTCCTTGTCGACGTGGATCGTCACGCCGTCTTGGATGTTGGTTCCGAACCCGATCTCGATCGGCTCGGCTTCCGCACGCAGCGTCGCCGAGTACCAGACACTGACCCGGGCCGCGAGGTTGACCTGTCCGATCAGGCTGGCATTGGGCGCAACCCAGGATTCCGGGTGCAGGTGAGGCGTGTGGCCCCGGATGGTGACGATCAGCGGCGCGGGCATGGCGGACATCGTAAGTCGGGATCGTGTGTCCAGGTCAACGCCTCCGCCCGGGACGCGCTGAACCCATTGGGCGGCAGTAACGTGACTCTTCACATGGGAACAATCACAGGGGGAAGCCGAGCGTGCCTCGGTGTGCAAGCACCGTCGGCCATTTCGACTGCACATCCGTCGGTCGCAGGCGTGGCCGTCAAATTTCCACAGCACTACAACAGCCAGGACGAAACCATCGGTGCGCTAACCGATTTCGCCGGACCGGAGTTTCGGCGCTTCGCGCTGAGCAGCGGGGTCGAGGCGCGTCATACGGCATTGCCACTGGCGCGATACGGCGAGCTGAGCGGTTTCACCGAGGCCAACGAAGCCTTCGTCGAAGTCGCCCTCGACTTGGGGGAGCAGGCGCTGGTCGCGGCGCTCGACGAAGCAAAAATCAAGCCGTCGGAGGTCGACGTCGTCTTCTCCACCACGGTGACCGGGCTTTCGGTCCCGACGCTGGAGGCCCGGCTGGCATCGCGGGTGGGACTGCGCCAGGACATCAAACGCATTCCGATGTTCGGTCTGGGCTGCGTCGCCGGTGCCGCCGGGGTCGCGCGCATGCATGACTACCTGCGCGCGTTTCCCAACGAGGTCGGGGCACTGCTGGCGGTCGAGCTGTGCTCGCTGACCATTCAGCGACAGGACAATTCGATGGCCAACCTGGTCGCCACCAGCCTGTTCGGCGACGGCGCCGGCGCCGTCATCACCAAGGGCGCCGCCCGTGGGTCTAACGGCTCCAACGGATCTGCCAACGGCTCTGCCGGCGGTCGGGGTCCCAAGATCCTGGCGACCCGCAGCCGGCTGTACCCCGACACCGAAGACGTGATGGGCTGGAAGATCGGTACCAGCGGCTTCCGCATCGTCTTGTCGGCCGACGTCGCCACCGTCACCGAGAAGTACCTGGGCGACGACGTGCGCAACTTCCTTGCCGACCACGGACTGACCACCGAGGACGTGACGACGTGGGTCTGCCACCCGGGCGGACCGAGGGTGATCGAGGCGGTCGAAGATGGGCTGAACCTGCCCGCCGGCGCGCTGGACCACACTCGAAACTCGTTGCGCGAGAACGGTAACCTGTCTTCCGTGTCGGTGCTGGACGTGCTGCGGCTCAACATGGCCGACCCGCCGCCGGCGGGCTCGATCGGGTTGATGATCGCGATGGGGCCGGCTTTCTGCTCGGAATTGGTGCTTTTGAAATGGTGAAGCAGTGGTAAAGCCATGTATTACCTGCTGATCCTGGCGGTCGGAATCGAACGCCTGGTGGAGCTGGTGGTGGCCCAGCGCAATGCGCGATGGTCTTTCGCCCAGGGCGGCAAGGAGTTTGGCCGCGGGCACTACCCGGTGATGGTGGTCCTGCACACCGCACTGCTGGTCGGCTGCGTGGTCGAAACGTGGGCGTTGCACCGGCCGTTCCTGCCCTGGCTGGGCTGGCCGATGGTGGCCGTGCTGGTGCTAAGCCAGGGGCTGCGCTGGTGGTGCATCTCGACACTGGGCAAGCGGTGGAACACCCGGGTGATCATCTTGCCGGAAGCGCCGCTGGTGCAAGGCGGTCCCTACCGGTTCTTCCACCACCCCAACTATGTTGCGGTGGTGGCCGAAGGATTCGCGCTGCCGCTGGTGCACACCGCGTGGCTGACCGCGCTGTGCTTCACGGTGGCCAACGCCATCCTGCTGACGGTGCGTATCCGGGTGGAGAACTCCGCGTTGGGCTACGCATGACGAACTACGATGCCGACCTGCTGATCGTCGGCGGCGGCCCCGGCGGCCTCGCCACGGCGTTACACGCTCGCGCGCAAGGGCTTTCGGTGATCGTCGCCGAGCCGCGCGACGGTCCGATCGACAAAGCGTGCGGCGAAGGCCTGATGCCCGGTGGCCTGGCCGAACTGACCTCGCTCGGTGTGGACCCGGCCGGCATACCGTTTCGCGGGATCGCCTATGTGAACGAGCACCGCAGGGCCGAGGCGCTGTTTCGCGACGGCCCGGGCCGGGGCGTGCGGCGCACCACGCTGCATGCGGCGCTGGCCGCACGCGCCAAAGAGCAAGACACCGAATGGATTCAGACGAAGGTGACCAGCGTCGAGCAGGATGCTCATGGTGTGACGGCCGCCGGGGTGCGGGCGAAATGGTTGGTCGGAGCCGACGGACTGCACTCGGCGGTGCGGCGCGCGGTGGGCATCGGCGTGACGGCGGGTACACCGCGGCGCCACGGCTTGCGCTGGCATTACCGGGTGCCGCCCTGGTCGGAGTTCGTCGAAGTGCATTGGTCCCGTTGGGGTGAGGCCTACGTGACGCCGGTGGAACCGGATCTGGTCGGCGTGGCGATCCTGTCCCGTCAGCGACCCGAACTCGACTGGTTCCCCTGGCTGGCGGACCATCTGCGCGACGCCGACCACGCGCACCCGCGCGGCTGCGGCCCACTGCGGCAAGTGGTTTCGCGTCGCGTCGCGGGACGGGTGCTGTTGGTCGGCGACGCCGCCGGGTACGAGGACGCGCTGACCGGCGAAGGCATCAGCCTGGCCGTCAAGCAGGCCGGGGCGGCGGTCCGCGCCATCGTCGACGACAACCCGTCGTCGTATGAGGCTGCGTGGCACCGGGTTACCCGCGATTACCGGCTGCTCACCCGCGGTCTGGTGCTGGCCAGCACCCCGCGTGCGACGCGGCGTGCCATCGTGCCGGCGTGTGCGCTACTGCCTCCGGTGTTCCGGTGGGGCGTCAACGTCCTGGCGCACTAGCTCGACGGGAAACAGCAGCTGACCGAGGCTGAAGAAGCCCGAGATGTAGCCGCCCACGTTGAGCAGGCCCGAGATAACGCCGGTCTGGGCGGTGCCGAAGGCTGCCCACGACGGCGTTGTTGAAGAAGCCCGACACCCCAGGTTGAATTCTGTGCCGCCGCTGGCGGTGTTTCCAAAGCCGGAGATTTCGCCGTTGAGGTTATCGCCGCCGGTGGCCGTGTTCCGAAACCCCGAGACCGCGATACCTGTGTTGGCAAAGCCCGAGTTAAGGGCGCCGCAGTCGGTGGTGGCCCCGATAGCCGTGTTCACGTTGCCCGAATTCCAGAAACCCGTATCAACGAAGCCCGTATTCCCATTGCCCGTGTTGATGCCGCCCGCATTCGCGAAGCCCGTGTTGACTGCAGCCCGCGTTCCCGAAGCCGGTGTTGAGGTGGCCCGAGTTCCCGAAGCCGGTGTTGACCTGCCCGAGTTCCCGAAGCCGGTGTTCGCGCCGCCCGCGTTCCCGAAGCCGAAGTTTTCGGATGCCCGAGTTCCCGATGCCGATGTTGTTGAGGCCAGGCTGCCGAGCGAATAGTTGCCCGAATTGAACAGGCCGACGTTGCCGTTGCCGGAGTTGAAGAAGCCGATGTTGTTGTGGCCCGAGTTGCCGAAGCCGATGTTGCCGCTGCCCGAGTTCAGCAGTCCGGCGAAGTTGATGCCCATCTGATTGTTGCCGGTGAGCCCGATCCCGAAGTTGTTGTTGCCGGTGTTCCCCCAGCCGACGTTGTTGTTACCGGTGTTTCCGCCACCGGTGTTTCCGATGCCGAAGTTTCCGGAGCCGATGTTGGCACTGCCGGTGTTCCCGATGCCGATGTTCCCGCTACTGGTGGTGCTCCCGCCCACGGAAAGGATGGTGTTTCCGAAGCCGATGTTTCCGTTGCCGCTGTTTCCGAAGCCGTAGCTTCCGTTGCCCGCGTTCCCGGAGCCCAAGTTTCCGTTGCCGTGATTGCCGTTGCCGAAGTTCGAGCTGCCGATATTTCCGCCGCCGACGTTTCCGCTGCCCTTATTGCCGCTGCCGACGTTGCCGTCGCCGACGTTGCCGCCGCCCACGTTGCCGCCGCCCTTGTTGCCGAGACCCAAGTTGGGCAGCGTCGACGCCGCGGCCTGCACGGCGCTTTGCAATGGTGACAACTGCGCGGCGGCCGCTGATGCCCCGGCGTGATAGCCCGACATCGCCGCCACATCCTGGGCCCATATCTGCTCGTACACGCCCTCGATGTTGGCGATCGCCGCCGCGTTCAGGCCCAGCCAATTCGACCGAATCAACGACACAAACGCATTGCGGTTCGCCGCCACCGCCAACGGATGCACCGTCGCCGCCCGCGCCGCCTCGAACACACTGGCCACCGTGCGGGCCTGCCCGGCCGCCCCCGAGGCTTGCCCCGCCGCAGTGCTCAGCAGCCCCGCGTACGGGAGCCGCCGCCGCCGCCATCGCCGCGGCCGCCGCACCCTGCCACGCCAGACCCGCCAACCCCGAGGTCACCGAGGAAAACGACGACGCCGCCGACCCCAACTCAGCGGCCAAGCCGTCCCAGGCCGCCGCCGCCGCCAGCATCGGCTCCGAACCCGCACCTGAATAAATCAGCGCCGAATTGATCTCGGGTGCAAACACTGCAAAATTCACCATCGCCGGACCTCGCCCTTTATATTTAACCGGCCGTCAACTAGGTCGGCGACCACACTCGTCGTTCACGGTTGACCCACAGATAACACCAGAGATGCTACGACGAATCTCCGAGAATAGGGCCGGTTTCGCGGGAAACTGACGGGCTGATCGCTCTCGACGTCCTGGCGGACTAGCGCGCCTTCCAGACCGGCTCGCGCTTCTCGGCGAACGCCAACGGTCCTTCCGTGGCGTCCTCGGATCGGATCAGCGAACGCATCTCGTTCATCGTTCGATCCCAGCCGGCTTCGTCGGCGGTGATGACGCCTTCGTCGACCCCGTAGGCGATCCGCTTGCTGGCCTGCACCGAAAGCGGCGCGTTGACGGTCACCCGCGCGGCCAGCGCCAGCGCGGCGTCCACCACCGAGCCGTCCTGGCCGTCCTTGACGACCTGGTTGATCAGGCCCCACTCCCAGGCGTCGGACGCGGTGATCGGCTCGCCGGTCAGGAGCAGCTCCATCGCCACCTTGCGGGGTAGCTGCTCGACGATCCGGAAAACGCCGCCGGCGGCGGCGATCAGTCCGCGTTTGACCTCTGGCAGCCCGAATTGGGCGCGCTCGGCGGCCACCACCAGGTCGCTGGCCAGCGCCAGCTCGGTGCCGCCGCCCAGTGCGGTGCCGTTGACCGCCGCGATGGTGGGCTTGTCGATGAAGTGGTGCACGTAACCGGCGAAGCCCCACTCGGGGTGGTCGGGGTGATACAGGTTCTCCCGGCGCGAGATCGCCTTGAGATCGGCGCCGGCGCAGAACGACTTGTCGCCGGCGCCGGTGATCACCACGGCCCGTACGTCGGGGTCGCGCTGGGCTTCCTCCAGCGCGTCCCCGACGCCGATGCTCACCGCGCCGTTGACCGCATTGCGGGCTTCGGGCCGGTTGATCGTGATGACCATGGCGTTGCCGCGGCGTTCGGCCAGCACCGCCGGCTGGCCGTCACCGCCGTCCGTCACAGCAGCTCCACGATGGTCGCGTTGGCCTGGCCACCGCCCTCGCACATGGTCTGCAGACCGTAGCGAATTCCCTTGTCCCGCATGTGATACAGCAGCGTGGTCATGATCCGCGCTCCCGAGCCGCCCAACGGGTGGCCGAGCGCGATCGCCCCGCCGTTGGGGTTGAGCTTCTTCTCGTCGGCGCCGATGTCCTTCAACCAGGCCAGCGGCACCGGCGCGAAGGCCTCGTTGACCTCGTATGCCCCGATGTCGTCAATGCTGAGCCCGGCTTTCTTGAGCACCTTCTGGGTCGCCGGGATGGGCGCGGTCAGCATGATCACCGGGTCGGCCCCGGCCAGTGTCGCGGTGTGCACCTTGGCAATTGGCTTCAAACCCAGCGCTTTGGCCTTCTCGGCCGACATGAACAGGATCGCGGCCGAGCCGTCGGAGATCTGCGAGGAGTTGCCGGCGTGGATCACGCCGTCCTCCTTGAACGCCGGCTTCAGCGAGGCCATCTTCTCCATCGGTGTGCCGCGGCGGATGCCCTCGTCCTTGAGCACCGACGTTTCCGTCCTGGTCCTTGATGCCCACGATCTGGTCATCGAAAGCGCCGGAATCCTGTGCAGCAGCCGCTTTTTCGTGTGAGCCCAGGGAGAACTCGTCGAGCGCGAGGCGGTCGAATCCCCACTGCTCGGCGATCATTTCGGCACCGATGCCCTGGTTGGGGATCCTGCCCTCGTAGCGGTCGATGAAGGACTGCGGGTACGGCCGCCCGCCGTTGGCCAGCGAGGCCCCCATCGGGGTCCGTGACATCGACTCCACACCGCCGGCGACGACGACGTCGTAGTGCCCGGCGATCACGCCGGCCGCGGCGAAGTGGATGGACTGCTGGCTCGACCCGCACTGGCGGTCGACGGTCACGCCCGGGACGGTTTCCGGCCAGCCCGCCGCCAGCAGCGAGGTGCGCGCGATGTCGAGGGCTTGCTCGCCGGCCTGCATCACGCAGCCCCAGATGACGTCGTCGACGATCTCGGGGTCGATGCCGGTCTTGTCGACCAGGCCGTTGAGAACCTGTGCGGACAGATCGGCCGGGTGCACCCCGGACAGACCTCCGTTGCGTTTGCCGACCGGTGAACGTACCGCCTCGACGATCACGGCTTCAGCCATAGCGATGTCTCCTTTGACACTAGATACCTTGTGGAAATTCAGACGCACTGTTGTTAGTCAGTCTTAGCTCGATTGTCGACCATGCCGCAGGTGCCTGCTGGGCGGGGTGGCATGCACCGGCTTCCCGGCCTACCAAAAGGGGGCGTGAACAGGCCTTCAGTCCCAGTTCAAACCAGCTCTTCGCCCGCGCGCACGGCGTCGGACACCTGCTATTCACCTTCCTGACAGTCTCGACAACGAAGGTGCCGGACTATGACATGGCAACCGCAGCGGTGGCAGACAAAGTTCGTCACGCACAAGGATGAATCACTGCAAGCGGTGCTGGACGAGGCGAGCCGCCTCACCAACGCCCACGGCGAACAAGGCTGGGAAATCGTCGGCTCCTCGGTGCAGCGCACTCAGGTCGCCCGACACTTCAAGGACTACGACAAAGAGGGCGACCATTACTTCGAGTGGAGCATCGTCTGCACTTTGAAGCGGCCTCTCCCGCCCGGCTAGTGGGGCTGACAGTATTGGTCGGGTGAAGCGACTCAACGGCATGGACGCCATGCTTGTCGAAATCCCTCGTCCCACAGCCCCTTAGCCCGCCACCAGCATCAGTTTCTCGGCGACCCAGCCCGGTTCGGTGATCATCATGTCGTGGCCGGTGTCGAGGTCCCACAGACGGCCGTTTGCCCTCTGCCGCAAGCCATCCACATCACGCCACCACATGTACTTCGTGGTGCAGAGGTGGGATTGCGGGATCCGGGCCAACGCGGCTTCGTTGGTCAGCGTCAGCGGCTGCTCGAAACACTTCCACGGGTGCGGCGTCAACCGCGCCTTCATCCACTCGCGCAGCTCGGGGTCGCGGACGCCGTAGTACCGCAGCATGTTATCGGTTGGGTACAAGCACATTTCGACACCGTCGACGATGCGCCCCTCAGCGCGCGCTGCGGCCAGCATCTCGGGAGCCACCTCGACGAGCGCCTGGCCGTTGACAGGAGTTGCGGCGTCGAGGTAGACCAGGTGACCGACCCGGTCGGTGGCCCGGTCGGCGGCCCCGGTGATCACCATGCCCCCGTAACTGTGGCCCACCAGGATCACGTCACGCAGGTCCTCGAAGTGCAGCAGGTTGACGATGTCGGTGATGTGGCAGTCGAGGTCGACCCCACTCCGAAACAGGTGCGCCCGCTCACCCAGACCAGTCAGGGACGGGGCGTACACCTGGTGGCCGTTGGCCCGCAACCGCCTGCGCGACGGGCTGATAGCACCAGCCGCCATGGCCACCGCCGTGCACCAATACGTAGGTGGCCACCGCTTCCCCTTCTCCGCCGAGCGTGCGCACAATGCACGCCGCGGCGGCGTGTCTCGTGCAGACACACGCTCGCGGCAATTGGGCGAGGGGTCAGCCGGCGGGATACCCCACGGACTTGATCTCGGTGTACTGGTCGAAGCCGGCGACACCGTTCTGACGACCCACCCCGCTGTCCTTGTATCCGCCGAACGGGGTGTCGGCGCCGTACGGAGCGCCACCGTTGACGCCGATGAAGCCGGCCTTGATTCGGCGGGCCACCGCCAGCGAACGCTCCAGCGAACCCGACATCACGTTGCCGGCCAGGCCGTACTTGCTGTCGTTGGCGATCCGGATCGCGTCCTCTTCGTCGTCGAACGGGATCACGGACAGCACCGGTCCGAAGATCTCCTCCTGGGCGATCGTCATGGAATTGTCGACATCGGTGAAAAGCGTGGGCCTGACGAAGAATCCGCGGTCGAAGCCGGTGGGAGCGTCCGGGCCGCCGACCAGCGCGGTGGCGCCCTCTTCGACGCCCTTGTTGATGTAGCCCATCACCCGCTCGCGCTGCTTCGCCGAAATCACCGGGCCGCACAGGGTTCCGGGGTCCTGCGGGTCCCCGCACGTCACGTTCTCGTAGATGCTCTTGAGAATCGCCACGCCCTCGTCGTAGCGCGACCGCGGCAGCAGCATCCGGGTCGGGTTGGCGCAACCCTGACCGGCGTGCATACACGGCGCGATGCCGATCGCGCAGGCCAAACCGAAGTCGGCGTCTTCCAGAACGATGGTGGCCGACTTGCCGCCGAGCTCGAGGAACAGGCGCTTCATGGTCGCCGCGCCCTTTTCCATGATCCGCTTGCCCACCACGGTCGAGCCGGTGAACGAGATCAGGTCGACCTTTGGCGACAGCGTAAGCTCCTCGCCCACAAAGTGATCCGACGCGGTGACGACGTTGACGACACCCGCGGGGATATCAGTCTTTTCGGCGATCAGCCGGCCCAGCCGGGTGGCGTTGAACGGCGTGTTGGGCGCCGGCTTGAGCACGACCGTATTACCGGTCCCCAGTGCCTGGCCCAACTTGTTGAGGGTGACCTCGAACGGGAAGTTCCACGGCACGATCGCGCCGACCACGCCCACCGGCTCCCGCCAGACCTTGATGGTCGTGTTCGCGCCGGTGAGGCTGATCACCCGGTCGCCGAGGTCGGTTTCCCAGGCGTACTCGTCGATCAGCCTGGCGGGGTAGCGCAGTCCGTCGGCCAGCGGGGCGTCCAGTTGCGGGCCGAACGTGATGGCGCGCGGCGAGCCGACCTCGAGGATGAGCTCCTCGCGCAGTTCTTCCTTCTCGGACTCGATCGCGTCGTGCAGTTGCAGCAGGCAGCGCTGACGCAGCTTGTGGTTGGTCGACCAGTCGGTCTCGTCGAAGGCGCGCCGGGCGGCGTCGATGGCCCGGAGCATGTCTTCTTTCGAGGCGTCGGCCACCTCGCCGAGTGACTCCTCGGTCGCCGGGTTGATGTTGGTGAATGTGCCGGCCTGTCCGTCGACGAGCTTGCCGTCGATCATCATCTTGGACTCGAACTGGACCTTTACAGTGTCAGTCATATCTGTCACTCTCTTTTGACTCGTTAGAGGGGCCTCACTGGAAACTAGCCGATCGGCAAGCGGACCTTGTGCGGGGGTGGCAACTGTTGGCCGTTTAGTAGCGGTAGTGGGTGATCCTGCGCGGATGTCAGCGTGGCGTGTGGTGGGGCGGGGTTGTCGGTGGTGGCGCGCAGAATGCTGGTGTGGCTGGGGCGAAGGCGTTGCGCGAGATCGGGGATCCGGTGGTGGCCGGCGCTCCGCTGGGTGTGCGGATCCGGACCCGGATACATCCCACGGCTGCCGAGGCCCAAGCGCTGACCGCGATCGGTGCGTTGTTGGGTTCGGTGTATCGAGGTGAGCTGGCGGGGCGGGTCGGGTTGGGCCGCTTGGACCCGAAGTCCCATGCCGTGTGGCGCGCGCAGCGGAAGAAGACCCTCACAGCGGTGTCGTCGTCGCGGTGGGCCGGGGCGATCACCCGCGCGGTGGAGGATCAGTACCAGCTGGGAATGCGCGGATTGGCCGCCCAGGTCAGGGATCTGCGTGCCGCGGTCGAGGTCTTGGCGGCCCGGTGTGTACTGCGTCCTGGTGAGCTCGCGTCGGTGGTCGAGAGCGGCGGGCAATCGCGGCGCCGTCGCCGTGGGTATCGCAACAGCGCGGAACGGTTCGCCAAGACGCGGCGTCTGTCGGTGTTGCGTGGTCGGCTCGCGGTGGCCGAGGAGGCGTTGGCTGCAGGGCGGCCATCGATCACCGTGGGCGGGAAACGATGGTGGCGCAACCGCAATCACCTCGATGCCGCCGGCATGACCGAGCAGCAGTGGGCTGAGCGTTGGGATGCGGCTCGGATGTTTTTGACCGCTGATGGTGAGTCGGGCAAGTCCGGCGGCAATGAGACTATCCGCGTCGATGAGGCGGGCCGGCTGCGGATCAAGGTGCCCGCCGCGCTGGCCGAGGAGTTCGGTAGCCATCTGGTGATCGACGCGCCGGTGCACTTCAACCACCGCGGCCAGCAATGGCGGACCCGGGTGGCGGCGCGAGACGCGGTGCGCTACGACATCAGCTACGACCCCGCGCGGGCACGCTGGTATCTGGACGCGTCCTGGAAGACCACCCCCGCTGAACCGATGCCCGACCTCGCACAGTTGCGCCGCGCGCCGGTGCTGGCCGTGGATCTCAACGCCGATCATCTGGCTGCTTGCGTGCTGGACCGTTCGGGCAACCCGATCGCGCAACCGCTCACCATTGCCCTCGACACTGCGGGGCTACGAGCATCGCGGCGCGATGGGCGGGTGCGTGCGGCCATCAGCAGCCTGCTCGATCACGCCCACCGGCGCAACTGCTCGGCGATCGTGATCGAAAACCTCGACTTCGCCGACGCCAGAGCCGCCGGGCGCGAAACCCTGGGCCGCGGCAAGCGCGGGAAACAGTTCCGGCGCACCGTCGCCGGCATCCCCACCGCGAAGTTCCGCACCAGGCTGACCGGTATGGCCAGCCGCCGTGGCATCGCGATCATCGGCGTTGACCCCGCCTACACCAGTCGTTGGGGCAATCAGCACTGGCGACAACCCTTACAACAACAGACTTCCGACCCCGACTCTGTCACCGTTCATCACGGTGCAGCGGCCGCGATCGGCAGACGTGGTCTCGGCTTGGCGATCAGGCGGCGGCCGGCAGGACCCCGCACCCGACAGCGGACGAGTGCGGGCACACCACCGACCAGACCCGATCAACAGCCCAGCACCACACCACCGCGGTGCCGTAGTTCCGGCTCACCACCACGCCCACAACAACGAGGCGCACGGTCCACCGGACAACACCCACCGCCAGCGGCCAACACCGTTCGGGCCGCACAGGACTCACCCCTGCTCACTAATCAGGAACGGTCGGCTACTGGGCATCGAACAGCACCGGCAGCGAGGTCGGTGACCGGAAAACCTGACCGCGAATGTGCGGGTCGTTTCCGTCGGGGTCCAGCCGGAGATTCGGCAGCCGGTCCAGCAGAAGGTTTATGGCGGTGCGCATTTCGAGCCGCGCCAGGTGCATGCCGAGACAGACGTGCACGCCGTGCCCCCAGCCCAGATTTGCCTTGGCCTGTCGGTGAATGTTGAACGTGTCGGGATCCGGGTAGCGATCTTCCTGCCGGTTCGCCGAACCCAGCATCGGCATCACCGTCGCCCCGGCCGGGATCGCCACCCCGCCGAGTTCGGTGTCGCGAGTCGCCACCCGGGTGATGGTCAACAGCGGTGGTTCCCAGCGCACGCCCTCTTCGATCGCTTGCGGAAGAAGCGACCGGTCGGCGCGGATCGCGTCCAATTGCGCCGGATCCTTCAACAGCCCGAGGAGCAGGCTGCCCAGCGATCGGTAGGTCGTCTCGACGCCTGCGGGCAGCAGCAGTCGAAGGAACGAGAAGATCTCTTCGTCCGCGAGCTTCTCCCCGTCGATCTCGGCCGCACCGAGCGCGCTGATCAGGTCGTCCTTCGGCTCGGCGCGGCGGGCTTGGAGTATCGGGGCGAAGTAGTCGCACAGCGCAGCCGACGCCGCGAGCCCGCGTTCCGGGTTCATCAGCCAACTCAGCAGCGAAATCGACCACCGCTGGAACTGCGGGTAATCCTTTTCCGGCAAGCCCAACAGGCCCGCGATGATCTGGCTCGGATAGTCGAAGGTGAATTCCTTCACCAGGTCTGCCTTGCCGTTGGCAGCAAAGTTGTCGATCAGGCTGTTTGCCACTCGGCCGACCAACTCGTCCTGCCAGCGCGCCAAGGCCTTCTGCGAGAACGCCTTCGATACCAGTGAACGCAGCCGTCCGTGTACTGGTTCGTCCATGCCGAGCATCACGCGTTCGCCCAATACCGGGCCGAACGCCGCGATGACGCCCGACGACGAGAACGTCTCGTTGTCGCGCAGCATCTGCTGGACGTCCTCGTGGCGATACACGATGAACATCGGCAGCGACTCCTCGTGCGGAAGCGCCCCCGACGTCTCGAGCCGCTGCACCGGCTCCTCGCGGCGCAGCCGGGCCAGTTCGGTGTACGGGTCTCGCACGTCCCCGGATATCGCATCGTCGAAGGCGCCGAAGTCCTCCAGGTCGTCGAAAAGCTGTTCCATATCTATCCCTCAGTCCCCTTCAGTTCCCTTGCTCCGCTTTGCCGCTCGCGATGCCAAGCGCTGCAACACCGGCTCCGGAAGAACACGCGCGGCGAACACCATTCCCCGTTGAGCCAGCGTCAACGGCCATGCCCCGCCCCGCATGGACCCCTGTTTGGGTATGCCCAACACGATTCGGGACATGTGGTGCATGCCCACAGCCGGGAGAATCCTGTTGAACACCAACAACATTGAGGCATCAGGGCCTACGCCATGGCGGCAGAACGGCTTCTGGTCGGCGAGCGCCTCGAGCAGTCCGTCGGTGAACCGCTCAGGTGGCCTCGCGAGTTTCATCGCGAACCTCCCCCGGGTGTTCATGGTGTTGTGCAGCCGGGCGTACGGGCCGTCGAAATTACGATCGTCGGTGGTGCCCGCGTCGGTGATGATCTCGGTGTCGTACGTGCCGGCCACCAGAACGGTGACGCCCAATCCGAACGGCGCGATCTCGACCGCCATCGATTCGCCCCACCGCTCCAAGGCGCCCTTGGCCGCCGAGTACGGCGCGGTGCCCGGCTGACCGCGCACCCCGGCCGCGCTGGACACCAGCACGATGCGCCCCTCGCCCGCCGCCCGCATCGACGGCAGCAGAGCTTGGGTCAGCGCGACGGGTCCCAGTGACGCTGGTGGCAAACATGTTCTGCCACAACGCCATATCCGTCTCCTCCACCATTCCGGCGGCGGAGATCCCCGCGTTGTGGACGATGGCGTACGGCGTGCCGACGGCTTCTTCGATTGCCTTGGCAGCCGCGGAGATCGACGCGGCGTCCAGCAGGTCGAGCTGGACGCCGATCAGCCGATCGTCGTCCGCACGGGCCCCGGTCGCGTCCCGGAGCAGCGGCAGCCCGCGGTCGGGTGTCCGCATGGCCGCGACCACGCGCCACCCCTCGCCGGTACAGGCGCACGGTCGAGGCGAACCCCAGTCCGCGGGACGCACCGGTGACGACGACGGTGCGGGGCTCACCCATTCTTGGTCGCACAGGGGCCTACACCGGCGGGCGGCGGGTCGACGTGCGGCCGCCCGTTCGGCTCCCCGCTGGCCCAGGTCGACCAGATGCCGACCGAGTACGGGCCCTGTGCGCCCGCTTTCTCGTAAAACCCTTGTGGATCATAGACTTTGGCTTCGGGATATGGCCACGGGCAGGCGACCGAGGTGGCTGCATGGCTGACCTTGATAGCCCAGAACCACGCGCCGTAGGCGAAGTAGGACACGTTGATGATGGCGAACATCACCAGGAAAGTGCCCAGTACCGGACGGGTGGGAAAGATCTTCGCTTTCGCGGCCAGCTTCTCGGCCACCGACTTTCCGGTGTCGTCGCGATAGCAGAGTATCGCCGCGGGCACCATCACGAATGTCACCGAGAACGATTCCCAGATCAGCGGGAACTGGAATGTCGTGCCGGTGAATACCGAGCCCCACGGAATCACCTGCGAGTAGATGTACATGCCGGCGTGCACGAGCTGGATCTCCAGCCAGGCATCGAAGATGAAGCCGATCACCAAGGTGATCAGGCCCAGGCTGACCAGCGGGTGCCGCGACACGAAAGCTTCTGGCCCCTATTCTTGCCTGCAGCTTGCGCAGGATCCAGACCGCCGGGAAGTACGGGCCGAAATAGAACATCACGTAGCCGAATACCACGAAGGGTTCGACGGTCGGCGACAGCGACACCAGCGGCCACGACTCCGGCCAGTGGATGAGGTCGGGGTTGTAGACCGCGAACGGCGACCAGTTCATGATCGGGTCCTGCCACACGATCAGCGTGGTGCACAGGAACATCAGCATCACCGGACTGCCCGGATTGCGCCGCCAGCCCCTGATGAACACCACCAGCAGCACGATCAGCGACGACGATGGTGGCAGCGTCCAGGAAAGTGATGTAGTCCAGCCCGAAGAGGAATTTCACCGGGCGCGGCCGGCCTTGCACGTTCGGGTTGGCCACCCGCGGGTCGAGGGCCGTGCGGCAGTTTGCGATGAAGAAGAGCGCGAACGCCGCCAGGGCAGCGCCGGCGATCCAGCCGCCCCAGCCGCGCTTTTGCCAGGCCGCGGCGTCGGCTTCTCGTCTGCCGCAAGCGGTGTGGATTGGTCAGTGCTCATCGTCAGCCTTCCTCTCCGAAGCGATCGACCAGGTGCGAATTCACACCGTCGGCATCGAGGGTCCGCGCCACCAGATACCCGGCGCCCATCCACGCCCGGCGGGTCCACTTGCCGAACGACACCCGGGTGCCCGGCGCGCCCGAGGCGGCCGGCATCATCTTGACCCGCTCCAGCGCCTCTTTGACGCCGCGCGGGCTGAGCGGATGGGCGTCGGTGAATGCCCGCACGAGTGTGGCGGCGACGTCGCGGTTGACGACGGTCACGCAGAATTCGGGGCGACTGCCGTTGTACTTGTTCGCGTAGGCGTCGAGGAAGTCCTGCCCGATCTGATTCGCTTCGTCGTACTGGTCGACACCGGTCCACCCCATGAACGCGTTCCACATGATCGGGTTGACCCAGGCGTTCTGCCATGCGGTGGTGGTGAAGCGGGGCGGGTCCCAGCCGACGGACTCGAGCGCTGGGTTGATGAAGACGATTCCGAATCCGAATCCCAGGTGCACGATCGCCTCGGCCTTTGCCTCGTGCAGCGTTTGCACTGCAGCGTTGATGTCCTGAGCCGTCTGGGCGATTGCGACTTCAGCCACGATCCGAATGCCCTTGCGCCGACAGGCACTTCGCAGGTTCTTCAGGTAGCTCTCACCGATGAGGCTCTGTTCGACCAGCACACCGATCTCGGCGAGTCCTCGTTTGGCGATGAGATCGGCCAGGAAGATCGGCTCATCGGTCATGGATCCCTGGGGGAATGCGAAGGTCCACTCGCCCAACCAGTCGTCGGTGCCGGTCACGCTGATAGCCGGAACCTTGAATCGTTCCTCGATCGCTTCACGCAACGGCACGCAGTTATCGGTGATGTTCGGACCGAAGACCACAAGGCAGCCTTCGTCGACCAGTTCGCCATACGCGTCGATCACCGCCTTGACCGAACCCTTGGGCAGACCCTCCACTTCGCGATAGATCATCTGCACGGGACGGTCCATCAGGCCCTGCGCGACCGCCTCTTCGAAAATGAGGTCGAAAGTCTGGGTGAAAGAGGCGAACAGCTCCTCCGGAAACCCCGGCGGGAGCGTGAAGTCCATCAGGTAGCCGATCTTGATCGGCTCCGCGGTGCTTTCGTAGGACATCCGACCTCCCGAGACAGACCTAATATTTGTTCAGTTGAGTTAAACGGTATCGGGCGGCGGTATACAGCGTCAATCCGCGGACTTGACCGCCCCGCCCAGGTAGACCTCGATCATCTCGTTCAGACCCCGGCCCACCGCCGACGTCGTCGGTGAGCGGCCCGGCGATCGCGGCGCGGGCCGCCTCGGGCATGGTCAGCCCTTCCGCGATCAGCCTGCCCGCCGCGATCAGCACGCGGGTGGACGCGACCTCACGCAGCCCGCCGGTTTCCAGGCGGCGGATGGCCTGGCCGAAGCGCACCAGCTCGGCCGCGGTGGCAGCGTCCACCCCCGCTTCGTGGGCAACGATCCCCTCTTCGACATCGGCTGCGGGGAAACCGAATTCGATGGCCACCATGCGCTGGCGGGTGGAATCCTTGAGGTCCTTGAGCACGCTTTGATAGCCCGGGTTGTAAGACACCACCAGGCCGAATCCGGGTGCGGCGTCCAGCGTGACGCCGAGGCGCTCGATGGGCAGCTGCCGACGGTGATCGGCGAGCGGATGCAGCACCACGGTGGTGTCCTGCCGGGCCTCCACCACCTCGTCCAGGTAGCAGATCGCGCCCTCGCGCACCGCCCGGGTCAGCGGACCGTCCGCCCACACCGTCTCGTCGCCCCGCAGCAGATACCGACCGACCAGGTCGGCCGTGGTGAGGTCGTCATGGCAGGCGACGGTGATCAGCGGCCGGCCGAGGTCGTGGGCCATCGCCTCGACGAAGCGGGTCTTGCCGCAACCCGTCGGCCCCTTCAGGACGAGTGCCAGACCCTGGCGATAGGCCGCCTTGAAGATGGCCTCTTCGTTGCCGATCGCCTTGTAGTAGGGCCGCATGCTCTCTGCCTCCGGGGTCGCACCGTTCCGGTGAACCAGCCCGGACTCGTTGGCCATAACGTCCCTTCTGCCACCCGCTGCACTGCGGTGTCCCGAGCCTAACCCGGAACAGATGTTTGTTTCAACTGTTGATGACACTCTCCGCCGGACCTCCGCCGAGCGCAGCGCGGACCGGAACAGTGGTCCGATCACACTCGGCAAGTTGATCCGGGCGCGCGATCGTCGCGTGCGCGGTGCTGCCGAACACCCTGCGCAGCGACCGCACGTCGGTGCCCGCGCCGATCGTCAGGCAGACACAGCCGGTGCCCCGGCGGCGGGCCTCGGTCAACGCGCGCCGCGCGTCCGCGGCACCGTAGGCGCGTTCGTATCCGTGGTCGTACGCCAGGCCGTCCGACAGCACCACCAAAAGCCGGCGTGACGTACCCCCGCGCGCCTCCAACACCGCCGAGCCGTGCCGGATCGCGGCGCCCAGCCGCGAGTACGCGCCGGGCTCCAGGCTGTTCAGCCGCCTCATCACCCGAGAGTCCAGGTGGTCGTCAAATCGCTTGACGGGCAACACACGTCACGGCCTGCCGGCCCTGCGAGTAATACGCGTACAGCGCCACCCGGTCCCCCAGATCGTGCAGTGCGACGGTGAGGTTGGCGACCGCCGTGCGCTGTTGTTCGTGCACCGTCCGGCCTACCGTTCCGGGCTCCGCCGCCGACCCCGACACATCCAGCAGGAGCAGCACCGACAGGTCGCGCCGGCGCCGCAGGCTGTCCAGGTACACCGCCTCGTCGGGCACCGATCCGGACCGCACCGCAACGCGGGCTTCAACGGCCGCGTCGATGTCGATGTCGTCGCCCTGCGGCTGTCGGTGCCGGCGGTGCAGACCCATGCCGAGCCGCGACAGCGGGCGGCGCACCCCGATCGCGCCGTCGATCGCCTGGGTGGCGGAGGGTTTGATCTTCGGCTCCACCTCGCGCACGGTGCACCACTCCGGCCGGTAGGTCTTGCGGCCGACGTCCCACTCCGGATACCTCACACCGTCCGCGGTGGCGGCGGTGTCATTTACGTCTTGGCCGTCCTCGCTTTGCGCCGACGCCAGCGACGACACGGCGTTCACACCGCGTTTCGACGAGTTGGTGCGATGCGTCGGGGTATCCGCGCCCGGTGGTCCGCCGCCGCTGCCGGTCTTACGCGCGGAGGACAGCATCTTCTTCAGCCACTTGCCGATGAAGCCGCCCCCGCCGACCGGGCTGGTGAACAGATCGGGGTCGTCGGAATCGTCGATCTCGCCGTCGTCGAGTTCCTCGAGTTCCTGGGCACCCTCCTGATTTCGAAGAGCGCGCGGAACGTGCTCGGCCTCGGCCGGTTCGTTCGACCGCCCGAGAGCACGCGGCCAGCACCTTGCCCGCCCGGATTACGCCGAACTCGGGCGGCGGGTCGTCAATCGCGGCCCGACCGTCGGCAATGCTCAGCGAAGCGGCGGGGGAATCGCTGCGACTCGCGATGTCGCGATTGCCCAGTGCGGCCACGACGCCCGGCAGCAGGTCGGCATTGGCGACCAGGGCACGGTGACCCTCGATCGCCAGATAGCGCCTGGCCAGCCGGGGATGGCGGACCAGCGGGCGCACGACGTCGGGATCCAGGCTGCCGGCCGCGATCAAAGATGCCTGTACGGCTAGCGCTTCGAGTCGCGCGCGGGTTGTCGCGGAGGCATCCAGGTAGATCGTCTGGCCGTCCGTCCACGACGGTTCACCCGCTTTCAGTTCGGCCACCGCCACGGCCCGGCCGGCGAGTGCGGAAGCGAGCATGCCGAAGGCCTCCAACACGCTCACCTCCGACGGGATCTCGTTGACCAAATATCTGTTCCACCGTAGAGTCCGGTCAATCGGGAAGGCAAGGAAGTAGCGACATGACCGTCGACGACGAGTTGCGGGACCGGGTCCAGCGTCTCACCGACCGCGCGGAGATCTACGACTGCATGCAGCGATACGCGCGCGGAATCGACCGGCAAGACCGTGCGCTGCTGCGCTCGGCCTACCATGACGGCGCCGTCGACGACCACGTCGGATTCGTCGGTGTGGTAGACGATTTCATCGACTGGGCACTCGCCTACCACAGCACGCAGACGCGATACCAGCACTATCTGCTCAACCACACCGTCGACATCGACGGCGACGAAGCCCACGCCGAGACCTACTACCTGTTCGTCGGGACCGACCGCGAACCGGCGAACCACATGACGATCTCCGGCGGTCGCTATGTCGATCGACTGGAGCGGCGCGGCGGACGATGGGCGATCACCGATCGCGTCTGTCTGGTGGAGTTCCTCAACGAATCACAGTCGTTGCTCACCGACGCGGCGATCGCCGCCGTCCCGGGGGCGCGGACGCCCCGCCACGGTACGACAGACGCGTCATACGATCGACCGCTTGCGGCGTCGCGTGATTGACTTCACCGGCCGCGTGGCCGTCGTCACCGGCGCCGGACGCGGACTCGGTCGGCTGTACGCACTGGACCTGGCACGCCGCGGTGCAGCGGTGGTCGTCAACGACCTCGGCAGTTCGATGCGCGGTGAGGGCGCCGACGCGCACGTCGCCGACGAAGTGGTCGACGAGATCAAGAGGGCCGGAGGCACCGCGGTCGCCTCGTACGACTCGGTAGACAGCCCCGAGGGCGGCCAAGCGATCATCGACGCCGCTGTGAGCGCTTTCGGGCGACTCGACGCGGTCGTCAGCAACGCGGGAATCTTCGGCAGCGTGCCATTCGAAGATCTCTCGCCCGACGACTGGACCCGGATGCTGCGCGTGCACCTCGACGGCGGCTTTTATCTATCCCAGCCCGCCTATCGCGTGATGAAGAACAACGGCGGCGGACGATTCGTGTTCATCTCGTCCTCCGCCGGTATCTTCGGTCAGCCGATGGAGGCGCATTACGCCGCGGCGAAAGCCGGTCTGGTGGGGCTGACGAACGTGATCGCGATCGAGGGCGAGGCGCACGGCATACTCGCCAATTCCGTTATGCCCACCGGCTTCTCACGCATGGTCAGCGAGACGGTCGGCGACGAGAAGTTTCTCGCCGAGTCCGGCTTCATGCAGGCCATCCGGCCGGAGCTCGTCGTGCCGCTGGTTACCTTCCTGGCCAGCAGCGCCTGCACGTTCTCCCACCGCAACTATTCCGCCGCCGCCGGGCGTTACGCGCGGGTGTTCGTCGGCCTGACCGAAGGTTGGCTGGCCGACGCGGAGAGCCAGCCGACGGCGGAAGACATCGAAGCGCACCTCGAAGAGATCTCCGCCACGGACAGATTCATCGTGCCGGCGACGATCGTCGACGAGGTGCTGGAAGTGTGTGCGCGGCGCGGCGTCAGCCCGATGCCCGGCAATGCCGAGATCGCCTTCCCGGAACCCGAAGGCAGCCGGCCTTGACAGAGTCCAGGTAAAGTCCCGAAAAGTGGACTTCTCATACCCGCCCGAAGCGGAACAATTCCGGGCCGAGCTGCGCGAATGGCTGACCGCCAACCTCACCGACGAGCTGATTGCCGCGCGTCGCCCCGCCGGCCGCACCGACGCCATGTTCGAGGCGCTGCGCGTGTTCAACCGCACGATGGCCGACGCCGGGTGGGCCGCGGTGTCCTGGCCGCGCGAATACGGCGGACGCGGGGCAACGGTGATCGAGCAACTGGTTTATAGCGAGGAGACGACGCGCGCCCGGGCGCCGATGCCGCTCAACGTGATTGGCATGAACAACATCGCGCCCGCCATCATGCAGTACGGCACCGAGTCGCAGAAGACGACGCTGCTCCCCCGCATGATGCGCGCCGATGACATCTGGTGCCAGGGGATGTCGGAACCCGAAGCGGGCAGCGACCTCGCCGCGCTGCGCACCCGCGCGGTGCGTGACGGTGACGACTTCGTCGTCAACGGACAAAAGATCTGGACCTCGCTCGGACACCGGGCCGACTGGTGCCAGTTGTACGTGCGCACCGATCCCGATGCCCCCAAACACCAGGGCATCTCCTGTCTGATCGTCGACATGCGCCTGCCCGGCATCGAGGTTCGCCCGCTCGTCACGCTCAACGGCGACAGCGATTTCGCCGAAATCTTCTTCCACGACGTGCGGGTGCCGGCGGACGCGCTGCTCGGGCCGCTCAACGGGGGTTGGCAGGTGGCCACCACCACCCTGAGTCATGAGCGGGCCGGCGCCGCGCGGCTGTACGCGGAGATGGAAGTCAGGCTCGAGGAACTGGTGGCCGACTTCGCCGCCAGTGATAGCGGGGCCCTCGATGACCCGGTGACGTTGCGGCGCCTGGGCGAGATCGCGGTCCGCATCAAATATCTCGAAGTTCTGTGCCAGCGCTCCATCTCGGCGACCCTGCACGGCGGGTCGCAGATTACCGCGATGGGCTCGGCGAGCCTGGCCAAGTCGGTGTGGGGCGAGATCGGGCAGGAGCTGGCCGCCCTGGCCTTCGACGTGCTGGGCCAGCCCGGGGTGCGCAACCAGTGGGTGGACTATCGCCTGACGTCGCGCTCGCTGACCATTGCCGGCGGCACCACCCAGATCAACAAGAACATCACCGCGCAGCGCGTGTTGGGATTGCCCCGCAATTGAACCTCGAACTGAACGAAGAGCAGACGGCATTGCGCGCGACCGCGCGGCGGTTTCTCGCTGAGAGAGCACCGATTTCGGGTCATGTGCGCGAGCTGCTGGACGATCCGTCCGGCATCACCGACGCCGTGTGGCGCGGGCTCGCCGACCTGGGCACGACGGGCCTGCTGGTGTCGCCGGAATACGGCGGCGCCGGCATGACGATGGTCGAGGCCGGCATTGTCGCCGAGGAGCTGGGCGCCGCGCTGCACCCGGGGCCCTGGCTGTCGACGGCGGTCGCCGCGCCGCGCGCGTTGGCCCGGTTCGGGGGCCAGCACCCCCAAGACGCTGCAGCCGCAAAGCTTCTCACCGGGATCGCCGACGGCACCACCATCGCCACGGTCGGCCCGCTCGACGGCAGCCCGGTAGCGCACGGTCCCGAAGCTACGCTGCGAGGCGAATTCTCGGTTCTCGATGCCGCCGCGGCGGACGTCCTGTTGGTGTTCGCCGAGGATCGCAAGGGGGCAGGCCTTTTCGCGGTGCACACCGACTCGCCCGGCGTTTCGGTGACAGCCGAGCCCGGTATAGACCAGACCCGCAAGCAGTTTCGGGTGGCCCTCGACGATGCGTCCGCGCACCGCCTCGGGACAGCTTCGACGGATGCCGTCGCGGCGGTGGTCGACGACGTGCTCATCGCCAACGCGGCCGACGCGCTCGGCGCCGCGGCTGCCGTCATGAATCTGGCCATCGAATACGCAAAGGTGCGAAAGCAATTCGGTCAGGCGATCGGCTCGTTTCAGGCGGTCCAGCATCTGTGCGTGGACATGTACGAGACGGTCGAGCTGGCCCGCAGCGGGGTGATCCACGCGCTGTGGGCGGCCGATGATGATCCCGACGAGGCGCACCTGGCCGCGCTGCGGGCCAAGGCGTTCGCCGGACGGCTGGCGACCGTTGCCGACACCGCGATCCAGGTATTCGGCGGCATCGGCTACACCTGGGAGCACGACGCGCACCTCTACCTCAAACGCCTGCTGGGCTGGAGCGCCTATCTCGGCGGCCCGGACTCTTATCTCACCGAACTCGGTGCACGCCTTGCCAACTCAGAGCGAAAGAGGCAGACGACCTGACCATGGACATCGACTATCTGCTCAACAACACCCGCTCCGCGCGCAAGTCGCTCGACCTGGACGCGCCCGTCGACCTCGCCGATATCCGAGAGTGTCTACGCGTCGGGTTGCAGGCCGCCAACGGCTCGAATCAGCAGGCCTGGCGCTGGCTGGTCATTGACGACCCCGCGTCGCGCGCCAAGATCGCCGAGCTGTATCGCCAGGCCTACCTGCTGCGGGTCGGCGGGGAACTGTTCGCCGACAAGATGCCGGCCGGCACCCCGGCGACTCGCCTGATGTCCTCGACGGAGTGGTTGGTCGTGAACATGGCGAAGGTGCCGCTGCTGGTGATCCCCTGCTACGAGGCATACCTGCCGCGCATCGACGGCGACGAATCGTTTCACCTGGCGACGTTGTACGGCTCGATCTTTCCGCCGGTGTGGAACTTTGAGCTGGCGCTGCACACCCGCGGATACGGGACCTGCATCACCACGTTGCACCTGCACTACGAAGCCGAAATTCGCCAACTGCTCGGAATTCCGGACACCTACGTCCAGGGTTGTCTGTTGCCCGTGGGCCGGCTGCGCGCCGGGCACACGTTCCGGCCGGCCATTCGGCGGCCCGTGGACGAGGTGGTCGCGTTGAACCGCTGGGACGGACCTCCGCTTTAGAATGGGGTGCTGTTGGCGGCGTTTCTTGGCGGCAATTCCTTTGAGTCAATCTGATAGCCTTTAACAAAGATTTGGTTCTGCGGGAGGCGAGCTAGCCATGGCCAAAGCCGATGCCTCCCTGGTGACACGCCGCCAGGCCGGCAAGGCAGACGATTCCGGAACCCGCCGGACCGAGATCCTGCAGACCGCGGCATCGTTGATCGCCTCCACCGGATTGCGGACGTCGTTGCAGGAAATCGCGGACGCCGCAGGCATTCTCCCGGGAAGTTTGTATCACCACTTCGAATCCAAGGAAGCAATCCTTGTCGAACTGATCCACCGTTACCACGCCGACTTGAATCGCATCGGCCAAGATGCCCAAGCCAGACTGGACGAACCCGACGAGCGACCCGTCGCCGAGAAAATCATCGAGTTGGGATCGGCGATCGCCAACTGCGCCGTGCAGCATCAAGCCGCGCTGCAGATGTCGTTCTATGAGGGCCCCAGCGCGGATCCCGAACTGATGAAGCTGACCCAACAACAGCCCACGACGGTTCAGGAGGCGATGCTGCAAACGCTGCGCGCCGCCAGGTGGAGCGGCTACATCAAAGCCGACGTCGACTTGCCCGTGCTGGCCGACCGCATCTGTCAGACCATGCTGCAGGTCGGGCTCGACGTGATGCGCCACAACGCATCCGCCGACCAGGTGGCCGCGCTGCTGTGCCGAATCATGTTGCAAGGATTGGCAGCCCGGCCCCCCGCCGATCCGGAACTGGACCGGTCCAATGCCTTTTCCGCGGCGAGTGAGGTCCTCGAGACCTGGATCGACGACACCGACGCCGAGCCCAGCGATAAGGCGGCGCATGTCCGTGCGGTAGCGCGAACGGAGTTCGGCCGCAAAGGGTATGAGGTCACCACCATCCGCGACATCGCATCGGCGGCCGGTCTGGGCACCGGGACCGTCTACCGGGTGATCGGGTCCAAGGACGAACTGCTCGCCTCGATCATGCGCTCGTTCGGCCAGAAGGTCGAGGCGGGCTGGGTCAGCGTGCTGCGTTCGGATGCCACCACCGTCGAGAAATTGGACGCATTGAGCTGGGTCAACGTCAATGCACTCGACCAGTTCTCCGACGAGTTCCGGATCCAGCTGGCCTGGATGCGTCAATCGCCGCCAACCGCCAACCCCGGCTGGTCCTACTCGACACGCCTGCGGCAGATGAAATCCCTTCTCGCCGAAGGGGTCCGGTCGGGAGAAATCCGCATCGACACTCCCTCCACCGCGATGCTGGCGCGATGCACCATCGGCATCCAATGGATCCCCGAGAACATTCTTCGCGCCGTGGGCAAACGCAGCTCGCTCATCCTGGCCCGCGACACGGTTTTGCGCGGTGTCGCCGTCCGGGGTAAGTAAGGAACCACCCCGCGAGCGTGCGTGTTTGCCCGGCGACACGCCGCGCAGGGAGGCAATTTGCGCACGCTCGCGACGCCCTTCCGGCGGAACCAAATATATGTTCCGGTGTCGGCGCGCTAGCGTCGAAGCATGGCACACATCATCGTTATCGGCGGCCACGGCAAGATCGCGCTGCTGTTGTCCCGCATCCTGACCGAGCGCGGCGACCAGGTCACTTCCGTCTTCCGCAACCCCGAGCACTCCGAGGACGTCGCAGCAGACCGGCGCCACGCCCGTGCCGGCCGACATCGAGCAACTCGACACCGCTGCGCTGGCCTACCTGCTGGACGGACACGACGCCGTGGTCTTCTCCGCCGGGGCGGGCGGCGGCGACCCCGCGCGGACCTACGCGGTCGACCGCGACGCCGCGATCCGGGTGATCGACGCGGCCAGCCAGGCCGGAGTGATGCGGTTCGCGATGGTGTCCTACTTCGGCGCGGGTACCGATCATGGCGTACCGCACGACGATCCGTTCTTCCCCTATGCGCAGGCCAAAGCCGCCGCGGACGCCCATCTGCGCGCCAGCGACCTGGATTGGACGGTGTTGGGGCCGAGCCGGCTCACCCTCGAACCGTCGACCGGCCGGATTTCGGTGGGAGCAGGCAAGGGGTCAGTCTCGCGCGCCGACGTCGCGCTCGTCGTCGCCGGCGGTTCTCAACGACGATTCGACCGTCCACCGCACGATCGACTTCAACAACGGCGACGTTCCGATCGCCGAGGCGCTGGCGGGCTGACGTAGACTGCGCCTTGCAGCTGGTCTGCCGTCACCGCAGCATGCGGCGTCGGCATCGAGCGAAGCATGTTAGACGTGCTTGGTAAGAGGGAACCCGGTGAGAATCCGAGACTGTCCCGCAGCGGTATGCAGGAACGACCGCCGTCACAAGCACTGGTCACCCGACCGGGAAGCGACGGCCATTAGGAGCACCACCCGGTGCGCGCCTGCGAGTCCGAAGACCTGCCAGCTGTGCCGGGCGCGCCGCGTCCGGCGGCTCATCGCCTCGTGGAATGGGCGTGTGGCCGGATCCGTTAGCGGGTTACGCACCTCCAAAAGGTGGTGTGCGCACCGCAATCCGGATCGGCTTCACGTTCGTTGGCGGTGACCACCCCTGCCGAATGAAGGACGACGACCACTGTGACCCCCCAACCATTCACCGCAACCATTACCGGCTCCCCACGTATCGGCCCGAGGCGCGAACTCAAACGCGCCACCGAGGGCTACTGGGCCAACCGCATCAGCCGTTCCGAGCTGGAGTCGGTGGCCGCGACGCTGCGCCACGACACCTGGAAGCAGCTCGCCGCAGCCGGCCTGGACTCGGTGCCGGTGAACACCTTCTCCTACTACGACCAGATGCTGGACACCGCGGTGCTACTCGGTGCGCTGCCGGCCCGCGTCGCAAACATCTCCGACGACCTGGACCGCTACTTCGCCGCCGCTCGCGGCAACGACGAGGTCGCTCCGCTGGAGATGACCAAGTGGTTCGACACCAACTACCACTACCTGGTTCCCGAGATCGGGCCCGCGACCCGGTTCGCACTGAACCCGGACAAGGTGCTCTCTGAGCTCAAAGATGCTCTTGAACAAGGTATTCCGGCGCGCCCGGTGGTCATCGGACCGGTCACCTTCCTGCTGCTGAGCAAGGCCGTCGACGGCGGCGGCGCACCGATCGAGCGGCTCGAGGAGCTGGTCGAGATCTACTCCGAGCTGTTGTCACTGCTGGCCGACAATTCAGGGGCGCAGTGGGTGCAGTTCGACGAGCCGGCGCTGGTGACCGACATCTCCCCCGACGCGCCGGCGCTGGCCGAGGCTGTCTACACGGCGCTGGGTTCGGTGAACAACCGGCCGGCCATCTACGTCGCGACCTACTTCGGCGACCCCGGCGCCGGTCTGGCGTCCCTGGCCCGCACGCCGGTCGAGGCGATCGGCATCGACCTGGTGTACGGCGCCGACACCGCCATCGCGGCGGTGCCAGAGTTGGCTGACAAGACGCTGGTGGCCGGCATCGTCGACGGACGCAACATCTGGCGCACCGACCTGGAGGCGGCGCTGGGTAAGCTGGCGACACTGCTGGGTTCGGCTGGCGCCGTTGCGGTTTCGACGTCGTGCTCCACGCTGCACGTGCCCTACTCGCTGGAGCCGGAGACCGATCTCGACGACGCGCTGCGCAGTTGGCTGGCGTTCGGCGCGGAGAAGGTCACCGAGGTCGTGACGCTGGCTCGCGCCCTGCACGGGAGCGGAGGCGCGACACGGTCGCCGACGAGATCGCGGCGTCCAATGCCGCAGTGGCGTCGCGCAAGCGCGACCCGCGCCTGCACAACGGGCAGGTCCGGGCCCGCATCGACTCGATCGTGGCGTCCGGTGTGCACCGCGGCGAGGCGGCCGCCCGCCGCGCCAGCCAGGAAGCGCGGCTACATCTGCCGCCGCTGCCGACCACGACGATCGGCTCCTATCCGCAGACCTCGGCGATCCGCAAGGCGCGCGCGGCGCTGCGGGCCGGCGAGATCGACAACGCCGAGTACGTCCGCCGGATGAAGCAGGAGATCGCCGACGTGATCAAGCTGCAGGAGGAACTGGGGCTCGACGTGCTGGTGCACGGTGAGCCGGAGCGCAACGACATGGTGCAGTACTTCGCCGAGCAACTGAAGGGCTTCTTCGCCACCCAGAACGGTTGGGTGCAGTCGTACGGCAGCCGCTGCGTACGTCCGCCGATCCTCTACGGCGACGTCGTCCGGACCGACCCGATGACGGTCGGGTGGATCACCTACGCGCAGTCGCTGACCGACAAGCCGGTCAAGGGCATGCTGACCGGGCCGGTCACGATCTTGGCCTGGTCGTTCGTGCGGGACGATCAGCCGCTGGCCGACACCGCCAACCAGGTGGCGCTGGCCATTCGCGACGAGACCGTGGACCTGCAGTCCGCCGGCATCGCGGTGATCCAGGTCGACGAGCCGGCGTTGCGCGAGCTGTTGCCGCTGCGGCGTGCGGACCAGGACGAGTACTTGACTTGGGCGGTCGGGTCTTTCCGGTTGGCCACCTCCGGCGTCGCCGACTCGACGCAGATCCACACCCACCTGTGCTACTCGGAGTTCGGTGAGGTGATCGGGGCCATCGCCGACCTCGACGCCGACGTGACGTCCATCGAGGCGGCCCGCTCCCACATGGAGGTGCTGGACGACCTGAACGCGGTCGGCTTCGCCAACAGCGTGGGCCCGGGTGTGTACGACATCCACTCGCCGCGGGTGCCGAGCAGCGGCGAGATGGCCGAGTCGCTGCGTTCCGCGTTGCAAGCCGTGCCGGTCGGGCGGCTGTGGGTCAACCCCGACTGCGGGTTGAAGACGCGCAACGTCGACGAGGTGACGGCGTCGCTTGCAGAACATGGTCGCCGCGGCGCAGGAGGTGCGCGCCGGGGTCTAGTTTCGGCCCGCCAGCGTAACGCCGACTGCGAGATTCGTAGCGAATTCTCGCAGTGACGTTACGTTCGGCGGCGAGTTCGCCGGCGGGCGAAAGCTAGGACGAGCCGGCGCCGCCGGCGCCACCGTCGCCACCCTTGCCACCGGTGGTACCGGAGTGGATGCCACCGGGGTCGCCGTCGCTGCCAGTAGCACCAGGGTTGCCGCTCTTGCCGGTGCCGCCGGTGCCACCGACGCCGCCGTTGCCCCCGTTGCCGCCTTGGCCATTGGTGCCGGAGCCGCCTCCCACGCCGCCCGTCGCCGCCTTGGCCGCCGGTGCCGCCGGTCGCTGTCGTGCTGGTCCCGCCGGTGCCGCCACCGCCACCTATGCCGCCGGTGCCCCCGATCCCGCTCGCCCCAGCCGCGCCGCCCTGGCCGCCGGTGCCGCCTACGCCGCCGGTGCCCGCGCCGACGCCGGCGTCGGCGCCGCCTTTGCCACCATTGCCGCCCGCGCCGCCCGCTTTGGCGGTGACACCGGCCTGGGTGGTCCCGCCACCGGTGCCGCCGGCACCGCCCTGGCCGCCGGTGCCGGCGACGCCAGCGCTGCCGCCGGTGCCGCCGCTGCCCACCGCGCCGCCGGCGCCGCCGGCGCCGCCGTTGCCGCCGGTGCCGCCGACGCTGGCACCGCCGCTGCCGGTGTCATTGAAGCCACTGCCGCCGGCGCCGCCCAGGCCGCCGAGACCGCCCTGACCGCCGGTGCCGTTGGTCCCGGCGGCGGAGCCGCCGCCCGCGCCACCCGCACCACCCGCACCACCCGCGCCACCCGCGCCGCCGGCGACCCCGGCCGTGCCGCTGTTGGCGCCCGCGATGCCCTGGCTGCCGGCACCGCCCGCGCCGCCCTGGCCGCCGGTGCCGCCACCGACGCTGTTGTCGGCGCCGCCTTGACCGCCCAGGCCGCCTTGACCGCCCTGGCCGCCGTTCGTCCCGGCGGTCGCGGCGCCGCCTTGGCCGGCAGCACCGCCCTGACCGCCCGCACCGGCGGCTTTGCCGTCGGTGACGTTGGCGCCGCCGGTTCCGCCCGTGCCGCCGCTGCCGCCGGCGCCGGCGTTGCCCGCGGTGCCACCGCTACCACCGGTGCCGGCCGCTCCGCCCACGCCACCCGTGCCGCCCACGCCTCCGGTGCCGCCCGTGCTGGCGTCACCGGTGGCGTCGTCGTTGAAGCCCGCGCCGCCAGTGCCGCCCTGGCCACCTTGGCCGCCCAGGCCGCCGTTGCCGTTGGTGGCGCCGGAGACCGCGGTGCCGCCCTGGCCGCCCGCGCCGCCGGCGCCGCCTTGACCGCCGGTGAGGCCGCTGCCGCCGGCCGGGCCGGTGGCACCTTGGCCGCCCTGGCCACCCTTGCCGCCTTGGCCGCCCGCACCGGCGGTGTCGGTGGCGGTGGTAGTGCTACCGCCGGTGCCGCCGACCCCGCCGGCGGCGCCGTTGCCCGCCGCGCCCACGGCACCACCGGTGCCGCCGGTGCCGGCCGCTCCGGCCATGCCGCCGTCGCCGCCGGCGCCGCCGTTGCCGCCGGCGGTGGCGTTGTTGGTGCCGCCGTCGGCGAAGCCGGTGCCGCCCTGGCCGCCGGCGCCACCGAGGCCGCCGGCGCCGCCGGCGCCGTTGGTGCCGCCGTTTCCGCCGCCGCCCACGCCGCCCTGGCCGCCGGCCCCGCCGTGGCCACCGTTGTTACCGGGGTTACCGGCGCTACTGGAAGCCGCACCCTGGAGGCCGGCTCCGCCCGTGCCGCCCTGGCCGCCGGCGCCGCCGGTGCCCGAAGTGCCCGCGACGCCACCGGTGCCGTTACCGCCTGCCACACCGCCCTTGCCGGCGGTGCCGCCGGTGCCGCCGGTGCCGCCGGCGGTGGCGTTGTTGCTGCCGCTGTCGGCCGCGCCGGTACCGCCCTGGCCGCCGGCCCCGCCGTTGCCACCGACGCCGCCGGTGCCACTGGTGCCGCCGTTGCCGTCGCCGCCCTGGCCGCCCTGACCGCCCGCCCCGCCGTGGCCGCCGGCGCTGCCGGTATTGCCGCTGGTGGCGGTGGCGCCTTGGGCGCCGGCCCCGCCGGTGCCGCCGGCACCGCCGTTGCCCCCGGTCCCCGCGCTGCCAGTGCTGCCGCCACCGGTGGCGGCCCCACCCAGGCCAGCCGCACCACCCGTACCGCCGGCGCCGCCGGCGGTGGCGTCGCCGCTGCCGTCGTCGGCGTAGCCGGTGCCACCCTGGCCGCCCTGGCCACCTTGCCCACCGGTGCCGCCGTTGCCGTCTAAGCCGATGCCCGTTTCGTCCACGCCGCCCTGGCCGCCCTGGCCGCCCGCTCCGCCCTTGCCGCCGTTGGCGCCGTTAGCACCGATGGTGCCGGTGCCGCCTTGGGCGCCGGCCCCGCCGTTGCCGCCTTGGCCGCCCGCACCGGCGTCGTGGCCCGCCGCGTTGTTGTTGCCGCCGGTGCCGCCCATGCCACCAGCACCGCCGTTGCCGGCGCTGCCCGCGGCGCCGCCGGTACCGCCCGTGCCGACGGCCCCGCCCAGACCGGCTTGCCCACCCTGGCCGCCCTTGCCGCCGTCCGTCACCTCGCCGGAGGTGATACCGCCAGTGAAGCCCGTGCCGCCTTGGCCACCTTGGCCGCCGGTGCCGGCGGCACCGCCGCTGCCGTTGGTTGCTCCCGTGACGGCGGCACCGCCTTGGCCGCCCTGACCGCCTCGACCACCTTGGCCGCCTGTGCCGCTCTGGCCGCCAGCGAGGGCGGACAGGCTCGCGGCACCCTGGCCGCCCGCGCCGCCGTTTCCGCCGGCGCCACCATTTCCGGCAAGACCGCCGCTGGTGGTTATCGTCTGACCGCCAGCGCCGCCATTGCCGCCGGCGCCGCCGACGCCCGCGTCACCCGCCTTGCCACCGGTTCCGACGGAGCCGGCCGTGCCGGCGAGCCCGCCGTTGCCGCCATCACCGCCCTGGCCGCCGCCGGTGGCGTTGTTACCGCCGTTGTCGGCGAAGCCCACGCCGCCCTGGCCGCCAGCTCCGCCGGCGCCGCCGGTACCGCCGCTGCCACTGCTCCCGCCGGAACCGCCGGCGTTACCGCCGACGCCGCCCTTGCCGGCATTACCGCCGCCGCCTCCGGCGCCGCCGTTGTTGCCCACCGAGCCGGCAGAGCCTGTACCGCCGGCACCGCCGTCACCGCCATTGCCTGCGGCGCCGCCGTTGCCCACGACTGCGTTGGTGCCCGTGGCGCCAGCCGCGCCACCAAGTCCGCCATCGCCGCCGGCACCACCATTGCCGCCGCCGGTGGCCGTGCCGGCGCCGTTGCCGTTGAAGCCAGCGCCGCCCTTACCGCCAACCCCGCCGGCGCCACCGAGACCACCGGCTCCGCTCTTCCCGGTACCGTCGCCGGCGCTACCGCCCACGCCACCCTGGCCGCCCGACCCACCGTCGGCACCGCTGCCCCCGGCCTGTCCAGTCGCGGCATCGGCGCCCTTGCCACCAGCACCACCGTCACCGCCATTGCCGGCAGCGCCGCCGTTGCCCACGGTCCCGCCGGTGCCCGTGGCGCCAGCCGCGCCACCGAGGCCGCCATTGCCGCCGGCGCCGCCATCGCCGCCGCCGGTGGCCGCGCCGGTGGCGCCGCTACTGCCGTTGAAGCCCGCACCGCCCTTGCCGCCGACGCCGCCGGCGCCACCGAGACCACCGGTGCCGCTCTTCCCGCTACCGTCGCCGGCGCTACCGCCCACGCCACCTTGGCCGCCCGACCCGCCAGCGGCGCCATCGCCTCCAAGATGTCCAGCCGAGCCATCGGCGCCCTTGCCACCAGCACCACCGTCACCGCCATTGCCGGCGGCCCCGCCGTTGCCCACCGTCCCGCCGGTGCCCGTGAAACCGGCCGCACCACCAAGGCCGCCATTGCCACCGACACCACCGTTACCACCACCGGTCGCGTCGTTGCCACCGTCATCGGCGAAGCCGGCGCCACCCTTACCGCCAAACCCGCCGGCGCCACCGGTACCGCCGCTGCCGCTGATCCCGCCGGCCCCGCCAGCACTACCGCCTACGCCGCCCTGGCCGCCCGCGCCGCCGGCGCCGGCGACACCGCCGGTGTTGCCGAGAGTGCCGGCCACGCCTGCGCCACCGGCACCGCCGTCACCGCCACCGCCGGCGTTGCCGCCCTTGCCCACGGCCCCGCCGGTGCCGCCGCTGCCGGTCGCGCCCCCGAGCCCGCCGTTACCGCCGACGCCGCCCTGGCCGCCTGCGGTGGCCGTGTTGGCGGCGCTGCCGTCCAAGCCCGCGCCACCCTTGCCGCCGATCCCACCAACGCCACCGGCGCCGCCGCTGCCATTGGTGCCGCCGTTCCCGGAACCGCCCTGTCCACCTTGGCCGCCGGCCGCGCCGTCCCCGCCGGCCGTGCCGGAACCAGCGTCTGCGGCGCCGGCACCACCGGTGCCACCCTGACCACCGCCACCGCCGGTACCCGCGCTGCCCGCGACGCCGCCGGTGCCGCCGGTCCCGGCCGCGCCACCAAGGCCGGCCGCGCCACCGATCCCGCCGGTGCCGCCGGCGGTGGCGTTGTTGCTGCCGGTGTCGGCGTGGCCGTCGCCGCCCTGGCCGCCGACGCCTCCGGTGCCACCGATGCCGCCGCTGCCGGTGGTGCCGCCATTACCTGCACCGCCTGCGCCACCCTGGCCGCCCGCCGCGCCGCTGCCGCCGGTGCCGCCGGCATTGGTTGTCGTGGCGGAATTGGCGCCCGCCGCGCCTGCCCCGCCGGTTCCGCCGGTACCGCCGGTGCCGCCTGCGCCGACGGCCCCGTCGGTACCCGCTCCGCCGTCACCGGAGCCGGCCGCCCCGCCCAGGCCCGCGGAGCCGCCGATGCCGCCGGTACCACCGGCGGTGGCGTCGTTGCTGCCGTCGTCGGCAAGGCCCGTGCCGCCCTGGCCGCCCTGGCCGCCGGTGCCTCCGACACCACCATTGCCATTGGTCGAGGTGCCGGTGCCGACGCGCCGCCCTGACCGCCCTGACCGCCCTGGCCACCCTGCCCGCCGGTGTAGCCGGTGCTGCCGATCGCGGCGGCGGTGCCCTGACCGCCTTGACCACCATTCCCGCCATGGCCGCCGTCACCGGCCAAACCGAAGGAGTTGTTGCTGCCGCCGCCGGTGCCGCCGAGGCCGCCGTTACCCCCGGTACCAGCCGCACCCACGGCCCCGCCGGTGCCGCCGGTGCCGGCCACTTCAGCCGTGCCGCCATTGCCGCCGTTGCCGCCGGCGCCGCCGTTTGTCGAGAGGGCCGGCCCGACGAAGCCGGTGCCGCCCTGGCCGCCTTGACCGCCGGTCCCGCCCGCACCGCCACTCCCGTTGACGCCGCCATTACCGGCACCACCCAGGCCGCCCTGCCCACCACCGCCGCCGGTGCCGCCGGCCAGCCCGTTCGTGCTCTGATTGACGCCGACGTCGCCCTGGCCACCCGCCCCACCGGTGCCGCCCTGGCCGCCGGCACCGGCTACGCCCACGGCCCCGGGTGTGCCGAGCAAAGCGCTGCCGCTTACGCCGGCCGCGCCGCCGTTACCGCCGATCCCGCCCTGCGCGCCGTCACCGCCGACCGTGGCATGGCCCACGCCGGTGACACCGTCGCCGCCGGTGCCGCCTTGGCCGCCGGCGCCGCCACTGCCGGCGGCCCCGCCGGCGCCGAACTGCAGCGCCTGGGTCGCCCCACCGGCTCCGCCGGCACCGCCACTACCACCGGCCATGCCGGCCGCGCCGCAGCGGTGGTGGTGCCCGCGGCGCCCGCGCCGCCGTCACCGCCGGCCCCGCCGCCACCCCCGGCCCCGCCGGCCCAACCGAACAACGCCCGGTCGTCGCCACCGACGCCGCCGGCCCCGCCGGCCCCACCGACCTGCCCGACCGCCGCCGGCGCCGCCGGCCCCGCCGATACCGCCGGGCCCGCCATTGCCGCCGAACAGACCACCCGCACCGCCGACACCGCCGTTACCGCCGGCCAGCCCGGCAGCACCGACTCCACCCGCGCCGCCGGCCCCGCCTGCACCCCAGAAGCCCGCGGCGCCGCCGGCCCCGCCGTTCGCGCCGGCGCCCCCGGCTCCGCCATTGCCGCCGTTGCCGGCGAAAATCCCGCCGGCCCCGCCGGCCCCGCCGACCTGGCCGGGCGCCCCGGAGCCGCCGTTGCCGCCATTGCCGAACAGCAACCCGCCGTCCCCGCCGGCCTGTCCGGTCCCCGGCGCCCCGTCGAGACCGCCGCCGATCAGTGGCCGTCCCAGCAGTAACTCAGTGGGCGCGTTGATGATGTCCAGCAAGATGTCCAGCGGCGTCACATTGGCGGCCTCGGCGGCCGCGTACTGGAAGGCGCCCGCCGTCAGCGTCTGCGCGAACTGATCGTGGAACAGCGCCATCTGCGTGGAAATCGCGTGGTACTCCTCGGCGAAGCCGCCGAACAATCTCGCGACGGCCCCCGATACCTCGTCGGCGGCCGCGGGCACCAGTTGCGTGGTAGATGCCGCCGCCGCCACGTTGGCCGCCTTGATCGTCGAGCCGATTCCGCTCAAGTTCGCGGAAGCCGCCGCCAGGTACTCAGGTGTCGCGAATAAGTACGACAAAGTCGTCGG
>CAVTLW010000039.1:0-30307 GCA_963735655.1 uncultured Actinomycetota bacterium
AGGCTTATGAACTGCATCTATCCAGTGGAGCTGCCGGGAATCGAACCCAGCCCAAAAATCTGGCTGACCTGCGGTAACGTCGAATCTGACGACGCGAAACAACGCGAAAACACGTGAATTGACCTGGGAGTCCGCGAGAGGTGTTGATGGCATCAACACGCATGACGCCTTGGTTGCAAGAGCCTGCGTTGGCGGGTCATCGGTCTGGCGCCCAGGCAGGTTTTTCGAGAACCGCAAGGCCACTTCCCGGCGACCCGCAGGCAGGAATGAACGACGTCGCGGTCGGGTCACCCGGTTGCACTGATCGGGCACCGGGCCCGACTTCGGCGACGAAGCCGGCGCCCTCGTGCCCGACCGGCATCGGATACAAGTCCGGAACTGGAATTTCGTTTCGCTGCATGATCGCCGTCATTCGCTGCCCAGCGAAGCCGCCGCCCATCGCGTAGTGGTCGTCGGAGTGGCAGATCCCCGCAACCGCCATCTGCACCACCACCTCGCCGGCGCGCGGCGGGTCGAGGTCGATCTAGCAGACCTCTCACCTCGTGCCGAGGCCGAGCAGCACCGCGGCGCGGCACTTCATCGGTCCCCACCGGCGACGATTGTCCTCCGGGCGCGGCCAGCGCGAAATGCGTCGATGGCATCACCGATCTCTACGAGGCAACCGGTGGCCTTCACCAGCCGACCACGCAGTCAATTAGGTCGCGATCGCAGTAGTCACCCGATACGGGCACGGAATTTGCAGTAGTCCGTCCCGGACCGAATCAGCGCTTCACCGGTTGATAATGGCCCTTCGAGCAGTGAACTGAAGGAGCGGAGCCGGATATGTCGTCTCCTGTAATCGTCGGGCCTGCGGGGTTGGCCGCTGCGTCAGCGAACCTGGGGGATATCGGCGAGGCAATCCAGGCTGCGACGGCAGCGGCGGCGCCGTCGACTACCACGATTGTGCACGCCGCCGGCGATGAAATCTCGGCAGCCATCGCCGCGCTGTTTTCCTCGCACGGCCAGCAGTTTCAAGAGTTGAGCGCCCAAGCGGCGGCCTTCCATCATCGGTTCAGCGCCCTGCAGGGTGGCGTCAGCCGACCACGCCGATCAGGTCACGGCCCGTCTTGGAACAGCATCGCCTCGTGAGCGGCCTTGGTGATCAGCGCCGCCAGCTTCAGCGCCTTCTCCGGGGTCATCTCCCAGACGCTCAACTTGCGGTGCGCCGCCGGTCGGCACGAGCGCATTCGGTGCTGCGGTAGTTGTGTAGGCCGGGCTCATCTGTCCGGTGCCGCCGGTGCTGTCGACGCGCGTGCTGCTGGTGCCGAAAGCCGCGCTGCCGCGGGTGTTAGCCGGTGCTAGCCGCCGCCATCGCCGCCCTTGCCGCCGCTGGCGCCGCCGCCGCCGGCAAAGATCACGGCTGTCCCGCCGCCGCCGCCACCGCCGGTGCCGGCGTTGCCACCGGCGCCCCCGACGCCGCCGCCGATGGAAGCGCCAGCGGTGCCGGCGTGGCCACCGGCGCCACCGAGCGCGCCGCCGCTGCCGGTGCCGCCGGTACCGCCAACGCCGCCGGCGATACCGCCCTCCCCCGCCGCCGCCGCCGCCGGCGGCGTCAATGGAGCCACCAATGCCGGCGCTGACCCCGCCGAGGCCGCCGGCGCCGCCGCCGGTGCCCACACCGGTGCAGGCCGGCGAAGCCGCTGACATTGATGGAACCGATGTTGACGGCTGAGCCGCCGCCGCCGCCACCACCGGGACCGCCGACGGTGCCGGCGGGACCGCCGCCTGCGCCGCCGTCGCTGCCGGGGGTGGAGACAGAGGTGCCCATGCTGTGGGCGGCGGCGGCACCGGCGGCACCACCGGTCCCGCCGGTGCCGCCGCTGCCGCGCCGGTGCTGTTGCCGCCGGCACCACCACCGCCGCCCCGCTGCTGGCGCCGGCTGCGACGGAGGCGGTGATGTCGGCGCTTCCGCCGCCGCCGCCGTTGCCGCCGTTGCCGCCGATGTTGCCGGCGCCGCCGTTGCCCCCGTTGCCGCCGCTGCCGGCGGTGAAGCGCGTCGGTGCCAGAGCCGAAGAAGCTGCTGTCGCCGCCTTGGCCGCCGCCGCCACCGTTGCCGCCGTTGCCCGCGGCACCCGCGATGCCGCCGGTGCCTCCGCTGCCCGCGTTGCCACCCAGGCCGCCAGCCCCGCCGTTGCCGCCGGTGCCGCCGTGGCCGACGGCGGGTATGCCGACGCCGTCAAGGCCCGCACCGCCGTCGCCGCCCTGGCCGCCGTTGCCGCCGGCGCTGCCGTTGCCGTTGGCGCCGGCATGGCCGAACAAGGGCGAGCCTTGGCCGCCGGCCCCGCCCATACCGCCGCTGCCGCCGTGGCCGCCGTCCGTACCGTTGCCGCCGTTGACAGAGCCGGCGGTGCCAGCGACACCGAGGCCACCGGCCCCGCCGAGCCCGCCGATGCCGCCGGCCCCGCCGCCACCGCCGTTGCCGAACAGCAGCCCGCCGTTGCCGCCGGCCCCGCCGACCCCGCCGACGCCGCCGATGCCGCCGATGGTGCTGCTGGCCGCCGAGCCCGTGCTGCCGGTCGTGCCAGCCCCACCGTCCCCGCCCTGGCCGCCGTTGCCGAACAACCAGGCCCTACCGCCAGCACCGCCGGGCTGCCCCGGCGCACCGGACCCGCCAGTACCGCCGTTGCCGAACAAAAGCCCGCCCGGCCCCCACCCGGCCTGCCCGGTCCCCGGCGCACCATTGGTACCGTCACCGATCAACGGGGTCCCCAACAACAAGTTGGTGGGCGCATTGATCACTCCCAAGATGTCCTGCTCCAGCGTCTGGATGCCCTGCTGCAAGGTCTCCAGCGGCGAAGCATTGGCCGCCTCAGCGGCCGCATACGCGCCCCCCGCGCCGCTTAACGCCTGCACGAACTGCGCGTGAAACGCCGCCGCCTGCGCGCCGAGCTGCTGAAAGGCCTGCCCGTGGCTGGCGAACAGCGACGCCACCGCAGCCGACACCTCATCGGCGCCGGCGGCCAGCACCCCGGTCGTCGGGGCCGCCGCCGCCGCATTCGCCGCGGTCACCGCCCAGCCGATATTCGACACATCCGTTGCCGCCGAAGCCAGGAACTCGGGGGCCACCGCCAGATAACGACATCGCGATCCTCCCGCCAGGTCGTCGAAACATCGGCGAATCGGATGACCATGGAAAGTGTCTAGAGCGTAGGCCGATTCCGACCCGATATTCCAGCGTCCCGACAAACTGTCACGCTTCGCGTTAGGTCCGAATCGAGGCCCAACGCCCCCGGGCCGACTTACTTGTCATTCCACTTGTCACAGTGGGAAATCTTCGCATATCTGCAGGTCAAAGAGTGGAGCTGCCGGGAATCGAACCCGAGCTTCTACCAGGCATTGTGCATTCTGAACTGCGGTTTCGTTACGTCTCGTTCCGGTTCAGTCCCGCTCGTTACCAGCGGTTTCGCTTTCGGGTCTTGACGCCGTCAAGGGTCATCGTCCGCTAATCCAGAGTGGAGCTGCACTCAAAGCGGCATCGCGGAGACCGGCACCGGACCAACCTCCACCGTCATGGGGGTCAACGACGACAGCCCGGATGAGGCCGTCGCCGCTGAATCGTCTGAACAGCGACAGCACCGCCCAATGGGACGGGCGCGGGCGGGTGATGCGACCGCAGTCGTCCCTGACATCACGCAGACTGCGCGGGAGTTTGCGTGTGAGCCGCCATCCCTGAGCCGGAACCCCGTGGCCGAGGATTACTCGGGAAGGTCCGAGAGAAACTGGTGGATTTCACCAGTATTCACCGGTTGCGGCGCATCCGGCGGCGCGGCGAGCACGTCACAGGCTCTGAGGCTGAGACCAACGCGCGCGGCTACGTCGGAACCACGTTTGCCGAACGGGTGAGAGGTCTTGTCGCTTCGGCGGCCTGTGACCTTGCGGTCAGCGTTGTTCGCCAACGATAGTCTGTGGTCTGATGCAAAGGCTAACGCCCGTAGCTGAGGGCGAACGATGCCAGCAACTCGTGGGAGGCTGATGGCGAACCAGGATGCCGTGAGGGTCACTCACGGTGGTTCCGGGCTGTCAATACGAGAGCGGCACCGTCGCCCGACGAGATGGCGGGCGGCGTGAGTCGCTTGGCTGTGTGGTGGCGCCAACCCGACCATTACGACTGGCTCACGGGCTATCTGGCGTCCCGGGATTTGCAAAAGTTCGTCCGTTTGTTCGTCGCCGCAACAACCGCCACGCTCGGTGCGATCACACTGGCCATGACGTGGAGTCCCGCTGGTCCTGACCGCGCGGTGACGTACACCGCAGTGCTGCTGTCAGTGGCCTGGTGCATGACGATGGCGTTGCTCTGGGCGCGCCGGTGGCCGACGCGGCGGCAATCGATCTATTACGCCGTTACTGCCGTTGCCTCTACGGCCGTTGTCTGCCTGAGTTACTCTGACGCGTTATTCGGCCTGATCGCATCTATGACGTTTGCCATGCTGGCTGGATACGTTGCCTTCTTCCATAGAGCTACTCTTCTGCTCCTGACCCTGGCCGTCGCAGCAGCCACGACACTGGCCTTGGCGATCAAACTGTCCGCCAGTAGCGGCGACGTTGTTGGAGCCGCCTGCGTCTTTATGGGGATTACTGCCGCAGAGGTCTCTGTGCCGTTCGTCAGCCACACGCTGGTGCATTTCCTCGGTATCGACGTGATGGACTCCGATGTCGACCCTCTGTGCGGAGTGCTCAACCGGCGCGGGTTTTATCGTTCGGCCGGTCACCTGGTGGCCGCACACACACTTGCCACCGACCGGTGTCTCGCCGTGACGATGGTCGATCTGGACCACTTCAAGAACGTCAATGACACATACGGCCACGCATTAGGCGACAGGGCGCTGATCGCGGTTGGCAATGTCCTTCGTCAGCACAGCGGCGACAGTGCGGTCGTCGCGCGCGTGGGGGGCGAGGAATTCTGCATCGCCGATATCGTCAGCGATGATCAGATCAACGGGTGGGCCGAAGCTGTGCGAAACGCCGTCGCGGCCATGCCGTTCGGCATCACCGCCAGCGTGGGAGTCGCCCGCCTTCCTCTGAAGTCTGTCTCGGTCCTCGGCTGCGAGACGGTCGACGATCTGATCGCCATCGCCGATGCCGCAATGTATGACGCGAAACGCTCCGGCGGCAACCAGATCCGGGAAGTTACCGCGACATAGCATCGAGAGGCGGCCGGAACATGCGGTCGCTGCCCATAGTGCGCGTTGTTCCGCGGCAACCTGCCTACACGGTCAGCGCCCTGCACAACCGCAGTCACGGGGATGACCAGAATGTCCGGTATATTTAAGGCCCTGACCAGCACTTTCTCGGTGGAGCTGCCGGGAATCGAACCCGGGTCCTACGGCATTCCCTCAAGGCTTCTCCGTGCGCAGTCCGCTATGCCTCTACTCGGATCTCCTGGTCACGCGGACTAGCCAGGATGACGATCCCAGTCGCTGTAGTTGTCCCGATGAGTCCCGCGACCGAACTCATCGGTGGATCCCTCTAGCTGATGCCAGGGTCCGGGCCGAGGGAGGTCCCGGTCTGACAGACTAGCTGTCGCTTAGGCAGCGAGAGCGTAGTCGCGCTGATGTGAATCGGCGCTTATATGGTTGCAACGACGCTTACGGTGGTCTCTTGCCTGCACCGGCACGCTTCCCTTGATTCGATGCGCGAAGTCGAAACCTTTCAGCCCCTCGCACCCCCGCCAACTTTCAGCAGGACTGTCCATAGTACGCCGCTATTAACCAGCGGCAACGGGATTAAGTTTCCGATCAAGTCACGAAGTTCCACGTTCGATAGACCTGTTTAAGCAGTCCGAGTGATTTCACTCACATAACTCGTGCCCACAGTGGGTACTCACGAAAAGCATGTGTAGGGAGATCCAGCGCGCAAAGCCAGGTTGGGGGCCGCGGCGACAAGGCGACGCTGGGCCGTGAAACCGCTTTGGGGGAAGAGAGAATGCGAGAAGTTGTACCACTACTGGCTGCTGTAGGAGCGGGGGCGGTTGTGTTCGCGAGCCCTGCTCATGCCGACGATAACCAGTTCCTGACCGACATCAAGTCGCGAGGCGTGGTTCATCCGGGCGTGTCCGACTCCGAACTGCTTGCCGACGGACGGCAGGTCTGCATCGACGTCGGCAAAGAGGTCATGTCGCCCGACGTCACGCGCACCTGGATCAGCGTGGAACTGCAACATGCCGGTGCCCCACCGAGTTACACCGAAGCCACCACGCTAGTTCACTACGCGCTGCGGGATCTGTGCCCCGAAGTCGTAAACAGCACCGGTATCTGATCCGCCAAGCTCAGATTACGAAGTTGAGCCGCTCGACGATTCGCGCGGCCACCTCGGTGTCGCCATCGAGTTCGACGTCCTGGGCGCGCGCGGGGCACAGCGGACGGCCCCCGGCCAGCCGGGTGAACTGCAGGGCGTCGAGCCGCACGGTCGCCGTCGGCTCCTTGTCACCGAAGTCGTCGACCAGCTGAGCCCGGCCATCGACAGCCACGCGGATGCCGCGAGCCAGCGGGCCGGTCAGATCGAACAGGATCCGCGACCCGTCCGGAGCTTGCGCGAGCTTGCCGACGACAAAGCCCATCGAGGTTGCGACCTCGTCCAGGGACAGCTGTGATGCGGGCCCCTCGAGCTCGTCATCGGACGACGGCCGCTGCAACGCAACCCGGATGTCCTGCTCATGCATCCAGCAATCGAACACCCTGATCCGCATGAATCGTCCATAACTGTCCATGCCCGCAGGCGTCGGCGTCTCCGCGTTCCACACGTCGTCGGGCAATCCCGCCAGAACTTCACGGCGGCCACCCGTCACCTGTCGGAAACGCTCGAGCACGGCAGCGCCGGATTCACCGCTGAGACCACGCACCCAGCACTCGTTCATCGCCCCGATGTCGTTGCGCACATGGTCGAGCGACTTGACGTCGATGTCGGGCGCCGGCGGGGAGATGCCCTCCAGGAACGACTCGGTTCCGATCATGTGCGCAACGACTGCCTGCACGCACCAGCCGGGCAGCGGCGTCGGCGTCTGCCAGCCTTCCTCGGGCAACCCCTCTAACAGCGCGTCGATGGAATCCCACACACCGAAGAGGCCGGGCAACACGTCGGACTTGTCGAGTTGAGTGAGCGCACGGGCAGCCATGTTCGGATACTAGGCCCGCTACCAATTCATTCTTAGCCCAACCCGCACCAGAATCAGGCCGGCAAAGACGAGGAAGGCCCCGGCGGGGATGGTCCACTCCGGCCCGCCGCACAGGGTGACCCCGGCCCCCAGGGCCAATGCCAGCACCGCATGCAAGACACGGGCAGTGACAAACGAACGTTCGCGCAAGACGGAAACCAGTACCGCGCGAGGAACCGAGCGATACATCCAGCCGAGGACGGCGATCAGCGTCGCGGTGACCAGTCCGGTGGCCACTCGCAGCGCCACCGTCGAATGACCGCTGCAGTCCACCGATCCGACGAAAGTGGCAAGAAAGCTGAGCAGCACCGCGACCGGGGTGACGATTTTCAAGATCCTCGCCAGCAGCAGGCCGATGTTCTTGCGGGCCAGGTCCCCGAGCTTCGGGTCGATGCCCGCGGCACCGAGGAAGCCACGCAGGGCGCGCGCGTATTTGCGCCGGCTGAGCCGATTGATGGACATGTCGTGCAGCGCGTCCGCGTTGCCCGGGTCCAGCGTCAGCGCCTGGGCAAACGCCGCATCAGATTCCTCGATTCGGCCCATGGACTGCAGGATCGAACCACGCAAGACAATTGCATCGACATTGGTGGGGTCCAGACGCAATGCCTCGTCCACTTCGCAGAGCGCCGCACGCCCCTGGCGCGCTCTCAACAGCAGCCGCGCGTAAAGCTTGTGTGTCACAGCTGAATTCGGGTTCGCGATCACGGTGTGCCAGGCCATCGACAATGCTTCGGGAAGGCGGCCCAGGCCTTCGAGCGACAGCGCGTAAACCCGCATCGCCAATTCGGACTGCGGTGCCACGGAAAGCGCCGCGTAGGCGCTGTGCGCGGCGGCCGGGAAGTTCTTCAGTAGGTATTCGGCCCGCGCGTACTGCGCCAACAGTTCGGGATCATTCGGGTGCTGCGACAGCGCACGGCTCAGAACATCTCGGGCGCTCTCGTACTTCCCCACCTCGAAGTAGGCATCGGCGACCTGGTTGGCATCGCGGTCGACACCGGCATTCTGGCTCAACGGAACTTCCTGCGGCGCATGTACTTTGCCAGCTCGTCGTAGGTGCCGTCGTTGTTGGCGAATTCGACGACATTGCGCGCGGTTTCGAACCAGGGTCCGGTGCTGGGGCGGATCTGCGCGGCGGCGGCGTCGATATCGGCCATCGTCACCGGGCGAACCTGCCCGCTGCGCATCGAGTCGGCCATCGCCAATTGCGTTGCGCTGTCGCAGACATACGCCAGGTCGGCACCGGAGAAGCCCTCGGTGCGGTTGGCGATCGACTTGAGATCTATGCCCGACACCGGGCGGTCCTGCAGGTGGGACCGGACGATCCCCGTCCTGGCTTCGGCATCGGGCAGGCCGACGAAAATCATCCGGTCGAATCGCCCGGGTCGCCGCAGCGCCGGATCGACGTCCCACGGCGCATTGGTGGCCCCGAGCACATACACCCCGGTATTGGTGGAGGTGGCCGAGTCCATCTCCTCGAGCAGGGTGTTGACGACGGGACGCAACCCGGAGCTGCCACTCAACGCGGACCGGCGGTGCCCCAAGGCGTCCACCTCGTCGAAGAACAAGACGCAGGGAGCGTTGCGGCGCGCGCTGTCGAAGATCGAGCGGATGCTGCGTTCGCTCTCCCCGAACCAGTGATGCAGCACGTCGGCGATTCCCACTTGGTAGAAGCTCGCCCCTAACTCCCCCGAAATAGCTTTGGCGATATAGGTTTTGCCGCAGCCGGGCGGTCCGAACAGCAGTAGCCCACCGCGGGCGGACACCTTGTACGCCTTCATCAGCTCGGGATTTCGGATCGGACCAAGCAGGGACAGTTCGATCTGCTTCTTGACGTCGGTCATGCCGGCGACGTCGTCGAGCCGGACCCGGATGCGCTGCACCACCTCGTAGTCGTTCTCGTTGACGGCGTCGGAGCGCTGCTCGGCCGGTGTCTCGACGAAGGCGGGCTCGATGATGTCGGCGACCTGCTCTTCAGCGACGGACCAATCGAAACTCGGCTTGGCGGCCGGCTGCTTGGTGGCCGGCTCCCCCGCCAGCGCCGCGCTGCAGCGCGCCAACATACTCAACGCCCCGGCATTACCGGCATCCTGCGTCAGTGCCGCACCGCAATGACCCAGCGCCTCGGCGTAGCGGCCGCGGTCGGCCAACAGACCGGCGAGATGCACACGCAACTCGACTACCTCGGGGCTGCGTTCCACCGCGGCGGACAACTCCCGGATGACCGGATCCTCAGTCTCAAACGACCCCACCGAGCCCATAGTAGGGGCGGCGCAAGCGCTAGATCAGGTCATGCCCTTGGCCCGGCGCCCGAGCTCACGGACCACTTCGCGCTGGGCGTCGCGGCGGGCCAGGTCCTGGCGCTTGTCGTACGCTTTCTTGCCGCGTCCCAGCGCGAGTTCGACCTTGACCTTGCCCTCGTTGAAATACATCGACAACGGGACCAGGGCGAGGTTGCCGTCACGGGTCTTGCCGATCAGGGAGTCGATTTGCGCACGGTGCAACAGCAACTTGCGGTTGCGACGCGGTTCGTGGTTGGTCCAGCTGCCGTGCTGGTATTCCGGGATGTGCACATTGCGCAGCCAGATTTCGCCGTCGTCGACCGTCGCGAACGCGTCGACCAATGACGCATGCCCCTCCCGCAGGCTCTTCACCTCGGTACCGAGCAGGGCCACGCCGGCCTCGAACACCTCTTCGATCGAATAGTTATGCCGCGCTTTGCGATTGGTGGCGATGATTTTCTTGCCGCTACGCGGCGAACTAGGCTTCGTGGCCACAGCTACCGCCGCACGTACAGGCGCAACGTCAGATAAGCCGTCACTCCCGACATAGCCACACCCAGCAGCAACAGGTAAGGGGCGATGTAGAGAATGTCGGCATAGTCGACCCGGGCGATCAAATTGGCTTGGTAGAACTGGTTCAACGCGTTCTCCAAGAACATCGCCCGCACCGCGAGCAGACCCAGAATGGCGATGACCACACCCGCCGTCGCGGCCACCGTCGCCTCCACCAGGAAGGGCAGCTGGGTATACCAGCGGCTGGCGCCGACGAGTCGCATGATGCCGATCTCCGTGCGCCGCGTGCGGGCGGCAACCTGAACCATGTTGGCAATCAACAGGATTGCGCCGATCCCCTGAACCAGCGCAACCGCGAACGCGACCCGGCTCAGACCGTCCAGCACCGCGAACAGCCGGTCGATCAAATCTTTCTGATTGAGCACCGAAAGCACCCCGGGCTGGCCCTGCATCGCCAGGTCGAAGTCCTTGTGCTGCTCGGGGTTGTCCAACTTGACGATGAACGACGCCGGGAAGGAGTCCTTGCCGGCAACGTCTTTGTACTGCGGGAACTTCCGGATGGCGTCGTCGTAGGCCTGCTGACGGTTGAGGAATCGCACCGACTTGACATCCTGGCGGCCTTCGATCTTCCCGCGCAGCGCCTTGCACGGGTTGGCGTCGCAGTTGGGGTCGTTGGCCGAGACGTCGTCGTTCAGGAAGACCTGCGTCTCGACGCGGTCGAGGTAGATAGCCCGCGAGTGGTCGGCCAAAAGCACCACCAGCAGACCGCCGCCGAGCAGACCGATCGAAATCGCGGTCGTCAGGATCATCGCGGCCGTCATGGTGACGTTGCGGCGAAGGCCGTTGAGGACCTCGTTGAGAAGGAAGCCGAAGCGCACTTAGCGATCCATCCCGTAGACGCCGCGCTCTTCGTCGCGAACCAGCCTGCCCAGTGACAGTTCAACGACCCGCTGTCGCATCGAGTCGACGATGTGGTGGTCGTGCGTTGCCATCAGCACTGTCGTGCCGGTGCGGTTGATCCGCTCCAACAAATCCATGATGTCCTTACTGGTGTCTGGGTCCAGGTTGCCGGTCGGCTCATCGGCCAGCAGTACCAGCGGCCGGTTGACAATGGCGCGGGCGATCGCGACCCGCTGCTGCTCACCACCCGACAGCTCGCTCGGCAGCCGGTTCGCCTTGCCGGACAGGCCGACCGTCTCGAGCACCTCGGGCACCACCCGGTTGATGGCGTCGGAGCGTTTGCCGATGACCTCCAGCGCGAAGGCCACATTCTCGAACACGGTCTTTTGCTGGAGCAATCGGAAGTCCTGGAAGACGCAGCCGATCACCTGACGCAGCTTCGGTATCTGGCCGCCGCGCAGCTTGTTGACGTGAAACTTCGACAGCTGGACGTCACCGGTGGTGGGATTCTCCATGCCCAGCAGCAGTCGGATGAAGGTCGATTTGCCCGAACCCGATGGTCCGATCAGGAACACGAACTCACCCTTGTCGACCTTGAGGTTGATGTCATCAAGCGCCGGACGAGCCGACGACTTGTACTGCTTGCTGACATGGTCCAGGGTGATCATCACGGCACGCCAGTGTAGCGGTGTCTCTCGCCGGCAGGCGAAGATCAGCCGGCCGCCGGCGCCGAAGTCGGCACCGGACCCGGCCCCGGCGGCGGTTGCTGTACGGGCGATGAGGGTGCTGACGGCGCGGTCGTGCTGGACGGGCACAGGGCCGGTATCAGGCATGGCAGCGTGAACGGCGGCGGGGTGGTCGTGGTGGTGGTGCTCGGTGTGGGAGTCTCCGTCGTGGTCGGGGTTTGCGGGACGGTGGAAGTCGGTCGCTGATCGACCCTGGTGCGCGGCACCCACGTGTAGTTCGGGTCGGGCACGAAGCCAGGCGGCACCACCTGGGTGGTCGGCGTGTTGCCGCGAGACGGCTCGTGCGGGCGGTAGGTGTTGTACACCCACGAGACCGCCAGGAACGCCACAATCAACACCACGGTCGAGATGCGAACCCGGCCGCCAAACAGGTGGCTCGGCCTACGCTCCCGTTCTTGGACGCGCTTACGCACGCCGTTCAGCGAGAACTTCACGACTACTGCACCCGACCCGGTGTGTTGACAGCAGCGTCCGCAGCGATCTCGCTGCCCGAGACGGCGGCATCATCCACAACACCGATGGTCGCGTCTGCCGCGGTCATAATGCCCGCGCGGGCGAGCGCCCTGATGACCAGCACCCGCAATTGCCGGCCCGCCTCGAACTGCTTCCCTGGCAGGGTGCGGGCCACCAGCCGCAGGGTGAGGGTGTCGATTTCGATGCTCTCCACGCCCATCACCGTGGGCGCGTCCAGCAGCAACTCCCCCAACACCACGTCGTCGAGCGCGTGCTCGCATTCCTGATGCAGAACCTCGTTGACCCGGTTGAGGTCGACGCTGGTAGAGACCGGAATGTCGACGACCGCACGTGCCCAGTCCTTGGAGAGGTTGACCGACTTGACGATCTGACCGTTGGGAATGGTGAACACCTCGCCATCGCTGGAGCGCAGCTTGGTGACCCGCAGCGTGACGTCCTCGACCGTGCCACGCGCTTCGGCGGCGATGCCCGCCACGGTCAACGAAACTAGATCGCCGAACCCGTACTGCTTCTCGATGATGATGAAGAACCCGCCAAGCAGGTCCTGGACGACCCGCTGAGCGCCGAAGCCCAGCGCAGCGCCCAGCACCGCAGCCGGTGCGACCAGCGACCCGACTGACAAATTCATGATCGTGGTGAGCTGGACAACAACGACCACGCAGATAATCGCGATCGACACCCAAGAGATCACCGACGCGACGGCCTGCCGGTGCTTGGTTGCCTCCGAGCGCACCAACGCGTCACTTTCGGTGAATCCGACGTCAAGCCTCCGGGTCACCCGCTGCGCTACCCACGTGACGAAGCGGGCCGCCAGCACCGCAGCGATAAGCAGCATGACGATCCGCAGACCCTTGGTGATAACCCATTCGCCGATGGGGCCGCGCCAGAAGTCATGCCAGCGTTGCTGCGTCGAAGATATCGCAAGAAATGTTGTTTTAGTCGTCATGTTTTCGGTTGCGCCACCGGATTCCCGCTTCCAGGAACCCGTCGATGTCTCCGTCCAATACGGCCGTCGGATTGCCCACCTCGTACTCGGTGCGCAGATCCTTGACCATCTGATATGGGTGCAATACGTAGGAGCGCATCTGATTGCCCCAGGAGCTACCGCCCTCTCCCTTCAGGGCGTCCAGCTCAGCACGTTCTTCTAAACGCTTGCGCTCCAATAACTTTGCTTGCAGAACCCGCATCGCTGCAACTTTGTTCTGCAGCTGCGACTTCTCGTTCTGACAAGTGACGACAATACCCGTCGGCACGTGAGTTAGACGAACCGCGGAGTCCGTGGTGTTCACCGACTGGCCGCCCGGACCGCTGGAACGGTACACGTCGACGCGCACATCACCTTCGGGAATGTCGATGTGATCGGTGGTTTCCACCACGGGCAGCACCTCGACTTCGGCGAACGAAGTCTGACGCCGGCTCTGGTTGTCGAAAGGGCTGATCCGGACCAGCCGGTGGGTGCCCTGCTCAACGGACAACGTGCCGTAGGCGAACGGCGCGTGCACGGCGAAGGTGGCGCTCTTGATCCCGGCTTCTTCGGCGTAGGACGTGTCGAACACCTCGACGCCGTACTTGTGTTGCTCGGCCCACCGGATGTACATCCGCATCAGCATCTCGGCCCAGTCGGCCGCGTCCACCCCGCCCGCGCCGGAACGAATGGTGACCAGCGCCTCACGTTCGTCGTACTCGCCCGACAGCAGGGTGCGCACCTCAGCGGCCTCGATGTCGGCGCGCAGGGCCTTGAGCTCAGCGTCAGCCTCGGCGAGCGCCTCCGCGGCGGACGCGCCTTCTTCCTCGGCCGCCATCTCGTAGAGCACCGGCAGGTCGTCAATGCGGCGCCGCAAGTCCTCGGCCCTGCGCAGTTCGCCCTGGGTGTGAGACAACTCACTGGTGACCCGCTGCGCGTTGGCCTGGTCGTCCCACAGTTTCGGGTCCGAGGCCTCCTGCTCGAGCTTCTCGATGCGGCTCCGCAAACCATCGACGTCAAGCACCCGCTCCACCGTGGTCAAGGCGGAATCGAGGGCGGCGATGTCGGCTAGACGGTCAGGTTCCACAGGCGCCCACGTTACCGCGACCAACGTCTAGCATCAGGAGACCATCACGCGCACCGCGCGACTGCGACGCTCAGCCCCCTTGCCCGCAGTCGGGCGCCAACTAGAAGGCTCGATTAATGCGTCCATATCACGTTGCCATCGTCGGCTCGGGACCGTCGGGGTTTTTCGCCGCGGCATCTCTGCTGAAGGCGGCCGACGCGTCCGACGAGATCGACGTCGCCGTCGACATGCTGGAGATGTTGCCGACGCCCTGGGGGCTGGTGCGCTCCGGCGTGGCCCCCGATCACCCCAAGATCAAGTCGATCAGCAAACAATTCGAGAAGACCGCCGAAGACCCCCGCTTCCGGTTCTTCGGCAACGTGGTGGTGGGCGAACACGTCCACCCCGCCGAACTCGCCGAGCACTACGACGGGGTGATCTACGCAGTCGGCGCGCAGTCCGACCGCTCCTTGAACATCCCCGGTGAGGACCTGCCGGGCAGTATCGCCGCAGTCGATTTCGTCGGTTGGTACAACGCACACCCGCACTTCGAGGAGATGACACCCGACCTGTCGGGGGCCCGGGCCGTGGTCGTCGGCAATGGAAATGTCGCGCTGGACGTGGCTCGCATCCTGATCACCGACCCTGACGTGCTGGCATTGACCGATATCGCCGACCACGCGTTGGACTCCCTGCGCCCGCGCGGGGTGGAGGAAGTGGTGATCGTGGGCCGGCGCGGGCCGCTGCAGGCCGCGTTCACCACGCTGGAGTTGCGCGAGCTGGCCGACCTCGAAGGGGTCGACGTGGTGGTCGACCCGGCGGACTTCGAGGGCATCACCGACGACGATGCGGCAGCGGTGGGCAAGGTCTGCAAGCAGAACATCAAGGTGCTGCGCGGCTACGTGGGCCGCGAACTCCGTCCTGGACACCGTCGCATGGTGTTCCGTTTCTTGACCTCTCCGGTCGAGATCAAGGGCGACGGAAAGGTGGAGCACATCGTGCTCGGCCGCAACGAGTTGGTCGCCGACGACAGCGGATGGGTGTCGGCCAAGGACACCGGCGAGCGCGAGGAGCTTCCAGTTCAGTTGGTGGTGCGGTCGGTCGGCTACCGCGGCGTCCCCACTCCGGGGCTGCCGTTCGACGAGAAGAAGGCGACCATCCCCAACACGGACGGGCGGGTGGATGGCAGCCGCAATGAATATGTCGTCGGCTGGATCAAGCGCGGACCGACCGGGGTGATCGGCACCAATAAGAAGGACTCCCAGGACACCGTCGACACCCTGCTCGCCGACTTGGCAGGCGCAACCCTGGCCGAATTCGGTGACGATCACGCCGACAAGGTGGCTGACTGGCTCGCCTCGAGGCAGCCGAAACTGGTCACGTCGGCCCACTGGGAGCTCATCGATCAGTTCGAACGTTCGACCGGGGAGCCGCATGGACGTCCCCGCGTGAAGCTGCCGAGCCTTTCTCGCCTGCTGCACATCAGCCACGGCTGAATCAGTCGCGGTCGCGAGGGCGGCGGAGCCGGGCGAAGCGGGCCGCGACCATCTAGTCCAGCAACACACCCGGGTTGAGGATCCCGGCCGGATCGAGCGCGGATTTCGCCGCGCGTAGGGCGGCCGCGAACGGGTCCGGGCGCTGCCGGTCATACCAGGGTCGGTGGTCGCGACCTACGGCGTGGTGATGGGTGATGGTGCCGCCGGTTGTGCTGAGCGCCTCGGACACGGCGGCCTTGATCTCGTCCCACTGCGCGTCCAGGGAGCCCCAGCGTCCGCCCGCGTAGATGCCGTAGTAGGGCGCCGGGCCATCGGGGTAGACGTGGGTGAACCGGCAGGTGATGACGCCGGCGCCGCAGACCCGCTCGATCGCGGTGCGGGCGGCGTCGGTCACCGCGGCGTGCAGTGCGCCGAATTCGTCCCAGGTGCAAGCGGTTTCGAATGTTTCGGCGATGACGGCGCGGCGAGCCAGCGCGTCGCGTTGATAGGGCATCCGCAGGAAGGACGAGCGCCAGTTGCCGGAAGCGTCGTGTTCCGTTGTGTCGCTTGAAGTGTCGCGGCCACGCCGGGAGGTCACCGTGCCGCCGTGTTCGATGGCGATGTCGACTGCCCTGTCGAGCCACGCGTCGATAGGATGGTCGGCCGATTCGAAAGCGAGTACCAGCAGCCCACCGCTCGTTGGTGTTCCGGCGTTCAAGAACGCCTCGGCCGGGTCGAGTAGTCGGCAGTTGGCCGGATACAGCCCGGCCTGCGCGATGGTCCGGGTCGCATCGACGGCGGCGGCCCAATCGTCGAACGCCACCGACGCCGTGACCTGCCAGCGCGGACGGTCTTGCAACCGCATCCATGCCTCGGTGATGATGCCGAGCGTACCCTCGGACCCGAGGAACAGCCGGTCCGGGGACGGCCCGGCGCCGGATCCCGGCAGCCGCCGCGATTCGCTCACCCCGGTCGGGGTCACGACTCGCATCGATTCGGTCAGGTCGTCGATGTGGGTGTAGAGCGTGGCGAAGTGCCCGCCGGCGCGGGTGGCCAGCCAGCCGCCCAGGGTGGAAAACCCGAAGGATTGCGGAAAGTGCCGCAGGGTCAAATCGTGTGGGCGGAGCTGGTTTTCGAGCGCCGGGCCCAGCGTGCCCGCCTGGATGCGGGCGGCCCGGCTGACCCGGTCGATTTCGAGCACCGCGTTCATGGCGCCGGTGTCCACGGTGACGGCGGGCTCGTCGAAGCGCGGTTCGACGCCGCCGACGACCGAGCTGCCGCCGCCGTACGGGATGACCGAGATCCCTTCGCGACCACACCAATCGAGCACGTCGACGACGTCCTGCTCACGTTGGGGCCGGACAATCAGGTCTGGGGTGTGGTCGAAGTTTCCCTGCAGGTTGCGTGCGACGTCGCGAAACGCTTTGCCGCGGGCATGGCCGGCGCGATCGGCGGGATCGGTTGAGCAGATCGCGGCCAGCGGCGGCGGCGGGGTGATTCGCGGCGTCGCCAACCCGAGCTCTGTCGGATCCGGCGGGGCGTGGTCGGTCAGGTCGTGGCCGGGCAACAGCGCCGATACCCGGGTGGTCAGATCCTGCGTCTCTCGCTCCGGAAAGCGCTTCCTCGACGGTGCCCCAACCCCACCACGAACGCATGCGGTGGCGTTAGCGCTTCAACACAACGAAGGCGGCACCACCGAGCAGCAGCACGATCGCCTCGAAGATGGCCCAGCCGGCACCGGCCAAGAACCAGGTGACACCCAACAGCACGAGCGCCGGCGAGAGCGCGAACAGCACCAATACCGGGTGCTGCCGGATCACTTCGAGGGCGCTCGACGCCCGGTTCCGATCGATTTCCTTGCCTGGCATGCCTTCAGGATGCCAGCTGGGAACCACAATGCAAGCCGCGATTACCGTTGCGCGCTATGCAGATGATGCCGGTTGCTTCTCCAGGGTGTACTGGGCGATGTCGAGATAGCCCTCGTGGAACAACTGCGCACACCCGCTCAGGTAGTGGTCCCAGCGCTCATACATCTCTTTACCCTGCAGTGCGATGGCCTGGTCCCTGTGCGCCCTCAGATTCTTCGTCCACTCATCCATGGTCCGCGAATAGTGCCGCTGTAACTGGTGGACGCGGGTGGTGGTGTAGCCGGCCTTGGCGGCATAGTCAGGCACCATGTCGACCGTTGGGAGCCGGCAGCCTGGGAAGATCTCGTCGACCATGAACTTGATGAACTTTGCCTTCGTGATGGTCAGTGGCAAACCCCTGGCGACCATCTCCTTGACCGGCAACACCGTGATGGTGTGCAGCAGCATCACTCCGTCAGCAGGCATCGACTCATAGGTGATCTTGAAGAACTCGTCGTAGCGGTCGAAGTTGAAGTGTTCGAAGGCGCCAATCGACACGATCCGGTCAACCTTGCCTTCCCATTCTTCCCAGCCGCGCAACTGGACCGTCTTCGAGCGCTTGCTCGGGTTCTTGTCGAGCAGCGCCTGAACATGGGCGTGCTGGTTCTTGCTCAGCGTCAGGCCAATGACATTGACGTCGTACTTCTCCAGGGCGCGGTTGATGCAGGCGCCCCAGCCGCAGCCGATGTCGAGCAGTGTCATCCCGGGCTCGAGGCCCAGCTTGCCGAGTGACAGGTCGATCTTCGCGATCTGTGCTTCTTCGAGGGTCATGTCGTCCCGCTCGAAGTACGCACAGCTGTAGGTCTGTGTGGGATCTTGGAACGTGCGGAAGAAGTCGTCTGACACGTCGTAATGCGACTGCGCCATCTCGAACTTCGGTGTCAATTTGGAAGACATTGCGTCAGGACCTTCCCTGGACTGGTGTGGCGCCCCTTCCCCTATGCCCAACCTGCGGCGCCACATGTTCTATCTTTTGATTCAAGCATGCCTCGACCGTCTGGTGGCGATGAGCCGAAGTGAGCCCGTGACGGCCGGTGCAAGACCAGAGTAGGGCAACCTCGAGCGTCGACGAGAACTGGCCGGATTGCCCCACCAGCGGGGACCAACGGCCCTACTGGCCCATCCCGCTCGGCAATAGCGTCGTTATCGTGGACATACATGTTCTCCAGAAGGCGGTAATGCCGGCCTGCCGGGCTGCCCTCATCGGCTATCGCGATGAGCCGCAAGTCCTTGTCCGCGTTGGTATTACACCACCACTCGAGATCACCCCGCGCTGACACCGCGGCGGCCGCTAGACCACGTCCTAGAAAGGCTCGCCCCATGACCGACGACCCGATTTCGCTGCTTTCCACAGACGAGAGTTGGAACCGGCTGGCCGGGGTGGCGCTAGGCCGATTGGTGACCAACTTCGCCGGCGAGCCCGAGATCTTCCCGGTCAATTTTGTCGTTCAGGGCCGGACGGTGCTGTTTCGAACGGCCGAAGGCACCAAACTATTTTCAGCCGTTTCGAATCGCATCGTGCTCTTCGAAGCCGACGATCACAATCCGGCCGAAGGCTGGAGCGTGATCGTTCGGGGCAGGGCGAAAATACTGCGTGCGCAGACGGAGATCGCCGAAGCCGAACGCGCTCGACTACTGCCGTGGACGGCAACACATAAACCTCTTTACGTGCGGATAGCGCCGTCCGACATCACCGGCCGCCACTTCACCTTCGGCCCCGAACCCGACCAGCTATGAATACAGACTTCCCGGACGCCGGCACCCTTGAGGGAGCACTCACGCTGGCCATCCGCGCTCCGTCGATCCACAACACGCAACCATGGCGGTGGCGGGTGAACGGGGCAAGTATTGATCTGCGCTACGAGCCGGACATGCAGTTGCGGAACACCGACCCGGACGGGCGAGACTTGATCATCAGCTGCGGCATTGCGTTGCATCACTGCGTCGTCGCTCTGGCGGCCATGGGTTGGCAAGCCAAGGTGAATCGCTTTCCCGATCCCGCCGACCCGTGCCACCTGGCCGCCATCGAGGTGCGGCGGCATGTTCCCGACCACGCCGACATCGCGCTCGCGGCCGCCATACCGCGGCGGCGAACCGACCGGCGGGCGTACAGCCCGTGGCCGGTGGCGGGCAGCGACATCGCGCAGATGGCCGCCCGAGCGGCGCGCAGCGGCGTCATGCTGCGCCGGGTTGACGCCGTAGACAAGATGAGAGCAATTGTGGCGCAATCTGTTTGGGATCACAATACGAATCCGGAGTACCTTCGTGAACTCACCACATGGACCGGACGCTACGGCTCGATAGCCGGGGTGCCGGCGCGCAGCACGCCGCCGTCCGACCACTCCGCGCCGATCCCCGGCCGGGTGTTCGCCGGGCCCAGTCTGGCCCAACCGTCCGGCGTCGCACCCGCCGACGACGGCTCCGCCATCCTGGCACTGGGCACCGAACTAGACGACCGATTGGCCTGGCTGCAGGCCGGCGAAGCCACCAGCATCGTGTTGCTGAGCGCTACCGCGATGGGTTTGGCCTGCTGCCCGATCAGTGAGCCCCTGGAGATCGCCGAGACGCGCGAAGCCGTCCGGGCCGATGTGTTCGGCGCCGGCGGCCACCCCCAGATGCTGCTGCGAATCGGCTGGGCTCCGATCAATGCCGATCCGCTGCCGCCAACGCCGCGGCGCGACCTCGCGGATCTCGTCGAGTACCCAGCGGCGTCAGCCGCCGACGAGTGACTGAAGATCTTTATCGACGCGAGGCCTCGAGCTCTACAGATTGCCGCTACGAATTGCGAGCACCGAAAACTCCACCGTGGGAGTGCCGCACACGTCGCGACATTCGTGCGAGTCGACGACGAACAATTGATCCCGCCCGCTATGTGTGCCGGTCTCGACCTGGACGTCGGGGTACAACCGTGTCCATCGCGCCATCCGGCGACTCAATTGCACTGGACTCGAACCTTTTCCAGAGACGAAGTGCAGCGGAACTCCCCGCAATCGCGCTTCCTCGAACGCATGCCGCAACACCACACCATTGTCGACTCCGACGGCGATCCCGTCGAGCGCCGGGGTCGCCGGTCCACCCGCGGGCCGGTTGATCACCGCCACCGGGCACAGTGCCGAAGTTGCCAACGACGCCGCGACGGACCCCCCTCCGCGACAGGCGTGGTTGAGCCCGATCGACCCGATGCATATCATCGGCGCGTACCGTGACTCCTCCATCAGCTTGTTAAGCGGCTTCCCATAGAGGATCTCGCTCTCGACCTTGACCGGTTTCCCGGCGCTCTCGGCCGCCTGGCGAGCGACGTGCAATGCGGTGCAGGCGGCGGCTTGGGGGCCGTCGCCACCGCCGGCGCCGACCGGATTCAGCGGATCGATGACATACACCAGACGCAACGGGATATCACGGCAGAGCGCTTCGTCGACCGCCCACACCGTCGCATGCAGCGCCGCTTTGGATCCGTCGACACCTACAACGACTGCCGGAGCTGGAACTTCACGCATCGCGCCTCCTCTGACCGAGCGGAGGACGGGGAATGCACCCGTCGCCTATTCGCACGTTATTGATCGGCGGGCCCTCTGCCCCAGGGGCATTGGTCCACAGATAGGTGCCATTGGTCCCAAAAGCGTGTCGACATGGCAATTTAGGAATGCTCCGGGGATTTGCTGGACTTGCACCCGCTGACTCGTTCGAGACGCGATACTTGGCCTTGCGTTTTCGCAGACACCTGACCGAAGGCCGCCCGAGATGCTCCGTGCGCATGCCCCGCCGACACGTCTGGTTGCAAGGCTGGCCTCGACCCTGAGCGGCGTTTCATGAAAAGCCAAGATGCCCAGGTCCTTTCACGAAATACACCAACTAAGGAGATTTGACACAATGGATTTCGTATTCTTGCCACCGGAGATCAATTCCGGCCGGATGTACACCGGCCCCGGGCCGGCCTCGTATTCGGCGGCCGCGAGCAGCTGGGACGCGCTGGCCGCTGAGCTGAGTACCACGGCCGAGTCCTTTGAATCGGTCCTTTCCGGCCTGAGCTTGCAGTGGAGCGGACCCGCATCCGAGGCGATGGCGGCCGCGGTCGCCGAATACACGGGTTGGGCGCAAACCACCGCCGAACAGACAAAGCAGACGGCCATGCAGGCCAGGGCCGCCGCGGCGGCCTACGAGCAGGCCTTTGCGAGCACGGTGCCACCGCCGCTGGTGACGGCGAACCGCACCCGGCTGGCAGCGCTGATCGCGACGAACCTGTTGGGCCAGAACATCGCGGCGATCGCAGCCACGGAGGCGCAGTACACCGAATTCTGGGCCCAGGACGTGTCGGCAATGTCGGGCTAGGCCACCTCCTCGGCGGCGGCAGCGCAGTTGACGCCGTTCCCCTCGCCACAACAGACCACCAACGCGGCCGGGCTGACAGCTCAGAACGCGGCGGTCGCGCAGGCCAACGCCGGCGCCGCGGCAGACCCGGTGTCGCAAGTGATTTCGGCGGCGACCCAGGCATTGCAATCGTTGGTGGCCAACCCGGCGGCGATCATGCCTGACGACCTCACCGTCCTTGACGTCATCGCGGCCACCGGCACGTCGCTGAACTCCACCTACTACATGGAGGCGTTCGCCGGCGGGGTCATTGGGGCCGAGAACAATCTGGGCGTCTTGCCCAAGGCGGCGGCTGCTGCAGCCGAGGTCGCCCCGACCGCCCCGGCCCTCACCGCGGGTTCCCAACTCGGCGGTGGCGCAGGGCTGGGCAACGTGACCGCAGTCCTTGCCCGCGGCGGCACGATCGGGCCGATGTCCGTACCGGCAAGTTGGTCGGCGCCGTCGGGCGGCCAGGTCACTGCGTTGCCGCCCAACGGCTTCACCACGATTCCGGGGACCGAGGAGGCGGCCGCGGCCGGTTATCCGGGCTATCCCGGCATGCCGGCGGGGACCGTTCCGCGAGGCTCGGGCGTCGGTGCCCCGCCCCGGTACGGGGTGCGGCTCACGGTGATGTCACGCTCACCCGCAGCCGGGTGACGATCGGGAGCCACGCGCAACAGCTATAGATATGTGACTCAATGGATTTCGCGTTTCTGCCGCCGGAGATCAGCTCCGGCCGAATGTACAGCGGCCCCGGATCGGCCCCGCTGCTTGCCGCCGCGGGCAGTTGGGACTCACTGACGGCCGAGTTGGACATCACGGCCGAGACCTATGAATCGGTGGTTTCGGGCCTCACCAGCTTGCACTGGCGCGGCCCGGCATCGGCGGCTATGACGGCCACCGTTGCCCCGTACCTGGGTTGGCTGCAGATGACCGCTGAGCTGACAAGGCAGACGGCCATGCAGGCCAGGGCCGCCGCGGCGGCCTATGAGCTGGCGTTCGCGATGACGGTGCCCCCGCCGGCGGTCACCGCCAACCGCATCCAGCAGGCAGCGCTGATCGCGACGAATTTCTTCGGCCAAAACACCGTGGCGATCGCGGCCACCGAGGCGCAGTACGCCGAGTATTGGGCCCAGGACGCCGCCGCGATGTATGGCTATGCCGCGAGCTCCGAGGCGGCGGCGCAGCTGATGCCGTTCTCCTCTCCGAACCAGACCACCAACCCAGCGGGGCTGATCGCTCAGAACGCGGCGGTCACCCAGGCGAACGCCGCCGCTCCAGACCCGTCGCTGGCGGCGCTTTTGACGGCGATCGACCCGTCGTCGCTCCTCAATACCGATCTGGGCCTCCTTGACGTCATACGGGTTGTCGGTACCGCGATCAACGGCACCTTCAAAATGGAGGGGACCACCTCGGGAGTCATTGGGGCCGAGGACGACCTGGGCATGTTGCCGGAACTAGGGGCAGAGACAGCCGAGGTCGCCCCGACGCTCTCCGCCGTACCTGAGCTGAGCGCTATCACGGGTCTGGGCAACGTAACCGCAACCCTTGCCCGGGCCGGCACGATCGGATCGATGTCCGTGCCGACAAGCTGGGCGGCGCCGTCGAACACCCCCCTCACCGCCTTGTCCGGCGGGGGTTCACCCACCCTTGCGGCCACCGGCGAGATCGCCGGATCCGGGTCCGGCATGCTCGGCGTACCGGGCATGCCCGTAGGGACGGTCTCGCGACCAACGATCGTCATCCCCCGGTACGGCCAGCGAATCAAGGTCCTGACGCGCCCGCCGGCCGCCGGGTGATCCTGTCCTAGCCGTCGGTCGGTTCGGCCGGCGCCATCGACCAGTTGTCCGGGTTCTTCGGCGAATACACCACCGGCAGCACCTCGCCGACGACCGGCCAGTGGCCGGCTTTGACGAGCATGCGTCGGTACACCGCGTACTCGCTGACAGTGGGACCGTCGATCACGCCGGCGATGGTGGCGTATTGCTCACCGTCGGCGTCCGGTCCCGAGCTGACCCCGGTCACCCGCAGGGTGCCGCTGGCCAGGGCGCCCCGCGGGCCGCGCGGCATGAGGCGTGGGGCGAGAAATGCCAAGAAAACCGCTATCAGCAGGATCAGCAAACCGAATTCCCACATCCGGCAATGGTAGGCGCTGGGAAAAGCCATGGTAGGACTGCTGGCATGAGTCGCACCGACGATCTCGCGCTCGCGCTGACGCTGGCCGACCGCGCCGACGCACTCACCCGCGCCCGGTTCGGTGCGCTGGACCTGCGCATCGACACCAAACCCGATCTCACGCCGGTGACCGACGCCGATCGGGCGGTCGAATCCGACCTGCGCGAGGTGCTTGGCCGGGAGCGGCCCGGCGACCATGTATTGGGCGAAGAGTTCGGCGGCACAACAATTTTCAATGGCCGGCAGTGGATCATCGATCCGATCGACGGCACCAAGAACTTCGTGCGCGGGGTGCCGGTGTGGGCCAGTTTGATCGCGTTGCTCGAGGACGCCGTCCCGTGCGTCGGTGTCGTCAGCGCGCCCGCGCTGCAACGACGCTGGTGGGCCGCGCGCGATCAGGGCGCGTTCGCCACGGTGGACGGCGACCCGCCGCGGCGGCTTTCGGTGTCCTCGGTTGCGGAGTTGAATTCGGCGAGCCTGTCGTTCTCCAGCCTGTCGGGGTGGGCGCAGCTCGGTTTGCGCGAACGCTTCATCGAGCTGACCGACGCGGTGTGGCGGGTGCGGGCCTACGGCGATTTCCTGTCCTATTGCCTGGTGGCCGAGGGGGCGGTCGACATCGCCGCCGAACCGGAGGTGTCGGTGTGGGACCTCGCCGCGCTGGACATCCTGCTGCGGGAGGCGGGCGGGCGGTTCACCAGCCTGGACGGCGTGGCCGGCCCGCACGGCGGCAGCGCCGTGGCCAGCAACAACCACCTGCATGAACAGGTGCTGAACAGGCTTCGTCCCGTTGTGAATTAGCCAACATGCCCTATCTATCTTACTCCGGAGTAAGATACCGTTATCCGCATCGCCCCAACGACCGAGGCTGCTGACATGACCGATGCCACTTCCGCTGCAAAACCTCCCCGCTCGCGCCAGAAACGACGCGCCCGCAAGACCGGAGTCGGGATGCAGCCACACAAACGGACCGGTATCGATATCGGGCTTGCGCTCCTGACTCCGATCGTCGGCCAGGAGTTCCTGGACAAGTACCACCTGCGCGATCCCTTGAACCGGTCCTTGCGCTACGGGGTGAACAAGATGTTCTCCGCCCAAGGGGCCGTCACCCGTCAGTTCAGGCGCGTGCAGAGCATGCGGGGCGGACCGACCCGGCTGAAGTCCAGCGGCCGCGACTTCTTCGACCTCACACCGGACGATGACCAGAAGCTGATCATCGAGACCGTCGACGAATTCGCCGAGGAAGTATTGCGCCCCGCCGCGCACGACGCCGACGAAGCCGCAGCCTACCCGCCCGGCCTGATCGCCAAGGCTGCCGAGCTGGGCATCACCGCGATCAACATCCCCGAGGACTTCGACGGCATCGCCGAACACCGATCCAGCGTGACCAATGTTCTGGTCGCCGAGGCGCTGGCGTATGGCGATATGGGGCTGGCGCTGCCGATTCTGGCCCCCGGCGGGGTGGCGTCGGCGTTGACACATTGGGGCAGCGCCGATCAGCAGGCCACCTACCTGAAAGAGTTCGCCGGCGAGAATGTCCCGCAGGCCTGCGTGGCGATCGCCGAACCCCAGCCGTTGTTCGACCCCACCCGGCTGAAGACCACCGCGGTACGCACGCCGTCCGGATACCGCCTCGATGGGGTGAAGTCGTTGGTCCCGGCCGCCGCCGACGCCGAGCTGTTCATCGTCGGCGCGCAACTCAACGGAAAGCCGGCGTTGTTCATCGTCGAGTCGTCGACCCCGGGATTGACCGTCAAGGCCGACCCGAGCATGGGGATTCGCTCGGCGGCCCTGGGCCAGGTCGAGCTCTCCGGGGTGTCGGTGCCGCTGACGGCCCGGCTGGGCGAGGACGAAGCCAGCGACAACGATTACTCCGAGGCGCTCGCGCTGGCCCGATTGGGCTGGGCCGCACTGGCTGTCGGCACCTCGCACGCGGTGCTCGACTACGTCGTGCCATACGTGAAAGAGCGCGAAGCCTTCGGCGAGCCGATCGCGCGGCGTCAAGCGGTGGCGTTCATGTGCGCCAACATCGCTATCGAATTGGACGGGCTGCGGCTGATCACCTGGCGCGGCGCATCCCGCGCCGAACAGGGCCTGCCGTTCGCCCGCGAGGCCGCACTGGCCAAGCGACTGGGCTCCGACAAGGGCATGCAGATCGGCCTGGACGGCGTACAGCTGCTGGGCGGACACGGATTCACCAAGGAACACCCGGTCGAGCGCTGGTACCGCGACTTGCGGGCCATCGGCGTCGCCGAGGGCGTTGTAGTTATCTAAGCGACCGAAAGATCAATCATGGCAATCAATCTGGAGCTCCCCCGCAAGCTGCAAGCGGTGATCGTCAAGACCCATCAGGGTGCCGCCGAGATGATGCGGCCGATCGCGCGCAAGTACGACCTGAAGGAACACGCCTACCCGATCGAACTCGACACCCTGATCAACCTGTTCGAGGGCGCCGCCGAAACATTCGCCTTCGCCGGCGCGGACGCCCTCCGCGACGAGGAGGAAGCCAGAGACAAAAACCACAATGGCGGCAACATGGCGGCGCTGCTGCAGACGCTGGAAGCCAGCTGGGGCGACGTCGCGATGATGCTGTCCATCCCCTATCAGGGTCTGGGCAACGCCGCGATTTCCGCGGTGGCCACCGACGAGCAACTGGAGCGCCTGGGCAAGGTGTGGGCCGCGATGGCCATCACCGAGCCGGGATTCGGGTCGGACTCGGCGGCGGTTACGACGACCGCCACCCTGGACGGCGACGAGTATGTGATCAACGGCGAGAAGATCTATGTCACTGCCGGGTCCCGCGCCACCCACATCGTGGTGTGGGCCACCTTGGACAAGTCGGTTGGTCGGGCGGCGATCAAGTCGTTCATCGTGCCGCGTGAGCATCCCGGTGTCTCGGTGGAACGGCTCGAACACAAGCTGGGCATCAAAGGTTCCGATACCGCCGCCATTCGCTTCGACAATGCCCGTATTCCCAAGGACAACCTGTTGGGCAATCCGGAGATCGAAGTCGGCAAGGGCTTTTCGGGTGTGATGGAGACCTTCGACAACACCCGCCCGATCGTCGCCGCGATGGCCGTGGGCATCGGCCGGGCCGCACTCGAGGAAATCCGCAAGATCCTCACTGATGCGGGAGTCGAGATCTCCTATGACAGGCCGTCGCACGTGCAGAGCGCGGCCGCGGCCGAGTTCCTGCGGATGGAAGCCGACTGGGAGGCCAGCTACCTGCTGTCGCTGCGCGCGGCGTGGCAGGCCGACAACAACATTCCCAACTCCAAAGAGGCGTCGATGAGCAAGGCCAAGGCCGGCCGGATGGCCAGCGACGTCACCTGCAAGACCGTCGAATTGGCAGGAACCGCAGGCTATTCCGAGCAGTCGCTGCTCGAAGAAGTGGGCCCGCGACTCCAAGATCCTGGACATCTTCGAGGGCACCCAGCAGATCCAGCAGTTGGTGGTCGCACGCCGGTTGCTGGGTCTGTCGTCGTCCGAGCTCAAATAGTCACGCCGAGCAGACGCAAAAGCCCCCTTTTGCGCGAAATTGGGCGCTTTTGCGTCTGCTCGCGCCACTAGTCTCGCGCCACGATTAGTCCAGCACCCCGTGATGCAGGTGCGCGAAAAGCTCGGTGTTGCGGCTGTAGTCGACGGGGACATCAATGACGGTGACACCTGATTCGGTCAGCGATCGTTCGAAGACGCTCTGAAACTCATCCATGCTGCTGACCCGGATTCCCTTGGCTCCGAATGCCCCGGCATATTGGGCGATGTCGTAGTCGCCCAGCGCAACGCCGGAGGTGCGACCGTACTTGAGCTCCTCCTGGAAAGCGACCATGTTGTAGGAGTTGTCGCGCATGATCACGTGCGTGAAACTCAGGCCGTGGCGCGTCGCGGTCTCCAATTCCTGTGCGCTGAACAGGAATCCGCCGTCACCCGACACCGACACCACCTGCGTGCCGGGGCGCACCATCGCAGCGGCCATGGCCCACGGCAGCGCGACACCGAGAGTCTGCTGGCCGTCGGAGGACAGCAGCCGCCGGGGCTGGTAGGCACGAAAGTGCCTGGCCATGTAGATGTAGTGCGACCCCACGTCGCAGGCGATGGTGGCGTCGTCGTCGACCAGGTCACGGATCTTGAGCACCAGGGCCGCCGGGTTCAGGGCGTGTGGCGTCCGGATGCGCCCTTGCCTCCTCGTCGATCTGCCGCAGTGCCGTTCGGTGGTCGGCGACGGCGACGCGAGCCTCGTCGGACAGTCGCAGGCCGGAGAGCAGCCCCGTCAACGCGGTCACGGTCGCCGCGATGTCGCCGCGCAACTCCACGGTCGGCTGGTAGTGGTTGTCGATGTCGGCGGGCATCTCATCGATATGGATGACGGTGCGAGCCGGATCGCTGTTCCACAGGCCAGGGTGGTATTCGACGGGGTCATGGCCGATGGTCACCAACACGTCGGCGTGGCTGATCAGGATGTCACCGGGCTGGTTGCGAAACAGCCCGATGCGTCCGACGAAGTGATCCTCGAGTTCGCGGGACACCACCCCGGCGGCCTGGAACGTCTGCACCACGGGCAGGTCCGTGACAGCCAGCAGCTCGCGTAGGGCCGCGCACGGTGCCGGGTCGCCGACGCGGACACCGACGAACAGCACCGGACGCTCCGCGCCCGAATCAGGCCGGCCGCTTGCGCAATTGCCGCGGCAGGCGCGGCGCCCAGGGGGCTCACCGGCAACGGCGTGACGATCGCGGCCGCCGTCGACGCACTGGACACATCGGCGGGCAACACCACCGCGGCGGCACCACGCGGCACCGTCGCCGCGGCGCGAATCGCGTTGGCGACGGTCTCCGGGACATTGTCGGGGTCGTTGACCTCGCCGGTGTATTTGGTGAACGGTTTCAGCGCCGCGCAGGTGTCCATCGACTGGTGCGTGCGCTTGAGCCGATCGGCCCGCGCGACGGCCCCGCAGATCGCGATCATGGGATCCTGCTCGGTGGTGGCGGTGACCAGACCGGTGGCCAGATTCGTCGTCCCCGGTCCCGACGTCACCAGCGCGACGCCCGGCGTGCCGGTGAGCCGACCGACCGCGGCCGCCATGAACGCGGCATTCTGTTCATGGCGACACACCACCAGCTCGATATCGCTGTCGAGCAGCGCGTCGAAGACCGAGTCGATCTTGCCCCGGCACGCCGAAGACATGACGAATGCCGTAGGCGCTCAACGTCTCGACCACCCGTTCAGCCGAACGCACCGCGTCGCGGCCCATCGTCAGTCGCCCTCCGTGTGCCGGATCTGGCGGTCGGAGTTCGTCCTGGTTCAGTTCAGCGTCGAGAAACTGCGGCGTTCGCTGCAGGCTGAGATGTAGTTCCGAGCGAACACCAATTTCGACGGTTCCGCGGACCAACCGGTAGTCCAGGGTATGCCCACCGTGTCGGTGCTCGCGGTCGATGAAGTGGGAGTGGTAGCCGGCCACCGAGATGGCCTGTTCGTAGAGTCGGGCATGCGGAACCCGGCCAGCGTCCCCTCCACATCAGTGAACGTCACCTCCTGCTGGTCTTGGGTGGCTTCGGTGAATGGTCGGTAAGGCCGATGCTGCTCGGTGACGGTGCGGGTGCGGATTTGCTGAATTCGCCGGTAACGCGAACGGCCACCATCAGGTTGGTGCTCTCGCAGGGCCTCGTCGATGGACAATTTGAGCGCAGCACGATGACGCGGTGCCGACACCTCGATCGTCCGGTCCGGATTGAACCAGGTCACCGCGGCGAACGGGGTGAGTTCGTCGAGATCGGCGATGGTCGCGCTGCCGTCGGCGCGCAGTTGGTAGCAGACACCGTCGATCACCAGCATTTCGCCGTCGAGGCCGTTGAAGGTACCCAGACCAAAGTCACCGTGGCGCAACAACTCACGGATCGTGACATCCCCTTCGTACACGCCGTTGAGCAGCGCTCCCATCGTCGAGGTCTGGTAGATCTGACGGTCTGGTGGCGGCGCGCCAGGATCGCGTGCGCCCAACGGCGCGAGCCGGCTCACCTCGCTGTGATCAAAGGTCGGCAATTCGAGCTCCCCTTCCGCGCGTACCCTCCCGTCGTGCACAGCTCGAGGGCGATATCGACAATCATGTCCTCTTGGCCACCGACCATGCCACGCCGTCCGGCCTCTTCGAGCAGCGTGCGCGCGTCTACACCGTAGCGTCCGGCGGCGGCTTCGGCGTGCCGCAGGAAGCTCGAGTAGACCCCGGCGTAGCCCAGTGTCAGGGTTTCGCGGTCGACCCGCACCGGGCGGTCCTGCAAGA
>CAVTLW010000040.1:0-46974 GCA_963735655.1 uncultured Actinomycetota bacterium
GTGCGGAAACTTTCTCGCGGCGCGCAGGCTATCTCTCCGCAAACTAGTTCAACAAAGTCGCGGTGGCGCTGGGCGGCGATGCGCCCCCGGGTTGAGCAGGGGACAGAGCAGTATCTGCTCGATGCCGACGGTCAGACGGTGTTCACCTGAGTAAGGGGCTCGCGTTTCTCCCGGCCGATGTGGGATTCGGCACGCAGCCGGTCGACCATGTGCGGATAGTGCAGCTCGAATGCCGGCCGCTCCGAACGGATCCGGGGCAGCTCGGTGAAGTTGTGCCGCGGCGGCGGGCAACTCGTGGCCCATTCCAGTGAGTTGCCGTAACCCCATGGGTCGTCAACGGTGACCACTTCGCCGTAGCGCCAGCTCTTGAACACGTTCCACACGAACGGCAGGACCGAGATGCCGAGGACGAATGAACCGATCGTGGAGACGAAGTTGAGCGTCCCGAACCCATCGGTGGGCAGATAGTCGGCGTAGCGGCGTGGCATGCCGGAGTTGCCCAGCCAATGCTGAACCAGAAACGTCAAGTGAAAGCCGATGAAGGTCAGCCAGAAGTGCAGCTTGCCCAGCCGCTCGTCGAGCAGCCGACCGGTCATCTTCGGGAACCAGAAGTAGATTCCCGCGTACGTGGCAAACGCGATGGTGCCGAATAGCGTGTAGTGGAAGTGCGCGACGACGAAATAGGTGTCGGTGATGTGGAAGTCGAGCGGCGGGCTGGCCAGGAGGATGCCGGTCAGGCCGCCGAGCAGGAAGGTGCCCATGAAGCCCAGCGCGAACAGCATTGGGGTTTCGAACGTCAGCTGGCCGCGCCACATCGTGCCGATCCAGTTGAAGAACTTGACCCCGGTCGGGACCGCGATCAGGAACGTCATGAACGAAAAGAACGGCAGCAGAACGGCTCCGGTGGCGTACATGTGGTGCGCCCACACCGCGATCGATAGCGCGGCGATCGACAGCGTCGCGTACACCAAGGTGGTGTAGCCGAAGATCGGCTTACGGGCGAACACCGGCACGATCTCGGAGATGATGCCGAAGAACGGCAATGCGATGACGTACACCTCGGGATGGCCGAAGAACCAGAACAGGTGCTGAAACAGGATCGTTCCGCCGTTGGCCGGATCGTAGATATGCGCACCCAGACGACGGTCAGCGGCCAGACCGAACAGTGCAGCGGTCAGCAACGGAAAGACAATCAGCACAAGCACACTCGTGACCAGGATGTTCCAGGTGAAGATCGGCATCCGGAACATGGTCATGCCCGGCGCGCGCATACACACCGCGGTGGTGATCATGTTGACCCCGCCGAGGATGGTGCCCAAGCCGCCGACGGCCAGGCCGAGGATCCAAAGGTCTGCTCCCACACCGGGACTGTGCACCGCGTCCGATAGTGGGGTGTAAGCGGTCCACGCCGAAATCGGCCGCCCCGCCAGGGGCGATGAAGCCACTCAACGCGATGAGCGCTCCGAAGACGAACAGCCAAAACGACAGGGCGTTCAGGCGCGGGAAGGCCACGTCGGGTGCGCCGATCTGTAGCGGCAGTACGAGGTTCGCGAACCCGAAGACGACTGGGGTTGCGTAAAACAGCAACATGGCCGTGCCGTGCATGGTGAACAGCTGGTTGTATTGCTCGTTGGACAAGAATTGCAGGCCGGGTTTCGCCAGCTCGACGCGCATCAACAACGCCATCAGACCGGCGATGAAAAAGAAGGTAAAGCTGGCGACCATGTACATGACGCCGATCATCTTGTGGTCGGTGGTGCTGATGACCTTGTAGATCACGCTCCCCTTTGGTCCGAGCCGAGGCGGATACGGTCGATGTGCCTCCAGCTCGGCAGCGGGTGGGGCTTCGGCGGTCATCCACTACCTCCACGGGATCTTGCGAGGGATTAGAGAATTGTCAGCTCGGCCAAGTCTTTCGAGGCCCACTGCACGGCCGTAGGGCCATTCGGCCTTAAGATTCGGCAGACTCAGTCCAGGGCGCTCGCCGCTAACGGCCGCTCCGGGCCAACGTGCCTCCGGCCTTGAGCGTCTTGGCGGCGCTGATGCTTTCGGCCTTGCGGGCCTCTCGCTCGAGGTAGCGCTGCTTGGACACCTCGAATTTGTCGCATGCCTGCTCGAGCTCTTTGACCAGCACTGCGAGGTCGTCGCGCAACCGGGCGGCTTCGCCGGTGAAATCATCGCGATCGAAGATCCGCCATTTTTTCAATACCGGCGCGACCACTTCGTCGAGATGGATGCGAGGGTCGTAGACGCCGCCCACGGCGATGATTACGGCCTTGCGGCGGAACTCGGGAACCGTGAAACCGGGCATCTGGAAGTTGCGCAGCACTCGATGGATCGACGTCATCGCCTGGTTGGGTGCGACCTCCAAGCCTGCCTCGGTGATGTCGCGGTAGAAGATCATGTGCAGGTTCTCGTCATGCGACAACCTGGCCATGAGCTGGTCGGCGATCGTGTCGTTGCAGGCCTTGCCGGTGTTGCGGTGTGAGACGCGGGTTGCCAGTTCCTGGAACGAGACGTAGACGACGGAGTCGAACAGGCTCTCGGCGAATAGGCTGCCCTGGCGATTCTGGCCTGGGCTGAAGCCCCTCGTGATCTGCTCCATGCGAAGTCTCTCCAGATCGAACGGGTCGACTGCGCGGGTAACCACCAGGTAGTCGCGCAGTGCGGTGCTGTGTCGGTTTTCTTCGGCGGTCCACCGTCTGACCCACTGGCCCCACGCGCCGTCCATGCCGAAATTCATCGCGATTTCGCGGTGATACGACGGCAGGTTGTCCTCGGTCAGCAGGTTCTGCACCATCGCCACCCTGGCGACGTCGGAGAGTTCGCACTGCTCCGGCGCCCAGTCTTGGCCGCCCAGCGTCTTGAAGCTCTTGCCCTCAGACCACGGGATGAAGTCGTGCGGATTCCAATCCTTGAAGTTCGACAGGTGGCGATTGAGAAGGCGCTCCGCCGCGGGCTCGAGTTCGTGCAGTAGTTGTCGCTGGGTCAGGGTGGTGGCCACGTTGCCTCCGATTTATGTGTGTATGCCGGTTGCAGTTAATGTATATGTGCAAACCGGTAACACACAAGCGCGACACGGGTGACATGTGTCGTCGGAGATGACCGCGGGCGCTAATCTCGTGCAGTTGGTTGATCCAGGGGCGGTAGCTCAGTTGGTTAGAGCCGCGGACTCATAATCCGTTGGTCGCGGGTTCGAGCCCCGCCCGCCCTACAGCTGAAGACCCCACAACTGAACACGCCCACAACTGAACACCCCACAAATGAAAACAGCAGACCGACCCGGAGCCGTCAGCGTGGGTCCGAAAGCAAGTCGGTGAAGCAGCCGCCGAGTTGAATCTGAGGCGGAGTTGCTCCGCACCACGAAAAATGTTCATCATGATTCACTAACGCTCATGCGGGTGCTTCAGGGCCGGCAGTGTTGGGTGTCTCTGGCTCCGCTGTCAAGCACGTCTGCGCTTTGCCTTTCGATTCGAATCGACCTCGTGCTGCCGCGCATTGGTCGAATTGCCACCGCGTGCAGCGCCCAGCAGTTCATGGCGCGATGTCGTGATGACGCCTAGGGAATAGCGGGCGAGACGTTCGACGAACTCGTCCCGTTCGATCGGCAGTTCGCCGGACACGAACGCGATCGTGAGCTGAGCGATACCGCCGGCTACGAACAGGGCACTGGTGTAATCGAATCCGACGTCGGTGGCGTTCTGATGGTCGGTGATCGCGGTGGCCACGACCAGGACCAGCTGCTGCAGCTCGTGGCGAATGCGCGGTCCGCCTGCACTGGCCGCAACGATGAGGGCGGCTTTGCGGGGGTCGTCGAGGAGAACACTCAATGCCGCGTCGAGCCCGTGGCGGAAACGCTCGAGGAGTTCCGATTGCGACGCGGTTTTGGGGTCTGCGAGCTCGGCGGCCTCCAGCGCGGCGATGCCGATCCCGAGCAGCTCGGCGGCGACGCGCTGCAGTGCGCAGACGAGGAGATCGTCGCTGTCGGTGAAGCTTTCGTAGAAGTATCGGTTCGAGAGCTTCGCCTCGGTGGTGACGCTGCGTACCCCGATGGCTGGCAGCCCGCCGGTACTGACAAGGGTGAGTGCGGCGTCGACCAGGGCGTCCGTACGGCGGTTTCGCCGTTCGTCGGGAGTTTCGCCGAGGAAGTTACGCGATGCTGCCATGCCATAGTTTCTCACGAAGCGGGCGCCCGGGCGGTGACGCCCGCTCCGTCGGAGTCAGCTTCTGCCGGGCAGGTGCCGAATCAACCGGGAGGCGGCGTTGGGCACCTTGAGGGCATTCAACGCCAGCGTGAACGGCAACGAGCCGGCCTTCGGGAAGATTCCGGAAGCTTGCACGGCTTCGAATGCGTCCCAGAGGGTTTCGCCCTTGTAGAGCACGCCGTCGGAATTCCAGTAGTAGCGGTCGACCGCCGGACACTGCATGAACGTACCGTTGCCGGGCAGTGCCTGGGCCGTCTCATCGAACGGATACACCTTCAGTGGGCCGTCCCAGTGACCGCTACCCAGATACCGCACCATCATCTGGACGGTGCCATCGGGATTGACCTGGAGGAAGGTTTGACCCGGCAGCGGGTCGTAACGCCAGTCGGGGATGGCGTCGAAGAACGCGACGTTGTAGTCGATGAACTCCTGGACACCGACCATCTCCTTGCCGAAGGAGACCGGATCCTTGTAGTGTCACGTCCTCGGTGCACAGCGACCGGATCACCGGCCAGTCCCGCACCAGCCAACTCCACCACCACTTCTTGGTCCAGTCGAGCACCCACTCCAGGTCGTGGCCCAGCTTCTCGTAGAAGCGGATCTGCTGTTCGAACTCGTCGAACCAGATGCGTGCGTTCTGGTTGAGTTCGTCTTCGGTGAACACCTTGTCCGCCTGCGAGCGGTTGCCCTGGACGAACGGCGGGTGGCGGCTTTCTTGAGCTGCTTTGCGGTCCAAGGCCCGTTGGAACTTCTCCTCGGTGAATCCCGAAGTCACCTCTTGGACAGCATCTTTGCTTGTCACCGGTTGCGTCTCCTCGGTCGAGCGGGCCCGTGTCCCGCAGTATGTTGACAACAGTCGTACCACGGAGCAATGTATATCCGGGAAACACCGTGGTCAAGATTGAAGGAGAGTTCGATGGGCATGGACACGGAGCTGCCGGCCGGGCCGGCGGTTTGTCCGGTGGACCACAACGTCGCGGCACCGACGCAGGCCGTCCGCTCGGTCGCACCCGCGACGCGGCACAGCACCTTCAAGATGACGAAGGACGTGCTCCGCAAGGGATTCGGACGCGAAGACGGAATGGTCGCCCGCTCGAGGGCCACGACTTCTCGCGGTGGCGCGTCGGTCAGCGTCGCTGGGTGGCCATTGCGCATCCCGACGACATCGACCACGTCCTGCTCACGAACCGGGAGAACTACCCCAAGTCCTCGGACTACGAACCGCTGCGCGGTGTACTGGGGCTCAGCCTGTTCACCGACGACGACCCCTCGTGGTCGCGGCACCGCAAGATGATCAACCCCAAGTTCCAGAAGCGTTACGTGGACGCGTTGCTGCCCCTGATGCTGGGAACGGTGCTCGACTTCCGCCGGGACCTGGACGATCGGCCGCGACGGAAGCCAGGTCGACATCGTCGATCTGATGACCGACTTGACGCTGGAGGTCGCGGGTCATTCGATGTTCAGCCAGAGCTTCCGCGGCTACTTCGGTGACGACACCTCGGCACTGATCACCGACGGGTTGCGCAAGGGCACCTGGTTCTCACGTCTTTGGTTTCTGTTCGATCCGCCGCAGCGGATATCCGACGCCATGTGGAAGGTGCTGCACGGCCGGATCCCGACGCCACCTCCCTTCAACGGCTTCCAACGGGTCGCCCGGGTGATCGACGGTGCCGCGGACAAGGTGCTGCGTGAGCGCATGTTGAAGCCCTCCGACTCGCCGGATCTGCTGAACCTTTTGCTGGACGTCTCCGACGATCAGGGCCCCTTGACCGCGGAGCGAACCCGCGCCGAGGCCATTTCCTTCATGCTGACCGGCTACGAAACCACCGCGAATGCGCTGAGCTGGCTGTGGTATCTGCTGGCGCTGAATCCGGACGCGCGCCAGAGGATGTTCTCCGAGATCGACACCGTGCTCGGCGACGGCGCAGGTGACGCTGGAGGACGTGCCCAAGTTGCAGTGGACCACGGCCTGCCTGGAGGAGTCGATGCGGATCTTCCCGCCGGTGTGGATGATCGCCCGGCAGGCAATCGAGGACGATGTCATCGGCGGCCATCGGGTCGAGGCCGGGACGACCGTGGCCATCGTGATCGAGCACGTCCACCGAGACCCGCGTTTCTGGTCCGAGCCGGAGCGCTTCGACCCGACCCGGTTCCTGCCGGGCGCCGATCGCGACCGTCCGCGGTCGTCCTACATCCCATTCGGCGGCGGCAAGCGGCTCTGCATCGGCCGCAACTTCGCTCTGCTGGAGGCGGTGATGATCATCGCGACGCTCGGCCAGCACCATGTCTTCGACCTGGTCCCGGGCCATCCGGTCGAGGCGGAGACGACCTTCACTCTGCGCCCCAAGCACGGCGTCAGGATGGTGATGAGGCGTCGTGCGCGTTGAGGTCGACCGTGATTTCTGCCAGGGCAACGGGATCTGCGAGGACTCAGCTCCCGAGATCTTCGAGGTCGACGACGACGGCCTCGCTCGGGTGAAGGCCGGCGTGGTGCCGGTGGATTTGCGCGACGCGGTGGCCGACGCCGTCGCTGCCTGTCCGAACGCCGCGCTGCGTGTGGTCCGAACGGAGGAATGAGTGGACATGAACTCCGGCAATCATCGCGAGATCGTCATCATCGGAGCGGGTTTCGCCGGGATTGCCTTGGCGGTCAAGCTCCGCGAAGCGGGCATCGACGATTTCACGATCTTCGAGCGCGGCGCCGACCTGGGGGTGTCTGGCGCGACAACACCTACCCGGGGTGCGCGTGTGACGTGCCCTCACACCTGTACTCGTACTCCTTTGCGCCGAACCCCAACTGGTCGCGCACCTTCGGAAGGCAGCGGGAGATACTGGCCTACCTCAAGACGGTGGCCAACGCCCACGGTGTGGTGTCGCGTGTTCGCTTCAACACCGAACTGCTCGAGGCCGTCTGGGACGAGGCCGAGAAGCGCTGGGTCGTGCACACCAACAGCGGCACATTCACCGCGAGGTTCTGGCGTGCGCGGGCGGGGTGTACGGCAAGGCCAAGTATCCGGACATCCCGGGCCGAGACAGCTTCGCAGGCAAGGCGTTTCACTCGCTGCATTGGGACCACGAGTCACGATCTGACCGGTGAGCGGGTCGCCGTGCTGGGCACCGGTGCGTCGGCCGTTCAGATCGTGCCCGGAGATTGCGCCCACCGTGGGGCGACTGCTGGTGTTTCAACGTTCGGCGCCGTGGCTCATGCCGCGGATGGACCGAAGGACTTCGTCGGTCGAGCGGGCGCTCCTTCGGCGGTTGCCGCTACTGGGACGAACTCGTTCGCGGGTTCTACTACGGTGCGATCGAGGGGTTCGGTCTGGTGGGGTTCGTGGACAACCGCTTTCGATATCCCTATGAGTTGCTCGGTCGGTTCCAGTTGCGCCGTCAGGTGACGCGATCGTCGGCTCCGCAAAGCACTTACCCCCGACTACATGATCGGTTGTAAGCGAGCCATTTTCGCCGACAGTTATCTGCCGGCGCTCACGCGGAACAACGTCGAGGTCGTCACTTCCGGGATCAGGGAGATCCTGCCGCATGTCGATCGTTACACCGACGGCGTCGAGCATCCAGATCGACACGATCGTCTACGCGACCGGGTTCGCGCGCCCCGCCCGAAGTCTACGAGCGGATCCACAGCACTAGCGGGCCACAGCTATCTGGAGTTGTACGCCAGACGGCCGCAGAGTTACTGGGCGTCGCCAACGCCGGATTCCCCAACTTCTTCACCACCCTGGGACCCGTTCGGCGCATTGGGGAACCAATCGGCGATCTACATCATCGAGGCGCAGGCGCGATACATCGTCGACGCGATCACCACGATGCGCCGAGAGGCCGTCACCAGGGTCGAGGTGCGGACCGAACGTCCAGGACACATTTCTCGACGAGATGGACAAGCGCAGCGAGCACAGCGTGTGGTTGACCGGTGGTTGCGCCAGCAGCTACTACCACACTGACGACGGACGCAATGCCGGCCTCTATCCGGGATGGAGCTTCGAATACGCCTATCGCACGAAGCAATTCGATCGCGGAGCCTATGAACTGATCGCGAAAGAAGGTGGTCGGTGTTAAGCGTTCACCGCCGTGCGCCGCGACTTGCGCTACGAGACCGTACCGTCCTTATCACCGGCGCAGCGCAGGGTATTGGGCTCGCGTTGGCGCGCCACTTGTACGCACAGCACGCGCAGGTCGCCCTGGTCGACGTCGACGGCGACGCCGTCCGACAGGCGGCGAGCGCATTGGGCTCGCGCGCATGCAGCTCGGCGCCGATGTTCGCGATCGCGATGCTATGGCAGAAGTCGGTCGAGGCGACGGTCCGCCACTTCGGGGGTCTCGACATCGTCGTCGCCAATGCGGGCGTCACACCGGCGCCGGCCACGCTGCGGACGATGAACAGTGACGATTTCGATCGCGTCTTGGACATCAACCTCGTCGGCGCGTACAACACCATCAAACCTGCGCTCGACCCACGTTATCGGGCGGCAGCGGGCATGTCGTCCTCGTCTCCTCAGGCGCGGCGTTCACCCCGGGAGCGGGTGGATCGCCGTACATGATCAGCAAGGCCGCCGTGGAACAGCTTGGTCGCGCGCTACGCCTCGAACTAGCCGGGTTCGGAACCAGCGTCCAGACTGCCTACTTCGGGATTGTCGACACAGCGATGACACACGAATGTTCTCGACGCCGACGACCTGGGTCGGCGGATCAACAAAATGCTGCCGTGGCCGCTGAACCGGCGTATCACCACTGAGCAGGCGGCAAAGTCGATCGCTGACGGGATCACCAACCGCGCGGTGACGACGATGGCGCCGACCGGTTGGCAGCTCTACAGCCTGCTGCGGGGTGTAGCCAACCCGGTCATCGACCATCTGCTCGCCCGGGACAAGAGGATGCGCGAGTTGATCACGGATATCGAGGAAGCAGCATGCAGTTCGGAGCCGGCGCCATCGCGTCCTCGATAAGGGCAACGGTCGGTCGGCCGCTCACGAGCTAGTTAAGCTAACGCCGCCTTATGGCCGTCGCCCCGGCGTCACCCCGGCGACCTGGGGCGGTTTCGAGCCGTACTTCAGGCGAACCGAGACCGAACTGGCAACACCAAAAATGCTGTCTCACAGGCGATTCAACGCGACTTGGCCAGCCGTTTCGCCTGGTCGCATGTGCGCCGAATAAGGACTCATAATCCGTTGGTCGTGGGTTCGAGCCCCACCCGCCCCACAGAGTATTTTCGGTTGATCCTTGACACTCGACTACGGTGGTCAGCCTGACAGTGCGGCCGCGACGAACGTGGGCTCCACTTCGAAATCGCAGTTCAGCGGGCCACTCGACAGCGCTTCGCCGGCTTTCCAGATCTCACCGGTGCAGAGGCGCGGCGTTTGGTCAGGTTCGACGTCGCGGTAGGTTCCACACGCGCGTGAGCGAAGACAGAGTTCGGGTGCAGATCGGCGCCCGTGGCGTGGCAACGGTGACGATGGCGCGCGCCGACAAGCACAATGCGCTTGACCAAGCCATGTTCGAGGGCTTGACGAACGCCGCAGGGCAACTGGCAGAGGACAGTTCGGTTCGCGCGGTAGTGCTGCACGGCGAAGGGAAGAGTTTCTGCTCAGGCCTGGACGTTGCAAGCTTCATGTCCGGACAGGGCGGCACCGGGATTCTGCTAGACCGCGACGGCGACCGGCTGGCCAACTTCACTCAGCGCGTGACCTACGACTGGTCCTTGGTGCCGGCGCCGGTCATCGCCGCGATCCACGGGAATTGCTTCGGCGGCGGCCTGCAGATCGCGCTGGGCGCCGACATCAGGATCGCCGCGCCGGACGCGAAGCTGTCCATCATGGAGATCAAGTGGGGCCTCGTTCCCGACATGGGCATCACGCAGACACTCCCGCGGCTAGTAGCGATAGACGTCGCGAAGGAGTTGACGTTCAGCGGCCGCATCTTTTCTGGGAGCGACGCTTTGGCGCTCGGGTTGGTTACTCGAAATAGTGACGATCCGTTGGCTTCGGCGCTAGCACTCGCAGACGAGATCGCGCAGAAGTCTCCTGATGCCGTTCGGGCCGCCAAGCGCCTCTACGACGAGATGTGGGTCAGCGACGATGCCGCCGCTGGCCTCAGACGCGAATCCGACTTGCAGCTCGGGCTGATTGGCAAACCGAATCAGATCGCCGCCGTCGTGGCCGGAATGTCAGGGGAGCAGCCGGTCTTCGTCGACCCTGCTTAGCGTCAAGTTCGCCACAGACGCCTTCTCGAGTTCGTGCGCGGGCCATGCTGCCGCGACCTGCTCACCTGCCGACGCCAGAGGGAATTAATCGATGACGGTCTTGGTTCGGAGTCTCAGTGCCGCTGCGGGCGGCGTGACTACCCGGCGAACGGCGTCGTAGCCTTGAGTCGGCCGCTGATCGCGCAGTCAGTTCCGAATGATGTTGTGTCCGTTCGACAAAGCAAGTAGGTAAGCGAGGATCATGACTACGAGCGCAGATACCGCAGTAGGCACATTCGAAAGGAGCTGGAACGAGTGGCACGCTGAGCGTGAACGCTATTACGCTGACCCGCTTGGCTGGATCAGCCTCACCGGCTTGTACTGGATCAGCGAAGACTTCGAGGCGGTCGCCGACCTTCCAGGAAGCTGGCGAGCGGATAGCGAGGCGGTGTACGTCCAGGGGATCGACGGAACCGACCGGCTCGAACCAGTCGAGGGCGCACCGGGATTGCTCGTGCAGGCTGGAGATCGCCGTATCGAGGTGATTCGCCGGACCGGCTCGGTTGCGTTGCGCGCGCACGATCCAAAATCCCCACATCTCAAGGCGTACAACGGTATTCCCACCTATGCGCCAAGCGAGCGGTGGCGTGTCGTCGGCAGCTTCATGCCCTATGACGAGCCGAGGACCGTCACCACGGGCGCAGTCGTCGAGGGACTCGAGCACCACCTGCGCGCCGTCGGAGTCATCGACTTCAAACTGTCGGGCACCACGTCGCAGTTGGTCGCGTCCGGTGACGTCTCGACCGGTCTGCAGGTGCTGTTCACCGACGGCACCAGCGGGGTGACGACATACCCTGGGGCCAGGGTGCTTTCGATCGACCCGCCGGCCGCCGATGGGACGGTGACGCTCGACTTCAACCGAGCGGCCAACCTGCCGTGCGCATTCACCGACTACGCGACCTGCCCGGTAGCTCCCACGGACAACAGACTCGCCGTTGCCGTGGAGGCCGGCGAGAAGAACCCGCGCTGAGCCGGGGAGTGTTATCGGACAACGGCAGTCGAGCCATAGCCCGGATTTTCTGATCTTGGTCAGACAAGCCAGGCGGCGACAGCATCAGAACCCGGAGTCGCCCCCGCCCGAGTCGAACCCGCCTCCGCCAAAATCGGACCCACCAAAATCGGACCCACCGAAATCGAAATTGCCACCAGAGTCGTAGCCGCCGCCAACGTCATTACCGCCGAAGCCTACGTCACCGCCGCCGGAGTATGAGTCCTGGTAGCTGCCATCGAAGCCGACGTCGCCCTGCTGGCTGTCATAGCTCGCGTTCTGGCCGCCGTCATAGCCGGTATTCGCCATCGCTGAATCTTGGCCCGCCTCAAACCCGCGTTCGTAGTCGCCACCCCAGTGATCGTCCAGCAGCGCGTCCATCAGCAGGACATCGGTGAGGGCCCAGCCCCAACCAGGACCCCAGAATGGGTAGGGGTAGAAGCCGGGGTAGAAGAACATCCCGTTGTAGTAACCGCCCCCGTAGTAGTGCTGGTAGCCCGGCTGTTGCAGCGTGCTGTAGTTGTTGTTGTTGATCGTCACCGTCTTACCGGTGTCAGGGTCCGTGGTCTGCACAGTGGCCTGCTTGCGGTCCTGCTCGGGAACCGAAGTCACGGTAGCGATGTTCAGCTTCCGGTTCGCCTTGGCAACAGTGGATCGCACGACGCCGAGGTGTGCCCGCGCGGAGCTGTAGTCACCCATCTGGTAGGCCGTGCGCGCGGCGGACAGGCTGGAGTTGGCCTTCAGCGCCTCGGTGCTGACGTCTGGGCCATTCGTGGTCACCACCGCGTTATCGAGGTCGCTGACGTCAGACTCGGCGGCGATCAAGTCCTGCTTGACCTGCTCTTGCGCCTCAGCGTCCTTGCGGCGCTTACGATTCCGGGCGGGTAGCCAGATCAGACCGACGACAACCAGCGCAATGCCGGCCATGATCACCGTTACCCACAGCCACGTCCAGCTGGTGTGCTTCGCATTGACAGCGGGGGAGGTCTGCGTTGGTCCACCGGAAGCCACGTGCACACCGGCCAAGTTGGTGACGAACTCACTGGTCGCCCCGTACGGATCATTGTGGTGCTGTCGAGCCGCCCGACCCAGGATGGGGTCCACGCTGTCGGCGATTGCCTTCGGCACGTTATAGGCGCGCACGTGATAACCCTTGGAGTCGATCACCAGGATGACCCCGCTGAACCGCGGATCGCGGCCCACGATGATGTCGTGGATGGCGTCCGGCGTGGTGACGCCAGTCTGGTCGGGTGCGACTGCCGCCACCCAGACGGGCGGCCTAGAACTCCACGTCCATCGGCTGGAAAGGATCTGCTGGTTGAGTGCGTCGGGGTTCTGCAACGGAGGGTTCGCGGCAGGATCAGCCACCACGTGCGTCTGCGCCTGAAACTTATCCACCACCTGCTCTGTGTAGGTGTCGGCCCACACACACGGCGCGAAAAGCACTGCCAGCGCCAAGATGAACGGAACCACAACAAGTCTCCGCAATCCGCTTGTCACTTATCTCCTGTTTGTCCAGTCGCGACTGCCTTCAGGCTGACAACGGAAAGCCGTGCGTGATGGTTCCTAGTTAGGCGCTCCATGGAGGCCTTACTTCTTGATGGTGCCGGTGGTGACGATCACCAGCTCGCCGCTGGTGTCCCACGACTTCATGAAGAGCTCCAACGGAATCTGTTCGTCGCGGCCCTTGGGGTTACCGCTGTCGTTGAGGTGTACGACGTTGTTGGCGGTGTCGATACCGGTCAGCACCACCGCGTGGTCGGACACCGGGTTGCCCTGGTCGTCCTTGGACTCGACGGGCTTGCCCCAGATCATTTCGGCATTCACACCGACGATCACCGCGTGGCCGCCTGCCAGCAGCTGCTCGACCCCCTCGATGCCAACGGGAACGTCGGTCTTCGGAGGGTGGTCCTTGTTGCTGATCACCGCGTCAACGCCGTACTGCTTCAGCAGCATCAGAACGTCCGGCCACGCGGTGCCGTGACCCGAATTCGGGTTCTTCAGGTCAGCCGGCTTGATGTAGATCGAACCCGGGTGGTTGGGGCTCGGGGTGGACTGGGCCTTCTTGACGATGGCCCGCTCTGAAGGTTCCTTGCCGGTCCTCTGACCGATCACGTCGGCGCTCGACATGACGGCGCAGTCGTCGTACTGCTGGTGGCGCCACCACCTTGCAGCGGCGGCTGGGTCGCCGTATGGTGCCCGCAGCTGCGTCGGCCGGGCTGGAAAGCCCGATGCCAGGGCGGCGGCGACGGTTGCCAAGACGGCAGTCTTGGCGACGTTGGCAATCTTGACGGTCTTCATGGTCGCGTCCTTTCTCGTTCCGCTCTTCGGAGGGTGTTGAGAAAAGCTTCTGACCTCGACCTTCGTGTTATCTCTAGGAAATCTTGGAGCGAACTGGCGGAGAAGTCAGCGATGAGGCGGGCTCTAGCAGGAGACCTCGTTTGCGGCCGTGATGTTGGGATCGGTAGCCGATCAAACGCAAGAATCTCGCAAGTCGTCGGCGTTAAATTTCGGCCGGAAATACGACCCGGAAATACGACTAGGAGGAGCCGTAAGTGTCATCTTTCGTACTGATATCCCCGGAGATTCTCACCATGGCGTCGGCGGACTTGAGCACGATCGGATCGGCGATCAGGTCGGCCAACGCGGCGGCGGCGGGCTCAACGACATCGGTGGTGGCCGCGGCGCAGGATGAGGTTTCAGCTGCGATCTCTCAGGCGTTCGGCAGATACGCCCAGGAGTATCAGGCGCTCAGCGCGCAGGCGGCGCTGTTTCATGACCAATTTGTGCAAACGTTGACGTCAGGATCGGGACAGTACGCGGCCACCGAGGCAGCCAATGCGGCGGCCAATGCGGACCCGCTGACCACCTTGGTCGGTGAATTCCAAAGCTTGGGGCTGTCCAATTACTCTCCGGTCAAATTGTTGACGGGGCGCCCGCTGTTCGGCAACGGAGCCGATGGGGCGCCGGGAACCGGGCAGAACGGCGGCGACGGCGGGTGGCTGATCGGCAACGGCGGCAATGGTGGGTCGGGCGCCACCGGGCAGGCCGGTGGCGCCGGCGGGTCGGCTGGCTTGTGGGGCCACGGCGGTGACGGTGGAGCCGGCGGAATCGGAAAAGCCATTATCGGCGGAGCAGGCGGAAACGGCGGCGCCGGCGGGGCCAACGGGCTGATCGGGGGCGGTGCTGGCGGTGCCGGCGGGTCAGGCGGGGCCGGCGGCGCCGGGCTTCTAGCGAGTGGCGGGCACGGCGGGAATGGGGGCGCCGGCGGGGCCAACCGACAGATGTTCTCCTTAAACGGCGCCGGCGGCGCCGGCGGCGCTGGTGGCCTCGGCGGATCCGGCGCCACCGGCTTTGACAACAGCACCCCCGGTGGTACCGGCGGCGGCGGCGGGCACGGCGGGGCCGGCGGCAACGGTGGGGCCGGCGGCGCGAATCAGGCCCTGCTGGGCGGGGCCGCCGGGGTGGGCGGCCTCGGCGGCAACGGCGGCTCCGGCGGCCACGGCGGCGGCGGCGGAAACGGCACCGCGACTGGCGGAACCGGGGGTATCGGAGGCGACGGCGGTGCCGCCGGCGCTGGTGGGGCCGGCGGCACCGGGGCAGCGCTATTTGGGCAGGCGGGCAGCGGTGGCTCGGGCGGCACCGGGGGAGGCGGCGGAGCCGGCGGTACCGGCGGTTCCGTCAGCGGAAACGTCTTTGGCAGCGTCGCCGGCCAAGGCGGCCAAGGTGGCCACGGCGGCGCCGGCGGGGCCGGCGGCAACTCCAGCGGCAGCGCACTCAACGGCACCGGCGGCGCCGGCGGTACCGGCGGCGACGGCGGCTTCGGCGGCAACGGTGTGACCGCAACCGGCGCAAACCACTCCACCTACGGCGGTGGCGGTGGTGGCGGTGGTGCGGGCGGCAAGGGCGGCCAGGTCGGTGGCGGCGGCATCGGCGGAGGTAGTGGTACCGGGGGCACCGGGGGCACCGGGGGCACCGGTGGCGCCGCCTCGACCCAGCTCAGCAGTTCCGTCGCCCTCGGGCTCGGCGGGGACGGTGGCAGCGGTAGCGTCGGAGCGCCGGGCGGCGGGTCAGGGGGTCATGGAGGCGGAGGCGGCGCTGGCGGCGGCGCGCTTGGCGAGGCGAGCGGCGATATGGCCTTAGGCGGAGGCGGAGGCGGAGGCGGGGGAGCCGCCTACGCGGGGGGCGCCGCTGGGGCCGGCGGCGCAGGTGGTAACGCGCTCACCACCGCCTCTCCGTTCGCTTCCGGAGGCGGCGGGGGAAGCGGCGGCAGCGGCACCGGCGGGGGCGGCGGCGGCGGCGCCTGGGCTTATCCCGCCAACGCCGACGCTGGTGCCGCCGGCACAAATGGGCTCTTAGGCGGGTTCGGAGGCTCGGGTGGTGGTGTTGGCCAATTCGGAGGTGACGGGGGCGCCCCCGGCGTCGCAGGCGCCGGCGCCGAGGCCCTGATCATCGGGGGCAACGCCGGCGGCGACGGGCAGTCCTGAGTCGGCGGACACGGGTCTGAACGGCATCGGCGGAACGCGGTACAGACGTGTTGCCCGCATGCCTTTCGGCGCCGGCTTTTTGACGAGCACTGGGGCAGGTCGAAGAGCATCTGTCCACCCGGAAAGCAGCCAAAGCACTTGGTGATCAGTCCCATCGCGCCTTCGGGCTGCAGGTAAATCAGAAGGGCTTCGGCGGTGATGAAGACCCGCCGACATCCGGTCACGAAATTGCGGCATCACCGAGAATCCCGTCGACGATGGTGAGGGTGCGATCGGCGTGGTGGGTCATCCTCGTGTCGTGTGTGACGATGACCGCGGCGGTGGCGCGGGCGCGGACCTCGGCCACGATGAGCTCCATGACTTGTTCCCCCAGCTTGGTGTCGAGCGCTGACGTCGGCTCGTCGATGAGCACCAGATCGGGTTCGTTCATGAATGCTCGGCCGACCGCGACTCGCTGACGTTCGCCGCCGGAAAGTTGGCCGGGGAGGTTGCTCGCGCGCTTTCCGAGTCCCAACTCCGCGAGCAACTGATCGGCGCGAGCTGCCGACTTCTTCTTGTCACGCCTGCTGAAGTCGGCCACTACCAGTAAGTTCTCGCGGGCGGTCAGGAAGGGCACCAAGTTCACGCTCTGGAACACGAAGCCGACGTTCTCGCGCCGAAACTTGGTGAGCCGCTTGGGGTCGTAATCGCTGATGTCGTCTCCGGCTACCACCACCCGGCCGTCCGTCGGCGAGAGCAGGCCCCCCGAGATGGACAGCAGCGTGGTCTTGCCCGAGCCTGAGGGTCCGACCAGCGCCACGATCTCCGCGTGCCCAACCTCGAGGGAGGCCTGGTCCACGGCGACGATCTCGGCGTCGCCTGACCGGTAGACCTTGCGGAGTTTGTCGAGTTTCAGCGCCGCTGCGCGATGTTCTCTCACGGACCACCTGCCTCAGCTGATGGCTGTCGCGGGATCGATACGGACGACGCGGCGCAGGGAGAGCGCGGCGCCGAGGGTCGACATGACGACCAGCCCCGCGGCGACCTCGAGTGCCCGGCCTGCGCTGAGTTGCAACGGCACCTGTGGTGGGATCAATCTGCTGGCGGCTACGGCCAGCAGGCCGCCCACCACGAAGGACACCACCGCGATCACGGCGGCCTGCAAAACCACCTGTCCGAAGAGCTGGCCGCTCGATGCGCCGACGGCTTTGAACACGGCATACATCCCGACGCGTTCGATAGTGAGCAGGATGAAGAAGAGTGCCACCACGAGGGCCGCAACGAAGAATGTGATGTCGATGATGGCGTTGAATGTCGATCGCTGCTGCGTGATTCCCGGTAGCGAGTCGACGGCGAAAGAGCGCGTCACTGTGTGGGTCTTGCCGCCGGTGGCGACGTCGATGGCCGCGGCCACGCGGGCGGGGTCGGCGCCGGCAGCGGTCGAGACCGTCAGCACCTGGTAGGTGTCGGGCGCCAGCACCTGGTCAGGGCGGGCCGAGCCGAGTACCTCGCGCCATGTGTCGACGGTGCCCCACAAGCCGCCCTGGAGCAGGAAGTCGGTGTCGGACACCCAACCCACCACCGACACCGGGTATCGCCTGGGTCCGAGCAGCAAGGTCTGGCCCTCCTTTACGCCGTAGGCCTTGAGACTGGTGTCCGCGTAGACCTGGCCGGTCTTCTCTGGCGGCGTGGGGACACCGCGCGGCGCACGCTGATAGCCGAAGAGCGCCACGCTGGCCTCCGTGGCCTGGCCGGGTACCTTGGCCCCAAGTAGGACGGTTCCGAGACCGCCGACCTGCTCGACACCCGGCACGCGCGCGACCTGGCCTGTCGTGGTTGCGTCGATCCTCGAGCGGATCAGCGAAAGCTTAGCGTCGGTGGCGAAGGTCAGCAGCGCGCCCGGCTGGGCCCGCAGCGCCCCGGTGAATCCGTTGTAGAGGCCGTCCAGCAAGCCGCCCAGGGTCAGCAGCAGCGCGGTCAGGAGCACTAGGGCGATGACCGCGGGCGCAAACCGCCAGGGCCGGCGTCGTAGTTCCAGCAGCGCCAACTTCATTCGTCACCCCCGATCCCGGAGCGGCCGACGGCTTGAAATGGCTCGATGCGCAGCACGCGCCATACCGAGAAGGCCACCCCGAGCAGCGAAAGGCTCGCAACCACAATGGTGCTCATGACCAGTGCGCGCGGGTCGATGGCCAGCGGAAGGCCGGTGTTGACCGCTGCGGTGGCCGTCACGAGCAACCCGACGGCGACCAGCAGCGCCGCCCCTAGCACCAGGACGACCTGCTGGATGAGCCCGCGCACCAGATAGCTCGCCGGGGCCCCTACGGCTCGAAGCAGTATCAGGGATGCGGTTTTCTGCACGGTCAGAATAAGGAAGAAAAATCCGGTGACGAGGGCAACCACCACGACAGCGAGCGCCAGCAGGATGGCGAACGATCCTTGTGTCGACGAGACGCCCGGGGCGTCTGCCACCGCGTCGCTGCGCGTTAGCGCGGTCACTTGCGGCACTTCGGCATTGATGGCGGCGGCGAGCGCCTTGGGGCTGATGCCCGGCGACGGGATGACCGCCACCGCCGAGGGCAGCACCGTGGCCGCGTCGGGGTTCGTCGCTTTGCGCAAGGTGGCGAATGTATCGAAGGAGACGAACAGGGTTGGCTGCACGTTGAATTGGGTTTGCGTGGTCAGTCCCACGATGGTGACTGGCGATCCCCCGGCGGCGGTGGTCACCGTGTCGCCGATGGCGAAGCTTTTGCTCTCGGAACTGGCGACTCCCTGGCCGGGCGCGGTGGCGAGTCGGCCACTGATCAGTTTCGTGGGCTGGCCCGGCTTGCCCGGTTCGAATCCGATCACGGCCACGTCGATCTGCTGGCCTTTGGCCACCAGGGTCATCGTCGCCTCACCCAACGGTCCGACCTGGCCCACGCCGGGTACGGCGCCCACCTTGGCAGCGACCTCAGGGCTCAGCACGCTCGCTTCGAGGTTGTTGCGAGCTTCGGAGCTGTAAACCAAGACGGTGCCGGACTGGTTCTGCAAAGCACCGGTGAAGCTGTCGAGCAGCGAGGACAGCAGCGTCTGCTGGAAGAACACCAGGAAGATGAGCAGGCCGATGGCCCCGGCGAGCAGACCGAAGCGCACGGGTGCACGTCGAATCTCACGGCTGGCCAAGAACACGGCTAGAACCCTACGGCGTGCATCTCCAGTTGACCCACCACGATCGCCGGCTGTCGCAGAACGCGGTCCGAAGGGTGCATGAAATGAGGCACTCCACGCTTCCACACGGCCATCGGCAGGTGCACACTCTTGGCATGAAGCTATGCGATCTCACCGCCGCCGCGCTGACCCTAACGCCCCTGCCATCGCCGCGACGCCCGCGCCCGGCGCAGGCGTCGACATCAGCGCGGCTGGCGTGATCGCCGGCGGGCCGGAGCCCGAGCCGCGCCGCGTGCTGAACGGCATCTCGGATGTACGTGCGTTCTTTCACACCAACGCCGTGCCGCTGTACTTCATCTCGCCAACCCCGTTCAACCTGCTGGGAATCGACCGGTGGGTGCGAAACTTCTTCTACCTGACCTACTTTGACTCTTTTGAGGGCGTACATTCGCGCGTGTTCGTGCCCCGCCGGCGCGACCGCCGTGATTTCGACTCCATGGGCGACGTGTGCAACCACCTCCTGTCCGATCCCGAGACGCTGGAGTTCATCGCCGGCCGAGGGCCCGGCGGCAAGGCCTGCTTCGTGATGATGGACGGAGAGACGCAGGCGCTCGCGCGGCAGGCCGGTCTCGAGGTCATGCACCCCCCGGTGGAGCTGCGCAATCGCCTGGGTTCCAAGACCGTCATGACGCGCCTGGCCGACGAGGCGGGCGTGTCAAGTGTGCCTCACACGATGGGTCGGGCCGGCTCCTACGACGAACTGCTGACGCTCGCGCAGGATGCCGGATTGGGAGATGACCTCGTCATCTCGATTCCTTATGGCAACGCCGGTAGCGGGACGTTCTTTGTGCGAGGCCAGGCCGACTGGGACAACTGCGCCGGTAACGTGGCGGGGCAGCAAGAATTCAAAGTCATGAAGCGCATCCGCAATGTCGAGGTGTGCATCGAGGGCGCCGTGACCCGCCACGGCACGGTGATCGGCCCCGCGATGACGAGTCTGGTCGGTTATGCGGAGCTCACTTCGAGCAAGGGCGCCTGGTGTGGCAACGACATCTGGCGCGAGGTGCTGCCGCCGGAGCAGACGCACGCCGCGCGAGAAATGGTGCGAAAGCTGGGTGACATCCTGAGCCGCGAGGGGTACCGCGGCTACTTCGAGGTGGACCTGCTGCACGACCTGGACTCCGACGAGCTGTATCTCGGCGAGGTGAACCCCCGTTTGAGTGGCGCCAGCCCGATGACGAACTTGACCACCGAGGCTTACGCCGACATGCCGCTGTTCCTCTTCCACCTGCTCGAGTACATGGACGTGGAATACGAACTTGACATCGAGGAGATCAACTCGCGCTGGGAGCGGGGCTATGGCGAGGACGAGGTCTGGGGCCAAGTGATCATCAACGAGACCTCACCGGACATCGAGCTCTTCACCGCGACGCCACGCACCGGTGTGTGGCGCATCGACGACGAGGGCCGGGTCTCCTTTGCGCGGCCCGCCAACGACTGGGCCACGCTGCTCGATGGGTCCGAGGCCTTCTATATGCGGGTCGCCGCGCCTGGCGACTTACGCTCCGAGGGCGCCCAACTCGGCGTGCTCGTCACCCGCGGACACCTGCAGACCGATGACTACCGGCTCACCGAACGCTGCCAGCGCTGGGTCAAGGGCATGAAGGCGAAGTTCGCCTCAACACCCCTGGTGCCGACCGCGCCGATCGTCCCGCGGCTCGTCGCACGAGCGTGAGCCGCCCTGCCGGTATCTCACTGGACAACTGGCTGTCGGCGCCCTATTCGCATTGGTCATTCCAGCACGTCGAAGACTTCGTGCCGACCGCGTTAATCTCGCGCGGGACAGGGCCGGCCGCGGCGTTGCCCGCAGCCAGTGCTCCGATCGCCGAGATCGGGCTGACCGGCACTGATGGAGTAGCCACCACCGTTGGCGCGGTGGTGGCCGCGACCGCCACCGACGGGTGGGCCGTGGCCTGTCGCGGTTCGATGGTGGCCGAGGAGTACATCGACGGCATGGGGGCCCAGACCCGGCACTTGCTGTTCTCGGTGAGCAAGTCGCTGGTGGCAGCCGTGGTAGGCGCGCTGCACGGGGCCGGTGCGATCGAGCTTGACGCGCCGGTTACGGCATACGTTCCCGCCTTGGCGAACTGCGGCTATTCCGGTGCGACGGTGCGCCACCTGCTGGACATGAGGTCGGGTATCTCCTTCTCAGACAACTATCTCCACCCGACCGCCGAGATACACCAGCTCGACGAGGCGTTCGGCTGGGCACCCCGGAGCAGTCCGGACGTCCCCGCCACGCTGCGTGACTTCCTGCTGACGTTGCGGCAGAAGTCGGCTCACGGCGGCCCGTTCGAATATCGCTCGTGTGAAACCGATGTGCTCGGCTGGATCTGCGAGGTCGCCGAGGGCCAGCGGATGCCCGAATTGATGTCGAAACTGCTGTGGAGCCGCATCGGCGCCCAATGCGATGCCACCATCGGCGTGGACACGGTCGGCACCGGACTATTCGACGGCGGCATCAACGCGTGTCTTACCGACATGATCCGGTTCGGGTCGCTGTTCCTGCGCGACGGTGTCTCGTTGACCGGCCAGCAAGTGGTGCCGGCGGCGTGGATCGCCGACACTCTCGACGGCGGTCCCGACTCGCGTCAGGCGTTCGCCGCCAGCCCCGACGACACCCAAATGCCTGGCGGCATGTACCGCAACCAAGTGTGGTTTCCCTACCCGGGCAGCAACGTTGTGTTGTGCCAGGGCATGTGTGGCCAGATGATCTACGTCAACCGGGCCGCGGAGGTGGTCGCCGCCAAGTTATCCACCCAGCCGGATGCTGGGGACCCGCAAATGCTGTTGGATACGCTGCGCGCATTCGATGCGGTGGCACACGAACTGGCTGAAACTTAGAGCTCGTCAAGAACGGCGCTCGACGACGACGCCGGCAAGCTCGCCGGCCATGCTGAGCACCTCGCAGGAACTAATTCACCAGCAGATCGTTATATACAGCAGGTCGAAGTTTTAAGTGTTCGTGTTATATGCACGCTCGCGCAGAAACTTGGTGCGGGCGTCTCTTTCTCCTTGCAGGGCAAGCCAGAAGCAGCCGTCTGATCATTCGGCCGCCGGTTCGCATGGCGCGAACCGGAATCCTGACAAGGAGAAACAAATGACACAGGGAACTGTGAAGTGGTTCAACGCCGAGAAGGGCTTCGGCTTTATCGCGCGTACGGATGGGCCGGACGTCTTCGTGCACTACTCCGAGATCGATGGCAGCGGGTTCCGCAACCTCGAGGAGAACCAGCAGGTGGAGTTCGAGGTCACCCAGGGTGCCAAGGGTCCGCAGGCCAGTCGCGTTCGGGCGCTCTGACCGCACGACATAGAGGGAGCCGTACCCGCGTCCTGTATAGCGCGGGTACGGCTTTTTCGTTTCGCCCCGAGGCGTTTCTAGGTCCATGCCCAACCCAATGCAGCGCGTTTACGCCATAGCGGCGGAATGCCTCGCGCCGCGCTTGCCTCTCACGTGCACCCTCTTTATGGCACTGCGTCGGCACGGGGGAGCGACGCAGCCAAGGCCATCGAAATGAGGTAGGAGCCGCGCGAGGCGCCAGCGCTCATTCAGTGTTGCCTATCCGAAGAAATCCTGGTCCCGGAAATCCATCGGCGGAACCGGTCAGGGCCTAAAGATCGTCGTGGGTCTCGGCCACCGCACGCCCGTAAAAAACCAATCCCGCTGGTGTATCCGGTAATTCGATCAGCTCGCACACCACGGCGGTCACTACTTCAATCGACCATCACGACGCGCCGCTGAATGGGCGCTCACCGTCTGTTGGCCGGTGCGAAGGGTCTCCGGTGTCGTTTTGGGCAATACCACGGTTTTTGGCTGAATGTGAGGGATGACGGCGCATCGCCTCAATCCGCTGACGTTCAAGCGGTTGAACCCAGGCCGGGTGATGGTGAAGGAAAACCACATTCGAGTCAGATGCATGTGCTCCCATTTCCACTCCTTTTGGATGAAAGCTGACGAATATTTAGGAAAGCGCGTACAGGACACGAGGTGCCTTTGGCGGAGGCCACTCCTGTTGGACGCTCCCTTCTACCGAGATTGGCGCGTTATAGCCTCCATCTGAGCAGGTCTCTGAGCGCACCGATAGGGACTGAAGTCCCGTCTCGTAGCACTTTTTTCGCGATGCACGGAGTCCCGAATTAGCGCTAGGGAGCAGGCAAGAACGCGATGGCGACTTGATCGCGGGCACCTGCTGACGTTGCTACTGGAGGCGGAGGTGGCTACTTTCCTCCCACCGGATGTCATCTAGTTGGATGACGCCGACGGCCTAGACGCCGCCGGCTCCGCCCTTTCCACCGTCGCCACCGATGACAGCGTTGGGTCCGGTTGGGTCGCCACCGACACTGCCGCTCACGCCATTCTGGCCGAAGGCGATGATCGTGCCGTTGACGATTCGGGTGCCTCCAATACCCCCACCACATCGGACTACCTGGAATCACCCGCCGTACTCACACGGACAACATCAGCGCTGCCCACGCGCCAAATGGGTTCCCGGGGTTAAGCAGTGCGCAATGCGCATCGTCAAAGTGGCCGAGAGACCATTACGTCCAGAAATCGTTCATCGGTTCGGCGTACGTGTCGTTCACAGTGAGGGGGGCCAGAGCTCCCGGCGTAGGACTCAAGGCCTGCTCGATAGTGGCAGTCAGGCTGTACTGGTTGTAGGGGGTGTTGGTGACGAAGTGACCGGTTTGCATGCCTGCATTCACGGCGCCCTGGTTCGGGATGACGATCATCGGAATCTGGTTGCCTTGGTTACCGATGCCCAGTGACAGGTTGTTGTAGTCCTCGTCGAACGTGAGGAAGATGGCATCGCGTTGGCCCGGGGTATTCCACGTCGGCGAGCTTTGAATGGTGGAAATCTGTTGCTGGACGAACTGGTCGCCGGCCGCGACGTTGTACTGGTGCGTCGTGAGCTGGCTGGCAAGCCAGTTGGCAGCGCCGCCAGGGAAATCGACCGGGCCTTCCATGTTGTAGGCCCCGTCGGCAGCGATCCACGTGAAGTTGGGGAAGCTGTTCGGGTGCTGCAGATCGGTGGACAACTGCGTCAGCGGGAGCAGGTGCGCCTGCAGATAGGCCGGACTGTTGTTGTAGACGTAGCCGAACTGGGCGAACGGCAATGCGTCGACGGCGTAGTCGCCCGACGACACGATGGCACCCGGGTAGGGCATACCTTGCGCGTAGCCGGCCCACGTTACGGGCGTCGGCGTCACATTATCCATTTCTTGCATGAGGCTGTTTGCGTTGATGGAGTTCGCAACCGGATTCCAGTCGATGCCGAAGTCCGATCCGCCCACGACCCGGAAGTAGTTGGGGTCGCTGGGGTGGCCCAGCGCGTAGAAGTCGTTGGCGTATCCGTAGGTGTTGATCAGGGAGTTGATGTACGGCGCGTTGGCGCTGCCGAGGATGTCGGCGGCGCCCTTGTTCTCCATGTAGATCACGAACACGTGATCCAGTTGGCCGACGTGCGACGCCGGTGGGGTGAGCGCCGCCGGGGTGAGGCTTGGATCGCCGACGGTGAACGACAGGTTGTCGGCGTAGGCGTTGTTGTAGTTGCCCAGGACCGGGTTGCGGTCGGTGAAGGTCGCGGTCACCACCGCCGAGGTGGTGCCCACCGGGATCGTCCCGGAGACATCCCGTGGCTGTAAACCGGTGACTCCCAGGCGATCCAGCACTGAGACCTGCCCGATCGAGCCGCTGCCCAGAGCGACTCCGTTGGCGTTGAGGAAGGTGACGTTCACGGTAGTTCCGGACGGGTCCAAATAGGCGCCGCCCAGCAGTCCGCTCAGCGTGTACGGCGTTGCGCCGGTGTTGATTCTGGCCGCCGCGGCGGTGAGGTTCACGGTTTGGCTGATGCTGGACGTGGCCACCGGTCCGCCGCCGGCGAAATTGTTGCCGCCGCCCGGGGGCGTGTTGCCCGGAAAACCCAGGAAACCCGGCAGGTCCGGGAATGGAGTCGCGGTTGGCGACGGATACCCGCGCGGGGTGCCGTAGGCGATCACGGTCGGGGTGCCGCTCAACGTCCAGCCCGGAACGGTCACCCCGCTGTAGCCCGACCCGGACGGGTCGGCCACTTCGAAGCCGGGGTTGACCAGCAAGTTCTGACTCATCGGCAACCCGGGAATCCCGCTTCGGCCAAGCAGCAGCCCGCCGGCCCCGACGGTACCGGGGCCGCCCATCAGCGTGAGGCTCCCGGCGTTGCCGCCGTTGGCGCCGTTGCCGCCGTTGCCGATCTGGATGGCATTGCCGCCACTCCCGCCAGTTCCGCCGCCGAAGACCGAGGCGGGGGCGGCATCCGCGCCGGCCCCGCCGGGGCCGCCATTGCCCAACAGCGACCCGCTACCCCCGCCATTGCCGCCTGCCCCGCCGGGGCCCGCTAAGGCGAATCCGCCGGGGCCGCCCGCCCCACCGGTGCCGAGCAAGGTCGCGTTGGCGCCGACTCCGCCCTGGCCGCCGGGGAGAGGCCCGACGCTTGCTCCCGCAGTGCCGCCGGCGCCACCGGCGCCGCCGGAGCCCAGCCAGCCGGCCGCGCCGCCACCCCCGCCGAGGCCGCCACCACCGCTACCCACCCCGGTTCCCAGATACGATCCGCCGGCCCCGCCGAGCCCGCCGCTGCCCACCAGCGGGCCGCCGGCCCCACCGGACCCGCCGGCCCCACCGACGCCGTTGTTGCTGGAGCCGCCGTCGCCGCCGGATCCGCCAGCGCCCCACAGCGGCCCGCCAGGGCCGCCGGGCCCACCGGCGCCGCCGTCGGATTGGACGGACGATCCGCCGACCCCGCCGGTGCCGCCGGCGGCGCCGACCAGCCCACTGAGCGGCCCACCGGCCCCGCCGGCCCCGCCGGCGCCGGGTCGTAAACCAGGGGTCACCTGACCGGCTAACCCACCGGTCCCCCCGACCCCGCCGGAGCCCAAGAACCCGCCAGGCCCGCCGGCGCCGCCGCTCCCTCCGTTCCCGTCGACCCCGGCGGCTGCGCCGACCCCGCCGGCCCCGCCGGGACCGCCGTTACCGAACAGCCATCCGCCACCGCCGCCCAGGCCGCCGGCCCTGCCGGGACCGGACGACCCGAGCCCGCCGGCGCCACCGGCCCCGCCGCTGCCCAACAGCCCGGCTGGGCCACCGAGCCCGCCGGGCACGCCGTTCGCCCCGGACCCGCCGGCACCGCCGTCGCCGAGCAACCACCCGCCGGGAGCCCCGCCGGCCCCGCTGCCCGCGGCGCCTGGGGCGCCGTTACCGATCAGCGGGCGCCCGGTCAGCGCCACGCTGGGCGCGTTGATCACGTTGAGCGCCGCCGCCGGCAGCAACAGCCCGTTGGCGCCGGTGGCGCCGTTGCTGCCCGCCGTCGTACCGATCCCGCCGATCCCGCCGGTCCCGCCAAGGCCGAGCAGCACGGCCTTGCCGCCGTCCCCGCCGGCCCCGCCGGCGAAACCGGCGGCGCTCTGTGCGCCGGCCCCACCGGCACCGCCGCTCCCGACCAGCAGGGCGCTGGCGCCACCAGCCCCGCCGGCCCCACCGGCCCCGGACGACGCGAACCCGCCGACCCCGCCGGTCCCGCCGAAACCGATCAGGCCGGCGTCGCCGCCGGCCCCGCCGTGGCCGCCGGTGCCGCTGCCAAAGTTGTTGCCGCCGGCCCCGCCCGAGCCGCCGGAGCCCAGGAATGCGGCATGGCCGCCGGCACCGCCGGCGCCGCCGCTGCCGGAATAGCTGGTGCCGCCGGTACCGCCGGGACCGCCGTTACCGAACAGCGGGCCGGCCGCGCCGCCGGCCCCGCCGGTCCCGCCGCCCCCGACGCCGCCCAACCCGCCGGTGCCACCGGCGCCGCCAGCACCGGCCAGCGGGCCACCGGCCCCGCCGGCCCCGCCCGCACCTCCGGTGTCCCCGGCTCCGCCCACCCCGCCGGTGCCGCCGCCGGCCGCGACCAGTCCACCGAACAGCCCACCGGGCCCCCCGGCCCCACCGACCCCGCCGGTCCCCGCCGGCGCGAACCCGCCGGTCCCGCCGGCCCCGCCGGCGCTGAACAACCCACCGGCTCCGCCGGCCCCGCCGGCCCCGCCGGTCCCGGCCGACGCGAACCCGCCTGTCCCGCCGGCCCCGCCGGTGCCCAACAGCAACCCGCCATGCCCGCCCGGACCGCCGGCCGCGCCAGCGCCTCCGCCACCACCGGCCCCGCCGGTGCCGATCAGCCCCGCGGCCCCGCCGGCCCCGCCGGTGTTACCGGCCGCGCCGGACCCGCCGGCCCCGCCATCACCGATCAACCACCCTCCGGCCCCACCTGGGGCTCCGGTCCCGGGGGCCCCGTTGGCGCCGTTGCCGATGAGCGGGCGCCCGGTCAACGCCAAGGAGGGCGTGTTCACCGCATTCACCGCATTCATCCCGCCGAGCAGGATCTGCTCCAGGGTCTGCGGCGACAGGAACTGCGCCAGGGTCTGCAGCGACAGTAAATTCACGGACTCAGCGGCCGCGTACGAGCCCGCACCCGCGCTCAACGCCTGCACAAACTGCGCGTGAGAGACCGCCGCCTGGGCGCTCAGCGCCTGATAACCCTGCGCATGGCTGCTGAACAACCGCGCAATCGCCCCGGACACCTCATCAGCGGCCGCCGCCGCAATCCCCGTGGTCGACGGCGCCCATGACGCCGTAGCCTGCCTGATCGCCTCCCCGATCCCGCTCAAATCCGCCGACGCCGCGGCCAAGGCCTCAGGTGCTGCGATCAGGAAAGTCGACATATGCGCCTCCCATCAACTCAACGGGGCGACCCGAACCGCTAACTTTATTTACCAGATCCAGGAATGTGAAGACCCTTCCGATATGGACAGTTTGTTTATCAGGGGCACGATGAAGCGGCGGCCCGCGTCGGTGTTGACGCTAGGTCAGTCTGATGTCAGCCGACACCAGGACGGCGCTCATCGCGACGGGTCGAAGGGGCTAGATCCCAACGATTCCGCCGCGGTAAAGCTATAGAGCTGGAATTCGGCCGCACTGATCTTTTCCGTCAAACGGCGGGGCCGACGCTATGCATAGAAGGAGCGCCGGGAAGATGACAACCATGCGATCGGTCGTTGCCGAAACGTTGGGCGAACCGTCCGAGGTTCTGCGCCTGCAAACCCGCCCGATTCCGGAACCCACTCCCGGCCAGGTCCGGATTCGGGTGGCAGCTGTACCTGTCCATGCCAGCAATCTGCATACCATCCGCGGCAGATACGGATTCACTCCGGAGTTCCCCACCGTGCCCGGAATCGAATCCGCGGGTGTCATCGACGAACTCGGTAGCGGCACAGACGGTTTGACCGTCGGGCAACGTGTCATCACGGTCGGAGTCAGGGGCACGTGGCAGGAGTATGTCGTTGCCGATGCCGAGCGGGTCTTGCCTGTTCCCGTCGGCATGAGCAATTCCACGGCCGCCCAGATGCTCAGCAATCCGCTCACCGCCGTGATCTTGACCGGTGATGAACTCGATGTTCGACCGGGTGAATGGCTCTTGCAGACGGCGGCCGGTTCAACCGTGGGCCAGTCGGTCATCCAGCTGGGAGCGCACGTCGGCTTCAAGACCCTCAACGTGGTCCGCCGTCGATCCGCTGTCGAGGACATCCTCGCGTCGGGTGGCACCGCGGTGATCTGCACGGAGGATGAGGACCTGCGCGAACGGGTTGCCGACATAGCAGGCCACGACGGCGTGTCCAAGGCGATCGACTGTGTCAGCGGTCAGGTAGGTGCGGACGTGTCGCGTGCGCTGGCGCCGCACGGTGAGCTGGTCGTCTACGGTGCGCTGTCCACGCACCGCCAAACCGATCCCGACAAACTCACCATCCCCATCTTCGCGCGCTCGCTGATCTACGAGACCAAGACCGTTCGGGGGTTCTGGCTGTTCCGCTGGTTCACCGAGACCCCGAAGGATCGGATGGCCGCAGCGATCGACCGGACACTTCAGCTCGCCGACAGCGGCGCGCTGCGCGTGCCCGAGGGGCAGCCGATCCCCGTCGAAAAGTTCAGCGACGCAGTCTATTTGGCCGAGGCTCCCGAACATGGGGGCAAACCACTGCTGGTATTCGAATAGAGTTCCGACATCACCTACCTGAGGGCACACTACGAGGTGGCCGGCAACCGGTCGGCTGCTGCAACATATCCAAGCCAGAGCCGAACAAACGGGGAGCGCACATGAACCTGGACTGGTCGGAAACGGACCTGGCGTTCCGCGACGAGGTCCGCAGCTTTTTAGATGAGAAGTTGACGGCGGCGCTCCGGCAGGCCGGCCGGCTGATGACAAGCGTGTATTCCGACCACGAGGCCAGCATGCTCTGGCAACGGATCCTGCTCGAGCGGGGTTGGGCAGCGCCGGCCTGGCCGGTCGAATACGGCGGGTGCGACTGGAGCCTGACCCAGCACTACATCTTCAGCCGCGAGTCGACCCTGGCTGGCGCTCCGGTGTTGTCGCCCATGGGGATTCGCATGGTCGCCCACGCGATCATGGCCTACGGTACGCAGGAGCAGAAGGAGTTCTTTCTGCCCCGAATCCTGACCGGTGAGGCGTTCTTCTGTCAGGGCTACTCCGAGCCCGAAGCGGGTTCGGATCTGGCCTCGCTGTCGATGGCCGCGGTCGATGACGGCGACAGCCTGGTCTGCACCGGCAGCAAGATCTGGACGACACACGCACGCGAGGCGAACTGGATGTTCGCTTTGGTGCGCACCGGGCGCATGCAGCGCAAACAACAAGGCATCACGTTTGTGCTGATCGACATGACCTCCCCGGGCATCCAGATCCGCCCACTGGTGATGACCTCCGGCGAGGAGATCCAGAACCAGGTGTTCTTCGACGGCGTCCGGGTGCCCAAGTCGAACGTGGTCGGCGAGATCGACGACGGCTGGACCGTGGCCAAGTACCTGTTGGAGTTCGAACGCGGCGGAGGTGCGGCCGCGCCGGCGCTGCAGGTGATGGCCGAAGACATCTGCACCGTCGCCGCGACGCAACCGGGACCCGCCGGCGGCAGGCTGCTCGACGACCCCGCCTTCGCCCACAAGCTCGCCGAGGCGCGGATCCGGACCGAGGTGCTCGAGATCCTCGAATACCGAACCTTGGCGACAGTGGCCGAAGGCAAGAACCCCGGTGCCGCGTCGTCAATGCTCAAGATCCTGGCCACCGAGCTGAGCCAGACGCTCACCGAACTCGCCCTGGAGGCGGCCGGCCCTCGGGGCCGGATCTATCAACCGCATGCGACGCGGCCCGGCGGGCCGATCTCCGAATTCGAGCCCCCCGCCGACGGCTACATCGGCGGGCAACCGTGGCAGGCGGTCGCACCGCTGCACTACTTCAATGACCGGGCCGGTTCAATCTTCGCTGGCAGCAACGAAATTCAGCGCAATATTCTGGCCAAAGCGGCGTTGGGGCTCTGATGGATTTCAACCTGACCAAGGAACAAGAACTGCTGCGCGACGGGCTCGGCAGATTCCTCGCGACCCGATACAACCTCGACACGAGCCGCGCCGCCGCCAAGTCCGGCGCTGGTTGGCAACCGGAAATCTGGCGAGCATTTGCCGATGAACTCGGCATCCTGGGCGCGACCCTGCCCGAAGACGTGGGCGGGATGGGCGGTGGCCCGGTGGAACTCATGGTCATCACCGAAGCGCTGGGCCAGGCACTGGTGGTCGAGCCCTACGTCGACACCGTCGTGGTGGCGGGTGGACTGCTCCGCCGTGCCGGCGGGGAGGCGGCCGCTTCGGTACTGGAACGGATCGTGGCCGGCACCGCCATCGTCGCGCTGGCCGCAGCCGAACCGGCATCCGGCGATCATTGGCAACACGTGGCGACCACAGCGGAACAGCATGGTGATGATTGGGTGCTGAATGGGACCAAGATCGTATCCGTGGGCGCACCCCTGGCCACACATCTGCTGGTCACCGCGGGGACCTCTAGCCCCGGAATCTCGCTTTTCCTTGTCGATTTGGACAGCGCGGGTGCGGGCCTCGAGGTCCACAGTTACCCAACGATCGATGACCGTCGGGCTGCCGACCTGGTGTTCGACGGGCTGCGGCTGCCCACCGGAGCGCTGCTCGGCGACGAGGGACAGGCCTGGTCGTCCGTTGCGCAGGCGCGTGATGAGGGAGCAGCGGCGATCTGCTCAGAAGCAGTGGGCTGCATGCGAAAAGTGTTGAACGACACCGTCGGGTACTGCAAACAACGCCAGCAATTCGGGCAGCCGATCGGTAGCTTTCAGGTCCTGCAACATCGCATGGTGGACATGCACATAGAGCTCGAGCAGGCGATCGCGGCCGTGTACCTCGCGATCCTGCACCTGGCGGCCGAGCCGGCCCGCCGCGCGCGGGCGGTTTCGGCCGCGAAGGCAACGATCGGGCGTGCGGCTCGCTTCATCGGGCAGAACGCCGTGCAACTACACGGCGGAATGGGCATGACGGATGAACTGGCGATCGGGCACTACTTCAAACGACTGACCGCCATCCAGTACGAGTTTGGATCAGCCGACCACCATCTCGCACGGTATGCGGAGCTGACCAACCCAGCCGCGGACGATCTCATCCGTCAGTAATTGTGTTGTTGTGCTGCGGGCAATATGCCAGGGTGGCCGCATTGACGATGTCCAGGGCCGTTTGCTCGTCTCCGACGCCTGGTCCGCTAGCCAGGCCAAGCGTTTCTACGCCGTCGCCGGCCAACACCACCCCGGCGGCCTGCAGATCACTTTCACCTCGTGTTCTGGCATCACAAACTTGTTGCGCCAGTGGGATAATGGCCCGTGCTGCCGCCTCCGACGTAGGCGAAGTGAACACGCGGGTCAGGTAATCGACGAAGAATGTCTCGCCACTTCCCGGTCCGGGCTCCGCGTGTGCAGTCGGGGTCACCGAGATCGCCAAGATTGCCAGACCTACCGTGACCCTGCGCACTTTGCCCGACACTGTTCCTCCCGGTCAGCTCAATTCTGGATTATTCTCCGGCAAGGCTATTGCCGAGCATGGCCGAAGGAAACACCGGCCCACGTGACCTCACATCAGGTCCATAGCAATCACAGAGGCTGTGGCTAGCGACGAGCTGCAAATATGTAAGTGACGCCAACCGCCAGGCCCGCAGGGCGTTGACAAATTCTGTGCTGCAAGTGATTTCGCCGGGGACCGTGAGTAGGACGGAGTAAGCCGTGTTGACGATGCGGGACCACAACGTCGACGACTATGCGATGTTACGTGACATCGACACCGCCGAAGTCGCTGTGTTGGACGCGGCTGACGGCGCATGTCTTGAGCAGTTAGGCGAGTATCTCGTCTCGACCGAGGCCTGGCAGCGATTCGCGATCTGGCTGCTGCACAAACACTTTCAACCGGCTGGCGGAGAAGTCTTCGCCGAAAGTGTCAGCACGGCGCCCCGCGGAACCCACACCACGCCCGTCGATCGATCCCGGCGGGGATTGAACGTGACCGCGATGCGTTTCGACCCCGACGTCGACTCTGGTGTCGGCATTATCGCCATGGAGTTCTCCGGTCCCCCGGTTTCGGCTCCATCTCATCGGTGAGTCCCGCTGATGAGTCCGTATTGGCCGGTATCACCGAATTGCTGCAGGCGCACGGCAAGACCGAGCGATTCGGCGTGCGGCTGATTCGCGATCCGCTCGGCCTCGGTGGCAATGAAGTGCTCCTCGAAACCTGCGACATCGCAAACCGAACCTTGCGCTGCATTGTCGTTGAGCGTGACGGCCACAGCGCCGCCGAGGCCATCGAAACAAGTTGGCAGTGGGCACCAAGCCTGAGCGACACTCGGGCCAGGCCGATTCAGAAATGCGCAAGCCTATGTTGGCCGATAGACGACACTCACTTCGACGGGCACCAGCCGATGTAGCTGCCAGTCATGCTCACGCGTTATGTGCAAAGGGAAGGGGCGTCGCATACGTTGCCGGGGCAATAGGTGGAGTGCGCGGCGTTGACCATGGTGCCGACGTCTAACAACGTCACGCCCTTGTTGTCCAAACGGGCGTGAACGTCGTCGGCGATCTCTTGTGGCGTCCAACCCCACGTGAGGTCGTAGCAGATGAGGTGTGCCTCCCCGATGAGTGCCTCATCGGCGCCGGCCGGCCAAGTGAGGCCGACGGCGCGCAGTTGTGCGAGGTACGCGTCATCGGCAGGAGTAGTGGCAGACGCAATCCCAGCGCTACTAATCAAGGCAGCGCCAGCCATCATGGGGATGGTGAGTCTGGCCAGCAAGCGGAGTGAGGGCATTCGATTACCTTTCTTCTTTTTTGGCGTTCACGCCGCCTATTGGGGCAGCACGGCTTCGATGGCACTGATGACCTCGGGCGCGTCGGGCTCGGTCCGGGGCCGAAAGCGGTTGACCACCTCACCGTCGGGCGCGACCAGAAATTTCTCGAAGTTCCACTGAATGTCGCCTGCCTTGCCATCGGAATCGACGGCCTTGGTCAGTTCGGTGTAGAGCGGGTGGCGGTCGTCGCCGTTGACGTCGGTCTTCTCCAGCAGCGGGAACGTCACCCCGTAGGTCGTCGAGCAGAACGTCTGGATCTCGTCGGCCGTGCCAGGTTCCTGGCCCATGAACTGATTGCACGGGACGCCGACGACCGTCAGGCCTCGGTCGCGATAGTCCTTGGCCAGCTTTTCCAATGCCGTGTACTGCGGGGTCAGTCCGCACTTGGAGGCCACGTTCACGACCAGCGTTGCGCCGCCGGACAATTCAGCCAGCGTGGCCGGCTTGCCGTCGAGGGTGGTCAGGGCGATGTCTTTGAGGGTCACCCCGATGACGCTAACACTGCTCGCGGATACCGGCGTGAGCAGCCATCGCGGACAGCACACAAATACAGCCAGCCCTCACCAGTTCCCAAATAAGTGATGTCCGAGGTCCACACCCGGTTGAGGATCCCGGTGTCGAAACGACGCTTGACCAGGTCTTTAGGTACTGCAGCATCCAGGTCAACCACCGTGGTGGCCGGCGCAAACCGGCGGGGGCAGACCCCGGCCAATCCCTGGCGGCGCAGCGAGGCCGCCACCGTTTTGCGTGACACCTGCTCACCGTCGTCGCGTAAATCGGCCAAGATGCGTGGGGCGCCGTACACACCGTCAGAAGCCGCGTGGAACTTGGCGACCTTGGCGTCCAGCTCGGCGCGGCGCTGCTGTGACGGGGTCGGTCCGCGCTCGCGGGATTTGCGCCACTTGTAGTACCCCGAGCGCGAGACTTCCAGCAGCTCGCACATCCGCTCAACCGGGTAGGTGGCCTTCTCCGCCTCGATCACCCGGTAGGCTTCTACCGGTTGTTCGTTCAACCGTCCAAGGCGGTGATGTGCTCATCCCGTCGAGTTCACCGACGACTACGGGCAAGTGCGGATGCCGCGCAGGAAGATCTTGATGTGGCGTTGCGAGGTGGCCGGCCAATCGGGGCTATGCGGCAGCGGCGTAGCAATCATGGATCCGCAGACCACGACATCCATCGCTGTGACGTCGGTGCGCACCGACCCGTCGGCCTTGCCTTCGGTGAGAAACGCTTCGATCTCTTCGACGACTCGGTGTTTTGCGTTGACTGCCTCGTCGTCGGGCAGCGGGTCGCCCCCGCGCAGTGGCAGGGCCACCAACTCGTCGGAGACATCCTGGCAACGCTTGAGGTATGCGTCGATGGCGTCCGCGCCGGTGAGTCCGTCGGACCGGATCTGGGCCAGGATCCCCAGGCACACCTCGTAGCCGCGGCGCTGCAGTTCATCGAGTAGTGCTTCACGGTCCGGGAATCCGCGGTAGAAGGTGCCGACGCCGACGCCGGCTGCGTCCGCGATCTCCGTGAGCGGCACCTTATGGCCACGCCGTGCCATCAGGCCGGCCGCGGTGCGCAGGATTTTCTCGCGATTCGCGACGGCGTCCCGGCGTGCCGCTCGGGGTTGGCTTCGGTTTGCCTCTGCCGGCATTTGTCGAGTGTCACACATCCTCGCCCAGGTCCGATTTGACGGGCCGCCGCGCCGGGTGCATCCTGGTTTAAGCGGAATATAACTTCCGTTACAGCGGACAGCAACCGAAGCAACCTGGGTAGTAGGGATTCGAGGAGCGCGCAATGGCCAGCATTTGGGATCCGATCACCATCGGCCGCATGCATTTACCGCAGCGGATCACCATGTCGCCGATGACACGAAGTCGGGCGTTGGATGACGGCACCCCCTCACCGCTCGCCGTCACGTACTACGCCCAGCGCGCTTCGTTGGGGATGTTGGTCACCGAGGGGACACAACCGTCTGCCGATGGCCAGGGGTACATGAGCACCCCCGGCATCTGCGCGCCCGCGCATGTCGCGGGCTGGCGCAAGGTAGCCGACGCTGTGCACGGCCGGGGCGGCCACTTGGTCATTCAGTTGATGCACGTCGGTCGCATGGCGCATCCCGACAACACCCCTCACCATCGGAGACCGGTTGCGCCATCGGCCATTGCTCCCGGGGAGGAGATGTATACACCGTCGGGCAAGCAGCCCATACCCCCACCACGGGCTCTTACCGTGGACGAGATCGCCTCGACTGCAGAGGATTTCGCGCATGCCGCTGACATGGCTATCGCCGCCGGCGCGGACGCGGTCGAGATCCACGGCGCCAACGGTTATCTGCTGCAACAGTTTCTGGCGCCCAACGCCAACGAGCGCACTGATGAATACGGCGGCCCGATAGAGAATCGAACGCGATTCACGCTGCAGGTGGCGGAATCGGTGGCCGCTCGTATCGGTGCCGATCGGGTCGGCATCCGGCTCTCGCCGGGTGCGACGCTGGGCGGCTTGGACGAAGGGCCCGAAAGTGCCGATCTCTATCGATTTCTCGTCGCACAGCTCGCCACCCTCGACCTGGCGTTCTTAGACGTGTACTCATTCACCGACGCCGGATTGCTCGACGATATCCGCGCACTGTGGCCCAATCCGTTACTACTGATCAGGGAAGGTCGCACGCTCGATGAGCTCGGCGCGGATGTAGAAGCTGGACGTGCCGACGTCGCGCCGGTAGCCAAATGGGCGTTGGCCAATCCTGACTTCATCGAACGACTCCGGACATCGGCGCCGCTGAACGATCCCGACCCGGCAACCTTCTATACCGGGGGAGCGCACGGCTACACCGACTACCCGACCTTGACCGAGGCATCCGAGGAGGCATCGTGACTGACAACGGAGATTTCAACCGTCGCAACATCGAAGAGTTCCGCGCCAACCACGGTCGGCTCGGCGGACCGTTCGAAGGCGCACCAGTTTTGTTGCTGCACAGCACCGGAGCACGCAGCGGCCAGGAACGCGTGAACCCGATGATGTACATGGCCGAAGGTGACCGCTATCTGGTGTTCGCGTCGGCGGCCGGTGCCGACAGCAAGGCGGCCTGGTATTGGAATCTGGTCGCGAATCCCGATGTAACCATCGAAGTAGGGGACGACTCCGTCGATGTGCGTGCCGTGGAATTGCACGGTCCCGAACGCGACGCCAGATACGAAAAGCAGGCCGAGCTGTATCCGGGCTTCGCCGAGTATCAGCGGAAAACTTCACGCATCATCCCCGTTCTGGCGCTGGTACCACGGCAGGCATCGTCATGAACGACATCCTCAGGACCCTGCGTGGTGAGTTGACCGGCGTCGTGTATGAAGCCGGTGGCGACGAATATGCCGCCGCGACAACCCCGAACAACTCAAGCTATCCCCAACGGCCGCTGGCCGTCGTCCGGCCGCGCTCGGCCGAGCAGGTGGCACAGACCGTCAAGAGCGCGTCGCGTTCCGACGTGACTGTCGTCGTCCAAGCCACCGGCCACGGCGCGGGACGCCCGGTCGGCAACGATCAACTGCTGCTTGACACCTCAGCGCTGAACGGCGTGACCGTTGACGCGACTTCTGCCACCGCGCGAATCGAAGCGGGGGCAATGTGGCCGGCGGTCCAGGAGGCGGCGTTCGCTCACGGTCTGCTGGGCTTGAGCGGGACGTCGCCGACCGTCGGCGTGCTCGGGTACACCTTCGGCGGCGGAGTGGGGTGGTTCGTCAGAAAGGACGGTCTTGCGTCGGCGGCGCTGCTGGCAGTGGACTACGTCGACGGCACCGGCAGGCCGCGCCGTGCCTGCGAAGATGCCACGGATCCCCTTGATCGCGAGGCGCTTTGGGCGTTTCGTGGCGGTGCTCCTGTCGGAATCGCCACGGCCATTGAAATCGCGCTGTTCGCCGTACCGGACCTGTGGACGGGCTATCTGTTGTGGCATGCGGATGCCCTCCCCGCCATCGCCGCGGGCTGGACATCAGTCCTTGGCGCGGTGAGTCCATCGGTGACCAGTTCACTGTCGCTGCTGCAGTTGCCGCCCGAGGGGCCATTTCCTGACGAACTGTTGGGCACCGCCGTCGTCCATCTCTCGTACGCCTCGCCTGACGGTGGAGCACCCCTCGAGGTGATGCGCGACGCGGTGCGGGCCGCGGCCACGCCCGTGGTGGACACCACTGCACCCGGGGACTTGCAGTCGCTTTCGGCGATTCACCTCGACCCCCCGGCCGCCGTGCCGGCCCGGGGCACGGGTCGCTGGCTGGGCCCCGGAGCAGCTGAACTTGTGACCGCAATGTTCGACGCCGCAAGAGTGGGCCAGCACGACGGGCTGAACATGGTTGAGTTGCGCCACACCGAATCGGGGGTCGCCGCTGCCGATGGCGCGCTGACCAGAGTTCCGGCGGCCTTCCTGCTGCACGCCGTCGGTGGAGGCAGCGATGATGATGCGAGAAGCCGAATTGACGAGGTCCTGGGCGCGGTCGAAATCGCGGGCCGGGCTGCCGGGATCGGGCGCGCGGCAACGTCCTTCCGAGAGGGTCAACCCGATGTCGCGGACTCCTGGTCCTCATCTGATCAGACGAGACTTCGGACCATCAGAGCTGCTCTGGACCCCGACCGAGTCCTGCGCTTCCAGCGGCACCCCGCGCCATGAAAATCGGCTGAAAGGTCGCCTTGTCTGGTGCTGTGGCTTACTCAACCCTGGATCGCGGCCGGCGGCTGGCTAGATTACCTGTATGCGCATTGTTCGCCTGCTCGGTGTTGTCCTCACGATCCTCACAGCGGGTTTGCTGCTGGCACCCCCCGCCGGCGCACAACCGCCGTCCAAGCTCACGGATCACATCACCGACAGCGGAGGGGTGTTGACGGATTCCGGTCGGGCGGCGGTCAGCACGGCAATCGACCGGCTGTATCACGATCGGCACATCCAACTTTGGGTGGTTTACGTCGACAACTATTCCAGGTTCAAACCCGACAACTGGGCCGCCCAAACCCGCAGCGCCAGTGGGATGGGCGACCACGACGCGCTGTTGGCCGTGGCCACGAACACCAAGTTGTACTCGTTCAGCCCGCCGCCGAATGTCCTCACCCCAGATGAGTTGAACAGCCTGCAGAGCAACAAGATTGAACCAGCGGTGGGTGCCAAAGACTGGAGCGGTGCTGCGGTCGCTGCGGCTGACGCGTTGGACAAACCGGCAAGCTCGTCGCCCAGCTCGTCCAAGCGGATCTGGGTGCTGATCGCGATCGGCGTCGCCGTGGTTGTGGCCGTGCTCGTGGTGGTTCTCGTCCTCTATCGCCGACGCGGCCGCCGACACGCCGGACAGGCGAACATTGAAGCGCGCGATCATTCGTTGGGGCAGGCGTTGTCCACCGCGGACGTCAGATTGCGCCAAATCTCCGACTACGTCGCCAGGCATCACGAGAGCATCGGCGCCCAGGCCCAGACCCGATTCGCAGAGGCGAAACGCTATTTGGCGGCGGCGCACAGCAAGCAAGCAACCAACGAGCGCGAAGCGATTGCCTATGCCAACGGGGCATCGAGGCTGGCCGCTCAGGCACAAACGTTGGCGAACTCCGACGTACTAGCAGCGCACCGCACGCCCCGACGTGGAGGCACCGCATCTCAGCGATGATCGGTGGGTTGAGCAGATAGCTCTCGTCGGCGGCTACCGGTGGTCTTTTTGCCCGCGCGACAACTGACGATGTGCACCGCGAATCCTCGGGGAAGTTGCCCATTTGGCGCGCGTAGACATCCCAGGCAGGGGCTGCCGTGGTTGGATCGCCGTACAGCGCTTATCTGGTGTGCGACAACGCTATACATACAAACTGGTCGAAGCGGTGCCGGCCGGCAGCTGCCAGAGCAGGGCCGGGTTCGCCCCGGAGGGCGGCCAGTTGTGGTCGTTGACGTAGGCCCATACCTCCCACGGGTTGTCGTAGTAGGCCGCGGTCTCGACCAGGCTGAACCAGTCCTGGTTCGGGTGGAGCAACCAGTAGCCCGTGCCGACGAAGGCGCCGCCGACCATCCAGCCGGCGTAACTGGTCTGGAACAGCGGGCCGAAGATCCGGCTCTGCCAGACGTGCACCTCTTCGTGATTTGCCAGCACGTCCTTGGCGCCCGAGCCGACGCCGAGATGGGTGGTGACGTTGCCCATCGTGGTGGTGAAGCCCGGCAGGCCGATGCCGCCGGTGTAGACGTGGGAACCCACGAGCTGGCTGAGGGCCGGATCGTAGCCGGAGTTCGGCAAGAACCCGTTGATGATTTGCACGCCGTAGCCCAGCGTGGTGCCAGGCAGCCCCCACGTGTAGTCCAGCAGAAAGGCGGCCCATCCGCGCGGGTCGCGAAAGTCGTAAATGCTCATCTCACGTGTGATGAGCAGATTCAGGTCATTGATCGCCGTACCAACGACGCCCGTGCCACCCGCGCCGCCCTGCAAGATAGAGGCGCTCGCCGCCTCGGTCGCCACGTATGAGCCGGCGGCCGAGCTCAGCGCTTGCACAAGCTGTTGGCCAAACGCCCTGGCCTGCGTGCTGAGCGCCTGATACTCCTGTCCGTACCCGGCAAACAGCGCCGACACCGCTGCCGACACCTCATCAGCCGCAGCGGCCGCGAGCCCGGTGGTCGGAGCGGCAGCCGCTACGTGTGCCTCATTCAGCGCCGAACCGATGCTCTCCAAATCCGCTGCCGCCGACGTCAGCAAGTCGGGAGTCACTACCAGAAGTGACACGCCGTTCCCTCCGCGCCAATGAACCGGTCCATGTGCTCAGAGCGTATTTGTTTATCAGCTCGACGTGTGCGCTTTCGACGAGCGCAGGCTTAAGGCACACCGCCACTCCGCCGAAATGACCGCCAATGCCGATAGCGCCTTGTTATAACGGTCGTGCTCAGAGTCGCTCCGACCCTCGGCCTCGACGAGACGGGTGGTTTCCTTCAGGTCCGCCTCGCTGGCGGCGAGGTATTCGCTGTGGGGTGAAACGTCGGCGGCGACATCTACGCCGAACCGCTGCTCATCGCGGTTGGCGGCGCCGATCAACGTCAACATCGCGCTGCCCTTGGGAACGGTTTGGCCGTAGTACTCCACATCGCGCGTGACATACCGCGCCGCCTGCAAAGCCGGCGGCTCGTACCTCAGGATTTCCTCGACGGCGCCTGGCAGGAGAGCTCGGTCGACTCTCAACCGGCGGCATTGATCGGGGTTTTCCGACAACAGCTTTCCGGACCAGCCAATCAGGCGGGTGGTCGTCTCCGCACCCGCGACGGCAACGACATTCATGAACAACAGGAGTTCTTCGCGATGCAGTCGGCGCAGCGTTCCGGTTTCGTCTTCGAATTCAGCTTCGAGAAGCTCTGTGGTGAGATCGTCGGCGGGGTGGTCCACCCGCCAGTCGATGAATTCGGCGAACACCTGCCCATCAGGCAAGCCGTCTGGATGATCCAACTGCCCGCCACGTTCGGTGCGTAGCCGTCGATCGCCGTCCTCTTGGACAAGTTTCTGAAAGTGCTCCGGGATGCCGAAGAGCATGCCGACCACGCGCAGCGGCATGACTGCGCCGAGATCTTTGACGAAGTCGAACCGGTCCCCACCGACCAGGGGGTCGAGGCATCGCGCGGTGAATTCGCGGATCTTGGGTTCGAGGGCGTTGATCTTGCGCGGGATGAAGGCCCGGGAGAGCAGATTGCGGTGGATGTCGTGGATCGGTGGATCTTCGAAGATCAGTGTCCCGGAGGGAATCTCCATGCCGGACTTCAGAATTTCCAGTACCACGCCCTTGGCGGAGCTGAAGGTCTGGTGATCGACCAGTGCGTGATTGACGTCATCGAATCGGCTCAGCGCATAGAAGTCATGGGCCTCGTTGTAGTACAGCGGTGCGTCGTCGCGCAACCGCTTGAACATCGGATACGGGTCCGCGTTGAGATCTGCGTCCCACGGGTCGTAGTAGACGTGATTTGCCTCAGCGGTCATCTGGGTCCTCGTTCAGTTCCGCGAGCGCGTGAATCTGCTCCAGGTAATGAGCCAGCGAGTGATGGATGAACCGGGCGGACAGAATCGTGGTGCCGCCCAGGGCCATGGCCCTCAGGATCTCCCGCGTCACCTCCGGCTCATCGACCGGATCGAGCGGCTTGTCGGCGGGCATCACCACCTCGAAACCAGCAGGCAGTTCAAACGATTGCAGCCACTGCGCGGCGGTGGCGATCGAGACGTAGAACGGGCACCAGCCGTCGGCAAGCGTGACCGCCCGTCGCAACGAGCGTTTGGTGCGGCCGCCGACCCAGATCGGCATGTGCGGCTGCAACGCACAGGGGTCAACCGTCAGGCCGCCGAAAGAGTAGAAGTCGCCGTGGTAGGCCGGCTCATTGCTTGCCAGCGTCGCCCGTAGCGCCCGCAGCGCGTCATCGCCGCGGGCGCCACGGTCATCGAAAGATGCACCGAGAAGGTCGAACTCCTCTTTCAGGGACCCCACGCCGACGCCCAGGATCACCCGGCCGCCGCTGACGTGATCCAGTGTGCCGTAGCGCTTTACGATCGCAAGCGGATGGTGGTAGCCAAGCACCAGGGTCATGGTGGCGAACCGGATCTGCGTTGTGCGGGCCGACGCATAGCCGAACGTGGCAAGCGGATCCCAGTATCGGGCGCCGCGCCGCGCGGTTTCGGTCGAGGGTAGGCCGATGTGCTCGCTGCACGTCATATGGTGATAACCAAGCCGATCCGCAGTCTCGGCGACGCGTCCGATGTCCTCGATTGTGGCGTCTCTTTCCCACTCCAATTCGGCGCCCGCGATGTTGGTGACGACCGGCGTAGCGATGCCGAGTTTCACTGCAACGGCTCTTCTCCCGCGAGGATTGTGCGGTGCATCAGGCGGCCGCTTTCGGCGGAATAGGGCAGCACCCGGTGCATGGTGCCGGTGTTGCTCCAAATGAGCAGATCGCCCGGCCGCCAGTCATGTCGATAGACGTACTGGGGCTGGGTGGCCCAGTCGCGCAGGCGCGCGAGCAGCGCGCGGCTCTCCTCTACAGGCATGCCGATCACGTAATCCGCTGTCGCGCCGGCCAATAACGATTTGCGGCCGGACAGGTGCGTCCACACCAGCGGGCATGACTTGGTGGGCGACTTCTGCCAGAACGTGATTTCCTCGTAGCTCATCTCGGGGCGCACGTAGTACTGCGATCGCTCCGCACTGTGGACCACCCGTAAGTCGGCAATGGCCTCCTTGTCGGCCTGCGGCAAATCCTCGTACGCGGCATAGGTGTTGCAGAACTCGGTCTGCCCACCGGTTTCCGACAATTTGATGGCCCTCAGCACGGCGGCGAGGTTGGGATAGGGCTGCAGCGAGCCGTCGAAATGCCAGAACATCGAGCCTTTCAGATATTCGGCTCGCTGGTTCACGTCCTTGTCGAGCGAGATCTTATAGATGCCGCCCTCGCCCTCGTTCTGCACGATGTTGCCCAGGGTCCGGGCGATGGCCACCTGCTGTTCGTCAGTGATGTTCAAGCCGCGGAAGAAGATAACTCCGCGTCGCTCCAAGGCGGCTCGAATGGTTTCGGCGGCACTGCCACTGAGTAGCGTGTCGAGATCGGTCTTGAGTTCGCTGCCGATTTTCGGTGTCAGATCAACGATTTCGACGTGCGCGGAGGATAGTGTCATGGCTCAGCTCGATCGCGTCAGGATGGTGTTCGCCGAATGCTTCACCCGCGGTTGCTTCCACAGCTCGACAGCCAGTGAGACGGTGATCAGCGAGTAGAGCAGGTTGCGAAGATTCGCGACGTCCTCAGGCAGTGGCTCGCTGTAGTCGAACTTGTCGATGTAGGCGACCGCTTCCTCGGCCTGGGGAAAGACCTGGTCGTAGAACGCCTGGATCTCTTCCATTGAGCTATTCACCCGTTTCAGGTAGCGCTCGTGCCCGTCCTCGATGGCCCATTCGGCGACCAGGTGTTCGAGTAGCGAGAATTCAGGTGGGAGAGCAGCGTTCATCATTCGGCTTTCGCCTTCTCGCCGGCGTCGACGTAGTCGCCGACCACCTTGTGCAGATGGCGCAGCAGGATCTCCTCGTCGTTCATCGTGAAATGAGTGAGGGCGCCGCTGTTCAGCATCGCCTGCAATCCTTCGGACGGACTGGCGTCTTCCAGGATGATGTCGTTGAGGAACGTCACCGTCAGCTCCTGCCCCAACCGTTCCTTGTGGGTCTTCGGGGGCTCGTAGTACATCTCGGTTTCGAAGATGTGCGAGTGCGGCCCTGTGGGCCAGTGGGTGTGGACCGTGAAGCCGGACGCACCGAAGATCAGCACGAAGTTCGGGAAGAACTGGTACGAGTCGAAGCCGTGCTTGTCCGACCGGATGGGGTTGATTCCCGGCGGCATCGGGCCACGATCGAGTCGCTTGGTCCAGGGGCCGGCTGCACTGGCCTCCATCACACACTCGATGGGTTTGGAGTGCGGAGTTCTTTGCGAGGGCTCGCCGGCGAACGAGAACATCCGGTGCGGCCCTTTGAGCTGCAAGAACAGCGCGTCGGTGAAGGGATTGGGCTTGTTCAGCGCCTCCTTGGCCTCCGCCGTGAGGTTGCCGAAGGACGAGGCGTGCAGATACGGCCCGTGATAGCTCTCCGCAAAGCTATCGACGAAGATCTTCCAGTTGCAAGCCAACTCAGCCTTGAAGCGGTATACCTGGTGCGGCCCTTCGAAGGGATAGCCCTCGAGCCCCTTGCCCAGGTCGCCGAGGAAGTCGCGAACCGACTCGGTGTTGTGCGGGTTGAGATTGATGAAGATGAAGCCTTCCCAGACTTCGCATTGGATCGCCGGCACCCGGCAGCTGTCGGCATCGAAGTCGAGGAGCAGATCCTCGCGGGTGGCCGAATGCAGCGAGCCGTCCAGGTTGTAACGCCAGCCGTGAAATCGGCAGTACAGCAACGGCGCTCGGCCCTGCACTTCCTGAAACGGGTCGTCGCTCCACAGCATCTTGTTCCCGCGGTGCGGGCAGATGTTGTGAAAGGCACGGATCACGTTGTCCTTGCCGCGCACGATGATGATCGAGGTATTCAGGAATTTCATTTCGCGGGTGAAATAGCTGCCGGACCGCGGCACTCGCTCGACGCGGCCCATGTAGAGCCAGGTCTGCTTGAAGACGTGCTCGCGTTCCTTTGCGTAGAACTCCTCGGACACGCAGTCCTCAAGAGAGACGGGACCGCGACCCAGCTCCGGGTATGCATCGGTCCAATGGCCGCTCGCCGGCTTTGTGACCAGGGCTTCGGTGCTCATATGAGTGCTCCTCAATTGGATCAGGACTCCACTCGGGCCGAACGTAACATTTGACAAGGCCTTCAACCAGGGTGCAATTTGCAACACGCTGTTGCATTTCTGGAACACTTGGGGGATGGAGCAGAACCTTCCGTTCGACGTTGATGCGCTGCTGGTATTCGGCAAAGTGGTGGAGTGCCGCAGCCTGTCGAAGGCGGCCACGTTGCTCGGGATACCCAAATCCACCGTCAGCCGCAAGCTCAGCAAGCTGGAATCCGACCTCGGGATCAAGTTGCTGCGCAAGAATACCCATCAGCTCACGGTCACCGACCTGGGCGAGAAAATCTACGCGCACGGGGCGAAGATCCTGACCGAAGCGAATGGCGTTCGTGCGTTGGTGGAAAGCAGTAAGCAAGAGCCGCAGGGCGAGTTGCCGGTCGCCATGCCGGTCTTCGTCGGCATCGATTACGCGTCCAGAGTCGGCGCCCTGTTCTGGAGCGCTATCCGCACTCGCGACTCGACATCCGACTGGTCGACGACATGGTCCACCCGGTCAGGGACGGCTTCGACGTGGTTTTCGGAACCGGACCCCTACAGGATTCGACACTTATCGCCCGAAAGGTCTTCAGCCTTGAGTTGTTTCTCTGTGCAGCACCGGAATTCGTGCGGCAATTGGCGGACCCCATCACGGTTCCCGCCCAATTGAACGCCTTGCCGTTCATCGACTGCGGCGTCAGTGGCGCCCCACGCAAGCTCGTCGCGACCAAGAACAGACGTCGATACGAGCTATCGCCCCCGGTACGCGCCCGCGCCAACAGCTTTCAGGTGTGCAAGCAGTACATCCTGCAAGGACTCGGCATCGGCGCGATGCCGAACCAAATCATCTGCACCAGCGAGTTACGCGATGGCAGCATCGTGCCCGTGCTACCGGAATGGAGCGTCGAGGGGCTGGATGTGCACATGATTTATCCCTTCCATCTTTCCTTTTCGACGCTGATCAGCGCGTTCTACGACACGGCGTGCGAGATCATCATCGAGAACTCCGCGCGAACCTGATTTTCACCACAAGTTGTAGAAACGCCGAAACAGGCGGAGACTCACCCCTGCGGGGGCTTCTTCGGATTGACAAGGGAGCTTTGATGGGCCGGACACAGTTTGCTGCAGCTGCTGCGCTGCTAGCAGTGGGGGCTTCGTTGGCAACCGCACCGGACGCCGGAGCCGCTTCGGGCGATGCCGTCGTATACACAGTGACCTCGGACGCCCCGCTGGGGGCGATTTCCTACGGCGACGCAACGGGGGCCACGCAAGTGCTGACTAATCAGCCTTCTCCGTGGTCCCTCTCGTTTACCAGCAAGGACTCCAGTCCCGGGGCGATGTTCGTCGTGACCGCCATTCCAACCGGCAAGCAGACGACATGCCAGATCAGCGTCAATGGAACGGTCAAGGACACCAAGTCCAGTACCGGCTCCGGTGAAAGCGCTCAGGTTATTTGTTTTGTGGGGTAATGAGCTAGCGGCATTCGCCGAGTGAATTACGTTGTGCCGCAGACTGAAGCTGCAACTTTCGAGGACTTAACCTCGACCTCGTAGCTCGCCGCCGGTTCAACCATTCAGCAGACGGGTACCAGGTGGGGTGTGGATGTTGTCAGTTCTATCGCGCGCGCCGGTCAGTCCCTGGTCTCGCTTTATCGGCGGACCGGAGCTGACGTTCCGTTCGGGGATCCGTTGCCTTCGCACGGCACCGAGATGGAGGGCTGGTTTTGGCGACTCTCCGATCCCCGCGACGGACGGGTCGTCGTAGCTCTGTGCAGCGCAAACCGGCACCCCGCGGGCAACTGGTCGCCGCCGCGATCGCACTGCACCCAGGTGGGGTGGTGCGCTTCCGCCGCGATCGACGGCGTCGTCGCTGATCGGTCGCCGGTTCTCGGTGAATGCCGACACGGGAACCGAACTCGTCGACGCCGACGAGGGCCACCTGAGAATGGTTCCTCGGTGACGGCGAGGTCGACCTGACATTCACGGATAACTACTACTGGCCCAAAGCATTCGGCGGAGGCGGAGTGTTTTCGTCGGTACCGTTTCTCAACCGTTACTGGCATCCCTACCGGTTGGGCGAAGGCGTCGGGAACCGCGACCTGTGGGGACGAACGCTGGACGTTCACCGACGCCACCTTGTACTGCGAACGCAACTGGGGCGCGGGCTTTCCGCTTCGCTGGTGGTGGGGCCAGGCGCATGACTTCGGCGGAGACGACGTGTCGGTGGCATTCTCCGGCGGCCTGTTGGAGTTGGGCCCGCTGCGTCGCGAAGTTACCGGAGTTGTTGTGCGACTGCAAGATCAGTGTGCGGATCACCCGCACGCTGCGTGCGTCGGCGTGCGACGTACAGCGGTGG
>CAVTLW010000041.1:0-204107 GCA_963735655.1 uncultured Actinomycetota bacterium
GCCGACTATCGCGCACTTCCTCGAACACGGCGTGCGGGAGACCGGCAGCTGGCGGATCCCGTTGATCCTGCGGCTCGACCCGAAGGTGAGTGCCGACGACGTCCGCGCGGTGCTGGCCGCGGTGATCGACCACCACGACGCGCTGCGCCTGCGGCTCGTCGAGCGTGCCGGGACCTGGGAGCAGCACATCGAGTCGCCCGGCAAGCGGATTCGACCAACTGCTGGTCCGCACACTGCCCGACGGCGTCGACCCCGCCACGCCCGCAGCCCGCGACGCGGTACTGGACATCCTGGCCGAGCTCGCCTCCGGCCAGGATGTCGGCCGACCCGCTGGCAGCGGCGTACGTGACCGGTGCGGGTAGCGGCCCGCACTATCTGGCCCTGTCCGTGCACGAGATGGTCGCCGACGACACGTCGCGCGAAATCCTGGCGACCGACCTCTTCACCGCGTTCACCCAACGGCTCGCGGGCAACGAGATCGTGCTGCCCCCCACCAGCGCCACCTGGCGCGAGTGGTCATTGCGGTGCGCGTCGCTGGCGACGCACCCGGCGGTCCTGGACTCTCATGACTTCTGGCGCGACAGCGCCAGGGCGACCATGCGGCTGGCCGATCCGGAAGTCACCAGTCCGCCGCACCGCGCCGATCTGACGCGGCTGCCGTCGGCGTTGACCAGCGACCAGACGGCCCAGGTCGACGATGCCCGTCGCAGGCTGACCGCGTCGCTCGAGGAGCTCCTGCTGGCTGCGTTGAGCCGGGCCATCGCCCAGACGGTCGGTGAGGGCACGGTGACGGTCGATCTGGAGGGGTCCGGCCGTTCGGTGCTGCGGCCAGACGTCGACCTGCGCAGAACCATCGGCCGATTCAGCACGCTCTACCCGGCGCCGCTGCGCTGCGTGCGCGACAACGACTCGACCGAGCTGCTGGCCTCGATTCGCGACACCCTGAAATCCGTTCCGCACTACGGGATTGGCTATGGCCTGCTGCGTCATGTCTACGCGCCCACCGCGCGGCTGCTCGCGGCCGAAGGCCCCGCGGACATCCACTTCCGTTATGCGGGAGTGATTCCCGAGCTGCCGCCGCTCGACGCGCCGGTGCAGTTCGACTCCGACGCGGCGATACCGGTGCGCGACCCGATCCCCGGCCTGGGCCACGCCATCGAACTGCGGGTGTACCGCCATTCGGGCGTGCTGCACCTCGATTGGTGGTACGACGCCCGCCGTGTTGACGCCGCACGGGCGCAGGCCCTGGCGCAACGCTTCCCGATGGCGCTGCGAGTGCTGATCGAGGACGCCATCGAGGCAATGCCCGAAGATGACAGCTACGGCTCGGATCGCGTCGAGCTGGCGCTGGTGGACTTGTCGACGCTTGACGCGGGTTAAGGACCGGGTAAGGACATATCGATGAGTAACGCAGATAGGGACTACGACAAGGCCGTCGTCGTCGACGGGGTGCGCAAGACCTTCGGCGAGGTGATGGCTCTGCACGCGGTCAGCTTCGAGGTCAATCGCGGCGAGGTGATCGGCCTGCTGGGTCCGAACGGCGCCGGCAAGACCACGACGGTCGACATCCTGTCGACCCTGAGCCGGCCGGATCGGGGCCGCGCAACGGTCGCCGGTTACGACACCGTCTCCGAGCCGGCCGGGGTGCGCCGTTCGATCATGCTCACCGGCCAGCAAGTGGCCATCGATGACATGCTGACCGGTCACGAGAACCTGGTGATGTTCGGCCGCCTGTACGGGCTGAGCAGGTCGGCGGCGCGGTCCCGGGCCACCGAACTCATCGAGGAGTTCGACCTGGTGGAGGCGGCCCATCGGCGGGTGAGCACCTATTCGGGCGGCATGCGCCGGCGTATCGACATCGCCTGCGGCCTGGTGGTGCGGCCGAAGGTGGCGTTCCTGGATGAGCCCACCACCGGGCTGGACCCCAGGAGCCGCCAGAGCATCTGGGACCTGGTCTCCAGCTTCAAGACCAGCGGCATCGCCACGGTGCTGACCACTCAGTACCTGGAAGAGGCCGACGAACTCGCCGACCGGATCATTGTGATCAACCACGGCCGGATCATCGCGGAGGGCACCGCCAACGAGCTCAAGGAGCGCACCGGGGCCAGCTTCTGCGAGATCGTTCCCCGCGCGATCAAGGACCTGCCCGCGATCGTCGACGCGCTCGGCTCGCTGTTGCCGGAGAAGCACCGCGCCGCGCTGACGCCCGATTCCGACCGGATCGCGATACCGGCGCCGCACGGCACCCGCACCCTCGTCGAGGCCGTGTCACAACTCGCGGCCGCCGACATCGAGGTGGCGGATCTGGCGCTGCGGCGCCCGTCGCTGGATGACGTGTTCCTGGCGCTGACGGAAGACGCCACGAAGTGCCCGCCCGTCGAACTGCCCGCGGCTGAGGTGGTTTCGTGACGGAGCGGTGAGCCCAGTGCGGGCGCACCCGCGGGCGCTCACGCAATGGTGGGTGCTGACGGCGCGGTTCATCAGGCCGACCCTGCGCAACGGCGAGCTGGCACTGACCATCGCGTCATCGGTGGTGTTCACGGCCGGCTTCTACGTGCCGTTGAGCCACGTCATGGCGAACGCCACCCGGGCTGCCGCCAGCAGCTACGCGCAGTACATCATGCCGCTGGTCGCCTTGCAGGCGATCGTGTTCGCCGCCATCTCGACCGCGTTTCGCGCGGCGATCGACTCTCGGCAGGGAATCAACCGCCGGTTCGGCACCATGCCGATGGCCCCGTTCACACCGGTGGCCGCCCGCATCGCCGCGGCGGCCTACCGGTGTTCGGTGGCCTTGACGGTGTCGATCATCTGTGGCCACGTGATCGGGTTCCGGTTCCACCGCGGCGCCGTGTACGTCGCCGGATTCTGCGTGTTGGTGATCGTGATCGGCGTGCTGCTGTCGTTCGCCGCCGACCTGGTCGGCACCGGTAGCCGCAACCCGGAGGCGATGATGCCGCTGCTGATACTGCCGCCCTTGATCTTCGGTCTGCTCTCCGTCGGAGTGCAGCCGGTCGAGCAGTTCCCGCACTGGATTCAGCCCGTCGTCCGCAACCAGCCGATCTCCCAGTTCGTGATTGCGCTGCGCACGCTGGCCGGGGACACCCTGCCGAACGCGGGTCCGGTGACCTGGCCGGTCTTGGCGCCCACGCTGGCGTGGCTGGCCGGGCTCGGGTTGCTACTGGTTCCGACGTCGACGCTCGTGCTGTCTAGGCGGTCCTCGTGACGACGGCGGTGCACGAGCACATCACGGTCGGCGATGCGGCCGAGTGGCATCCGGAGAATTCGCTGCGGATGCTGGTCCCGCAGACCCTGGTGCAGACCAAACGGATACTCGTTCGGTGGTCACGCGATCCGGTGACACTCATCGAGACCCTGGTGCTTCCCATCATGTTCTTGCTGACGCTGAACATCGTTCTCGGGGAACTGATTTCACAGACCACCGGGCACAGCGGGCTGTATGGCACGGTGCCGATGAACGCGCTCGCCGCCGCGATCAACGGCTCCTCCATCGGGGCGGTCGGCCTCATCGGGGAGCGCACCAACGGTTTGCTGCGCCGGCTTTGGGTCGTGCCGGTGCACCGCGCGTCTGGGCGTGCTGGCTCGCATCCTCGCCGAGGCGGTGCGGATCCTGATCACGACCTTCGTCGTCCTCGGTACCGGCCTGGCGCTCGGATTCCGCTTCAAGCAGGGCGTGCCCGCCGCCGCCGCATGGCTGGCAGTTCCACTGATTTTCGGGATGGCGTTCGCGACCCTGATCACCATGGTCGCGCTCTACACGGCGCGGACGTTTCTCCTCGAGGGCGTCACGCTGGTACACATACTCGCGGTGGTCTTCTCCACCGGCTTCCTGCCGGTGGACCAGTACCCGCGCTGGATTCAGCCGGTCGTCGCCCACCAGCCGATGAGCTACGCCATCGAGGCGATGCGCGGGTTGTCGCTCGGCGGCCCGGTGCGATCACCGCTGATCGCAACGCTGGTGTGGTCCGCCGGCATCGCCGTGGTATGCGTGGTGCCGATGTTGACCGGCTACCGTCGCGCTAGCACGCGCTGATTCAACCGCTCTAACAAGGGGATTTTTGAGGTGTTTCCCGGATCGGTGATCCGCAAGCTGGCCCGCAGCGAGGAAGTGTTCGCGCACAACGAGACGTTTTTCGCGCTGGGCGTCGACATGATCGGCCCGGTGGATATCGGCGCGATGTCCGACGCCTTCGACGCGCTGCTGCAGTCGCATCCGATCTTCGCCGGCCGCCTCGAACGGGCCAGCGACGGCCGCCACCAGATCGTCGCCGACGACCTGCTGCACCCCGGGATGCTGGCTCGCCCCGATGCAACTCGACCAGAACCAGTCCTTGTTGAATCTGCTGCTGAAGATCGGCGACGACCGCTCCAAGCTGACGTTGTACGTGCACCACGCCCTGGCCGACGCGCACCACGTGTTCAGCCTTCTCGAAGAGCTTTTCGCCCGCTACACCGACGCCGTCGCCAACGGCGATGTGGGTCCGATCACCCCGTCACCCGCACCTGAATCGCTGGAGCAGGTGCTGGAGAAGCGCGGCATGGGCAAGAAGGCGCGGTCCGGCCTGGAGCGCTTCATGCCGCTGATCTTCGCCTACGACCTGCCGGTTATCGCGCCGCCTCCACTACCGCCGAATCCCGATGTCCCGCAAATCATTCCCGCGGCCCGGATCCGGCTCAGCGAGCAGGAGACCGCCGACCTGGTCGAGTTCGGGCTGGCCAACCAGCTCAGCCTGAATTCTCTGGTGGCCGCGGCCATCCTGCTGACCGAATGGGAACGTCGCAACACCCCGCACATCCCGATCCCCTACCTCTACCCGGTGGACCTGCGCTATCTCGTCTCGCCGCCGGTCAGCGACACCGGCTGCACCAACCCGATGGGTGTGGCGACGTTCGTCGCCGAGATCACCCCCGAGACCGACATCATCGAGCTCGCCCGCAACATCGTCGCCTCGTTTCGAGCGGATTTGTCCGACGGAGTCATCCAGCAGTCGGTGTTGCATTTCAGCCTGCAATATCAGGGCAGTCCACCCGGCCTGCCGCCGATGGTGTTGTGCACCGACGCGGGCCCGATCCCCGCGGTGCAGACCCCTCCGGACTTGGAGCTCGACGACTTTCACAGCGAAATGCATTGCCACGCACGTACTCCCGTCGACATGTACAGCCTCGGGACGTTCGCCGACCGACTGTTCATCGAGCACCACGCCCACGCGCCAGAGGCGCGGCAAAGTTCGCTCGAGGCAATACACGAGCTGCTGTGCTCCGTCACCACGGAGGACAGCTGGGCTTTCGAATAGGCCGGGAATAGCGCAGCATAAGCCGGGAGTGAGGGCTCAGTCCGCCGAGTCGGCCGCCAGCGTCTCCGACAGGTGCTGCCCCAAGGCGCGCGCGGTGTTGTAGGTCGCGATGGCCTTCGGGGTGATGCGGATGCCGGTCTCGGCTTCGACGCGGGTCCGCAGCTCCAGGTTTCCCAGCGAGTCGAGGCCGTGGTCGGCGAACGGACGGTCGGGGTCGACCGCGCGGCGCAGGATCAGGCCGGTCTGCTCGGCCACCAGACGCCGCAGCCGGGCGGGCCATTCCTCCCGCGCCAGGCCGCGCAATTCGGCACGCAGCGTTGCGCTTTCGGCCCCGTGCTGGTCTCCGGCGGCCTGGAAGGCCTCGGCGAACGGGCTGCGCGCCACCAGCGCGGCGAGCCAAGGCGCGCCCGTCGTCGGCACGTAGCCGGTGTAGCCGCGGTCGTAGCGCAACAGCGTCTCGAACGCCTGCGCGCCCTCCGGCGGGGCGATCATCGTGGTCCGGCCGCCGGACCCCAGGAACGTTGCGCGGCCGATCTCGCCCCACGCCCCCCACGCGATCGTGGTGGCGGGCAGGCCCTGGCTGCGGCGCCAGTGGGTGAACGCGTCCAGCCAGCTGTTCGCCGCGGCGTAGGCGCCCTGACCCGCGGAGCCGAACAACGCGGCCACCGAGGAGAAGGCGCAGAACCAGTCCAGCGGCTGCCCGGCGCTCGCCTGGTGCAGGTTCCACACGCCGTTGACCTTGGGCGCCCAGTCCTTGTCGATCAGCTCGTCGGTGATGTTGGCCAGGGTGGCGTCCTCGACCACCGCGGCCGCGTGCAGCACACCACGCAGCGCCAGGCCGGTGGCGGTGGCCGCGGCGACCACCCGTTGTGCGGTCTCGGGCTCGGCGATGTTGCCGCTCTCCACCACGATGTCGGCTCCGGTCGAGCGCAGCCGCTCGATCGCCTGCTTCGCCTTGGGAGTCGGGGTGGATCGGGCGGTCAGCACGATTCGCCCGCAACCCGCTTTGGCCATCTCGGTGGCCAGGAACAGCCCGAGGCCGCCCAGGCCGCCGGTCACGATGTACGCGCCGTCCTCGCGGAACACCGGGGCCTGCTCCGGCGGCACCACCGCGCGCGTCTGGCCCGTGCGCGGCACCGTGAGCACCAGCTTGCCGGTGTGCTCGGCGCCGCTCATCACCCGGATCGCCGTGGCGGCGTCCGACAACGGGTATTCGGTGATCTTCGGCAGCGGCAGATCGCCGTCGGCGACCCGCTGGTACACCGTTCGCAACAGCTCCTGCAGGCGCCGCGGGTGTGTCTCCGACAGCAACGCCAGGTCGACGGCGTAGAAAGTCAGGTTGCGGCGGAACGGGAACAATCCCAGCCGGGTGTCGCCATAGATGTCGGCCTTGCCGATCTCGACGAACCGGCCGCCGTAGGCCAGCAGGTTCAGCCCGGCCCGCTGCGCGGCACCGGTCAGCGAGTTGAGCACGATGTCGACGCCGTAGCCGTCGGTGTCGCGGCGGATCTGCTCGGCGAAGTCGGTGCTGCGCGAGTCGTAGACATGCTCAATTCCCATGTCGCGCAATATCTGCCGACGTTCCGGGCTGCCGGCCGTCGCGTAGATCTCGGCGCCCACCAGACGGGCGATCGCGATCGCGGCCTGGCCGACGCCGCCGGTGCCCGAGTGGATCAGCACCTTGTCCTCGGCCGTCATCTGAGCCAGGTCGCAAAGCCCGTACCAGGCGGTGCCGTAACCCGTTGCGGCGCAGGCGGCCTCGCCGGCGCTCAGACCGGGCGGCAGCGTGGCGACCAGTCGCGCGTCGCACGTGACGAAGGTGCCCCAGCAGCCGTTGGCGTAGCCGGAGAAGCCGCCCACCCGGTCACCGACCGCAAGGTGGGTGACGTCGGCGCCGACCCTGGACACCACACCGCCCAGGTCGAATCCCAGCTGGTGCGGCCGGCCCTCGAGGTCGGGGTAACGGCCCAGTGCGGCAAGCACATCCAGGAAGTTGAGGCTGGACGCGTCGACCGCGATCTCGACCTCGCCGGGGCCCGGCGTCTTGCGCTCCAGGGCAATGAATTCCAGGGTTCGTAGGTCACCGGGGTGGCGAACGGTTGCCCGCATGCGGTCGGATTCGTGGTTGACGGTGGTGAGCCGGCGTTCGTCGGGCCCCAGCGGCGTGCAGCGCAGCCGCGCCGTGTACCGCTGCCCGCCGCGCCAGGCGGTCTCGTCCTCTGGCGAACCGCTCAGCAGTTCGGCGGCCACCTGCTCGATGTCGGCGTCGTGCTCGAGGTCGATCTGGGTAGTGCGCAGCTGCGGATTCTCCGCGCCGACCACTCGGAGCAACCCGCGCAATCCGGCCTGCACCAGGTTGGGTTCGTCGACGGGCAGCACGATCTGGGCCCGCCTGGTCACCACGTACAGGCGCGGCGGCTCACCCGGCATTTCGGGTAGCTCGCGGATCATCCGGATGACGTGGCGAACCTGCTCGCGACCGCCGAGCAGCCCCTGCTCGTCGGGTTCGCCGGCGGGCGGTGGGCAGACAACCACCACACCCTCGAGCCCACCGCGCACCGCTTCCGCCAGTCGCGCGGTGTTGGCGGCCTGGTCGGCCTGCTCCGGCCAGCTCAGGGTCGTGCACTGCGCACCAAGGGATTTCAGCGCGTCCGTCAGCCTCGACTCGAGTAGGTCGGCTTCGGTGGTGTTGATCAACAGCCAACCGCCAACGGCCCGCTCCGGCGCGGACGGCAACGCCTGCTGCTGCCAGCCGACGGTCAGCAGCCGCTCGGCCATCAGCTGGTCGGCTCCCCCGCCACTGCTGCCCATCCGCAGGCCCTCGACCGCCAGCAGCACGGTGCCGTTCTCGTCCAGCAGGTCCAGATCGACCTCGAACCTGGAATCTTGGTGGGTGCCCTCGTCGGAGACGACCCGGAGGTGGCAGTACTTGGTGGCGCGCGTAGGGGCGTAGCGGCGCAGCCGCTTGACGCTCAGCGGCAGCAGCACACCGCCGTCGGAGGCATCTCTGATGGCCGGGTGCGCCATCACCGACTGGAAGCACGCATCCAGCAAAGCGGGGTGCACGTCGTAGGAAGCGAGGTAGCCGGACTGCTGCGACCGGACGCCGCTGGGCAGCCCCACCTCCGCGACCACGCTGCGGCCCTTGCCTTCGGCAGTGCGCGCGGATATCAGGCCGGTGAAGGCGGGACCGTAGTGAATACCCCGCTCCCCGAAGGACTCTCGCAGTGTGGCACCGTCGGCCTGTTGTGGGTGAGTGGCCAGCAGCGCGGCGATGTCGCGTCGCTGGGGGCGAGGACCGGCCGGGTCGGTTGCGTGCAGGACCGCGGCGGCTCGCCGGGTGCGTTCACCCTCGCGGTCGGTCTCCACCACGAACGCGGCAACCCCCGCGTCCTCAACCGAAGCCACCGCGCTCACCGAGGTCTCGTCGTCGAGCATCAGCATCTGCTCGAAGCGAACGTCGCGCACCTCCGAGTCGGGGCCCAGCACGACCGCGGCGGAGGCGAGCGCCATCTCGCAGAAGCCCGCGCCCGGAAACACCGGGACGCCGTTGACCTGGTGGTCGGCGAGCCAGGGCAGCGCCGCAGTGCCGATCTCGCCCTGCCAGGCGTGCCGTTCCGGTTCCTCGGGCAACCGCACGTGCGCGCCCAGCAGCGGGTGCGCCGCCACCGTGGATTCGCCCTGTGCCCGCGAGCCGTCCGCCTCGACGAGCAACCGCTGGTGGGTCCAGGTCGGCAGCGGGGCATCCACCAACCGCCCGCCCGGATGCAGTACCGAGAAGTCGATGTCGGCGCCCGCCGCGTACAGATCCGCGAGGAAGTCGCGCAGCCCGTGCGGCACGGGCTGTTCGCGCCGCATTCCAGCCAGGGCCGCGACGGTGATGTCGGCCGCGGCCGCGGTCTGCTCCACCGCGCGGGTCAGCAGCGGGTGGGGTGACGGCTCGCCGAACACCCGGTGCCCGTCGTCGAGGGCGGCCTGCACCGCGGTCGCGAACTTCACCGACTGCCGCAGGTTGTCCACCCAGTAGCCGGCGTCGAATGCCGGCCGCGCGCGCGGATCATCAAGCGTCGCAGAGTAATACGTGACTTTCGGCGTCATCGGCCGCAGGTCGGCCAAGTGGTCGGCCAGGTCGGCCAGGATCGGATCGACCTGAGACGAGTGCGACGCAACGTCCACGGCCACCTCGCGGGCCATCACCTCGGCCGCCTCCCACTCGGCGACCAGGTCCCGCACCGTTTGGGTCGCCCCGCCGATGACGGTCGAGTTCGGTGAGGCGATAACCGCCACCACGACGTCGCTCACGCCGCGGGCGGCCAGCTGGTCGCGCACCTGCTGGGCAGGCAGCTCCACCGAGGCCATCGCGCCCGCACCCGCGATGCGCGCCATCAGTTTCGAGCGCCGGCAGATCACCTTGGCCCCGTCCTCGAGGGACAGCGCCCCGGCGACGACCGCGGCCGACGCCTCGCCCAGCGAGTGGCCGATGACTGCGCCGGGCTGCACGCCGTAGGCCCGCATCGCGGTGGCGAGCGCCACCTGAAAGGTGAACAGCGTCGGCTGAACCCGGTCGATGCCGGTGACGGTTTCGGGCGCCGACATCGCCTCGGTGACCGAGAATCCGGACTCCCGGGCAATCAACGGCTCGGCCTCGGCGACGGTCGCGGCAAACACCGGCTCATTGGCCAGCAGCTCTTTGCCCATGGCCGCCCACTGCGAACCCTGACCCGAGAAGATCCACACCGGCCCACGATCGTCGCGGCCCGCCGCCGGCGCGAACGGGGTTTCACCGTCGGCGATCTCCCGCAGCCCGGCGGTCAACTCGTCGAGGCTTTCCGCGATCACCGCCGCGCGAACGGTCCGGTGCGCACGCCGGCGCGCCAGCGTGTAGGCCAGGTCCGAAGCGGTGACGTCCTCTTTGTCGGCCGGGTTGTCGTCCAGCCATTCGGCCAGCCGCCGCGCCGTACGGCGCAGCTCGTCGGTGGACGTGGATGACACCGGGAACAGCAGCGGTCCGGGAGCGGGGGTGCCGCCGTCGGCGTGCGCCTCCGGGGCCTGCTCCAGGACTGCGTGCACGTTGGTCCCCGACATCCCGAACGACGTCACCCCGGCACGGCGCGGCCCGGAGCCCTTGTCCGGCCACGGGGTGACCTCCTGCGGCACGAACAGGCCGGTCTGAAGTTGCTGCAGCTCGTCGGGCAGCCGGGTGAAGTGCACCATCGGCGGAACCACCCCGTGCTGCAGCCCGAGGATGGCCTTGATCAACCCGATGGCGCCCGCCGCCCCCTCGGTGTGGCCGAGGTTGCTTTTGGCGGAGCCCAGCGCGACGCGATTGCCGTTGGCGCCGTACACCTCTGTGAGGCTAGTGAATTCGAGTGGGTCGCCGACGGGCGTTCCGGTGCCGTGTGCCTCCACCATGCCGACGGTGGCCGGGTCCACCCCGGCCGTCTGAAGCGCGGCTCGGTACACGGCCGCCTGTGCGTCCGACGACGGCGTCGTGATGGTCTCGGAGCGGCCGTCCTGGTTTGCCGCGGTGCCACGCACCACCGCCAGGATCCGGTCGCCGTCGCGCAGCGCATCGGGCAATCGCTTGAGCAGAACCACGCCGCAGCCCTCCGAGCGGACGAACCCGTCGGCGGCGGCGTCGAACGTGTGGCAGCGACCGGTGGGCGACAGCATGCCCTGGGCCGACGCGGCCGCCGAGACCCGCGATTCCAGCAGCGCCATGGCCGCGCCGGCGACCGCGAGATCGCTCTCGCCCCGGTCCAGGCTCTGGCACGCCATGTGCAGCGCCACCAGGCCTGATGAGCACGAGGTGTCCACGGTGATTGCCGGGCCCAGCAGTCCCAGCCCGTACGCGATACGCCCGGACGCCATGCTGAACGGCGTGCCGGTGAAGCCATAAGCGTCGTCGAGGGCGCCGGCGTCGGTGGTCAAGACTGTGTAGTCGTGGTGGCACAGCCCCACGAACACGCCGGTCCGCGAGCCCGCCAAGCTCGGCGGGACGATGCCCGCGTGCTCGATCGCCTCCCAGGACGTCTCCAGGAGCAGGCGGTGCTGCGGGTCGATGGCGGTCGCTTCGCGCTCGCCGAAGCCGAAGAATGCGGCGTCGAAGCCGCCGATGTCGTCGATGAAGCCACCCCACCTGGATACCGAGCGGCCTTTCACCCCGCGCTCGGGGTCGTAGTGGTCGTCGACGTCCCATCGGTCGGCGGGGATCTCGGTCACCAGGTCGTCACCGCGTAGCAGCGCCTGCCAGAACGCCTCGGGCGAGTCGATCCCCCCAGGGAGCCGGCATCCCATTCCGATCACCGCAATGGGGGTTACGCGTGATTCCATCGCCTCTTCAACCTCATCTCAGCTCAGCTTGTGCCGCTCGGAGGACAGCACGCAAATATTTGCAATTTCGTGGAAACCCCACAGCCTGGATCCAGGTCGCCCTCGTTACCCCCGACCCGAGCTGGGCCCGGGCATCGACGCAGGATCAAACTTATCCTCGTCAAGGATAGTGGCCCCACCCATACCAAGCGCCGAAAGAAAGAAATTCGGTCACCATTTCCCGAGCTTTGCGAGGTTGAGCAGCGGTTTTAGGCCCGGCTGGGCGTTAATCAATGCGTTGACATATACCCCTGTGGGGTATAAATTGGCTGGGCGCGGGAATGATCACCGGGCGCGATAATCGCGCGCGGAATGCGCAATAGACCCGACAAAACTGGAGGACGGCGTTGGAAAGGATGCTGGCGGCGGTCGGCCATGCGTTGGCGCTGACAGGATCGATGACCTGGGAGATCCTCTGGGCATTGATCTTGGGATTTGCCCTCTCGGCCGTCGTGCAGGCGGTGGTGCGGCGCTCGACGATCGTGAGTCTGATGGGCGACGACCGGCCGCGCACCCTGGCCGTTGCGGCCGGATTGGGGGCGGCATCGTCGTCGTGCTCGTACGCGGCGGTGGCGTTGGCCCGGTCGCTGTTCCGCAAAGGCGCCAATTTCACCGCGGCAATGGCGTTCGAGATCGGTTCTACCAATCTCGTGGTCGAGTTGGGCATCATTTTGGCCCTGTTGATGGGCTGGCAGTTCACCGCCGCGGAGTTCGTCGGCGGCCCGTTGATGATCATTGTGCTGGCGATTTTCTTCCGGCTGTTCGTACACTCCCGGCTGATCGACGCAGCGCGTGAGCAAGCCGAGCGCGGCATCGCCGGCTCGATGGAAGGCCATGCCGCCATGGACATGTCGATACAGGGGGAAGGGTCGTTTTGGCGGCGACTGATTTCCGGAGAGGGCTATACCTCGGTGTCGCACGTCTTCGTGATGGAGTGGTTGGCGATCGTGCGCGACCTGGTTCTGGGGCTGTTCATCGCCGGCGCGATCGCGGCGTGGGTGCCCGGATCCTTTTGGCAGAGCTTCTTTTTGACGGATCATCCGGGCTGGGCGGCGGTGTGGGGGCCGATCATCGGACCCGTGGTGGCGATCATTTCGTTCGTCTGCTCGATCGGCAATGTGCCGCTGGCCGCTGTGCTGTGGAACGGGGGCATCAGCTTCGGCGGCGTCATTTCGTTCATCTTCGCCGACCTGCTGATCCTGCCGATCCTGAATATCTACCGTAAGTACTACGGCACCAAGATGATGCTGACGCTGCTCGGGACCTTCTATGCCGCAATGGTTGCCGCGGGGTATCTCGTCGAATTGCTCTTCGGCGCAGCCAATCTCATCCCGAGCCAGCGCAACGCCATGGTCATGAGCGCGGGGATCTCCTGGAACTACACCACGTGGCTCAACATCGTCTTTCTCGTCATCGCGGCACTGCTGGTGGTCCGGTTCTTCACCTCGGGCGGTGGGCCGATGCTGCGCATGATGAATGGCTCTCCCGACTCAGAACACGACCACCACGACCACCACGACCACAGTGGTGAGTGCCACTAAATGGGCGACGCGCAGTGTTAGGCTCGGTTTGTCGTGCGCAGCGACGGGAGGGTCGGCCAACTGATGGACGATGCCAGCGGCCAACGGGTCGAGCTCCGGCCCCGAGTCTTGCTCCTCTACTACACGTACACCGGGCAGGCACTCAAGGTGCTTGAGGCAGCGGGCGAGGTGTTCCTCGAGCGCAGGTGGGAAGTGCACAAGGCCCAGATCGAGTTCACCGATCAGCGGTTTGGCGAGCGGTTCTCCCGCTTTCCCATGCGTCACGCGGTGTTCGACGTCCTGCGCGTGCTTCCTGCCCAGATGCGCCGTGCGACCGGGGAGATCCAAACCCCGGACGAGGTACGAAATGGCAATTACGACCTGATCTGCATCGGATCGTCGACGTGGTGGTTCACGATGAACCTGCCGATGCGCACTTTCTTGAGGTCGGACGAGGCACAGAAACTCCTCGCCGGAACGCCGTTCGCCGCGTTCGCCGTGTGCCGCCGCTATTGGCGCAGCAATTTCAGGTTGGTGCGCAAGCTCGGAGAAAAGCGGGGCGGTCAGTACGCCGGCGGAGTCCACTTCGAATGCCTCGGCGGTCAGATTGCCTCCGGACTCTCGATGATCAGCTACCTGCGGTCGGGCCGATACCGCGACCGATACTTCGGCTTGCCGATTCCGGCAACCAATATCCAGCCGTACCAGTTAGAGCAGACGCGGAATTTCGCGCGCGCGCTCTCGGACCGGTTGGCGACGAAGATGGTCGCCTCGCGTCGATGAGGGCGCCGGGACGGTGGGCATCGAGACTCAGTTCAGCCGGATCGTGGCGATCGACACCCCGGCGGCCGGCAGGCGTGCCAGCAACGCGTCGCCCATCGCCGCGGCGGGGGTGAGCACTCCGCGCAAATCGCTGAGCCGGTCGCGATCGAACGCCAGCGCGAGAGCGCTCTCACCGAGTAGAACCCCCGTCGCGTCGTAAGCATCGCACTGCTGCGCGAAGGTCCCCAGGTAACGGGCACCCGACGTCGTGGTGGTGTACGTCTCGACGACGTAGTGGCCGCGTTCGCGCATCGCCTCGCTCGGACCGTTGCCTGGCTTCGCGAAGGGTTTCAACCATCGCTGCGGCAATCGATTGAAGTGCTTGGTGCCCAAGGCCAAGACACCCGCCAACCCGCCGGTGACAGCCGCGGACGCAACCGGCGCCGCAACGGACCTTCCCAGACTCATCGTCTCTGCGTAGCGGAACCGCCGACCGTAGGACCAGTTCTGTAATGCATTGCTGCGCCGCACGATTCGCGTATTATGGGTCGCCCACAACGAACCACCCATCCAGAAGCCGGCCAGTTCGGGTGCGATCCGACTGCCTCGACGCCACGAAAAGTCCGGCTGCGCACCAAGATCAGGTTCGGCACTGCGGTCGGTGGTCAGCGTGTACGGGTCGTGCATCAGCCGACGGGCTTCGGAGTCACCGGATGCGGTGCGCATCGTTTCGAATTCCGACGCAATGGTGCCCCCGGAACCGCCACCCTGGAAGAAGGAGCGAAACACAAAGTTGGTGTCGCAAAGTTCACCGGCGCCGTCCTGGGTCGCTCGGCGGTACAGCTGATAGACATTCAGATCCGAAGGGATCGAAGCGAATCCGCACGAGCATACGATCCGGGCACCCGTATCTACGGCTTGCTTGTGGTACAGGTCGATGCTGGCTCGGACAAACATCAGCTCACCAGTCAGATCGGCGTAGTCCGTTCCGGCCTTCACGCAGGCCGCCACCACCGGCAACCCGTACCTGGTGTACGGGCCGACGGTCGTCACGACCACCCTGGTGCGGACCGCCATCACCTCCAGCGTCGTCGGCTCCGACACGTCGGCCACAATCAGCGGCCAATCCTCTGCGGCCGGGCCGAGGGTGTCCCGCACGGCCATCAGCCGTTGGCATGAGCGACCGGCCAATGCGATACGGGCCGCTGTGGCCTCGCGTGCGAGGAAACCGGCCGTCAACTTGCCGGAGAAACCCGTGACGCCGTAGAGGACGATGTCGAAGTCGCGCTCCGCTGGGCTCATCGCTCCACCTCCCGACTGTCCGAGGCATCTCGACGAGCGGCCAATGTGCCATTGTTTCACGGCTGCGGCGGCAGCTACCACCACCCGAAAGAGCTGCACTGCGAAGACGATGAAGCCCGACGCGTGCGGACCCGGTGCTCAGCGGACGTCAGCGGCTGTATTCTGGCCTGCGGAAATTCCGGACTCAGCCAGAGGGGGCCACAATCGCGCACTCCGCGGCGCCGCCAGCAGGGCCACGGCCAGGGCCTGGCAGTTTTCCGCAACCGCCGGCCGGCCCCCCGCCGCCGGCCGATATCGGTCGCCTGTTACTCCGCTGCCACGACCGGCCCGGAATCATCGCCGCGGTCAGCGCCTTCCTGGCACAATCCGGCGCCAACATCATTTCCCTCGACCAGCACTCCACCGCGCCGGAGGACGGAACGTTCCTGCAGCGCGCGATCTTTCATCTGCCCGGCCTCACCGCCGCTATCGACGAGCTCGAGCGAAAATTCGCCGGCACCGTGGCCGAGCAATTCCACATCGACTACCGGTTCACCGAGGCGGCCAAGCCCAAGCGGGTCGCGATCATGGCATCCAAAGACGACCACTGCTTGTTAGATCTGTTGTGGCGCAATCGACGCGGCGAACTTGAGATGTCCATTGTCATGGTGATCGCCAATCACCCGGACCTGGCCGAGCACGTACGCCCGTTCGGTGTGCCGTTCATCCATATCCCCGCCACCCGCGACACCCGCGCCGAAGCCGAACAGCGTCAGCTCCAATTGCTCAGCGGCAATGTGGATTTGGTAGTGCTGGCTCGCTATATGCAGATACTGACACCCGGGTTCCTCGAGGGGGTCGGGTGTCCCATGATCAACATCCACCATTCATTCCTGCCCGCCTTCATCGGCGCGGCCCCTTATAAGCGGGCGCGAGAACGCGGCGTCAAGCTGGTGGGCGCGACGGCCCACTACGTCACCGAGGTGCTCGACGAAGGTCCGATCATCGAACAAGATGTCGTGCGCGTCAACCACACCCACACCGTCGACGATCTCGTGCGCGTCGGCGCCGACGTCGAACGCGCGGTGCTGTCCCGCGCAGTGCTCTGGCACTGCCAGGACCGGGTAATCGTGCACGACAACCAGACCATCGTCTTCTAAAGATCATGAGTCCAGCCGACCGCGAGTTCGACATCGTCTTGTACGGTGCCACTGGTTACTCCGGCAAGTTGACGGCCGGCTATCTCGCGAAGGCGGGGCGAGAAGCCCGCATCGCGTTGGCCGGCCGCTCGCGCGAACGGCTGCTGGCCGTGCGAGACGCACTCGGCCCTTCGGCGCAGAATTGGCCGCTGGTCATCGCCGACGCGTCGGTCCCGTCGACGCTGGACGCGATGGCCGCCCGGACCCAGGTGGTCGGCACGGCGGTCGGCCCGTATACCCGCTACGGGCTACCAATGGTGGCCGCCTGCACCAAGTCCGGAACGGACTATGCCGACCTGGCCGCGGAGACGATGTTTGTCCGAAGCAGCATCGACCTGTACCACAAGCAGGCCGTCGATACCGGCGCCCGGATCGTTCATTCGTGCGGCTTCGATTCCATGCCTTCGGATTTGAACGTCTATCAGCTGTACCGGCGGGCGGCCGACGACGGCGCCGGTGAACTCGGCGACACCACCTTTGTGATGCGCTCCTTCTTCCAGGGCGGGGGTTCGGGCGGCACGTTGGCCTCGGTATTCGACATGATGCGCACCGCATCCAGCGACCCCGAAGCCCGCCGACTCGTCGAAGACCCCTACACCCTGACCACCGACCGCGGCGCCGAACCCGAACTCGGCCGCCAGCGGGACTTCGCGCCGCGCCGCGGGCGCAACGTCGCGCCCGAGCTTGCCGGCTTCTGGATCGGCGGGTTCATGTGGGCGCCCTACAACGACCGAATTGTGCGGCGTAGCAACGCGTTACAAGAGTGGGCCTATGGCCGGCGGTTCCGCTACACCGAGACGATCAGTCTGGGGAAGTCGTTCACGGCGCCAGTCGCCGCCGCGGCCGTCACCGGCGCTGCGGCAAGTGCCTGGGGTCTGGGCAACAGATACTTCAGGCGCCTGCCTCCGCGATTGCTGGAGCGCATCGCAAGGCCGGGCAGCGGTCCGGGCGAGCGGATTCGCCGGCGCGGCCACTACCGGGTCGAGACGTACACCACGACGACCGCCGGCAGCCGGTATATGGCCACGTTCGCGCAGGACGTCGACGCGTACACCGGGACGGCGGTGCTGCTCGGTGAGAGCTGCCTGGCGCTGGCGCTCGATCGCGATCGACTCTCGCCGTTGCGGGGTGTGCTCACACCCGCCGCCGCGATGGGCGATGCGTTGTTGGCACGCCTGCCGGCCGCCGGTGTGTCCATGGGCACGACCGCGCTGAGTTGACACGGGTTGTGTGAAGAACTACCCCGACAGCAGCGCCGCAACCGCAGCCGGGTCCTTGTAATACACGTCGAGCTCCACGATGAGCCCGTCCCGAACGGTATACACCTCAACCAATTTCATCTCGACGCTCTTGCCCGAGGCCCGCGCGGTGAACGTCACCCGGGAACGCACCGCGACGCTGTCGCCCTCCAACAGACACTGCGGCGCCGGGCCCAGCGTGAACTCCAAGCCCTCGGTCATTTTCACCAGCAGATCGAAAAAGCCTTGCGGGCCACGATATTCCCCGCTGTAGGGTAAGCCGCCCGCCTCGTAGGCCACGAAGTCGTCGTGCAACAGACCGCGCGCATCGTCGAGCCGTTCCTCGACGATCGCGTTCATGAACCTTTCGACGGTGGCCAGCGCATTTTCGGTCGTGGTCATCCGCCAAGGATGTCACAAGGTTTCCAGAAGAGCCGTCAAGCAATCTTTGTTCAACGGCAAGAGCCGCAACACGAGAAAACCCAACGACGCGAAAGAGAGACACCAATGTTCAAGACCCGTATCCGCGCCATCGCCGGCATGTCCCTGCTGGCCTCGGCGATCGGCCTGGTTGCCCTGGGCGCCAACGTCATCGACGACACCCCGTCATCGACCCACCAGGCGTACGGCACCTACACCTGCTACGACTACGCGACGCAGACGTTCTACCAGTGCTTCGACCCCAGCTAGTCACACCAGGCCCCTAAGCGAATGAACCTAGTCCCATCCCGGGACTAGGTTCATTCACGTTCGGCGGGAGAGTTTTTCGCGCAGTCGCCGGTTCACCGGTTCGGGCAGCAACTCTGACACGTCGCCGCCCAACATCGCGACCTCTTTGGCCAGCGACGACGACACGAACGAATACCGCGGCGCGGTCGCCACGAAAAACGTGTCGACGCCGGCGATGTGCTTGTTCATCTGCGCCATCTGCAGCTCGTATTCGAAGTCGGTGCCGGTGCGCAGGCCCTTCACGATCGCGTTCATCCCACACGACCGGACGAAGTCCACCACCAGGCCCTGCCCGGCCTGCACCCGCAGATTGGGCAGGTGCGTCGTGGACTCCTCGATCATCGCGATCCGCTCGTCCAGGTCGAACATGCCCTTCTTGGCGGGGTTGACCAGGATCGCGACCACCACCTCGTCGAACTGGGCCGCCGCGCGTTCGAAGACGTCGATGTGACCCAACGTGACAGGGTCGAAGGACCCCGGGCAGACCGCGCCGCTCATGGGTGACGACGGTACACCGGCAGGTCAGACCAGTTCGGCAAGCTCCAAACGGGTGTCGCCGTAGACCCGCTCAGGCCAGACTGTCCCAGCCGGCCGGCCAGGTCAGCGGCGCGCTGGCCGACGCACGCTCGACCACCGCGACGGTCCCCTCGTGCACCCAACCGTGAGTGTTCAAAGCGCTTAGCACGCCGTCGATTTCGGCGCTATCCACGTCGTAGGGCGGGTCGGCCAGCACCAGGTCCACCGGCGACGCGGCCCCGCCCGCCAACACCGCGGCCACCGCACCCCGGCGCAGCGTCGCACCGCGCCAGACCCAGGGCCGCGATGTTGCGCCCGATCACCGCCGCGCTGCGCTGGTCGGACTCGACGAACAGCGCGGACGCGGCGCCGCGCGACAGCGCCTCGAGGCCCAGCGCGCCCGAACCGGCGTAGAGGTCGAGCACCGCCAGCCCGGTCAGATCCCGGCGTGCGGTCAGGATGTTGAACAGCGACTCGCGGACCCGATCGGTGGTCGGCCTGGTTCCCCGCGGCGGGACGACAAGTCGCCGGCCCCCGGCGACGCCGCCGATGATGCGGGTCAGCTCACCACCACCAGCAGGTCGCCGCCCTCCACCTGCACGGTGCTGGACACCGCCACCCGCTCGACGGTGCCGTCCTGGGGTGCGGTGATCGGGGCTTCCATCTTCATGGCCTCGATGGTGGCGATGGTCTGGCCGGCGCTCACCTTCGTCGCCTTCGGACACCGATACCGTGACCGCCCCGGCGAACGGCGCGGCAATGTGCTTGGGATTGCCGCGATCGGCCTTCTCCGCGGTCGGAACCGCGCTGGCAATGCTGCGGTCGCGCACCAGCACCGGCCGCAATTGGCCGTTGATGATGCACATCACCGTTCGCATGCCGCGCTCGTCGGGTTCGGAGATGGCCTCCAGCCCGATCAACAGTTCAACGCCGCGTTCCAGTTTCACCCGGTGCTCTTCGCCTTGTCGCAGGCCGAAGAAGAACTGATTGGCCGACAATTGCGACGTGTCGCCGTAAATTTCCCGGTGCTCCTCGAATTCCCTTGTCGGGCCGGGAAATAGCAAACGATTCAGGGTGGCCTGACGCTCGGGCCCGGCCGCCGCCAGGGCGGATTCGTCGTCCGGCGACAGCTGCGGCGCGGGCTTGGCAGGCGCCCGACCTACCAGCGCCGCACTGCGCAGTGGTTCGGGCCAGCCGCCGGCCGGGTCACCCAGTTCGCCGCGCAGGAACCCGAGCACCGATTCCGGGATATCGAATCGCGCTGGATCGGAGGCGAATTCGTCGGCGCTGACCCCCGCGCCCACCAACGCCAGCGCCAGGTCGCCGACCACCTTCGAGGACGGGGTGACTTTGATCAGCCTGCCCAGCACCCGGTCGGCACCGGCGTAAGCCTCTTCGACCTCCTCGAACCTGTCCCCCAGCCCCAGCGCGATCGCCTGCTGGCGCAGATTCGACAGTTGGCCGCCCGGAATCTCGTGGTGATACACCCGTCCCGTCGGCCCGGGCAGTCCGGATTCGAAGGGCGCGTAGACCTTTCGCAGCGTCTCCCAGTACGGCTCCAGCGCGCAGACCGCCGAGAGCGACAGGCCGGTGTCGTACTCGGTGTGCGCGGCGGCGGCGACGATCGAGCTCAACGCGGGCTGGCTGGTGGTTCCCGCCATCGGCGCGGCGGCGCCGTCGACGGCGTCGGCTCCGGCCTGCCAGGCCGCCACGTAGCTGGCGAGCTGGCCGCCCGGTGTGTCGTGGGTGTGCACGTGCACCGGCAAGTCGAACCGGCTGCGCAGCGCACCGACCAGAAGCTGGGCGGCCTGCGGTCGCAACAGGCCGGCCATGTCCTTGATGGCCAGCACATGCGCGCCGGCGTCCACGATCTGCTCCGCCAGTTTCAGGTAGTAGTCCAGCGTGTAGAGCCGCTCCCCCGGATCGGACAGGTCGCCGGTGTAGCACATCGCGACTTCGGCTATCGCAGAACCGGTTTCGCGTACCGCGTCGATCGCCGGGCGCATCGACTCCAGATTGTTGAGTGCATCGAAGATCCGGAAGATGTCGATGCCGGTGGCCGTCGCCTCCTCGACGAAGGCCGACGTCACCAGCTCCGGATACGGCGTGTAGCCGACGGTGTTGCGGCCCCGCAGCAGCATCTGCAGACAGATGTTGGGCATCTTCTCGCGCAGCGTGGCCAGCCGCTCCCAGGGATCCTCCTTGAGGAAGCGCAGCGCCACGTCATACGTCGCACCGCCCCAGCACTCCACCGACAGCAGCTGTGGCGTGATCCGCGCGATGTACGGCGCCACCATCATCAACCCGCTGGTGCGCACCCGGGTGGCCAGCAGCGACTGGTGTGCGTCGCGGAACGTCGTGTCGGTGACCCCCACCGCCGGCGACTCCCGCAGCCAGCGCGCGAAGCCCTGGGGCCCCAACTCGACCAGTCGCTGTTTGGACCCGGCCGGCGGCGCGACGCCCAGATCCACATCGGGCAGCTTGTCGTGCGGGTAGACCTTCGACGGCCGCGTGCCGTGCGGCTGGTTGACGGTGACATCGGCCAGATAGTTGAGGATCTTGGTGCCACGGTCGGCCGAGGCGCGCGCGGTCAGCAGCTGCGGACGTTCGTCGATGAACGACGTGGTGATCCGGCCGGCCCGGAAGTCGGGATCGTCCAAGACCGCTTGCAGGAACGGGATATTCGTCGATACCCCGCGAATCCTGAACTCCGCGATGGCCCGTCGCGCCCGGGCCACCGCGGTGGGGAAGTCACGGCCCCGGCAGGTCAGCTTGACCAGCATGGAATCGAAGTGCGCGCTGATCTCCGCACCGAGGTTGGTGCTGCCGTCCAGACGGATGCCGGCACCGCCGGGGGTGCGCAAGGCGCTGATCCGGCCGGTGTCGGGCCGAAAGCCGTTGGCCGGGTCCTCGGTGGTGATCCGGCACTGCAGCGCCGCGCCGTGCGGGTGGATGTCCTCTTGCCGCAGGCCCAGGTCGTCGAGGGTCTCACCGGAGGCGATGCGCAGCTGGCTGGAGACCAGGTCGACGTCGGTGATCTCCTCGGTCACGGTGTGCTCCACCTGAATCCGCGGATTCATCTCGATGAAGACGTAGTCGCCGTTCTCGTCCAGCAGAAACTCCACGGTGCCCGCGCAGCTGTAGCCGATGTGGCGGGCGAAAGACGCTGCGTCGCCGCACATCTTGTCCCGCAACTCGGCGCTCAGGTTCGGCGCGGGCGCGAGCTCGATGACTTTCTGGTGGCGACGCTGCACGCTGCAGTCGCGCTCGTAGAGGTGGATCACGTTGCCGTGGTTGTCGGCCAGGATCTGCACCTCGATATGGCGCGGGTTGATCACCGCCTGTTCGAGATAGACCGTCGGCGTCCCCGAAGGCCGATTCGGCTTCCCGGCTGGCGGCTTCGATGGCTTCCGGTAGCGCGCCGATATCGCTGACCCGACGCATGCCGCGGCCGCCGCCACCGGCAACCGCCTTGACGAACAACGGAAACCGCATCCCAGCCGCGGCGCGCCACCAGTTCGTCAACCGATGCCGACGGCGCCGACGACGTCAGCACGGGCAAGCCGGCTTCGCGCGCGGCGGCGATCGCCCGGGACTTGTTTCCGGTCAGCTTGAGCACGTCGGCACCGGGGCCGACGAACGTGATGCCCGCCGCCGCACACGCGGCGGCCAGTTCCGGGTTCTCGGACAAGAACCCGTAGCCGGGGTAGACGGCGTCGGCGCCCGCCCGCCGGGCGGTGTCGACGATTTCGTCGACGGACAGGTAAGCCCGCACCGGGTGGCCGATCTCGCCGATCTGGTACGACTCGTCGGCCTTGAGGCGATGCTGCGAATTGCGGTCCTCGTAGGGGTAGACCGCAACCGTGGCGATGCCCAACTCGTAGGCGGCCCGGAAGGCGCGGATCGCGATCTCGCCGCGATTGGCCACCAGCACTTTGGAAATCACGCGTGGCCCCTTAACCCCGATAGCTCATAGGAGTGTCGACCAATAATTCCAGAACCGGGCCATGATCAGCAGCAACACCGCGGTGAACCAGAACGTCACGAGCGACCAACGCCATTGGTACAACACTCGAGCCCCGCGGTTTTCCTGGCATGCCGGCCGGAACGCGATGGTCGCCGCCACCACCAACAGGGTGATGGTGACCGCCCACACCACCATGCAATACGGGCACAACGCCCCGATTCGGTAGAGGCTCTGGAAGATCAGCCAGTGCACGAACACCGCGCCGATCAGTGTCCCGACCGTCAGTCCGATCCAATACCACTGGGGCAGAGGCACTTTCGTCACGGCCAGCACCCCGGTGACCACCACCACGGCGAAACCGGCGATGCCGAGCAACGGGTTGGGGAAGCCCAGCACCGACGCCTGCGGTGTCATCATCACCGAACCGCACGACACGATCGGGTTGATGTTGCACGTTGGCACGTAGGACGGGTTGAGCAGCAGCTCGATCTTCTCCACCGTCAGCGTCAGCGAAGCGATGAAGCCGATCACACCCGCAATCAGCACCCACCACGCGCTCAGCGTGGGTACCCGCACTTCCCGCGGTGCCAGGACGCCGGACTGCTCGGCAGGCTGAGCTGACACCACGTCCGTCACGATGCCGCAGGCGCCACGGCCTGATCGATGCCCGGCACATTGCCGACGATCTCTTTGATCTTGGCGACGAAATCCTGCGGCGTGGTCGGGTTGTATTCGGTGCCGTTGATCTTGATCGTCGGGGTCGCGTGAATACCCCCGGCGGCCGCCGCCCCGTCGACCTTGGTGATGTATTTCCCGCTGTTGATGCAGTCCGGCACCTTGCCCACGACGCCGGCTTCGCGGGCGAGCTCGATCAGCCGCGCGTTGTCGGGGAAGTTGGAAGCCCGTTCGTCGGGCTGGATGCTGGCGCTGTACAACGCGGCGTGGAAACGGCGGAACGCGTCGAGGGACTCATCGGCGACGCAATACGCGGCCGCACCCGCCCGCGACGAATAATTCTGGTTCTTCGGGCTGTCCAGGATGGCCACCATGTCGAAGTCGGCCGCGATGGCGCCGATGTCGATGAGGTTGGACACCGTCGCACCGAAATTCCGCTCGAAATTGCCGCACGCCGGACACAGGAAGTCCTCGTAGAAGGTCACCACGGCCTTGGGGTTGGCCGTGCCCGGCTGGGTCACCAGCTTGCTCGACGTGATTCGCACCGCGCCGCCCGCGCCCTCGGCGCCGCCCTTCTTGTGGTGTGACGTCACGATGTAGAAGACCAGCGCCACTGCGAAGATGACGACGAGCGCGGTGCCCCCGATCTGCAGAACGCGGCCGAATCTGCCGTCGGCGTTCTTCAAGTCGACTTTCGGGGGACGTTTAGGTTTGTCGGCCACAGGTTTGCTGACCCTCCGGTGTTGGATTTGCCTGACCGCGGTCGGGCGACTGGCGAGTCTGAGCACTACCGGCGCGGCGGCAATTCGCATCGCCAGCTCAGACCCGGCTCAGGTGCGCGCGCAGCGCCGAGATCAGCTCGCTGGTGCCGGCGGCGCTGTCGCCCCCGAGCTGAAAGAAATTGGCGAAGCCGTGCGTCAGCGAACCCAGGTAGCGCAGGTCGACCGGGGTCCCGGCCTCCCGCAGCGCCGACGCGTAGCTCTCGCCCTCGTCGCGCAGCGGGTCGAACCCCGCGACCGCGATCAGCGCCGGCGCCAGCCCGGACAGCGACTCGGCCAGTGCCGGCGACACCCGGGGATCCTCCCGGTCGATGCCGGAATTCCGCAGGTACTGCGACTCGAAGAAATCCATGTCCCGTTTGGTCAGCAGGAAACCGCGGGCGAACAGGCTCAGCGAGAGGCTTCGTGCGGTGAAGTCGGTCCGCGGGTAGAGCAGCCACTGCAGCACCGGCGCCGGGTCGCCCTTGTCGCGCGCCAGTTGGCTGACGACGGCAGCCAGGTTGCCGCCCGCGCTGTCACCGCCGACGGCCACTTTCCCGGCGATCGCGCCGAGTTCGTCGGGGTGCTGGTACGCCCACTCGAACGCCGCATAGGCGTCGTCGATCGCGGCCGGGGCCGGATGCTCGGGCGCCAGCCGGTAGCCGATCGACAACACCTGGATGCCGGCGTCGCGGCAGGTCAACCGGCACAGCGCGTCATGGGTGTCCAGGTCGCCGATCACCCATCCCCCGCCGTGGTAGAAGACCAGCAGCGGCGCGGCCACACCCCCGGGCGGGCTGTAATGCCGCGCCGGGATCGCCCCGGCCGGCCCGGGTATCGACAGCTCCCGCACCTCGACGTGGATCTGCGGGCCGGGAAGATCCTGCATGCTCTGGCGGATCAGGGCGCGCGACGCGGCCGGGTCGTCGTCTACGACCAGGCCGTCGACGCCGATCGCACGCAGACCCGACAACATCAGCTGCAGCGTGGGATCGAGCGTGTTGCCGTCGATGATCACCGATCGACCGCCCGTCAGCATCCGCTTCGCCGGGGCCGGAAGCCACGGAATGGCCTTGACGCCGACGTTCATGACGGTGTTCTGCACGCGACTGGTCCACCGAATCGCGGAAGGCTTTGCGCCGAGGTGAAGATCCTGCGCACCTGGCAGACTCTGTGTCATGGCTGCTCCCTTGATGACGCTGAACGACGGTTATTCGATCCCCGCCGTCGGCCTTGGAGTTTTCCAGGTCCCGCCGGCGAACACCGAGCAGGCGGTGAGTGCCGCGCTGCGCGCCGGGTACCGGCATATCGACACCGCGGCGGCCTACCGCAACGAACGAGAGACCGGGCGGGCCATCGCCGATTCCGACGTGCCCCGCGACCAACTGTACGTGGTGACCAAACTATGGAATGCCGACCAAGGCTACGACAGCACCCTGGCGGCATTCGACGCCAGCATGGACCGGCTTGGGCTGGACTATCTCGATCTGTACCTGATCCATTGGCCGCTGCCGCGGGCCAATAAGTTCGTCGACACCTTCAAGGCGTTTTCCCACCTGCGCGATCAGGGCCGGGTCCGGTCGATCGGCGTCAGCAATTTCGAACCCGAACACCTCATGGTCCTGATCGACGCCACCGGCATCGTTCCGGTCGTCAACCAGATCGAACTGCATCCGCGGTTCCCCCAGCGGGAGTTGCGCGAGGTGCACGCCCAACGCGGCATCGCCACCGAGGCCTGGGCACCGCTCGGACAGGGATCGCTGCTGAATGATCCGACGGTCAACGCCGTCGCCGAAAGTCACGGTCGTACAACTGCCCAGGTGTTGATTAGGTGGCATATTCAACTCGGTAATATCGTGATCCCCAAGTCGGTGGACCCTGCGAGGATTGCGAGTAACTTCGACGTGTTCGATTTCGAACTGAGCGCCGATGAAATGGCGTCGATCTCCTCGCTTGACGACGGCACCCGGCTTGGACCTGATCCGAGATCCTTCAATTTCACAGGTAGGTGAAATGATGGGCGCCTCTAGCCCGCCATCCATAGCCCTCAACGACGAAAACACCATGCCGGTGCTTGGCCTCGGCGTCGCGGAATTGTCGGACGACGAGACCGAACGCGCGGTCTCGACGGCACTCGAAATCGGCTGCCGGCTGATCGACACCGCCGTGGCCTACGGCAACGAAGCCGCGGTCGGCCGCGCGATTGCGGCCTCCGGCATTCCGCGCGCGGAGCTGTTCATCACCAGCAAGCTGGTGACCGCCGACCAGGGCTTCGGCTTGTCTCAGGAGGCCTGCAAGGCCAGCTTGGAACGACTGGGCCTGGACTACCTCGATCTCTACCTGGTGCACTGGCCGGCCCCGACGGTGGGCAAGTACGTGGACGCCTGGGGCGGCCTCATTCAATCTCACGGCGAAGGGCATGCCCGTTCGATCGGGGTATCCAACTTCACCGAAGAGCACCTCGAGCTGGCGATGGACCTCACTTTCTACACACCGGCGGTCAACCAGATCGAGCTGCACCCACTGCTCAACCAGGACGAGATGCGCAAGGCGAACGCTCGGCACAACGTCCTCACCCAGTCCTACACACCGCTGGTGCTGGGCCGGCTGAACGACAACCCGACGATCACATCGATCGCCGCCGAATACAGCCGGACACCCGCGCAGGTGCTGTTGCGGTGGAACGTGCAACTGGGTAACGCGGTCGTCTTCCGTTCCACCAAAGCCGAGCACATCGCCAGCAACCTCGACATCTTCGATTTCGAATTGGCCGCCGAGCACATGGAAGCCATCAACGGCCTCAACGACGGCACCCGGGTGCGCGAGGACCCGCTGACTTACGCGGGCACCTAGCCGGTTCGTTCGCTTCTTCCGTCGCAGCGTGAACGTCACGACGCCGCATCGGCGTGTCGCGTCGTCAGATTCACAGTCGGCAGCTGGCTGGGCGGGACGGACCGGCCGTGCTAGCCGGTCGGGCAGGTGCTCGCGGCCTGACGCAGCACGCCCGCTGACGGCTCGTCCACCGGTAACGCGTAACCACGCAGCACGGCGATGAACTGTATGGCGTATTGACACGCGAACGCGGTGTTGGGCGGCATCCACAGGGCCGGCGGCAGATCGCCCTTGTCCTGATTGGCCTGGCCCTGAACGGCCAGCAGGTTCGCCGGATCGTTGGCGAACCGCAGCCGTAGGGGTTCGGGCCAGCCGCTGGCGCCCATGTCCCAGGCGTAGGCCAGCGGGACGATGTGGTCGATCTGCACCGCTTCGCCCACCTTGGCGCCGCGCTGGAACGCGATGACGGTATTGGTGTACGGGTCGTGCAGGATGCCGGTGGCGACAGCGTTCGGGCACCGCTTGATCGACACGTACGTCTTGTCGACGAGGTCGCGGTCGAGGATGTCGTCGCGGGTATCGCATCCGTTGTGTCCGCCGGGCGCGTCGTTGTCGTCGTCCCAGGCTTCGCCGTACGCCGACCGGTGGTAGTCGTAACGGTGGGTCCGCTGCGGCACGACGGCGACGCCGGCCAGCACGTCGGTACCGGGTTGCACGGTCGGCACGTCAGCGCGGGCGGCGAATTCCTGGGCGTGCTTGGCCGCCGACGATCCCAGCGTCTGATAAGCCACCAGCACCGCGAGCGCCGCCGCGACGGCCAGCCAGAGCAGCATTTTGCGGTTCATGACTTATCCATGAATTCGATGCGGTCGCTGTCGGTGAAGCGCGCCCCCAGCAGGGCCAATCCCGGATGCTGATGCCCGTCTTGGTAGGCCCGATCGCAGAAGTCCCTGGCGGCCTCGATGTACGCCAGGTGGTCGGCCAGCGACAGCAGCCGCAGGCCGATCGCCTTGCCGGACTGGTTGCGGCCCAACACATCTCCTTCCCGACGCTCCTTGAGGTCGAGATCGGCCAGGGCGAATCCATCCATGGTCTCGGCGACCGCACTCAGCCGCTTGCCGGCCGGCGATCCCGACGACACCCAGCTGGCCAGCAGACACAGGCTCGGATGCGCACCCCGGCCGATGCGGCCACGCAGCTGATGCAGCTGGCTGATGCCGAACCTGTCGGCGTCCATGACCAGCATGACGGTGGCGTTGGGGACGTCGACGCCGACCTCGATCACGGTGGTGCACACCAGCACATCGACCTCACCCGCCCGAAATCCGGCCATCGCGGCGTCCTTCTCGTCAGACGACAGCCGGCCGTGCATGAGTGCCAGCCGCAGGCCCGCCAGCTCGCCGGAGCGCAATCGGTCGAAAAGGCCGACCGCGGTGGCCGACGGCCTGCCCTCCTGCTCCTTTTCCGGATCGTCGCTCTCGTCGATCCGGGGTGCCACGACGTACACCTGCCGGCCGTTGGCGACCTCCTCGATGATGCGTTGCCAGGCCCGGTCGAGCCAGGCGGGCTTGTCCTTGACAAAGATGACGTTGCTGGTGATGGGCTGGCGGCCGCGCGGGAGCTCGCGCAGCGTCGAGGTCTCCAGGTCGCCGTACACGGTGAGCGCGACGGTGCGCGGAATCGGCGTCGCCGTCATCACCAGCAGGTGCGGCGTGATGCCGGCACGGGCCTTGGCGCGCAACTGATCTCGCTGCTCGACCCCGAACCGGTGTTGCTCGTCGACCACCACCATGCCCAGGTTGTCGAAGTCCACCGCGTCCTGCAGCAGCGCGTGCGTGCCGACGACGATGCCCACCTCGCCGCCGGCGATCTCGGCGCGCACCTGCTTCTTCTGCGCCGCCGTCATCGAGCCGGTGAGCAGCGCCACCCGGGTGCCGTTATCGGCCCCGCCCAGCTGGCCCGCCATCGCCAACGGACCGAGAACGTCGCGGATCGAGCGCACGTGTTGTGCGGCAAGGACTTCCGTCGGCGCCAGCAGCGCGCACTGGTAGCCGGCGTCGACCATCTGCAGCATCGCCAGCACCGCGACGATTGTCTTGCCCGATCCGACTTCGCCCTGTAGCAGCCGGTTCAGCGGCCGGGTGGCCGCGAGCCCGGCGGTCAGCACGCCGAGCACGTCACGCTGTCCCGCGGTCAGCTCGAACGGCAAGCGCCCCAACAGTTCGGCGGCCAGGCCATCCGCCTTCGGCGGTGCCGGGGGCCCCGACTCGGACAGCTCACCGTGCCGGCGGGCGACCAGCGCCCACTGCAGGCCGATGGCCTCGTCGAAGGTCAGCCGTTCCCGGGCACGCTGCGCGTTCGCGCTCGTCTTCCGAGAGATGGATGGCGCGCAGCGCTTCGTCCTCGGAGACCAGGCCGAGCCCGGCTAGCAGCTCCTCGGGCAAGGGGTCGGGCACCGGATCGAGCACGGCGAGAACCTGGCGCACGCAAGCGAAGATGTCCCAGCTCTGAAGTTTCGTGCTGGCCGGATAGATCGGGAAGAAGCGGCCTTCGAATGCCGACGTCACGTCTTCGCTGCTGACGGCATTCGAGGCCTCGGCGATCTTGCTCAACGACCGGGTGCCGTACTTCTTTCCGCCCGGTGATTCGAGGATGAGAAATGCCGGATGGGTCAGCTGCATCGTTTTCTTGAAGTAGCCGACTTCTCCGGACAGCATCACCTTTGCGTCTTCGACGAGGTCTTTCATGATGTAGTTCGCGTTGAAGAAGGTGGCGGTCACCTTGGTGCGCCCGGATCCGAGAGTGATGCGGTGCACCATCCGATGCGGCGGTTTCCTCGCGCGAAACGATTCGGTCGCGGTGATGGTGTCGACCAGCGTGATGTGCTGGCCCTCTTCGGGCCGCTCGGCGCCGCTCTCGTCGCTGCTACGCAGCGCAGCGCCCTCGGTGTAGCCGCGCGGGTAATGGCGCAGCAGGTCGTCGACCGTGCGGATGCCGAACACCTCCTCGAGCAGACGCGGCGACTTGCCGCCGATCGCGTAGTCCAGCCGGTCGGACAGTGACACCACGGTTACTCGACCCCGATCAGCAGCGCGTCACCCCGATGCCCGGTGCGGTAGGTGACCAGTTCGGTGCCCGGGTGGTTGTCGTGCACATGCTCGGCCAGGATGTCGCCCACCGCGGTGGCATCGGCGTCGGTGGCGATGCCCGCCCCGAGCAGGACGGTGACCAGGTCGCCGCCCGACGCCAGCAGCAGGTCGATCAGGCCGATCGCGGCTCCGGCGGCGTCGGTGGCCACGATCAGCACCTCTTCACCCGCGATGCCCAGGCCGTCGCCCGGGTAACACCGGCCGGCCCAGGTCAGCGCGCTCTCGGTGGCGATGCGCACCGATCCGTGCCGGGCGGCGCCGGCGGCGCGGGCCATGGTGTAGCCGTCGTCGACGGCCTGCCGGCCCGGCTCGTGCACGGCCAGCGCGGCCAGCCCCTGCACCATCGAACCCGTCGGTATCGGTACCACGTCGATACCCCAGCCGATGGCCGCGGTGCAGCCGGCCACCAGTTCCTCGGCGGCCACATAACCGTTGGGTAGCACCATGACCTGCGCGGCGCCGGTGTCCACCACCGCTCGCATCAGCTGGTGCGCGCTGATATCGGTGGCGGGGTCTCCGGCGTCCGGACCCGGCACCAGCACGCTGGCGCCCTCGCCGGTGAACAGCTCGGCAGCGCCGTCTCCGTCGACGATGGCCAGCACCGCACGTTCCCGGGTCCAGCTGCCGGCCGGGAGTCCAGTGGCGCCGGAGCTCAGCGCCGAGATGACGATCCGGCTGAGTTGTCCCGCTGCCAATCCTGCCTCAACCGCGGCACCGGCGTCGTCGGTGTGCACGTGCACGGAGTAGCTGTCGTGCGTGGCAGGCGCGGCCGCGATCGCCACCGATTCGCCCAGCTCAGCGAGCCTATCGCGCAGTGCGTCCGCGGCCGCGCCGGTGCAGCCGTCCAGCAGGTACATCACCTCGAACTGCGGAGCGGGCCGCTCGGTTGTCGCGGCCGCCGGGCTCGGCACGCGGCGACAGCTCGTAAACCGGCCGGGCGGGCACGTGCCCGGTGATCGTGGAGCGCAGCGCGTCCAGCATCACCAGCAGGCCGCGTCCGCCGGCGTCCACCGCACCGGCGTTACCGAGCACGTCGAGCTGCTCGGGGGTTTTCTCCAGCGCGACGACCGCGGCGTCACCGGCGGCGATGATGGCCCCCGCCAGCCCTTCCCCGGCATTGGCGCACTGCTCGACGGCACCGGCGGCGGCCCGCAGCACCGACACGATGGTCCCCGGGACCTCCTGGCCGCCCATCGAGGTGATGACCAGATCCACTCCGCGCCACAGCGCGGCGCCCAGGAGCGCGGCGTCGATGGCGGGCAATTCGCCGCCGGAGTCGGCCGCCGCACCCGCGGTGACGTCGGCGATGCCGCGCAGGATCTGCGAGAGGATGACTCCGGAGTTGCCGCGGGCTCCGTTGAGCGCGCCGGCCGACAACGCGGCCGCCACCGCAGGCAATATCGTCCGGTTCGTCCCGGCACTGCCCGGAATTGGCTTCGGCCAGCGCGGAGCGCATGGTGAACAGCATGTTGGCGCCGGTGTCGGAATCGGCGACCGGGAACACGTTGAGCCGGTTGATCTCGTCGATGTGGGTGATCAGGTCGCTGACCACGGTGTGCGCCCAGTCACGCAGCGCCGACGAGTCCAGCCGGCGATCCTCTTCCGCGCAAGCGCCCAACCTGACCCACCTCCTCCGTGCCTCCCGAGTGCCGGCACCGGTGCCTATCCAGTTCAAGAGCCTAGTCAGCGACCGCGACAGTACTGGTCATGACGCTGGTCGTGACACATAGGAGCTGTCGATCGTTTTGGTGGTTGCGCACCATAGTCGCTATCCTGGGTACCGCTCGGACCGAACCGGGCAGTCCCGGCCTGCCTGCCGGACCCCAGAAGATTTGAGGAGTTTCACAATGGCCGCTGTGTGCGAAATCTGCGGGAAAGGCCCCGGCTTCGGCAAGTCGGTGTCGCACTCCCACCGCCGCACCAGCCGCCGGTGGGACCCGAACGTCCAGACCGTGCACGTCGTGACCCGCCCGGGCGGTAACAAGACGCGACTCAACGTGTGCACTTCCTGCATCAAGGCAGGCAAGGTCACCCGCGGCTAGTCCGCCGAACTACAACGCTTCGTGAACGTCGCGTGGGAAAGACCGCACTTATCGACCACCGTGTCTGGCGCGATCAATTGAGAATCCTTCAAGGCACTCACCGGATACTGGACTCGTGGTCCAAGTAGGACACGAAGACAGCAGGAGACATGCATGGGGCAGCTCTTCGCATGCACATGCGCAGACTGCGCCGCATCATTCAACGTCGGGTTTGGCGGGGGTCTCAGGTACGAACAAGTGCGGTGCGAATCGTGCGGGAACGAGAGCTCGGTGCCGCGGCCGCTACCCGCCGGCGCCCCTACTCGTCCTCCCGCGGGCGACGCCGCCAGCGGATGGCATCCAAGTATGGTGCGCAAATCCCGCCCGCCCCGTAGGTGGATCAGCGCACCCCGTGGTGGATCGGGCTGAGACGAGCCGCCAATGCGGCCGATCCGGGCACCCCAAAAACCTGCGGACACTGCGGCGGTCGATTCAGTGTCGATGCTCCGCCACGTTGTCCTGAGTGCCGATCCACACGTATCGAACGAGGCAAGCTACTCCTGCACTACGACTAGCGGTTACCGCGCGAGACACTTACATGACGACATGGCCGGCGTCGACGGGGATCGCCACGCCGGTCACGTATCGAGATCGCGGGCTGACGAGCCACAGCACGGCTTCTGTGACGTCTTGCGGCTCGACCAGCGGCACGTCGGGCAGCAGCATCTGCGAGACGGCGGGATTGGGATTCTCGATCATCCCCTTGATCACGAACTCGTTGATGATCATCGGCGTCGCAACACCGCTGGGATGTACCGAGTTGACCCGAATCTTATGTGGCGCATACGCATTCGCCGCCGAACGCATCAGGCCCACCACACCGTGCTTGGACGCGGCATAGGCGAACATCGCGGCGCTGCCGTCGCCGCCCCGGCCGGTCAGGCCCTGCGACGAACTGACCAGGACCACTGAACCGCCGCGGCCCTTGCGGATGATCGATGGCACCGTGGCCAGCATCGTGTGCCACACACCCTTGAGGTTGGTGTCGACGATCGTGGTGAACACCGGTTCGGAGTGCGGCTCCGGGTTGCCCATCGCCACCACCCCGGCGTTCGCGATGACGATGTCGACGTCGCCGAGTTCATCGATTCCGGCTTGCACTGCGGCTTCCAACTGCTCGAGGTCACGAACATCGGCGACGACGGGCACTACCTTGCGACCCGTGGCTTCGACCAGCCGTGCGGTTTTGTCGAGATTGGCTTTGGTGCCCAGCGAGTACGGAATTTCGTCGATATCGGCGCAGATGTCGACGGCGATGATGTCGGCGCCCTGCTCGGCCAGTGCGACAGCGTGGCTGCGACCTTGGCCGCGTGCCGCACCCGTGATGACGGCGACGGTGTCGTCGAGTTCACCCATGACGCACCGACAAGGTGGTGCCGGTCTCTTGCTCGGCGAAGGAAACCAGCCGGGCGGCCGCGTCGTAGTCGCAGGCAACCACCGAGCGGCCAATCAACACCGGACCACCGCGCAGGCCGCCCCTGCCACTGACCCCGACATAGCTGCCCGGCGGAATGGGTTCGCTGATGCAATACAGCGTGGGCGCCGCGCCTTCATCGATGTCGTTGGCCAACCGGTCGGCGACGACCTTGACGGTCTTGTGCGCCAGCGACATCAGCGGCGAGTCGGACAGATGCGACAGGTTCGAGGCCACCCAGCCGGGGTGGGTGAGTTGCGCGACCACCGGCGAGCCGGCGGCGCGCAGCCTGCGGTCCAGCTCCAGCCCCCACAGCATCACCGCCAGCTTGGACTGCGCATAGGCGCCCAGCCTCGTCCACTTGTGGCTGCGCAGATGCAGGTCGTCGAGGAGCAGCTTCGCTGATCGGTGCGCGTCGGAGCCGACGTTGACGATCAGCGAACGCACCCGGGGCAGCAGCAGGTTGGTCAACGCGAAAGGCCCGAGCAGATTGGTGGCCAGTGTCGTCTCGAAGCCGTCGACCGTGTCGATGCGCCGGTCGGTCAGCGTGCCGGCATTGTTGATCAGGATGTCGACCTCACCGTCGATCAGACCCGGGAAGGCGCGCACCGAGGACAAGTCGGCGAGATCGAGCTTGACCACCGAGGTCGAGCCGCCGACCTGTGCGGCACGTTGCTCGCCGAGTTCGGTGTTGCGCACGGCCAGGATCACGTGGGCACCGGCTTTGGCGAGGGCGCGCGTTGTGCCCAACCCGACGCCATTGGTCGCTCCGGTCACGATGACCCGCTTGCCGGTCAGGTTGCCGAGCCGGCTCGGCGTCCAAGGTAACGTCACGGCGATCAGGTTATCGGGCGTTCGGAGGCGCCAGAAATGAGGTTCGCCAAAGGTGATTCGACATGAGTGACAGCGCAAGAGAAATCACCAACCTGATCTATACCTACGCCGAACTCATCGACGGCGGTGACCTGGACGGGGTGGCCGGGCTCTTTGAGCACGGCCGCATCTGCGGGGTGGAGAACGGACCGCCGGAGACGGTGTTCGAGGGAACCACCAGGGTGCGGGAAATGTACGAGATGGCCACTCGCATCTACGAGGACGGCACTCCGAAGACCCACCACAACACCACCAACGTGCAGCTGCACATCGACGAGCCGGCGGGGACCGCGCGCAGCACCTCCTACTACTGCGTCACCCAGGCCACACCCGATTTGCCGCTGCAGGTGATCGTGACCGGGCATTACAAGGACACGTTTCACCGCGTCGACGGCGTCTGGCGGTTCGACAGCCGCACCATGTTCGTCGACCAGGTCGGCGACGTCAGCCAGCACCTGAAGTTCTGATCGCGTGAACGGCGCCTTCGACCTGGCCACCGTGCTGGCCGATGCGCAGCGCAAGGAAGCGCTCACCGATTGGGGACCGGGCGAGTTCGAAGACCCGCTGGGCGTGTTGCTGGCCGACTATGCACGCGCGGACCTCAACGCGATCGGCACCCACATCCTGCGTTCGGGCATCGTGCACAGCCTGCGGATGCGGCTGCGCACCCAGGAGTGGATCCGCCGCCACCCGGAAATCCTCGATGAGCGACTCGCGGCGCCGATCGTCGTCGTCGGGATGATGCGCAGCGGCACCACGCTGCTGCAGCGGCTACTGGCCGCCGACCCGCGTTTCGTCTGCGCCTACGGCTGGGAGGTCGTCGAGGTCGCGCCTCGACTCGATCACGGGTTCGCCGGTGTCGATCCCCGCATCGCGATCAGCGAAGCGCGGGAAGCGAAATCCCGCGAACTGGCGCCCGACCTGTTCGCCATCCATCCGATGTACGCGCGCGAACCCGAGGAGGAGATCGTCTTTTTGGCCGACGCGTTCTTGTCGCATGTCCCCGAGTCCGGCGCACACCTTCCGCACTACCGGTCCTGGCTCGACGAGCAAGACTTCACTCCCGCTTATGACCACCTGCACCGCATGTTGCAGTTCCTGCAGTGGCAGAAACGCCAGCAGGGGCCTCGGACCGCACGAGCGCTTGGGTGCTCAAGTCGCCGGCGCACCTGGGCTATCTGGATCTGCTGCGGGCACGGTTCCGATCCGGGACGCTGCACATCGTGCACATGCATCGCGACCCTCGCACCACGATCGCTTCAGGGGCGAGCCTGAACGCGACCCTGCATGCCATGCACGCCGATACCGTCGACCTGCCCCGGGTGGGCACGCAGTGGTTGCAGCGGATGGGCTGGACCAATGATCGCGCGATGGCGACCCGCGACGGGTGGAGTGACGAGACGGCGCGAGTCACCGATATCGGGTTCGACGACGCGGTGGCCGATCCGATTGGACAGGTGGCCCGCGTCTACGACGCTGTGGGCCTGCCGCTTACCGCCGAAGCCGAGAAGGCGATGCGACGCTGGCTGGCCGAGCGTCCCCGCGAGGCGGCCCGCCCGCCGTACTGCCTGCAGGATTACGGTCTGCGCCCCGAACAGGTCGACGAGCGTTTCGAGTTGTACAACAAGCGTTTTGGACAGCACGCCGGAAATTAAGGAGCAGTTCATGGCCGAGGACCCCGTCGCAACGGCGGCCCAGCACGAACAGGAATTGGCGGCGCTCGAGTTGATCGAGCACGCAGGCGTCAAGGCGGCCTACCGCACCGTCGCGGAGACCTGGCTGGGCCGCGCCAAGGCGTCGGAGGCGATGCGGGAGCGGTTCGACGACGCATTCGCCGAGGTGATGTTCTCGGCGGCGGTGTGGTCGTCCAACCAGGACAAGCTACGTCCGAAAGTCTGTTGCATCACCCGGCTGGCGCACCCGGTGGACGGTCACCGTATTCCCGGATCACGTTGGGGCATAGATAATCCCGACAGCGTGTACCGGGTCATCCCGATCTCCGGTGACGAACGCTACGAGATCCACGGCCGGGTTGGCGAGCACCGCATGACCGAGAACTACTTCACGCTGTGGGACGCCAACATGGGCACCGTCGACGTGCTGAACGGCCGCACCATGGCGGTTGACCCCGACGGCAGCTTCACCATCACCGTCGACGCCGACTCCGCCAACGGGCGACCCAACCACGTGCAGACTTCTCCCGCGGCGCACGAGTTCTACGTCCGCGACGTGTTACTGGACTGGGATCGTGACGACCCCAACCACTTTGAGGTGCAACGGCTCGGCGGCCCGCCGGTGACGCCGGCCCGCACCCTCGACGAGCAGGCGGAGGCGACCGCGGCGATGATGGCGTATTTCGCGAACTTCACCGGCAAGCTCAGCCACGGTGTGTACAAGATGCCGGCCAACCATTTCAACCTGGCGTGGTCGGCCGACAAGGCGGGCGCGATGCGCAACCAGGTCTATGTGATGGGCCGCTTCGACCTCGCCCCCGACGAGGCATTCGTGGTCGACCTCAACGACGGTGGCGCCGAATACTTCACGGTGCCACTGAGCAATATCTGGGGCACCACGCTCGACATCGTCGACCGCACCGGCAGCCTCAACAAGGCGCAGTCGGTGGCCAACGAGGACGGCAGCTACACCTACGTGATCTCGCCGGTCGATCCCGGCGTGGCGAACTGGATCGACTCCGACGGGCTGCGTGAGGGAATCTTGACGCTGCGAATGGCCGAATTCGGCGAGACCGGTCCACGCGAGGACCTGGGCGCTCGGGGACGGGTGGTCAAGCTGGACCGGCTCGACGCGGAAGTGCCCGCCTTGCAACGGGTGAGCGCCCAGGAGCGCGCGGCCGGGCTCGCGGACCGGCGACAGGCGTACCTGCGGCGCCTGCCGGAAGGGACGGCCTGAGATGGCGCGCTGGCTGATCACCGGATGCTCCACCGGCTTCGGCCGCGAGATCGCGCGCGCGGCGCTGGAGGCCGACCACCGCGTGGTGGTGACCGCGCGACGGGCGGAGGCCGTGCAGGGTTTCGTCGACGAGTTCGGCGACCGGGCCCTGGCCGTCGCACTCGACGTCACGGATGCCGGCCAGATCGCGGCCGCGGTGTCAGCGGCCGATCAGACGTTCGGCGGGATTGACGTCCTGGTCAACAACGCCGGTCACGGCTATCTGTCCGCGGTAGAAGAAGGCGAGGACGCCGTAGTCCGAAAGTTGTTCGACGTCAACTACTTCGGTGCTGTCGACATGATCAAGGCGGTGCTGCCGGGCATGCGTGCCCGCGGCTGCGGCCACATCGTCAACATTTCATCGATGACCGGTCTGGTGGCCAACCCGCCCAACGCCTACTACTCGTCGACGAAATTCGCGCTGGAGGCCGTGACCGAGGCGCTCGCGACCGAGGTACGGCCACTGGGGATCAAGGTGACCGCCATCGAACCGGGCGCGTTCCGCACCGATTGGGCGACGAGATCGATGATGGAATCGGGTAGCCCGATAGCCGACTACGTCGATGTGGCCGCGCGAAAGGACCTGATCAAGCAGTTCGCCGACCACCTGCCGGGCGACCCGCGAAAGGTCGCCGAGGCGGTGCTCATGGTGACCGAACTCGACGATCCACCGCTGCGATTATTGCTGGGCCGTGACGTACTCAACGCGATGCGCGACAAGCTCGCGGCCATGTCGGCGTCGATCGACGAGTGGAAGTCGGTGACAAAGGACGTCAATTTCCCGAGTTCGTAACGGCATTCACGACGCCATCCCGGTCAGGGCAGCCGCCAGTCGATCGGCTCGGCGCCCATCCCCGCCAGCAGCTCGTTGGCGCGGCTGAACGGGCGGGAGCCGAAAAACCCGCGAGACGCCGACAGCGGCGAGGGGTGCGGCGATTCGATGGCCACGCAGTTGCCTTCTGTCAGCATCGGTTTGAGCGTCGACGCGTCGCGCCCCCACAGGATGGCCACCATCGGCTGCGACCGCGCCGTCAGTGCGCGGATCGCGCACTCGGTGACGGCTTCCCAGCCCTTGCCCCGATGCGACGCGGGGTTGCTGGGCCGCACCGTCAGCACCCTGTTCAACAGCAGCACACCGCGCTGCGCCCAGGGCGTCAGATCACCACACGACGGCGGCGGATGGCCCAGGTCGGATGCGTACTCGCTGAAGATGTTCTCCAGACTGCGCGGTAGCGGGCGCACGTCGGGCGCCACCGAGAAGCTCAGGCCCACCGCATGTCCCGGTGTCGGGTAGGGATCTTGCCCGACGATCAGCACCCGGACGTTGTCGAAGGGGAAAGTGAAGGCGCGCAGCACATTAGGTCCCGGCGGCAGGTACTTACGCCCGGCCGCGACCTCGGCCCGCAGAAACTGTCCCATCTGGGTCACCTGATCGGCGACCGGTTGCAGCGCCGCCGCCCACCCCGGCTCGACGAGTTCACTCAGCGGCCGCGCGGTCACTGCAGCCCCTGCACCAGCAGCACGACGGTGTCGGCGCCGGCCTGACGGTCTTTCGAGATCTCCTGGTACTCAGGGGATTGCGCCCAGCCGTGGAACGCGGCCGCGTCGGGGAAGGACATCAGCACCACCTTCTCGCGGTCCCACTGGCCCTCGACGACCTCAGGCGACTCGTCGGCGGCCAGCAGCGTTCCAGGGTGACGGCGGAAGACCTCCATGAACTTGGCCTGGTAGCAGTCATAGGCTGCCCGGTCGGTGAATTTCAGCTGGGCGATCGCGTAGACGGTCACCGCGCCACCCTACTTTCCTGCCCTACTCTCATCCCCGCGAGCTCTCCTCCGCGAGCTCTCCCGCGAGCGCGCGTGTCTGTACACCGACACGCCGCGTCGGCTGGCATTCTGCGCACACTCGAGCTGAGTTCACGGCGCGAAGGATTGCCAGCCGGCGTAACCATCCCACTTCGCGCCGTCGACCAGCACGCGGGCCGGCCCGTCGAGCACCCGCCCGATCACCCGCCACCCGGCCGGGGCGTCACCGGCGAAACACGCCACCAGGGCGTGATCTTCACCGCCGCCGAGCACCCACGACCACGGGTCGGCGGCATCGTCGTCCAAGGCCGCGGCGGCCTCGCTCACCGCGGCGTGGTCGGCGGCCAGCGCCGCGGTCGACAGGTCGATACCCACCCCGGACGCCTCGGCCACATGCCGCAGATCGGCGATCAGACCGTCGGAGACATCGATCATCGCCTGCGCACTCCAAGCCGCGGCCGCCGCTCCCTGGCCGTAGGGGGGCTGCGGCACCAGATGGCGACGCCGCAACTCGTCGAATCCACCAATATTGTTGTGCCACAGCGCATATCCCGCAGCCGATCGGCCCAGTTCGCCGGCGACGGCAACCACCGAGCCGGCTTTGGCCCCAGACCGCAACACCGGCGCGCGCCCGCCCAGGTCACCCAGCACCGTCACCGAAATCACCCACTGCGGGCAGCTGACCAGATCGCCGCCGACGATGCCGGCGCCGAGCCGCCGCGCCTCGTCCCACATTCCGTCGACCAGCGCGGTCGCATCCGCGATCGACGTATCGGCCGGCGCGCCGAAGCCCACCACGAACGCGGTGGCCCGCCCGCCCATCGCTTCGATGTCGGCGGCGTTCTGGGCGATCGCCTTGCGACCGATGTCGTGCGGTGTCGACCAGTCCCGCCGGAAGTGCCGATCCTGTACGAGCATGTCGGTCGACACCACCGTGCGACCGTCGACCGCCGACACCACCGCCGCGTCGTCGCCGGGTCCCAGCGCGACCACCGCAGGCTGTCGGCGGCCCCGCACGATCTGGTCGATCACCGCGAATTCGCCGAGCTGCCGCAGCGTCGGGGAATCCCCCGATGCGTCATCGCGCACCACACTCCTCCTGTCTGCTGAGCCCTCCGAGCTGCGATAAGTTGGGTCCCTGCCCGCGCCAGTGTAAGAGATCGGAGGTGGCCGGCCAGGTGACAGCCGACGAGGATGGGCCGCCGCGCGCGCTGATCATCGCCGCGGCGGTCGTGGCCGTGACGGCGATCGGCGTGATCCTCGCACTGGCAGCCATCCGCCAGGCGCCGCAGCACCCCCGGGAACCCGTCGTGTTGCCGGCCGTGCCCGCCCCGCAGGCCGCCGACCCGGCGTGTGGCGACATTGATCGCGGCACTGCCGCAGCAACTCGGCGACTACCAGCGCGCGGCCGTCGCGCAACCTGCGCCCCAAGGCGCCACCGCGTGGCAGGCCGCGCCGGACAGCGCGCCGGTGGTGTTGCGCTGCGGACTCGACCGCCCGGACGATTTCGTGGTGGGTTCAGCTATCCAGGTCGTCGACCGGGTGCAGTGGTTTCAGGTGACCGCGCAGTCCGCCGGCGAGAACCGCTCGACCTGGTACACCGTGGACCGCCCGGTGTATGTGGCACTCACGCTGCCTTCGGGGTCGGGACCCACGCCGATCCAGCAGTTGTCCGAGGTGATCGACCGCACGCTGGCGGCGGTGCCCATCAACCCGGCACCCGCGCCCTAACGCAGGCCCACGCCCCGGGCGACGGCGGTCTCGACCATGGTCGCAAGCAAGGTCGGATAGTCGACACCGCTGGCCGCCCACATGCGCGGATACATCGAGATCGTGGTGAATCCCGGCATCGTGTTGATCTCGTTGATCACCGGTCCGTCGTCGGTGAGGAAGAAGTCCACCCTGGCCAGGCCCTGGCAGTCGATGGCCCGAAACGCCCGGATCGCCAGCTGACGAATCGCGTCGGCGACGTCGTCGTCGATTTTGGCCGGCACGTCCAATTCGGCTGCGTCGTCGAGGTATTTGGTGGCGAAGTCGTAGAAAGCGTCCTCACGGTCGCGGACCCCGGCCACCCGGATCTCTCCCACCGTGCTGGCTTCGATTGCGCCTCGGGCATTTCGAGCACGCCGCATTCGAGTTCGCGGCCGTTGATCGCGGCCTCGACGATCACCTTGGGATCGTGCCGGCGAGCCTCGGCGATCGCGGCGGGCAGCTCGTCCCAGCTCGACACCCGGCTGACACCGATCGACGAACCGCCGCGCGCGGGTTTGACGAACGCCGGCAGACCCAGCCGATCGCACTCCTCGAGAGACAGTGTCGGCTGCGACGGACGCAGCACCGCGTGCGGCCCGACCGGAAGACCCTCGGCGGCGAGCAGCTTCTTGGTGAACTCCTTGTCCATGCCGGCGGCACTGGCCAGCACACCGGCGCCGACGTAGGGCACACCGGCGAGTTCTAGCAGCCCCTGGATGGTGCCGTCCTCGCCGTAGGGGCCGTGCAACACCGGGAACACCACGTCGACCGAGGCCAACACCTCACCCGCACCGGGCTCCAGCGACACCAGGTCGCCGCCGCGTCGCGGGTCGGCCGGCAGCGCCAGCTCGGTGCCCGATTCGACGGTCACTCCGGGAAGTTGCCGGTTGCTGATCGCCAGGGCGTCCGGGTCGCCGTCGGTGAGCACCCATGAGCCTTCCGGGGTGATGCCGACAGCGACCACCTCGAACCGTTGCGGGTCGAGATTGCGCAGAATGCTGCCCGCGGACACACATGAGATGGGGTGCTCGTTGCTGCGCCCGCCGAACACCACGGCGACGCGAACACGCTCGCCATGGCCAGCGAGGGACGGGCGCGGCGGTTCAGGGCCAGTCACAGGGCAGTCACAACCTGGAGAGGCTACCGGTTGGGGCACTCCGAGGTGGGGCTAGCGGCCGCGAGCTGCGGTTTTACCGGTCACTCGGGCTTGGTGCTGCGGCCTAGGAGCAGCGCAACGGCCTCGTCCACCGACAGCCCTTTGTGGCACACCCGGTGCACGGCGTCGGTGAGAGGCATCTCGACGTCGTAACTGGATGCCAGCGCCAGCACCGACTCGCATGACGTGACCCCCTCGACGACGTGGCCGTCCTTCGTGCTGCGCGGCCTGGACCGACTCGCCGCGGCCCAGGCGTTCGCCCATCGACCGGTTACGGGAATGCGATGAGGAGCAGGTGGCCACCAGATCACCCACCCCGGCCAGGCCGGCCAGCGTCGCGCCCTTGGCCCCGAGCGCGATTCCGAGCCGCATGATCTCCGCCAGACCGCGGGTGATGATGGCTGCCGCGGTGTTTTCGCCCAGGCCGACGCCGACGGCCATGCCGCACGCGAGCGCGATGACGTTCTTGCATGCCCCGCCGATTTCGGTGCCGACCACATCGGTGTTGGTGTAGGGGCGGAAGTAGCCGCTGTTCAGAAAGCGTTGCAGGGCCACGGCGCGACCGGAGTCGCTGCACGCGATCACGGTGGCGGTGGGCTGCTCCTGGGCGATTTCAGCGGCCAGATTGGGTCCCGAGATGACCGCGACCTGTGCCGGGTCCACGCCGGTCACCGAGATGATCACCTGGCTCATTCGCATCAGCGTGTTCAGCTCGATGCCTTTGGCCAGACTGACCAGGGTCGCGCCCTCGAGTAGCGACGGAGCCCACCGCTCGAGATTGGACCGCATGGTCTGGGCCGGCACCCCCATCAGCACCGTCGACGCGCCGCCCAGCGCCTCCTCGGCATCGGCGGTGGCACGGATGCCCGGCGGCAGCTGCGTGCCGGGCACGTAGTCGGGGTTGTACCGGGTGGTATTGATCTGGTCGGCGACTTCGGATCGCCGCGCCCACAACGTGACCTCGTTGCCGGCGTCGGCGAGCACCTTGGCCAGAACCGTGCCCCATGCGCCGGCGCCCATCACTGTGATGGTGCCTGTCGTGCCGGCCATCCATCACCCCCGGTATCAAAGCGGACATCAGCAGCCGCTACACCCTAGACCAGCGACCGACGGCCGTCACGCCGGCGTGACGCCCGGCGACGACCGTCGCGCTAGGGTGGCGCTCGTGGGCAAGGGCACGCGGGCCGACGCTGACGCGGATGTCGGCTTGATTGTCGCGGTGAAGCGGCTGGCCGCTGCCAAGACCAGGCTGGCTCCGGTGTTTTCGGCGTCGACCCGGGAGAGTGTGGTGCTGGCGATGCTCGTCGACACCTTGACCGCGGCGGCGCGCGTTGCTTCGGTGCGCTCGATCACCGTGATCACGCCCGACGAAGCCGCCGCCGCTGCCGCGGCTGAGCTCGGAGCCCAGGTGCTGGCCGACCCGACGCCCGAACGCGATCCCGACCCGCTGAACAACGCCATCGCCGCCGCCGAACGCGTGCTGGCCGAATCGCTCTCCAATATTGTTGTGCTGCAAGGCGATTTACCGGCGTTGCAAACCCAGGAGCTCACCGAGGCGATCGCCGCCGCGCGCCACCATAAGCGCAGCTTCGTCGCCGACCGGCTGGGCACCGGAACGGCCGCACTCTGCGCTTTCGGGACCACGCTCGACCCGCGGTTCGGGGCGGATTCGTCCGCGCGGCACCGCCGTTCGGGCGCCATCGAGCTGACGGGCGCGTGGCCGGGCCTGCGCTGCGACGTCGACACACCGGCCGATCTGGCGACGGCCCGGCGACTCGGCGTTGGGTCCGCGACCGCGCGGGCGATCAGCCAGCACTAGCGCAGCACTAGCGCAGCACCGGCCGCAGAGGCGTCGGAGAAGTTAACGGCACACCAACGACAGGTGGATGTCGGCTTCGCGCTGGCCGCGCCACCATGCGATGCGCCATGATCACATGGTGACCGAAATCGACGCTGAGGCGCGCCCCGAAGAGACTACTTGGCAACCCGGCGAATCGGCGGTAGCAGCACCACCCGCCGCGACCCTCGCCGCGATCAACGACCAGCTGCCAGAGGACCGCTACCTCAACCGGGAATTGAGCTGGCTGGACTTCAACTCGAGGGTGCTCGCACTGGCCGCGGACAACTCTCTGCCGCTACTGGAGCGAGCGAAGTTCTTGGCGATCTTTGCGTCAAACCTCGACGAGTTCTACATGGTTCGGGTGGCCGGGCTCAAGCGCCGCGACGAGATGGGGCTGTCGGCCTTGTCCGCCGACGGTCTGACACCGCGGGAACAACTGCGGCGCATCGGTGAGCGGACGCAGCAGATCGCCAGCCGGCACGCGCAGGTGTTCCTCGATTCGGTGCGCCCCGCACTCGCCGAGGAAGGCATATATATCGTCACGTGGGCCGATCTGGATGAGGCTGAGCGCGACCAACTATCGACCTATTTCACCGAACAGGTCTTCCCCGTTCTGACGCCGCTGGCCGTCGATCCCGCGCACCCGTTCCCGTTCGTCAGTGGGTTGAGCTTGAACCTGGCGGTCACGGTGACGCAGGCCCGACGACGGCGGCCAGCACTTCGCCCGGGTCAAGGTGCCCGACAACGTCGACCGCTTCGTCGAACTCGAAAGCCGTGGCCGCACAGAGGAGAACGATGGCCAGGCTGTCGTCCGTTATCTGCCGATGGAGGAGCTGATCGCGGCCTTCCTGCCGGTGCTCTTCCCGGGCATGGAGATCCTGGAGCATCACGCCTTCCGCATTACCCGCAACGCCGACTTCGAAGTCGAAGAGGACCGTGACGAAGACCTGCTGCAGGCGCTGGAGCGGGAATTGGCGCGCCGGCGGTTCGGGTCGCCGGTGCGGCTCGAGGTGGCCGACGACATGACCGAGAGCATGTTGGAGTTGCTACTACGCGAACTCGATGTGCATCCCGGCGACGTCATCGAGGTGTCCGGACTGCTCGACCTGTCGTCGCTGTGGCAGATCTACGGTCTGGATCGGCCGGCGCTGAAAGACCGGACGTTCGTTCCAGTCACCCCTCCCGCCTTCGCCGACCGGGAAACTCCCAAGAGCATTTTCGCGACGCTGCGCGAAGGCGATGTGCTGCTTCATCATCCGTACGACTCGTTCTCCACCAGCGTGCAGCGATTCATCGAGCTGGCCGCCGCCGACCCCAACGTGCTGGCGATCAAACAGACGCTGTACCGCACATCGGGTGACTCGCCGATCGTCCGGGCATTGATCGCCGCCGCCGAGGCCGGAAAGCAGGTGGTGGCAATGGTCGAGATCAAGGCACGCTTCGACGAGCAGGCCAACATCCGCTGGGCGCGCACGCTTGAGCAAGCGGGCGTGCATGTGGTGTACGGGTACGTCGGACTCAAGACACACTGCAAGACCTGCCTGGTGGTGCGCCGCGAAGGTTCGACGATCCGGCGCTACTGCCACATCGGGACTGGCAATTACAACGGCAAGACGGCGCGATTGTACGAAGACGTCGGGCTGCTCACGGCCGCCCCCGATATCGGGGCCGACCTGACCGACCTGTTCAATTCGCTCACCGGTTACTCGCGCAAGGTGTCCTATCGCAACATCTTGGTGGCCCCGCACAGCATTCGCACGGGCATCATCGAACGCGTCGAGCGCGAAATTGCCGCCCACCGTGAAGACGGTGACGGGCGGATCCGGTTGAAGATGAACGCTCTTGTCGACGAGCAGGTCATCGACGCGCTGTATCGCGCGTCACAAGCCGGTGTGCGGGTCGAGGTTTTGGTGCGCGGCATCTGCGCGCTACGTCCCCTCACGGAGGGCTTTTCCGAAAACGTCTCGGTCCGCTCGATTCTCGGCCGTTTCCTGGAGCACTCGCGGATCATCCATTTCGGCAATATCGACGAGTTCTGGATCGGCAGCGCAGACATGATGCACCGCAACCTCGATCGGCGGGTCGAGGTGCTGGCTCAGGTCAAGGACCCCAGGCTGACCGCGCAGCTCGATGAGTTGTTCGAGTCGGCATTAGACCCCGCCACCCGATGCTGGGAACTGGGGTCCGATGGGAAATGGACCGCCTCGCCAGAGGAAGGGCACAGCGTGCGGGACCACCAAGTATCTTTGATGGAGCGGCATCGCAGCCCCTGACACTGCTCGGCTATTTGCGGGGCACACCGACGACCGTGACGCGGCCCCGGCCGAATTGACCTGCAGGAGTTAAGGTGCCGATCCAGAACTCGTCGGCCCGCCGCCGTTCGGGGAGGACGGATCGTCTACGCGGCCGGCGCGGTGCTGTGGCGACCGGACTGCAGTTCGGCCAAGGGGGCGGTCGAGATCGCGGTGATCCACCGCCCCCGTTATGACGACTGGTCGCTGCCCAAGGGCAAGGTTGACCCGGGCGAGACCGCACCGGTGGGCGCCGTGCGGGAGGTGCTCGAGGAGACCGGTCACGGCTGCGTCCTCGGCAGGCGGCTGACCATGGTCAGCTACCCGATCGACCAAGGTGTCAAGAAGGTGCACTACTGGGCGGCGCGCAGCACCGGCGGGGAATTCGTCCCGGGCAACGAGGTCGACGATCTGGTCTGGTTGCCGATTGCCGACGCGATGAAGAAGCTCGACTACGCACTAGAGCGAAAAGTCCTGCGCCGCTTCGTTAAACAACCCGCGAACACGCACACGGTGCTGGTGGTACGGCACGGCACCGCGGGCAGCAAGGCACGCTTCTCCGGGGACGACACCAAGCGTCCGTTGGACAAGAAGGGACGCGCGCAGGCCGAGGCGCTGGTTGTCCAGCTGATGGCGTTCGGCGCCACCGACGTGTATGCCGCCGACCGGGTGCGCTGCCACCAGACGGTGGAACCGCTTGCCGCGGAATTGGGTGTGTCGATCCACGACGAGCCCAGCCTGACCGAGCAGGCCTACGCCAAGAACGCCAAGCGCGGCCGGCGCCGGGTGCTGCGGATCGCCAAGCAGAATGGCACACCGGTGATCTGCACGCAGGGCGAGGTGATTCCCGACCTGATCGCGTGGTGGTGCGACCGCGACGGCATCCGCCCCGACAAATCCCGCAACCACAAAGGCAGTACGTGGGTGCTGTCGCTATCGAACGACCGACTGGTGGCCGCCGACCACATCGGCGGCCCGCTGGCCGCCAACGTGCGCGCCTGACACGCGAATACCCTTCGGGGGCATATCGCTGCCACCCGAAGGGTATTGGCGTCTATGGCGCTACTTGCGACCGCGCTTGGGCGCAGCCTTCTTGGCCGGAGCCTTCTTGGCCGGAGCCTTGGTCGCCGCCTTGCGCACGGGCGCCTTGGTGGCGGCCTTCTTGGCGGGAGCCTTGGTCACGGCCTTCTTGACCGGCGCCTTGGCCGCCGCCTTCTTCACGGGAGCCTTGGCCGCCGCCTTCTTGACCGGTGCCTTAGCCGCCGCCTTCTTCACGGGAGCCTTGGTCGCGGCCTTCTTAGCGGGGGCCTTGGTGGCCGCCTTCTTTGCCGGTGCCTTGGTGGCAGCCTTCTTGGCGGGCGCCCTCTTGGCCGCCGCCTTCTTGACTGCTGTGGCCACCACACCGCGCTTCACAGCGGGCCCTTCTGACGGGAGCTTCTGTGCCCCAGCCACAACCGCTTTGAATTGCGCGCCGGGACGGAACGCCGGGACAGACGTCGGCTTAACCTTCACCGTCTCGCCGGTGCGGGGATTACGCGCCACGCGGGCCGCACGCCGACGCTGCTCGAAGACACCGAACCCGGTAATGGTGACGCTGTCGCCCTTGTGCACCGCACGCACAATGGTGTCGACAACATTCTCGACGGCGGCTGTCGCCTGCCGACGGTCGGAGCCCAATTTCTGTGTGAGCACATCTATGAGCTCTGCTTTGTTCATCCAAATCCTCCGAAGCCAGTGGTCCACGTTTTCGGAACCGACTAGCGAACACGGTAATCCCTCAACCCTCTGATTTCCAAGAGCCACGCGCAATTTCACGACCGGGCGAGCAAAGTTTCCGCAATCGCCTTGCCGCCCTTGACCCCTGGCGCGGCCGCAAATGGCACCGGATTGGCCGGCCGATGCGGCTTACCGGAGGCGGAATTCCACGCCTGTCAGACCGTTCACGGAGTCGGTAGAGTGCGCGGTTTCCACTGCGGATAAGTCGCCTCGAACGCTTCTATTTGGTCGAGTTTCCGCAGCGTAAGGGCTATATCGTCAAGTCCTTCGAGAAGTCGGTAGGCAGTGTGGTCGTCAATCTTGAACGGCAGCACCGCTGTTCCCGCGGTGATATTTCGATCATGAAGATTGACAGTGATTTCCAAGCCCGGACTCTGCTCGATGAGCTTCCAAAGAAGTTCGACATCGTCTTGGGCGACTTCGGCCGCAAGAAGTCCCGCCTTGCCGGCGTTGCCGCGGAAAATGTCGCCGAACCGCGACGAGATAACCACCCTGAATCCGTAGTCCATGAGCGCCCAGACCGCATGCTCGCGCGACGACCCTGTGCCGAAATCGGGCCCGGCCACCAAGACCGAACCCCGGTCAAAGGGGCTGAGGTTGAGCACGAATGACGGATCTGACCGCCACGATGCGAACAAACCGTCTTCGAAACCGGTTCGGGTGACGCGCTTCAGAAAGACCGCGGGAATGATCTGATCGGTGTCGACATTGGACCGCCGCAGTGGCACTCCGATACCGGTGTGGGTCTGAAAGGCTTGCATGTTCGTCCCTTATTTCTCTAGTCCGTCAAATCAATTCAAGTCGGTGGGGGCAGAAAGCGTGCCGCGCACCGCGGTGGCGGCGGCCACGGCCGGAGACACCAAATGGGTGCGGCCCCCCTTGCCCTGTCGCCCTTCGAAGTTGCGGTTGGACGTCGACGCACACCTTTCGCCGGCGGCGAGCTGATCGGGGTTCATGCCCAGGCACATCGAGCATCCCGCCTGGCGCCATTCGGCCCCTGCGGCAGTGAAGATCTCACCGAGCCCCTCTGATTCGGCCTGCGCGCGCACCCGCATCGAGCCCGGAACAACCAGCATCCGGACACCCGGCGCCACCTTGCGGCCGCGCAGCACGTCGGCGACCACCCGCAGATCCTCGATGCGGCCGTTGGTGCACGAGCCGACGAACACGGCGTCGACGGCGATATCGCGCATCGCGATTCCGGGTCGAAGATCCATGTACGCCAACGCTTTCTCGGCGGACTGGCGCTCGTCGTCGTTGGTCATCAGCTCGGGGTCCGGCACGGCGGCGGCCAGCGGCACGCCCTGGCCGGGGTTCGTCCCCCACGTGACGAATGGACTCAACGAGGCGGCGTCGAGATGCACCTCGGTGTCGAAGACGGCGCCCTCATCGGTGGGCAGCTGTTGCCAATACGCGAGCGCGGCATCCCACTGCGCACCGGTCGGTGCGTTCGGACGGTCGCGCAGGAACTCGAAGGTCGTCGCATCCGGAGCCACCATGCCGGCGCGGGCGCCGGCTTCGATGCTCATGTTGCAGATCGTCATCCGGCCTTCCATGGACAGCGATTCGATGGCGCGGCCCCGATATTCGATGACGTGCCCCTGTCCGCCGCCGGTACCGATCTTGGCGATCAACGCCAGGATGATGTCTTTGGCGCTCACGCCGGGAGCCAACTCTCCGTCGACATTGACTGCCATTGTCTTGAACGGCCGCAGCGGCAACGTCTGAGTGGCCAGCACGTGCTCGACTTCCGAAGTGCCGATGCCCATCGCCAGCGCGCCGAACGCGCCATGGGTCGAGGTGTGACTATCACCACAGACGATCGTCATGCCGGGTTGGGTGAGGCCCAATTGCGGTCCCACGACATGCACGATGCCCTGCTCGATGTCGCCCATGGGATGCAGCCGGATGCCGAATTCCGCGCAGTTTGACCGCAATGCGTCGACCTGGGTGCGCGACACCGGGTCGGCGATCGGCTTGTCGATATCGACGGTAGGGACGTTGTGGTCCTCGGTGGCAATCGTCAGGTCGGGCCGGCGCACCGGGCGGCCGGCCTGTCGCAGGCCGTCGAACGCCTGCGGGCTGGTGACCTCGTGCACCAAATGCAGGTCGATGTAGATCAAGTCGGGCGCTGAGCCCTTCTCAAACCCTCCCCCTCCTGCCACAACATGGTCGCCCCAAACCTTCTCGGCCAGCGTGCGTGGCTTGTCCGTCCTTGAATCCAACACTGAATGCTTCATCAGACCTCGATTCGCTCTTTCACGGCTCGCCGATCGATCTGGGCTGGATCTCAGAATGCGAGACGCTAGTATCTAGTTATGAGACAGCATAGCGGCATCGGCGTGCTCGACAAAGCGGTCGGTGTTCTGCACGCGATCGCGGAATCCCCATGCGGGCTAGCTGAACTGTGTGAACGGACCGGCCTGCCGAGGGCCACCGCTTACCGGCTGGCGGCCGCGCTGGAGGTGCATCGGCTGTCGGGGCGCGACGAGGAGGGCCGCTGGCGGCTTGGGCCCGCGGTGTCCGAGCTCGCCACTCATGTGAGCGATCCGCTGCTGGCCGCCGGCGCGGCGGTGCTGCCCAGACTGCGCGAGACCACCGGCGAGAGCGTGCAGTTGTACCGCCGCGAGGGCACCTCGCGGGTCTGCGTGGCCGCCCTGGAACCACCTGCGGGCCTTCGCGATACGGTGCCCGTCGGAGCACGGCTGCCGATGACCGCGGGATCGGGCGCCAAAGTGCTGTTGGCGCACAGCGACGCCGCGACCCGAGAGGCCGTCCTTCCGGCGGCGATGTTCACCGATCGGGTGCTCGCCGAGGTGCGCCGGCGTGGTTGGGCGCAAAGCGTGGCCGAGCGGGAGCCGGGGGTGGCCAGTGTGTCGGCGCCGGTGCGCGACGGCCGTGGTGTGGTGATCGCTGCCATTTCGGTGTCGGGACCCGTGGATCGCATGGGTCGGCAGCCCGGGGCGCGCTGGGCCGCCGATCTGCTGGCCGCGTCCGAGGAACTCACCCGCCGCCTTTAGGCCCCTGGCATCGAGTCTGCGTTCACACCGCCGCCAATGCAGAGTTGACAACCACGGCCTGACAAACTGACGCGATGGGAACAAATCAGCGCGCGAGCATCGTCATGTCCGAGGACGAGATCGCCGATTTCGTCGTCAGGAGCCGCACCGGGACCTTCGCCACCATCGGTCCCGACGGCCAGCCGCACCTGACCGCCATGTGGTACGCCGTCGTCGACGGCGAGATCTGGCTGGAGACCAAGGCCAAGTCGCAGAAGGCGGTCAACGTCAAACGGGATCCACGGGTCAGCTTCCTGATCGAGGACGGCCACACCTACGACACCCTGCGCGGGGTGTCCTTCGAAGGCGTTGCCGAGATCGTCGACGATCCCGACGTCTCGCACCGCGTCGGGGTCAGCGTCTGGGAGCGCTACACCGGCCCCTACACCGACGAGATGAAGCCCTTCGTCGAGCAGATGATGAACAAGCGGGTGTGCGTGCGCATCGTGCCCCGGCGCGCGCGCTCGTGGGATCACCGCAAGATGGGAATGCCTGCGATGCCGGTGGGCGGGTCAACCGCGCCGGCCGTGCTGGGCGACGGGTCAATAGCCCACGGCGAGCAGACGCAAAATCGCCCATTTCGGGACGAAATTGGGCGATTTTGCGTCTGCTCGCGGTGTATTTGTAGCCCCGATGGGATTCGAACCCACGCTACCGCCGTGAGAGGGCGGCGTCCTAGGCCGCTAGACGACGGGGCCGGAACTGATCCGAGCAGTCAGCATAGCTCACCCCGGGAAGCCCACATAATCGCCTGCGGGGGGCGAAACTTTGCTGGGGTACCAGGACTCGAACCTAGAATGGCTGAACCAGAATCAGCTGTGTTGCCAATTACACCATACCCCATTGGCTGCCTAAAACCGCTGGTCAGCGGCATTTTCGGACTTTGACTAACGTCCTGAGACCGCCGCTGCCGGCCGTTGTCGGCCTTTGCAAGCCGCTGTGCAGACTACCAAAGATTCAGGCCGCATCGTCGCGCGCGGCCCGCAGCCGCGCCACGCTGCGCTCGCGGCCCAGCAGCTCGAGCGATTCGAATAACGGTGGGCTGACCGTCGTCCCGGTGGCGGCGACCCGGATCGGCCCGAACGCCTTGCGCGGTTTGAGCTCCAGCCCCTCGATGAGCCCGGCCTTCAGCGCCTCCTCGATATGGGCAGTCGTCCAGTCCGGCACACCGTCCAGCGCAGCAATGGCCGCGTCGAGAACCGCCGTTGCGTCGGGGCCCAGCTCCTTGGCGGCGGCCTTCGGATCGATGGCGTACTCGGCGTCGTTGAGGAACTTCAGCAGGTCCCACGCGTCACCGAGCACGACGATGCGGGTCTGCACCAGCTCGGCAGCTTCCGCGAAGTCCGCGGCGTCCAACTCGAGGTGATGGCCGTGCGCCTCCAGGTAGTCGCGCAGCCGGGAGGTGAAGTCGGCGACGTCGAGCATCCGGATGTGTTCGGCGTTGAGCGCGTCGGCCTTCTTCTGGTCGAACCGCGCCGGGTTGGAGTTGACGTCGGCGACGTCGAAGGCGGCCACCATCTCGTCGAGGCTGAACAGGTCGTGGTCGTCGGCGATCGCCCAGCCCAGCAGCGCAAGGTAATTCAGCAGACCTTCGGGGATGAAGCCGCGGTCGCGGTGCGCGAACAGGTTCGACTGCGGGTCGCGTTTGGACAGTTTCTTGGTGCCCTCCCCCAATACCGTTGGCAGGTGGGCGAATTGCGGGGTCCGCTCGGCTATCCCGATCCGGGTCAGGGCCTGATACAGCGCCAGCTGGCGTGGCGTCGACGGCAGCAGGTCCTCGCCACGCAGCACGTGGGTGATCTTCATCAGGGCGTCGTCGCAGGGGTTGACCAAGGTGTACAACGGATCTCCGCTGGCACGGGTCAACGCGAAGTCGGGCACGGTGCCCGCGGCGAAGGTGGTGGGGCCGCGGACCAGGTCGTCCCAGCTGAGGTCTTCGTCGGGCATCCGCAGCCGCACCACCGGCTTGCGGCCCTCGGCCAGATAGGCCGAACGCTGGGCGTCGGTCAGGTCGCGGTCGAAGTTGTCGTAGCCCAACTTGGGATTTCGCCCGGCGGCGACATGGCGCGCCTCGACCTCCTCCGGCGTCGAGAAGGCGTGGTAGGCCTCTCCCGCGGCGAGTAATTGGGCCACCACATCGTGATAGATGTCGGTGCGCTGGGACTGCCGGTAGGGGCCGTACGGTCCACCCACCTCGGGCCCCTCATCCCAATTCAGGCCGAGCCAGCGCAGCGCGTCGAGCAGCGCCAGATAGCTTTCCTCGCTGTCGCGTTGGGCGTCGGTGTCTTCGATGCGGAACACGAAAGTGCCACCGGTGTGCCGGGCGTAGGCCCAGTTGAACAGTGCCGTGCGGACCATCCCGACGTGGGGCGTGCCGGTGGGAGACGGACAGAATCGAACCCGGACTTCGGCAGCGGTCAAGAGTTTCCTTTGCGGACTACGGGATTGGTGAGGGTGCCGATGTCCTCGATGGTGACGGAAACGGTGTCGCCGTCCTCGATGGGACCGACACCGGCGGGTGTTCCGGTGAGGATGAGATCACCGGGCAGCAACGTCATCACCGCCGAAATCCACTCCACGATGGCGCCGACGTCGTGGATCATCAGCGAGGAGCGGCTGTCCTGCTTGACCACGCCGTTGACTTCGGTGCGCAGTGCCAGATCGGACGGGTCGACATCGGTGACGATCCACGGTCCGACCGGACAGAAGCTGTCGTGCCCCTTGGCCCGGGTCCATTGCCCGTCGGCCTGTTGCTGATCGCGGGCCGACACGTCGTTGCCGATGGTGTAGCCGAGGATGCTGTCGGCGGCCTGGGCGGCCGAGACGTCCTTGCACGGACGCTCGATCACAATCGCCAGCTCGCCCTCGAAGTGCACGGGTGATGCGTTGGCGGGCAAGCGAATCGGCACGTTGGGCCCGATGATGGAGGTGTTGGGCTTGAGGAATATCACCGGGTCCTTGGGTGCCGGCCCCATCACGCCGCCCATCTCTTTGATGTGGTCGGCGTAGTTCTTACCGACGCAGACCACCTTGCTGGCCAATATCGGTGCCAGCAGCCGAACGTCGGCCAGTGGCCACGAGCGGCCGGTGAACGTCGGCGTGCCGAACGGGTGCTCGGCGATCTCACGGACCGTCATTCCACCGGGGACTTCGGGCTCACCTTCGATGCTGACGAAGGCGACGCCGTCCGGGCTGGCGATTCGACCAAGGCGCATTCCGATGAGCCTAGTGATGACCGCGAGCGCGGCGTAGCCGGGCGCTGCGGGTCATCACAATCGAGCTGAGTGTGGCGGAAACGGGTGCTGATTCCGACCGCCATGCCGAGGACGCCGTCGTCGCCGATTTGTAGCAATCCAGTTGCTGCAGCGTGTGCGAGCATGGGCGAATGCCGACGGACGCTGACCGCGCTGGTTCGCTCGGCAGGGGCGCGCGCTGGTCGATCACCCTCATCTCGGTAGTGGTGACGTCAAGCTCCTTCCTCTTCATCAACGGCGTTGCCTTCCTGATCCCTTCGCTGGTGGCCGCTCATGGAATCCCGCTGGCCGAGGCCGGTCTGTTGGCGTCGATGCCCAGCTGGGGCATGGTGGTGACGCTGGTCTTCTGGGGCTACCTCACCGACCGGCTGGGCGAGCGGATCGTGATGACGGTGGGTTCGGCGCTCACCGCGGTGGCTGCCTACGCCGCGGCGACGGTCCACTCGCTGCTGGCGATGGGCGTGTTCCTGTTCCTCGGCGGCATGGCCGCCGCAAGCTCCAATACGGCCGGCGGCGGATTGGTAGCCGGCTGGTTTCCGCCGGAAAAACGCGGCCTGGCGATGGGTATCCGCCAGACCGCGCAACCGCTGGGAATCGCGTTGGGCGCGCTGGTGATTCCCGAGCTCACCGAACGCAACCCGAGTTCGGGGTTGATGTTTCCGGCGCTGATGTGCACGGTCGCGGCCGTTGCCAGTGCGATCGGCGTGGTCGACCCGCCGCGGAAATCGCGGAGACGGGCCGGCGAGGAGGAACTGGCCAACCCGTATCGCCGTTCGTCCACGCTGTGGCGGATCCACGCGGTCGCGGGGCTGCTGATGCTGCCGCAGGCGGTGACCGTGACGTTCATGCTGGTGTGGCTGATGAACGACCACAGCTGGTCGATCGCGGCGGCGGGCGGCTTGGTGACCATCTCCCAGCTGCTCGGCGCCGCAGGCCGAATCATGGTGGGCCGGTGGTCCGACCGCATCGGCTCACGCATGCGTCCGGTGCGCATCATCGCGATCGCGGCGGCTTTGACCCTGTTCCTGCTGGCTCTCGCCGATGACGTCAATTCGCGATTCGAAGTGTCGCTCATGATCGCCATATCGGTGATCGCAGTGCTCGACAACGGGCTGGAGGCGACTGCGATCACCGAGTTCGCCGGGCCGTTCTGGAGCGGACGCGCACTGGGCGCCCAGAACACCACGCAGCGGCTGGCCGCGGCCGCCGGACCCCCGCTGTTCGGTGTGCTGATCGGCGCGGAGGCTTACCCGGCGGCCTGGGCACTATGCGGAGTTTTTCCGCTGCTGGCGGTGCCACTGGTGCCGGTAAGGCTGCTGCCGCCCGGGTTGGAGACTACAGCGCGGCGACGATCGATTCGCCGACTTCGCTGGTGGCGCGCCGCTGCGAACCACGCGCCGCCAGATAGCTCTCCACCGCCCGGTCCACCCGGGCAGCGGCCTGCGTCTCACCCAGGTGAGCAAGCAGCAGCGCCACCGACATGATCGCCGCGGTAGGATCCGCGATGCCCTGCCCCGCGATGTCCGGCGCGCTGCCGTGCACCGGCTCGAACATCGACGGGTTGGTCCGCGAGGCGTCGATATTTCCGCTGGCGGCCAAGCCAATTCCGCCGCACACCGCCGCGGCCAGGTCCGTGATGATGTCGCCGAACAGGTTGTCGGAGACGATCACATCGAAGCGGCCCGGATCGGTCACCAAATAGATGGTGGCGGCGTCGACGTGCGAATAGGCGACCTCGACGTCGGGATACTCCGTGCCGATCTCCTGCACGGTGCGCCACCACAGCGACCCGGCGAACGTCAGCACGTTGTTCTTGTGCACCAGGGTCAGGTGCTTGCGACGCCGGCGGGCCCGTTCGAACGCGTCGCGCACCACGCGGCGCACCCCGAACGCGGTGTTCACGCTGACCTCGGTGGCCACCTCGTGTGGTGTGCCGACGCGGATCGCGCCGCCGTTGCCGGTGTAGGGGCCCTCGGTGCCCTCGCGCACCACCACGAAGTCGATCTCGGGATTGCCCGCGAGCGGACTGCTCACGCCCGGATACAGCCGGGAGGGCCGCAGGTTGATGTGGTGATCCAGCTCGAAGCGCAACCGCAGCAACAGACCTCGCTCCAGCACCCCGCTGGGGACCGACGGGTCGCCGATCGCCCCGAGCAGGATGGCGTCGTGCTCGCGTAGCTCGCCGACGACCGAGTCCGGCAGCACCTCGCCGGTGGCGTGATAGCGCCGGGCGCCCAGATCGTAGGTGGTCTTCTGCACGTCGGGGTGAACCACGTCAAGGACTTTGAGCGCTTCGGCCACTACCTCCGGGCCGATGCCGTCCCCAGCAATGACAGCCAGTTTCACGACAGGTCAACCACCGCGAGCTTCTTGGCGTCTACGGCGGCCGCGATCGCCGACCGCAGATCGTCGGGCACTTCTCGGTCCAGCCGCAGCAGAATCGTCGCCAACGGGCCCTCGGTGTCTTCGGACAGCTGCGCCGCATGGATGTTCACCCCGGCGCCGCCCAGCAGAGTACCGATCTTGCCCAGCGCTCCCGGTTGGTCAACGTAATGAATGATCAGGTTGGTGCCTTCGGCGCGCAGGTCAAAGTGGCGGCCGTTGATCTGCACGATCTTTTGCACCTGCTGCGGGCCGGCCAGCGTGCCGGCGACGTTGACGGCCGAACCGTCGGACGCGACCGCCCGCACATCGATGACACTGCGATAGTTGGGGCTTTCGGAGGCCGTGGTGATGTCGGCCGTGACGCCCCGTTCGGCGGCCAGCGCCGGTGCGTTGACGAAAGTCACCGGACTGTCGACGACTGCCGAGAACAGACCGCGCAGCGCCGAAAGCTTTAGTACGTCGACACCTTCGGCGGCCAGCTCGCCGCGCACCTGCACCGACAACGACACCGGCGGCGCGTCGGACAGCGTGGCGACCAGCACCCCGAGCTTGCACGCCAGGTCCAGCCAGGGCGCCACCTCCTCGCTGACCACTCCGCCGCCGACGTTGACCGCGTCGGGCACGAACTCCCCCGCCAGCGCCAGCCGCACACTCTCGGCGACGTCGGTGCCGGCCCGGTCCTGCGCCTCGGCCGTGGACGCTCCCAGATGCGGCGTGACGACCACCTGCGGCAACTCGAACAGCGGGCTGTCCGTGCAGGGTTCAGTGGAGAACACGTCCAGGCCGGCCGCCCGCACATGGCCGCTGGTGACCGCCTCGGCCAGGGCCGCCTCGTCCACCAGGCCACCGCGCGCGGCGTTGACGATGATGACGCCGGGCTTCGTCTTGGCCAGCGCCTCCTTGTCGATCAGGCCTTTGGTCTCGGGTGTCTTGGGCAGGTGCACCGAGATGAAGTCGGCGCGGGCCAACAGGTCCTCCAGCGAGAGCAGTTCGATGCCCAGCTGGGCTGCCCGGGCCGGCGACACGTAAGGGTCGTAGGCGACGATGTGGGTGCCGAAGGCGGCGATCCGCTGAGCGACCAGCTGTCCGATCCGGCCCAGCCCCACCACACCGACGGTCTTGCCGAAGATCTCGGTTCCGTTGAAGGAAGACCGCTTCCAGGTGTGATCGCGCAATGTGGCATCGGCTGCCGGGATCTCGCGGGACGCCGCCAGCAGCAGTGCCAGCGCATGCTCGGCGGCGCTGTGGATATTCGACGTCGGGGCATTGACCACCAGCACACCGCGCGCGGTGGCGGCGTCCACGTCGACGTTGTCCAGCCCGACGCCGGCCCGGGCGACGATCTTCAGCTTGGGAGCGGCGGCGAGCACCTCGGCGTCCACCGTGGTGGCCGACCGCACCAGCAACGCGTCCGCCTCGGGCACCGCGGCCAGCAGCTTCTCCCGGTCGGGACCATCTACCCAGCGCACCTCGACCTGGTCTCCCAGGGCGGCAACCGTTGATTGGGCAAGTTTGTCGGCGATTAACACAACAGGCAGGTTCACGCGGCCAGCGTAGTCGGCTGTAATCGACGGGTGGATATCACCGTGGTCGGCAGCGGGCCCAACGGGCTCTCGACTGCCGTAATCTGCGCCCGCGCCGGGCTGAAGGTGCAGGTCATCGAAGCTCAGCCGACGTTCGGCGGGGGTGCGCGCAGCGCGGTGGACTTCGACTTTCCCGGAGTTTTGCACGACGTCTGCTCGGCGGTTCACCCGCTGGCACTGGCGTCGCCGTTCTTCTCCGAGTTCGATCTGCCGGCCCGCGGTGTGACGCTGGCCACCACGGAGATCTCCTACGCCAACCCGCTTCCGGGTCGCCCCGCGGCGATCGCCTACCGCGACCTCGAGCGCACCTGCGCCGGATTGGACGACGGCACGTCGTGGCGGCGCCTGCTGCGCCCGCTGGTGGCGGACGCCGACGGCGTGGTGGATTTCCTGCTCGGCGACAAGCGTTCGGCGCCAACGTCGCTGGGGGCGACGGTGCACCTCGGGCTGCGGATGCTGACCCAGGGCACCCCGGCCTGGGGGTTGCTGGGCGGCGAGGATGCCCGCGCATTGTTCACCGGCGTTGCCGCGCATGCGATTACACCGATGCCGTCGTTGGTGTCGGCCGGCGCGGCGCTGATGCTGACCACACTTGCCCATTCGGTGGGCTGGCCGATTCCGGTGGGCGGTAGCCAGGCGATCACGGACGCGCTGATCGCCGACCTGCGTGCGCACGACGGCGAGCTGACGGCCGGGGTCGAGGTCCACGAGCCCGTCGAAGGCGTCGCGGTTTTCGACACCGCTCCGACCGCGCTGCTGCGGCATACGGCGACACGCTTCCCCATCGATACGCTAAAGCGTTGCGCCGCTACCGATTTAGATCGGCGGCAGCCAAGGTTGACTTCGTGCTCGGCGACGACATCCCGTGGCTGGACTCTCGACTGACAGGAGGCGCCGACCCTTCATCTCGGCGGCACTCGTGCGCAGATGGCACGAGCCGAGGCAGAGGTCGCGGCCGGGCGGCATGCGCAGTGGCCCATGGTGCTGGCCGCTTCTCCTCACGTCGCCGACCCGACCCGGATGGACGCGCACGGGCGTCGTCCGTTCTGGACGTACGCTCATGTGCCGTCGGGGTCCACCGTCGATATGACCGAGTCCGTGACCGGTGTCGTCGAACGCTTCGCGCCGGGCTTCCGCGACGTCGTGCTGGCCGCGCGTTGCGTGCCCGCCGCACACATGGCCGACCACAACGCAAACTACGTCGGCGGGGACATCGCGGTGGGCGCCGGTTCGATCTGGCGCGGCCTGACCGGCCCCACTCCGCGGCTAAACCCTTGGAGCACGCCGATTCCCAAGGTGTACCTGTGTTCGGCGGCCACCCCGCCCGGCCCCGGCGTGCATGGGATGGCCGGCTACTACGCCGCCCGCAGCCTGCTCCGCCGCGAATTCGGGATCAAGGACATGCCTAAGCTGACGCCATGACGAAACTCGCGATTATCTACTACTCCGCGACCGGACATGGAACGGCGATGGCAAAGCGCGTCGCAGCGGCTGCCGAGTCCGCGGGCGCCGAAGTCCGGGTGCGACACGTCGCCGAGACCCGCGACCCTGCCTCGTTCGCGCAGAACCCGGCCTGGACGGCGAACTATGAAGCCACCAAGGACCTTCCGGCGGCCACCGGTGACGATATCGTGTGGGCCGACGCGGTGATTTTCGGCTCACCGACCCGGTTCGGTTCCGTCGCATCGCAATTGCGCGAATTCCTCGACTCGCTGGGCGGGCTCTGGTCGCAGGGCAAGCTCGCGGACAAGGTGTATGCCGGCTTCACGTCCTCCAACACCCCGCACGGCGGCCAGGAGACCACCCTGTTCACGTTGTACGCCACGGTGATGCATTTCGGCGGCATCGTGGTGGCGCCGGGATACACCGATCCGTGCAAGTTCGTCGACGGTAATCCGTACGGGGCGAGCCTGGTCGCCACGCACGACAACATCGACGAATTCGACGACGCCACCGGCGACGCGCTCGAGCACCTGGCCCGCCGGGTCGTGACGATCGCCGGCCGGCTGGCCTGACCTGGATGTACCGCTTTGACGATGCGACCGCAATGTTCCGCGATCAGCGAGAAGACCTACCGATCGGCTGGTGGTCGACACGCCAGTACGTACCCATTCCATCGATCGGCAGTATGGGAGGTGATTCCGTGACTGTTGCGGAAATCGTGGACTGCCTGCGCGCAAGGCGCCAGGAAGAAATCGTCCACGATGACAAGGCCGCCGTACGACACCTTGTGATAGAGCGCGTCCATTGCCTCGATCGTGGATTCATACATGTCGCCGTCGAGCCGCAACACGGCCAACTGATCGACCGGAGCCGCCGGCAAGGTGTCCTTGAACCAGCCCTCGAGGAAAACGACCCGCTCGTCCAGTAACCCGAAACGGCGGAAGTTGTTCTCGACATCGGCACGCGATATCTGGAGTTGGGTATAGGTGTGATGCCGATCGCCCGCATCGGCGGGGAAATTCTGGGGGTCTGGCGAAGGAAGCCCGGCAAAGCTGTCAGCAACCAAGACACGTCGCTTCTCGTCGCCGTACGCCTCGAGGATGCCCCGCATCAGAATGCAGGCGCCTCCTCGCCAGACACCCGTCTCGATGAAGTCGCCCTCGACCCCATCCAGCACCACGGTCTCGCAGGCGTAGCGCAGATTTCGCATCCGGGCGCTGCCGATCATGGAGAAGGAAAGCGAGGGCCAGTCCTGCCCGAGCAGGCGCTTGTTCGGATCGAACGTGCCGCCCGACCACGGGTCGAAGGGCTTGTCTTCGAACAGCATTCCGGTGAGCGACGCCTCGAGAAGATTGAGGTATCGCTGCACAAGTCTGCTGCGACCGCGTCCCTCGCTCATGCGGTGCGGCCTCCGTTATGCGGTCTCGGTGATCGGGCGGTCCACCCAGCTCATCAGGTCGCGCAGCTTCTTACCGGTGACCTCGATGGGGTGCTCGGCGTTCTCCTTGCGCAGCTGCTCGAGCTGCTTGTTGCCGCCCTCGACGTTGGCGACCAGCTTCTTGGTGAAGGTGCCGTCCTGAATGTCGCGCAGGATGGCGCGCATCCGCTCCTTGGTGTCGGCGTCGATGACCCGCGGGCCCGACAGGTAGCCGCCGAACTCCGCGGTGTCGGAGACCGAGTAGTTCATCCGGGCGATGCCGCCCTCGTACATCAGGTCGACGATGAGCTTGAGCTCGTGCAGCACCTCGAAGTAGGCCATCTCCGGCGGGTAGCCCGCCTCGACCATCACGTCGAAACCGGTCTTCACCAATTCCTCTGTGCCGCCACACAACACGGCCTGCTCACCGAACAGGTCGGTTTCGGTCTCGTCCTTGAAGGTGGTCTTGATGACGCCGGCGCGGGTGCCGCCGATGGCCTTGGCGTACGAAAGAGCCAGCGCCTCACCGTTACCGGTGGGGTCCTGGTCGACGGCGATCAGGCAGGGCACGCCCTTGCCGTCGACGAACTGACGCCGCACCAGGTGGCCAGGACCCTTGGGCGCGACCATCGCGACGGTGACATTTGCCGGCGGCTTGATCAGATCGAAGTGAATGTTGAGGCCGTGACCGAAGAACAGCGCGTCGCCGTCCTTCAGGTTGGGCTCGATGTCGTTTTTGAAGATGTCCGCCTGCGCGGTGTCGGGGGCGAGCAGCATGATCACGTCGGCCCACTTGGCCACCTCGGCCGGGGTGTCGACGGTCAGGCCCTGCTCCTCGACCTTGGCCCGGGACTTCGAGCCCTCCTTGAGGCCGACGCGCACCTCGACGCCGGAGTCGCGCAGGCTCAACGAGTGCGCGTGCCCCTGGCTGCCGTAGCCGATCACACCGACCTTGCGGCCCTGAATGATCGACAGGTCAGCGTCGTCGTCATAGAACATCTCTAGTGCCACTGTTGAATATCTCCTTGATTAGGGTTCGCTATTTGGTGGTGGCGTAGAAGCTATGCCGCGCGGGCCGCGCGACAACGACACCATTCCGGATTGGGCGATTTCGCGGATACCGAACGGCTCCAGTACCCGCAGCAATGCCTCGATCTTGCCGCGGTCACCGGTCGCCTCGATGGTCAGCGAATCCGGTGATACGTCAATCACCTTGGCGCGGAACAGATTAACCGCCTCGATCACCTGGCTGCGGCTACCGGCGTCGGCCTGCACCTTGATCAGCGCCAACTCTCGGGACACCGAGTTGTCGTCATCCTGCTCGACGATCTTGATGACGTTGATCAATTTGTTGAGCTGCTTGGTGATCTGCTCGAGCGGAGTCTCCTCGGCGGAGACCACGATGGTCATCCGCGACATGTCCTTCTGTTCGGTGGCACCCACCGCCAGCGACTCGATGTTGAACCCGCGCCGCGAGAACAGCGCCGCGACCCGAGCGAGAACACCGGGCTTGTCCTCGACCAGCACCGACAACGTGTGCGTCTTGGTGATCATCAGGCATGCCCTTCGCTGATGTCGTCGAACAGGGGGCGAATGCCACGGGCGGCTTGGATCTCGTCATTGCTGGTGCCGGCGGCGACCATCGGCCACACTTGCGCGTCGGCGCCGACGATGAAGTCGATCACCACCGGGCGGTCGTTGATCGCCCGCGCCTGGTTGATCACGTCGACGACGTCTTCCTCACGCTCGCAACGCAATCCGACACAGCCCAGGGCCTCGGCCAGCTTGACGAAATCCGGAATGCGGTGCGAGTGGGTGCCCAGGTCGGTCTGCGAATAGCGCTCCTGGTAGAAGAGGCTCTGCCACTGCCGCACCATGCCCAGGCTGCCGTTGTTGATCAGTGCGACCTTGATCGGTATGCCCTCGATCGCGCAGGTGGCCAGTTCCTGGTTGGTCATCTGGAAGCAGCCGTCGCCGTCGATGGCCCAGACCTCGGTGTCCGGCAGGGCCATCTTGGCGCCCATGGCCGCCGGGATGGCGAAGCCCATGGTGCCCAGCCCGCCCGAATTCAGCCAGGTGCGCGGCTTCTCGTACTTGATGAACTGCGCCGCCCACATCTGGTGCTGGCCGACGCCGGCGACGTACACGGCGTCCGGGCCGGCGATCTCGCCCAGCTTCTCGATCACGTATTCCGGCCCGAGGCTGCCGTCGCTCTGCGGGCCGTAGCTCAGTGGGTACGTCTTTCGGACGTCGTCCAGATAGGCCCACCAGTCGGTCATTTCGATGTTGCCGGGAGTGTCGTAGTGGCCCAGCATCGCGATGAGGTCGGTGATGACGTTCTTGACGTCGCCCACGATCGGCACGTCGGCGTTGCGGTTCTTGCCGATCTCGGCCGGGTCGATGTCGGCGTGGATGACCTTGGCTTCAGGCGCAAAGGAGTCCAGCTTTCCGGTGACCCGGTCGTCGAAGCGGGTGCCCAGCGCGATCAGCAGGTCGCTGCGCTGCAGGGCGGCCACCGCCGCCACCGTGCCGTGCATGCCGGGCATGCCCAGGTTCTGTGGATGGCTGTCCGGGAACGCGCCGCGGGCCATCAGCGTGGTGACCACCGGGATGCCGGTGATTTCGGCCAGTTCTTTGAGTTGCTCGGTGGCCTCGCCGCGGATGACGCCGCCGCCGACGTACAGCACCGGCTTGTGCGCGGCGGCGATCAGCTTGGCCGCCTCGCGGATCTGCCGGTTGTGCGGTTTGGTGTTCGGCTTGTAGCCGGGCAGGTCCATCCGCGGCGGCCAGCTGAACGTGCATTGGGCCTGCAGAACGTCTTTGGGAATGTCGACGAGCACCGCGCCCGGGCGTCCCGAGGACGCGATGTGGAAGGCCTCGGCCATCACCCGCGGAATCTCGTCGCCGGAGCGGACCAGGAAGTTGTGCTTGGTGATCGGCATGGTGATGCCCGAGATGTCGGCCTCCTGGAAGGCGTCGGTGCCGATCAGCCCGCGCCCGACCTGCCCGGTGATGGCGACCACCGGTATCGAGTCCATCTGCGCGTCGGCCAGCGGCGTCACCAGGTTGGTCGCACCGGGACCAGAAGTCGCCATGCACACGCCGACCTTGCCGGAGACGTGGGCGTAGCCGCTGGCGGCGTGACCGGCGCCCTGCTCGTGGCGGACCAGCACGTGGCGCAGCTTCTGCGAGTCGAACAGCGGGTCGTACACCGGCAGTACGGCACCGCCGGGAATCCCGAAGATGACGTCGACGTCGAGCTCCTCCAACGACCGGATGACCGACTGCGCACCGGTAAGTTGGTGCGGTGCAATGCGTTTCGGCTGAACCGCGGGCGTTGGGGCGGGTTTCACCAGTTTCGGTGCGGCGGCGGCCTGCGGCTCGGTGGGTGGCTTGGTTGGTGCGCTCACGGTCTCTTAGTCCTCTATTGCTCTGGAAGTCTCTTCAGTTGGCATGTTGGGCAACAAAAAACCCCCGTCAGCTGTGCTGCACGAGGGTCGCGTTGGTGCTCGAGGGCTAGTCAGGCTCCAACGCGCCGACTAATTACTACGAGCATTCCGGTGTTTCCGGCGGTATCCATAGCGTCCGACGCTAGCCTTCGCACAGGTCAGGAGTCAAATCCGGCCCCGCGTCGAGAGTGCACTCACGGCGTCCAGTGTGCGTCCACGGCGACGACACGCCGTGGGCCATCGCCGTGAACGCACACTCAACAGCGAGGCAGCCGGAATCTCGGCGATGGAATGATGCTCCTGTGGCTAATGAATCGCCGGACTCGCCGGTGGTGATCAAGGTGTCGCCGATGGCGCACATCGCCGTCGGATTTGCTGGCCCTCGGCCTGCTGGTACCGGTGATGGCCTGGCCGCCGAGCGCCCCACTGCTGATTATCCCGGTGGTGTTGTCGGCGCTGATCGTGCGCCTGCGCACGGTCGCCGACGACGACGGCGTGACCGCGCGGACGCTGCTGGGCAGCCAGACGGTCGCCTGGGATGACATCGATGGGCTGCGCTTCAACAGGGGCTCGTGGGCCCGCGCCCAGCTCAAGAACGGCAGAGCAGCTGCGATTGCCGGCGGTGACCTTCGCGACCCTGCCGCTACTGACCGAAGCCAGCGGCGGACGGGTCCCCAACCCGTACCGGTGACGTCAGTGCAGCGGATTCATGCCGTTGAGCAGCACCCATACGCCCACACCGGCGGCGATGCCGACGACCAACGCCACAGCTGAGCCGATGAAGGGCCGATACGCCCAGCCCCGGGCGGCGTCGAGGCCGTATCGGCCAGGACCGGCGAGGATGACGGCGACGGCCATGACGATCAGGCTGATCTGGAATTCGTGCCCGTCGGGCAGGAAGAACGAAGAACGTGTGCGAATGCTGGCCTGAGACCGAGGCGAGCAGGCCGTTGATCAGGAAGGCCAGCGCACCCGCGGCCGCGATCGGGGTGAACAATCCCAGTACCAGCAGCACGCCCGCGGTCAGCTCGCCACCGGCGCTCACATAGGCCAGGATGTCGGCGTGCTGATAGCCGATGTCGGACAGTGAGTTCTTGAATCCGCTCAGCCCTTGGCCGTCCCACCAGCCGAACAGCTTCTGAAGCCCGTGGGCGCCGAGCACCACGCCAAGCCCGATCCGCAGGATCAGCAGACCCAGATGTTGGGTCCCGCGCCGGCCGACGGTGCGCAGCCGGTCGTCGTCGCGGTCCGAATCGATCGTGACGGGTTCCGCTGCGTGCCGAGGGGCCGGCGGCGCGGCTGCTGCGGCTGGACGTAGGGCAACGGCTCCTGGTGGTCGATCAAGTTGTATCCGGAGCCGCCGGGGCCAGCCGGGTCACCGGTGTAGGGCGGGATCACGGTGGTGGTGCCGAACTCGCCCGGGTATCCGACCGGGGTCAGGTCGTCTTCGGGGTCGACCACGCTCGCTGAGACGGGACGACCCGGGTTTGACTCAGGCGATTCGCCCGGCCGTCGCCAATGCGTGTCATGCGGTTGACTGGTCACGGGTGCCAGGGTAAGGGCAATTAGGGCCGGAATCGGGGATTTGAGCGGCGCTTCGACCTGACAAATCCGCAGTTCGCCCTCGAAAGGGTTCACATAGGTCCCAAAGACCTGCTGCGGGGAACGCAATCCGCGCCGGAGCGGCCGCTTGCTACGGGAGGCACTGCGTTCAGCCATGCCTTGCGACGCGGTCGAAGCGCGGCATGGACCCGCACGCGAGGAACGTGGAGGCCGGCCGACCAGAATCGCCCCGAGCAGTGGGGCGTCACGTCCCGTCAGGGCCGCGGTTACCGTCGGCGCCGCGGTTGCCGGCGTGATCACCGCTGCCGCCGGTGCCGCCGGCGCCGCCGACGCCAAGCATCCCGGGACTCCCGGGCATCCCGCCGGGGTTCCCGCTCCCGGGGGCTCCGCCGCCACCGTGCGTCCCGCCCGCACCGCCGTTACCCCCGGTTCCAGTTCGCGCCGGCGAAGCAGGCCGTCCTTCCACAGCGCCGTCACCGCGGCCGGGGCCGGCTCGCCGGTCCGGATCGTGACGATCACCGCGGCAGCCCGCGAATGCACCAGCTGGTGCAGGACGAGCGCGGACAGCTCATCCAGCAGGTGCGCATCGTCGACCAGGACCACCAGGCGGTCCGGCTGTGGGTCGTCGGTCAATGTCTCAATGACTTTGCGCACCAACGCAAATGGCGCGGTTTCCGTGCCGTCGGTCCACTGCCAGAAGGCGCCGAGCGCGACCGAGCGGCTCGTCGCGGTAGCGGCAATGTCTCGCACGGTCCACCCCGCCGCCGCCGCTGCCGCTACGGCCTCGCGAGCCAATCGCGACTTACCGACCCCAGCCTTCCCCGCTAGCGCCACGCCCCGCGCTGTATCACCGGCGATCGAGCGCATGATCGCGCTGATCTCTTGATCTCGGCCGACGATCGGCCATTGATCGAGCACACCAGGGAGTTTGGTGAAGCAGTTCGCGTTCCCTCTCGATAATCGACCTGGATCATCGGGCGATGACACCGGCATTTGCCGTGGTCCGCGGGGCGTGTGGCGGCCATGACCACCAATTCCCGTAGCCTGTCGGTCATGCGGATGAGGCGTTCGGTGCGCTGCGGGCTCGCTGTGCTGAGTGCGGCGGTGCTGATGTCCAGCGGCTGCGCCAAGTTCAACGACGCCGCGTCGCAGCCGTTCACGACCGCGCCCGGAACTCAAGCCCCAGCCCAGTTCGACGCCGCCTCCGCCGCCGCCGCTGCCGCCGACGCCGTTCCCCAAGGTGTGCCCGGCACCGGGGGTGATGCAGGGCTGCCTGGAGAGCACCAGCGGCCTGATCATGGGCGTGGACAGCAAGACCGCGCTGGTGGCCGAGCGCACCACAGGTGCGATCAAAGAGGTGTCGGTCAGCGCCGAGCCGAAGGTGAAGTTGGTCATCCCGGTCGACCCGTCCGGCGACGGCGGGTTGATGGATATCGTGCTGTCGCCCACCTACAGCCAGGACCGCCTGATGTACGCCTACATCAGCACGCCGACCGACAACCGGGTCATCCGCATCGCCGACGGTGACGTGCCGAAAGACATCCTGACCGGAATCCCCAAGGGCGCCACCGGCAATACCGGGGCGTTGATCTTCACCAGCCCCACCACGCTGGTCGTGCTGACCGGCGACGCGGGCAATCCGGCGATGGCCGCCGACCCCAAGTCGCTGGCCGGCAAGGTGCTGCGCATCGAGCAGCCGACCACGATCGGGCAGGCGCCGCCGACGACGGCGCTCTCGGGCGTCGGCGCCGGCGGCGGACTGTGCATCGACCCCGTCGACGGCTCGCTGTACGTCGCCGACCGGACGCCCACCGCCGACCGGCTGCAGCGGATCACCAAAAAGTCCGAGGTCTCCACGGTGTGGACCTGGCCGGACAAGCCCGGCGTGGCCGGCTGTGCGGCGATGGACGGCACCGTGCTGGTCAACCTGATCAACACCAAGCTGACCGTCGCGGTCCGGATGGCGCCGTCGACCGGCGCGGTCACCGGCGAACCCGACGTCGTCCGCAAGGACACGCATGCGCACGCGTGGGCGTTGCGGATGTCGCCGGACGGCAACGTCTGGGGCGCGACGGTCAACAAAACCGCCGGTGACGCCGAAAAGCTCGACGATGTGGTGTTCCCGCTGTTCCCGCAGGGCGGCGGCTTCCCGCGCAACAACGACGACAAGACCTAGGGACGACGATGCGGGCCGTGTCGGCCCGCTGAGGAGCCCGGCAATCGGCTAAGGCACGTCGAGGGTGAACCTCGGGACGTTGTACCGGCGCGCGTCCCCACGTTCACGGACGTAAAGCCGTTGCGGGTCTTCGTGGCCGCCGTCGTCGTCGACGTCGAATTCGATGTCCGACAGGTAGAGCAGGTCTTCGTCGCTCTCGGGAGCCCAGCCGGCGATGGGCGCCAGCAGGTAGACGACGTGATCCCCCACGTCGCTGCGGCTCACCGTCCTGCCGACGAACCACGCGACGGTGTCGTCGAGTATCGGCATGCCCTGGGGACCCGAGCGCCACGAACAACGCTCGAACTTGTTGACCTCACGGCCCGTTTGGGCGCCGAACAATTCGGCCAGAGCCTGCTGACGCCGCGGCAGCATGTGCACGGCGAGGAACTCGGACCGGCCGGCCACCTCGGCGGTGTGGCTGTTGAGGGTCAGGCTGATCACAAAGCTCGGGGGGTGCACGCTGGTCTGCGAGGCGAGACTCACCAGACAACCGGCGGGTTCGCCATCGGCCACGGTCGTCACCACGAACACCGGGTAGTCCAGCATCCCCATCAAGTCATCGAACGCGTCATCGATCACAACAACATCATGAAGCCCAGAGCCCACTTCCGGTAGTTCTTCACAGCGACCGGTCAGCGAAGGTCAGCCCTGCCCGCAGGCCTGCAAGACCAGTTCGCGCACCCGGGCCGCGTCGGCCTGGCCGCGCGTCGCCTTCATCACCGCGCCCACGATCGCGCCCGCCGCGGCCACCTTGCCGCCGCGAATCTTTTCTGCCACATCGGGATTGGCGGCCAGGGCCTCGTCGACGGCGGCTTGCGTCACCGAGTCGTCGCGCACCAGCGCCAGGCCGCGCGCGGTCATCACCTGCTCGGGTTCGCCTTCGCCGGCCAGCACGCCCTCGACGACTTGGCGGGCCAGCTTGGTGGACAGCTTGCCCTCGTCGACCAACGCCACCACCGCGGCGACCTGGGCGGGGCTGATGGCCAGCTCGTCGAGTTGCACGCCGGCCTCGTTGGCCTTCTGCATCAAGAAATTTCCCCACCAGGCGCGGGCCTGTTCGGACGACGCGCCGTGTTCGACGGTCGCGGTGACCAAGTCGATCGCCCCCGCGTTGACGAGGTCGCGCATCACCTCGTCCGAGATGCCCCAGTCGTCCTGAATCCGCTTGCGGCTCAACCACGGTAGTTCGGGAATGGTCTGACGCAGTCGCTCGACGAGCTCGCGGCTGGGCGCAACGGGTTCCAGGTCGGGCTCGGGGAAATACCGATAGTCCTGCGCGGTCTCCTTGGCGCGGCCCGGGCTGGTGTACCCGGCCTCGTGGAAATGCCTGGTTTCCTGGGTGATCTGGCCGCCGGACTCCAAAACCGCGGCCTGGCGCTGCATTTCGTAACGCACCGCGACTTCCACGCTTTTCAGCGAGTTGACGTTCTTGGTCTCGGTCCGGGTGCCGAACTCGACCGTCCCGGTCGGCTTCAGTGACACGTTGGAGTCGCAACGCATCGAACCCTGGTCCATCCGGACATCGGATACACCCAACGCGCGCAACAGGTCTCGCAACGCCGTCACATAGGTCCGGGCGATCTGCGGGGCCCGGGCTCCGGCACCCTCGATGGGCTTGGTGACGATTTCGATCAGCGGTACACCCGCGCGGTTGTAGTCGATGAGCGAGGTCGTGGCGCCGTGAATGCGGCCGGTCTCGCTGCCGATGTGAGTGAGCTTGCCGGTGTCCTCTTCCATGTGCGCACGCTCGATCTCCACCCGCCAGGTGGTCCCGTCTTCCAGCGGCGCCTCCAGGTAGCCGTTGATGGCGATCGGCTCGTCGTATTGCGAGATCTGATAGTTCTTGGGCATGTCCGGGTAGAAATAGTTCTTCCGGGCGAAGCGGCACCACGGCACGATCTCGCAGTTCAGCGCCAGCCCGATCCGGATGGCCGACTCCACCGCGACCTGGTTGAGCACCGGCAACGACCCGGGCAGGCCCAGACACACCGGGCATACCTGGGTGTTGGGTTCGGCGCCGAATGTGGTGGAGCAGCCGCAGAACATCTTGGTCGCCGTGGACAGCTCGACGTGCACTTCAAGTCCCAGCACCGGATCGAAGCGCGCGACGACGTCGTCGTAATCCAGCAGATCAGCCACCGAAGTCATGCGCTCGATCCTAGTGGTCGCGCGTCAGCGGCTCGGCGGTCCGCCCGTCGAGACTGCACTGAGAGCGTGGTATTTCGAAAAATCGCGATCTGTGTGCAGGTTCGGCGCACTCAGCGCAGTCTCGAGGCCTGCGCAGGCACGCCGACGGCCCGGTTGGGAAACATGTCCGCCAGCGCGGCCGCCAACTCCAAATAGCAGCGCCTGCTGTCCTTGCTCAATTTGTCCAGCCCGATCTCTTTGCCCTCATGCAGATGCCGGTCGAACGGCAACACCACCGTGGCGGCGACATGAGCGGACAAATCCTCGAGCTCCCTGGCGGCAACGGTATCGAGGTTCGTCGGTTCGACGTGGTTTACCGCCAGTACGGTCGACCGAAGCAATTGCCGATAACCGTTGTTGGACAACCAATCCAGCGTTGTGCGGGTCTTTCGTATCGCGTCGATCGAGGTGCTGCTGACCACCACCAGAGCCTGTGACTCCGGCAGCACCGCCGCCATCACACCGGATTTCAGCGACTTGACGCAATCCACCAGCACCAGCGAATAGTGCTTGCGGAGAATGGAAAACGTCTTGACCACGTCGCCGCGGCCCAATTGCCAATCGGACTGGGCGTACTCGGGCAGCCCGAGGACTTCGAGCCCGCAGCTGTTCATATAGGTGTGCGCCCGCACGTCCAGGTACCGGGTGACCCTGCCGTCGGCGACGAGGTCGGCCAGGCTCAGGGCGCTGCGCCGGCCGTGCCGGTCCACCAAGTCTCCGGCGTCCATGTCGACAGCGATGATCCGGTCGTCGCGTACCTCGGCGAAGGTGGAGGCGAGCGCCTCGACCACTGCGGTCTTGCCGACGCCCCCTTTGAGATTGAGCACCGCGATCGGAAACGCGCTCCCCACCGGTGTCCGGACGCGATCCCGCAGGCCGATTTCGTGGGCCGAGTCCTTGCCCGGACCGAGATCGATGCCGGTGACGCGGTGGATCGCTTCGCGCCAGCCCAGCCTGGTGGGGCCGTCGTCTTCCGCGGGCCGGGTCAGGCCGTCCAGCGCCGTCCCACCGGGGGTCCGCTCACGGCGAACCGACAGCGGTTTGCGGATTGCCGGGGTGGGAACCGATGGTGCATCCGAGCCGGACGGCCGTCGGCGCCCGAATCCGGTCGAGCGGTAGGGCGGCGGCACCATTTCTGGTGGACGGCCCGGTTGACGACGCCACGGGGGCGCAGGTGGGGGCATTTCCGGTGGCCTGCCAGGCCCCCCAGATTGATCCGCACGCTGAACGACCCCGCGATAAGAATCGCTCATGATCAGCCGTATAGCCGGTTTGAGCCGGCCGGAAACCGGGGACCGGAATGTTGCGCGCCATCACCCGGTGTGTGGTCTACTATGCGAACGGTAATTCGCATTCCTGTTAGCACTCGAGGAACCCGCAGTGCCACACCCAGCACCGTCCGGACCGGCAGTCGCAGAGGCACCTCCCCCTTCCCGGATGGGGCCGATCCCGCCTCAGCAAGCGCGCAGCCGCGCGGCGCTGCAGCGGTTACTCGCCTCGGCCGAGCACGTGCTGGTCAACGACGGCATCGACGAGTTCACGATCGCCCGCGTCGCCGAGCATGCCGGGATCTCGGTAGGGGGTGTCTACCGGCGGTTCGCCAGCAAAGAGCAATTGATCGACGCGATCCGAGACGCGCTGATGGAGCGGCTCGAAGACGCTGTGGCCCAGGCATTCCAACGACGCAGAACCGTCGGTGGCCGGTGTCATGGACGCGTTCACCGCGGCACTCGGCGAAACAATGGCCGAGACTGCGGGCGCATCATCCCGGCCGTCCTGGCCGGCGCGCGCAGCGTCGATGTCCTCAGAACGGGGACTGCGTACCGTGATGAACTTGCAGCAGTGGTTCTTCGAAGCCGTCGCGCCGTACCAGCAAGAAATCCGGCACCCGAATCCTGCGGCCGCGCTGAACCTCGTGTTTCGCAGCGTGATCGCAGGCGGGGCGCACCGTGCGGCGATAGAACCATGGCTGCCTGACGGACTGACCTGGCAACAGTGGGCGCGCGAGATCGCCGACATGACCACCGCATATCTGACCGCTGAACGCTGAACGCTGAATCGAGGCAAGGGTTTTCATGTTCAAGATAGTCAGGCGGTACTGGTTGCCACTGGTGGTGTTGGTGGCGCTCGCGATTGGGGGGTTCGTGATCGACCGAATGCACGGAATTTTTGGATCGGACACCGAGATCACCCGCGAAGGGGCCGGGCTCGCGAAAGACCCGAAACCGTTCAACCCCAAGCTGATCACCTACGAGGTCTTCGGCCCAGCGGGCGCGACGGCCACGATCAATTACCTTGACCTGTCGGCGAATCCGCAAAGCCTCAAGCAGGTTCCGCTGCCCTGGACGCTCACGCTGTCCACCACGGCTCCCGCGGCCTTCCCGATACTGCTTGCGCAGGGCGACGCCGAGACCATCGGCTGCCGCATCACTATCGACGGCAAGGTCAAGGACGAAAAGTCCGGGCAGGGCGTCGACGCGTTCACCTTCTGCCAGGTGAAGTCGGCATGAGCAATCACGCCGTGGGCACCCGGCCGCTCATCCCCCGGTTCATTCACATGTTCGCGGTGCCGCTCCTGCTGGGGTGGGTGGGGTTGGCCATTCTGCTCAACGTGGCCGTGCCCTCCTTGGAGGATGTCGGTCAGGAACACTCGGTGTCGCTGAGTCCCTCGGATGCCCCCTCGATGCAGGCGATGAAACACATCGGACACGTCTTCAAGGAATCCGACTCCGATGCATCGGCGATGATCGTGCTCGAAGGCGACCAGCCGTTGGGCGACGAGGCGCACCGCTATTACGCCGAGCTCATCCGGAAATTCCGGGCCGACACCACCCACATCACCCACGTCCAGGATTTCTGGGGAGACCCGCTGACCGCGGCCGGAGCCCAAAGCGCCGACGGCAAAGCCACTTACGTGCAACTCAACCTGGCCGGGAACCAGGGTGAAGCGCTGGCAAACGATTCGGTCGCGGCGGTGCACAAGATCATCGACGGCACGCCCGTACCGGCGGGTGTGCACGTCTATGTCACCGGTTCGACGGCGCTGATCGCCGATCAGCACCACGTCGGGGATACCAGCCTGAAGATCGTCACCGCGATCACCGTCCTGGTCATCCTGATCAGCCTGTTCATCGTGTACCGCTCGATCATCACGGTGACACTCGTGCTGCTGATGGTGATGCTGGAAGTGGCCGCGGCCCGGGGAGTCGTTGCCGCCCTTGGGCATTACGACGTGATCGGATTGTCGACGTTCTCGGTCAACCTGCTGACCATGCTGGGCATCGCGGCGGGCACTGACTATGCGATCTTCGTCCTGGGCCGCTACCACGAAGCGCGCAGCGCTGGTGAGGACCGCGACACCGCGTTCTACACAATGTACCGCGGGACGGCCCACGTCATCCTCGGTTCCGGCCTCACGATCGCCGGCGCTACCTATTGCCTGCACTTCACTCGGCTGCCATATTTCCAGACGCTGGGTGTGCCGCTGGCGATCGGCATCATGGTGGCGGTGCTGGCGTCGTTGACGATGGCGCCGGCGATGCTGGTGATCGGGACCCGGTTCGGGATTTTGGAGTCGAAACGCGCTGCGCGAACCCGGGGTTGGCGACGAGTGGGAACCGCCGTGGTCCGCTGGCCGGGGCCCATCCTGGCGGCGACGCTGGCGCTGTCGCTGGTCGGGCTGCTCGCGCTGCCCGGCTACAAGACCAGCTTCAACGACCGCTCCTTCCTGCCGAAAAACATTGCGGCGATGCAGGGTTTCGACGCCGCTGACCGGCATTTCTCGCAGGCCCGGATGAACCCGGAACTGTTGATGGTCCAAGCCGACCAGGATCTGCGCAATCCTGCGGACATGCTCATCATTGAGCGCATCGCGCGCAACGTCTTTCACACTCCCGGCATCGCGCGGGTGCAGACCATCACCCGGCCGCTGGGCACGCCGATCGACCACACCTCCATCCCCTATCAGATGGGCATGCAAGGCGTTGGCCAGGAACTGACCCGCGACTACATGCAACGCCAGATGGACCAAATGCTGCTGATGGCCGATCAGACGGCGACCATGATCACCACCATGGAAGGCATGCTCGTGATCATGAAAGAGATGACCGGGATCATGAACAACCTGGTCGGCGATATGCACAAAATGGTCGCCGACATGAACGACCTGCGCGACAAGATCTCCAATTTCGACGATTTCTTCCGGCCGATCCGCAGCTACTTCTATTTCGACAGACACTGCTTCGACATCCCGGTGTGTTGGGCGCTGCGGTCGATCTTTGATGCGCTGGACGGCATCGACGACCTCGCCGACCAAGTTAACGAGTTGATGCCGCAGATGGACAAGATGAACGCGATCATGCCGGAGATGTTGAAATTGATGACGCCCATGGTCGGCATGATGAAGTCGATGCACACCATGATGCTGTCGATGCACAGCACCATGGCCGGGATGCAAGACCAGCAGGCGGCCTTGGCGGGCAAGGGCAATGCCATGGGCCAGGCATACGACACGTCGAAGAACGACGACTCGTTCTATCTGCCTCCGGAAGTATTCGACAACGCCGATTTCAAGCGGGGCATGGACATGTTCATCTCGCCGGACGGAAAATCTGTGCGGTTCATCATCTCTCACCTCGGTGACCCCGCCAGCCTGGAAGGCATCGCGCACGTCGACGCGATCCGCAACGCCGCCTTCGAGGCCATCAAGGGCACCCCGCTGGAGACCTCCCGCATCTATATCGCCGGCACCGCGGCCGTCGACAAAGACATGAAGGACGGTGCCACCTACGACCTGCTGATCGCCGGTGTGGGAGCGCTGATCCTGATCTTCATCGTCATGCTGGTGCTGACACGGGCCATCATCGCCTCGGCGGTCATCGTCGGCACGGTGTTGTTGTCGCTGGGCACCTCGTTCGGTCTGTCGGTGCTGTTCTGGCAGTACATCCTTGGCCTGCAACTGCATTGGATGATCCTGGCGATGTCGGTGATCATCCTGCTGGCGGTGGGATCCGACTACAACCTGCTGTTGGTGTCGCGGTTCAAAGAGGAGATCCACGCCGGCATCAAGACGGGCATCATCCGATCGATGGCCGGCACCGGCGCCGTCGTCACATCGGCCGGATTGGTGTTCGCGTTCACCATGATCTCCTTCAGCGCCAGTGCACTGCTGATCCTCGCGCAGGTGGGCAGCACCATCGGGGCGGGCTTGTTGTTCGACACGCTGGTGGTGCGGTCGTTCATGACACCGTCAATCGCGGCGCTGATGGGCCGCTGGTTCTGGTGGCCGCAACACGTACGCACGCGGCCGGTGCGACAGCCAACGGCGCCGCAACCCGAGCACGTCCCAGAGTTGGTGCGCGCCTAGGGGCTAGCCAAAGAACGCCGCGGCGTCGTCGTAGCGGCTCTGCGGCACCAGCTTGAGTTGGCGCGTCGCGTCCGCCAGCGACACGCGGCCGATGTCTTGGCCACGCAACGAGACCATCTGGCCGTACTCGCCGGCGTGCGCCGCGTCGGCGGCGTTGACGCCGAACCGGGTGGCGAGCACCCGGTCGTATGCCGTCGGAATGCCGCCGCGCTGAACGTGACCCAGCACGGTCACCCGGACTTCTTTGTTGATCCGCTTCTCCACGTCGACACCCAACTGCGCGGCCACGCCGGTGAATCGCTCGTGGCCGAACTCGTCAATTCCGCCTTCGCGCAACGTGATCGAGCCCGCCAACGGCTTGGCGCCTTCGGCGACGACGCAGATGAAGTGTGAATCACCGCGCTGGAAGCGCCGTTTGACCAGCCGGCACACCTCCTCGACGTCGAAGGGCTGCTCGGGGATCAGCGTCATGTGCGCGCCGGAAGCCAGGCCGGAGTTCAGGGCGATCCAGCCGGCATGGCGTCCCATCACCTCCACCAGCATCACCCGCTGATGGGATTCGGCGGTGCTGTGCAGCCGGTCGATCGCATCGGTGGCCACCGTCAACGCGGTGTCGTGGCCGAAAGTCACGTCGGTGCAATCGATGTCGTTGTCGATGGTCTTGGGTACGCCGACCACCGGAACGTTCTCCTCCGATAGCCAGTGCGCGGCCGTCAGGGTGCCTTCCCCGCCGATCGGGATCAGCACGTCAATGCCGTTGTCGTCCAACGTCTGCATGATCTGCGGCAGCCCGGCCCGCAGCTTGTCCGGATGCACGCGCGCGGTGCCCAACATCGTTCCGCCCTTGGCGAGCAGCCGGTCATTGCGGTCGTCGTTGGCCAGCTGCGTGCGCCGGTTTTCCAGCAGCCCGCGCCACCCGTCCTGAAATCCGACCACCGATGAGCCGTACCGGGAGTCGCAGGTGCGCACCACCGCGCGGATGACGGCGTTGAGTCCTGGGCAGTCGCCGCCTCCGGTGAGAATTCCGATCCGCATTCCTTCATCTTGCCTCGTGGCGGCGGATTCGGTAGCGCGAGCAGACGCAAAATCCCCCTAAAAGGCCCGTTTTAGGGCGATTTTGCGTCTGCTCGCCGCGGGTGCCGGCTGCTCGGCGGATCTCAGATGGCCGACGGCAACTGTCCGCGGGCGGCCTCGTAGGCGGCACCCACTCGGTAGAGCCGGTCGTCGGCCAATGCGGGGGCCATGATCTGCAGCCCCACCGGCAGCCCGTCGTCCGGCGACAGCCCGGAGGGCACCGACATGCCGCAGTGGCCGGCCAGGTTCAGCGGCAGCGTGCACAGGTCGAACAGGTACATCGCCAGCGGATCGTCGACCTTCTCGCCCAGCGGGAAGGCGGTGGTGGGCGTCGCCGGGGACACCAGCACGTCGACGGACTTGTACGCCTCGTCGAGATCACGGGCAATCAACGTGCGCACCTTCTGCGCCTGGTTGTAGTACGCGTCGTAATAGCCCGCCGACAACGCGTAGGCGCCGATCATGATGCGCCGCTTGACCTCTGGCCCGAATCCGGCCGCCCGGGTCAGGGCCATCACTTCCTCGGCGCTGTGGCTGCCGTCGTCACCGACACGCAGCCCGTAGCGCATCGCGTCGAAGCGCGCCAGGTTGCTCGACACCTCCGACGGCAGGATCAGATAGTAGGCAGGCAGCGCGTAATCGAAATGCGGACAGTCGACTTCGCTCACCTCGGCGCCCAGCGCCGTCAGCTGCTCGACCGCGGCCTCGAACGACGCGAGCACGCCCGGCTGGTAGCCCTCGCCGCTGTGCAACTGACGCACCACCCCGACCCGCACGCCTTTCAGATCGCCCGCCGCACCGGCCTTCGCCGCGCCGACGACGTCGGGCACCTCGGCGTCGATGGACGTGGAGTCTTTGGCATCGTGTCCGGCGATCACCTGATGCAGCAGCGCGGTGTCCAGCACGGTGCGCGCGCACGGGCCGCCCTGGTCCAGTGACGACGCGCAGGCCACCAGCCCGTAGCGGGACACCGTGCCGTAAGTGGGCTTGACACCGACCGTCGCGGTCAGCGCCGCCGGCTGGCGGATGGAGCCCCCGGTGTCGGATCCGATGGCCAGCGGCGCCTGGAACGCGGCCAGTGCCGCCGCGCTGCCGCCGCCGGAGCCACCGGGTACCCGCTCGACGTTCCACGGGTTGCGGGTGGGGCCGTAGGCGGAGTTCTCGGTCGACGAGCCCATCGCGAACTCGTCCATATTGGTCTTGCCCAGAATCGGGATCCCGGCCGCGCGCAGCCGCAGCGTCAGGGTGGCGTCGTACGGGGAACGCCAGCCCGCCAGGATCTTGGACCCGCAGGTGGTGGGCATGTCGGCGGTGGTGAACACGTCTTTGAGCGCCAGCGGCACCCCGGCCAGCGGCGAGGGAAGCGGTTCTCCGGCGGCCAGCGTCTTGTCGACATGGGCCGCCGCCGCCAGCGCCTGGTCGGCCGCCACATGCAGGAAGGCCCGGTAGGTGGCGTCAGTTGCCTCGATCTGGTCCAGGCAGGCCTGGGTGAGCTCGGTGGACGAGAGCTCTTTGGCGGCGATTTTGGCGGCCAGCGTCGCGGCGTCGGATCGAATGATGTCCGTCACTCGCTGTCCCCCAGGATCTGTGGGACGGCGAAGCGGCCGTCGACGGCTTCGGGTGCCTGGTCGAGCGCCTGTTGCTGGGTCAGGCACGGCGCTATCTGGTCCGGGCGGGTGACGTTGACAGTCTTTGAGCGGGTTGTCGGTGGCCTCGACGCCGGTGACGTCGACGGCCTGGATCTGGCTGACGTGGGTCAAGATGGCGTCGAGTTGACCGGCGAAGCTGTCCAGCTCGGTGTCGGTCAACGCCAGCCGGGCAAGCCGGGCCAGGTGGGCCACCTCGTCGCGGGAGATCTGGGACACGAGCGAAAAGCCTAGCCCGGCGAGGATGCGCGCGGCGGAGCGGGAGCGGGAGCGCATGTCACATCCGCCACACTGGCCTCTGCCGGGAGGCATGCCCATTTCGCCCGCCTATCAGCGACAGTTTCCGGCAGACGCTATAGGTGGGCAAATTGTGCACTCCGTCTCACAGAGACGCATGTGACACGATGGACTGAAGCGACGCGTGCGACTTGATCGGCCGAAATGCCGTGGATACATCACTGTGCAAAAGTGTTGCCCGTGCCTTCCTATCTGTTGCGCATCCGGCTGATCGACCGGCCGGGCAGCCTGGGCGCGCTGGCTCTGGCGCTCGGTTCGGTGGGGGCGGACATCCTGTCGCTCGACGTGGTCGAGCGCAGCTCGGGACACGCGATCGACGATCTGGTGATCGACCTGCCGTTGGGAGCCATGCCCGACACGCTGATCACCGCCGCCGAGAAGCTCCCGGGCGTCCGGGTGGACAGCGTTCGTCCGCACACCGGACTGCTGGAAGCCCACCGCGAGCTGGAGTTGCTCGACCGCGTCGCGGCGGCCGCCGACAACCCGGCCAGGCTGCAGGTGCTGGCCGACGAGGCGCCCTTGGTGCTGCGGGTGAGCTGGTGCACCGTGTTGCGGAATTCTGAGGGCGAGCTACAGCGGCTCGCCGGCAGCCCGGGCGCTCCGGAGACGAGGGCGGTTTCGGCCCCATGGCTGCCGATCGAGCAGGCCGTGACGCTGGACGGTAGCGCGGACTGGGTGCCGCAGGAATGGCGGGACATGGACACCAGCATGGTCGCGGCGCCGCTGGGCGACCCGCACACCGCGGTGGTGCTGGGCCGTCCGGGACCGGAATTCCGGCCTTCGGAAGTAGCCCGGCTGGGCTATCTGGCCGGCATCGTGGCGACGATGCTGCGCTGACGCATCACTACGCGGGCGCTTCATCCTCAGGAACCTCATCGTCCGGGACCTCGGGTGGCCCCTCGTCGAGGAGCCGGCGGAATCCGTCCTCGTCGAGGATGGGCACCCCCAGCTCCACCGCTTTGTCGTACTTGGAACCCGGGGAATCACCGGCGACGACGTAGGACGTCTTCTTCGACACCGATCGCGGCGGCCTTGCCGCCGCGCGTGACGATCGCCTCCTTGGCGTCGTCGCGGGAGAAGCCGGTCAACGAACCCGTCACCACAATGGTCAGCCCGGCCAGGGTGCGCGGCATGCTGTCGTCGCGCTCGTCGGCCATTCGCACCCCGGCAGCGCGCCACTTGTCGACGATCTCGCGGTGCCAGTCGACGGTGAACCACTCGGTGACCGCGGCAGCGATGGTCACTCCCACGCCCTCGACCGCGGCCAGCTGTTCGGTAGACGCCGCGACGATGTCGTCGAGACTGCCGAACGCGGTGGCCAGGGCCCGGGCTGCCGTCGGCCCGACGTGGCGGATCGACAACGCCACCAGCACCCGCCACAGCGGTGCCTCCTTGGCTTTATCGAGGTTGGCCAGCAACCGTTTGCCGTTGGCCGACAATCCGCCGGCCTTGGTCTTGAACAGCTCGGTGCGCAACAGGTCGTCTTCGGTGAGGCTGAACAGGTCACCCTCGTCGGTGATCACCCCGGCCTGCAGCAGCGCCACGCCGGCCTCATAGCCGAGCGCTTCGATGTCGAATGCCCCCCGGCCGGCGACGTGAAAGATCCGCTCGCGCAGCTGCGCCGGGCAGCGCTGGGCGTTAGGGCAGCGGATGTCGGCGTCGCCCTCCTTTTCGAAGGCCAGCGTGGTGCCGCACTCGGGACATGTTGTGGGCATGACGAATTCGCGCTCCGACCCGTCGCGCAGGTCGACGACGGGCCCCAGCACCTCGGGGATCACGTCGCCGGCCTTGCGGATCACCACGGTGTCGCCGATCAACACGCCTTTGCGCTTGACCTCCGAGGCGTTGTGCAGCGTGGCCTGCCCCACCGTCGACCCGGCGACCTTCACCGGTGTCATGAACGCGAACGGCGTGACCCGCCCGGTACGGCCCACGTTCACCTTGATGTCGAGCAGCTTGGTCTGCGCTTCCTCGGGCGGGTACTTGTAGGCGATGGCCCAGCGCGGGGCCCGCGAGGTGGAACCCAGCCGGCGCTGCAGCGCCACCTCGTCGACTTTGACCACCACGCCGTCGATTTCGTGGGCCACCTCGTGGCGATGCTCACCCCAGTAGTCGATCCGCTCCCGCACTCCGGCCAGATCGTCGGCCACGGTCGTGTGCCCGGACACCGGCAGCCCCCAGGCCCGAGCGCCAGATAGGCGCCGTGCTGGGTGGCCGGGCGGAAGCCTTCGGTGTGCCCCAGGCCGTGGCAGATCATCCGCAGTTTGCGGCGAGCCGTGACTGCCGGATCTTTCTGACGCAGCGATCCCGCGGCGCTGTTGCGCGGGTTCGCGAACGGCGCCTTCCCCGCTTCGACGAGGCTGGCGTTGAGCGCCTGGAAGTCCTCCACCCGGAAGAACACCTCGCCGCGGACCTCGAGCACCCCGGGCGTCGGGTACTCGTCACTGGCGGTGAGCCGCTCGGGGATGTCGTCGATGGTGCGGGCGTTGAGTGTGACGTCCTCGCCGCTGCGGCCGTCGCCCCGGGTCGCCGCCCGGGCCAGGCGCCCGTCGCGATACACCAACGACAATGCGACGCCGTCGATCTTGAGCTCACAGAGGTAGTGCGCGCTGTCGCCGACCTCGGCGTGCAGGCGGGTAGCCCAGGCGCCGAGTTCCTCTGCGCTGAAAGCGTTGTCGAGGCTCAGCATCCGTTCCAGATGCTCGGCCGGCTCGAATTCCGTCGCGAAGCCCGCGCCGCCGACCAGCTGAGTGGGCGAATCGGGCGTGCGCAGTTCGGGATGCTGTTCCTCGAGCCCCTCGAGGCGGCGCAGCATCTTGTCGAACTCCGCGTCGGTGATTGTCGGCGCGTCACGCACGTAGTAGCGGAACTGGTGTTCGCGGACCTCCTCTGCCAGCTCCTGCCATTGCCGCAACACCTCGGGCGAAGTCACCCTGGCAGGCTATCGAAGGGGTCGGACGACGTCGTTTGTGGTGGTCATGGCAACCGCATCAGTCACATCTGACCCTCTGGCCTCTCCCAGGAGCGGCACCCCGGTTGTCCACCTCACAGCGACAACGCGCCGACCCGCGCACGGCAGCTGGGGTTGTCGCTCTGAGGTGGGCAAATTGACAGTCGCTCCGGCCGGTGACTCGTGTGGCGGATATGACGGGCACCGACTCAGTCCTCGACGAACGCCCGCAACCGCTCCACCGCGGCGTCCCATCGCCGCGACAATTGCGTGAGGTAGTCGCTGGCCCGCGCCAGCGGCTCGGTTTGCACCGTCCAAAGCCGCTCGCGACCGCGCCGCGAGCTGGTGACCAATCCCGCCGCCTCCAGCAGCTGCAAATGCTTGCTGGCCGCCTGCCGCGTGACCGGAATCGCTTGGGTCACTTGCGATGTCGAGCACGGTCCGACGTCGCACAAACGGACGATGATGCGCAACCGATTCGGGTCGCCGAGCGCATCGAACAGTGGCGCCTCGACTGTGGCGGGTGCATTCATTGGTCCAGATACCGGGCGAATCAGATCGGTCTGGATGGCCCAGCCTTCGGAATTGGCCTCGAACGATCCCTTGCGGCGCTCGTCGGGGATGGCGTCGAATCCGGATTCCACGATGCTCGCAGCACGCCCTCGGGGGTTTCGGTCAGAGTGAATTCGACCAGCGTCGTCGGCTCCTGGTCGTAGTCGGCGCCAGGGTCGATCGCGAAGGGATGCCAGCGGTAGGCAAACCGGCGCTGCGGCTCGAGCGCGACGATCTGCCAGGTGCTTTTCGTCCCCGCGTGCGGCTCTTGGCGCCTGGCGACCTCATCGTCGACGGTGGTCGGCACGATCACCGCGGTGATCGACCGCCCTGCGACGAAGGGCCCTTTAATAGGCTCGAAGCGGACGCCGAACCAGCGCCCGAATTCCTCCGAGTCGCTGATGGCCCGCCACACTCTGTCCAGCGGCGCGCGCAACACGACGCGCTTCTCGATTCGATCCGTGCTCATATGCAACCTCCTGGTTGCCCATCAGTCCAGCACTCCCGGGCAAGAAGCGCAACCTTTTGATTGCCTATACAGCATCGCGCCCTCGGGCGCTTCAGATGGCGTCGGGGTCCTGGGCCAGCGCCTCGGCCGCGGTGCGGGCCAACCCAATCGCGGTACGCGCCCACTGCGCCGTCGCACCCGCCAGGCCACATGCCGGGGTGACGCCGACGCGATCGCGCAGCAGCGCGCGACCGAAGCCGAGCCGGTCGGTCACCGCGACCACCGAGGCGGCCACCTGCTCCGCCGACGGCTGCGGTTCCGGCGCGGTGGCCGGGATCACGCCCAGCACTACCGTGCGGCCCGAATCGACGAATTCCGCGATACCTTCCAGATCCTCGGCACGCAGCGTCGCGGCATCCACCGATACCGCGCTGATACCGCTGCGCTGCAACAGGTTCCACGGCAAATCCGGAGCGCAGATATGCAGCAACACATCCGCGCCGACGCCGGCGACGCAGGTGTCGAGCAGGGCGCCGGCGACCACCTCGTCCAGGCGCGCGACCGGGCTCAGCGCGGTGACGCCGCTCAGCTGTCCGCCCAATGCCGCCGGCAGTGACGGCTCATCGAGCTGCACCACCACCGGCGTGTCGAGTCGACGCGCCAGCGTCGCGCGGTGCGCGGCAACGCCTTCGGCCAGCGACGCCGCCAGGTCACGAACGGCACCAGGGTCGGTGATCGCCCGGTGGCCGTTGGGCAACTCCAGCCCGGCGGCCAGCGTGATCGGCCCGGGCGCCTGCACCTTGACCACCCGCCCCCCGCCGCGCAGCCCGGCGATCTCCCACGCTTCTTCCAGCGCGTCCATGTCCTCGTCGAGCAGGCTCATGGCCCGGCGGGCCACCGCGCCGGGCCGGGCGACGATGCGATAGCCGCGCGGCACCGTGTCGATGGCCACGTCGATCAGCAGTGCGCCGGCTCGCCCGATCATGTCGGCGCCCACTCCCCTGGCCGGCAGCTCGACGATGTGGGCCAGCGCACCGGCTAATTCGCCGACGATGACTTCAGCGGCCTGGTGCGGCGCGGCGCCGGGCCACGACCCGATGCCGCTGGCCTTGGCGAAAGGATTTGCGAATTCACTCACCCGGCAACCGTATGGGGCCACCGTTAGGCTCGACCACAGAAGGGTGGCAGATGGCGAGATTGACGCGGTCCCTGCTGCTGTGCGGCGCGGTGCTGCTGACGGCCGCGTGCACACGGGTGGTAGACGGCGAGGCCGTGGCGTCGTTCGGCGGCGGCGGCCAGCGGGGTGTGCAGGGTGTGAATGTCGACACGATCCTGCTGGACCAGTCGCGGATGCGCGCGATCGCCGGGGCGGGCGACGAGATGACGATCATCCCGTCGATGGACGCCACCCGCCCGGTGGACATCGACGGCCTCGCCGACACCACACCGCGGCCGTGCCGGTTCATCTACGCCGAGACCGCGACCTTCGGACCCGACGTCGAAGAGTTCCACAAGACCACCTTTCAGTACCCGCCCAAGGGCGCGCTGATCTCCGAGGGCGCCGCGGCCTACCGGGACGCCGGCACCGCCCGCAAGGCCTTCAGCGCGCTGGTGGCCACCGTCGGGGACTGTGCCGCCAGCTCTTCCGGCGACCTCTACGTGGGCGAATTCAAGGCCGACGCCGACTCACTACACGTCCGCCCCGGCGACTGCGGACGCGACTACCGAGTCCTATCGCTGGCGTTGCTCGAGGTCACCTTCTGCGGCTTTCCGGATTCGGTGTCCGACATCGTGATGACGAACATCGCCGCCAACGTGCCAGGGGGCTAAGACGTGACGCGCGAGTAGCGGGACGTCCCCGCGATGGTGGCGCTGCCGAGCACCTCGTCGCCGTCGGCGTCGGGACGATAGAGCACCACCGTCTGGCCACGGGCCACCCCGCGCACCGGGGTGCGCAACCGCACCAGCAGTTCGTCGTCCACCAATTCGGCTACCGCACTGGCGATTTCGCCGTGCGCACGCACTTGGACCGCGCACTCGATAGGGCCCGACGGCGCCGCCCCCGCGGTGAACACCGGCCCCCGCCCGGTCAGCGCGTGCACATCGAGGTCCGCCACGTCGCCCACGTGAACGGTCGCGGTATCGGCGTCGATCGCCGTCACATAGCGCGGACGCCCGTCCGGTCCCGGCCCGGCGATGCCCAGGCCTTTGCGCTGGCCGATGGTGAAGCCGTGCACCCCGTCATGTTCGGCAAGCACCGCACCGTCGGCGTTGACCACGCTGCCGCGGCGAACCCCGATGCGCTGGCCCAGAAAAGCCTGGGTGTTCCCGGTCGGGATGAAACAGATGTCGTGACTGTCCGGCTTTTCGGCGACCGCGAGGCCGCGACGGGCGGCCTCGGCACGGATCTGCGGCTTGGGGGTGTCCCCGATCGGAAACGCGGCGTGGCGCAACTGCTCGGCGGTCAGTACGGCCAGCACGTAGGACTGGTCCTTGTCCCGGTCGACAGCGCGGCGCAGCCGTCCATCCGACAGCCGGGCATAGTGGCCGGTGGCTACCGTGTCGAAGCCCAGCGCGACGGCGCGGGCGGACAACGCCGCGAACTTGATCCGCTGATTGCACCGCACGCAGGGGTTCGGGGTTTCGCCGCGGGCATAGGACGACACGAAGTCGTCGATCACGTCTTCTTTGAACTTCTCGGCGAAATCCCATACATAGAACGGGATTCCGAGTACATCGGCGACGCGGCGCGCGTCTGAGGCATCCTCTTTGGAGCAGCAGCCGCGCGAGCCGGTGCGCAGCGTGCCCGGAGCGCTCGACAGCGCCAGGTGCACACCGACCACGTCGTGACCGGCATCGACCATCCGGGCGGCAGCGACCGACGAATCCACGCCACCGCTCATCGCGGCGAGAACTCTCACCGGGACGCCCCCGTGGCGGCCAGCGCCGCCCGGCGCGCACGATCCACCGCCGGCGGCAGCACTTGCAGAGCCGCGTCGACATCTGCATCAACACTGTTGTGCCCCAACGAAAGTCGCAGCGATCCGCGGGCGGCGGCAGGATCGGCGCCCATCGCGATCAACACATGCGACGCCTGCGGGACACCGGCGGTGCAGGCAGATCCTGTCGAGCACTCGATTCCGTTGGCGTCCAACAGCATCAACAGCGCATCACCCTCACAGCCGCGGAAGGTGAAGTGCGCGTTGCCCGGAAGGCGTAGCGGGTCGCGGGCACCGTTGAGGTGAACGTCGTCGATTCCGGACAGCACGCCCGCAACGAGGCGGTCCCGCAGCACCCGCAGCCGGGCGCTGTGGGCCTCCAGCCCGTCCACCGCGATCCGCGCCGCCGTGGCCATTCCCACCGCGCCGGCGACATAGGGTGTGCCCGAACGGATGTCGCGCTCCTGACCGCCGCCGTGCAACAGTGGGACGCAGTGGGCGTCGCGGCGCAAGAGCAGCGCGCCCACACCGGGCGGACCGCCGAACTTGTGCGCGGCCACGCTCATCGCCGAGAGCGCGCCGGCGCCGAAGTCGACCGGCAACTGGCCGACCGCCTGAACGGCGTCACTGTGCATGGGCACGCCGAACTCGGCTGCCACGGCGGCGAGTTCGGCGATCGGCATGATGGTGCCGACCTCGTTGTTGGCCCACATCACCGACACCAGCGCGACGTCGTCGTGGCTCTCCAGCACCTCACGGAGCGCGGCGGCCGACACCGAGCCGTCGGCGGCGGTGGGCAACCAGGTCACCTGAGCGCCTTCGTGCTCGACGAGCCAGTTCACCGAGTCCAGCACGGCGTGGTGCTCGACTTTGGTAGTGACGATGCGCCGACGGCTCGGTTCGGCGTCGCGGCGGGCCCAGAAAATTCCCTTGACGGCCAGGTTGTCGCTCTCCGTGCCGCCCGCGGTGAAGATCACTTCGGAGGGGCGCGCGTGCAGTTTCTCCGCGATCAGCTCACGCGATTCCTCGATCCGCCGACGGGCGGTGCGGCCGCTGGTGTGCAGCGACGATGCGTTGCCGACCGTGCCCAGCACAGCAGTCATCGCCTCGACGGCGGCGGCGTGCATCGGGGTGGTGGCACCGTGATCCAGGTAGACCATGACGCGCCCCACGATACCGGCCCAACCACGACCGAAGACATCCGAGCAGGGCCGCAACGTGGCTGGTCACGGGAGGATGCCGCGAAACGGGGTACTTCGGGAAGGTGGAAGGCCTGATTCGGTGAGCAAACGTGACAAAGGTGCAGGTACGCGGCGGTGGTGCTTCGCCGACCAGCTCGGGCCGCACTTCCTGGACGATCCCGATCAGCCGGTGCTGCTGATCGAGTCACGCGCGCACCCTAATGGGAGTCGATCAGCGTGTCCTTGACGGGGATCTTGGTTCTTGGGCGGGAGGCTGATCACCGAGCCGCCGGCCGGTGAGCACTGCCGTGCCCTGGAGTGATGGTCGATTCCTACGGCTAGATCGTGCCCCGGCCGGTTGGTGAGGTCATCTGTAGCGCTCATGGGATGTCGTGCCGCTTGGAGCACTGATCCATTAGGTCGCCGCCGGATGCCCTTGGGCTCGAACAGGTTCCATCCACACTGAACCAAGAGGAGGCCAACCGATGCTCTTCGTCGGAGACGACTGGGCAGAAGACCACCACGACGTATATCTGATGAACGACACCGGTGCCAGACTGGCGTCGCGGCGGTTACCCGAAGGCCTGGCCGGGATCGGACGGTTGCACGAGCTGATCGCCGAGCATGCCCAAGAACGCGACCAGGTCGTGGTCGGCATCGAAACCGACCGGGGCCGATGGGTGGATGCCTTGACCGCGGTCGGGTATCAGGTGTTCGCGGTCAACCCGCTGGCGGCGGCCCGCTATCGCGACCGCCACCACGTCTCGGGAGCCAAGTCCGATGCCTCTGATGCCAAACTGTTGGCTGATCTGGTGCGCACCGACCGGCACAACCACCGCCCGATCGCCGGCGACAGCGACCAGGCCGAGGCGATCAAGGTGCTGGCCCGGGCCCACCAGAATCTGATCTGGGCCCGGACCCGACACACCAACGCGCTGCGTAGCGCGTTGCGGGAGTACTACCCAGCCGCACTGGAGGCGTTCGAGGATCTGGCCGACCGTGACGCGCTGGCCATCCTGGGCCGCGCCCCGACTCCCGCAGACGCTGGGCGCCTGAGCCTGTCGAAGATCAGGGCTGCGCTCAAAGCCGCTGGGCGCCAACGCAACCTCGACACCCGCGCACTGCAGATTCAGGAAATGCTGCGTAGCGAGCAACTCGACCGCGCCCGCAGCGGTCACCGCCGCCTTCGGGGCCAGTACCCGGGCCGCGGTCGGCATCATCGCCGAACTCAACCACCAGATCGCCGATCTCGAAGCCGAACTCGCGACGCATTTTGAGGCACACCCGGACGCCGACATCTACCGCTCCCTGCCAGGACTTGGTGTCATCCTCGGCGCCCGGGTGCTCGGTGAGTTCGGGGACGACCCGAATCGCTACACCACTGCCAAGTGTCGCAAGAACTACGCCGGAACCTCACCATTGACCGTCGCGTCGGGCAAGAAACGAGCGGTGCTGGCCCGCCACGTCCGCAACCGCCGACTCTACGACGCCATCGACCAATGGGCCTTCTGCGCTCTCACGACCAGCCCCGGCGCCCGCACCTTCTACGACCACCACCGCGCCGCCGGCGACCTGCACCACCAAGCACTACGCGCCCTCGGCAACCGGCTCATCGGCATCCTCCACGGCTGCCTACGCCACCACAGCACCTACGACGAAAACAAAGCCTGGGCACACCGACAACCCGCCGCGGCAGCTTGACACCCTACGAACCTGGGATGTCTAGCCGGCCCCAGCCGGTGGGCATGCGCGTCGAGTGTGAATCCTGCGACGCTGAGGGCGCTCGCATCGCAGGATTCACACTCGACGAATCAGCAGCTTTTCGATGCGCAGCAACGCCAGCGCGCACACCTTCACATACGGGGCCGCCCACCATGGCACTTCCATCGTGACGCGTGCGCCGTCGCCCGCCGGCTGCACCCGGTGACCGGTGGCGGGAATGCCGGCAACCTTCCAGGCCCAGTGCCGACCGGGGTCGAAATCGGTGATCACGAAAGGCACGTTCAGACCCAACGACGTCTGCACCGCGCCCGTCGCGTGCGGGGCAAGCTCGCGGTAGGGGTGATCGAGCTCGGCGCCCTTAACCGAGGGCCCCCATTGCGGCCAGGCGTCGAGGTCGACCAGCAGCTCCCACGCGGCCTGCGGCGGTGCGGCGATCACCCGGTGGACACTGAGCATGATCGCATCACCACCCCATCGATCCGGGAATGCCCTTGAACGGCCCGACAATCCAGCTGGTGATCCAGCCACCGTAGAAGCCACCGGGCTGGGGCAGCACCTCCTCGCCGTTGACCGTGCAGCGGTCCACCTGTGCGGCCATCACCGCCACGGCACCCGCGAGCGGCTCGAACGAGGCGGACGGCCGCTCGTAGGTCCAGGCGGCTCGCGGGGCGACTCGGGTCGCGGCTACCAGGTCGAAATAGCTTGCCCGGCCCTTCCATTCGCACCACGACTCGCCGGCGGCCGGCCGCAGCGCACCCTCCGCGAACGCCGCGCGGGGCAGGTAGTACGTCGGCGGGTGGCTGGTCTCCAGGACCCGCCAAGCTCGGGTGGTGGAAGCGATCGTCTGGCCGCCCAACTCGATGGTGATGGAGCCGCTGAAATCTTCCAGCCGTGGCGGGCGGGGGTAGTCCCACACGGACTCCTGCCCGGGTCCGGGGGTGTCGGGCTTTGGCCATCGCGCCATGGTGTTCATTGTCCACCGACCGGGCGAACGCGCGGCCAGCAATAGAGACGTCAGGAGGCAACCGCTGTCACGGCGGCCACACTGTTGACGGCGGGAGGTGTCGTTGCGTAGTACGACGGCGGCAGCACACCGATGTCGACCAGTGCGTCAGTGAGCCCTTGCTGGGCCCCGGTGAGCAGCTGTCCGGAGATGGTGGCCGGCTTGAACCCCGGGTCCGGCACATCCGGGTGAATGGGCAGATAGACCCCGATGTCGTTGAGCTGCGGCTGGAGCAACTTGAAGAGGTCGTTCACCGGGTCGACGCCGGGCCACAGCTGCGCGGGGGTGGGGACGTCGGCATACCCGTTCGGGTTGTAGCCCAGGTTGACCAGCACGGTCAGGTCCGGTTGCAGCAGGTCGGCCAGTGGCTTGCCGACGAACGGCAGACCACGCACGGGGTCCAGAAGCGGCAGGTTCGGGGTCGCAAGCATGTAGTAGTGCGTGACGCCACCGTTGTCGTAGTAGCCCGGAGACGTCGCCAACGGCACCGCATTTTGCACCTGCTCGGCCGTGAAATGCCAGTAGTACGGGTGCACGTATGCACTGCCGGCAATCGCGTTGAGGTCGGCCAGGATGTTGATCGGGTACTGGGGAAAGTGCGCTATCGGGTCGTATTGGGCGCTGTAGATGGTGGTCGGATGCGGGGTGTCGGTCGGAGTGGCGCCGTAAGTCGAAACCCCCTCGAACGGGATGTTGAACGTGAAGCGCTCGAAAAGCCCACCATTGGGGTTGTCCGGGTTGCCCAGCAACATGAAGGACAGGTCGGCAGGGCTCGGCCGCAGGCCAGGAGGCAAGGCGCCGAGGGCCCTCATCTCCAGCGTGGCTATCGTCGCGCTCTGGGAGAAACCGACGACGAGGGTTTGGCTTCCGGGCGGCTGCGCCAGGATCGCGTTGTTCAAGATGGTCTGACCCAGGACTATTGACTGGTCCATGGTCATGCCGCTGATGAACGGAAGGCTGGCGCCCTCGGGCGTATAGAGGCCGAACGGGGTGTAGCCCGCAAATAGCGGGTTGGACTGGATGAACGCGTTGTTGATCGCTGCGACGTAACTGGGCGCGGGTTGTGGGTTGAAGGTTCCGCCCATGATGAACGACGTTGCGGCCGCGCTCTCGGCGCTCGCATACGATGCGGCGCCCACGCTCATGGCCCGCACGAAGATGTCATGAAATGCCGCCGCCTGGGCGCTCACCATGCCGTAGCGAAAATCGCGAGTCTGCGCCGCGGGCCGATGGCGGCGACCCGCTTCGCCCGGCTCCGCCGCCCTCGCGATCGCCGCGGGCCGATGGCGGCGACCCGCTTCGCCCGGCTCCGCCGCCCTCGCGATCGCCGCGGGCCGATGGCGGCGACCCGCTTCGCCCGGCTCCGCCGCCCTCGCGATCGCCGCGGGCCGATGGCGGCGACCCGCTTCGCCCGGCTCCGCCGCCCTCGCGATCGCCGCGGGCCGATGGCGGCGACCCGCTTCGCCCGGCTCCGCCGCCCTCGCGATCGCCGCGCTACGCCACCAGGGCGTGCCCGTCACCCGGGTGACCAGTGACTCCCACCAGCACCGCGGTCTGGCAGCGGCGGGCCAGATCGCGCCGGCTGGTCCCCGGGAGCTGCAGGGATTCGACGTGAATGCGCGCCACCGTACGGTGTTCGGCGAGCAGCCGGCCGATCGACCGCGGCAATGTCTCGTCGCCGACGAAAGCCGGAGCGGTTGAAACGCTGCCGTCGGCGTGGTGATAGGTCAGCCGAAGTGGCTGCACCGGGCGGGCGGCGTCGATCGCGGCCTGGAACATGGCCGGATAGAACGACCCACGGCCAAGGTGTGATCGCCCGGCTTCTCCTCGGGCCCCTACCGGGCCCGCATCGTCGCCGGGCGGCCGCACCACGTGGTGCCTTCCGGGAACGCCACCACCGTCTGGCCGGCGTGCAGCCGACGGGCGACGGTGTCCACCACCGCAGGCAACCGGCGCAGGCTGGTCCGCTCGATCGGGATGATTTTCAGCATGCGTGCGACGATCCCGATCACGCCCCCGGTGAACATGTCGGCACGGGCCACGAACGACCCCGGCAACACCGAACCGATGCAGAAAACGTCCAGCCAGGACATATGTGGGCTGACCACCAGGACTCCACGCAGGTTTCGAATCGGGGCGCCGGAGACGGCGATCCGGACACCGAAGCAGCGCAGCACCAGCCGGCAATAGATGCGCTGCACCTTGGTGCGGCCCGGCAGCGGCACCGCCAACAGCGGCAAACCCGGCGCCAACAGCAGCGCCAACGTGACGCGAAGCGTTACCCGCAGCACCACCAGCGACCGCCGCGACCGCGGCCGGGCCGACACCCACACAACTGCTGTCGCACGACGCGCGGGGCAGCCAGGAGTGTGCGGTAGCTGCGGGAGCGCAGGGTCATCGCTCGCCGCCGGCCATCTCGGTGGCGGCCGATACCGACCGCAGTCTTCGCAGATATCGGGTATCGGCGCGTTCTTTGTCCAGCAACACGCAGAAGTCGCCGACGCCGAAGTCCGGATCGTGCGCCGGTTCGCCGCAGACCTGGGCGCCGAGCCGCAGGTACCCGCGCATCAGCGCCGGAACCGTCGGCCGCGGCGGCGCCGCGATGTCGTCGAGGGCTTTTCCGTTGATCCGCACCGGCCGGTACGGGCGTACCCGGTACTCCGGCGGCGCGGCATTGCGGCTCAGGACGAAGTCGCGCACCCCGCGCAGCTGGCTGCCCGGCACGTCACCGTCGGTTTCGGGGCCGATCGGGACCGAGACGCAGCCGGTCACGTAGTCGTAGCCGTACCGGTCCAGGTACGCCAGGATGCCGGCCCACATCAACAGCACCACGGAACCGTTGCGGTGGCCGTCGCGCACCACCGCGCGGCCCATCTCCACCAGCGACGGCCGCAGGGCGTCGAACGCGCGGACGTCGAATTCCGTTGCGGTGTAGAGGCCCCCGGCGGCGATCGCGCCGGTCGGCGCCAGCATCCGATAGCAGCCCACGAGCTCACCGGTGTCGTCGTCGCGGACCAGCAGGTGGTCGCAGAACTCGTCGAACCGGTCGACATCGCGCTTCTCGCCGGACGCCGCCGGCAGGGTGAATCCGGGTGTGCTGGTGAACACGTCGTAGCGGAGCCGCTGGGCGGCCTCGATAATGAGGGGTCGGTGGACAGCAGCAAGGAGTAGCGCGGCCCCCCAGAAGTTCCGGCCTGCGCTGGTCCGCCGTCCGGCTTGTCGCTGGGGATGAGGACAGAAGCGATGCTCATAGGACCAACGTGTCGCAGTCGATGAGCTAATCGGCATCGCCGCTATGACGTGTCGGTGCACGTCAGATGACGAAATGTCGCGAAAAAATAACGGCCCCGCAGGTTATCTGCGGGGCCGCTACCTGCTGATCAGGCGTCAGCCCTTGCGGGCCTTGACCGCGTCGGTCAGTTGCGGAGCAACCTTGAACAGGTCGCCGACAATGCCGTAGTCGGCGATCTCGAAGATCGGCGCCTCTTCGTCCTTGTTGACCGCGACGATGGTCTTCGAGGTCTGCATGCCCGCGCGGTGCTGGATGGCACCGGAGATGCCCAGCGCGATGTAGAGCTGCGGCGATACCGTCTTGCCGGTCTGCCCTACCTGGAACTGGCCCGGGTAGTAGCCGGAGTCGACCGCGGCACGCGACGCCCCGACGGCGGCGCCCAGCGAGTCGGCCAGCTGCTCGACGACGCTGAATTTCTCCGCGCTGCCGACCCCACGACCGCCGGACACGACGATGCTGGCCTCGGTGAGCTCAGGCCGGTCGCCGCCGGCCACCGGCTCGCGGGAGGTGATCTTGGTGACAGCGTCGCTCGGTGCCGGAACTTCCACGGTGACCTGCTCACCCGCGCCATCGCTCGGCTCGGCCTCGATGGCGCCGGCCCGCACCGTGATCACCGGGGTGTCGCCACTGGCCTGCGCGTCGACGGTGAACGCGCCACCGAAGATGGAGTGGACACCCACGCGCACCCTCTTTGACCTCGACGACGTCGACCAGCAGACCGGATCCGATCCGGGCCGCGAGCCGGCCCGCGATCTCCTTGCCGTCGGCGTTGGCGGCCAGCAGAACGGCGGCCGGAGAGTTCGACTCGATCAGCGCCGCCAGCACGTCAACGACCGGCGTGACCAGGTAGTTGTCGGCGTCGTCGGACTCGGCAACGTAGATTTTGCCGGCTCCGGCCGCCTTCAGCCCGTCGACCAGCGGCGCGGCGGTGCCCGGCGCGCCGACCACGACGGCGGCCGGCTCGCCCAGCACACGCGCGGCGGTGATCAACTCGGCGCTGACCTTCTTCAGCGCGCCATCAGCGTGCTCAGCGAGCACGAGTACTTCAGCCATGTGTTATCGCTCTTCTCGTGTCAGGGGTGCTCGTCAGATGATCTTCTGGGCTACCAGGTACTTCGCGATGTCGTTTCCGCCCTCGCCCTCGTCGGCAACCTTCTCGCCCGCGGTCTTGGGTGGCTTGGGGGTGGACGACAACACCTTCGACCCCGCGTTCGCCAGTCCGACCTCGTCGCCCTCGACCCCGATCTCGGCCAGCGTCAGCACGGTGACCTCTTTCTTCTTGGCGGCCATGATGCCTTTGAAGGACGGGAAGCGGGGCTCGTTGATCTTCTCGTTCACACTGACCACCGCGGGCAACGTGGCCTCGAGGGTGAACACGCCGTCGTCGGTCTCACGCTCACCGGTCACCTTGCCGCCCTCGACCGACAGCGTGCGCAGGTGCGTCAGCTGCGGCAGGCCCAGGTACTCGGCGATGACGGCCGGCACGGCACCGCCGACGCCGTCGGTGGCCTCGTTACCGGCGATCACCAGCTCGGTGCCCTCGATGGTGCCCAGCGCACGCGCCAGCGCCCAGCCGGTCTGAATGACGTCGGAGCCGTGCAGGCCGTCGTCCTTGAGGTGGACGGCCTTGTCGGCGCCCATCGACAGCGCCTTGCGGATCGCCTCGGTGGCGCGCTCGGGGCCCGCGGTCAGCACGGTCACCGACCCTTCGCCGCCCTCCCGCTCCCGGATCTGCAGCGCTTCTTCCACCGCGCGCTCGTTGATCTCGTCCAGCACCGCGTCGGCGGCCTCGCGGTCCAGCGTGTGATCGCCGTCGCTCAGCTTGCGCTCCGACCAAGTGTCCGGGACCTGCTTGATCAGGACCACGATGTTTGTCATGAGTGTGGTTCGTCCTCCTTGACGGAGTCCCGCAGCGGTCTGTCTGCGGGACTTAGGGCACTCGATTCACGACCGCGCGAGCATGTTACTGAAGGGTAACTTTGTGCGGTCTGCCTTCACACCATAGCGGGTGGTACTGCACGTTCTTGCGCCTGTGTCCGGTCTCAGGTTCGCGAAACCGACACTTCGCGTTAGCCTGCCTAGCAATGAGCGCACTCGTTCCAGACGTCCCCTCGCGCAGCCCCGGCGACACCTCGCCGGCGGCCGACACGGTGTTGACGCTGACAGGCGAGCGCACCATCCCCGATCTGGACATCGAGAACTACTGGTTTCGCCGCCACGAGGTGGTCTACGAACGGCTGGCTACCCGGTGTGTGAGCCGTGACGTGCTCGAGGCCGGATGTGGCGAAGGTTACGGCGCCGATCTGCTCGCCGGTGTCGCCCGCCGGGTGGTCGCGGTCGATTACGACGAGGCCGCGGTGATCCACGTGCGCAGCCGCTACCCCCGCGTGGAGGTCATGCAGGCCAACCTCGCCGAGTTGCCGCTGGACGATGCTTCGGTGGACGTCGTGGTGAACTTCCAGGTCATCGAGCACCTGTGGGACCAGGGTCAGTTCGTCCGGGAGTGCTTGCGGGTGCTGCGTCCCTCCGGGCTGCTGATGATGTCCACCCCGAACCGGATCACCTTCTCCCCCGGCCGCGACACCCCGATCAACCCCTTTCACACCCGCGAGCTGAACGCCGACGAGATGACCGAGCTGCTGGTCGACTCCGGGTTTCGCGATGTGTCGATGAGCGGGTTGTTTCACGGCTCGCGGCTGCAGGAGATGGATGCCCGCCACGGCGGCTCCATCATCGACGCACAGATCGCGCGGGCGGTGGCCGACGCTCCGTGGTCGCCGGAGCTGACGGCCGACGTCGCCGCCGTGACGACCGGCGACTTCGACATCGTCGACCGTGACATCCGTGACATAGCTGACAGCCTCGATTTGATCGCGATCGCGGTGCGCCCTTGAGCACGTCCGAGAACCGGGTCCCCGGCATGTTCAGCCTGGTGCTGCACACCCACCTGCCGTGGCTGGCCCACCACGGCCGCTGGCCGGTCGGCGAGGAATGGCTCTATCAGTCGTGGGCGGCGGCCTACCTGCCGCTGTTGCGGGCGCTACGGACGCTGGCCGACGAGGATCGGCACCGACTGGTCACCCTCGGAATGACGCCGGTGGTCAACGCCCAGCTCGACGATCCGTACTGCCTCGACGGGATGCATCACTGGCTGGCCAACTGGCGACTGCGGGCGGCTGAGGCCGCCAGCGCACGCACCGCCCCGCGCTCGAAGTCGGCCGACTACCCGTCGTGCACCCCAGATGCATTGCGGGCGTTTGGAGTTCGCGAATGCGACGAAGCGGATCAAGCGCTTGACGACTTTGCCACCGTGTGGCGTCACGGCGCCAGCCCGCTGCTGCGCGGCCTGATCGACGCCGGGACCGTGGAGCTGCTCGGCGGCCCACTGGCCCACCCGTTCCAGCCGCTGCTGGCGCCGCGGCTGCGCGAGTTCGCGCTGCGCGAAGGCCTGGCCGATGCACGGCTGCGGCTGGCATACAGCCCGACCGGGATCTGGGCGCCCGAATGCGCCTACGCCCCGGGCATGGAGCACGACTACGCCGCGGCGGGCGTGACCCACTTCATGGTCGACGGCCCATCGCTGCACGGTGACACCGCGTTGGGCCGGCCGGTGGGCAGTACCGGCGTCGTCGCGTTCGGACGTGACCTGCAGGTCAGCTACCGGGTGTGGTCGCCGAAATCCGGCTACCCCGGGCACGCCGCCTACCGCGATTTCCACACCTACGACCACCTCACCGGCCTCAAGCCGGCACGGGTCACGGGCCGCAATGTGGCGTCGGACGCCAAGGCGCCGTATGACCCCGAGCGCGCCGACCGCGCCGTCGACGTTCATGTCGCCGATTTCGTCGAGCTGGTGCGCAACCGGCTGCTCACCGAGTCCGAGCGCATCGGGCGGCCTGCTCACGTGGTCGCCGCCTTCGACACCGAGTTGTTCGGCCACTGGTGGTACGAGGGCCCGACGTGGCTGGCGCGCGTGCTGCGCGCCTTGCCCGCCGCCGGTGTCCGGGTGGGCACGCTCAACGACGCGATGACCGCCGGATTCGTCGGCGACGCGGTCGAATTGCCGCCCAGCTCTTGGGGTTCCGGTAAGGACTGGCAGGTGTGGAACGGCGAGAAGGTGGCCGACCTGGTCCAGCTCAACACCGAAGTGGTCGACACGGCCCTGTCCACGGTCGACAAGGCGCTCGCGCAGACGGCATCGCTGGACGGACCCATCCCCCGCGACCACGTCGCCGATCAGATCCTGCGCGAGACGCTGCTCACCGTGTCCAGCGACTGGCCGTTCATGGTGAGCAAGGACTCGGCCGCCGACTACGCCCGCTACCGGGCTCACCTGCATGCCCATGCCACCCGAGAGATCGCGGGCGCGCTGGCGTCGGGCCGGCGAGACACCGCACAGCGCCTGGCCGACGGCTGGAACCGCGCCGACGGCCTGTTCGGCGCCCTAGATGCCCGGAGACTGCCCAAATGACCGCCCGTCTCCCGCGAGCGTGCGTGTCTGTACGGCGACACGCCGCGCAGGGCGGCATTCTGCGCACGCTCGCGGCGGCGGAAACGGGCCGGTGACATGAAGATCCTGATGGTGTCGTGGGAGTACCCGCCGGTGGTCATCGGGGGACTCGGCCGGCACGTGCACCATCTGTCGACCGCGCTGGCTGCGGCCGGGCACGACGTGGTTGTGCTGTCCCGCCGGCCCACCGGCACCGATCCCAGCACGCATCCGTCCTCCGATGAGGTCAGCGAGGGTGTTCGCCTGATCGCGGCGGCACAGGATCCGCACGAATTCACGTTCGGCAAGGACATGATGGCCTGGACGCTGGCGATGGGCCACGCGATGATCCGCGCCGGCCTCTCTTTGAAAGAGGGTGGGAAGCGGCACCGCTCCGACCGGCCCTGGCGACCCGACGTCGTACACGCACACGACTGGCTGGTCGCTCATCCGGCCATTGCGTTGGCCCAATTCTATGACGTGCCAATCATTTCCACGATCCATGCGACGGAAGCCGGTCGGCACTCCGGCTGGGTCTCCGGTGCAATCAGCAGGCAAGTGCATGCGGTGGAGTCATGGCTGGTGCGCGAATCCGACTCGCTGATCACCTGTTCGGCGTCGATGCGCGACGAGATCACCGAGCTGTTCGGCCCCGGCCTGGCCGAAACCACGGTCATTCGCAACGGCATCGACGCGGCACGCTGGCAGTTCGCGGCCCGTCGCCCGCGGAGCGGCCCGGCCGAGCTGCTCTACGTCGGACGGCTCGAATACGAGAAGGGTGTGCACGACCTGATTGCCGCGCTGCCCCGGATCAGACGCGCTCACCCGGGTACGACGCTGACCATCGCCGGGGAGGGCACCCAGCAGGACTGGCTCGTCGAGCAGGCCCGTAAACACAAGGTGCTCAAGGCAACCCGGTTCGTCGGACACCTGCACCACGACGAACTGCTGGCGGCGCTGCATCGGGCCGACGCCGCGGTGCTGCCCAGCCATTACGAGCCTTTCGGTCTGGCCGCGCTGGAGGCCGCCGCGGCCGGCATTCCGCTGGTGACGTCGAACACCGGCGGCCTGGGCGAAGCGGTCATCAACGGGCAGACCGGCATCTCGTGCCCGCCGCGCGACGTGGCGGGACTGGCCTCGGCGGTGCGGACGGTGCTCGACGATCCCGCCGCCGCCCAGCGCCGCGCCCGCGCCGCCCGGCAACGGCTCACTTCCGACTTCGACTGGCGGACCGTGGCCAAGGAGACCGCGCAGCTGTACCTGGCGGCCAAACGCCTTGAGCGACAACCACAACCACGGCTGCCCATCGACGAGCACGCACTGCCCGACCGGTAGTCCGGCCTATTCCAGGCCGATCGCGTCCGCGCAGTAGCGCCACAGCAATTCGAGATCCTGTTCGCTCGTACCGGGTCAACGGCAGATAGTGCTGCGGACGGGACCTCCGGTCGTGCCAGAAGCCGCCGGTGGGCGGTGCCGGTGTGGTCGCGGCAAGCCAGAGGGCGGTGTCGGCGCCCTGTTCGGGTGTGCGCAGCAGCGGGCCGGTGATCTTCCGAAACCCCGGAAGTGCCGCGGTCACCCCAGGAGTGTCGGCCCATCCCGGATGCATGGAATAGACGCGGATCTGCTGGCTGGCCCAGCGGCGGGCCAGAATCGGTGTGAAAGCCACCTGTATCCGTTTGGTTCGCGCATACGCGGTGCCGCCGCGGTAGTGTCCGCGCCGGTATTCCGGGTCGTCGGTCGGCAGGGATTGGGTGTACATCCCGCCCGAGGACATCAGGATCACGCGCGCATCGCCTGAGTCGGCCAGCATCGGCAGTAGCTCTTCGGTCAACAGTATCGGCCCCAAAACATGTGTGGCCAAGGTGATTTCATGACCATCGGCGGTCTCACCGCGGGTCGCCGGCAGCACACCGGCATTGTGGATCAACACGTCTAACCGGGGCACCCGGCCGGCCAAGTCGGCGGCGAAGGCACGGACGGTCGCGAGGTCGGACACGTCGCACACCTCCACCCGCACCTCGGCCGACTCGTGGATTCCGGCATCGATGATGTCGTCGCGGGCCTGCTCGCCGCTGTCGCGGTCGCGCACGGTCAGCAGAACGGTCGCGCCCAGCCGGGCCAGGCCCGCCGCGATCGCCTTGCCGAGCCCGCGGTTGGCGCCGGTGACCAGGGCGGTGCGGCCGCGCAGCGCACCCGGGGCCGGGTCGTCTGCCCAGCCCGCGTGCCGGAGCCGATAGCCCACGCTGGTGTAGCCGGGAACGACGGTTCGGTCTAGGGCCATGTCGAGCAGCGACTGCATTCCGCCGAGAACACTCATACAGACCACTATCCCCCGAACGGCCGGCGCCAAGCGCCGAGCTTCGCCGGTACGGTCAAGAGATGGGGTTGGAATTTTCGAGCGTGGTCGACGCGCCGCGCGACGAGGTGTTCGCGTGGTACGGCAGGCCGGGCGCATTCAACCGGCTGTCGCCGCCGTGGTCGCCTATGCGACTCGTCACCGAGGCGGCATCGCTGAAGGACGGCCAGGCGACGCTCGCGTTACCCGGCGGGCTGCGCTGGGTGGCTGATCACCAGGCGGACGGTTTCGATCCGCCGCGGCGCTTCGTGGACACCATCGGCAGCGACGGCCTGGCCTCGGTACCGGCGCGCGTCGCCGTGCGGTGGCGCCATACGCACGATTTCGAGGACGCGGGCGACAACCGGACCCGGGTGATCGACCGGGTCGACACGCCGGTGCCGGGGTCGGCGCTGCGGGCGATGTTCGTCTACCGGCACCGCCAGCTGGCCGACGACCTGGCCGCGCACCACGAGGCTGCCGCGCACGGCCTGGCACCGGTGACCGTTGCGGTCACGGGGTCGTCGGGTCTGGTCGGTTCCGCATTGACCGCGTTTCTGAGCACCGGTGGGCACCGCGTCATCCGGCTGGTCCGCGGGGCCCCGAAAGACGGCGAACGGCAGTGGAATCCGGACGACCCCGACCCCGAACTGCTCGCCGGCGTCGATGCGGTGATGCACCTGGCCGGCGCATCGATCGCCGGCAGATTCACCGATTCCCACCGAAACGCCATCCGCGACAGTCGAATTGGCCCGACCCGCAAACTGGCCGAAGTCGCGGGCCGCAGCGCAACCGTGCTGATCTCGGCCTCGGCGGTCGGGTACTACGGGTACGACCGCGGTGACGACACCCTCACCGAGGACAGCGACCGCGGCGATGGCTTTCTGGCGGACGTCGTCGCGGATTGGGAGGACGCGACCGCTCCGGCCGAGCAGGCCGGCGTGCGGGTGGTGCGGGTGCGCACCGGCATCGTGCAGTCCCCGCGCGGTGGCACCCTGCGGCTGATGCGTCCGCTGTTCAGTGCCGGACTGGGCGGCCGGCTGGGCGACGGCCGCCAATGGCTGCCCTGGATCGGAATTGACGACCTGATCGACATCTACTACCGCGCACTCTGGGACACCGCGCTGTCAGGACCGGTGAATGCCGTCGCCCCACAACCGGTCCGCAATGCCGACTACACCCGAACCCTCGCCCACGTCGTGCACCGGCCCGCGGTACTGCCGGTGCCATCGCTGGGCCCTCGGTTGTTGCTCGGCAAACAGGGCGCGCGCGAACTCGCCCTCGCCAGTCAGCGCGTGCTCCCCGGCCGGCTCAGTCAATCGGGACACCGGTTCCGTCAGCCTGACCTCGAGACGGCGTTGCGTCACCTGCTGGGACGAACAGAATGACCCCGGTCATAATGCGAAATACATTATCCAAATTACGAAAAAACGGCGCTAACATCACCGCAATCATCGAACTCTTCGAAGTTCCGCACAAACGATCGGAGCCATGCGATGACACCGCGGAACGAGCGTGGTCGCCACTTCCCCTACCGTTACGACCCCCGGTTCGCCCCGATCTGGCTGCCGTTTCGGTGGCCGGGCGAACAGGGCGTGACGCTGACCGACGACGGACGGTTCGTGGCCCGTTACGGGGTACTGCGCGTCGACGCTCCGCTGTCCAGCGTGCGCGACGCGCACGTCGCCGGCCCCTATCGATGGTGGACCGCAGTGGGTCCACGGCTGTCGCTCGCCGACGACGGGCTCACCTTCGGAACCAATCGCGCAGGCCGGCGTCTGCGTCCACTTCGAGCCGCCCATCCGTCGTGTCATCGGCCTGCGCGACCACTCGGCGCTGACGGTGACCGTTGCGGATACCGAGGGCCTGGTTGCCGCGCTCAAAGGCAGCGCTAGGCGGGTATCACGGTTTGGGCAGAGCCCAATTCGTCCTGGAAGCGTCGCATCGCGGCGGTGAACGCGATAAAGACCCGATGCGCTGCGGCCAAATCGGCGTCGGTGAGACCGTCGAAGGCCGAGTGAACGTGAGCGGACAGCGGGGTGAAGAAGGAGCGGGCGGTATCCATCCCGGATTCGGAGTAGCGCAGGATGACCTTCCGCCGGTCGGCCGGGTGGGAGTCACGGCGCAGGTGGCCCGACTCGATCAGCCGGTCCACCAGGTAGGTGATCGCGGCACCGGACAGTCCCATGCGGTGGCTGAGGTCACCCGACGTCATCGGCTGCCCGGCATCTTCAGCCACCATGATGTGCAGCAACGCGCGAAAGTCAGTGGGCCGCACGTCGTGTGTTGTCGCGAACAAACGGCCGATCTGGTCGGACTCACCCATAAGCTCGCGCAGATCGGCAGATATTTCGTACTGCAGTTGCGGCTCGGCTGTAGACCTCGTTTTCACTGTTCATAGCCAGTGCAACTGTATACCCCGTAGCCAGACGTTCAGTTCGCAAATCATTCATTCATTGGGACAACGAGAATTGGGAGGACGGGCAATGAAAAAATTGACGCTAACGGCAACCGCGCTAGCGGTTTCCGCGGCATCGGCAAGCGGAAGCCTGGCCGGCCCGCAAAGTAATCCCGCCTGGTACGCGCGGCTTCGCAAACCGTCCTACCAGCCACCCGGCGTCGCGTTCCCGGTTGTGTGGACCGCGCTTTACGGCGACATCGCGACCACGTCCGCGGTGGCCATCGACCGCTTCCACGCCGCGGAGGAGCATGACAAAGCGCGTGGCTACATCGCGGCGTTGGGCGTCAATCTGGTCCTCAACGCCGGGTGGAGTTGGCTGTTCTTCCGGTACCGCAAACTCGGTGCCGCTGCGGTTGGCGCCGCGGCGTTGACCGTCAGCAGCGCCGACCTGGCCAGACGGGCCGCGGACGCCCGGGTCGGCGGCGCGCTGCTGCCCTATCCGCTGTGGTGCGCCTTCGCCACCGTGTTGTCCACCCACATCTGGCGACTCAATCGCTGACCGAGCAGCATCGAAACATGGTCTCACTGTTGTGGTTTCGTCGCGACCTGCGGTTGCGGGATCATCCCGCACTGGCGGCCGCGGCCGCCGACAGTGACGAGGTGCTGGCCTGCTTTGTGCTCGATCCACGGCTGGAGGCGTCGTCCGGGCAGCGCCGCCTGCAATTCCTCGGTGACTCCCTGCGGCAACTGGACGACGACCTCGATGGCCGGCTGTTGGTGACGCGCGGGTTGCCCGAAGATCGAATTCCCCAGATTGCCAGCGCAATTGGCGCTGCGTCGGTACATGTCTCGGAGGATTTCGCGCCCTTCGGGCGGCGGCGCGACGAACGGGTGCGCACCGCACTGGATTCGGTGCCGCTGGTGACGACGGGGTCGCCGTATCTTGTGTCGCCGGGCCGCGTCACCAAACAAGACGGAAGGCCCTATCGGGTGTTCACACCGTTTTTCGACCAGTGGCGCGAAGCAGGGTGGCGGCAACCCGCGGGATCGGGCGCCGATTCGGCGCACTGGCTGGACCCCGCCAAGGTGAAACTCGAGCAATGCGAAATCCCTGACACCGGCGCCGAACTCGACCTGACTGCCGGAGAAGCCGCAGCACTTGCGCAATGGAAGGCGTTCGTCAAGGACGGACTGAAGCGTTACGCCGATGACCGCGACCGGCCGGATCTGCCCGGCACCAGTCGGATGTCGGCCCACCTCAAGTACGGCACGATTCATCCCCGAACCATGGTCGCCGACCTGGATCTACGCGGCCAAGGAGCGCGAGCATACCTGCGGGAGTTGGCGTTTCGGGACTTCTATGCCGCGGTGCTTTATCACTGGCCACACAGCGCCTGGCGCAACTGGAACGACGCCTTCGACGGCATCCAGACCGACACGGGCGCGGACGCGAAGCGCCGCTTCGAGTCCTGGAAGGCCGGCGAGACCGGGTTTCCGTTGGTCGACGCCGGAATGCGTCAACTGCGCGCGACCGGCTTCATGCATAACCGAGTGCGGATGATCGTCGCCTCGTTCTTGGTCAAGGACCTTCATCTGCCATGGCAGTGGGGTGCCGAATGGTTCATGGATCAGCTGGTGGACGGTGACCTGGCCAGCAACCAGCACGGGTGGCAGTGGTGCGCCGGTTGCGGTACCGACGCCGCACCGTACTTCCGGGTGTTCAATCCGGATAAGCAGGCCGAGAAGTTCGATCCCACAGGCGATTACATCCGGCGCTGGGTGCCCGAGCTGCGCGACATCGAAGATATCCGGGATATCCGGCCGAACAAGGGTGCTCAGCCGTCCGGATATCCCGCGCCGATCGTCGATCACGGCGCCGAGCGGGTAGAGGCGCTGCGCCGCTACCGCGACATCTGAGCAACCCGCGTTTCCCGGATTGGCCCACCCGAAGCGGCGTGGCATGCAAGTATCAGCAAACTTAAACAAGAATTGTCGACGACAGGGAGACGGCATGGCTCGCGCAATCGTTCGGACGCTGCTGGCTTCGGGTGTGTCCGCCGGTCTGATGATCGGTACCGGAGGCTGCTCGTTTCACTTCTCATCCTCGTCGTCGCACTCGGTGAGCAAGAGCGATGTCGCCAACCAGATCACCGCGAAGATGACCGGTTCCACGGGCAAGCCCGATTCGGCAACGTGCCCAAGCGATCTGGGCGCGAAAGTCGGGGCGCAACTGAATTGCAAGATGAAATTCAAGGACAAGGACTACGACGTCAACGCCACCGTGACCAGCGTCAATGGCGACGACGTCAAATTCGACCTGGCGGAGATGGTCGACAAGGATCAGGTCGCCAGCCGGATCAGCGACAAACTGACCGAACAGGTTGGCAAACAGCCGGATTCGGTGACCTGCCCCGGCAACTTGAAAGGCGTGGTAGGCACCACCCTGCGGTGCGAACTCACCGACGGCAGCAAGAAGTACGGCATGACGGTGACCGTGACCAGCGTCGACATCCCTCAGGTCTACTTCGACTACCAGGTCGACGACCACCCGGAATGAGCACCCCGATGAGCGCCGAAACACGCTCTGTATGCAGGTTCGGCGGCCCCAGCAGACTCGAACGCCTGGATGAAGCGCAACCGGAAGGCTTAGTGCGCGGCTTTCTTCCGCTCGATGTCGGCAAGTGCGGCGGCCAGCTCGGCGCGCTGCGCGGCCGACGTCTCCCAAGACAGTTGCCGGTTCTTGACCACTTTCGCCGGCGAGCCGACCGCGATCGAGTAGTCCGGGACGACGCCGCGGACGACCGCGTGCGACCCCAATACGCATCCTCGTCCGATCGTCGTGCCGCGCAGCACCGTCACCTTCACACCGAGCCAGGTGTCCGGGCCAATTCGCACCGGGGACTTGATGATGCCCTGATCCTTGATCGGCAGCGTGATGTCGTCCATCCGGTGGTCGAAGTCGCAGACGTAACACCAGTCGGCCATCAGCGCCGAATCTCCGAGCTCGATGTCGAGATAGCAGTTGATGACGTTGTCGCGGCCCAGCACCACCTTGTCGCCGAACCGCAACGAGCCTTCGTGCGCACGGATGGTGTTCTTGTCCCCGATGTGGACCCAGCGACCGATCTCCATCCGCGCCAGTTCGGGCGTGCAGTGGATCTCGACACCCTTGCCCAGGAACACCATGCCACGGGTAATGATGTGCGGATTGGCCAGTTTGAACTTCAGCAGCCGCCAGTAGCGCACCAGGTACCACGGGGTGTAGGCGCGGTTTCTCAGCACCCACTTCAGTGATGCCAGCGTGAGGAACCTGGCCTGGCGCGGATCGCGCATCAGCGAGCCACGCCAGCGGCGATGCAACGGCGCACCCCACATGCTCGTCATGGCCGGAAAGCCTAGCTGGACAAGGATGCGCGCCGAAACGGCGGGGCGTTGGGGCGCCGCGCAGCGACGGGCGTTGAGACGCACCCGAGCCGCCACGGGTTACCCTCACCTGGACTCGATCGCTGCTCTGCCGAACGCCCTGCGGAAGGATTTGGGAAACCGAGGTGCTTGTCCGACGTCCCCGAGTGCCCCGTAGGTTGCGGCGTCGGCCATTTGCGCTGCTCGCGGCGGTGTTGACCTTCGTACTCGGCGGCTGCGGCAATACCGACTCCTGGGTTGACGCCGCGGCCGCGCAAGGCTGGCCCGCGCAGTACGGCGACGCCGCCAACAGCAGCTACACCACGACCGCCGGCGCCACGAAGCTCACGCTGCTATGGACACGCTCGGTCAAAGGGAGCCTGGCGGCCGGGCCCGCCCTGAGTGCACGCGGCTACCTCGTTTTCAATGCGCAGACCCCGGCCGGATGTTCGCTGATGGAGTGGGAGAACAACGACAACGGCCGGCAACGCTGGTGTTTCCGGCTGGCCCAGGGCGGCGGATTCGCCGGACCGCTGCTCGACGGATTCGACAACGTCTACGTCGGCGAGCCGGGGGCCATCTTCTCGTTTCCCGTGACGCAGTGGACGCGCTGGCGCCAGCCGGTGATCGGCATGCCGTCCACCCCGCGGTTTCTGGGCGGCGGCCAACTGCTGGTCACCACGCATTTGGGACAGGTGCTGGTTTTCGACGCCCACCGCGGCGACGTAGTCGGCAGCTCGCTCGACCTGGTGGACGGGGTGGATCCCACCGATCCCACCCGCGGCCTGGCCGACTGCGCACCCGCCCGGCAAGGCTGCCCGATGGCGGCCGCACCGGCCTTCTCGGCGGCCAACGGGATCGTGGTGCTCAGCGTCTGGCAACCGAACGGTGCCGCCGCGGGTCTGGTGGCGCTGAAATACCACCCGGGCCAGACGCCGCTGCTCACCCGGGAGTGGACCAGCGACGCCGTCGGCGCCGGGGTGATCGCCAGTCCGGTGTTGTCCGCCGACGGATCGACCGTCTACGTCAACGGCCGCGACCAACGGCTGTGGGCGCTCAATGCCGCCGACGGGAAGGTGAAGTGGTCGGCGCCGCTGGCGTTCCTGGCGCAGACGCCGCCCGCGGTCACCCCGCAGGGCCTGATCGTGTCCGGAGGCGGCCCTGACACTCAGCTGGCCGCGTTCAAGGATGCCGGCGATCATGCCGACCAGGTCTGGCGACGCGACGACGTCACTGCCCTGTGCACCGCAAGCCTGGCCGGCGCCGGCGTGGGTTACACCGTGGTCAGCGGCCCGGCCGGCCCGCCCGCTAATGGCGCGCCCGGCATGTCGTTGCTGGTCTTCGATCCGGCCAACGGCCACACGATCAACAGCTATCCGCTGCCCGCGGCCACCGGATATCCGGTCGGGGTGTCGGTGGGCACCGACCGGCGCGTGGTGACCGCCACCAGCGACGGTCAGGTCTACAGCTTCGCGCCCTAGACGGCCCTAAATAAGCGGCGGGATGGCGTTACGCGGCACCTGGGCCTGCGTCGCGCCGGCGAACGCCGGCAGCATCTCACCCTGGGCGAAGTAGAAGATCAGCTGATCGTCGGTGATCGCGAAGTTCTGGTAGTGCGACGGGTCGAGGCCGGTCGAGGGCAATATCGCCGCGCCGAACCCGGTTGCATGTTCCAGCTCGCGCTGGACGATCGGGAAGATGCTGTCCAGCGGCGTGACGCCGGGCGCGAACAGGTTGTCGAAGGTGATCGGTTGATTGGTGCCGAGGTTGTAGTTGAACGCCTTGTACCAGTTGGAAGGATGTGCTCCCCCGAGGTCCTGGAAGAACTTCAGCACCACGCTGCGGGTGTTGTGGGGCGGCTGGCCGGCGCTGTGCTGCTCGGCGGTGGCGTCCATCTGATACGGCTGGTCGCGGCGTCCGGAGCTCTGCGCCACGTTGACGAATCCGTCGCGGTTCTGCGTGATGTAGTCGGTCAGCGCCTGCTGGTCGGGATAGTCGACCGGAAAATTCATGTCCAGCGTGTAGGTGGCGCCTGCGGCATGCACGTGGCACATCTGACCGGGGTCGACGGTGCCGCCCAGGCTCGCGCACGGCGCCGGCGCGGCGGCTGCCGGCCAGCCCGGCAGCCAACCCACCAGAACCGCGGCGACCGACACTGCGGTCGCTCTCAGATAACGCATCGTCGAACTATCCTCGCTGACCGAAGAGGGGCGGTGGCGCGCGCACGGGTTGACCGCCGCCAGCGTACCTGGGCACGCTATCGGGACGGACGGCAAATGAACGCAGTCGCCCGACTGGCAGACCCGGACCCGATGCGGGCGATGACAACCGACAACGGCCGGCTGCCACGCAGCCGCAACCGCCGGCGCAGCGCGTCGGGGTCGACCGTGCCGACGCCGCGAACCAGGATCTCCAGCGCCCCGCAGTCCAGCGCCGACAGCGCCTGACGCAGCCGGCGCTCGTCGAGCGCCAGCTGCTCGAGCACCTCGAAGCCGCGCACCGCCGGCGGCAGCCGGTCACCGGACAGGTAGGCGATGTCGGGGTCAAGCTGCCATAGACCGTGCCGCGCTGCGTAGTGGCGCACCAGGCCGGCCCGCACGACGGCGCCGTCGGGATCGACGATCCATCGGCCCGCGGGCCGCACCGGGCACTCGTCGGGCTCGGCGTCGGTGATCTCGGTGACCCCGGACCCGGTGCCGGCGTCGAGGATGCTGGCTCGCCGGCGCACGCCGGGTTCGGCCAGCCCGGGCGACCACAAGCACGCCTCCCGGACCGATCCCCGGTGGGAGGTCACCTCGATCTCACCATCGAAACCCAGGCGGCCTAGTTCATCGAAATCTATTCCAGGAGAGCACTTTACGACGAGATCGCGACCGCGGTAGCGGTCCAGCAGCGGCCCCAGCGCGGGTTGGTAGTCGTTCGGGTCGAAGCGCCGGCGCCCGGCACTGCGACGCGCCGGGTCCACCAAGACCACCGCGTCGCGGGTCACCGGGTGCAGCGCATCGGCGCGGCACAGGTCGACGCGATTTCACCGGCACCCAGGTTGTGCCGTGCCATCGCCAGCCGCACCGGGTCGATATCGCTACCCACCGCTCGGGCCGCCGAGCCGGCCAGCGCGGCCACTTCGGTGCCGATGGAGCAGGTCGCATCGTGGACGACCAGGCCGGCCAGCCGTCGCGCCCGGTGCACGGCCACCGGCGCCGCGGTGGCTTGCTGTAGCGCCTCGTCGGTGAAGAGCCAGCCCGCGGCCGCAAAATTCGGGCTCAAGCCATCCAGCTTTTCGGCGGCCCGTCGCCGCAGCAGCGTCGTCTCCACCAGGATGGGGGCACGGTGCCCGAATCGGGCCCGCACCGAGGCGGTGTCGGCGATCCGGGTGGCGTCGGTCAGCTCGAACTCGGCGACCGCGCCCAGCGCCGCGGCACCCGCGTCCGAGCTCAGGTATCTGACGTCGTCGGTGCTGAATTGCAGGCCGATGGAGCCGCTACTCAGGACGGCTTGACCCCGGTGATCATCACGTTGTAGAACCAGCCTTTCGGCGCCACGTGCCGCCAGACGTTGGCGTCTATCCAGCTCAGCGTCTTCCAGCCGGTGAAGGCGAACCGCGCCCAGTTCCAGCCCAGCTTTCCCGGCGGCACCGTTGACTCGAAGGTGCGCATCGGCCACCCGAGCATCGCGGCGGTGAATTCCACGGTGACGGTCTGAACCTGCGCGGCGCCGGCGTTGGTCGCCATCTGCTCCAAGTCTTTCGGCTCGAAGGTGTGCAGGTCGACCACCCACTCCAGGGCCGCCGCCCGGGATTTCTCGTCGATCTCGGCCTGCGGACGGCGCCAGCTGCCCAGCCCGGGCAGCTTGACCACCCGGATGGTGGTTTTCCACGTCAGGTTCGCCAACGCACGGGCGTAGCCGTTGCCGACGGTGGTCGGCTCGCCGGCGAACACGAAGCGGCCGCCGGGCTTCAGTACCCGGACCACCTCACGCAGCGACAGCTCGACATCGGGAATGTGATGCAGCACGGCATGTCCGACCACCAGGTCGAAGGTGTTGTCCTTGTACGGGATGCCTTCGGCGTCGGCCACCCGTCCGTCGATGTCCAGCCCCAGCGACTGCCCGTTGCGAGTGGCGACCTTGACCATGCCGGGCGACAGGTCGGTGACCGAACCGCGGCGGGCGACGCCGGACTGGATCAGGTTGAGCAGGAAGAACCCGGTACCGCAACCCAGCTCCAGCGCGCGGTCGTAGGGCAGCTCGCCGAGCACCTCGTCGGGCACGACTCCGTCGAAGCAATCCCGGGCGTAGTCGATGCACCGCTGGTCGTACGAGATCGACCACTTGTCGTCGTAGCTCTCGGCTTCCCAGTCGTGGTAGAGCACCTGGGCGAGCTTGCTGTCGTGCCGGGCGGCCTCGACCTGTTCGGCCGTGGCGTGCGGGTTGGGAACGGCATCAGCGGGGATGTTCGTACTCCTCGTCATGAAGGGCAGCCTAACGGCCGCCGCGGCCGCCTTCATCGCCACCGCCCTGACCAGCGGCGAACACCTCGATGTAACGGCGACGTTCGGCAGCACGCCGGTCGGCCGGTGGCAAGTCGACCGCTTCCTCAAAAATGGCATTGATCCTCGCCTTGGCGGCGGCCAGCGCGAGCGACGGGCCGTCCAAGAATCGGCGCGCCCACGCCGCCGCGGCGTCGTACACGCCGTCGGGCGCCACCGTTTCGTCGATCAGGCCCAGCGCCAGGGCTTCCTCGGCGTCGAAGAAGCGCCCACTGAAAACCAGCTCCTTGGCCTTGCTCGCCCCGGCCGCGCGGGTCAGCCGGGCCATTCCCCCGCCGTCCGGCACCAGACCCGCCAGGATCTCGGTTGCACCGAACTTCACGTTGTCGCCGCTGACACGCCAGTCGGCCGCCAGGGCCAGCGTCAAACCCGCGCCCAGCGCATACCCGGTGATCGCGGCCACGGTCGGCTTCGGGATCGCGGCGACGGCGTCGACGGCCTCGCGCCGCAGCTGCGCTGCGCCGCCGGCCTCGTCCGGGCTCAGCCGGCGCAACTCGGACATGTCGTCGCCGGCGGAGAAGATCTCGTGACCGCCGAACAGGATCACCGCCGCGACATCGTGGCGGCGGCCCAGTTCGTCGGCCGCGGCGACGATTTCGCGGTAGACCTGACGAGTCATGACGTTGGTCGGCGGTCGCGACAGCAGCAACATGGCCAGCCCGGCATCCTGCGAGCCGTCACTGACGACGACGCTGACGAACTCGCTCATCGGCGCCTCATACCGGACCTCACAGCGGCCAGTCCATCGATCCGCCCGCTTGCCGCGCCTGGTGGTAGCGGTCGGAGTCGAAGAACTCAAACACCCAGTTGTCGCCGCGTTTCTCGAGAATGGGCTGCACGGCCACGATCTGGCGTTCGACGGCCAGCACATCGGCGACGCTGCGGCCGGCCAGCGAGTCCAGTTGGGTCCAGGTCGGCGGCAGCAGGATGTTGCGCCCCGCCTCGAAGTCGTCGATGGCGTCCTGCGGCAGCGTCCAGCCGGAGCGGTCGGATTCGGTGTTGTCGCCGTCGGCTCGCTGACCTTCAGGCAGGGCCGCCACGAAGAAGTAGGTGTCGTAGCGGCGGGTGCGCTCGGCCTCCGGGGTGACCCAGTTGGCCCACGGCCGCAGCAGGTCGGAGCGCAGCACCAGGTTCTCGGTGCGCAGGAAGTCCGCGAACGACAGCGTCCGGTCGTCCAGGGCGCGGCGGGCGTCGCGGTAGACCGAGGCATCGCCGACGATGCCGTCTGGGCCGTCCGGGCTGTGGGCCGGCCCGGCGAACAGCACCCCGGACTCCTCGAAGGTCTCCCGGGCCGCCGCGCACACCAGCGCCTCGGCCAGGTCGGGTTCGATGCCGAACCGCTGCGCCCACCACTCCGGGGCCGGACCGGCCCAGCACCCCCTGCCCCGCAAGTCGGCGTTGCGGTCGCGGTCGTCGACGCCGCCGCCGGGGAACACGATGACGCCGGGCGCGAACTCCATCTTCGAGTGGCGGCGCATCAGGAAGATCTTCAGGCCAACCCCGGAACCGGCCGGAGCGTCGCGGACCAGCATCACCGTGGCCGCCGGCCGGGTCGGTAGCGGTTCGGGCGTTGTGCTCATAGCGGCCTCCGATGCGCTGCGCGGGTCCGCACTCGACGGGCGAAATACCGTCCGTCGACGACGTCGAGCGCGATCGATTGCCCGAACGCGGCGGACAGGTTTTCGGCGGTCAGCACGTCGGGCAGCAGACCCGCGGCCACCACCCGGGCTTCCGAGAGCAGCATGCAGTGGCTGAAGCCGGGCGGCACCTCCTCGACGTGATGGGTGACCAGCACCAGTGCGGGCGCGTCGGGGTCGGCGGCCAGGTCGGCCAGCCGCGCCACCAACTCCTCGCGGCCGCCCAGGTCCAGGCCGGCGGCGGGTTCGTCGAGCAGCAGCAGTTCAGGATCGGTCATCAGGGCCCGGGCGATCAGGACCCGTTTGCGTTCGCCTTCCGACAACGTCCCATAGGTGCGGTCGGCCAGGTGCTCGGCGCCCAGGCTCTCCAGCATGTCGAGCGCCCGCTGGTAATCGACGTCCTCATAACGCTCCCGCCATCGGCCCAGCACCGCGTATCCGGCCGACACGACCAGATCGCGCACCACTTCGTCGGACGGGATCCGTTGAGCCAGGGCGGACGAACTGAGCCCGATGCGCGCCCGCAGCTCGTTGACGTCGATCCGGCCCAGCCGCTCGCCGAGCAGGAACGCCACGCCCGAGGTCGGGTGTTCGGACGCCGCGGCAATGCGCAGCAGCGACGTCTTGCCGGCGCCGTTAGGCCCGATGATCACCCAGCGTTCGTCGAGCTCGACCGCCCAATCCAACGGCCCGACCAGGGCACGGCCGTTGCGGCGCAGCGAAACGTTTCTGAAGTCGATCAGCAGATCGGGGTCGGCTACGGCGTCACCAGATTCGGGGCCGGTATCAGGCACCCGCCTATCGTGCCGTACCTCCGGTGAGCAGACGCAAAAGCCCCCGATTTCGTCCCGAAATGGGGGCTTTTGCGTCTGCTCGCGCCAGTTAATCGGGCGGGATCTCGACGCGTCGCACCACGCCGTCGACTGCATCGGCGGCCTCGATCTCACCGCGGGTCACTCCCAACAGAAACAGCACGGTGTCCAGGTAGGGATGGCTCAGCGACGCATCGGCCACCGCTCGCAGCGCGGGCTTGGCATTGAACGCGATGCCCAGCCCGGCGGCACTGAGCATGTCGATGTCGTTGGCACCGTCGCCGACCGCGACCGTCTGCCCCATCGGCACCCCGAACTGGTCGGCGAATGTCCGCAGCGCCTCGGCTTTCCCGGCCCGGTCGACGATCTTGCCGACGACCCGCCCGGTCAGCGTTCCGTCGACGACCTCCAGTTCGTTGGCGGCGACGAAGTCCAGCATCAGCTCGTCGGCCAGCGGTTCGATGATCTGCCGGAACCCGCCCGACACCACCCCGCAGCGAAAACCCAGCCGGCGCAGCGTGCGGATGGTGGTCCGGGCGCCGGGCATCAGTTCCAACTGCGCGGCGACCTCGTCGATCACCGCGGCGGGCAGACCCGCCAGGGTGGCGACGCGCTGCTCGAGCGACTCGGCGAAATCCAGCTCGCCACGCATCGCGGCCTCGGTGATCGCGGCGACCGCACCCTGCGCCCCGGCCCGGGCCGCCAGCATCTCAATCACCTCGCCCTGCACCAGCGTCGAATCGACGTCGAACACCACGAGTCGCTTGGTGCGCCAGGCCAGGCTGTAGTCCTAGACCGCCACGTCAACGCCCTCGTCGGTGGCCACCCGGTTCAGGGTGCTCTTCAGCGGGCCATCCACGCCGTGGGGCACCGACACCCGCAACTCCAGGCCGGTGACCGGGTAGTCGGAGACACCACGGATGAAGTCGATGTTGACGCCCAGTGCGGCCACCTGCCGGGCCACCGCGCTGAATGCCACGGCGGTGATCGGCCGGCCCAGCACAAAAATCGTGTGCGTCGACGGTTCCCGGATGACCGGCAGGTCGTCGCTGCGCTCGATCGTGACGTCCAGGCCCACCCCATGGATGGCAGCTCTCGACGTCGTCGCGCAAGGCGGTGCCGTCGGCGACGTCCTGCGCGCAGGACACCAGCACGCCCAGCGTCAGCCGATGCCGGATGACGACCTGTTCGACGTTGAGGAGCTCAACACCATGGCGCGACAGCACCTCGAAGAGCGCCGACGTCACACCTGGCTGATCGACGCCGGTGACCGTGATCAGCACCGACACCTTGGGCGAAACGCTCACCCGTGATTGCTGCCAATCCGAACGATCAAGAGCGGACGGTCACGTCGGCTTTGGTCACGTCGTGGCCCTCGTCGCCGTGGGCTCTGCCGATGTGGGACTCGGCACGCATTCGTTCCACCATGTGCGGGTAGTGCATCTCGAAAGCCGGACGCTCCGAGCGGATCCGGGGCAGTTCGGTGAAGTTGTGCCGCGGCGGCGGGCAACTGGTCGCCCATTCCAGCGAGTTGCCGTAACCCCACGGGTCATCGACGGTCACGACCTCGCCGTACCGCCAGCTCTTGAACACGTTCCACACGAACGGGAACATCGACACGCCCAGGATGAAGGCGCCGACCGTCGAGACGATGTTCGTACGGCTGGAAGCCGTCGGTGGGCAGGTAGTCGGCGTAGCGACGCGGCATGCCCAGGTCGCCGAGCCAGTGCTGGACCAGGAAGGTGGTGTGGAATCCGATGAACGTCAGCCAGAAGTGCAGCTTGCCCAGGCGTTCGTCGAGCAGCCGGCCGGTCATCTTCGGGAACCAGAAGTAGATGCCCGCGAAGGTGGCGAACACGATGGTGCCGAACAGCACGTAGTGGAAGTGCGCGACCACGAAGTAACTGTCGGTGACGTGGAAGTCCAGCGGCGGGCTGGCCAGCAGCACCCCGGTCAGCCCACCCAATAGGAAGGTGACCATGAAGCCGACCGAGAACAGCATCGGCGTCTCGAAACGTCAACTGGCCCTTCCACATCGTGCCTATCCAGTTGAAGAACTTGATCCCGGTCGGCACCGCGATCAGGTAGGTCATGAACGAGAAGAACGGCAGCAGAACGGCTCCGGTGGCGAACATGTGGTGCGCCCACACCGCGACCGACAACGCCGCAATCGACAGCGTCGCGTACACCAGGGTGGTGTAGCCGAAGATCGGCTTGCGGGAGAAGACCGGGAAGATCTCGCGACACGATCCCGAAGAATGGCAGCGCGATGATGTACACCTCGGGGTGGCCGAAGAACCAGAACAGGTGCTGCCACAACAAGAACTCCGCCGTTGGCCGAGTCGTACACATGGGCACCTAGGTGGCGGTCGGCGGCCAGCCCGAACAGCGCGGCGGTCAGCAGCGGGAACACGATCAGCACCAGGATGGACGTCACCAGGATGTTCCAGGTGAAGATCGGCATCCGGAACATGGTCATCCCGGGGGCACGCATGCAGACCACGGTGGTGATCATGTTGACCGCGCCCAGGATGGTGCCCAGACCGCCGACGACGATACCCATGATCCACAGGTCGCCGCCGACACCGGGTGAGTGGATGGCGTCGGTCAACGGGGTGTAGGCGGTCCAGCCGAAGTCGGCGGCCCCGCCCGGCGTGATAAAGCCGGCCGCGCGATCGTGGCACCGAACAGGAAGAGCCAGAACGAGAAGGCGTTGAGCCGCGGGAAGGCCACGTCGGGTGCGCCGATCTGCAGCGGCAGCACCAGGTTGGCGAAGCCGAACACGATCGGGGTGGCGTAGAACAGCAGCATGATCGTGCCGTGCATGGTGAACAGCTGGTTGTACTGCTCATTCGACAAGAACTGCAGACCGGGCGCGGCCAGCTCGGTTCGCATCAACAGCGCGAATAGCCCACCGATGAAGAAGAAGCCCGATGCAGGCGACGCAGTACATGATGCCGATCATCTTGTGATCGGTGGTGGTGATCAGTTTGTAGACAAGGTTCCCTTTGGGACCCATCCGAGGTGGGTACGGACGGACGGCTTCGAGTTCTCCCAACGGGGGCGCTTCGGCTGTCAACAGCTCCTCCAAACATCCGTCCCGGGCCGGGGCCCGGAAGGGGGCGGGTACCCAATACTTCAGGAATCTTAGCCGCCGATCAGGCCGGGGGAAGGTCTGGTCCTACAAACTGTCGTAAATGCGTCGCGGTGGGCCGTTTTTGGCGCCTGTTACCGTCGAACACGTGCTGATCGGCGGGACGCGACGCATGGTGGCCGTGCTTGCAACAGCACTGATGAGCGACGTGTAGCGGCTGCGGCTCCGAGCAACCGCCCAGCGCAGCGTCGCGGTCCGTCAGGGCCTGTCACCCCCACCACCCAGATCGCCGGCGCCGGGGTATTGGGCAACGACCGCAAGGCCGACGCGTCGTGCGCGCGGGACGCGGCCAAGCCAGACTGGGGTGCCGACCCGGGGCCGTCGACCCGGCCCGCGCACAATGCGGCGGGCGTGAACCCGGACGTGGTCCAGGTGCCGGCGGAGCCCCAGCGCATCGTGGTGCTCTCCGGTGACCAGCTCGACGCCCTGTGCGCGCTTGGCCTGCAATCGCGGGTGGTCGCCGCAGCCCTGCCCGACGGGTCGTCGAGCTCAGCCCACCTACCTGGGCAATGCGGTGCACGGTCTGCCCAGTGCCGGTACCCGCAGCTCCCCCGACCTGAGCGCCATCGCGGCAGCTCACCCGGATCTCATCCTGGGTTCGCAGGGTCTGACGCCCACGTTGTATCCGCAGCTGGCCGCGATCGCACCGACGGTGTTCACCGCGGCACCGGGCGTGGCCTGGCAGGACAACCTGCGTGGTGTCGGCGCCGCGACGTCCCGTGGCGACGCCGTGGACGCGTTGATCAGCGGATTCGCGCAACGTGCCAAGCAGGTTGGGGCCAACCATGACGCCACCCACTTCCAGGCCTCGATCGTGCAGCTGACCACCACCTCCATGCGAGTGTTCGGGGCCAACAACTTCCCGGCCAGCGTGCTGACCGCCGTCGGGGTGGACCGGCCGGCGTCGCAACGGTTCACCGACAAGGCCTACATCGAGTTCGGCACCACCGAGGCCGACCTGGCCAAGGGGCCGGATCTTTCAGCGGCCGACGCCGACATCATCTACGTGTCGTGTGCGTCACCGGCCGCTGCAGATCGTGCGGCGGCGGTACTCGACAGCGATCCGTGGCGCAAGTTGTCCGCCAATCACGACAACCGGGTTTTCGTGGTCAACGACGAGGTATGGCAGACCGGCGAGGGCTTGATCGCGGCCCGCGGCATCGTCGACGACCTGCGCTGGGTCGACGCCGTGATCAACTGACCCCGCGGTCGATCGGTTTTTCAGCCTGAATCCGGGTCCGGCACATAGCAATTCCCAAAATCGCAACCGGAATTAGCCAGCCGATGCTAATCAGCGTGCTGATGCCGTGAGTAATGCCTACATCGCGGAGCTGCTGGTATTCAGCTGAGACCGAAAACGCAAATATGCCGTACAATCCGGCAACCAATGCTGCGGCGAACCACCACTGGCCGAATGTCCGCTTCGCGGCGATCCCGAAGAAGACCAGCGCGACGCGACTGAAGAACGGCCACCACCAGGAGGGACCAGGTTCCTGCGTACCGGTTAGCGCCAAATAAGCCCAGGGCATGGCGGCCACCAGTCCAGCTGCGCAGGTCAGCCATGCCGCTCTCACGACCATGCGTTCACCGGTTTTGGCGCAAAGTGCGGCCACCATACCGAATGCCAGCGCAAATTCCAGCCACGAAACTACGAAGACTAACGCCGTCAGGAGCCTTTTCATCGAACCCAAGTAGTAAATTCCCCCACTCACGTATCCCCAGGTGCCCAATGCTGTGACGATCGCAGCGAAAACCATCAGTAGCACGCCTGGCGCAGTGAAATTCGCCGGTCGCCGCGCCGGCCGATCGGGCGATGGGTCCCGCAAGGGAGGCGCACTTTCGGCAGGCGATTGGACGACCAACCGTGGACGCGGGTCCGGCGTGTCTTGTGCTTGGCCGCGCGGTTGTTGTTGGGGCCGGACCGGACCACGTGGCGTCGTCGCCCGTTGCGCGGGTATCTCGGGCGGGATTTGGCGCGGCATTGCTTGTGCGTGGTGGTCGAGTGCATGGAGCGCCGCCTCGGCCAACGCCGTCACCGTCGGGTACCGCTCGGCAGGTTTCTTGGCCATTCCCCTGGCGATGACGTCGTCAAATTCCTGCGGGACGCCCGCGTTGACCATCGACGGGCGCGGCGGGGGCTTCGACAGGTGCCAGGCAATCTGTTGCTGGATGCTGTCTCCGGGAAATGGCAACTCTCCGGTCAGGCATTCATAGAGCACGCAGGCCAACGAATAGATGTCCGACGACAGTGCGGCCTCGCCAGTCTCGATGCGCTCCGGCGCCATGTAGGCGAACGTGCCGATCGTCAGACCGGTCTTGGTCATCCTGGTGGCGTTGGTGTCTTGTGCGATGCCGAAATCGATCAGGTAGGCGAAGTCCTTCCTGGTCAGCAAGACGTTCGACGGCTTGATGTCGCGATGCACCAGATTGATCGAATGCGCGGCCTCGAGCGCGTCCGCGACCTGGTCGATGATCTTGACCGCCCGGGCGGGATCCATCGGGCCGGACTGCTCCAGCACCGATCCGAGGTCTCGCCCCTCGATCAGCAGCATGTCCACGTAGAACCTGCCGTCGATCTCGCCGTAGCTGTGAATCGGAACCACGTGCGGGTCGTTCAACCTGGCGGCGACGTGCGCCTCATGCCGGAACCGCCGCTCGAAGGTGGGATCTTGGGCGACGAAGGGCGACAACACCTTTAGCGCAACTTCCCGATCGTGCGCGGGGTCATACGCCCGAAAGACCTGGCCCATGCCGCCTTCTCCGAGCGATCCCAGCAGCCGATAGCGACCGAACGGCGTTCCGTCCATGCCAATCTCCCCGGGCAATCGGACTCTCGTGTGAGACAGGTTACTTGCTCTGAGCCCGGTGAGCAGCAATTGCCGCAAGCCATAAGCTGGAGGACGGTCGACCGATCGATTAGCCCCAGAACGTTACCGTAGCTAAGCTTTTCTCGAAATCGACGATTACTCAAGAGGGATACGCAATGAGCACTGTGACCGCATATGCCGCCACTTCCGCAACCGAACCGCTGACCAAGACCACGATCGAGCGTCGCGACCCCGGCCCACACGACGTGGCGATCGACATCAAGTTCGCCGGGATCTGCCACTCGGACATCCACACCGTCAAGGCGGAGTGGGGCGTACCGAACTACCCCGTCGTTCCCGGCCACGAGATCGCCGGCGTGGTCACCGGGGTGGGCTCCGAGGTAACCAAATACAAGGTGGGCGACCGCGTCGGCGTGGGCTGCATGGTGAACTCCTGCGGCGAGTGCAGCAGCTGCAAGGCCGGGCTCGAGCAGTACTGCAAGCCGGGCGCGACCTTCACCTACAACTCGATCGACAAGGACGGCACGCCGACCCAGGGCGGCTACAGCCAAGCCGTCGTCGTCAACGAGAACTTCGTCGTGCGCATCCCCGACGCGCTACCGCTGGACGCCGCGGCGCCGCTGCTCTGCGCGGGCATCACGCTCTTCTCGCCGCTGCGGCACTGGAAAGCCGGCAAAGGCACGCGGCTGGCGATCATCGGCCTGGGCGGGCTCGGTCACGTGGGCGTCAAGCTGGGCGTGGCGCTGGGCGCCGAGGTGACGGTGCTATCCCAATCGCTGAAGAAGATGGAGGACGGACTGCGTCTGGGGGCCAGCCACTACTACGCCACCGCCGACCCCGACACGTTCCGCAAGTTGAAGGGCAGCTTCGACCTGATCCTCAACACGGTCTCGGCGAACCTGAACCTCAACGACTACGTCAGCCTGCTCGACGTCGACGGCACGCTTGTCGAGCTGGGCATCCCCGAACACCCCATGGAGATCGGGGCGTTCCCGCTGGCGTTGGCGCGGCGCAGCCTGTCCGGGTCGAACATCGGCGGCATCGCCGAAACCCAGGAGATGCTGGACTTCTGCGCCGAGCACGGTGTGACGCCCGAAATCGAGGTCATCGAGCCGGATTACATCAACGACGCCTACGAGCGGGTGCTGGCCAGCGACGTGCGCTACCGCTTCGTCATCGACATCTCGAAGCTATGACTCAACCTCGCGACGTCGCAATCTCTTCAGCTGCCTCGCCGTGTTCATCCCCGGGAATAACCTCGCTGACGTCGATGCCGGCCAACGGCCAACCGGCGGCCGCCAGTGTCGCGGCCACCCGGAGATGTTTTCCGGCCCGGGGTCGTGGTGGGTCTCTTGGAGATGAATTCGGCGATCTCTTGCACGGCAACCACGCCCTCGGCGCCGGCCTGCGACTCCTTGGCGATGAGGTTCGTGGACTACTTCGTCGAGCTGATCCGTGGTCAGTGGCGTGCTCCGCAACAGGGCGAACAATGCCACCTGGTCCGGTCCGGGGACGCCCTGCGGGTAGCCGACGTCCAGCCAGCGGATCACTGAACGTAGAAAATGGTGGCGTGCTTGTGAGACGTGTGGGTTGAAGTCACCCCATTAGTCTCACGGGCACGGCGCCACCCGCGCTACCGTCGCGCCGCTCCGTGCCGACAATTCATACGCCGTTCACCTTTCGCGATTCACGCTCGCTGACGGGCGACGCAGGGTGATGATCGTGACGTCGTCGTCGACGTCGCCCAGTTGAGTCTCAGCCACCTGCGTCGCGATCCGGGACGCCGGCGCGTCGCCCGCACGGCCGAGGGTCTCGGCCAACCGGTCCATACCGTCGTCGATCGCCTCATGGCGACGTTCCACCAGGCCGTCGGAGTACATGACCAGCCCGTGCCCGGGCTCGACGGTGAATGCGCTCGCTGCATACGTCACGCCCTTGATGCCGATCGGCGGCGAGAGCTGGATCGGCGCTTGGACGGCCGTCCCCGAGTTGGTCAGATAGGGAATCAGGTGGCCGGCGCACGCGGCCTGGACCTGTCCCGAGTCGAGATCGACCCGCGCGGCGATGACGGTGGCGAACGCGCCGGGCAGCAGGTGCAAGCAGAAATCGTTGAGCTGGGTCAGCGCCTCGGCCGGTGCGGCTCCGGCGAACAACTGCGCGCGCAGGGCATTACGCAACTGCGCCATGGTTCCGGCCGCGGCGATGCCGTGTCCCGCAACGTCGCCGATCAGCACGATCAAGCGCCCGTCCCGCAACTCGAACGCGTCGTACCAGTCGCCGCCGACGTTATCGCCCGCGGCCGGCTCGTAGTGCGCGGACAGCTGCCAGCTCCGCAGCGTCGGGATCGACTCGGGCAGCAGGCTGCGCTGCAGCGTCTCGGCGACGCGCAGCGCACCCCGCGCGCGGCGGTACAGCGACTCGACCAGGTGGCGTCGTAACGCCTCCGCAGAGTCGGTCTCGGTCAACCTCCATGGTTCGCTGCGTTGACGGACCACCTCGCGCCACCGCTCGAACGACTTACGCGGGCTGAGGCGGACCTCCTCACCCTCCCTGACCGCGATCGCCTTGTTGCCCGGATCACCGCCCCAATCCACCGAGCGCACCACCTCGCGCCGGAACCAGACGGCGTATTGCCCGTCGGGCAGGTTGAGGGCGAGTGCGCCCGCGGCCAACTGCGGATCGATGTCGACCCAGGGCATTTCGCGGGACAGGCACTCGCTGCTCGCGATTTCGTCGCCCGCGCCGCGCGCCCAGGTGGCGACGGCGGAAATCACCTCCTGCGGCGAAACCGAACCGCTAACCCGGTGGTCGCCCTGGAGGTAGACGACGACGCCGTCGGCGGGCACCAGGTCGAGCAGGTCGGGCGCTCCGAGCAACATCGCCGCGAGCGGTTCGCCGTCGTCCAGCGTGGCGGCGATGAGCTTGGCCAGCACTCTCTGCGCGGCCAGCCGCTTGTGCAGCTGGTCGTCCTCGAACCGGTCCACGAGCCGCAGCGACAGGGTTGAGCCGAGGAACTCGGCGGCCGCCCGGGTGCCGAACGGCGGCAGATGCGGACCGGCGTAGTGGTGGCAGGCGACGAGCCCCCACAGCCGCCCGTGCCGCAACAACGAGATCGACATCGACGCGTGCACACCCATGTTCTGCAGGTACTCGACGTGGATAGGTGAGACGCTGCGCAGCGTGGCGTACGTGAGGTCCAGCGGCGTTCCGGTTGCCGGGTCGATCGCCGGCACCAGCGGAGCCGGTGCATAGCCAACGTCCGAGATGAGCCGGATCCAGTTCTTCTCGTACAGCGCCCGCGCCTGCGCCGGGATGTCAGTGGACGGGTAATGCAGGCCGAGGAACGAGTTGAGCTCCTCATGCTTGGCCTCGGCGACGACCTCGCCGTTGTAGTCCTCGTCGTAGCGGTACACCATCACGCGGTCGAAGCCGGTGAGGTCACGCACCGCGCGCGCGGCGGTGTCGTACAGGTCGGCCAGCGTAGTGGCCCGGTTCAGGTCCTCCACCGAGCTGCGCACCGCCTGGTAAGTGTTCGGGAAGGAGAACGGCCGTTCGCCATAGGCGATCTCGAGTTCGACGAGGAGCACACCGTCTGGCTCACGGCGCAGGACGGCGTCGAACGCGCGCGGCTCGCCGGCGACGTCGATGACGCACTCGAGCGGGTTGCGTTCACGCACAGATCGCCGAAGTTCGACGCCGCCTGCTCGATCCGGGCGGCCTGCTCGGCACCGACCAGCGCCGACAGGTGCTCCCCCAGGACGGCGTCGACGGAGCGACCGAGCAGGTCGGCGACGTTGGCGCTGACCTGGCGCAGCTCGAAGTCGGGCTCGCGCACCACCGCGAGCACACCGCGCGGCTGGATGCTGCCCGGGACGTGGATCGGCTCGCGGGCGCAATTGTCGAGGTCGATCGGCGTTCCGAGCGGGACGAAGTCCGGGACTGGGTTGGGGACCGGCTGACCCTGCGGTGTCGATGGCGGGTTCCGCCTCTCATCACCGGTCATTGGACCGCTTCACCCGCATTGTGCATTTCCCCGTCCGAAGACCTTCTTGCTTGACAGCCAATGTTTCTTGGTCGCCCCTAATGTGTTTTAGCCCCTGATCGCCACTTATCAAACCCATAGTCGCGTAAGCCACAAATAGTCCTCAGAGTTCTCACAAACCTCCGCATGAGCAGGGCACTTCTTCCATCCCCCTGGTCATCGCGGTCTTCGTCGGCTGGCCGTCGGCAATGTAACCCTCGAACTCGACTCAGTCCATGGCGTCAATTGCCTGCAAGGTGGCCTCGGTCCGCCCAGCGCGGCCAGTGACGTTTGGCCGACTACCCGACCAGCACCTCACACAGCACGGTCATGTAGAACGCCGCGACACCCGCCCCCGCGGTGTGCTCGATGACGACCGCGTGGCGGTCCAGTGCAAGCGCTATGGCGAATCGGTCGGCGTCGCGGACCACATCACGGATGTACTCGGAGCATGGTCGTCAGGAACCAGGAATTTACCTCTGCCGCAAAGCAATTAGCACGCGCCCACGACTGCCAATTGATCGGCCGGAGCGTATTGCAAAGTTGGGTGCAACCGCCGCAACCATGAGTGGTTTAGCCGGCCGCACAAGTGTCAGCTAATCGCGACGGACCTGTTGTGCGCCTTTAGAAGTCCCCGTCCTCGCCCGGTGACGACGGCCTTGCCGATTACGTACGGCGAGCCGAAGCAGAAAAGGAGCCGTGGTTCTCGTCCCTCACGAGTTCAGCACGGCGAACTCGCCCTACCTGCTGTTACGGGCCCCCGAGGCGAAGAGAAGTTGTGGTTCTGCCTGGCTTTCGGCCCCGACACTCGGGTTTTCGGCGAATCACCAGAATTCTGACGAACCACCACTATTCTTACGACGCGTCAATAATGACCGACTCGGACAGCGAACAAACAAACGAGGAGGAGTTAAACGCTCATGAGCTTCTTGGTGTTGCCGCCGGAGATCAATTCGGCGCTCATGTTCTCCGGTGCAGGTTCGGCACCGATGCTGGCCGCCGCAACAGCTTGGGAGGGTTTGGCCTCCGAGCTCGGCACGGCGGCGTCCTCGTTTTCCTCAGTCACTTCTGGGTTGGCGGGCCAAGCCTGGCAGGGCCCGGCCTCGGCGGCGATGGCCGCCGCGGCCGCCCCGTACGCGGGGTGGCTGAACGCGGCATCTGCCCAAGCGCAGGGGGCCGCCGGTCAGGCGCGCGCGGTTGCCGGGGTGTTCGAGGCGACGCGCGCAGCGATCGTGCATCCAGTGCTGGTGGCCGCCAATCGCAATGCCGTTGTGCGGCTGGTTCTTTCAAACTGGTTGGGTCTCAATGCGCCGGCGATCATGGAGGCAGAGTCCGCATACGAGCAGATGTGGGCCCAAGACGTCAGCAGCATGGTCGGCTACTACGGGCAGGTGTCCGCTGCGGCCGCCCAGCTCACCCCGTGGCAGGGGTCGCTGCCCAACCTCGGCCAGGCGGCCAGTGCGGCGGTGGCGAACTTCCCGTTCAACCTGGGCATCGGAAACAAGGGCGGCAACGGCAACATCGGCAACGGCAACACCGGCACCAACAACATCGGCAGCGGAAACCTCGGTGGCGGCAACATCGGCGGCGGCAACTCCGGCGGCGACAAAGCTCCCGGTTTCGGGAACGTGGGCTTTGGCAACGTCGGTAACTTCAACACCGGCGCGGGGAATACCGGCAACGGGAACTTCGGTCTGGGGAACGCCAGCGGTCCGAACCAGGTCGGGAACTTTGGCATGGGTAACTCCGGTGGCGGGAATGTTGGTTTCGGAAACACCGGCAGCGGAAACCAGGGCGGCGGCAATTCCGGCATCAACAACATGGGTGCCGGGAACACCGGCATCGGCAATATCGGCTTCGGCAACCACGGCAACAACAACGTCGGAATCGGGCTCACCGGCGACAATCAGACGGGCATTAACCTCGCCGGGCTGCTGAACTCCGGCAGCGGCAACATCGGCATCGGCAACTCCGGCACCAACAACATCGGATTCTTCAACTCCGGCAGCAACAACGTCGGCATATTCAACTCCGGCGACAACAATCCTGGTTTTAACCCACACGGCATCAACAACTTTGGCTTTGGGAACTCGAGTTCTGCCAACGTAGGCTTCGGGAACTCGGGCGACATCAATACGGGCATCGGGAACTCTGGACTGGGCGATACCGGGTTCGGCAACGCGAGCACCCTCGACACCGGCTTCGGCAACAGCGGTGGCGGCGGCAACACCGGCTTCATGAACAGCGCCGTACTGGACACGGGCTTCGGGAACTCGGGCAAGGGGAACACGGGGTTCTGGAATTCGGGTAACTTCAACAGCGGCTTCGGGTTCACCACCGATAGCGGCCTCACCATCTCGGGCTACGGCAACACAGGTGACCAAGAAGTCTCGGGCTTCTTCAACTCCGCCGTCGGGCCTGGGAGCGGCGAAATGTCGGGCTTCTTCAACTCGGCCAGCGGCGGCACCAGCCAGAACGGCCTAATGTCGGGCTTCTTCAACCGAGGCATCCCGGGCACCCTTTTGGGCCCCGATCTCGCCGGCAATGTCTCAGGCGTGTTGAACTTCGGCAGCGCCTTGTCGGGCTTCTTTACCCTTAACCGATTGATCCTGCCCGGTTGATCCGGCTGGCGGGACAACTGGCCGGATGCGCGCCGCACGGCAGGGTATTTGCTGGCGTGACCCTGCCACCAGCGCGTTTTGCCTGTGATTTCAGCCACCGGCATCGCCTGTCTCGGCCATGTAGCCGGTGGCTGCCGGGGACGGGGTTGGGCCGGGACGGTTGTTGTGCGGCGATGCCCTCGGCGCTGCGTGGCTGATGGCCCCTGGGGTGGGTGCCGGGCAGTAATGGATGGTGGGGTTGCCGTTCGGGTGGGCCCGACCAGGGATTCGGCCCGAAAGCCGGCTACGTCAACCCGTTCATCCCGTTTGCGCCCAACAGCAGCCCTCCGCCGCCGCCGGCGCCGGGGGTAGGCGTCGGGCCAAACGCGCCGTTGCCGCCGTTGCCGCCGTCACCGATCACCACGGCGCTGCCGCCGGTACCACCGGCACCGGCGGTCGTCCCGCCATTCCCGCCGACCCCGCCGGCACCACCGTCGCCCAACAGTGGGCCGGCTCCGCCGCCGGTCCCGCCGACGCCGCCCCTGGTGGTGCCGCCTCCGCCGGCCCCGCCGCTCCCGCCGTTGCCAAGCAGCAGGGCTCTGCCGCCGGCCCCGCCGGCCCCACCGGTAACGGCGGAGACCCCGCCGTCCCCGCCGCTCCCGCCGCTGGAGAAGAGCAGGCCCGCATTGCCGCCGGCCCCGCCGGCTCCGCCGGTGCCGGCCGAGCTTCCGCCGCCCCCGCCGGCACCGCCCGCGCCGAACAGCAGGCCCGCATTGCCGCCGGCCCCGCCGGCCGCGCCGGTCGTGCCGAGCCCGCTAGCCCCGCCATCCCCGCCGTCCCCGCCATAACCGGCGAGCATCCCGGCGTTGCCGCCGGCTCCGCCGGCCCCGCCGTTGCCAAAACCGAATCCGCCGGACCCGCCGACCCCGCCGCCAGCACCGACCAGCCCGCTGAGCAGCCCGCCGGCCCCGCCGGCCCCGCCGACCCCGCCAATCGCGCCGGCGGCTTCCGCGAGCCCGCCGACCCCGCCGTTGCCGCCGGCGCCCAACAGCCCGCCGGCTCCGCCGGTCCCGCCGGCACCGCCGGTCCCGCCGGCCACCGTCGTGAACCCGCCGACCCCGCCGACCCCGCCGTTGCCGGACAGCAGCCCGCCAGTCCCGCCGGCCCCGCCGGCCCCGCCGGTCGATGAGCCTCCGCCGGCACCGCCGGCACCGCCGGTGCCCAGCAGCCCTGCAGCCCCGCCGGCACCCCCGTGTTGGCCCGGCGCGCCCGAGCCGCCGGCACCGCCACTACCGAGCAACCACCCGCCGGGCGCGCCGGGTTGCCCGGTGCCCGTATGTCCGTTGGCGCCGTTGCCGATCAGCGGGCGCCCGGTCAGCGCCTCGACGGGGCCGTTCACGACGTTGAACACCGGCTGCAGCGGTCCGGCGGCGCCGTTGGCGCCCTGGGCGCCGATAACGGGGCCAAACCCGCCGTTGCCGCCGTCGCCGGCGGTGCCAATCAGCACGGCGTTGCCGCCCACCCCGCCGACACCACCGGTCACACCCTGTCCGCCGGCGCCGCCGGCACCGCCGTTGCCCGCCAGTAGGCCAGCCAAGCCGCCGGTCCCGCCGGCACCCCCGGTGATAAAGCCGGATCCACCGATCCCGCCGATCCCGCCGGAGCCCAGCAGACCGGCGTTGCCGCCTGTCCCACCGGCCCCGCCGTCGCCCCCGCCGTTAAAGCCGGCCCCGCCGGCCCCGCCGTCCCCGCCGGCGCTGAACAGCAGGCCGGCGTTGCCGCCGTGCCCACCAGCCCCGCCGACCCCGTTGCCGGCGCTGCTGAATCCGCCGGCCCCGCCGGGGCCACCGGCGCCGAACAGCAGGCCGGCGTTGCCGCCGGCGCCCCCGGCTCCGCCGACAGCCCCGGCGCCGTTCAATGCGGGTCCGCCGGTCCCACCGGCGCCACCGGGGCCGGCGAGCAGGCCGGCGTTGCCGCCGGCGCCCCCGGCTCCTCCGTTGGCGTTGCCGGTCCCCCCGGCGCCCCCGGCGCCGCCGCCCGCACCGACCAGCCCGCTGAGCAGCCCGCCGGTCCCACCGGCGCCGCCGGCCCCCCCGTTAGTTGCGGCGAGCGCGCCGGCCCCGCCAACCCCACCGGCGCCCAACAGCCCGCCGGCCCCGCCGTGCCCGCCAGGCTCGCCGATGCCGCCGACCCCGCCGTTGCCAAATAGCAATCCGCCGGTCCCGCCGGCCCCACCGGCTGCCGACTGCCCGCCGGCCCCGCCGGTACCGCCGGTGCCCAACAGCCCCGCAGCCCCGCCATTACCGCCGTTGTGGCCACCCGCGCCCGAGCCGCCGGCCCCGCCGTCGCCAAGCAGCCACCCGCCGGGCGCGCCGTTTTGCCCGGTCCCGGGGGCCGCGTTGGCGCCGTTGCCGATCAGCGGGCGCCCAGTCAGCGCCAGGCTGGGCGCATTGATCGCGTTGAGCAAGTCCTGCTGCAAGGTCTGCAGCGGATTGGCCGCAAAGGCCGCGGCATTGGCCGCCTCCGCGCTGGCATAGGATCCGGCACCCGCGGTCAACGCCTGGACAAACTGGTCATGAAACGCCGCAGCCCGCGCACCGAGTGCCTGATAGCCCTGACCGTGGGCGGAGAACGCCGCCGCAATCGCCGCCGACACCTCATCCCCGGCGGCGGCCAGCAAACCGGTGGTCGAGGCCGCCGACGCCACATTGGCCGCGCCGATCATCGAACCAATGCCGGCCAGATCCGAAGCCGCCGACGCCACCATCTCCGGTGCTGCGATCACAAACGACACTCGCGCCTCCGATCAAGTCGAGACGACCGGCAAGGCGTCAGGTCGCCTGAAAGCACAACCAGACGCGCAGCGTATCGCTAACCGAACACACTCATATCGTGTTCATCGAAATCTTTACGCACCAGGTTGACGGGCGCCGGCCTTTTCAACGACGAGACCCCTCCTCGGTCAGCCCGACCTCGTCGTGGAGGTCCCGGGTGTAATGCACACCCGGCGGCCTTTGCAGCATCACCTGATGAGGTGCCTGCTCATCAGCTGTTCTCGTCGTGCAGGGCTTGCATCGCCAAGTTGTTGAGCAACTTCCGGCCGGTAGCGGTGCGGAGCTGAGGCAGGAGTGCGGAGACGACACCGGCGGCGGTGAGCGCGAGGCGTAGCAGACCGCCGGGTTCCGTGGCTGCGTCGCGGAGCACCTCATACTCGGCGACGGGATCTCCCGAATGTTGTGCCATGGCCATCCGGGCCACGAGCCGGTTGTCGCGGTCGAGATCGATCTCATCGTCGGCAGACGCCAAGGTCAGGGTTTCGCCGATTTCCACGACTTCGTCCGGTACGCAGAGCTGAGCCACCAGTTGCCACAGGATCGACACGGTGGCGCGGATCAGCTGTGGCAGCCGGCCAGCCGGGATGACTTCGTCGTCGACGATGACGTGCATGCCCGCTTCGTCGCCGCGCTCGCCGTGCTGGATCAGCGCCAATGCGCGACGGAAGTCTGCCGCACCCACACTCTCGTCACTGCTCATCTGCATGCAGCCATCCTGCCCCGACCCGGGTTTGGCCAGTTCAGGGCAGATCGATGTTTTCGACGACGTAGCCGCAATCCTGCGGCAACGTCAATCAGCCTGCAGGCAAACCTGTTTAGAAGTCCCAGTCCTCGTCTTCGGTGTTGACGGCCTTGCCGATCACGTACGACGACCCGGAGCCGGAGAAGAAGTCGTGGTTCTCGTCGGCGTTGGGTGACAGCGCGGACAGGATGGCCGGGTTCACGTCGGTCTCGTCGCGCGGGAACAGCGCCTCGTAGCCGAGGTTCATCAGGGCCTTGTTCGCGTTGTAGCGCAGGAACTTCTTGACGTCCTCGGTCAGCCCGACGTCGTCGTAGAGGTCCTGGGTGTACTCCACCTCGTTGTCGTAGAGCTCGAAGAGCAGTTCGTAGGTGTAGTCCTTGAGCTCGGCGCGCTTGGCGTCGTCGACCAGGGCCAGGCCGCGCTGGAACTTGTAGCCGATGTAGTAGCCGTGCACGGCCTCGTCGCGGATGATCAGCCGGATCAGGTCAGCGGTGTTGGTCAGCTTGGCCCGGCTCGACCAGTACATCGGCAGGTAGAAGCCGGAGTAGAACAGGAAGCTCTCCAGCAGCGTGGAGGCCACCTTGCGCTTGAGCGGTTCGTCGCCCTTGTAGTACTGCATCACGATCTCGGCCTTGCGCTGCAGGTTCGGGTTCTCCTCCGACCAGCGGAACGCCTCGTCGATCTCGACGGTGGAGCACAGCGTGGAGAAGATCGAGCTGTAGCTCTTGGCGTGCACCGACTCCATGAACGCGATGTTGGTGTAGACGGCTTCCTCGTGCGGGGTGAGCGCGTCGGGAATCAGGCTGACCGCGCCGACCGTGCCCTGGATGGTGTCCAGCAACGTCAGGCCGGTGAACACCCGCATCGTCAGTTGCTTCTCGTTGGGCGTCAGCGTCCCCCACGACGGGATGTCGTTGGACACCGGCACCTTCTCCGGCAGCCAGAAGTTGCCGGTCAGCCGATCCCAGACCTCGGCGTCCTTCTCGTCTTGCACGCGGTTCCAGTTGATCGCCGAGACGCGGTCAATCAGCTTTGCGTTTTCACTCACCAGAACCCCACTTCACCAGCCAGATTGGTCTGCCCGTATTGCGACTCCAGACACTACCCCTGGTGCCTGACAAGCCGCCGCAACACAAGGGCTTGTGTCTGCGTGTCGCGGCTCCCGGGCGCACGATTCACATGCCAAAGTGCGTTCGCCGCACTGCGGCGACGGCCTCAGGCGGGCCGCTCACTTCGACCTGCGCTGCGGTTTTGCGCCCGAAGAAGTACAGCAGGAGCTCGCCCGGCGCACCGCTGAGTCGTGCCGCGGTTCGCCTCGTTGAACCGTCATCCGCTCACCCGTTCCGACCCACTCGATTTCCAGCCCGCAACGGTCAAGTCGCCGGCTCAGATAGTGGCTGCCGCGGCGAACGTTGCGCCACAACGCCGCATCCATGTCGGGCGTCAGGCTGCGCGGCCCTCGTCCGTTGGCCCGGCGAACATCCTCGTGATGAACAAAGAATTCGTTGAGATTCGCCAGGGCGCGGACCCATCCGATCCGGAAGAACCCGATGGGCGGGCCGGACCGGATCCGCGCGACCAACCACAAGAAGTCCTTCCGCTGGGCCAATCCGGTCCGGCGCCGCTCGGCGAACCGTTGACAGGGACCGGGTAGAACGAGGCAGGGACCGGCGACCAGATCGTGCTCTCGCAATACGAGGTGGGCGGCGAGATCGTGAGCGCTCCAGCCGTCGATCAGGGTGGGGACGGCGGGGCCGAGTTCGTCGAGGAGATCACACATCTCACGGCGTTCTCGCACATCCAGCGAAACATCGGCCATGTCGTCCTCAGTCCAGACCCATGTGTCGCAGGGTGTGGGTGAGCCCGTCTTCGAGGGCGCTCAGCGCCGTGTCGGTCAGGCGACTCAATTCGTCGATGTCGTGTTCGCCGGTGCTCATCCAGGCTTCCAGCGAGGCGAACACCGCGGTGGCCAGGCTGTGGGCCGCGATGTCGGCGATCATGGCCCCGTCCGCGGTGGGCTTGGATCGTCGATGGATGAAGCGCGCGATCTCGTCGGCGAGCTGATCCCGTAGCCGCCGAATGTGGGTGGTGATGATGTCCTGGTCGAGGTCGCGCGACCGGATGGTGGCGGCTTCACGGACCATCTGGAAGTCAAAAGGGAAGGCGTCCACAGCCTTTCGCACCGACTGCGTGATGGGTTCGCCGTGCGGACGCAGCGCCAGGGCGCGGGCGAACCACTCGAAGCCGATGTCGAAGTCGGCGAAGATGACCGCGTGCTTCGACGGGAAGTGCCGGTAGAAGGTGCGCTCGGTGACCCCGACGTCGGCGGCGATGTCGGCGACGCTGGTCTGGTGCACGCCGTCGGCGACGAAGCGCTTCATCGCCGCGTGCAGGAGCGCCTGCCGGGTGCGCTGGCTACGAGATTCCACGGTGCTAGCACACACCAAATGTCAGCATTGACGCAAATATGTCATGTGTGACATTGTGCGGTCGAGGCGCGAAGATCACCACCGAATTCCCGGAGGGCAGGTCAGCATGTCGGACTACGACGCCATCGTCATCGGAGCGGGCCACAACGGTTTGGTCGCCGCCAACGTGCTGGCCAAGGGTGGCGCGAAAGTCCTTGTCCTGGAACGGGCGCACTTCCTCGGCGGGATGGCCGCGACCCGGGAACTCTTCGACGGGTACAAGCACAGCGTCGGCGCCTGGGCCGTGCTGATCTGGCGACAGGAGATGACCGAGCGCCTGGAGCTGACCAAGTGGGGCTTCGAGCTGATGGACCAGTGGACGTCCACCTGTACGTTCGGCGCCGCCGAGGACACCCCGTTCGTGATGTACAACAACCTCGAGCGCATGGGCCGGCACCTCATCGAGGATCACGGACCCGAGGTCGCGGCGGGCTTGGGCGGTCTCTTCGCCCACATCGGAAGATTCGCACCGTATTTCGTCGACTCGGCGTTCGGCCCCCCACTGGACATCATCGAGGTGATCGCCGAGCAGCCCACCCCGGAGGCGCGTCACGACTTCGCCCAGATGTGGTACGGCAGCACGATGGACACGGTCCGCCGCTTCCTGACGCCCGACCAGGGCCGCTGCATCCAGGGCTCGCTGGCCGCGATGTCCATCGACGCCTTCGACGGCGGCCCGTGGACCCCGGGTTCCAATGCGTCGACGCTGTACCACTACCTGATCGGCGGCGGCAACGTGGAATACATCATGCCGCGCGGCGGCATCGGCTCGCTGAGCACCGCACTGTGCCGGCGCGCCGAGTCGTTGGGCGCAGAGGTACAGCTGAAGCAGCACGTCAAGCAGATCCTGGTCACCGACGGGCGCGCGACCGGGGTCCAATTGCGAGACGGCACAACGATTTCGGCTGACGCCGTGCTGTCCTCACTCGACCCGTACACCACGTTCGTGAATCTGGCCGGCGCGCAGAACTTCCCGCCCGACTACATCCGCAAGATCAAGGAGATCAACTTCAACCTGGGATACATCCAGGCGCACTTGACCATTGACCAAGCCCCGCAGTGGATCGAGCGGCTGCAGCCCTACATGCACGACAACGGGCAATGGTGTCCGACCGTCGCCTACGCGCCCTCGCCGGAATACATCAGCGACGCGTGGGAGCAGTACCGCAAGGGCCAGCTTCCCGACGCCCCGCCGACCTATCTGTACATCCCCAGCATGGTCGACTCGTCGCTGGCGCCCGAAGGCAAGCACAGCGCAACGATTTTCACGCCGTACTTCCCCACCGGCTTGGACGCCGACGAAAACCGAAGCTGGAAGGAGCAATACGCCGACACCTGCGTGCAGATCTTCGACAAGTACGCCCCCGGGTTCGCCGACTCCGTCACCAACCGCGTCGTGTTCTCCAACCGGTATTTCGGCAGCACCTTCAGCGCCCACGCCGGCGACTACTCACACGGCCTGTTGCAGCCCAACCAGCTGTGGACCGGGCGCGTCGTCGAGGGCGCCGACAAGTTCGCCACTCCGGTCGACGCCCTGTACCTGTGCGGCCAGTGCACCCACCCCGGCCCGGGAGTGACCGGCATCCCGGGATGGAACGGCGCCGAGGCGGCCCTCAAGCGCCTCAACGCCCGCGTGTCGTGACGAACCCCTTCCGCCGAGCGTGAATCGCGCGACGCGACACGCCGATTGGCCGTCGTGTAGTTCACTCTCGGCGGTACGGGACGGGGCCCCGAAAACGCTGGCCAAAATTCAACGGAACATGTACCATTTGGTACATGTTTAATGAGGACAGTATCGAGATCGATGCGCCGCCGCAGCTGGTATGGGATGTCTTCAGCGATGTCGAGCACTGGCCCGACTGGACCGCCTCGGTGACGTCGCTGGCCGGGCTGGACGGACCCGTCCTCGCCGTCGGCAAACGGTTCGCGATCAAGCAACCCGGAATGCAGAAGTTGGTCTGGCAGGTCACCGAGATCGACCCGGGCTCGTCCTGGACCTGGGTACAACGCTCCCCCGGCTCGCTGGTGACGGCCAACCACTACGTCATCGGGCAGCCCGGCGGCCGCACCCTGGTGCGCCAGCAACTCGACCAGAGCGGTGTACTCGGCGCACTCGTCGGGCGGCTGATGCTCAAGAAGACGAAGCGCTTCCTCGCACTCGAGGCCCAGGGCCTCAAGGCCCGGTCTGAGCAGCTCAGCCGCGCCGATGGTTCGCACTCCTGACCTTCAGCGGCGCCGGCAGCTGCTCGACGCGCTGATCGACGAGTTCGCCGACGGCGGAATCGGTGACCGCTCCCTGCGCGACGTGGCCCAAGCGCTCGGCACGAGCCATCGAATGCTGTTGCACCACTTCGGTTCTCGAGAAGATCTGCTCCTGGCGGTCGTTTCGGAGGTCGAGCACCGGCAGATGGGCCAACTCTCCGAAATACCCATGGACGCCGCTGAGGGCTTTGCCGCCATGTGGGCCGACCTGCATCGCCCCGAGCTGCGCCGGCTGGAGCGCCTCTTTTTCGAGTGCTACGCCCGCGCCGCTCAGGGCGAAAAGCCCTTCGCCCGTATGGTTCCCGATGCCGTCAACGGCTGGCTGAGCGCGGTCGAGGCCCTGAATATTGGCGCCGAAGGCGCGGCAGACCCTACGATGGCGCGGCTCGGGTTGGCCGTCACCCGTGGACTGCTGCTGGATCTGGTGGCCACCAACGACGATGCCGGCGTGGACGCCGCCGCCAACGCCTTCGCCGATCTGCTCAAGCTTTCGGCAGCACCGAGATGAGCGTGTCGACGAGTTCCTCGGCGTTGGTGTGCCACTTGTCCAAATCCAGGTGGCCGCTCAAGTCCAACCCGGTGATGCCGTGGGCGCTGGTCAACAGGAGCGCTCCATAGCGTCGCGCCTGCCGCGGGCCGGTGATTCGACCCACCATGTCGAGAAACAGGTCCTGCGTGCGTTCGGCCACCCGCACCGCTTCGGTCGGGTCACCCGCCGGCGGGGTGAACATCAGGCGGTACAGATGAGGCCGGTCGCGGCCGATGGCGATCAGTGAAAGCAGTGCCGATCGCAAGGAGTCCTCGGGCGAGTCGCCGCTGGCGGCCAACACCTCGAGCGCATCGCCCAAGTCGCTCAACGCGTTCGCGGCCAGCACGGCGAGCAGAGCTTCCTTGCTGTCGAAGTGGCGATACGCCGCCGAGCGCGACACGCCGCTGCGAGCACCCACCTCGCGCAGGGTCACCGCCTCTACTCCACCTAGGTCGAGCAAGGCACCCGCGGCGTCGATCAGCGAACGGCGGGTGGCCGCAGCGCTCTCCGATCGCGTCGTCACCCGCAGAGCATAAGCCGGACCTCTGGTTGACAACGTCAACTCAACTCCCCTAGTTTGAGATGACAGCGTCAACTCAAATAACACACCTGATGGAGACGGCTATGAATGAGCTGATCGTCGTGACCGGCGCCTCGACAGGTATTGGGGCGGCCACGGCTCGAGAGTTGGCCCGCAAGGGTTTTCACGTGCTCGCCGGCGTCCGCCGCGAGGTTGACGCCGACGCGCTGCGTGGCTTGGACGTCAAAGGCAACGGAACCATCGAACCGCGCATCCTCGACATCACCGTCGAATCGGACGTGGCCGCAATCGCCGACCGTGTCGCGCACGATCCACTGCATCGCCCCCTTCGCGCGCTGGTGAACAACGCCGGGATCGCGATCAATGCGCCAGTGGAAACACTGCCGATGGCGCAGTGGCGCCGGCAGTTCGAGGTCAATCTGTTCGGTCACATCGCCATGACCCAGGCGCTGTTCGCAGCCCTGCTGAGTAGCTCGGGCACAGTCGTGAACATCAGTTCCGTCGGCGGGAAGGTGGTGCTGCCGACTTATGGTGCGTACGCCGGTGCGAAGTTCGCGCTCGAGGCCGTCAGCGACGCGCTGCGCCGTGAGGTCGGCGATACCGGAATCAAGGTCGTCGTCGTCGAACCCGGTGCAGTCAAGACCGAGATGGCCGAGCGCGGAATCGCCACCGCGCAGGGACTGACAGCGAACATGACCGCCGCCCAACTCGCTCGCTACGGCGATCTCACCGCGGCCCTCGCGGCACAAGCGCGATCGTTCAACGACATCGGCGTTTCGGCCGAACACGCCGCAAGGGTGATCGCCAAGGCGGTGACCGCGTCCCATCCCCGCACTCGCTACACCATCGGACGTGACGCCGCGATCCTGGTGCGGATCAGCCGCGTCGTATCCGACCGGGTCCTGGACCGCATAGTGCGCCGCAACGTTCGGTCCTTTGGGGACCAGCGGGCCAAAGGCTCGCAGTCAAGCGAACAGCACAGCGCCCCAACGACTTCGGTTGACGCTGTTCGCGGCGATCAGCCCTGAGCGGCCACCGAACCGTTGGCGCGCGAGCCCTTGTTCACCCCCAGGAACTGGTACTCCTCGGGCTTGATCGAGCGGGTCCCCCGCCAGTACTCCCAGGTGTAGCCGCCCCAGAGCACCGTATTCTTGCCGTGCTCGTCGAGGTACCAGCTGCTGCAGCCGCCGGTGTTCCACACCGAGGTCTTCAGCCTCTCCTGCAGGTCGTCGTTGAACTTGTCCTGCGCGGCACGGGTCGGGGCCAGCGCCTGCGCTTTCAACTTGTCGCAGGTCTTGATCGCGTCGGCGACGTAGCGGATCTGGGATTCGATCATGAACACCACGGAGTTGTGCCCCAAGCCGGTGTTCGGTCCCAGCAGGAAGAACAGGTTGGGCATGTCGGCGACGGTGATCCCGCGGTGCGCCCCGATGCCCTCGCGGTTCCAGCGGTCGACCAGGTCCTCGCCGCGGCGTCCCTTGATCTGGACGTAGGTGTAGGAGTCGGTGACGTGGAAGCCGGTGGCGTAGACGATCACGTCGACCGGGTGTTCGGTGCCGTCGGCGGTGACGATGCCGTTGCTGGTGATCCGGGTGATGCCGTCGGTGATCAGTTGGGTCTTGGGGTCGGCGACGGCGCGGTAATACGTCGTGGAGTTCAGGATTCGTTTGCAACCGATCCGGTAGTTCGGGGTCAGCTTGCGCCGCAATTCGCGATCCTTGACCGAACGGCGAATGTTGTATTTGCAGTAAGCCTCAATGAATTTCAGGGCGTTGGGCCGTTTGGTCATGCCGATCGCCAGCGCCTCTTGCGCCCAGTAGATACCGAGGCGCACCAACGCGCGTAGCCCGGGGACGTTCTCCATGGCCCGGCGCACCGTCAGCGGGATGTCGGGGTTCGAGCGCGGCACCACCCACGGCGGAGTGCGCTGGTAGAGCTGAAGTTCGGCTACCTCGCCGACGATCTCGGGCACGATCTGGATCGCGCTGGCGCCGGTCCCGATGATCGCGACCCGCTTGCCGGTCAGGTCAACACTGTGGTCCCACTCGGCGGAATGGAAAGCGGGACCGGCGAATTCGTCGCGACCCTCGATCTCGGGGAAGGACGGGACATGCAGCGCGCCGGCCCCCGAGATCAAAAACTGCGCGATGTACTCGCGCCCGTCCACGGTGAACACATGCCAGCGGTATTCCTCGTCGTCCCAGTAGCCGCGATCGACCAGAGAGTTGAACTCGATGTAGCGGCGCAGTCCGTACTTGTCGGTGACACCTTCGAGGTAGTCCTGGATCTCGGGCTGGTAGGAGAACGGATTCTTCCAGTCCGGCTTGGGCTCGAAAGAGAACGAGTACAGGTGCGACGGGATGTCGCACGCGCAACCGGGGTAGGTGTTGTCCCGCCAGGTGCCGCCGACGTCGCCGGCTTTCTCCAGGATCACGAAGTCCACGCCCTGCTTTTGCAGCGCGATGGCCATGCCCAAACCGGAGAATCCGGTGCCGATGATGACGGCGCTGGTATGCACTGGTGGTTTATCAGCGTGAGGTTTGTCGGCTGCTGCTACAGCCGGGATTACGACATCGGTCATGGTAAGTGGGTCTTTCCTGGTTCGCCTGAACGCAAATACCCGGTACCCCGGGTATCGGATATATCCGAGTGTTGTTGATGACCGCGGTGATGTCAACGCCGACGAGACCTAGCTCACGGCGGGGTTGCTGGGTACCGCGCTGTGAATCGGCTGGTCGGGGTCCATCGCGATGCCCAGCGCCTCGGCGGTGCCGACGATGACTCCCATCATGATCGTGCTCAGATGCGCGACGAACTGCTCGCTCGACATCCGTCGCGGGTCGCCGGGTTCGGGGCCCAGCCACCATTCGGTGGCTGAGGCCGCCGATCCGAAAGCGGCGTGCGCGGCGAGTTCGAAGGCCGCGTGGTCCAGCTCCATCTCCCGCAGCTCGTTGTCGAACATGTCGGCCAGGGCCAAGGTGATCTCGCGGCCTTCGTTGAGGACGTTCGGGGAAGCACTGGAGCGGCCCTGGATGAATACCCGCAGCACGTTGGGGTGCTTGTCGACAAGGTTCACGTACTCCTCGACGCTGCGCCGGACTATCTCGCGCGCGGAGTCGGTGGCGAGGTCGATCGATGGGAAGATCGCCGCCCACAACATGTCGCGCAGACGTTCGCCGATGGCCTGGAAGAGATCGGACTTGTCGTGGAAGTGCCGGTAGATCTTCGGCTTGGCGGTGCCGGCCTCTTCGGCGATTTCCCGCACACTGAGCTCGGGACCCAGCCGGTCGATGGCACGGAATGCGGCGTCGACGATCTCGCCGCGCACTTTCTTGCGGTGTTCGCGCCAACGCTCACTGCGCGCGTCGACCTTCACCCCGGGCTTCACGCTGGGGTGGGGTCGAGGAATTCTCACCACGTCAAGCACCTTACCGTCGTTATACCGCTGACCTGGCGTTCCGCTTCGCCGAGAGTGAATTTCACGACACGACACGCCGTGCAGCCGTCGCACGATTCACGCTCGGCAGCGGCGCCGACCCGCTTCGCCCGGCTGCGCCGCGCTGCGATCGTCAGAGCATGCAGGACACGCAGCCTTCGACCTCGGTGCCTTCCAGCGCCATCTGCCGCAGCCGGATGTAGTACAGCGTCTTGATGCCCTTGCGCCAGGCGTAGATCTGCGCCTTGTTGACGTCGCGGGTGGTGGCGGTGTCCTTGAAGAACAACGTCAGCGAAAGCCCTTGATCCACATGCTGAGTGGCCGCCGCGTAGGTGTCGATGATCTTCTCGTAGCCGATCTCGTACGCGTCCTGGTAGTACTCCAGGTTGTCGTTGGTCATGTAGGGCGCCGGGTAGTAGACCCGGCCGATCTTGCCTTCCTTGCGGATCTCGACCCTCGACACGATCGGGTGGATCGACGACGTCGAATGGTTGATGTAGGAGATCGACCCCGTCGGTGGCACCGCCTGCAGGTTCTGGTTGTAGATGCCATGCGTGGCCACCGACTCCTTGAGCCGCTGCCAATCCTCCTGCGTCGGGACGCGAATCTCGGCATCGGCGAACAGCTGGCGCACCTTGTCCGTCTTCGGCTCCCACACCTGCTCGGTGTACTTGTCGAAGAACTCTCCCGACGCGTACTTGGACTTCTCGAAACCCTTGAAGTGCGAGCCGCGTTCGATCGCGATGCGGTTCGAGGCGCGCAGCGCGTGGTAGAGCACCGTATAGAAGTAGATGTTGGTGAAGTCGATGCCTTCTTCGGAACCGTAGAAGATGCCCTCACGCGCCAGGTAACCGTGCAGGTTCATCTGCCCGAGCCCGATCGCGTGGGAGTCGTTGTTGCCCTGCTCGATCGAGGGCACCGAGGTGATGTGCGTCTGGTCGCTCACCGCGCTCAGCGCGCGGATCGACACCTCGATGGTCTGGGCGAAGTCCGGCGAGTCCATCGTCTTGGCGATGTTCAGCGACCCCAGGTTGCACGAAATGTCTTTGCCCACTTTGGCATACGACAAGTCTTCGTTGAACACCGATGGCGTGGACACCTGCAGGATCTCCGAGCACAGGTTCGAGTGCGTGATCTTGCCCTCGATCGGGTTGGCCCGGTTCACCGTGTCCTCGAACATGATGTACGGGTAGCCGGATTCGAACTGCAACTCGGCCAGCGTCTGGAAGAACTCGCGCGCCTTGATCTTGGTCTTGCGGATGCGCGCGTCGTCGACCATCTCGTAGTACTTCTCGGTCACCGAGATGTCGGCGAACGCCACGCCATGGACCCGCTCGACGTCGTACGGCGAGAACAGGTACATGTCCTCGTTCTTCTTGGCCAACTCGAAGGTGATGTCCGGAATCACCACGCCCAGGCTCAGCGTCTTGATCCGGATCTTCTCGTCGGCGTTCTCCCGCTTGGTGTCCAGGAAGCGGTAGATGTCGGGGTGATGGGCGTTCAGATACACCGCGCCCGCGCCCTGGCGCGCACCCAACTGGTTGGCGTAGGAGAACGAGTCCTCGAGCAGCTTCATGATCGGGATGACGCCCGACGACTGGTTCTCGATGTTCTTGATCGGCGCGCCGTGCTCGCGAATGTTGCTCAGCAGCAACGCAACTCCCCCACCGCGCTTGGACAGCTGCAGCGCCGAGTTGATCGAGCGCCCGATCGACTCCATGTTGTCCTCGATGCGAAGGAGAAAACATGAAACCGGCTCTCCGCGTTGCCTTTTCCCTGAATTGAGGAACGTCGGGGTGGCCGGCTGGAACCGGCCTTCGATGATCTCGTCGACCAGCTTCTCGGCCAGCCCGGTGTCGCCGGAGGCCAATGTCAGCGCCACCATCACGACCCGGTCCTCGAAGCGCTCCAGGTAGCGCTTCCCGTCGAAGGTCTTCAGCGTGTAGGAGGTGTAGTACTTGAACGCGCCCAAAAACGTCGGGAACCGGAACTTCTTGGCGTAGGCGCGGTCCAGCAGCGTCTTGACGAAGTTGCGCGAGTACTGGTCGAGCACCTCACGCTCGTAGTAGTTCTTCTGGATCAGGTAGTCGAGCTTCTCGTCCTGATTGTGGAAGAAGACCGTGTTCTGGTTGACGTGCTGCAGGAAGTACTGGTGAGCGGCTTCCCGGTCCTTTGTCGAACTGAATCCTGCCGTCCGCGTCGTACAGATTCAGCATCGCGTTGAGCGCGTGGTAATCCGCTTCGTCGGGCGACCCGTGCGTGCCGGCGATTACAGGCTCTGCAGTGACGGTTGGTGGCACGTCTGTTCCTTCCAAAATTCAACAAGGCCCGCGCGGACGGCATCCACGTCGTCCGGGGTTCCCATGAGTTCGAAGCGGTACAGGTACGGAACACCGCACTTGCGGGAGACAACGTTGCCCGCGTAGGCGAATTCGGTACCGAAGTTGTTGTTGCCGGCGGCGATGACGCCGCGGATCAGCGACCGGTTGTGCTCGTTGTTCAAAAACGCGATGACCTGCTTGGGGACATAGCCACCGTCGTTGATGTCGGGCGTGGCCCGGCCGCCGCCGTAGGTGGGCAGCACCAGGACGTACGGCTCGTCCACCTCGATGCGGCCATGCAGTGGTATCCGCGTGGCGGGAACACCCAGCTTCTGCACGAAGCGGTGGGTGTTCTCCGACACGGAGGAGAAGTACACGAGGTTGCGCCCAGCGATCTGCATTGCACGCAACCTTCCTGACTAGTCTTTCTACCGCGCTTGTGGCGTTCAGGCACTGACCGCGGACGCGGCGAGCGCCTTGATGCGGTCGGGCCGGAAGCCGGACCAGTGGTCGTTTCCGGCCACCACGACGGGCGCCTGCAGGTAGCCCAGCGCCATCACGTAGTCGCGCGCCTCGGAGCTGAGGCTGATGTCCACCTTCTCGTAGGCGATGCCCTGCTTGTCGAACGCCTTGTAGGTGGCGGTGCACTGCACGCAGGCGGGCTTGGTGTAGACGGTGATGGTCATCGCGGATGCCGCTCCTTTGCGGAAGGGGGTCTTATAACGGACTGGCAACTGCTCGGGTACTACGTCTGCGCTTTTTTCAGCGGTCCGTCAAGCCCCCAAATTCCCGTTGCGCGGCCGCCAGGTCGATCGATCTGGAATGCCGGTTGCGGGAGGTTCATCAGGCCTGGCTGGCTCGGTGAACCTGGGTTCTGCCGGTGCTCGAACACTACACCTAGGGGGTGACAAGGAGAAGACATACAAGATGTTCTGAATAACATTTCTGAAATTCCCTGGTCGTAAGCCTGTCGCGAGCGTCGCTTCGGCGTGTCGCAGATCACATAATCCGCCCAAATCCGACCCGAATCCGGCGCCAGCGCTCATGCGTATCGGTATATCAGCGGGTACCGACAACACCGGGTGCACCGAGATCACGGCCGACAGCCAGCAAAGCCGCCAGCCCATGGCTGGCGGCTTTACCTTCTCGGCCAAACCGCATGAGCATGATGGCGCGTTAGCCGACCTCGGCAACCAGCTTGCCGACGACGTCGCGAACGTTCTCCGAGAGCTCGGCACTTTCGGCGGGAGCCTTGCCCTCCAGCGTCCGGAACGGCACCGAAAGTTTGATCGACTTCGACCACCCGCGCGCCCGCAATCCCGAACGACTTGCGGGTCTCGTCGTGCGCCCACACCCCGCCGTATTGGCCCATCGACCCACCGATGACCGCCAACGGCTTGCTCTTCAGCGCGCCGTTGCCGAACGGGCGAGACAACCAGTCGATGGCGTTCTTGACGACCGCGGGAAGGCTGCCGTTGTACTCCGGAGTGACCACCAGGGCGCCATGCGCGTCAGCCGCCGCGGCGCGCAACGCCGCGACCGCAACCGGCGCCTCCTGGACCTCGTCGTTCATCGAGTCATCGATTTCGTCGTTGTAGAACGGCAACTCCCCCAGCCCCTCGAATACGGTGACCGTCACACCTTCGGGAGCGACCTGACCCGCGAGTTCGGCGATCTGGCGGTTGATCGACGCCGCACGCAAACTTCCCACGAGTGCCAAAATCTTGATGTCGGAGTTCTCAGTCACTGTTCCGTCCTCTTACGGTTGTTGTCGTCCATCTTCGCACGCCGTAACCGGACTGTGGTCCGATTTATTCCGGCCGCGCTAAAGTGCAGAGGTGAGCGGCGCCGAGCGGTTGAGCGAGTTGCCGTTGTCCGCGCCCCAATCGCTGCGCAACGAACCTGAAAACGAGCGGAGTGACGCGGCCCGCAATCGCGCCCTCTTACTCGAGGCGGCCCGCGGCCTGGTCGCCAAACGCGGCGCCGACGCCGTCACGATGGACGACGTCGCCGCCGCCGCCGGGGTGGGCAAGGGCACGCTGTTCCGCCGATTCGGCAGCCGTGCCGGCCTGATGATGGTCCTGCTCGACGAGGACGAACGCGCCAGTCAGCAGGCATTTCTGTTCGGTCCGCCGCCCCTGGGGCCCGATGCGCCGCCGCTGGATCGGCTGGTGGCCTTCGGCCGGGAGCGGATGTGCTTCGTGCATGCCCACCACGCGTTGCTGTCGGAGGCCAACCGCGATCCGCAGACCCGCCACATCGGCGCCGCCGCGGTGCAGCGCACGCACGTACGGGTCCTTTTGCAGTCGGCGCACACCACCGGCGACCTCGACGTCCAGACCGACGCACTGCTGTCTCTGCTCGATGCGGACTACGTGGAACATCAACTCAACGACGGCGGCCACACCTTGGAAACGTTGGGCGACGGATGGGAGAGTCTGGCGCGCAAGCTGTGCGGGCGGTGACCAACCTCCGATGACGCGGCGCTGGGTCTTGCACGTCGATCTCGACCAGTTTCTGGCCTCGGTCGAGCTGCGCCGTCACCCAGAATTGACCGGCCTGCCGGTCATCGTCGGCGGCAATGGCGATCCGAACGAACCGCGCAAGGTCGTCACGTGCGCGTCGTACGAGGCCCGCGAATTCGGTGTGCACGCAGGCATGCCGCTACGAACCGCCGCGCGGCGCTGCCCCGCGAACTCGGGGGTCACGTTCCTGCCGTCGGATCCGGCCGCCTACGACGCGGCATCCGAGGAGGTGATGGGACTGCTGCGCGACCTGGGGCATCCCGTCGAGGTGTGGGGCTGGGACGAGGCTTACCTGGCATTGACGGCAGGTGATGCCATCCCGGTCGCCGACGAGATCCGAGCCGTCATTTCGGCGCAAACCGGGCTGTCCTGTTCGGTCGGCATCAGCGACAACAAACAGCGCGCGAAAGTGGCCACCGGCTTCGCGAAACCGGCCGGCATCTACCAACTGACCGACACGAACTGGATGACGGTGATGGCCGACCGCCCCGTCGACGCGCTATGGGGCATAGGTCCCAAGACAGCGAAAAAGCTTGCGGGCCTGGGGATAACCACGGTACGAGAGCTTGCCTACAGTGATGCCGAGCTGCTGACCTCCACGTTCGGCCCGCGCACCGGCCTGTGGCTGCTGCTGCTCGCCAAGGGCGGCGGCGACGACAACGTCAGCGCCGAGCCGTGGGTGCCGCGCTCGCGCAGCCACGTCGTCACGTTCCCGCGCGACCTCACCGACCGGGCCGAAATGGATTCGGCGGTAATGGAATTGGCGCACCGAACGCTCGACGACGTGGTGGCTGCGGCGCGGATCGTCACCCGGGTGGCAGTCACCGTGCGCACCGCGACGTTTTACACCCGCACCAAGATCCGCAAACTGGCAGCGCCCACCACCGATCCCGGCGTCATCACCGCTGCCGCACTGCGCCTGCTGGATCTGTTCGAGTTGGATCGGCCGGTCCGGTTACTCGGGGTGCGACTCGAGTTGCTCATGCCGCAGTAGGGGAGGCGGGCCAGGCCGCAGTGCCCGGGTGAAAATCACGTTGACCTGGCGCATCGCCACGCTGTACGGCCACCACGCCAACCGCTTGAACGCGTACAACGCCCGGATGTCGGCCGACGTGTAGATCAGGTACCTGTTCTTGGCGACTCCGGCCAGGATCTTCTCGGCGGCTTTTTCCGCCGATACGGCGTGGCCACTGAAGCGGTCGATCCAACGGCTGACCCTGGGGTGTTCACGGTCAACCCCGGCGATCTCGACCGTGTTGACCAGCGGAGTCTGCACCGCGCCCGGCGCCACCAGCGACACCCCTATCCGGTGTCGGTGGAGGTCGAAGCGCAGCACCTCGGAAAGCCCGTGCAAGCCGAACTTGCTGGCGCTGTAGGCCGCGTGCCAGGGCAGCGCGACCAGCCCGGCCGCCGAGGACACGTTGACCAGATGCCCGCCCCGGTCGGCCGCCAGCATGGGCGGGACGAACGTCTCGATGACGTGGATCGGACCCATCAGGTTGATCGCGACCATCTGGCTCCAGTGCTCGTGGGTGAGCCGGTCGACCGTTCCCCAGGCCGACACACCGGCGATGTTCAGCACGACGTCCATGCTGGGGTGACTGGCGTGGATGTCGGCGGCGAACGCGGCCACCTGCGTCGTAGTCCGAGATATCCAGGGTCCGATGTTCGGGCACCTGCGCACCCAGCGCCTCGGCGTCGGAAACCGTTTGTGCCAAACCAACGGCATCGCGGTCGGTCAGATAGAGCTCGGCGCCCTGTGCGGCGAGCAGCAACGCGGTGGCGCGGCCGATGCCGCTGGCCGCGCCGGTGACAAAACACCGCTTCCCCGCGAAATACCCCTCAGCTGCCGTTCGCCCCATGACCGTGACGATACCGTCGCCTAACCTTCGATGCGGCCACCCCAGAGCGCGTTCAGCCACATCTGCTCGAGCACCCGCACCCGGCGGTCGACGTCATTGTCGTGGCCGACGAAGAAACGGGTCGCCGGTCAGCATCATCGCGGTGGTGGCCGCCAGGGTGCGGATCAGTGCCGGGAGGTCGTCGCTGATCGGGCGGGCGGTACCCGCCTTCATCTCGGCGTCAACGACGGCGACGATCTGTCGGAGCACCACTTCGAACTGCCGCTCGAGAATGTCGCGGATCTCGATGTCGGTGTGTCGAGCGGCATTGCAGGCCGTCATCACCGGGTCGTTGTGCGCGTACACGGCGGCGGCGCTGCCGACCATCCGCTGGGCGAACGCCTCCGTCGATTCACCCGGCTGCCGGGGCGCGAAGTAGTGAGTGAGTTCCTCGAGCTCTTCGGCGGCCTCGCCCAGGATCTGAGCGAGCACCGAGTACTTGGAGTCGAAGTAGAAGTAGAAGCCCGATCGGGCCACCCCGGCCCGCTGGCTGATGGTGCTGACCGACAGCTCCGCGAACGGTCGCTCCTGCAGGAGTTCGCGGACCGCCTGCAGGATGGCTTGCCGCTGCTTGTCGCCGCGGCGCCGCAGCGTGGGGCCGCCTTCCTCCTGACTGGCCGCGTGACTACTCACCCTCGATCACCCCCTGACCTTGCCGCACGCCACCTGAAAAGGAAACTTGACAGGCGTCAAGTTTATCCGAAAAGATGGTTGACAGTGACGGCTGACACAGCCGAAAGGGAGCCGCGTCGTGTCAAATAGCAAGACGACAATCAGCACCTCTGCATACGTTCTCGACCAAGCCAAGCGCCGGTTCACGCCGTCGATCAACAACTTTCCTGGCATGGGTCTTGTCGAACACCGGCTCCGGAACACGCAGTTCCCGGAGAAGAAGCTCGCCGACCCGCCTCCCGGCAGCGACCTCAAGCCGATCATGGGCGACTCGGGCCTGCCGATACTCGGGCACCTCATCGAAATGCTGCGCGGCGGACCGGAGTATCTGCAGTTCCTGTACGAGACCAAGGGCCCGCTCGTATACGGAGATTCGCCCGCCCTGCCGGCGGTCGCGGCGCTGGGCCCGGACGCCGCTCAGGTCATCTACTCCAACCGCAACAAGGACTACTCGCAGCAGGGCTGGGTCCCGGTGATCGGGCCGTTCTTCAATCGCGGGCTGATGCTGCTCGACTTCGAGGAACACATGTTCCACCGGCGCATCATGCAGGAGGCGTTCGTCCGGTCCCGGCTGGTCGGCTACGTCGAGCAGATGGACCACGTCGTTTCGCAGGTGATCGCCAACACTTGGGTGGCCAACGATGCGCGCTTCCTGCTCTATCCGGCGATGAAAGAGCTGACGCTCGACATCGCCTCGATGGTGTTCATGGGCCATGAGCCCGGCACCGATCACGAGCTGGTGACCAAGGTGAACAGGGCGTTCACCACCACCACCCGGGCCGGCAACGCGGTCATCCGCACCAGCGTGCCGCCGTTCACCTGGTGGCGCGGCCTCAAAGCGCGTGAACTCCTGGAGAACTACTTCTCCGAACGAGTCGCGGAGCGCCGCGGCAAGGAAGGCAACGACCTGCTGACCGTGCTGTGCCAGACCGAGGACGAGGAGGGCAACAGCTTCTCCGACGCCGACATCGTCAACCACATGATCTTCCTGATGATGGCCGCGCACGACACCTCGACGTCGACCGTCACGACCATGGCCTACCACCTGGCCGCGCATCCGGAGTGGCAGCAGCGCTGCCGCGACGAATCCGACCGCCTGGGCGACGGTCCGCTCGACATCGAATCGCTGGAAAAGCTGGAATCGCTCGACCTGGTGATGAACGAGTCGATCCGCTTGGTCACTCCCGTCCAGTGGGCGATGCGCCGGACAGTGCGCGACACCGACCTGCTGGGCCATTACATACCCGAGGGCACCAACGTCATCGCCTATCCCGGTTTGAATCACCGGCTGCCGGAACTCTGGACGGACCCGCTGCAAATTCGACCCGGAACGATTCACCGAACCGCGCAACGAGCACAAACGGCACCGCTACGCGTTCACGCCGTTCGGCGGGGGCGCGCACAAGTGCATCGGGATGGTGTTCGGCCAGTTGGAGATCAAGACGATCATGCACCGGCTGCTGCGCCGCTACCAGCTCGACCTCCCCCGGCCTGGCTATAAGCCGCGCTGGGACTACGGCGGCATGCCGATTCCGGTCGACGGCATGCCGATCGTCTTGCGCCCGCTCTGAGTTTTCCCGCGCGCGCAGTCAGTCCATCAGCCGGTTGGCGCATGCGATCACCGCACGCAACCCGGATTGGGTGGCGTCCTCCGACCAGCCCATTGCCCACTCGGCGCGGGTGCCGTTGGTCCCGCGGATGAAGGTTGCGGTGTACTCGCCCGATTGCATCTGATGAAACTTCAGGGTCTCCAGCGCGATTCCGCGATCATGCAGCATGGCGGTGAGGGCTGCGATCGGCCCGCTGGCGGCCGCCGTCGAGGTGCTGATGCGGTCGCCGAAGGCGATCACGGCCCGGTAGTTGCGGGCTTGCGGGCCCAGCCGCCGGGCAGGTCGTTCGGCATCGGTGCAGGACCACTGCCCTAACCGAAGTGGGCCGGCGGTGCGGCCGTAGGTCTCGAAAAAGCGCTCCCATGACATGGTGTCGGCCTCCTGGCGCAGACCGCGCGGCAAAGCGACGCCGAAATGTTCGCCGAACCGCGCGTCTGCGACGCATTGAGATTCATTGAGCGAGACGGATGAGACAGATATCGAGGGGTGTATCACGGGGGCGGTCTTCTCTGGCTAGCAGGAGCGACCGACGGTAGTAGCTTCCGACCCACAGCGGGGGGTCGGTCTGGATCAGACCCCGCTGCGGGTACTGGCTACTACTGCGTTTGTGAACGCACACTCGAGAAGACGCACGACCGCGAGGTTAGACGCCGCACGCCGGCGATGCAAATTCATTTACGGGCTCGATTTGCCGGACCACGGGGATAGCATCTGTGATGTTGGAAATCACCGACCACGGATGCACACCGGCAACCGAAAGGCGCGATCGATGAGCGCGAAGACAATGAGCGGGATGTCGAAGGTTCGGATACTTGGCGCGGTGGTGGCCGCGCTATTCGCGGCGCTGGCGGTGGGCTGCTCGACCCATCGCGTGCCCGGCAACAACGAAATGCCCCCGCCGCAGATACCGCAGCAGGGCATGTCGGTCAGCAGCGCGCTGGTGGCACCCTTGCCGACCGGCGTCTGACCGGTTGCACCGCCTACCGCGGTTAGCCGTCCAAAGCTACTGTGGCAGAATCTGATTGACTGTTTCGAGGTGTCGCGCAACCATGTTCGCAACGGCCTGGGAGTCGGTCCGAAATGCACGAAACGACCCACGCTGGGCTGGTCACGGCGGATAGCATCTGCAGACGGTGTCGGGCCCAACTGCGCAGGTGCACGAGCGAAGAAAGGCGCGATATGACGGTGAAGAGCAATACGAGGCGGACAGTGCAGATCGTGGGTGCGGTGCTGATCGCCGCCCCCACGCAGACTTCGAATTCCGGTAACTGATCCTCACGCTTATCCGCTAGCAAGAGAAAGGCGAACAATGAGCGCAAACAGCAAGAAGATAACGCGGATCATTCAGATCGTGGCCGCGGTGCTGATCGCTGCGTTCGCCGGGCTGTCAGCCGGCTGCGCGGAAAAAATGCCGATGGTTCGCGTTCCCTCGGGAGGGGTGGAGCAACCGGCGCCTGGTCAGTAGCGCCGGCGTACCAGTTAGCCGGTCGACCCGCGTGCCGGGTCCACTCGAAGGTAGGCCTGAATCGTCGTACCGGTTGTCGTGGTATGCGTGCGTACCAGATCGGCCATGGCGTTGACCAGGAACAATCCGCGGCTGGCCGTGCCGCTGCCGCCCGGAGAACGGCGTCCGACCACGAGGTCGTCGAGTCGTCCACTGTCGCGCGCCTCGCAGACCAGATGCTGGTCGTGCCGCCAGAAGGCCAGTTGGCACTCGCCGTTGGTGTAGAGCAGGCTGTTGCTGGCCAGTTCGGTGGCGATCAATTGCAGCTCGTCGATGCCGTCCTGCGATAGTCCGATCCAGCCGGCGTAGCTGACGGCGAACGACCGCGCGGGACGCAGGTCGGCCGTCTCCCGGACCGTGTACTTGACGGCCCCCGGGTTGGTTGCCAGCGGCTGATTGCAGCGCGCCAGCGCGTGCTCCGGCGCGTACTCGGCGCTGCGATACGCCGCTCCGCATTTCCACAACAGCGGGTGGGTGATGCGGGCTCCGTGCAGAACATCTTCATCGAGTCGGCTTGCGTCGTACAGGCACAACCCCATGACCTCGTGGTTCGCAAATTCTCCGTTGACCAATGCCTCGTGCTGCACGCAGGCCAGGACTTCGTCCTCGGTACGGCCCGGCCAGGCCAGCTGGCTGACGATCCGGACCCGTTGATCGGGGTATTTCGCCACGAAGTCGGCCTCCATCGCGAGAAACCGGCTCGGGTTACGGGCGATCTCACTGATGTCGGTCAAATGCAGGTCGGCGGTGCATGCACCCGCGCGGCACAAGGCGTCACGCAGCGACGTCAGTTGCTCGCCGGGGACAGCGACCAGTACCGGCTCGTCGACTTCGAGACCGTCGACGACGAAACGCGTCACAAAGTCCAGGTACTCCCGCCGAGAGTGATAGAAAAGCGCGGAATGAACAAAGCCTCTTTGCTCTGTTTCCATGCTCGTTGTCATGCAGCGCTCCCGCTTCTGCTCAATATGCCAGCCCTTCGCTGGACTGGCGATTGGTACCCGCATACCCCAGAAGTGCCTCCGCTACGCGCAATTCGGCCAAAACACGCCGACTTCGACGAACCTATAGCCACCAGGATGCGGCGGCGTCGAGGTGACGACGGATTCGGTAGCGGGCCAGGCTGTCGTCGCCGGCGCTGATCGCCTCGAGAATCCGCTGGTGAGCGCGCTGCACGGCGACGACGTCGGTCTCAGTCGGCAGGGCTTGCCCGGTGCTGGACCAGTGCCGGCGGAACAGTTCCACGATGATGCGCAAGAACAGATCCAGCAGTGCGTTGCCGGCCAGCTGTGCCAGCCCGACATGGAAACGAAACTCCTCGAGTGAGGCCTTGCGGACGTCGTCGGCGCTGATGCGCGGGCTTTCGCCAAACGCCGGGCCGAACACGGGCTCCCGGCAATGCGTCTCGAGAAAGTCCGCGACCTCGGCTTTGTGCCGCCGGTCGGCAACTTTGGCGACGTTGTCGATCTCGATGGCGTCCCGGACGCACCGCAGGTCTTCGCGGCTTGGCCGGCGGAACTGCAGGTAGAGCGCGATGGTGTCGATGCTGGCCTGCGCCTCAGGCGTGCTGACGATCAGTCCGCCGCCGGGACCACGGCGCATCTGCGCAATCGAGTGATATTCGAGCAGTCGCACGGCTTCCCGGAGCACCGCACGGCTCACCCGGTAGCGTTCCAGCAGCGCCGTTTCGGTGCCGAAGACCGATCCGACCTGCCAGCCGCTGGCGGCGATGTCGTCGCCGATGTTGGCCGCCAGCACCTCGGCGAGTTTGCCGCTGAGGTGGGTCGCCGGCAGGCTGCGGTGTTCGGCGCGGTCCACGTGTGTGGCCCGCCCGGTCGCCGCGCTGATACTTGCGCAGCCACGAGGTCACCGCCTCCACGTGCTGCTCGGTGAGCGTCTTGGCACGGGCCGTATCGCCGGCGGTCACCGCCGCGACGATCTCGGAATGGTCGTTGCGCATGTGGCGTATGCGTTCAGTGGCCTCGATCGCCTCGTCCGCGGAAGCGGTCCGCGACTTGCGGACATGGCGCTTGGTAAGTCGCATCAAGACGTCGACGAACAGTTGCAAAACCGGATTTTTCGATTGTTCTGCGAGCACGACGTGAAACTCGTCGCGCAGCGCCGGCGCGCCGGGCTGCCACTGTTCCTCCGCACGCAAAACCGCTCGCAGCCGGTCGATCCCGGCCTCGTCGATATGCTCGGCGGCCAGCGCGGCCGCCAGCGGCTCGAGCACCAGGCGCGCGTTGAGCAGGTCGTCGAGAGTGGTTCCCACGTACTCGAGATAGATCACGACGGCGCGAGTGGCCGGCCCGGCGTCGGGCTCGCAGATGAACAGCCCGCCGTTGGGTCCACGACGCATTCTGGCCACCTGATGGTGCTCGACAAGGCGCACCGCCTCGCGCAACACCGATCGGCTCACGCCATAGCGTTGTTGCAACGCACCCTCTGAGCCCAGCGATTCACCGACGGTCCAGCCGTGGCGCACGATGTCGGCCTCGATGCGTCGGGCGATTCTCGAAGCGCGTTTGTCCGAGCGCTCCGGCGGAGTGCTCATTCGAAGGTCATTTACCGGCTCATGGCCGGGTCAGCAGGTGAGCAACATGCAGCCGGCGACCGGACCACCACCCACCGAAACCACGCCGACCTCCGGACGCCGGGACACCTGCCGCTCCCCGGCCTCACCACGCAACTGCAAGCACCCTTCGTGCAGCGCCCAGTAGCCGTGCATCCGGCCGGCCGAGAGTTGGCCGCCATAGGTGTTCAGCGGCAGTTTCCCGTCGCGGGCGATCCGGGTGCCGCCTTCGACGAACGGGCCGGCCTCGCCGTCGCCGCATACCCCGAGGGCCTCCAGCCAGGCCATGGTCAAGAACGTGAAACCGTCATACAACTGCGCGACGTCGAGGTCGGCGGGCGTCAATTCCGTCCGCGACCACATCTGCGCCGTGGCATCCGACATCGACATCTTCGGGTAATCGGCGCGGTGGAACCAGCCGCCGGCGCCGTCGGATCCGCCGATCGCCTCCACCGCCACGGCGCGGTGCGGGCAGTCGCGGGCGTACTCGGCGTGCGACACCACCACCGCGACGGACCCGTCAATGGGCACATCGCAATCGAGCAACCCGAACGGCGTCGACACCAACCGCGCGTCGAGATAGTCGGCCATGGTCATCGGATCGCGGTAGACCGCACGGGGATTCAGCGCCGCGTTGCGCCGGCCGTTGAGGGCAATCCAGCCCAGCTGCTCTTTGGTCGTCCCGTACAGGTGCATGTGCCGACGACAGTTCAGCGCCAGCCAGTTCGCTGCCGAATACGCCTGGGCCGCAACCAGATCTTTGACGTCGTCCATGGCGCCGACCGCCGGCTTCGGCTCACCCTCGGGTGTCTCGAACATGCGCGCCAGCGCCGGGGCGGGGGCGTTCTCATCCGGTTCTTCCTGCTTGACGGGGACCATGCCGCCCAGCATCTGAATCGTCCGGTAAATCACCACATGCCGGGCGCGCCGCTCGGAGACGGCGCGGCAGGCCGACATCACCGGGCTCAGTAGGCCCCCGGTGCCGAAACCGCTGCCGCAGTCCGCCGCCTCGATCTGCAGTTCGGCGTTGACCTGTTGCGCGGGCGTGTCGCCGAGCGTGGCGATGCCGTCGATGTCGCCGGGGGTCAGGCCGGCGTCCTCGATGGCGGCCCGCACGGCCTCCATGGTCAGGTCCAGGCCGGGAATCCCGGTGCGACGGCCGATTCGCGAGATACCGATGCCGGACACAATCGCGCTTTTCTCGAAATAGGTCATCGCACCGCCTCGTCAGGCCAAACCCGCCGCATGATCCGGAAACTAATAGAGTGTACTGTATTGGCCGTGTCAGCCGACTCGCCATCCCCATTGCTGATCGAGCACTGTGACACCTGCGCACGCTGGGTGCACCCCGCCACCGGTGAATGCCGCGACTGCGGCGGCCGGCTGATGGCGCGACCGGTGTCCGGACACGGCACGGTGTTCACGTACACGGTCAACTACCACCCGTACAACCCCGAAATCCCGACACCGTACGTGATCGCCATCGTCGAGCTCAGCGAACAGAGCGGGTTGCGCCTGGCCGCCAATATCGTTGACTGCGAACCGGATTCGGTGACGTGTGGCATGCCCGTCGAGATCCGGCCGGTGCAGGGGGCCGGCGGCGCGCCGTTGTTCGCCCCGGTGTGACGAGCAGACGCAAAAGCCCCCTTTTTCCGGCCCTCCTGACACATCCGTGGGTGAACCGGGCTGGTTTGGCGCCGGTGAGGTTGTGGGCTGGACGGTTTGTTTGGCTTCCTTTCCCCCTTGCCCTTCCCTTCGGGGATAGTTGCTTGTTGGCGCTGCCGGCGTGGGAGGTGTCCATGTGGAGCCCCCGAGCGCAGCGAGGCGGAACGACATGGACACCGACGAGTGGGTGGCGCAGGATCGGCGACGTTCGCCGAAGGGGACTGCGAGGGGTGCTGGTGGGGTGTCAGCGGCGGCCGGGCAGTGTGGGGCGCTGCCCGCCGAGGGCGAGCATGGCCAGCGCGATCAGCGCGGCGGGGTTGTGGAATCCGAACGCGACGCGGGTCAGGAGGCGGATCTTGGTGTTGGTGGATTCGATCAGTGCCTGGGACAGGCCGTGGTCGAGGGCGGCGTCGATGGCCTGGCGGGGTCGCATGATGCGGCCGGCCAGCTCCACGAAGACCGGGATGCGGCAGCGCCGCGCCCAGGATATCCACCGGTCCAGGGCCTGCTTTCCTTCTTCGCCTTTGACCGAAAACACATGCCGTAGGCCCTCTTTGAGCAGGTACGCGCGATAAAGCCGGGTGTCGGTTTTGGCGATCCAGGCCAGTTTGGCGCTCTGGCGTTCGGTGAGGTCCTCGGGGTTTTTCCACAGCGCATACCGGGCGCCCTTGAGCTTGTGGGCGCGTTCGTGGCCGGGTCGCTGCGCGGTGTCTTTGCCGGGGCGGCCGCGGCCCCACTTGGGCTCGCCGCGGGCCAGCGCCCGCGCGTCGTTCCAGGCCCGGCGCCGCTCGGCATCGAGTGCCTCGGTGGCCCAGGCGACGACATGAAACGGATCTGCGCAGCGGATCGCGGTCGGGCAGCGCTCGGTGACCACGTCGGCGATCCAGTCCGCCGCGTCGGCGGACACGTGCGTGATCAGCGCGCAGCGCTCAGCGCCGAGGGCGTCAAAGAAACGTCGCAGGGTGGCCTTGTCCCGTCCCGGCGCGGCCCAGATCAGGTGGCGGCTGTCGTGGTCAACCACCACCGTCAAATACTTGTGGTGGCGCTTGTAGGAAATCTCATCGATGCCGATCCGGCGCAGGTTGGCGAACCGATCAACGGTCTTTTCGGTGTCGGCCCAGACCCGGGCAACGATCGCGCCGACGGTGCGCCAGGCGATGCGCATCAGTTCACACACAGCGGTTTTCGAGCACGCCACCGCCAGCCACGCCACCGTTTCATCAAAGGCAAATGTGTGTCCGGCGTGATGCCGTGCCCACGGCACCGCCACCACCGTCGGCCCGTGCTCTGGGCAGTTCACCCGCGCTGCGTCGGCCTCCAAAAACACCCTGATCGTGCCCAAGTCCAGTCCCCGCCAGCGGCGCCGGCCCTCGCCCCGGTCATACCAGGGGGCCTTGCGTCGGCAGCGGCCACAGCGCCCCAACGCACCCCGGCGCGGCCGCACCTGCGCGACCACCACCTCGGCCCCGTCGTCCTCCTCGGCGAACTCGATGTCCTCGATCACCGTGCGCTTATCGACACCCAGCAGCGCACGCCATAACCTCACATTGCGCACGTCGTTGCCCGCTCCCTTGGTTCCTGACCATTGACAAGCCAGAAACCTTAAGCGACAACGACGTGCGCCCCTCTCAGATCAGCAATCCACCCACGGAAGTGTCAGAAGAGCCCCTTTTCCCAAGGAAAATGGGGGCTTTTGCGTCTGCTCGCGCTACTGGCCGCCCTTAGTTGATCAGGGGGTCGCGGGGCATGCGGAGGATCCGCTCGGCGATCTGATTGCGGGTCACCTCCGACGTTCCGCCGGCGATCGCCATGCCGCGGGCGCCCATCATCATCCGGCCCGCCAGCGCACCCGGGCCGTCGGTCAGCGCCAGCTCGGGACCCAGCAGCGCCGCCGAGATCGCGGCGCCTTCGATCATGTGGTCGGCCAGCTTCAGCTTCGTGACGTTGCCCTCCGGGCCGGGGCCGGCTCCCTCGACGCTGCGCGCGGCGCGACGCAGGTTCAGCAGGCGCAGCGCATGCTCTTCGGCCAGGTAGTAGCCGAGCCGGACCTCGGCGCCCGCCGAACGGCTGCCCCGCTCCTTGGCCAGCTGCACCAGTTGGGCCGCCAACCCCTCATAGAACGACCCGCTGCCGCCGATGCTGACGCGCTCGTTGCCCAGCGTCGCGCGCGCGACCGTCCACCCGGTGTTGGGTGCCCCGACGACGTCTTCGTCGGGCACGAACAGGTCGTTGAAGAACACCTCGTTGAACTCCGAGCTACCGGTCATCTGGCGCAGCGGGCGAACCTCGACCTCGGGAGCCTTCATGTCGACGATCACCGTGGTGATGCCGGCGTGCTTGGGGGCGTCCGGGTCGGTGCGCACGGTGGCCAGCCCACGCGCGCAGTACTGCGCACCGCTGGTCCAGACTTTCTGCCCGTTGATCTTCCAGCCACCGTCCACCCTGGTGGCCCGGGTCTTGACCGACGCCGCGTCCGAGCCGGCCTCGGGCTCGGAGAACAGCTGGCACCAGATCTCGTCCTTGCGCAGCGCCTTCTCGACGAATCTCTCGATCTGCCAAGGGGTTCCGTGCTGAATCAGGGTGAGAATCACCCATCCGGTGATGCCGTAGTCAGGCCGTTTGACGCCCGCGGCCCGAAACTCCTCCTCGATCACCAACTGAGCCACCGCATCGGCGGCGCGGCCGAACGGCTTCGGCCAGTGCGGCATCACGTAGCCCGTCTCGATCAGCTTGTCGCGCTGCTCTTGCTTGTCCAGCGCGGCGAGCTCGGCGGCGTCGGCGTGGATGCGGGTGCGCAGTTCCTCGGCCTCGGGCGGCAGGTCCAGGCTGTTCTCCCGGACCGCCCCGGCGGCGGTGCGGTCGAAGACATCCCGTGGTGGCGCGTCACCGCCGAACAGCGCCGTGGTCACCAGCGATCGGCGCAGGTGCAGGTGCGCGTCGTGCTCCCAGGTGAAGCCGATGCCCCCGTGCACCTGGATGTTGAGCTCGGCGTTCCGGGCGTAGGCGGGAAACGCCAGCGCCGCTGCCACGGCGGCGACCAGCCGGAATTGGTCCTCGTCTTCGGACGCCGCACGCGAGGCGTCCCAGACCGCGGCGATCGCCGACTCGGAAGCCACCAGCATGTTGGCGCAGTGATGCTTCACCGCCTGGAAAGTGGCGATGGTGCGCCCGAATTGCTGACGCACCTTGGCGTAGTCGACGGCGGATTCGACGCAGTCGGCGGCCCCGCCGACGGCCTCGGCGGCCAGCAGGGTGCGCGCGCGGGCCAACGCCGACTCCCGGGCGCCGGGCAGGATGTCATCGTCGGTGACGCGCACGTTCTGCAGCCGGACGCGCCCGGAGCGCCGGGTCGGATCGAAGTTCTCGGGCACCTCGACCGACACGCCCTCGCGGTCGCGTTCCAACAGCAGCACATCCTCGCCGGCGGCGACCAGCAGCAGCTCGGCAAGACCGGCGCCCAGCACGATCCCGGCGTCGCCGTCGGCTGTGCCGTTGTCGACCAGCACGTGGCCGTCCAAACCGATTCCGGCGGTGACGGTTCCGTCGATCAGGCCCGGCAGCAGCCGTGCTCGCTGGTCGCCGGTGCCGTCTTTGGCGATCACCGCCGACGCGATCACGGTCGGCACGAACGGTCCCGGCGACACCGCCCGACCGAGCTCGTCGATCACGACAACGAGCTCGGGCAACCCGTAGCCGGACCCGCCGTACTCCTCGTCGACGTGCAGCCCGAGCCAGCCGAGCTCGACCAGGTCGTGCCAGAAGGGCGGCCGGCCCTCGTCGGGCGCGTCCAGCAGCGAACGCGCCGCCCACCGCGCCTTCTGGGAGGTCAGGAACCCGCGCGCTACGTCGGCAAGTTCGCGATGGTCGTCGGTCAGTGCGATACCCATCCGGGCCTCCTCGCGGCGCTACCACGGCCCGCGTCATCGCCGGGCCGGTTGTAAAGAGTGTACTTAATCGCCGGCCCGGGCCCGGAGGGCGGTTACCGCTACTTGGGCGCGAACCGCTGTCCCGCGTCCAGCCGCAGGCACTGGCCGTTGAGCATCGGGTTGTCCACGATGGCCACGACCAGCTTCGCGTACTCCTCGGGCCGGCCCAGCCGCTTGGGGAACGCCGCGTCCTTGGTGAGGGCGGAGGCGAACTCGTCAGGAATGCCCTTGGTCAACCCCGTGGCGAACAGGCTCGGGGCGATTGCCAGCACCCGAATTCCCAGCGACCCCAGGTCGCGCGCCATGGTCAGGCACATGCCCGCGATGCCCGCCTTGGCGGCGGTGTAGGCGACCTGTCCGATCTGTCCCTCGAAGGCCGCGATCGACGCGGTGTTGATGATGACACCGCGCTCCTCGTCCTCCGGCTCGTTCTTGGCCATGTGCGCGGCCGCCAGCCGGCTGATGTTGAAGGTGGCGACGAGATTGAGATCAATCGTGGATTGGAAGGACTCGAGGTCGTGCGGACCGGACTTGGTCATCGTCCGCTTGGCGATGCCGCCGCCGGCCGTGGTCACGATGACGTGCAGGCCACCGAGGTCGTCGACCGCGGCCTGCAAGGTCTCTTCGGTTCCGGTGAAGTCGGTGACGTCGACCGGGTAGAACTTGCCGCCCACACCGTCGGCGACGGCCTTGCCGTCCGAGCCCTCCCGGTCGAGGATGGCGACCTGCGCGCCACGTGCGGCCAAGTATTCGGCGCTGGCCCGCCCCATCCCCGACGCGCCGCCGATCACGACGGCCTTCTTCCCACTGATCTCCATTCGGACCTCCCTTTCGAGGCTTGTCAGAATCCGTGCAATTTGTAACGTTAACTAGGCACGCTAGCGCGTCCGTCCGGAAGGCTTGTCGGCGAGCCATGCCAAGCTGGCATCGTGCTCCTTCTCGACGTGGCCACCACGTCCGCCGAAGTGGGCGGCACCTCGTCGCGACTGACCAAAGTCGCACACATCGCCGAGCTGCTCCAGCGTGCCGCCCCCGACACCGAACTGGTCGCGATCATCGTGTCGTGGCTGTCCGGCGAGCTGCGGCAGCGCCAGATCGGCGTCGGTTGGGCAGCGCTGCGGTCGCGACCGGCGGCCGCGGCCCATCCGGTGCTGACCGTCGCCGGCGTCGACGCCGAGTTCGCCGAGATCGGCGCCGTCTCGGGCAAGGGGTCTCAGGCGCGGCGCGCGGCGCTGATTGCGGGGTTGTTCGGCGCGGCGACCGAAACCGAGCAGACCTTTCTGCTGCGGCTGCTCGGCGGTGAGCTGCGCCAGGGCGCGCTGGCCGGGGTCATGACCGACGCGGTCGCCAAAGCCGCCGGCATCCCTGCGGCCACGGTGCAGCGGGCGGCGATGCTGGGTGGCGATCTGCCGGCGGTCGCGGCAGCGGCCCTGTCCGGCGGGGCAGCGGCGCTGGACGCGTTCACCCTGCGGGTGGGCCGGCCGGTGGGCCCGATGCTGGCCCAGACCGCGACCAGCGTGGCCGACGCCCTCGAACGTCATGGCGGCACAACAATTTTCGAGGCGAAGCTGGACGGCGCGCGAGTGCAGATCCACCGGGCCGGGGACCAGGTCACGGTCTACACCCGCAGCCTCGACGACGTGACCGCCCGGCTGCCCGAGGTGGTGGAAGCGACCCTGGCGTTGCCGGTGCACGACCTCGTCGCCGACGGCGAGGCGATCGCGCTGCGCCCGGACCAGCGGCCGCACCGCTTCCAGGTCACGGCGTCGCGGTTCGGCCGATCGGTCGATGTGGCGGCCGCCCGCGCGGCACAACCACTTTCGGTGTTCTTCTTCGACATCCTGCATCGGGACGGCCTGGACCTGCTCGACGCGCCGACCACCGAGCGATTGGCCGCCCTGGATGAACTGGTGCCCGCGCAGCACCGGGTCGGTCGGCTGGCCACGTCGGACGCATCGGCCGCCGCGGACTTCCTGGCCGCGACGCTGGCCGCGGGACACGAAGGCGTGATGGCCAAGGCGCCGGCCGGCCCGTACCAAGCGGGCCGTCGCGGGGCCGGCTGGCTCAAGGTCAAGCCGGTGCACACCCTCGACCTGGTGGTGCTGGCCGTGGAATGGGGCTCGGGACGTCGCCGCGGGAAACTGTCGAATATTCACCTGGGCGCACGCGATCCGGCCACCGGTGGCTTGGTGATGGTGGGCAAGACCTTCAAGGGAATGACCGACGCGATGCTGGACTGGCAGACCGCGCGGTTCACCGAACTGGCCGTCGGCGGGACGGAGGGTTACGTCGTCGAAGTGCGCCCCGAGCAGGTGGTCGAGATCGCGCTGGACGGGGTGCAGGGATCGACGCGCTATCCCGGCGGCGTGGCACTGCGGTTTGCCCGGGTGCTGCGGTACCGGGACGACAAGTGCCCCGTCGAAGCCGACACCATCGACGCCGTGCGTGCGCTGTACTGACCGACTCGCCGACGCGCACCGGCCGTCGTAGGGTTTGACCCGTGACTGTGCGCGACAAAGACGTCAGCTACATCCGCACCGACAACGATCTGCCACCGGTCGCGGTCGTCGACCGCTCCCCCATCACCGTCCGGCACCGGATCATCTTCGGCATCATCGCCGTGATCGGCGCCATCGCCTGGGCGGTCATCGCGTTCACCCGGGGCGAGCCGGTGAACGCGGTGTGGTTGGTGGTCGCGGCGATCTGCACCTACCTCATCGGATTGCGGTTCTATGCCCGGCTGGTCGAGGCGAAGATCGTCCGCCCGCGCGACGATCACGCCACGCCCGCCGAAGTCCTCGACGACGGCTCCGACTACGTGCCGACCGACCGGCGGGTGCTGTTCGGCCACCACTTCGCCGCCATCGCCGGGGCCGGACCACTTGTCGGGCCGGTCCTGGCCACCCAGATGGGCTATCTGCCCTGCAGCATCTGGATCGTCATCGGCGCCGTGCTCGGCGGTTGTGTGCAGGACTACCTGGTGTTGTGGATCTCCACCCGCCGCCGGGGCCGTTCCCTGGGCCAGATGGCGCGCGACGAGCTGGGCGCCACCGGCGGAGCCGCCGCCCTGATCGGCGTCCTGGTCATCATGGTGATCCTGATCGCGGTTCTGGCGCTGATCGTGGTGAAGGCACTGGCCGAAAGCCCGTGGGGCGTGTTCTCCATCGCCATGACCATCCCGATCGCGCTCTTCATGGGCTGCTACCTGCGGTTCCTGCGTCCAGGGCGGGTGGGAGAGGTATCGGTGATCGGCGCCGCGCTGCTGCTGCTCGCCGTCGCCTCCGGCAACTGGGTCGCCCAAACATCTTGGGGCGCTTCATGGTTCAACCTGTCACCGGTCACCTTGTGCTGGTTTCTCATCATCTATGGGTTCGCGGCGTCGGTGCTACCCGTATGGTTGCTGCTCGCGCCCCGCGACTACCTGTCGACGTTCATGAAGGTCGGCACGATCGCCCTGCTGGCGATCGGTATCTGCATAGCGCACCCGGTGTTGCAGGCGCCCGCGGTCTCGCAGTTCGCCACCCGGGGCAACGGACCGGTGTTCGCCGGCTCGCTGTTCCCGTTCCTGTTCATCACCATCGCGTGCGGGGCGCTGTCCGGATTCCACTCGCTGATCTCCTCGGGTACGACGCCGAAGTTGCTGGAGAAGGAAAGCCAGATGCGGATGATCGGCTACGGCGGCATGATCACCGAGTCGTTCGTCGCGATCATGGCGCTGATCACCGCGGCGATCATCGACCAGCACTTGTACTTCGCCGTCAACGCGCCGGCCGTGCAGACCGGCGGCAACGCAGCCACCGCCGCGGAGTACGTCAACGGGCTCGGCCTGTCCGGCGCCCGGGCGACGGCCGACCAGATCAGCCAGGCCGCCAAAGGCGTCGGCGAGCACACGATCGTGTCGCGCACGGGTGGGGCGCCGACGCTGGCGTTGGGCATGGCCGACGTATTGCAACGCGTATTCGGCGGCACGAGCCTCAAGGCGTTCTGGTACCACTTCGCGATCATGTTCGAGGCGCTGTTCATCCTGACCACCCTTGACGCTGGCACCCGGGTGAACCGTTTCATGCTGTCCGACGCACTGAGCAACTTGGGCGGTCCGCTGGCCAAACTGCGAAACCCGAGCTGGCGTCCCGGGGTGTGGTTGTGCAGCCTGGCCGTGGTCGCGGCGTGGGGCAGCATCCTGCTGATGGGCGTGACCGACCCGCTGGGTGGCATCAACACGCTCTTTCCGCTGTTCGGCATCGCCAACCAGCTGCTCGCGGGCATCGCGCTGACCGTCATCACCGTGGTGGTGATCAAAAAGGGCCTGCTGAAGTGGGCGTGGATCCCGGGTGTCCCGCTGCTATGGGATCTCTCGGTCACCCTGACGGCGTCGTGGCAGAAGATCTTCTCCGGAGATCCGGCCATCGGCTACTGGACGCAGCATCACCAGTATTCAGCGGCGAAACAGGCCGGCAAGACAGCATTCGGTGCTGCGAAGAACGCCTACCAGCTGGACGAAGTCATCAGGAACACCTGGGTCCAGGGCACCCTGTCGATCCTGTTCGCGTTGGTTGTCGTCATTGTGTTCGTCACCGGAATTGTCGTCGCCCTCAAGACACTTCGCGGTGGCGGCAGGCCGTTGAGCGAGGACGAGCCGGTGCCGTCGAAACGGTTCGCACCGGCCGGCCTGATTCCCACCACCGCCGAGCGAGAGGTGCAACGGCAGTGGGACGCGTCTGACTCACCCCGGCGAGTAGCGGCGAAACACAGGTAGTCGACTACGCATCCCTGAAGGGGTCCGCCGGCCGTACTTTTGCACCAACGGCCGAATTGCCAGGTCGGCAGGGCTCACCAGGAGGTAACGAAATGTCGGTTTCATCAGCGGAACGCGCGAAGACGACCGAAACCGTCAAACCCGTTCAAGAGGACGCGGCATCTTCCGAGGTGCTGATCACCACGGCGCAGGTGCTCTTCGGCACGGCGGCCGCGCGCAGCGAACACCGCGACAAGACCAGTGGCCGGTTCCGCGGCATCGTGCGGCGGTTCTTTCCGACATCAACCGATGGCTCACATCCGCACCCGCACGACGCGCCGAGGCGCTACTCCTTTATCGAGAGCGCTCTCATGGAGCGCGAGATGGGCCGATTGTGAACGTCGCTATCACCGTCGGCTCGGCGCTGACGATGTTGATGGGTGTTGCGGGACTCCACAGCCTGCAGGCGTGGCTCGAGCGCACGGATTATCAGCGGCATTTCGAGGACTGACGGCGCGCCGGGCAAAAGTGTCATGCCGAAGTCAGGCGCAACCTCTTAAGATCGTGGGTAATGAGAGTCGGTATCGACTTCGGCACCACCCACACTGTCGCCGCGCTGGTTGACAGAGGCAACTACCCCGTCGTGGCGTTCGACGGCCTGGATCACTGGCCATCGATCATCGCCGCCAACGCCGCCGGCGAGTTGCGCTTCGGGTCCGACGCCGCCGCCGTCCGCCACGAGTCCGGGTGGTCGGTGCTGCGGTCTTTCAAACGTCTGCTCAACGACGCCGGACCTGGCACCGAGGTACGCCTGGCCGGCCGCGACTACCGGCTGGCCGACCTGCTCACCGGCTTGCTGGCTCAGCTGAGAAACGACCTCTGCCACCGCTCGAACGCCGGGCTTGCGACCGGTGAAACGATCGAGACCGCCGTGAGCGTGCCGGCCAACGCCTCGAGCGCCCAACGCTTTCTGACGCTGGATGCCTTTATTGCAGCGGGTTTTCACGTCGTGGCGCTGCTCAACGAGCCCTCCGCCGCGGGCCTCGAGTATGCGCACCGGTATCGCTCGACCATCACCGCCAAACGGGAATACGTGCTCATCTACGACCTCGGCGGCGGCACGTTCGATGCCTCCCTGCTGAAGATGACCGGACACGTGAACGAGGTCGTCGTCAGCGAGGGCATCCAACGGCTCGGCGGCGACGACTTCGACGAGGTGATCGTGAACCTCGTCGCCGAAGGATCGAACCTGCGGCGATTGGATGCCGCGAGCCGCGACCTGCTGCGCGAGGAGTGTGCCGCCCGTAAGGAGACGGTCGGGCCGCAGACCCGCCGTTTTCTGGTGGATCTCACCGGCCTTGATGGGCTCGACCGCCCGCCGTTCGCCTGCGGTATCGACGAGGTCTACGCCGCGTGTGCGCCGCTCGTCGACAACACGGTCGAACTTCTGGCCCGCGTCTTGCACGACCCGACCCGCGGCGGCGCAAACGTGGCGCCCTCGGAGGTGGCGGGCATCTACGTGGTGGGCGGGGCCGGAAGCTTCCCGCTGGTCTCCCGGATGCTGCGCACCGCCTTCGGCGACAAGCGGGTCAAACGCTCGCCGCACCCCTTCGCTGCCACCGCTATCGGCCTGGCCGTCTTCCTCGACCAGGAGGCGGGTTTCGCACTGGCCGAACGATTCTCGCGACACTTCGGGGTCTTCCGCGAGGCCAGGGCCGGTGCCGACGTCGTCTTCGACCCGATCGTGCCCAAGGACGCCTCGATGCCCGCCGACGGGCGTTCACCACTGGTGATCAGGCGGCGGTACCGGGCGGCGCACAACATCGGACATTTCCGGTACGTGGAGTGCAGCCGCGTCGTCAACGGCCGCCCCGACGGGGACGTGACGCCCTACGACCCGGTCTTCTTTCCCTTCGACCCGGCCCTGCGCGACCTGGCCGATCTCGGCCGCCAGCCGATCGGCCGTTGGAATGACGGACCCGATGTCGAGGAGCGCTACGTCGTCGCCCCCAGTGGTGCGGTGGAGGTGACGCTCACGACGCAGCCGACCGGATTCGAACGCACCTTCCGGCTCGAACGACACGCCACCGCTTGAGGACAGCACCATGGATTTGTACGACGTCATGCGAACCACCTTTGCCGCACGGGAATTCACCGACGACGATCTGCCCGACGAGGTATTGGGGCGAATCTTCGACAACGCCCGCTTCGCACCCAGCGGAGGCAACCGGCAAGGCATGCACATCACCGTGGTGCGTGACCCACAGACCCGTCGCCGCATCGCCGACCTGGGTATCGCCACGGCCCGCCGCTACTTCGCCCAGCTGACGGCGGGTGAAAACCCTTGGAATCCAATTCATCCCAGTAATGTGCCGCAAGATGTGATCGACCGCACGGAAATCCCGGACACGTTCGTGGCACCCCTGGCGAAAGCCCCTGTGCTACTGGTTGTTTCGGTTGACCTGGCCGTCGTGGCCGCGGTCGATCAGAACCTGGACCGGGTCGGCATGGCCAGTGGGGCGTCGGTGTATCCACTGGTTTGGAACATCCTGCTGGCCGCTCGCAACGAGGGCTACGGCGGCACCATGACGACGATGGCCATCGCGGCCGAGGGACACCTCCGCCAGCTCCTGAGCATCCCTGACACGCACGCAGTCGCGGCCGTCGTGCCCATGGGCAAGCCCACCCGGCAGCTGACCAAGCTGCGGCGGCGGCCGGTCGCCGAGTTCGTCACCCGCGATACGTTCGACGGCGCAGCATTCGACGGCTGAGGCAGTGACCTGATCACTCCCGCCACATCGGCACCAAAAACCCAGGGGCCGAGTGGTTTTGAAATGCGATAGCACATGCGATATCAGATTTCGAAACCAGTCCTGGCCGGACTCGCTGGTGCCGGTGTGACGGACGTGTCTACACTGCCGCGAAAGAACTCCGAAGGGGATTCCGCCATGGCCACCTGGCTCATCACCGGCTGCTCGACCGGACTCGGCAGGGCCCTGGCCGAAGCCGTCATCGCCGCCGGACACAACGCCGTCGTCACCGCGCGCGACGCCGCCAGGGTCGCCGACCTGGCCGACGCCACGCCCGACCGGGTGCTCGCCGTGGCCCTCGACGTCACCAACCCCGGTCAGGTGGCCGCTGCCGCGCGACAGGCTGACGAGCGGTTCGGCGGCGTCGACGTCCTGGTCAACAACGCCGGCTACGGCTACCGCGGCGCGATCGAAGAAGGCGACGACGCCGACGTGCGCGCCCTGTTCGAAACGCACTTCTTCGGCACCGTGGCGATGATCAAGGCCGTCCTGCCCGGCATGCGGGCCCGCCGTAGCGGCGCCATCGTGAACATCTCCTCGATCGGCGTTCAGCTGAACCCGGTGGGATCTGGCTACTACGCCGCGGCCAAAGCCGCCATCGAAGGCATCAGCGGAGCCCTGCGCGGCGAGCTCGCCCCCCTCGGCATCTCGGTCACGGTCGTCGAGCCCGGCGCCTTCCGGACCGACTTCGCCGGGCGCTCGCTGACCCAGTCGGCCACGGTCATCGACGACTACGCCGCCACCGCCGGGCAGCGCCGCATCGAGAACGACACCATGCACGGCAACCAGCAGGGCGACCCCGCCAGGGCCGGCACCGCGATCATCGCCGCGGTCGAATCGCCCGAGCCGCCGGGCTTCCTGCTCCTGGGGCCCGACGCCGTGTTCGCCTACCGCTACGTCGCCGACGCGCGGGCAGCCGAGATCGCCAAATGGGAGCAGCTGAGCACGAGCACCAACTTCGACTAGGTCCGCACTCGCGAACGGGCCGGCGTTGACAAAGCAGGGCCTTCCGACCCTCGTTATTCGCATCGCAGACCCATAGCATCGGCTCATTCAGGAGGTCCCGTCCTGAGCCGAGGATGCGATCATGACGACCACGCGAACCGAGTCCCCTTCCGCTGTCGAGACACCCGCGGTCGACGACTGCCGTAAACACGAAGTCGACGCCATCGTCGACAAAGCCGCGGAGGCGGCCCGACAATTCCGCAAGCTTGACCAACAGCAGGTCGACGCGATCGTCGAGGCAATGGTGCGCGCCGGGGTCCGCGCGGCGGCCGAACTGGCGAGCGTGGCGATCGAGGAGACCGGCTTCGGCGTGTTCGAGGACAAGGTCGTCAAGAACTACGTGGCCACCGAGTTCCTGCACGACTATCTGCGGGACAAGAAATCGGTCGGAGTCATCGACGAGGACGTCGAGAACAACATCGTGCACGTAGCCGAACCGATCGGGGTCGTGCTGGGCATCACCCCGGTGACCAACCCGACCTCGACGGTGTTGTTCAAGGCAATCGTGGCCGCCAAGACCCGCAACGCCATTCTTTTCCGACCGTCACCGTATGCGGTGCGCTCCTGCGAACGCAGCGTCGAGATCGTCCGGTCGGCGGCCGAAGCGGCCGGGATGCCACCGGGGGCGCTAGTGGTCATACCCGACGCCGCCCACGAGGTGACGCACTATCTGTTCAAGCATCCGAAGGTCGATTTCATCTGGGTGACCGGTGGACCGAAGATCGTCGCGCTGGCGAATTCGGCCGGAAAGCCGGGGCTCAGTGTGGGTCCTGGCAACGCGCCGATCTACATTCACAAAACGGCGGACCTCAAGGGCGCGGTGGTCGACATCCTGATCTCGAAAACCTTTGACTCGTCGGTCATCTGCCCGGCCGAGCAAACCTGCGTCATCGACGACGAGGTGTACGACGAGGTGATGGCCGAGTTCGAGCGGATGGGCGCCCGGTCGCTCACCCCCGATGAGGCCAAGGCGGTGGCGGAGTTCGCGTTTGGCTGCGGCGACAAGATCTCGCTCGAGGCCGTCGGGCAAAAGGCGTCGGAACTGGCCGCCCGGGCCGGCTTCAGCGTGTCACCGACCGTGAAGGTGCTGCTGGCACCGCTGCCGGCCGACCTGGACGAACTCGCCGCGCACCCGTTGGTGCAGGAGAAGCTGATGCCGGTGCTCGGGGTGGTGCGCGCGCGCAGTGTCCAGCACGCCATCGACGTGGCGGTCCTGGTCACCGAGCACGGGGGATTAGGCCACACCTCGGCGATCTACGCCAACGACGAGGACGTCATCGAGGCATACAGTCTGGCGGTTCGCACCGGCCGCATCCTGGTCAACGCGCCCACCGCGGTCGGAGCGCTCGGCGGGGTCTACAACAACCTGACCCCCACGTTCTCGTTGGGTTGCGGCACGTGGGGCGGGTCGAGCACCACAGAGAACGTCAACTACCGGCAGCTGCTGAACATCAAGACCGTCTCGCGGCGCCGTACCCCGCCGCAATGGTTCCGCGTCCCGTCCAACACCTACTTCAACGAAGGCGCAATCGACAACTTGCGCGAGCTCGACTGCGAAACCGTCGTGGTGATCACCGATGCCCTGACCGAAGAGCGCGGCGTGGTCGACCTGCTGCGCGCCAGGTTGCGCACCAAGCACGTGCAGGTGTTCAGCGAGGTGACACCGGAGCCCGACGAGTCGACAATCCGCCGCGGTGTCGCACTGCTGCAGCGGACGCAGCCCGATCTGTTGATCGCCATAGGCGGTGGGTCGGTCCTTGACGCCGGCAAGGCGATACGGCTGTTCTACGAACACCCCGAGAAAAGCCTCGACGAGTTGACGATGCCGTTCCTCGACCCCCGCAAGCGGGTGGCCGACTATCCGACCGACCGTCATCGCGTCCAATTGGTCGCTATCCCAACGACATCGGGCACCGGGTCGGAAGTGTCGCCAGCGGCCGTGTTGACGGTGCGCGGCAAGAAGGAGACGCTCGTCGACTACAGCCTGGTGCCTGACCTGGCGATCGTCGACCCAGTCCTGACCGCGTCGATGCCGCCGATACTGACCGCCGACACCGGCATCGATGCACTGACCCACGCAGTGGAAGCGTGTGTCTCGATCTTCGCGTCGCCCTACACCGATGCGTTGTGCGCCCAGGCGGCACGGCTGATCTTCGACGCCCTGCCCAAGGCGTACGAAAATCCCGACGATCTCTCCGCGCGAACGGGCATGTCCAACGCGGCAACCCTTGCCGGGCTTGCCTTCTCGAATGCATTCGTCGGGACAAACCATGCGCTCGCCCATGCCGTCGGCGCGAAATTCGGCGTCGCTCATGGCCGCGCGAACGGGATCTTCCTGCCGCACGTGCTGCGTTACAACGCGAGTCTGCCAAGCAAGTTCATGCCCGCGCCCGGATATTCGGCCTACATCGCACCCGCCAAATACGCGCAGCTCGGTCAGCTGATCTTCGGCGGCCATGAGCCCGAAGAAAGCCGCCGCCGGTTGTTCCAAGGGGTTGACGAGCTGCTGGACCGACTGAACATGCCGCGCTCACTCAAGGAGTACGGCATCGGCGAGGAGGCATTCCTGGAGGCGCTGCCGTCGCTGGCGATGACGGCGTTCGAGGATCTCAGCAACCGCACCAATCCGCGAATGCCGCTGGTCAGCGAGATCACGTCATTGCTTCGGTTGGGCTATTACGGCGACGCCGCCCTCGGGTCATCATCTGACTCCGCAGACCTCGATGGGAGTCTCAGCTAAGCGACTCCCAACCCAACAAGGCAGGGTAGCTTCGCTTCTTTGGAGAAGATTGTTCTCCGTAGCCGAGAGACGCATTACGATCGGTGGTGATCGGAGGAGGACTGGTTCGACGTGGACAACCACCTGTACCAGATCCAGGACGTGCTCGGCGGCAACCTCGCACGGCTGGTCAACGCGTAATGGCCTCGGACACAGTGGAACTCGAACGGCCGCACGACTGCGTCGTCGTGCTGCGGCTGAACCGCCCGGCGCGGCTGAACGCGATCAACGAGACCATGCAGACGGAGTTGCGCCAGTCTCTGGCCGATTTGGCCGCCGACCGGTCGGCGCGTGCCGTCGTCCTCACCGGATCCGGACGCGGCTTCTGCGCCGGCATCGACATGCGCGACTTCGGCCCCGACGTGCCCAAGGCCACCGCGCCCGCGCTGGACCGCATGCACTTCCAGGAGAAGATGGCCGCCCTCCCCGAAGCCATCCGGGCGTTGCCGCAGCCCGTCATCGCCGCGGTCAACGGTCCGTGCGTGGGGGCGGGACTCGCGTTGTGCCTTGCCGCCGATATCCGGATCTGTTCGACGGCAGCATCATTCGGCAATGCCGCGATCCTGCTCGGGCTGTCGGGCGCCGAGATGGGCATGAGCTACCACCTGCCGCGCGTCGTCGGCACCAGCGTCGCCGCCGACTGGATGCTGACCGGTCGCATAGTGACCGCGGCCGAAGCCGATCGTCGCGGTCTGGTCAGCGAGCTCGTCGAACCGGACGGGTTGGTCGAGCGTGCCGTGGAGCTGGCATCGCTCATCGCGGGCCTTGCTCCGCTGGGCGTGCGGCTGACGAAGCGCGCGCTACAAGTCAACACCGACGCGCCGAGCCTTGCCTCGGCGCTGGAGCTGGAGAACCGCAATCAGGTGATCTCCCATGCCAGCGACGACGCCGCCGCGCGCCGTCAGAAATGGTCTTCATGACCGGCCCGCTGAACGGGGTGCGCATCGTCATGATGGGCGGCCTGGGTCCGGCGCCGTTGTGTGGAATGTTGTTGGGAGACTTGGGCGCTGACGTCATCCGCGTTGATCACCTCGCGGGTGTGGACGGGCCACTGCCCATCGACTACACGGTGCGCCGCAGCCAGCGGTCGCTGGCCGCCGACGTGAAGGACCCCCGCGGCAGGGATCTCGTGCACCGGTTGGCAGCCGACGCCGACGCGTTCGTCGACGTGTACCGGCCCGGCGTGGCCGAAAGGCTTGGCATCGGCCCCGATGCGCTGCGGGAGCGCAATCCCCGTCTGGTGTATGCCCGCATGACGGGCTACGGACAGGACGGGCCCCTGGCCGGACACGCCGGTCACGACATCAACTACCTCGCGTTGACCGGCGCCCTGCACGGCATCGGCACCGCCGAATCGCCGGTACCGCCACTGAATCTGGTCGCCGACTACGGAGGCGGCGGCAATGCTGCTGGCGGTCGGCCTGCTGAGCGCGATCCTGGAAGCCCGCGAGTCGGGTCAGGGGCAGGTCGTCGACGTCGCGATGGTCGACGGCGTCGCAACCCTGCTGGCACCGTACTTCGGCATGATTACCGCCGGAACCTGGCGCGACCGCCGGGCGGACAATCTGCTCGACGGCGCCGCGCATTTCTACGGCGTGTACGCCACCGCCGACGGGCGCCATGTCGCCGTCGGTGCGATGGAGCCGAAGTTCTATCGCGAACTCTGCGACCGCCTCGGCGTCAGCGTGCCACACGACGACGACCGGCCGGGGTTGTGGGCCACGCATCGCGCGGCCTTGGCCGCGCGCTTCGCCGAGAAGACCCGCGACGAATGGGAACAGTTGCTGGATTCGCCGGGATGCTGTGCGACACCGGTACTTTCGCTGTCCGAAGCGCCGCGCATCCACACCTCGTCGCGCGGGAGACGTTCATCGACGTCGACGGCGTCATCCAGCCGGCACCGGCCCCGCGGTTTTCACGCTCCCGTCCCGGCATGCCGTCGGCGCCGTCGCTGCCCGGCGATCACACGGATGCGGTGCTGCGTGAGATCGGATTGACTGCCGACGCCGTCGCTGAACTGGTCAACGCAGGCGTAGTGGCACAGTGCAGGATCGAAAAAAGATGGCAATGATCGAAAAAAGATGGCAATGATCGAAAAAAGATGGCAATGAAGGGGTAACAGATGCCGTGGGACTTCTCCACCGACGCACAGTGGGCACAACAACTCGAGTGGGTCGAGGACTTCGTGCGCACCGAGTGCGAGCCGATCGATTTGATCGTCAAGGAATCGCACGACCTCAACGACCCGGTGCGTCAAGCGCTGATCCCACCGCTGCAGCAGATCGTGAAGCAGCGCGGACTGTGGGCCACCCATCTCGGTCCCCGTCTGGGCGGGCCCGGCTACGGTCAGGTGAAACTGGCTCTGCTCAATGAGATCCTGGGCCGCTCGGAGTGCGCGCCGATCGTGTTCGGTTCGCAGGCACCCGATTCCGGGAACAGTGAGATCCTCGCGCACTACGGCACGCCTGAACTCAAAGAGCGCTACCTCGAGCCGCTGCTGGACAACCGGATCGTGTCGTGTTTCTCGATGACCGAGCCACAGGGCGGGGCGGATCCGAAGGTGTTCCGCACCACCGCGGTACCCGACGGCGATGACTGGATCATCAACGGAGAGAAGTGGTTTTCGTCGTTCGCTTCGATGGCGTCGTTCATCATCGTGATGGCCATGACCGATCCCGACGCGCCGCCGTATCAACGCTATTCGATGTTCGTCGTCCCCGGCGACACCCCGGGCATCAACGTGCTGCGCGACGTCGGCCTGGGTTATCAGCCACTCGGCGGCGGCCGGGAAGGCTATGTCCGCTACGAGAACGTGCGGGTGCCCGCCGATCACATGCTCGGCCCGCGCGGCGGCGCTTTCGTCGTCGCCCAAACCCGTTTGGGTGGTGGACGCATCCATCACGCCATGCGCACGGTCGGGCTGGTCCGTCGGATTTTCGACATGATCTGCGAGCGGGCGGTGTCGCGCTACACCCAGGGCGAGGTGCTGGCCAATAAACAACTGGTCCAGGAAATGGTGGCCGACTCCTGGATGGAGATCGAGGCGTTCCGGCTGCTCACCCTGCAAACTGCTTGGAAGATAGACCAATTCAACGACTACAAGGCGGTGCGCGCCGATATCTCGGCGGTGAAGGCGATGATGCAGAAGGTGCTGCACGACGTGTCGGCGCGGGCGCTGCAGCTACACGGCTCGCTGGGCACCACGCATGAGATGCCGTTCGTGCAATACCTGGTGGAGTCGTTCGTGCTCGGTCTGGCCGACGGTCCCACCGAAGTGCACAAGGTGACGCTGGCCCGGTTGTTGCTCAAGGACCGCGCCCCGTCGCCCGATGTGTTTCCGTCCGAACACCTGCTGCGGTTGCGCGCGGCCGCGGAAGCGAAGTTCGCCGACAAGCTCGCGGACATCCCCCGCGGTTAGACGCGCTTTAGTGACGCCGATGTACGACACGACCACGTCGGATTGATCGGTTATCCGGGTCAGCGTCGCGTAGGAGCGGATGAACGACTGGCCCACGCATCCGTCGATCTTGACGTGGAAGTTGCTGATCATGACCCAGGGATCCGGAGCCTTGAACTGCTTCTTGACGACCGGCACCACGATGATCAGGCCTGGTTTGAGCCCCACGGTGAGTTGACCCGCAACCGGCGCGGTAATCACCGGCAGAAAACTCGTCGGTATACCAACCAGCGGTCCGGTGTAGCCGATGCCCGGTTGGATGCCGGCGCTACCACCCAACTCGACGCCGTTGGACGTGCTCATGTCGATTCCACAGCCGATCTCGTAACCCACCTCGAACTCGCCCTGCGGGGCTGCGGGTCCGGCCAGCGAGGCGACGAATATTCCGCTCGCGACGTACTCACGAGACGAGATCGCCGTGGTCAATGGGTGCACGGGAAGCAGTGCCTCGTCCTTCGCGCCGAGGGCCAGCCTCCAGCCATCGGGAGTGTTGACGACTGCCGGATCGGCCGAGGGCACCTGTCCGTCGGCCGGTGTCGTCGCGCCGGCAGGGGCAACGTCGGGATCGGCACCCGTCGAGGGCGCCGTGGTCACCGACATCGCCAGGCAAACGGCAAAAGCCGCGGCACGACGGACGACCATAGCTATCGGCCCCACGAGCGACACCGTATGCGCTGCCAGAATCCGTTTGTGGACTTTGCTCACCGCCCACGCGAAGTTGTTGTTGGTTCGTAACTGGCGTGCAACATGGGGGCGGGATGCTGGGCCGACCGAGGCGGGATTTCTCGCCGGACGTTAGAGAGGGCGGCGATGAAACTTCGCAGGTGCGCTCGTGGGCTGCTGGCCGGTGGAATCATCGTGACGGCTTTGGCGGGCGGCGCCGGCATAGCCAGCGCGGACCCACAACCTAGTCCGACGCCGGCGCCCGGGAGAATCAATAATCTGTTGCCGCAAAACCCCGTGCTGTTTCCGAACCCGAACGTTGAAGGCGGCCAGGGAGGCAACTGGAGTGGCAAAGGAATGTATTGCCAAAACCTCGGGGTCCGCTGCGGGTAAACGCCGGCTAGTCCAGCAGTGACCGGGCGCGCGCCAGCAATCTGGGCAGGGTAGGCACCATCGCCTCCAATTCGGCTCGCGGAGCATGCCTTCGGCGGTTGTGCTTGACGATCAGCGACCACGTGGCCGCCGACTTGAAACACGCCAGCGCACTGAACCAGGCCAAATCGTCGACCGCGCAGCCCATTTCGCGCTGATAGAGCTCGGCGAGCTCGCCGGTCGGCGGTGCCATACCGTCCGGGGCGTCGACGCGTTGATAGGTGTCCGGGTCGGAGTTGATCAGGAACCAGCCCGCGTCGATGCGGGGGTCACCGATAGACCAGATCTCCCAGTCGATCACCGCGTTCGACCCGTGCACCCACGGCCAGCAGGTTGCCCAATCGAAAGTCACCATGCACCACCGTCGGACGCATCGGCGGCGGCGTGTTGCGCAGCAGCGCGTCGCGTACGCCCGGCCAGTCGGGTACCAGTGCCGCATCGACGGTCCGCAAGGTGTCACACCAGCGCTCGACTTCGGCGACCGGATCGACAACCGGTTCGGCGCCCAAACCGATCTCGGCCGGCGCCACGCTGTGCAACGCAGCCATGGCCCGGCACGCATCGCGGTAGCACTCGGCCACCTCGGGCGTCGGCGGGCAACCGTCGAAAAGCGGCTCCACACAATCCCCGTCGACATGCGCCATCACGAACAGTGGTGGGGTGTGCGGCGGATCACCGACGTCCTCGTACAGCACCTCGGGAACCGGAACTCGCGTCACCGCAAGCGCTTTGAGGATGCGGGCTTGGCGCAGCACGTCGCGGTGTGCGATCGGCTCGACGCCGGGTGGTGCCACCTTGACCACCACCGCCCGGCCGTCCCGCGCGCCACGAAAAGTCAGGCTGGACGCACCACCGGCGAGCGGGCTGACGTCGGTGACCTGTACACCGGCGAGTCGCTGCCGCAGCGCGTCGAGGTCGAGCTCGACCATTCAGCCGGCCAGGAAGGACTGGGTGTGCGCGATGCGCCCGGTCAGGGTCTTCGGATCACCCGTGCACAACCGAAATGCGGTTTCGGTGATCAGCTCGATGTCCTCGGTGTCGGTCTTGGCCAGGTCGAGGGTGCCGGCTCCCGGGGTGGCCACCGGGTTGGACGGAGCGGCGGCGTTGACGGCGATGCCGTCGTCATACAGTTCGGCGGCAAGGCTTTTCGTCAGCCGATTGAGCGCGGCCTTGGCCGTCCCGTAGATGCCGAAGCCCGCCGTCCGGTCGAATTCGGAGAACGGCGGCCCGGATGGCAGGTCGCCGCCCACTGACGTCACGTTCAGGATCCAACCCCGGCCGCGTTCGCGCATCGCGGGAATCGCCAACTGGCTCAGATGCAATGGCCCGAAGAGATGCATCTCCATCATCAGCCGGACCCGCCGGTCCGGGAAGCCGTCCAGCGGACGCAGGAACGTCACCGCGGCATTGTTGACCAGGATGTCCGGAGCGCCGACGGCGCTGACCACCTCGGCGTAAAGCCTTTCGCGTTCTTCGGCGTTGGAGAGATCGGCCTGAACCGCGACGGCTCGACCGCCGCCGGCCAGGATCTCGTCGCGGGTCTGGCTCAGCGACCCCTGGTATTTGGGATCGGGGTCCATGGTGCGCGCGGTCAGTGCCACCGTGGCCCCGCGCGCGGCGAGCCGCGCGGCGATCGCCTTGCCCAGTCCGCGGCTGCTCCCGGTGACGAGTGCAACCATCCCGTCGCACCGTTGGTCAGCACTCATCCGAACGACCTCCTCCGCACCGCCGGAAATGGCTTCTCCAAACTAGAGAACGCCGTTATCGCGACTGATCGGAAGTATAGATCCTGTCCTAAATAGTGGGATGCGTGGCTTTTTAGCCACTCACGCGGCCCGCCCACCGTCGCTTAACGTGGTTGCCATGCAAGCCGATCAAGGTCTCCCAGACACCGCCGTCGCGCACGCCGCGATCCAGTTGGCCCAGTCCACCGAGTCGGCGGCGGTGTTCAACCACAGCGTGCGCAGCTACCTGTTCGGCGAACTGCTCGCCGCGCACGACGGCATTCGCCCCGGCACCGACTACGACCCTGAGGCTCTGTTCCTGGCCTGCGTACTGCACGATCTCGGCGTCGGAACCGCGGCGCCCGGCAAAGCCCGGTTCGAAGTCGAAGGCGCCGACCTGGCTGCGGCCCTGCTGACCGAACACGGCCGCGACCGCGCGACGGTGGACGCGGTGTGGGAGGCCATCGCCTTGCACACCTCGTTCGGCATCGTCGAGCGGCGCGGACCGCTGTGCTACCTGGTCAACGGCGGGGTGGGAATGGACTTCGGCATCAAGGCCGAGATCATCGACGACCAGACGGCCGGCGGAGATCCACGCCCGTCACCCCCGGCTGGCGATGGTGACCACGCTGATGGACGCGATCGTCGCGCAGGCCGAGCGCAGTCCCGAGGCCGCACCGCCGTACTCGTTCCCCGCCGCATTGTTGCGGGAACGCCAGGCGGACGGGATCACCCTCTTGGAAAGCGCCGCCCCGCTGAGCCGCTGGGGCGAATAGAGCGTCGACGGGCGTCGATCGAGTAGACCCCGGGCCCCGTGAACACCAGTAGGAAGAAGCCAAAGCAGAAAAGTATCGCCTCAGTTCCACCATTGCCCCCGGGCGGCTCGCCGACCGGCCAGAGCGCTATTGGTTGATGTATCCAGAAGTAGGCGACCGCCATGTGTCCCGAGGCGATGAACGCGGCGGCGCGGGTGAACAACCCGGCTGCGATCAGCAGTCCCGTCACGAGTTCGATAATCCCGGCGAACCACACCGGCGAGCCGGCCTCGACGGGGTGCCTCAGCGCGACGGGCCAGTCAAACAAGTGCATCGAGCCTGACATGGCAAAGAGCAGGCCATAGACGAACCGGAAGAGGCTCAGCACAGCCGGCGAATAACGGTTAAGGCTGCCAACGAGATTCTTGAGATTCTGCTGTTCACGACGCCAACGTTACGGTCGTGCATGCGAGGCTGCCAGCTACCCGATAGCGGAAGGACCTCACCACCCGCGCTTGGGCAAGTACATGCCCGCAACGTGATGTCCGCGCACTGTTGGGCGCCTAGCCCGAGTTAGTGTACGTTTGTACATGTACATTCGTACACTAAGGAGTCGACGTGGCTTATCTGTTCCTGCTCGGCGCGATCTTCGCGGAGGTGGTGGCGACCAGCCTGCTCAAGAGCACGGAGGGTTTCTCTCGGCTGTGGCCGACGCTGGCCTGCGTGGTCGGCTACACCGTGTCTTTCGTTCTGCTGTCCATGTCCATCTCGCGTGGCATGCAGACCGACGTCGCGTATGCGTTGTGGTCGGCAATCGGCACGGCCGCCATCGTTTTCATCGCGGTGCTGTTCCTCGGCTCGCCGATCACGGTGGCGAAGATCGCCGGCGTCGCGCTGATCGTCGTCGGCGTCCTCACGTTGAACCTGGCCGGCGCACATTGACCGCGCCGCCCGAACGCCGGCCCCGCGACCCCGCCGGTCGCCGGCAGGCGATCATCGACGCCGCCGGGCGAGTGATCGCCCGGCAGGGCCTCGGCGGGTTGACTCACCGCCGGGTCGCCGCGGAAGCCGATGTACCGGTCGGGTCGACGACCTACTACTTCAGCGACCTCGGCGCGCTGCGCGAAGCCGCGCTCGCCCATGCCGCGACGAGCACGACGGACTATCTAGAGCGGTGGCGCCGTGAAATCGACGAGGCCGCTGACCTGCCCGCCACCCTTGCGCGGCTGATCACCGGCTACCTGGCCGAGCCGGACCGGCATCGCACACTCAACGAGTTGTACACCGCGGCAACACATCAGCCCGAGTTGCTCGGCCTGGCCCGGCTGTGGCCGGAGGGCATGGTCGAGTTGCTCGAACCGCGCGTCGGGCGACGGACCGCCGACGCGGTCACCGTGTTCTTCGACGGCGCCATGCTGCACTCGCTGATCACCGGTACCCCGCTGAGCACCGCTGCGCTCACCGACGCCATCACCAGGCTGATCGGCAACCAAAAGTGACCCGCGAGCGTGCGCGGTTGTACGTCCCGACCGGCGTGTCGGCGTACAAACGCGCACGCTCGCGATGATGCGCTGCAGGATTTCCAAGAATCCGTAGAGAATCTTCCAAGGATCTAGAGCTATTACGTAGACAAGCACTGCCAGCCCCTCGTTAAGGACAGCGCATGATCAGCACCGGCATCGCGGCCGTGGCCCGGACCGCCGGCGTCGCGGTGCTGACCGGCGCGGCCGCGCTGGCCCTGTCGATTGGCACCGCTCACGCCACCCCAGGCGCGCCCAACCCACCGAGCGGCACGGGCACGCTCTACGGCGACCCGAAGGCGGCCGCCCCGTTCTGGCGCTACCAGGAATACGACGACGACTGCGTGGAGATGGCGGTCGCCGATGTGGTCGGTCAAATCACCGGCGACCAGCCCTCCGAGCACGCCATCGTCAAGGTGGCCCAGTCGACGCCGAGCACCGTCCACAGCGGGCCGATCTACAACAAACCGGGCAAGCGCAAGTCGGGCGAGGGCACCTACTTCGACGATGAGCCGACGCTGTTGGCGCAGTACGGAATTCACGCCGTGAGCACCGACAAGCCAAGTGCCGCATCGACCGGGGTGCCCACCGGCATGGAGGCACTCGAGCAGGCCCTGGCCAAGGGGCGCAAGGTGATCGTCGGAGTCAACGAAGAAGTCCTCTGGGGCGAGCCCGTCGAGGACAAGACTCCCGACGGCAAGCCCGACTCCAACCACGCAGTGGTGGTCACCGGTGTCGACACCGTACGGGGCATCGTGCATGTCAACGACAGCGGCAGCGAAGACGGCAGCGACGAGCAGGTGGCCATCGACGTGTTCGTCCGGTCGTGGAACGCCAGCGACCAACAGATGACCGTCACCACCTAACCCCGGGGGTCGCCGGCCCGCGACCGGACGAGCGCGAATCTGGCGACAGCTTCACGGCGTGTCGCGTCGTGAGATTCACACTCGGTCGTCGTCGAGCGGCGCAGCGGACCGATCGACAGGGCGTGAAGCGAGGGGCTGATGCCGCACACCCTGCGGCATCTGGATCGCCTCGGAGTGCATCCGCACGGCAAGCCTTTCCGGGGAATCAGCTACCGCGACGGCGATCAGCACATCGACGCACCGTTCCGGCGCGGCGCCGGGCGCCGGGTGCGCAGGACGGTGCTGCACGGCGCCCTGCTCGACGCGGCCACCCGTGCCTGCTTGCGGATCTGCCAGGGCGAAGCCGGTGAGATCAGCCAGGATTCGGAATCCGTTCGGGCCGGGCACTTTCGCGCCCGCTATCTCGCCGCCGCGGACGGGCTGCATTCCCCCGTCCGCCGATCCCTCGGATTGGAGCGGCCGAGTCCGAGGCCGCGCCGGTGGGGCATTCGCCGGCATGTGCGGATCGCGCCGTGGTCGGACTACGTCGAGGTGCACTGGGCACCCGGCGCCGAGGCTTACGTGACACCGATCGCCGACGACTGCGTGGGGGTGGCGCTGCTGAAGTCCAGTCGCGGCGGATTCGAGAATCACCTCGCCGAATTCCCCGCCCTGTTCGAGCGCATACAAGGGCGCCCGCACGAGCCCGATCGCGCTGCCGGCCCTCTGCGGCAACGGGTTTCGAGCCGGACAGCAGGCCGGGCAATGCTCGTCGGCGACGCCGCGGGCTACATCGACGCGCTCACCGGCGAGGGCATGGGTTTGGCCTTCGGCGCGGCGGAATCGCTGGTGAACTGCGTGGTCGCAACCGGACTACGTAATCGGCCTTCGCCGCCCAAACTTCCTGGCCAGCCACCGAGCGAGATTGTGAACATTCTGAAGGTACGGTTCACCTCCCGTTCAACCGGGAACCCTTGGTCTTGTGAGTACACCATCGGAGGTCATGGAAATCATCGACACCCTGGCCGACGACATCTACGACGCCTACTACGACGTGGAGCGCTCCGGGCCGCCGTACGACCGCGAGCGGGTGATCGCGGCAAGGTATTTGGCGAGAAGGCTGCTTCGCAGCGGCTGGCGGAAAATCAACGGCAGCAACCTTCCCCGTTGCCCCTACGGGACGGTGACCTGTTACGACCCTGCTCCGCACGAACACTGCGAGGTGTAGGCCCGACCAGAAGCGCCTTGACACACGCGCGATGGTGAAGCCCGACTCCAAAGTGCCGTCGTTGGATCCGCCCGAATTCAGAGTGCCGGCGTTCCCGAAACCCGAGACGCCCAGTCCTTTAACGCCGCCCGCGTTGCCCGAGTTGAAAAAACCGGAGCTGTAGTCACCCGACACGAAGAAGCCGGTGCTGTCGTGGCCCGTGTTCATGAAGCCGATGTCGTGATCGCCGGAGTTCATGATGCCGACGAACAAGCCGCCTTCGTCGCCGTGGTTCCAGAAGCCCGTGCTCCTGCCCCCGCCGCTCGAGTTCTCGAAGCCGTTGTTGTATCCGCCGCTGCCGGAGTTTCCCCAGCCCGCGTTGTAGCCGCCGCTGGACGAGTTGCCGAAGCCCGAGTTGTAGTCGCCGGTGTTGAAGAAGCCGGAGTTGCCGGTGCCGGTGTTACCGAAGCCGGAGCTACCGCCGTTGGTGGCCGTGCCGCCGAAGCCGGTGTTGACGACGCCCGTGTTCCAGAAGCCGGTATTGCCGGTGCCCGCGTTGAACAAGCCCGTGTTGGTAAAGCCGCTGTTGAAGAAGCCGGTGTTGCCCGCCTGTCCGGTGACACCCGGGAAGACGGGATTGTTGCCGTTGCCGCCGGAGTTGAAGGCGCCGGTGTTGAGCTCGCCCGCATTGGACACGCCCAGGTTGCCGAAGCCGGCGTTGAAGAAGCCGAAGTTGTGGTTGCCCGCGTTGAAGACGCCGATGTTATGGCCCAGGAACGTGAAATTGCCGCCGGAGTCCCCGAATCCGATGTTGCCGGTGCCGGAGTTCATCGAGCCCACGTTGAGCATTCCGGCGTTGAAGGAGCCGGTGTTGGTGCTGCCCGCGTCCCAAAAGCCGGTGTTGAAGCTGCCGGCGTTGCCGATCCCGGTGTTGACGGCACCCGAGTTCAACCCGCCCCAGTTACCGAAACCGCTATTGACGAGACCGAGATTGCCGCTGCCGGAGTTGAACAAGCCGGAGTTGTCGGTGGCGGAGTTGAACAAGCCACTGTTGTTGCTGCCCGAGTTCAACCCGCCGAAGCCCATCTGGTTGTCACCGGTGAGCCCGATGCCGATATTCCCGTTGCCGGTGTTCGCCAAGCCCATGTTGTGGTCGCCGGTGTTGCCGAAGCCGAAGTTGAAGCTGCCGCTGTTGCCCAGACCGAAGTTCGAACCATTTCCGCTGACGTTCAACCCGCCAATGCCGATCTGGTTGTTGCCGGTGAGCCCGATGCCGATGTCGTTGTTGCCGAGGTTGCCGATGCCGAAGTTGTTGTTGCCCAGGTTGCCGATGCCGAAGTTGACGTTGCCGACGTTGGCGATACCCACGTTGGAGAGCGAGGGGTTACCGGCCGCGGCGCTGACCAGGTTTCCGTTGCTGAAGCCGATGTTGCCGGCGCCGACGTTGGCGAAACCGATGTTGCGCAGGCCGATGTTGCCGGCGCCGACGTTATAGAAGGACTCGCCGTGGGCCGGCAGGCCCGCGGTGTCCAGGGCCGTGTCCCCGTTGCCCGCACCGAAGTTGAACGAGCCGTAGTTGCCGAAGCCCACGTTGTCGTTGCCGCCGCTGGTGGCGCTTGGGCCGCTGTTGCCGCCGCCGACGTTGAAGCTGCCGATGTTACCGTTGCCGACGTTTCCGCTGCCGATGTTCCCGATACCCAGGCTCGGCAGGCTTTGCATGGCCTCGTCCCACGGCGTGAGTTGCGCGGCCGCCGTCGCGGCCCCGCCGTAGTAACTGAACAGCGCGGACACATCCTGGGCCCACATCTGCTCGTATTGCGCCTCGGCCGCGGCGATCGCTGGGGCGTTGAGCCCCAACAGGTTTGACCGCACCAACGACACCAGCGCGAACCGGTTGGCCGCCACCAGTCCCGGGTGTACCGTGGCCTCCCGCACCGCGTCGAACACCGCGGCGACCGCGCCGGCCTGACCTGCCACCGCCTCGGCTTGGGCCGCGGCGGCGCTCAACCATCCCGCATAGGGGGCGGCCGCGGCCGACATCGCCGCCGCCGCCGGACCCTGCCACGCCGCGCCGGCCAGTCCCGTGGTCACCGAGCCGAACGAGAGCCGCGGCCGAGCCCAGCTCGTCGGCCAAACCGTTCCACGCCGTCGCGGCCATCAACATCGGCGCCGATCCGGCGCCAGCAAAGATTTGTGCCGAATTGATCTCCGGCGGCAACGCAACGAAACTCATGACGGGTATCCCTTCTTGGTGGGCTGCCCTGAGCCTGCAGGCCGGTGCACTCCATCGAGCTGGGTTTTGACGCACTGGACATTACAGCGATCCGACCGTTCTCGGATGACAGTTCCGGCCAGCCGTACGCCACCAGGCTTTCATCTGCCCTCAGCCGGCCGTTTGCCTGTCTGCTCGCAACCGTTGGACCCCGTTGGCAAACACCGTTTCGTCACGAGCGCGTCGGCTCACGTTCACTTGGCGGACGTCAACTGCGTGCCTGGTGTGCAACGGCCGCTGCCAGACTTACGCCCTGCGGCGCCACGATGCACTCAGCTGCGGCGGGTGCGATACCGCCACCATCTCTAGGGAGTAGGACTCACGATGACCGATGTCGATCAGACACCCTCCGACGAAATATCCGCCACCAGTTCCGTACGTGCCGACCTGGTCGAGCCCACTCGCACCGGGATGCAGGCGGCCGCTCTACAGCGGGCGATCAACGACCACCTGCGCTACTCGATCGGCCGCCCCGCCGCGGCACTGCGCCCCGAGCACTACTACCGGGCGCTCGCGCTGGCCGTGCGAGATCGCATGCAGGACCGCCGGGTGGTGTCGACGCAGACCTCACTTGATCTGGGCCGCAAGGTGACCTGTTATCTGTCGGCCGAATTCCTGATGGGTCCGCAGCTGGGCAACAACCTGCTGAACCTTCGCCTGGAGCGGGCGGCACGGGAGGCGCTGGCGGCGATGGGCCAGAATCTCGACACGATCCTGGATTGCGAGGAAGAGCCGGGACTGGGCAACGGTGACCTGGGCAGGCTCGCCGCGTGCTACCTGGACTCGCTGGCCACCCTGGAGCGCCCGGCGATCGGCTACGGCATCCGTTACGAATTCGGCATCTTCGACCAGGAGATCCACGACGGGCTGGCAAGTCGAGAAGACCGACAACTGGCTAGACAGCGGAAACCCTTGGGAGATACCCAAACCCGACGTCAGTTACCTGGTCAAGTGGGGCGGCTTCGCGGAGCACTACACCGACGGTGCCGGCCACGCTCGCGCCCGGTGGGTGCCGGGTCGCGCGCTGAAAGGCACCGCCTATGACACACCCATCCAGGGTTACGGGGTGAACACCTGCAACGTGTTGACGTTGTGGAGCGCGCGGGCGGTCGATTCGTTCGCGCTGGAAGCCTTCAACACCGGTGACTATTACAAGGCGGTCGAAGACGAGGTGACGTCGGAGACGGTCACCAAGGTGCTCTACCCCAACGACGAGCCCGAGGCGGGCAAGCGGCTGCGTCTCCTCCAGCAGTACTTCTTCGTATCCTGCTCGATTCAGCATGTGCTGCACATCGTGGACGACCTAGCTGACCTGTCCATTAAAGAACTGCCCGAGCGATTCGCGTTGCAGCTCAACGACACCCACCCGTCGATCGCCGTCGCCGAGCTGATGCGGTTGCTGGTCGACGAGCGCGATCTGTACTGGGACGAGGCCTGGGAGATCACGATCGCGACGTTCGGGTACACCAACCACACCCTGCTGCCCGAGGCCCTCGAGACCTGGCCGCTGGAGATGTTCGCCGAGTCGCTGCCTCGCCACCTCGAGATCATCTATGAGATCAACCACCGGTTCCTCGACGAGATACACGCCCGATTCCCAGGCGACGGCGACCGGCTCCGCCGGATGTCAATCATCGCCGAGGACGGCAACAAGAACGTCCGGATGGCGCACCTCGCGACCGTAGGAAGCCACGCCATCAACGGTGTCGCCGCGCTGCACTCCGACCTGCTGAAGGCCAGTGTGCTCAAAGACTTCTACGAAATGTGGCCGGAGCGGTTCAGTAACAAAACGAACGGGGTGACGCCACGACGGTTCCTCGCGCTGGCCAACCCCGGGCTGCGAGAGCTGTTGGACCGCACCATCGGCGAGGGCTGGTTGGCCGATCTGGACCGCCTTCGCGGGCTGGAGCCGTTCGTCGACGATGCCTCCTTCCGGGCGCAGTGGCGCGATGTGAAGCGCAGCAATAAGAACCGCCTCGCCAAGTACATCCAGTCGGTGGCGGGCGTGGAGCTCAACCCCAACTGGCTGTTCGACATCCAGGTCAAACGCATCCACGAGTACAAGCGACAGCACCTCAACGTGCTGCACATCGTCGCGCTCTACCATCGGCTCAAACAGAACCCCGGACTGTCGATTCCCGAGCGCGCCTTCATCTTCGGCGGTAAGGCCGCTCCCGGGTACTTCATGGCCAAGCGAATCATCAAGCTGATCAACTCGGTCGGGGAGACGGTCAACGCCGACCCGGATGTGAACAAGTTCATCAAGGTGGCGTTCGTACCGAACTTCAACGTGCAGAACGCACACATGGTCTATCCGGCCGCCAACCTGTCCGAGCAGATCTCCACCGCGGGCAAGGAAGCGTCGGGCACCGGGAACATGAAGTTCATGATCAATGGAGCCTTGACCATCGGCACGCTCGACGGAGCGAATGTCGAGATCCGCGAGGAGGTCGGTGCGGAGAACTTCTTCCTGTTCGGTCTCACAGAGGACGAGGTGCAGGCGGTGAAGGCGGAGGGGTACTCACCTGCCGACTATGTCGACGACAACGATGAACTAGGCGCGGTGCTGGATCTCATTGCCGGCGGAACGTTCTCGCACGGCGACACCGAGGTGTTCCGGCCGCTGGTGGACAACCTGCGCTACGACGACCCGTTCTTGGTGTGCGCCGACTTCGCGTCGTACATGGAATGCCAGGACCGGGTGAGCGCGGCATGGCTCGACGGGGAATCGTGGACGAAGATGTCCATCCTGAATACCGCACGCAGCGGCAAGTTTTCGTCGGACCGGGCCATTGCCGAGTACTGCGAGGACATCTGGAAGGTCTGGCCGCTGACCGTCACCATGTGAGCTCGCCGGTTGATACGCTCCTACCATTGGATCGGTAGGAGATTTCGATGGCGTGGCGGTACTTCCGGAGGCTTTCAGAAGTCGGCACTCTCTATGGGCTGTACCGGTGTCCCGCAAACGGCAAGCGAGTTTACGAGCAGAAGCTCGAAGACGTTGAAATCTATCGACAAGACGGCAGTTGGCTTGATGGTCAGCGCCAGAAGCTCATCGATGCTGAATTAAAAGGCTGGTTCGATGAGTCTCAGGATGAGATCTCAGAAGAACGGGCTCTTGTGCTGATGTCCGAGATCTCCGGCGGTCAGGTCAGGTATGGCTTCGAATTGTGGGTTCGTCAGATGCGCAAATGGGGGCAAGAGGGCTGACGGATCACCGGCCGCTGCGCGTCACGGATCGCGCGGCAACCCCAACAGCCGCTCGGCGATGATGTTCAGCTGTACCTCCGAGGTACCGCCGTAAATCGTGGTTGCGCGACTGGACAGCAGGTAATGGGCCCACTCGCCCTGCAGCTCAGCGGTATCGCCGATGGCGCCGTCGACGCCGAACGACGCCAACGCGAATTCGGCGTAATCCTGGGCGGTGCGCATCGCGAGCAGCTTGGATATCGCGGCCGACGGCAGCGCATCACCACCGGCGAGCGTCAGCAGCGTCGAACGCAAGTTGAGCACTTTGGCCGCGTATCCTTCGGCTATCAATCGGCCGGCGCGGTTTTGCGCAATCTGGTCGAACTGACCGTCGCGCATGAACTCGACCAGACGGTTGAGGCTGGCCAGACTCGGGTTCTCGGCGCTGCCGATGGTCACCCGTTCGGCGGTCAGCGTGTTGCGGCTGACCTCCCAGCCACGGTTGACCTCGCCGAGTACCAGGTCATCCGGCACGAATACGTCGTCGATGAATACCTCGTTGAAGAATTCGTTGCCGGTGAGCTCGCGCAACGGGCGCACAGTGACGCCTTCGCTGGCCATGTCCAGCAGGAAGTAGGTGATGCCGTTATGTTTTGGAGCGGTTGGCTCAGTTCGCGCCAGCAGCGCACCCCATGGCGCGTACTGCGCGAGAGTGGTCCAGATCTTCTGGCCGGTGATGCGCCATCCGCCGTCGACCTTGACGGCCTTGGTGGACAGGCCGGCCAGGTCCGAACCTGCGCCGGGCTCGGAAAACAGCTGGCACCAGTTCATTTCACCGCGCAGCGTCGGCGGCAGGAAGCGTTGCTTCTGGTCTTCATTGCCGAACGCGACGATGGACGGAACGAGAAAGCTGGCGATGCCAAGCATCGGGCGCCGGACGTGGGCGGCGCTGAATTCCTGCGCGGTGATGATCTGCTCGACCGGGGTGGCCGAACGGCCCCACGGCTTGGGCAGATACGGCATCACCCAGCCACCCTCGACGATCGCATCGATGCGCTGGTCGGCTGGAATCGCTTTGAGCGCAGCGACTTCCGCGCGGATCTCCTCGCGCAGCTGCTCGGTTTCGGGATCGAGGTCGATATCGAGCTTGCGCACGCCGGTGGTGGTGGCGGTGTCGACAACGCGCTGCGGATAGTCGGCGGCGCGGCCGAACGCGGCCACTAGGCCGAGCGCGCGGCGGTAGTAGACGTTGGTGTCATGCTCCCAGGTGAAGCCGATACCGCCGTGCACCTGGATGCAATCCTGGGTACAGCTTTGGGCGGCGGCCGGGGCCAGCGTCGCCGCCACAGCGGCAGCGAATTGCGCTGCGGATTGCGGTTTTTCGAACCCCTCGTCAAGGGCCCGGGCAGCGTCCCACACCGCCGCGGTGGCACGTTCGGTGCGGGCCATCATCTCGGCACACTTGTGCTTGATCGCCTGGAACTGACCGATGGGCCTGCCGAACTGCTCACGGATCTTGGCGTAGGCCGAGGCGGTGTCGGTGGCCCAGCGTGCGACGCCGATGGCCTCGGCCGACAGCAGCGTGGACGCGATGGCCTGCGCGGCGTCGATGCTCAGGTTGCTCAGCACCCGGTCCGCGCCGACCTCGACGGCGCCCGCGCGAACATGCGCGACCGGACGCAACGGGTCCACGCTTGCGACCTGCTCGACTTCGAGCTCGCCGGCGTCGAGCACCACCAGCGCGGTGCCGGTGTCGGTGGACACCGGCAACACGAGCAGCGCCGCCTGTGCGGCGGCAGGCACCGAACGCGCTTGGCCGCCGATCACGAGCAGATCGCCCTGCCGGGTGGCCGTCAGCGACGACTCCAGGGCGTAAGCGGCGATCAACGCGCCCGACGCCAGGTCACCAAGCAGCTTCGAGTCTGGGTCGTGGGCCGCGATCAAGGCGCTGGCGATCGCCGACGGGACGAACGGGCCCGGCACCGCGCCGTGGCCGAACTCGGCCAGGACCACCGCCAGTTCCAGGATGCCGAACCCTTGTCCCCCAACGGATTCTGCCAAATGCACACCCGGTAGGCCCTGATCCGCGGCGGCCTGCCAATACGGTGGCGGCGTGGCCGTCGGCGCTTCCATGGCTTGGTGCAGCACCTCGGAAGGCACCATGCGCGCCACCAATGACCGAACCGAGTCGGCCAGGTCCTCGTGTTCAGCAGTGATCGCAATCGGCATGCGGCTGAGGTTACGCGGGGACATTGCTTTGTAATGCCGGCGGTACGATCCGCGATGGCCCGCTGTTTCGAGTCGGGAGGACACATGGTCATCGACCTCTGGGTGAATTCGCTGTCCAAGGAGGCCGCGGCCGCATTCTTGGGCAAGTCAGGGTTCGGCTCGGTCGAGGGATTCTTCGGCGTCGACGTGCGAGACGGCATGACCCCGGTCGACCTGGTGGCCGAGATGGACCGGGTCGGCGTTGACCGTGCGGTCCTGAGCACCCCACTTTCCAGGGTTGACGACGACACGCTGGCCTTCGCCGCCGAGCGACGCGACCGGCTGTATCTGGCCACCTCGGTCGACCGTCCGGACCGGCCTGGGCAGCAGAGCATGGCCGTGCGCCGCCGAGCCGCCGAAGGCACCGTCGACCTCGTCCGGGTCTCGCCCTTGGTCGACCAGTACCCCCTCAATCACGCGCTGTACTACCCCGTCTACGCCACCTGCGAGGAGCTGGGCCTGCCCGTGTCGATCAACATCGGCATTCCCGGACCGAGGGTCAGGTCACGCTGCCAGGACCCGGTGCTGCTCGAGGATGTGCTGATCGACTTCCCCGAACTGGTCGTGATCGGCGCGCACATGGGCCACCCGTTCGAGGAGCTGCTCATCGAGTACATGCTCAAGTGGCCCAACCTCTACCTGTCGAACTCGGCCTTCCTGGCCAAGTACATGCATCCCTGCGCTGATCAAGTTCATCGGGTCGCGCCGCGGCCGGGGCCGGGTGCTGTTCGCCTCGGACCATCCGTTCCTGCCGATGGAAAAGGCCCTGGCGGCGGCCCGCTCACTGGCCCTGGACGAGGGGCCGATGGCCGACTTCCTGGGCGGCACCGCCGAGCGCCTGCTGGAAAAGCGGGCCCGTGGCTGACCTGCTGCCCGACCAGCTGCGGCTGATGGCGTCGGCCTACCCGGACGAGGTCGCGTACCGGAACCTCGGCGACGGGGAGTCGTCGATCACGTTCGGGCGCTGGGAGACAGAGTCGAACCGGTTGGCCCACGGCCTGCGGGTCAAGGGCGTCCGCAAAGGGGACCTGGTCGCCATCGATCTCGAGGCCGAGCAGATCCTCGACTTCATCGTGACCTACAGCGCGGTGCACAAGATCGGTGCCGTCGCGGTGCCGATGAACAACCGGCTGTCGCCGCCCGAGATGCGAGCCATCCTCGAGCACGCCCAGGTGACCGCCGTCGTCTGCAGTGGCGCGTTCGAAGACGCCCTGGCCCCGCTGTCGGGGTCGCTGCCGTCGCCGGGCGTCGTGGCCACCGTCGGCCGGTCGGAGCACGGTCGATTCGCCGACCTCGAGGACCTGAAGAGCCAGGACGCCTCGCCCATCCAGGTACCCATCGACGAGACCGACCTGGCCGACGTCATGTACACGTCCGGGACGACGGGCATGCCGAAAGGTGTTGCGGTACGGCACGGCAACGTCGCCCTGCTGCCCAACGCGCTGCCGCGATGGAACGGCATGAAGTGGCTCAGCGCCACGCCGGTGTTCACCTTCGCCGGCCTCGGCTTCATCTACAACCCGATGAAGGCCGGCATGACGGTGCTGTACCTGCCGAAGTTCGACGCCGGGCGGTGGCTGGACATCGTCGCGCGCGAGCGGCCGGTCATCGCCTTCGTGGTGCCGGCCATGGCCAGGCTCCTGATCCACCATCCCGAGTTCGACTCGGCCGACCTCTCGAGCCTGAAGCGGCTCGTCCTCGGCAGTGCCCCGCTTTCGCCGGACACCGTCGAGCGCTTGCAGGCCCGACTGCCCAAAGCCGCGGTCCTGAACAGCTACGGCATGACCGAAGGCGGGCACGCCACCTTCACGATGGATCCCGAGGGAGCCCGCACGCGGCCGGGCGCCGTCGGACGGCCCACGCCGCCGGTGGAAGTGCGCATCGTCGACGACCAGGAAAAGGCCCTGCCTACCGGCGAGATCGGCGAAGTCATCACCCGCAACCCCGCCGGCCACCGCGAGTACTACCGCAACCCCGAGGCCACCGCCCGGATGTGGGAGGGCGGTTGGCTGCACACCGGCGACCTCGGCTACCTCGACGCCGACGGCTATCTCTACATCGTCGGGCGCAAGAAGGAGATGGTGGTCCGAGGGGGGATGAACGTCTACGCGGACGACGTCGAGGCGGTCCTGCAGGCCCACCCGGCGGTGGTCGAGGCCGCGGTGATCGGCATTCCGCATGAGGTGCTGGGCGAGGACATCGCCGCCTACGTCGTCCTACGGCCCGGGGCAACGGTGTCGACCGCCGAGCTACAGGACTTCGCCCGTGAGCGGCTGGCTGACTACAAGGTGCCCCGTCAAGTCCAGTACCTTCCGGCGCTGCCGAGGAACCCCGGCGGCAAGGTGCTGAAGTCGCAACTGGGAGGCTGAAAGTCCATGCAGGACCACAGATTTGACTTCGTCGTCGACGCCACGCCCGAAGAAGTATGGGACGTGATGTGGAAGCAAACCCGGGCGGGCATCCAGACGGACACGGTGCAGATCGAGATCCTCCACCCCGGGGACGAACAAGGAAACGGGCTGGTGCGGCACTGCCACTTTCCCGTACCGAAGTATCTGCTCTCGGGCGGCAGGGCCCAGTCCTGGGAATGGATCACCGAGGCCCGGCGGCCGGTGTCGTGGCGGTACGACGCGATCGGCAAGCCGCTGTGGTCGAAGGCCTCGGGCTGGACCCGGCTCGAGGATCTCGGAGATGGCAAGACCCGGGTCTATTTCCGCGAGACCTACGAGGTGTTCAACCCGTTGATACGGACCCTGTTCGAGAAGCGGGTCCACGATTTCATTTCCAAGGACAACGACAAGTTGATCGAAGCCGGATTGGTGCACTCGCTCAGAAAGCTCCGCGCACAGGGCCTCTAAGCTTCCACCCATGCCACTTCTTGGAAACGCAACCACGGTCGCAGCGCAATTGACCAAGGCGGCGTCCAATGCCTTACGCGTCCAACTCGCCACCTCTGACGGAACCGAACTGGGCCGCGCCCAGCAAAAGGGCGGCGCCGCCGTGTTGTTCGGGTTCAAGAACGGCGGCAAAAGCGACTACACGCTGTCCAGCGCCGCGGGCGACGAACTTCAGATCGCGGTCGCCGGAACCACGACCATCACCAGGCAGAACTCCCCCGTAGGCAGAATCGTGCCGGCCGACGGCGCGGCGCGGCTGGAAGACGGCGGCGGAACCGTTCTGGCAGTGATTCAGCCGCACTCCGGCTTCAAGGCCGATCGCGCCTGGCACCACCGGATCGTGTCCCCCGCCGGTGGCGAACTCGGTTTCCTCACCTTGGTAACGGTTCACACCGGCTGGCGCGATATCGATTCCGAGGCAATGCAATTGCTGTTCGACTACAACGTCAACGCCCAGAAATTGCCGTCGGCGGGCGCGCTCCTGCGACTCCGCGCGCCGGTGGCCCCGGTGCTGGGCGACGTCATGGCCGCGGCGTGCGTTGACTTCTCGGTGTTGCCCCGCGGGTACGTCGCTTAGGGCGGCCCGCGTGATCATCGACGATCGGGCCGCCGTAGAAATGAACCATGACGGTGGTCTTGGTGCATGGCAATCCGGAGACTGACGCGATCTGGGGCCCGCTGGTCGATGCTCTGGGGCGCACAGATGTGGTGCGACTGTCACCACCGGGATTCGGTTCTCCGCTGCCCGACGACTTCCCGGCGACCTTCGTTGCCTACCGCGACTGGCTCGAGGGCGAACTGGCGAACATCGAGGAACCGGTCGACCTCGTCGGTCACGATTGGGGTGGCGGCCACGTCGTGAACGTGGTGATGCATCGACCCGAACTGGTGCGCAGCTGGGCCAGCGACATCCTCGGCGTGTTCGACCCCGACTACGTCTGGCATGACCTGGCTCAGGTCTGGCAGACACCTGGTGACGGCGAGCAGCTGGTGGACACCATGATGGCCGGTTCGGTCGAGGACCGCGCCGCCCAGATGGTCCCGCTCGGCATACCGAGCGACATCGCGACCACCCTCGCCGCGGCGCAGGGCCCGGACATGGGTCGGGCCATCCTGCTGCTATATCGCTCGGCGCGCCAGCCTGCGATGGCCGAAGCCGGCCGGTTGCTGGAGAACGCGGTGGCACGACCGGGCCTCTCGATTCTGGCCACCGAGGACCACTACGTCGGCTCTGAGGCGATCCGGCGTCGGGCAGCCGAACGGGCCGGTGCCCACACCGAAGTGCTGGCGGGGCTGGGACATTGGTGGATGCTGCAAGACCCGGCTCGCGGCGCGGCAGCCTTAGCCCGATTCTGGGAGACGCTCGGCTGAACGGCGCCGCGCGCGGACCGTCGAAAAGTACTCGGCGCTAACCGATCTCGCTCGCCACGAAGACGGCAACGTAGCCGATGGGGATGCCCGTCCGGGTGGCGATGCATTTGCGCGCCGCCAACTCGACCGTGGCCCGCTGCCGAGCGCGGGTGACCCCGGCGATCTCGGGGATCCGGACCAACCACCCGTTGGTCTCGCGGGTGACTTCGATGTCGAAGCATTGACCGACCGTGGGAAAACTGCGATGGCCGGTGCTGGTACGACTCCTGCGCAGCGGTTGTGCGCGCCGCAGAGTGGTCTGACTAGGCATGAGGATTATTCCTGAGTTGAAGATGAGCCGCGGGCAAGGGTAATCCGACTCTGGCCAGAAACCTAATCGGCCGAGGCCGGATATCTGCCGGCAAGACGTCGAAGCGCCGAAGCGAACCGGCTCAAGGAGCCGCCCATCGCCGAAGCCGCCGCCTTTGGCGACGGTGCAGTAATCGTGCAGGTCGACGAGATCGGCGACGGCCCATGACAATCTGCCGCGTCAACCACCATCTGGAAGGTGAGGACAGGGCGGCGCGGATCGTCCCATGCGTCACTTGGGTCACCAGCGGAGCCGAGTGACTGTTTGTCCGACAGTTAAAAACTGTCTCTGCGCGACAAAGTGCTGAGCGAGACTGCTGTGGCAAACTTCTCCCGGGGCCTCGAGGAAGGAGCTCCCGATGAAGGTTCTCGTCACGGGCGGCACGGGATTCACCGGCTCGCACACCGTGCACGCACTCGTCGCGTCCGGTCATGAAGTGCGGCTCCTGGTGCGCGACCCCACCAAGGTGCGCGGCGCCTTCGAGCCTTATGGCTTTGTCCCCGAAGACATCGTGGTCGGCGACATGACGGACGCGGCCGCGGTCGACGACGCCCTCGCCGGCTGCGACGGCGTCGTGCATACGGCGGCCCTTGTCGACCTGCGCCGGGCGATGGCGCGAGTCGTCGAGGACGCGAACGCCCGCGGCGTCGAATTGGTGATCGGCGGCGCCGCGCGGCGCGGGCTACCCAGCATCGTCTACGTGTCGAGTCTCGGCGTCTTCTTCGAACCGGGCGGCCCCGCCCTCTCCCCCGAGCTACCGGTCACGCCCGGCACCACCGCATACGGGCGCTCCAAGGCGCAGGCCGAGCGATACGTCCGACGGCTGCAGGAGAACGGAGCACCGATCCGCATCTCCTATCCCTCCGCCATCTCGGGTCCCGACGACCCCACGATGAGTATGACCAACATCGGGCTTCGCTCGATGGTGCGCGATATCGGGTTGGTCACCTCGAGCGGCCTCCAGGTTGTCGACGTCCGCGACCTCGCGACGCTGCACCGACAACTGTTGGAGCTGCCGGCCGGACCGCATCGCTACGCCGCAGCGGGCGAGATGCTCACGTGGGCCGGCTTATTCGCCCTACTGGACAGCCTGACCGGCCGTCACATCCGGCGCATACGAGTTCCGGGCGGACTGTTGCGCGCCGTCGGTTCAGCAGGCGAAGTGGTAAAGCGGTTCTACGACTTCGATGTTCCCTTGACGCGCGACCTGATGGAATTTCAGACGCGCTGGCCCGGTGCCGACGCCGAGCGCACCACCCGCGAATTGGGCATCCACTTCCGAGCGGCGACCGAGACCTACCGTGACACGCTGATCTGGATGTATCGCGCCGGGCACCTCGGGGCCGAACACGTCGGAAAGCTCGCCGACATCGCGCTGTCGGCGTAGGGCGAATCTCAGGTCAACCAGCCACCGCCGTCGACAACCAGCGTTGCCCCGGTGACGTACGAGGCGGCATCGCTGGCCAGGAACAGCACCGCCTCGGCGACCTCGGTGGTCGAGCCGGGACGCCGCAGCGGGTTCTGGGTGGTGCGGTGTTGGTCGTCGCCCGCGATGCGCTTGACTCCCTCCGTCCCCGACATCGCTCCGGGCGCAACGACATTCACCCGGACCCCGTGCGGGCCCCATTCGATCGCACAGGTACGGCTCAGCGCATCAACGCCGGCCTTCGCCGAAACGACGTGGGCTTGCAGGGCCATGCCGCGGTATTGGATCGCCGCGCTGATGTTCACCACGGCGCCGCCGTGATCGCGCAGCCAGAGGTCGTATGCCGCCTTCGATACGTTGAACGTCCCCAGTAGGTCGATGTCGACCACGGCCTTGAATCCGTTGGGGCTCAAGTCGCCGACCGACGCCGGGAAGTTGCCGGCGGCGTTGTTGACGACGATGTCGAGTTGACCGAACGTTCGCAGCACGTCCTCGACCACCACCATGACCTCGTCGGGCGCGGCGGACGTCGCACACTCCGTAGCTGGCCTCAATGCCCGCCTCCCGCAAAACGCGGCAACCGCCGCTTGCAGATTGGCTTCCTTTCGGCTGCAGATGGCAACGCGTGCGCCGTGGTCGCCCAGCACCCGGGCGATCTCCAGGCCGAGCCCGGTGGCGCCGCCGGTGACCAATGCCACCTTGCCGTGCAGGACATCGGCTCGAAAAGGACTGTCGCGCTTGGTCACGATAGACCCACGAGGTCAGCCCCTACCGCCTGCATCGCTATCCCATCCTCTCTGGGCGGCCATGCGACCCCGGCGGGCGGTGCGGATGATCACCGCGAAAAGCGCCGCCGTGAAGATCACAACGATGGCGAAGCCGAACCAACTCGGGTAGCCGATCACTCGGCCCAGGTTGAGCAGCGTCGGTATTAGCACGCATGCCGCCGCGATACCGCGAAACAGGCCGGCCCCAATGGCATTGAGCTCGCGGCGACGCTCGGGCGAACGCCAATACTCAGGATTCCTGGCAAGGCTTGTGACCCGCATACGTGGAACCCACAGCGCCATCCCACCGAACACGAGCGTGAAAAACAGCGCCATGATGGCGGTCATTGCCAAGTCCAACGCACGGAAGGTGTCTGGGCCGGCGACGGCCCTCGCCAGCCACGTGAGGGCGAACGCAGCCCAGGCTACGCAGAGGAACCACAATCCGGGACGCTTCATGGCCACCAATGGTAGCGCCGTAGCGGCTGTTCATCGGGCCTGAGAATCCAGCTCGGAGATGAGATCAGCGAGGGCAAGGATCCGCTCAGCGTCGCGCACGTGCAGGCTCTCGATCATCCGGCCGTCGACGGTGATGACGCTCTCCCCCGCGGCTTGAGCCCGCTCGTAAGCCGAGACGATGTTGCGCGCGTCGTCCAGCTCCTCTTGCGACGGACCGAACACCTCGTTGGCCGGCGCTATCTGGGACGGATGGATGAGCGTCTTGCCGTCGAAACCCATCTCACGGCCTTGCCGAGCCTCGGCCCGAAACCCGGCGTCGTCTTTGATGGCGTTGAACACGCCATCCAAGATGGCCTTCCCGGTGGCCCTTGCTCCGAATACGGCCAGTGCCAACGCGGGTATGACCGGCGCACGACCGGCTACGTGCAGTCCGTGCAGTTCGTTGACGAGATCGTTGGTGCCGATCACCAGCACGCCCAAACGTTCGCTGGCCGAGACGATTTCCTCAATCCTCAAGAATGCCCTGGGCGTTTCGATCATCGCCCACAGCTGCAAGGACGCCGGCGCATCCAGCGCGTCAAGGGCGGCGATCAGCGCCCGGACCTGTTGGCCGGTCTCGACTTTCGGCACCAGTACACCGTCAGCCCCCGAACCGGCCACGGCGGCCAGATCGTCATCGTGCCAGTCGGTGCCTAATCCGTTGACGCGCACCACAATCTCGCGGGGCCGATAGTCCTCGAAGTCGATCGCTTCGCACACCTTCGCTCGAGAGTCGTCCTTGGCGTCGGGGCCTACGGCATCCTCGAGGTCGAAGATCAACACGTCGGCGGGCAGCGTTTTCGCCTTCTCCTGTGCGCGGGCATTGTTGCCAGGCAGATAGAGGGCGGATCGGCGCGGGCGCGGCGTCGGTGCCATGAAGTTCACCGGGCCAACGGACTGTAGAAGACCAAACCGTTGCCCTTGTTGTCGTACACCACGACGCGGCGTTCGTGTGCGTCGTCGTACGGGCCTTTCACGATGCCACCGCCGCTGGCCTTCACGGCCTTCGCGGCGGCGTCGACGTCGGTGGTCTTGATACCGACGACTACCTGTCCCGGCATGGGATGGTCCACGGCGGTCGCCAATGCGACGGTGATCGGCCCACCGTCGAGGGCCGCGAAGTGGGCTCCGTCGCGAAACTTCAGGGGCATCCCCAAGGTCTCGCTGTAAAACCGGATCGACTCATCGAGGTCGTCGGTCGACAAGATGACCATCTTGGCTTCGTGTTCGCTCATGGATGCCTCCTTAGTTGATCAGACTTGGTTGAATCCGCCGTCAGCGCTGATGGCGGATCCGGTGATGAAGCTGGATAAGTTGCTGGCCAAAAACACTGCGGCATTGGCGATCTCGACGGGATCGGCAAAGCGTCCCAACGGAATGGTCGCGACGCGACCCGCACGGAAATCCTCGACGGAGACGCCGGGATCGGTTTGCCCGGCCAAGGTGTCGCTGCCTGGGGTTGCGGTGGATCCGGCGACGACGACGTTGACACGAATCTTGCGACCGGCCAGCTCATTGGCCCAGCGTGCGGGCCAACGATCGCACCGCGGCCTTGGTGGCCGCGTAGATGCCCAGCCCTGGCCGACCCCGGTCGGCGGTGCTGGACCCGATCAGAATGATCGAGGCACCGTCGTTCAGCAGCGGCAGCGCTTGTTGCACGGTGTACACCACACCTTTGACATTGGTGGTCAGCAGCGCGTCCAGGTCATCGTCGGTGATCTCGCCCAGCCGGGCGACCCGGGTGAAACCCGCGTTGGCCACGACGATGTCCAGACCATCACCGGCGGCTGCGACCTCGGCGTAGAGCCGCTCGAGGTCGCCGGGTACACCGACGTCGCCGCGCACGGCGACGGCGCGGGGACCCAGTTCTGTTGCCGCGGCGTCGAGTTCGGGCTGTCGCCGTCCGGTGACGAACACTCGGGTGGCGCCCTCGGCGATGAACCGCTGGGCGGTGGCCAACCCGATGCCGGAGTTGCCGCCGGTGACGACGGCGGTTTTGTGGTCGAGCAATCCCATCGCGGTCTCCTGGGTCGGTTGATACCACCCTGCCAGGAGCCCTCTGCAGCTCCGACCGAGTGTGGAGTTGACGCACGCGATTCACGATGTGGCGTCGATCAATCCCACACTCGAGGCGCGGGTAACGGCAATCTGCCCAATGACCGGACAGAACCTTGTGCACATTGCACTGGAAAAATTGCAGACAAAGCCTGGTCTTTAGAAATACCTAGGAAAAACTTATGCCGAAACAACTGCGAGATTCTGATTTAATTGGTAACGCAACGATCACTCCCCCCGACGCACAGCAAATACCCTCACTCAAGCGGCGGGCACCCCGCCAATGTCCACCAAGGGCATTCTGCCCAGTAGAATCTGCACATATTGTGCAGAATGCACTGGCGAGATCGGCGTTCAAAGCATCCACATAGCTAATACGCAGCGAATGCCTAATCGGAAATGCGCACATCGCGAGTTAGGCCGAAGTTAAGGTTTGGTATGCCGAGCGGCAATGCAGCCTGTTGCGGCAGTTCACCTATAGCAAATTGCCAGGAGGGTTTGTCATGTCGTTCGTATACGCGGTGCCGGAGATTGTGCAATCCGCAGCATCAGACTTAGCGAGTATCGGTTCCACGATCAGCACCGCCAACACGGCAGCCGCGGCCCCGACCACCGCGATGCTGGCGGCCGGCGCAGATGAGGTGTCGGCAGCGGTGGCGTCCTTGTTTACCGCCCACGGCCAGGCTTACCAGGAGATCAGCGCGCTGGTTTCCGAGTTTCACGCCCAGTTCGTGCAGTCGGTGGTCAACGCCGGCGAAGCTTATGCGGCGGCCGAGGCCGTCAACGTTGCGCCGTTGCAGAGCATCGAGCGGGCCGTGCTTGGTGCGATTGGTGTGCCGGGGAGCAATGGCAGCGCGCTGTCGGCCGCAGCCTCGCGGCTGGCGTCCTTGCCGGCAGACGCGGTGCAGGACATGGCCAACTACGGCTACGGCAACATCGGCACCGACAACGTCGGCTTCTTCAACAACGGCACCCTCAACCTCGGCATCAACAACCTGGGTTACGGGAATCTCGGCATCGGCAACATCAGCCCCAACCCCAACAACCTGATGGCGGGCAACATCGGCATCGCCAACAACGGCCTGGCCCTCATCGGCATCGGCAATACGGGCAACGTCAACCTCGGCTTCGGCAACGCCGGCATGACCAACTTCGGCATCGGCAACACCGGCAACCTCAACTTCGGCATCGGCAACACCGGCACCGGCAACGGCGGCTTTCCGCTGGGTAACTTGGCCGGGTTGGGGATCGGCAACAACGGCAACTTCAATCACGGCCTGTTCAACAGCGGCAACTACAACCTGGGCATCGGCCTGACCGGCGACCACCTCATCGGCATCGGCCCCCTGCACATCAGCGACGGCACCGCCGCCGCAGCCGCCCAGGCGATGACCAACTACGGCTACGGCAACATCGGCACCGACAACGTCGGCTTCTTCAACAACGGCACCCTCAACCTGGGCATCAACAACCAGGGCTACGGAAACCTCGGCATCGCCAACATCGGCCCGTTCGGCTCCAACTTCGGCAATATCGGGTTGTTCAACGGCGGCATGGCCAACATCGGAATCGGCAACACCGGCAGCGTCAACCTGGGCATCGGCAACATCAGCCCCCACTTCGCCATTGACCCCAACAACCCGATGATGGGCAACTACGGCCTCTTCAACAACGGCGTGCAAAACTTCGGCATCGCCAACACCGGTATCGGCAACGGCGGATTTCCGCTCGGCGACTTGGCCGGGTTGGGCATCGGCAACAACGGCAACTTCAACCACGGCCTGTTCAACTCCGGCAACTACAACCTGGGCATCGGCCTGATCGGCGACCACCTCGTCGGCATCGGCCCCCTGCACATCAGCGCCAGCGCATTACCGGCGGCCGCCCAGGCCATGCTGCCCGAACTACGGGTACGGCAACGTCGGCGAAGGCAACATCGGCTTCTTCAACACCGGCACCCTCAACTTCGGCATCAACAACCTGAGCCCCAACTTCACCCCCACCGACCCGATCACCGCATTCGGCGGATTCGGGTTGTCCAACACCGGAATTCAAAACGTCGGCGCCTTCAACACCGGCCTGCAAAACGTCGGCATCGCCAACAACGGCATGCTCAACATCGGCCTGGCCAACGCCGGCACCGGCAACAGCGGCCTGCCGCTGAGCTTCTTGAACCACGTTGGGTGTCGGCAATAACGGCAGCTCCAACGAGGGGCTGTTCGACACCGGCAACTACAACATCGGCATCGGGCTCACCGGCGACCATCTGATCGGCATCGGCCCGCTGCACATCAGCTGGTAAACGATGACCAGAACAAGCGCCTAGCCCGCGGCCGTCCGATTTACGCGCCGCGTTCGCAGCGCTCGCCATCGTGGCGACGGCCGCAACGCCGGTGGTGGCTTTCGCGGGAGCCACCCAGCTGCCCACGACGACGGTGAGCGTCGATCCCGGCGGCCGTACGACGCCGGACTCGCCCTACTCACCTCGGCGCGGCTACAGCTGCTGGACTGCCGACTCGGCCGTGTGGGCCGCGAGGTGTTCGAGGAGCATGGCTGAGAATTCCGCCGCGGCCAACTCCGGGATCCAATGGCCGATATCGTCGATGACTTCGAACCGATAGGGTGCGTCGACGTGGCGGGCGGTGAGTTCGGCACCTTCACGTGCGATGGCCATGTCCTCCGGTGACCACACAAACAGGGTCGGCACCGTGATGTCCGGAAGCCCCATAGCGGTGAAGTCGTAAGCCCGGTACCAGTTGAGAGCGGCTTCGCATGGCTGCGCGCTCGCCCAACACTGCGATATGCGGTTCGGTGTCGTGTCCGCTGAGGCCGCTCGCGTCGAAAACGAGTCGAAGGAAATCGACACCCATTCCGTCCTCGGAGCCCAACCGCTTCAGCTCCGGCATGTAGGCCGACCGAGAGGGCTGGTCGCTCGAAGGGGTCCGCGAACGCCGCCGCCCACGCCGTCGGATGAGGGACCGAGACAATGGTCAGGCTCTTTAGGCGTTCGGGGTGAGCGGCCGCCACATGCCACGCGACGATGGCGCCCCAGTCGTGGCCCACCAGGTGGAAAGTGCTGGCGCCCAGAGCGTTTGCCATCCCGATGACATCGCCGGCGAGTTGGTCGATGGAGTAGTCTTCGACCCTCTCCGGTCGCGCTTTCGGCGCGTAGCCGCGTTGTTCCGGCGCCACGGCACGGTATCCGGCCGATGCCAGCGCGTCGATCTGCTCGTGCCATTCCCAGGAGGACTCGGGGAAGCCGTGCAACAGGAGAACGAGCGGCCCGTCGGATCGGTCCCGCGCTGCGGGCCGGGAACGTGTACGGGCCGACGGACAGCTCGATGTTGTAGCCGGGGTTCACCTGGTCCTCCTCATGTGTCGAACCGTGCCGACCATCATCGCGTGTTCACAGTCGGTGCAGATTTGGCGCCAACTGTAACCAGGTTGGCTATTACAAATCGCTGGCCCGAACCGATCCGACGCCTGGGGAGAAGAGTCCATGCACAACCAGCGGTGGCCGCGATGATCACGGCACAGCCGTCTCGCGCGATCGGTTTCGTCGCTTTTGAGCGCATGGCAGGACTACGCGATGTCGCGCCGACGACGCGGGTGATGGTGGTGGCGATCCTGGTGTCGATGGTCGCCTTCCTCGATGGCACCGTCGTGAATCTGGCCTTGCCGGCCACCGAGCGTGACATCGGCGGGGGCATGTGCTTACAGCAATGGGTCGTTGATGGCTACCTGCTCGCGGTGGCCGCCATGGTTCTGCCGGGCGGTGCCATCTCCGATCGATTGGGGCGAATACCGGTGATGCGCTTCGGGCTGTTGGCCTTTGGGGCCGGCTCGGTGCTGGCGGCCACCGCGGACACCCCAGGGATGCTGATCGCCGGACGCCTCGTGCAGGGATTGGGCGGCGCGTTCTCGGTGCCGGGCTCACTCGCGCTGATCAACTCGGCGTTCGACCGCGCAGACCGGCCCGCGGCGATCGGGTCCTGGACGGCCTGGACCGGCACCGCCCTCGCATTGGGGCCTGTGTTGGGCGGGCTGGCGGTGGACTTCCTGAGCTGGCGCTGGATCTACATCTTGTCCGCGATCCCAATGGCCATCGGTTTTGCCTTGACGTATTGGCTGCACCCGATGCCGAGGCCCTGCGGACGCGCCCGCGTCGACGTCGTCGGCGCCGCGCTTTCGGCGGTCGGACTGGCCGCCACCGTCTATGCGCTGATCGAATCGGGTCGGCACGGGTGGGACGACACCCTGATCAAGGCGGCGTTGGTGGTGGGGGTCGCGATATTGCTGGCATTCGTGGCATGGCAGCGCCGCGCCCCCTACCCGATGGTGCCGCTGGGGATGTTCAGCAGCCGCAGCTTCGTTGGAGCCAATCTGGTCACCGCGTTCGTCTACGGCGGCATCACGTTGGGCTCGCTGGCCATGGCGCTGTACCTGCAAGAGGTCGTCGGATACTCGGCCACCGCCTCGGGTCTGGTCACCTTGCCCACCCCGGTCATGTCCATGCTGTTCGCCCGCCGCGTCGGCGGCCTGGCCGCGCGGATCGGACCTCGGATCTTCCTGATGACGGGTCCGGTGCTGGGCGCAGTGGGGCTGCTGCTCATCCGCCCCATCACACACGGATTCGACATCGCCATCGGCCTGATGCCGGGGCGGATCGTGCTGGCCATCGGCATGGTCCTTGCCGTCACACCCCTGACCGCGGTCTATTTGTCCTCCGTCGATGCCGCGCACAGCGGGATCGCGGCCGCCATTCAAAACGCGATGGGCCGGACGTCTGCACTGATCGCGGTGGCGTGCGTGGGACTGATCGCCACCGGTACGCTCACCGATCTCAGCTTCACCCGGCTGCTGCAAGTCAGCGCCGCGTTGTTCTTCTTTGCCGCCGTCATCGCCGGTCTCACCATCAGAAACCCTTCCACGCCAGCCGAACCCGTTGCCGACAAAGTCGCCGCGCCGGTGGGGTGACCTCCGCGAGCGTGCGCAAACGGACGGGTTTTGCGGCGTGTCGGCGTGCAGACACGCCCGCTCGGCGAAACCGCTTCGTCACTCGGGTGGCAGGCCAGGCAACATTGGCTTACCTTTCAGCAATGAAAAACGTGATCGCGGGACTTGCGACATCGGCCGTTGTTGGTTCTCTGATAACCGTGGGTGTTGGGCTGGCTGCCCCAGCATCGGCAGGATGTGAGCCCGCGCCCCCTGACGGGGCATACTGCGACGCGCCGATCAAACCCGACGGAACCTGGGAGCGGTGTTACGGGCAGCCCGGTGAGACGACGTTCGGGGGCCGTGGCGTGGTCGGCGAGACCCCGCCGGAAAGTGACTGCTTCGGGGTGGACCCGACCCTGCCCTGGCCTGACGCACCGGTCGGGCCGCACTACCACATCGACTAAGTGCGCCGATCAACCTCGAGCATCACGACCGACCTACCGGCCGGGTAGCTGCTGATCCAATTCGCTTGTCTTTCAACGCTTCTGCGCCAATTGTCGAATTAGCATGGCACACAAGGCCATTCCCGCGTATCACGGCGGGTAAGCACGCGGAACAGGGCGAAACATAACCGTATTTTTCTTTAACGTTGCGGTTACGTTCTTCGCTGGCCCACCGTTCAGTTGCGGCGCACACTACGGATGTATGGCAAGTGTTTACCAACTGGCCATCAACACCTAACAAGGGAAACTTATTGATGATCAGGAGAAGCGCCGGCCGCCCTCGGCCCCTTGATTTGCGCACTGTGCTCGTGGCGCTCGCCATCGCTGCCGCAGCAGCGGCGCCGTTGGTGGCTTTCAACGAGATCGTCGCCGCGCCCTCCACACCGGTGAGCGCCGAGCCCAACGACCCCGTAGTGCCGGACCCATCCGGCGGCTCAGGGGACTACTCCCCCTACTCGTCCCCGTACAGCTACTACGACGGCTTCGACTACACCTCACTCGGCGGCGGCGGCGGTGGTGGTGGCGGAGGCTAGTCCGCGACAGCGCGGTGCAGGTGTCTGCGTCGTAGTCGGCTTCAACAGCAGCCATATTGCAGCCGCCGACGCCAACAGCAGTACCGAACCGATGCCCGCGGCGACGGCCAGAGCGCTGCTGAACGCGCTTCTTGCGGCCGTCAGCGTCGCGAGCGCCTGGTCGGCGGGAAGGTGCTTTGCCGCTTCGACAGCATTGAGCAGCGAATCCCCGGTAGGCGAAGGCGACCGCAGCGGAGTCGCCGGGCGGAATCGTCAGAGCGTGGTAGACGCCCGCCACGACGGAGCCGATCGTCGCGATACCCAGGGCCATGCCGAGCTCGTAACCCGTCTCTGACATCGCTGCTGCGGCACCTGCTCGCTCCGGCGGAACGCCGGCGAGGATGACGTCGCTGGCCACGGCGAATGCCAGACCGAGGCCAACACCGAGAACAAAGAGGGCGACGGCGAGGTAGGAGTAGGCGGTGGATGTCCCGATCAGCGTCAGCGACGCCATCGCGAAGCCAACCAAGGCCAATCCGATCGAAAGAACCGCGCGCTGCGACACATAGCAGGTCGCCACCCCGGCCAGCAGGCCAAACAAGGTCGCGCTCACTGCCGCCGGGAGCTCAGCAAGCCCGGCTTTCAGCGGGCTGTACCCCATCACAAGCTGGAAGAACTGGGACAGGAAGTAGACGACGCCGGAAAGGCCGAGCACCGCCAACAGGTTAGTCACGATCACTCCCGAAAACGTGCGGCTCCTGAACAGCCGTACGTCGATCAATGGGGTCGGCAGCCGGAGCTGACGTCGCACGAACACGGACAGCGCGGCGGCCCCGACGACACCTACAGCCACGATGTCGACCCGGAACCCATGCGCGACCCCTTCCTTGACGGCATAGACGAGGCCGAGCATCCCGATGAGCGAAAGCCCAACGCTGGGCAGGTCCCACGGCCCCGCCATCGGGTTGCGCTGCTCAGGCAACAGCAGCATGCCACCGACCAACAACGCGACACTCACTGGGACATTGATCAAAAACACCGAACCCCACCAGAAATTCTCCAGCAGCAGCCCACCCAGCATCGGACCCAGAACCGCGCCCGCCGAGAACGCGGAGGCCCAAATGGCCACGGCCACAGTGCGTTCCCGCGGCTGCACAAATAGGGCGCGGATCAACGCCAGGGTCGACGGTGCCAGCGTAGCCCCGGCCACACCCAGCAGCGCGCGCGCACCGATCAGCAGTACAGGGTTCGGGCGCGTAGGCCGCGGCGGCGGAAGTGACCGCGAAAGCCGTTGCACCCGCCAGCAATAGCTTCTTGTGACCGATGCGATCACCAAGGCTGCCCATCGTGACAAGCAGACCGGCGAGCACGAACGAGTAGATGTCGCCGATCCACAACACCTGCGTTGCACCAGTGCCCAGATCCCTACTGATGAATGGGATGGCCAAGGCCAGCACCGTGCCATCGATGCCGATCAACAGCACCGCGAGGGTGAGGACACTCAGTGCCAGCCAGGCGCGGGTCATGACCGGCTCACCCTGCCGATAGCGCACGGCGCGCAAGACATCTCTCACGGTTCAAGGCCATGCTACGATTCTATCTTAAATAAGACGTTAATGTATTAACTAAGACCGACTAGTTCATCCTTGTGCAGATTGCCTCTCCAGAAATGACCGTGAGCGCCGTAAGTTCATGCTCACCTACCGGAAGCCAGGTGGCCCGATGACAAAAGCATTAGCGGACCCGGAATCAGCCGACGACTTCTGCGAGGACTGCGGCTACGAACCGGAACTCAAGCGCACACTGAACTCTTTCCAGGTGTTCGCGGTGTCCTTCGCGTTCATCTCGGTGGCCGTCGGCATCTTCGGAACCTACGACGATCTGCTGCGCAACTCCGGGCCGGTGGGCATCTGGACCTGGATCATCGCCGCAGTCGGCCAGTTGCTGATCGCACTGGTAGTCGCACAATTCGCGGCCCACATACCGCTCAGCGGGTCCTCCTACCAGTGGGGATCACGACTGGCCAACCCCAAGATCGGGGGCTGGTTCTTCGGCTGGCTGTCTTTCTGCTATCTGATCACCGGTCTGATGGCAATCGACAGCGCGATGTCGAGCACGTGCC
>CAVTLW010000042.1:0-218917 GCA_963735655.1 uncultured Actinomycetota bacterium
TACATCTTCGAGCGCACGAACGCCAACGGCTCCAAGGCATTTCGTGAAGCAATGCTCGGAGAGGACTGGCAACCGAGGCTTTAGCGTCCTAACCCCTTCAGGTAGGCCGCGCCCGCGGCGCGCGACTCGGGATCGCGCAATGCGGTGACCAGCGAGTCGGCGTCATTCCACGCCCGCACGGTGCCGACCATGGATTCGGTGACCGCATTGGTGTGCCGCTTGGTGGCCGTCAGCGTCAAAGCAGACTTGCCGGCCAGCTGTTCGGCCAGCTCGTCGACCGCGGCGGCGAGGTCGGAGGCGGGAACCGCACGGTTCAGAAAGCCCGCTGCAAGCGCTTCGGCGGCACCGAAGGGGCGACAGGTCATCACCAGTTCCTTGGTCCTGGCCGGGCCGATCTCGCGCACCAGCCGGGGGATTCCTCCCCAGGCGAGCGGAATGCCCAGATCGACTTCGGGAATTGAGAAGCGCGTGTCGTCGGCGGCGATGCGCAAGTCGCACGCTGAGGCCAACACGACCCCGCCGCCGACGCAATGGCCGTGGATCCGGGCGATGGTCACCGCCCGCATGGCTTCGATGGCCTCGGCCATCCGGCGCCCGGCGTCGGCGGAATCACGTGCTGCGGCGGCGGATGATTCGGTTGCCGTGAAGGACGCGAGGTCTGCGCCGGCGCTGAAGGCTCGACCGTTGCCGGCCACCACCACAACTTTCACCTCCGCCAGTGTGTCGAGATATCTTGCAGCTGAAACCAATTCGTTCAGAGTGGTGGTGCTGAGCGGATTCAGCTTCGCGGGCCGGTTCAGCGTGATCTCGCCGCGGCGGCCGTCGACGCTGATTGCGATTTCACAGAACTGCATGCCTCACCGTACGTCGCCACCGAGAAACCGCCGTGACTTTGCTCGCCCGCGCGTGAAACAATCGCTGGCCGTGAAGACCTTCGAGGACCTGTTCGCCGAACTCGGCGACCGTGCACGCACCCGGCCGGCCGGCAGTGCCACGGTGGCGGCCCTGGACGCGGGGGTGCACGCGCTGGGCAAGAAGATCCTGGAGGAGGCCGGCGAGGTGTGGCTGGCCGCCGAGCACGAGCCCAACGACGCGCTGGCCGAGGAGATCAGCCAGTTGCTGTACTGGACGCAGGTGTTGATGATCTCGCGCGGGCTGTCCCTCGACGATGTCTATCGGAAGTTGTGAGCATGCTGCGCGTCGCGGTCCCCAACAAAGGCACGCTGAGCGAGCCGGCCAGTGAGATTCTCGCCGAGGCCGGCTACCGGCGCCGCACCGATCCCAAAGACCTGACGGTCATCGACCCCGTCAACCACGTCGAGTTCTTCTTTCTGCGGCCCAAAGACATCGCCATCTACGTCGGCTCAGGAGAGCTCGATTTCGGGATCACCGGACGGGACTTGGTGCGCGATTCCGATGCGCAGGTGCGCGAACGCCTGGCGCTGGGTTTCGGGTCGTCCAGCTTCCGTTACGCCGGCCCGGCCGACCGGGACTGGACGACGGCCGACCTGGCCGGAAAACGGATTGCCACCGCCTACCCCAATCTGGTCCGAAAGGATCTGGCCGCCAGAGGAATTGAAGCGACGGTCATCAGACTCGACGGCGCCGTGGAGATTTCAGTGCAACTCGGGGTGGCCGACGCCATCGCGGACGTGGTGGGGTCCGGTCGCACCCTGAACCTGCACGACCTGGTGGCCTTCGGTGAGCCGCTGTGTGATTCGGAGGCGGTGCTCATCGAGCGCGCCGATCAAGACGGTGACGAGGAAGCGGTGACAGCGCGCGATCAACTGGTCGCCCGGGTACAGGGCGTGGTGTTCGGCCAGCAGTACCTGATGCTCGATTACGACTGCCCGCGCTCGGTGCTGGACAAGGCCACCGCGATCACACCCGGCCTGGAGTCGCCGACCATCGCCCCGCTCGCCGACCCGGACTGGGTCGCCATCCGCGCGTTGGTGCCCCGCCGCGGCGTCAACGAGATCATGGACGAGCTGGCCGCTATCGGAGCCAAGGCGATCTTGGCGTCCGACATCAGGTTCTGCAGATTCTGACCACGCGATACCGACGTCGCTGTGTTAGCGTCCCCGCTGGGGCGGTTGCCCTCGCGGCCGACCCAACATCCACCGGGCTGTTCGTCTTCCAGGAAGGTCCGCCGTGACACATCATCTCCTCGTCCTGCTGCTGGCTCTGCTGATCGGCGTCATCGCCGGGTTGCGTTCCCTGACGGCACCCGCCGCTGTCGCGTGGGGTGCCTCCACCCTTCTCGGTTGGATCAACCTCGACCACACCTGGGCCAGCTGGGTGGGCAGCATCATCACCGTCGTGATCCTGAGCCTGCTGGCGGTGGGCGAACTGGTCAACGACAAACTGCCCAAGACGCCGCCGCGAACCGCGCCGCCGGTGTTCGCCGTCCGAATCATCTTGGGCGCCTTCGCCGGTGCGGTGCTGGGTACCGTATGGGGTTATCGGTGGGGTGGATTGGGCATGGGTGTCGTCGGCGCCGTGCTCGGGACCCTGGGTGGCTATCAGGCCCGCAAGCGTCTGGTCGCCGCCACCGGCGGCAAGGACCTGCCGATCGCACTGCTGGAGGACGCCGTCGCGGTGGTGGGCGGCTTCGCCATCGTCGCAGCCACGAGCGCTTTGTGACAGAGCGTTTCGACGCGATCATCGTCGGCGCCGGCCAGGCCGGGCCGCCGCTTGCCGGTCGGCTGACCGCGGCGGGGCAGCGGGTTGCGGTCGTGGAGCGCAAACACATCGGCGGCACCTGCGTCAACACCGGATGTATTCCGACCAAGACGCTGGTGGCCAGCGCACACGCCGCGCACCTGGCCCGGCGCGGCGCGGAGTACGGCGTCGGGACCGGACCGATCAGCGTCGACATGCCCAAGGTCAAGGCGCGCAAAGACGGCATCATGCTCGCTGACCGCAACGGCGTGGAAGCCTGGCTGGAAGGCATGGACGGCTGCACGGTCTTCCGCGGCCACGCCCGTTTCGAGGATCCGCACACGCTGCGGGTCGGTGACCGGGATGGTGAACAGGTTCTGCGGGGCGACCGGATCTTCCTCAATGTCGGCGGACGGGCAGTGCTGCCCGACATCCCGGGCCTGTCCGACGTCGAATACCTGACCAACGTGTCGGTCCTCGAACTCGACACCGTGCCATCCCATCTCGTCATCGTCGGCGGCAGCTACATCGCGCTGGAGTTCGCGCAGATGTACCGCCGTTTCGGGGCCAGGGTGACCGTGGTCGAACGGGGCCCGCGGCTGGCGTCGCGCGAGGACGAGGACGTCTCGGCCACCATCCGGGAAATCCTCGCGGGCGAAGGCATTGACATCGTCCTCGGTGCCGACAATATACGGGTTGCCAAGCGTGACAACGGTTTTGAGCTGACACCGAGCGCCGCAGCGGCCCCGATCCAGGGGAGCCATCTGTTGCTGGCGGTGGGGCGCCGGCCCAACACCGACGACCTCGGCCTGGACACGGCCGGAGTGCAGACCGACGCCCGCGGCTACATCGTCGTCGACGACCAGCTCAAGACCAGCGTCGACCACATCTGGGCGATGGGCGACTGCAACGGCAAAGGCGCCTTCACCCACACGTCGTACAACGACTTCGAGATCGTCGCCGCCAACCTGCTCGATGATGACCCGCGCCGGGTCAGCGACCGCATCACCACGTACGCGCTCTACATCGACCCGCCGCTGGGGCGCGCGGGCATGACCGTCGACCAGGTCCGTGCGTCTGGTCGCAAGGCGCTGGTCGGTAAGCGGCCGATGACCAGGGTCGGCAGAGCGGTGGAAAAGGGTGAGACGCAAGGGTTTATGAAAGTCGTGGTCGACGCCGACAGCGACGAGATCCTGGGGGCCGCCATCTTTGGCGTCGGCGGTGACGAGGTCGTTCAATGCATCCTCGATGTCATGTCGGCCAAAGCGCCCTACACCACGCTGTCGCGGACCATGCACATCCATCCGACTGTCAGCGAACTCGTTCCCACGGTGCTGCAGGAGCTGGCCCCGCTGGACTAGGGCTGGATTAGAGCTGGGATGACGCGCTCTGGACGGTTAGAGTCGCGTTGTGCCCAAGATCAGCGCCTCATCCGTCGAGGAGCACCGCGAGCAGGTCCAGCGTCGCGTCTTCGAGGCCTTCGCGACGCTGATGACCGGGCACAGCTTCGACGCGATCACGATGGCAAAACTGGCCGCCGAGGCGGGCATCGGGCGCACGGCGATTTACCACCATTTCGCCGACAAGGAAGCAGTCGTGGTCGCTTTCGCGTCTCACGAGACGAGTCGCTACATCGACGGGCTGCGCGCCGACCTGGCCGATGTCGACGACCCGGCACAGCGGCTCAGGATCTACATCAGGCATCAGCTCGACGCCGGCCAGCAATTCCATATGGGGCTGGGGCCGCAGCTGTACGGCGCGCTCTCGCAGGACACCCTGCACGCCATTCGCGAGCACGTGGTGTCCATCGAGGACGTGTTGCGCGAGATCCTGACCGACGGGGCGACCGCGGGGCAGTTCATCGTCGAGGACGAGGCCGCCACGATGTCGTTGATCCATGCCTGCCTCGCGCCCCGGGACCTCCCGGTGTGGGCCATCGAGCGGTATGTCCTGCGTGCGCTGGGGAGCGACACCCCCGCGATGTAGACCAGACAAACCGGCCGGGTTGTGATAGTTTTTTGACACAGTGTCAGTATCATTTTGACATGTTGTCACCATCGGCCGATCCCAGGAGCAGAGCGTGGCACTGAGCGCCGCCGAAGCCGTCCGACCCCTGTCCGCCGCGATGAAGGAGGGCTCGACGGCCGAGCACGAGGCCGCGGAGCATTCGTCATTCGTGTCCGAACTGCTCAGTGGGCGGGTCAACGAGCGGGGCTACGCCGATTACCTGCTGCGGTTGCGGGTCGTTTACGCCGCGCTGGAGGACGCCGTGCGGGCCCGTCGCGACGATCCGCTGGTGGCCGCCGTGTACGACCCGGCGCTGGAGCGTCTGACGGCGATCGACGCCGACCTGGACCACTGGGCTCCCGGCGCGCCGCGCGAGGCACACTCCGCTGCCGCGCAGGCCTACCGCGACCGGATTGCCGGCGCGTCCTGGGGCGGCGCTCTGGTGGCCCACCACTACACCCGTTACCTCGGCGACCTCTCCGGCGGCCAGGCGATCGGCAAGATTCTGGACCGCACTTTCGGTCTGGACGGCGCCGGTCTGGCGTTCTACCAATTTCCGGTACGGGCCAAGCTCTACAAGGACTCCTACCGGGCCCGGCTCGACGGCCTCGGTCTCGACGCCGCCGAAACCGATCGCGCGGTCGACGAGGTGAAGGTTGCGTTCGGGCTGAACCGGGCGTTGTTCGACGAACTCGCCGACAAGCTGCCGGCGTATCGGCGGTAAAGACAGCCGGTCACGCCGCCGGCTCGGTGGGGTGTGACGCAGCGGGCGTCCCGACGTCAGCCGGCCACCCCGGGTAGGGCGGCGGCGTTCCGCCGAACGCCGGGCAGTGCTCGTGATGGGGGCACCAGTCGCACAGCCGGGACTTGTTCGGACGGAAATCGCCTGTCTGGCCTGCGGATTGGATAGCACGCCAGATCGCCATCAGCGTCTTCTCGAACCGCAGCAGCTCGTCAGCATCCGGCGAGTAGTCCAACACCTGGCCGTCGGCGAGATAGATGAGCCGTAACCGGGCGGGCAGCACACCGCGCGAGCGAAACAGCGCAACCGCGTAGAACTTCATCTGGAACATCGCCTTGAACTCGGCCAGGACGCGCGCGGCCGGCGGTGCCTTGCCGGTCTTGTAGTCGACGACCCGTAGCTCGCCGGTCGCGGCGACGTCGATCCGGTCGATGTAGCCGCGCAGCAGTGTGCCGTCAGCCAGTTCGACCTCCACGCGCTGTTCGCAGCTTTGCGGGTCGAACCGGGTGGGGTCTTCGAGCCGGTAGTAGCCCGACAGCAGCGCGCGGGCTTCTTCGAGCAGTTGAGCTCGCTGTTCGGCAGCCAGCTCGCCGGACAGTTCGGGCTCCGCGGCGATCACCCGATCCCACGCGGATTCCACCAGCGACTTCGCGGTGTCCGGACCGCGCCGTCCGGCGGGCAGGCCGTAGAGCTGTTCGAGCGCGGCGTGCACCACCGATCCGCGCAGCTGCGCGGCCGACGGGGCCTCGGGCAGCCGATCGATCGCGCGGAACCGGTACAGCAGCGGGCACTGCTTGAAGTCCGCGGCCCGCGACGGTGACAGTGCCGGTCTTGCTGCAGGCCGTGAGCGTTGCTCCGGCTGGTCGGTCATTCTCGCAGCTTATGGGGGGCCCCCGACAACCCCGGGAACCACCTGCGGCGAGTCGGCTGGCACGCTGGACGACGTGTCAGCAACCGGGCCGTTCACCGTCGGCGAACGCGTCCAACTGACCGACGCCAAGGGCCGCCACTACACGATCGTGCTCACCCCCGGCAACGAGTTCCACACCCATCGCGGCGCGATCGCCCACGACGCACTGATCGGGCTCGAGCAAGGCAGCGTGGTCAAGTCCAGCAACGGCATGCCGTTCCTGGTGCTGCGCCCGCTGCTGGTCGACTACGTGATGTCGATGCCTCGCGGACCCCAGGTGATCTATCCCAAGGACTCCGCGCAGATCCTGCACGAGGGCGACATCTTTCCCGGCGCCCGGGTGCTCGAGGCGGGAGCGGGATCGGGTGCGCTGACCTGTTGGCTGCTGCGTGCGGTCGGGCCGCAAGGGCAGGTGGTCTCCTACGAGCAGCGCGCCGATCACGCCGAACACGCCCGTCGCAACGTGGCCACCTACTACGGCGAGCCACCCGCCAACTGGCAGCTGATCATCGGCGATGTCGCGGCCTCCGACCTGCCCGACGGTTCCTTCGACCGGGCCGTGCTGGACATGCTGGCGCCGTGGGACGTGCTGGAAGCGGTGGGGCGGTTGATGGTCGCCGGCGGTGTGCTGGTGATCTACGTGGCCACCGTGACCCAGCTGTCGACGACGGTGGAAGCGCTACGGGCGCAACAGGTCTGGACCGAACCGCGGTCGTGGGAGACGCTGCAGCGGGGCTGGAACGTCGTCGGTCTGGCCGTCCGGCCGCAACATTCGATGCGCGGGCACACCGCGTTCCTGGTGACGACGCGCCGGTTGGCGCCCGGCGTCATCGCGCCGGCGCCGTTGGGCCGCAAACGCCCGGGCCGCGACGACTAACCGGACCAGTCCTCGCTGCGGTGAACCGCGCGGCGCACGGACAGCAGCTCGAACTCCGGACGAGCGGCAACCAGACGTTCGGCGGCGTCGAGAACGTCGACGACGTGACTGCGATCGCCGGACACCACGGACGCACCGATGCTTGCCCGTCGGTGCAGGTCGTGGGATCCGGTCTCGGCGGCGGCCACGCTGAATTTGCGCTGTAGCTCCGCGACGACGGGCCGGATCGCCGACCGTTTCTGCTTGAGTGAGTGCACGTCACCCAGCAAGACGTCGAACTCGAGCCAGCCGATCCACATCCCGCGGCTCAGCCGGGGGGAGTCGGGGACGGGGACGGGCTTGCGGACTCGCTCGGTGCCGGTGCCGGTGCCGGTGCCGGTGGCGGTGGCGGTGCCGGGCTGGGGGTTTCCGTCGGCGCGGGTGCCGGAGGCGGGGTGGCAGCCGGCGGTGATGGGCTCTGGGAGTTGCTCAGGGCCAGCAGCATGTCCGCGGTTCGCTTCGACAACTGCCAACCTCCAGCGACGGCGTTGGACGGCGTGAACTCCATCGGGAAGGTGAACACGCCGCGGTTCGGTCGGGCGGTGTTGACGCTGACCGTCGCCAGCACATTGGACGGGTTCTTGTCCGACCAGGCGAGGTTGTTCGCAGTGAAGGTCATCGGTAGATAGCCGGCGTCGCGCAAGGCGTTGCTGAACTTGTCCAGCTTCGCGGCGCTGTCGGGTGTCGCGCCCTCGATCAGGTTCAGCTTCTCGGTACCCGGTACGGCCGGGTCGGCGAGCCGGGACAGCACGGCGGTCAGGGCATCGGGCGCCGGCAGCGGAGCGACCGGTACGGCCGCAACCTCGCTCGAGGTGGTCGGCACCGTGGGCTCGGCCGAAGACGATGAACCGATCGGCTCACTCCGGGCGCACCCCACCAATCCGAACGCCGCCACCACGGTGGCGGTAATCAGCGCTGTGCGGAGAAGGCGGTGCATACGGCGTCGGTCGGGCTGGTCTGGCTAAGGGCCGGTTAACGAATCGTTTACGGATGCAGTGAAAGTCACAATCGCGGCGGCCTGGCCGAGGACGGTGCCGGCCACCAAGCCTGTGGCGAGGGGTTTTAACGCCACGGTAATCCTTTCGATCAGCCTGAATCGACGCTGAGATTACCAGCGGGCCTGCGACGCGAATTTCCGTCGTCTTTTGACTGCGCACATCAAGCGCCGATCGCCGGTAGCTTGGATGTATCCGCCGCGCCACTCCTGCTGCGGGAAAGGAGCGCAACATGAGTGAGTCAGAGCGTTCGGAGGCATTCGGCGCCCCTCGCGATATGCCCATGTCCAGCGAAGATGCTGCCGAATTGGAACAGCTGCGCCGGGAGGCGGCCGTGCTGCGCGAACAACTGGAGAATGCTGCGGCCTTGCATGGGTCGACGCGTTCCGCTCGCGATGTGCATCAACTCGAAGCCCGAATCGACTCGCTTGCGGCCCGCAATTCCAAATTAATGGAAACTCTTAAAGAAGCCCGCCAACAACTGCTGGCACTGCGCGAAGAAGTCGACCGGTTGGGACAGCCGCCCAGCGGCTACGGCGTCCTGCTCGGGGCTCACGACGACGAGACGGTCGACGTGTTCACATCGGGTCGCAAGATGCGCCTGACGTGCTCGCCCAACATCGACGCCAAAGCCATCAAGAAGGGCCAAACGGTCCGTCTCAACGAAGCTTTGACCGTCGTCGAGGCCGGCACGTTCGAATCGGTTGGTGAGATCTCCACCTTGCGGGAGGTCCTTGCCGACGGTCACCGGGCCCTGGTGGTGGGCCACGCCGACGAGGAACGCATCGTCTGGCTGGCCGAGCCGCTGGTTGCCCCGGACTTGCCGGACGGGGTGCGCGGCGACGACCAAGACGACGACACCAGGCCCCGCAAGCTGCGCCCCGGCGACTCTTTGCTGGTGGACACCAAAGCGGGCTATGCCTTCGAGCGCATCCCGAAGGCCGAGGTGGAGGATCTGGTCCTCGAAGAGGTGCCCGACGTCAGCTACCAGGACATCGGCGGCCTGACTCGTCAGATCGAGCAGATCCGCGACGCCGTCGAGCTGCCGTTCCTGCACAAGGACCTGTACCGGGAGTACGCGCTGCGCCCGCCCAAGGGCGTGCTGCTCTACGGCCCGCCCGGCTGCGGCAAGACGCTGATCGCCAAGGCGGTCGCCAACTCGTTGGCCAAGAAGATGGCCGAGGTCCGCGGCGACGACGCCCGCGAGGCCAAGTCCTACTTCCTCAACATCAAGGGCCCCGAGCTGCTCAACAAGTTCGTCGGCGAGACCGAACGCCACATCCGGCTGATCTTCCAGCGGGCCCGGGAGAAGGCCTCCGAAGGCACGCCGGTGATCGTCTTCTTCGACGAGATGGACTCGATCTTCCGCACCCGCGGCACCGGGGTCTCCTCGGACGTCGAGACGACCGTGGTGCCGCAGCTGCTGAGCGAGATCGACGGCGTCGAGGGACTGGAAAACGTTATCGTGATCGGCGCCTCCAACCGCGAGGACATGATCGACCCGGCAATCCTGCGGCCCGGGCGACTCGACGTGAAGATCAAGATCGAGCGGCCCGATGCCGAAGCGGCGCAAGACATTTACTCGAAGTATCTGGTCGAGAAGCTTCCGCTGCACGCCGATGATCTCACCGAGTTCGACGGCGACCGTGGCGCCTGCATCGCGGCGATGATCGAAAAGGTCGTCGAACGGATGTACGCCGAGATCGACGACAATCGGTTCCTGGAGGTCACCTACGCCAACGGTGACAAGGAAGTCATGTACTTCAAGGACTTCAACTCGGGGGCGATGATCCAGAACGTCGTCGACCGGGCGAAGAAGAACGCCATCAAAGCGGTGCTGGACACCGGCCAGCCGGGCCTGCGCATCCAGCACCTGCTGGATTCGATCGTCGACGAGTTCGCCGAGAACGAAGACCTGCCCAACACCACCAACCCCGATGACTGGGCACGGATTTCGGGCAAGAAGGGCGAGCGGATCGTCTACATCCGCACCCTGGTGACCGGCAAGTCGTCGAGCGCGTCGCGCGCCATCGACACCGAATCGAACCTGGGCCAGTACCTGTAGGTCAGGTCACCAGCGAATAGCTGTTGGTCAGGTCGTCCTGCGTGACCTGAGCGGCGCGGGACGTGGTGTCGACGCGCAGGTCTTCGGTGAGTACGCGCGTCTGGAAGGACCACCCCTCCGGCAGCTTCAGCCGATCGGCCAGTTTGGGGAGATCGGCCCGTGACAGGTTGGGGTCCACGACCTGGCTCCAGGTCTGCATCACCCAGCGGTGCCCATGGGGGTCCTGCAGTTCGTAGACCTGTTCACCGGCGTTGAAGACGAACACCGTGTGGCGGCTGACCTTGTTGACGCTGTACGGGGCGGGGTTCATCGACGACAGCAGGACGGTGGCCTGCAGGATCATGTCGATGCCGCCGAAGTTCTTCGTGATCAGCGGGCCCTTGGGTGCCTTTTCGATGGAGTTCATCAGCCAATAGCGTGGACCGTTGAGCAGCGCCGCGGCCGCACCGTGTTCGGTGGCGATGGCATGGGCATCGAGCGCTGACCACAATTCGGCCGGACAGTCGTTGAGCGGGAAGCTGTTGTAAACGTTGGCCTGGGGACCTGCCTCGCCGGGCGTTACCAGGAGCACTTCGCCGTAACGCTTCCCCGACAGGTCGCTTGCCTGGTGGCGACCGGGGGTTTCGGGGGCTGACACCAGGGTGAAGTTAATCACCCGGCTCAGCCGCGTCAACAGCAGCGACTGCGCCGTGATAGCGGTTGCGCGCGATCAGCGTGGCATGCAGATCGTCGATGAGCGGATCGAGGAAAGTCGAGCGGTACTCGCCGTCGCCGACCGCGCGGGCGCTGATGTACATGAACGTCAGCGCGCCAAGGACAAGACACATGTGGACGAGCGACCCCGGTATCGGGACCGTCCAGCCCAAGAAGTTCGAGGTGGCGGCCCCGACGTGGGTCCATTCCTTGAGCAGCTCCGGGGTGAGCACGATCAGCCCGAGGATCAAGTAGAGCGCCGCAGTGACCACCGCCACCACCGTGATCTGCACCAATTGCGAAGTGGCCAGTAAGAAGACGACGTTGGCGCGTTCGGCCCAGGTGAACCGGGGGCTGGAAGAACCGTCTGAGGCATCTGGCATGGCCGCAAACGGTGTGTCGGCCAGCCGTTCGCAGTCTTTGGGTAACGCGGCCGCGGACCGCAGCATCGGTTTCACCCGTTCCACGGTGCCCGAGATCACGAAGGACGCGGCGATGCTGACCAGAAATGCGATCGCCAGAAACAGCCGTGGGCCGCTGATCGTGACGGCCATCAGCCAGACGTAGGTGTTGAAAAACACCAGGGCGGTCAGCAACACCACGGGCAGGGCGCGGACGGCCAGGGCGCCGACGGTCGCAAGGTGCGACAGCGTCATGCGCACCGCCCAAACGAGCACCGAGCCGACACCAAGGCCGGTCAGGACGAGGATCACCATCACGGCTTCGGCTATCGACGGCAAACCGGCCGGACCTGCGTCGAACGCACCGGCAAGAGCCGCAATGGCCGTGGCCGCGATGCCCGCCAGGGTGCGTATCCGCGTGTGTGGCAGCCGGGACACCCCTAAGCCGACGAGAACGGCAACCGGAAGTGCGGCCAGGATGATCGCGAGCACCGCCCAATGGGTTGGTGTCTTGAGTTCCTCGAGGTAGACCTCGCGGTTGCCGGTGAGCAGAACGATCAGGATCCCGCAGCTCTGCATCGTCGCGTAGGCCGCCAGCAGTGGCGCTGACCGCGACCAGAGCCGCCGCCACCGGCCGCGCGTGGTCAGCACCGAGGGCAGTCCCCGTTCCAGGAACCAGCTTTCAGCCTCGGTGCGCGGAGATGGGCTCACGCCGGGTCACTCTAGCGGCGCTGCGTCGCGTGCGGTGCGCTCGTCGCGCGACCGGCCTGACCGCTGCGCAACGGGCCGCCTAGTCTTTAAGTCATGCAAAGGATTATCGGAACGGAGGTTGAGTACGGCATCTCATCGCCTTCGGACCCGACCGCCAACCCGATCCTCACTTCGACTCAGGCGGTCCTGGCCTATGCGGCCGCCGCCGGTATTCAGCGCGCCAAGCGCACCCGCTGGGACTACGAGGTGGAATCACCGCTGCGCGACGCTCGCGGCTTCGACCTGAGCCGCTCGGCCGGCCCGCCGCCGGTGGTCGACGCGGACGAGGTCGGCGCGGCCAACATGATCCTGACCAACGGCGCACGGCTCTACGTCGACCATGCGCACCCGGAATACTCCGCGCCCGAGTGCACCGACCCGCTGGACGCGGTGATCTGGGACAAGGCCGGCGAGCGCGTCATGGAGGCCGCCGCGCGGCACGTCGCCAGCGTGCCGGGCGCCGCGAAACTGCAGCTGTACAAGAACAACGTCGACGGCAAAGGTGCCTCCTACGGGTCGCACGAGAACTACCTGATGTCGCGGCAGACCCCGTTTTCGGCCATCATCGCCGGCCTGACCCCCTTCCTGGTGTCCCGGCAGGTGGTGACCGGTTCCGGCCGGGTCGGGATCGGGGCCTCGGGTGACGAGGCAGGCTTCCAGCTGTCGCAGCGCTCCGACTACATCGAGGTCGAGGTCGGGCTGGAGACCACCCTCAAGCGCGGGATCATCAACACCCGCGACGAACCGCACGCCGACGCCGACCGGTACCGCCGGCTGCACGTCATCATCGGCGACGCCAACCTCGCCGAGACGTCGACCTATCTGAAGCTGGGCACCACGGCGCTGGTTTTGGACCTGATCGAAGAAGGCCCGCAACACGGGATCGACCTGACCGACCTGACGCTGGCCCGGCCGGTGCACGCGGTCCACGCGATCAGCCGCGACCCGTCCCTGCGGGTTGCCGTGGCCCTGGCCGACGGTCGCGAGCTGACCGCCCTTGCGCTGCAGCGGATCTACCTCGACCGGGTGGCGAAGCTGGTCGACGGCCGCGACCCGGACCCGCGGGCGCTCGACGTCGTGGAAACCTGGGCGCACGTGCTCGACCTGCTGGAGCGCGACCCGATGGAATGCGCTGAGCTGCTGGACTGGCCGGCCAAGCTGCGGCTGCTCGACGGGTTCCGGCAGCGGGAGAACCTGAGCTGGTCGGCGCCCCGGCTGCACCTCGTCGACCTGCAGTATTCCGATGTCCGGCTGGACAAGGGGCTGTACAACCGGCTGGTCGCGCGCGGCTCGATGAAGCGTCTGGTCAACGAACACCAGGTGCTGGAAGCGGTGGACAACCCGCCGACCGACACCCGCGCGTACTTCCGCGGCGAGTGCTTGCGCCGGTTCGGCGCCGATATCGCCGCGGCCAGCTGGGACTCGGTGATCTTCGACCTGGGCGGCGATTCGCTGGTGCGTATCCCGACGCTGGAGCCGCTGCGCGGCAGCAAGGCGCATGTCGGAGCGCTATTGGACTCCGTGCACAGTGCGGCGGAACTGGTGGAGCAACTCACCAGCTAAGCCCCTTAACCCCGGCATCGTCGGTGCTGACCGGTAGGGTAGAGAAAAGCCAGCGGGCGTGTGGCAGCGTCCTCGCGGTCTTTAAAATGGCCAGGAACACAGCAGGAGGCGGCGATGGCGCAGGAGCAGACCAAACGTGGTGGTGGCGGCGGTGATGATGACGACGTCACAGCCAGCACCGCCGCAGGTCAGGAGCGTCGCGAAAAGCTGACCGAGGAGACCGACGATCTGCTCGACGAGATCGACGATGTCCTCGAGGAGAACGCCGAAGACTTCGTCCGTGCGTACGTCCAAAAGGGCGGCCAGTGACCTGGCCGTTGCCTGATCGACTGCCCACTAACTCAGCACTTTCTTCAACCCCCGCTGTAGATCTGTCCTCGTTCAGTGAGTTCCTGCGTCGTCAGGCGCCGGAGCTGCTGCCGGCCAGTCTCGGTGGGGGCGCTCAGTCCGGCGGCGTCCAGTTACCGCACGGCACCACCATCGTCGCCCTGAAATACCCCGGCGGCGTCGTCATCGCGGGTGACCGGCGCTCTACCCAGGGCAACATGATCGCCGGGCGCGATGTCCGCAAGGTCTACGTCACCGACGACTACACGGCCACCGGCATCGCCGGCACGGCCGCGATCGCCGTCGAGTTCGCCCGGCTCTACGCGGTCGAACTCGAGCACTACGAGAAGCTCGAAGGCGTTCCGCTGACCTTCGCCGGCAAGGTCAACCGGCTCGCGATCATGGTGCGCGGAAACTTGGCGGCTGCGATGCAGGGGCTGGTGGCGCTGCCACTGCTGGCGGGCTACGACATCCACGCCCCGGACTCGGAGTCCGCCGGCCGCATCGTCTCGTTCGACGCTGCCGGTGGCTGGAACATCGAGGAAGAGGGCTATCAGTCGGTGGGCTCGGGGTCCATCTTCGCCAAATCGTCGATGAAGAAGTTGTACTCGCGGGTCACCGATGCCGATTCCGCGTTGCGGGTCGCGGTGGAGGCGCTCTACGACGCCGCCGACGACGATTCCGCGACCGGCGGACCGGATCTCGTGCGCGGTATCTACCCCACGGCGGTCACCATCGAGGCCGACGGGGCGGTCGACGTAGCGGAGAGCAGGATCGCCGAACTGGCCCGGGAAGTCATCGAAACCCGTACGCGTGCTGATACTTTCGGCCCTGATGGCGGTGAGAAGTGAGTTTCCCGTATTTCATCTCGCCTGAGCAGGCGATGCGCGAGCGCAGCGAGCTCGCGCGCAAGGGCATCGCCCGGGGCCGCAGCTTGGTGGCGCTGGCCTACGCCGGCGGTGTGCTGTTCGTCGCGGAGAACCCGTCACGGTCGTTGCAGAAGATCAGCGAACTCTACGATCGGGTGGGCTTCGCGGCGGCCGGCAAGTTCAACGAGTTCGACAACTTGCGCCGCGGTGGTATCCAGTTCGCCGACACCCGCGGCTATGCCTACGACCGCCGCGATGTCACCGGACGGCAGCTGGCGTACGTCTACGCGCAGACGCTGGGCAGCATCTTCACCGAGCAGGCCAAGCCGTACGAGGTCGAGCTGTGTGTCGCCGAGGTTGCCCACTACGGCGAGACGAAACCCCCCGAGCTCTATCGGGTCACCTATGACGGTTCGATCGCCGACGAGCCGCACTTCGTGGTGATGGGCGGCACCACCGAGCCGATCACCAACGCGCTCAAGGAGTCCTACACCGAGAACGCCGACCTGACCGACGCCGTGCGGATCGCGGTGCAGGCGCTGCGCACGGGCAGCACCGAGACGGCTGGCAATGACCAGCCCGCGATCGGTGGGGCGAGCCTGGAGGTGGCCATCCTCGATGCCAAGCGCCCGCGGCGGGCGTTTCGGCGGATCGCCGGTTCGGCACTGGAGACATTGCTGCGTGACGTCGACCCCAAGGCCAAAGGCTCCAAAGGCGCGAAAGGCTCCGGGGCCGCCAAAGTGCCCAAATCCGGCGGCGAATCGCCCGAGTAGGTAGCGGCTTGTCATTCTCGGGCGCGGCTTCCGCACCGGTGCGGTAGCACAACCAGTACCCTCGATTACGTGCAGCGACGAATCATGGGCATCGAGACCGAGTTCGGTGTCACCTGCACCTTTCACGGCCATCGCCGACTGTCCCCGGATGAGGTAGCCCGCTACCTGTTCCGGCGGGTGGTGTCCTGGGGTCGCAGCTCCAACGTGTTCTTGCGCAACGGCGCGCGGCTATACCTCGACGTGGGCAGCCACCCGGAGTACGCCACCGCCGAATGCGACAGCCTGGTGCAACTGGTCACGCACGACCGGGCCGGCGAATGGGTGCTGGAAGACCTGCTGGTGGACGCCGAGCAGCGGCTCGCCGACGAGGGCATCGGCGGCGATATCTACCTGTTCAAGAACAACACCGACTCGGCCGGTAACTCCTACGGTTGCCACGAGAACTACCTGATCGTGCGGGCCGGCGAGTTCTCCCGGATCTCCGATGTGCTGCTGCCTTTCCTGGTCACCCGACAGCTGATCTGCGGGGCCGGCAAGGTCTTGCAGACCCCCAAGGCCGCGACGTTCTGCCTGTCGCAGCGCGCCGAGCACATCTGGGAGGGCGTCTCCTCGGCCACCACGCGCAGCCGTCCGATCATCAACACCCGCGACGAGCCGCACGCCGACGCCGAGAAATACCGGCGCCTGCACGTCATCGTCGGCGACTCGAACATGTGCGAGACCACCACCATGCTCAAGGTGGGTACCGCGGCGCTGGTGTTGGAGATGATCGAAGCCGGCGTGGCCTTCCGCGACTTTTCGCTGGACAATCCCATCCGCGCCATCCGCGAGGTCAGCCACGATGTCACCGGCCGCCGGCCGGTGCGGCTGGCCGGCGGGCGGCAGGCCAGCGCGCTGGACATCCAGCGGGAGTACTACAGCCGCGCCGTCGAGCACCTGCAGACCCGTGAGCCCAACGCGCAGATCGAGCAGGTCGTCGACCTGTGGGGCCGGCAGCTCGACGCCGTCGAGAGCCAGGATTTCGCCAAGGTCGACACCGAAATCGACTGGGTGATCAAACGCAAGCTGTTCCAGCGCTACCAGGACCGCTACAACATGGAGTTGTCCGACGCGAAGATCGCCCAGCTCGATCTGGCCTACCACGACATCAAGCGCGGCCGTGGTGTCTTCGACCTGCTGCAGCGCAAAGGCCTGGCGTCGCGCGTCACCACCGACGAGGAGATCGCCGAGGCCGTCGACCGTCCGCCGCAGACCACGCGTGCGCGGCTGCGCGGCGAGTTCATCAGCGCCGCGCAGGCTGCGGGACGTGACTTCACCGTCGATTGGGTGCACCTCAAACTCAACGACCAGGCGCAACGCACGGTGCTGTGCAAGGACCCCTTCCGCGCGGTCGACGAGCGGGTCAAGCGCCTGATCGCGAGCATGTAGTTCCTCGCCGAGCCGGCCGCCCGTAGCTCAGTTGCTGTTGCTCGCCTGCGCCATGAGTTGATTCTCGATGGCGGTGGTGGCGCCTACGCGGTCCTTGTTGCTGTTGCTCGTAGCGCAACAGTGCGGTAAGCGCGGCCGAGTCGGTGAGTTTTTGCACCTTGGCCTCGACTTCGTCGACAGTGAGATTGTCGTAGTTTTTGACCGGCAGTTCGTCCTCGGTGAGGCCGCCGGTGACAACGCGGGTGCGGTGCAAGGTGGTCGCGGTGTTACGTGCACCTCTTCGGTCCGCGATCTGTTCGGCTTTATCGAGTCCAGCATCGCGGCCCGCGGTGAAGGAGTCGACGGTGGCTTCGGCGACGGTGTCGATGCGCGAACGGGTGCGGGCTAGAGTGTCGGCGGCTTGGTTGATCCACGCGGCTGCCAAGCGTGCCGGGAAATTGGCGACCCTGGAGACTCGACCTATTGCCAATTGCACCGGAGTGGGCCGCACCGCGGTGGGCTCTCCGGCGGCCTCTTGGGCGAGCACCGAATTAATCCACTCGACGGTCTCTTGATGCGCAGCCCGCAGCCGCCTGGCAAGCAGCCGGGTGTCGGTGTGGTCGGCCGCATCCGCGAGTGCCTCGAGATAGCGTGCGCGGTCGAGCAATTGGTGTTCGAGGGCGAGGTCACCGAACAACGCGCCGGCGAGCGGCTGGCCCTGTTCGACGACCGCCTTGGCCAGGGCGGTAGCACGGCCCAGCGCGGGGGTGATCACGTCGGGAACGCCGCCGAGTTCACGCAACGCCGCCGCGATCAGCTTTGCGCGTTCTTGCGCGTTGGCCGCGTTCGTTGTGAGTTCTTGGCGCACACTATCGTCGCGCGCCTGTGCCACTCGGGTCTGCGCGATCTGCGCCTCGGTGTTAGTCAACTGATGCAGTATGCGTAGTTGACCTATGAGCTTGTCGGTGTTTGTTCGGGTCACGTTTCTCTCCTGAATCGTCTTGTCGTGCTGAAGTTTTGAGGTACGGCGGGCCACAGCAACGACGCTTACTTGAATGCGTCCTTGACGTTCTCGTCGGCCTTCTTCACGCTGGACTTGGTTTTGCCGGCGGCGTCCTCGCTGTCTTCTTCTCATCTTGGTGGAAGCACGATTTAGCGCTGAGGCCAAATTGGCTGTGCTGGTTCAGAATCGCATCGTTGGATGCGCCCAGTCGCATCGGAAGCGCGCAACAGGCACCGCCGAAATCGATTGGGTTTGTTTGGATGTCCGGCGTGAGCAGATGCTCGCGGCTCATGATTTAACCGCTCCGAACTGATCGAGAACCAACAACCCGAACGCTACTCGCTGATGGGCCATTTGGCCACCGGGCACCTGCGCCGGTTCGGTCTTCGTTCAAGGCGGGTACGCTGCGTTGCACTCGACACGAACAGCCGTCGACACACTGGGGTCTAGGATGGGTGGACGGATAGCGCGGCGATCGAAGTATCCAGGTAAGCCATGCCTACCCGACCCGATTTGCGTTCGGCTAACAAGTGACAATCCATGAGCAACTGCTCGCTGCTGTCGGCGGGGAGCGCAGGCTAGAAGCTGCGGACCGTCTTTGCCGGGCCTGCGTGACGCTGCTCGACGTCGATGCTGCGGCGATCTCGCTGGTCTTCGACGGCGCCAATACCGCAACGCTGGGGACGAGCGGACCGTCGGCGCGGGTGTATGACGAGCTGCAGTTCACGCTGGGCGAGGGGCCCTGCTTGGAGTCGGTGGCACTTCGGGCTCCGGTCCTGGTTGTCGACCTGGCCGACCCAAACGAGGCGCGGTGGCCCGCGTACGGGGCCGCAATGCTGGCCCACCAGATCCGTGGGGTGTACGCGATGCCGGTGCTGGTGGCGGGCGAATACGTCGGAGCACTTGACCTGTTTTGCGCCGAGCCGGGTCCGTTGGGCACCGAGCAACTGGCCGGCGCCGTCTCGGCCGCCGAGTTGGCAGCCATCCCCGTTCTCGATCTCATGAGTGCAGACCTGCAAGCGGCGGTTTCCGATCCCAGCAGCAACGCCTGGACCGAACTGAATGCGCTGTCTCGCGCGGAGGTCAGCCAGGCCACCGGCATGCTGATGGCTCAGCTCGAGATCGACGCCGCAGAGGCCCTCGTCCGGTTGCGGGCACACGCGTACGCCACCGACCGCAGCGCCATCGACGTCGCGCGCGACATCCTGGACCGTCGACTGCGACTGGAGGATGATTGATGCAGTCATCTCAAGTGGGACACCCCTTCGGCGCGCCACGCGGGACCATTCAGGAAGGGAGCCGAAGGTGACCGACGCTTCTCGTGAAACGCGAGTCTTGAACGCTGTCGTTTCGCTTGTCGACAGTCTGCTCGACAACTTCGATGTGGTTGACCTATCGACCGAGCTCACGGAACGCTGCGCAGAGCTACTGGATGTAGCCGCTGCCGGGTTCCTGCTCGCCGGCCCGCTGGCGAAGCTGCATCTGTTGGCCGCGACTTCGGAGAAGGCGCGCGATTTGGAGCTCTTCCAGTTGCAGGCCGATGAAGGACCGTGTCTGGAGTGTTATGCCAGCGGGCAACCGGTTTCGGTGGCGGACTTGGCGGCCGCGTCCCTCGCGTTGGCCGCGCTTCGTTCCGGCGGCTGTCGACGCCGGCTTCGCCTCGGTGCATGCGGTGCCCATGCGCGCGGCCGGAACGGTGCTGGGCGCTCTGGGCCTGTTCGGTACCCGACCAGGCGCGCTCAGCGACGCCGATCTACTCGTAGCCCAAAGCCTGGCGCACATCGCGTGTGTGGCGATCTTGCAGGAGCACCCCCCGACAGCGTCGGCGGTGCTGCCACGCCTACGCACCGCACTGGCTGCCCGTCTCGTGGTCGAGCAGGCCAAGGGCTTCCTGCGCGAGCGGCTGAATGTGTCGGTGGAGCAGGCGTTTGGGTTGTTGCGTCGTTACGCGCGGTCCCACGACGATCATCTCAGCGACGTCGCGCGGCGGCTGATCGCTGAGCCTGATTGCCGCCCCGCGATCCTGGCGGCAATGACGGTGATGAAAGCGGCCACACCGGCGTGACCTAGTCCCTCGGTGGCTGCGGTCGGGCCTGCTCGTGGCGGGCGCGGGCGCGGCGCACCGATTCGTCGACCAGTCGCTCGGCGAGGACGTGCAGCTTGGTGTTCTCGGACTGGCTGATCGTGACCAGTCGACCGAAGGCATCCTCTGTGCTGGCACCGGACTGGCCGCGGATGATGCCGATCGCCTGGTCAACGACCGATCGGCCGTCCAGCGCACGCTGCAGCTGCTCGACTCGGTGCTGGGCCTCCATCACAGTCCGCGCGTTGTGGACCGACACGGCCGCGGGGCGGGCGAACTTTGCGCCCAACGTCACGGCGTGTTCGGCGAACGCGTCGGGGCTGTATGCGTAGGTGCTGATGGAGCCGATCACCTGCTCGTGGAGCAGCAGTGGCAGGGACAGCGCCGAGTGCACGCCCAAGCGGGCAACCGCGGGGCCGAAGCGTGGCCAGCGACTGTCGTCACCGATCGACCCACTGATGCAGGGCCGACCGGTCTGCATAGAGGTGATGCACGGCCCTTCGTTGTGGACCTCGTACTGAATGGTCTCGATGTCGCGCAGGAATTCCGCGGCCACTGCCCACGCCTGGATACGAGATCGCGCCCAAGACGGGTGGGCCGCGGTTGCACCGGCACCGTCGACGCCCGGAATCGCCTGTGCGGCAAACCGGGCCACCTGGGTAAGCAACTCGCCCACGGTCAGGGCAGCCACCACAATCCCGGCCAATCCGACCAGTGCCTGCTGCAAGTCGTCCTCGTCCGCGTCGCTTTGTGCGTCGGTGAGCTCTGCCGGCTCCGGCATAGCGCGACCGGGCTGGAAGTCACACTCGATCACGCCAACACTCCTTCCGTCCGCAGCGACATTGAAGGGGCGCCTTCACCCTTGTCGATCAACTCGCCCCATTGTCCGCCCGCGGAGCGGCGCTGGCCATGGGTGGTCGGAGGTCACCGACGCAGCCAACTCGAATCGGCTTCAGTGCACCCCTAAGCTGCTACGAGTGGCGACCGCGAAAGTCGAACGGCTGGTAAACCTTGTCATCGCCTTGCTGTCCACCCGCGGCTACATCACCGCTGAGAAAATCAGATCGAACGTGGCGGGTTATGCGGACAGTCCCAGTACCGAGGCGTTCTCCCGAATGTTCGAGCGCGACAAGAACGAATTGCGTGACCTCGGCATCCCGCTCGAGGTCGGCAGGGTGTCGGGACTGGACCCCACCGAGGGCTACCGGATCAACCGGGACGCCTACGCCCTGCCGCCGGTCGAACTGACCGCGGACGAGGCCGCGGCGGTGGCCGTCGCCACCCAGCTGTGGGAGTCTCCCGAATTGATCACCGCGACTCAGGGCGCCTTGCTCAAGCTGCGCGCCGCCGGGGTGGACGTGGACCCCTTGGATACCGGGACCCCGGTGGCCATCGCGTCGGCGGCCGGCGTGCCGGGCCTGCGCGGCTCGGAGGAAGTCTTGGGAATCCTGTTGTCGGCCATCGATTCCAGGCAAGCGGTGCGGTTCCCGCATCGGCCGTCGCGCGCCGAGCCCTACACCACGCGAACGGTCGAGCCGTGGGGTGTGGTCACCGAGAAGGGCCGCTGGTATCTCGTCGGCCACGACCGTGACCGCGACGACACCCGCACCTTCCGGCTGTCGCGGATCGGTGCTGAGGTCACCGCGATCGGTCCGGTCGGTGCAGTCACCGTGCCCGACGGCGTGGACCTGCGCGCGATCGCGGCGCAAACGGTGGGTGACGCGAGCACCGGTGTGCAGGCGCGGGTTTGGGTCGCCGACGGGCGGGCCACCGCGCTGCGCCGCGCCGGCCGATCCGTCGGACCCCGCCACCTGGCCGGCCGCGACGGCGAGGTGATCGAGCTCGACGTCTCATCCGGTGACCAGCTGGCCCGTGACATCACCGGATACGGAGCCGACGCGATCGTGCTGGACCCGCCGGGCCTGCGCGAGGACGTGCTGGCGCGGTTGCGTGCCCACGCTGGAGTGGAAGGGGAGTGGCGCAAATGACACCCGTATCCACCCGGCTGGTGCGGCTGCTCAACATGGTCCCGTACTTCCAGGCCAACCCGCGGATCACCCGCGCCGAGGCGGCCGCCGAGCTCGGCGTGTCCGCCAAGCAGCTGGAAGAGGACCTCAACCAGCTGTGGATGTGCGGCCTGCCCGGGTATTACCCCGGCGATCTGATCGATTTCGCGTTCTCCGGCGACACCATCGAGGTGACCTTCTCGGCCGGCATCGACCGGCCGCTGAAGCTCACCTCGCCCGAGGCCACCGGCCTGCTGGTGGCGCTGCGGGCGCTGGGGGACATTCCGGGCGTGGTCGATCCGCAGGCGGCGCGCAGCGCGATCGCCAAGATCGCGGCCGCTGCCGGCACCGTCGGCCACGAAGCACACCGTGGCCGCCGTCGACGAACAGGCACCCATCGAGAACCGGGCGGCGGCCGCGGTACGGGCCGCGGTGCGCGACCGGCGCGCGCTGACGATCGACTACTACTCCGCGTCGCACGACACGCTCACCACTCGGACCGTCGACCCCATCCGGGTGCTCCTGATCGGCGGCCACAGCTACCTGGAGGCCTGGTCGCGGGAGGCCGAAGGGGTTCGGCTGTTCCGTTTCGACCGCATCGTGGACGCCGTCGAGCTGGGCGAACCGGCCGTGCCGCCGGAACCGGCCCTACAAGCGCCACCGGACACGTCGCTGTTCGACGGCGACCCGTCACTCCCGTCGGCGACGCTGCGGGTGGCACCGTCGGCGTCGTGGATGTTCGAGTATTACCCGATGCGTGAGGTCCTCGAGCTGCCCGACGGCTCCTGCGAGGCCACCATGACCTACGCCTCCGAGGACTGGATGACGCGCCTGGTGCTGGGCTTCGGGTCGGCGGTGCAGGTGCTGGCCCCGGAGTCGCTGGCGCAGCGGATACGCGCGGCCGCGGTGGCGGCTCTGGACGCCTATCAGGCCTTGAAAGGGCCCTGAGCAGGTACTAATCGCCGGCGATTGACCACGCCGGGGCGCGGGCGCGCCGTCTGTTGGCTCTGCTGCGGTACCATCGGGGCGACGTCTGGAGGTAATCAAAGTGGGCAGTCTTAGTCCCTGGCATTGGGCGATCCTTGCTGTCGTGATCATTGTCCTGTTCGGTGCCAAGAAGCTCCCCGACGCGGCGCGTTCGTTGGGCAAGTCGCTGCGAATCTTCAAGTCCGAGGTTCGTGAAATGCAGAACGAGGGCAAATCAGAGCCGTCTGCCCTCGAAACCCCCACGTCGGTGCAGTCGCAGCGGGTCGACCCTCCAGCGGCTGCCGGGCAGGGTCAGACCGAGGCGCGGCCGGCTTAGGCCGGTTGCCGCTGACTCGGTGCGCGAGCGTCACTGACGACAGTGTCGTGAACGGTTCCAAGGCTTCAACGCGCGCCGCTGCGGCATTCAAACGGCTCAACCCCCGCCAGAGGCGCAGCCGGACCAATCCTGAAGCGACGATGTCGCTGGTCGATCACCTGACCGAGTTGCGCACCCGGCTGCTGATCTCCCTGGGCGCAATCCTGATCACCACGGCCTTCGGGTTCGTCTGGTACTCGCATTCGATCTTCGGGCTGGAGAGCCTGGGCGAGTGGCTGCGGCATCCGTACTGCGCCCTGCCCAAGTCGGCGCGCGCCGAAATCACCGCCGACGGCCAGTGCCGGTTGCTGGCCACCGCGCCGTTCGACCAATTCATGTTGCGGCTCAAGGTCGGGATGACCGCCGGGATCGTGATGGCCTGCCCGGTGTGGTTCTACCAACTCTGGGCGTTCATCACGCCCGGGCTCTACAAGAAGGAGCGCCGCTTCGCGGTCGCGTTCGTGATCCCCGCGGCGGTGCTGTTCGTCGGCGGCGCCGCGCTGGCCTATGTGGTGCTGTCCAAAGCGCTGGGCTTCTTGTTGACCGTGGGCAGCGACGTGCAGGTGACCGCGCTGTCCGGGGACCGGTATTTCGGCTTCCTGATCAATCTGCTGGTGGTTTTCGGGGTCAGCTTCGAATTCCCCTTGCTGATCGTGATGCTGAACATGGCCGGTCTACTGACCTATCAGCGGCTCAAGGCCTGGCGGCGGGGTTTGATCTTCGCGATGTTCGTGTTCGCGGCGGTGTTCACACCCGGATCCGACCCGTTTTCGATGACCGCGCTCGGAGCGGCGCTGACCGTGCTGCTGGAATTCGCCATTCAGATCGCCCGCCTGCACGACAAGCGAAAAGCCAAGCGCGAAGCGCAAACCCAGATTCCCGACGACGAAGCGTCGGTCATCGAAGAGCCCGAGCCGATCGCCTCGCCGGCACCCGAGCCCTCGGTCATCGGCGGACCCCATGACGACGTCACGTAGGTCCCCCGCGCGCGAGCGTGCGTGTTTGTACGCCGACACGCCCACGCCGACGTACATTTGCGCACCCTCGCGCGGCCGGGCAGTCACGTGACCGAGCTGGCCGAGCTGACCCGGTTCGCCGCGGAACTGCCCTTCGCGCTTGACGACTTCCAGCAGCGGGGCTGCGCGGCGCTCGAACGCGGCCACGGAGTGCTGGTCTGCGCACCGACCGGCGCCGGCAAGACGGTCGTCGGCGAATTCGCGGTACACCTGGCGCTGGCCGCCGGCGGCAAGTGCTTCTACACCACGCCGCTCAAAGCCCTGAGCAACCAGAAGCACACCGACCTCACGGCGCGTTACGGCCGCGACCGGATCGGGCTGCTGACCGGTGACATGTCGGTCAACGCCGACGCTCCCGTGGTGGTCATGACCACCGAAGTGCTGCGCAACATGCTCTACGCGGATTCGCCTGCGCTACAAGGGCTTTCTCATGTAGTGATGGACGAGGTGCATTTCCTGGCCGACCGGATGCGGGGTCCGGTCTGGGAGGAGGTGATTCTGCACCTGCCCGACGAGGTGCGGGTGGTCAGCCTGTCAGCGACGGTGAGCAATGCCGAGGAGTTCGGCGGCTGGATCCAGACCGTGCGCGGAGACACCACCGTCGTGGTCGACGAGCACCGGCCGGTGCCGCTGTGGCAGCACATCTTGGTGGGGAAGCAGCTGTTCGACCTCTTCGACTATGACGCCGACGGGCCCGGCGGTAGCCGGTCGCCGCGGGTGGACCCGGAACTGTTGCGCCACATCGCACATCGCCGCGAGTCGGACCGGATGTCGGACTGGCAGCCTCGCCGCCATTCCGGCCATGGGGGCAGGGGAGGCGGAAACCGAGGCGGTGGCCGCGATGGCCGGCCGCGCTTCTTCCGGCCGCTGCCCCGGCCCGATGTGATCGCGGCGCTGGACCGCGAAGGCCTGTTGCCGGCCATCACGTTCGTGTTCTCCCGGGTGGGCTGTGACGCCGCCGTCGGTCAGTGCCTGCGGTCGCCGCTGCGACTGACCACCGAGGAGGAGCGGGCCCAGATCGCGGAGGTGATCGACCACCGCTGCGGTGATCTCGAGGACGCCGACCTGGCGGTGCTCGGCTACTACGAGTGGCGCGAGGGGTTGTTGCGTGGGCTGGCGGCCCATCACGCCGGGATGTTGCCGGCATTCCGCCACACGGTCGAGGAGCTGTTCACCGCCGGCCTGGTCAGAGCGGTGTTCGCGACCGAGACCTTGGCGCTCGGCATCAACATGCCGGCCCGCACCGTGGTACTGGAGCGACTGGTCAAGTTCAACGGCGAGCAGCACATGCCGCTGACGCCGGGGGAGTACACGCAGCTCACCGGACGCGCGGGCCGGCGCGGTATCGACGTCGAGGGTCACGCCGTGGTGCTCTGGACTCCCGACGTGGAACCGTCGGAGGTGGCCGGCCTGGCCTCCACGCGCACCTTTCCGCTGAAGAGTTCGTTCGCCCCGTCGTACAACATGACGATCAACCTGGTCCACCAGATGGGACCCGAGCAGGCGCATGAGCTGCTGGAGCAGTCGTTCGCCCAGTACCAGGCCGACCGGTCCGTCGTCGGTCTGGTCCGCGGCATCGAGCGCGGCAAGCAGATGCTCGACGACATCGCCGCCGAACTGGGTGGGCCGGACGCGCCGATCATGGAATACACGCGAATGCGTGCGCAGATATCGGAGATGGAGCGTGCGCAGGCCCGCGCGTCTCGGCTGCAACGACGGCAGGCCGCCAGCGATGCGCTGGCCTCGCTGCGCCGGGGCGACATCATCACGATCACGCACGGCCGCCACGGCGGGCTGGCGGTGGTCCTGGAGTCCGCCCGCGACAGCGCCGACCCCCGGCCGTTGGTGCTGACCGAACATCGATGGGCGGGACGGATTTCGTCGGCTGACTACTCGGGCGCTCAGGAACCGGTCGGGTCGATGACGTTGCCCAAGCGGGTCGAACACCGCCAGCCGCGGGTCCGTCGTGACCTGGCGTCGGCGCTGCGATCGGCCGCCGAGGGACTGGCGCTACCTGCCGCCGGCCGCTCCAAGGAGCACGGGGACGGGTTTCACGACCAGGAGCTGAGCGCACTGCGCGCGCAATTGCGTCGTCACCCCGCGCATAACGCGCCCGGCGTGGAGCCTGCGATCCGGCAGGCCGAGCGATACCTGCGCGTCGAACGGGACAATGCGCAGCTCGAGCACAAGGTGGCCGCCGCCACCAACTCGTTGGCCAAGACGTTTGACCGGATCGTCGGGCTGCTCACCGAGCGCGAGTTCATTCAAGGCCCGACCAGCGATCCCAAGGTGACCGACGACGGCCGGCTGCTGGCCCGCATTTACAGCGAAAGCGACCTGCTGGTCGCGGAATGCCTGCGCACCGGCACATGGACGGGCTTGAAGCCGGCCGAGTTGGCGGCGGTGGTGTCGGCGGTGGTCTACGAAACCCGCGGCGGTGACGGGCCCAGTGCGCCCTACGGTGCCGAGGCGCCCACGCCGCGGTTGCGACAGGCGCTGAATCAGACGGCGCGGCTATCCGCCGAGTTGCGCGCCGACGAGCACGCACACCGGATCGGGCCGAGCCGTGAACCCGACGACGGCTTCGTCACCGTCATCTACCGCTGGGCGCGGACCGGTGACCTGGCGGCGGCTTTGGCGGCCGCCGACGACACGGGTGCCGGTTCGACGTTGTCAGCAGGCGATTTCGTACGCTGGTGCCGGCAAGTGCTCGACCTGTTGGACCAGGTACGCAACGCTGCCCCGGACCCTGATCTGCGGGCCGCCGCCAAACGCGCGATCAATGACGTTCGGCGCGGCGTCGTCGCAGTTGACGCCGGGTAGGCTGGGCCGGAGCTACGGTTACATCCGGCAAACGGACTCCGGGAAAAGGGGACTGAGGGAGAACGATGAGCGGACCGCACGGGTCAGACCCGAACCAGTCGTGGCAACCGCCCGGCCACGGTGGCGATCATTCGTCGGACGCGACCATGGCGGCACCCTGGTCGCAGCAACCGCCGACCCAGGAGGGCACCTGGCAGGCCCCGGCGTACCCGCAGCAGTACCAACCGCCGGCTGACCCCGCGTATCCGCAGCAGTACCCGCCCTCGACGCCCGGCTATGGACAGGACTTCGGTTCGCAGGCAACCCAATTCGGGTCGCCCCCGCCGTTCGGGCAACCCGGGCAGTATCCTCAGTACCCGCAGCAGCAGCCCGGCCAACCGGGTCAGTACGGTCAGCCGGGTCAATACGGTCAGTCGGCTCAGTACGGCCAGCCGGAACAGCCCGGCCAATACGGGCAGCCCGCGCAGTACCCCGGGCAATACGCTCCCCAGCCGCCGCAAGGCTCGAAGCGATCGATGGCATTGATCGGCGGTGTGGTCGGCGGGATCGTCCTGCTGCTCATCGTCGGCGTGCTGATCACCGGTTTCTGGCAGCCAGGGTTCTTCGTCACCACCAAGCTGGACGTCAGCAAGGCCAATGCCGGCGTTCAGCAGATCCTGACCGACGAGACCAACGGCTACGGCGCGAAGAACGTCAAAGACGTCAAGTGCAACGGCGGCTCGGACCCCACCGTCAAAAAGGGCGCCACCTTCGACTGCAGCGTCAACATCGATGGCGCCAACAAGCACGTGACGGTGACCTTCCAGGACAGCAAGGGCACCTACGAGGTCGGTCGGCCTCAGTAACCGTCACCCGGGCAGCGCGTCGAGCGCTTTCTGCAGGCGCGCTATCGATGACCCGACACCGAGTTCGGTGGCCAGTTGCGCGGTGCGCGCCGGGTCGGCGGCGACCAGCGGCAGCGCGTCGGTGTCCGTCGACAGCGTGACCGGCGCGTCGGTGGCCACGCGCACCACCGCGCCGGCGACCTCGACGTAGTCGGTCGCGGCCAGTAGTTTCGCCCGCAGACCCTTGGCCATCTTGGACTTGGGGTCGCGCGCGGCGGCCATGATCCGATCCAGCGAGCCGTGCTGAGCCAGCAGACTGGCCGCCGTCTTCTCGCCCACGCCCGGCACTCCCGGCAGGCCGTCGGAGGGATCGCCGCGCAACAGCGCGAGCTCGGCGTACGCCGGTCCGGCGCGGTCGACCGGCACGCCGTACTGTTCGGCCACCTCGACGGGTCCGAACACGGTGGCTTTGGACAGCCCGCGACCCAGGTAGAGCACCCGAACCGGCACGGGATCGTCGGTCACCACCTGCAGCAGGTCGCGGTCTCCGCTGACCACCACGACCGGGTCATCGTTCTCATGGGCCGCGAGCGTGCCCAGCACGTCGTCGGCCTCGAAGCCCGGCGCACCCGCGGTCGGGATCCCGAATGCGTCCAGCAGCTGCATGATCATCTCGACCTGCGGTGTCAGCTCGTCGGGCACTTCCTCGATGTCGGGCTCACCAGCGGGTTCGGCCTCGGCCACGCGGTGGGCCTTGTAGGAGGGGATCAGGTCCACCCGGAACTGCGGGCGCCAATCCAGGTCCAGGCACACCACCAGCCGGCCGGGCCGATGCTGGGTGACGACCACGGCCACCGAGTCGATGAATCCGCGCACGGCGTTGACCGGCCGGCCATCGGGCGCCTTGATCGACGACGGCACCCCGAAGTACGAGCGAAACCACATGCTGGCGCCGTCGAGCAGCAGCAGTGGCGATCGCAAGCGCGGCGGAGCCGGGCGCAGCGGGTCGCCACTCATCGAGCCTAAGGGCGAAGCCATGCGGCTTATATTGCCAGCGGCGCAGACAGGATTAGCCTTGCTGCCATGGAAGATCGCTTCGACACCGAGGTGTATGCCCGCCGGCTGGCTGCCGCGACGGCCGCGACCGCCGAAAGCGCTCTGGGCGGTCTGGTGATCACCCCGGGCGACGACCTGCGTTACCTGCTCGGCTCGCGCGCGCAGACGTTCGAGCGACTCACCGCGCTGGTGCTGCCGTCTTCCGGCACACCCACCGTGGTGGTGCCGCGACTGGAGCTGGCTTCACTCAACGGGTCCGCCGTCGAGGAACTGGGTCTCGAGGTGCGCGATTGGGTTGACGGCGACGACCCCTACCGGCTGGTCACCGCGGCCTTGGGGGGCTCGCCCACCGCGACGGCGGTCACCGATTCGATACCGGCGCTGCACCTGGTGCCGCTGACCATCATGCTCGGCGTCATGCCGGTACTGGCCACCAATGTCTTGCGTCAACTGCGGATGATCAAGGAGCAGTGCGAGATCGACGCGCTGTGCAAGGCGGGTGCGGCCATCGACCGGGTTCATGCCCGGGTGCCGGAGTTTCTGATCCCGGGCCGCACCGAGGCCGAGGTGGCCGCCGATATCGCCGAAGCGATTGTCGCCGAAGGACATTCGACTGTCGCGTTCGTCATCGTCGGCTCCGGCCCGCACGGCGCCGATCCGCACCACGGATATTCGGACCGCGAGCTGGTGGCCGGTGACCTCGTCGTCGTCGACATCGGCGGCACGTACGAGCCCGGATACCATTCCGACTCAACTCGCACCTACAGCATCGGTGAGCCCGACGCCGAAGTGGCGCAACAATATTCGACCCTGCAACGGGCCCAGCGGACGGCCGTCGAGGCGGTTCGGCCGGGGGTTACCGCCGCGCAGGTCGACGCCGCGGCGCGCGACGTGCTGGCCGAGGCCGGACTCGCCGAGAACTTCGTCCACCGCACCGGACACGGCATCGGGCTCAACGTGCATGAACAGCCTTACATCGTCGCCGGCAACGAGCTGCCGCTGGCGCCGGGCATGGCGTTTTCCGTCGAGCCCGGCATCTACTTCCCCGGCCACTGGGGCGCGCGGATCGAGGACATCGTGATCGTGACCGAGGACGGCGCACAGGCCGTCAACAACCGGCCGCACGAGCTGATCGTCGTGCCCGCCTGAGCGCAGGTGCGAATGGAATTCGCAAGGAATTAGCAACACTTCGACAACATTTCTCGTCGTCGGCGTGTCGCCGTGCCAATGTGGCGCATGCCCAGGACGCGGCGGACGAAGCGCGCGCTCGTCGTCGGAGCGCTCGCGGCGGTGCTGATCACCACCACGCCGCTGGCCGCCGCCGAACCGGCGGGGAGCTATCCGCCGTCACCGACGGCCCCGTGTGACGCCATCAGTCCGATTGCGATCCCGTGCGTCGCGCTGGGCAAATTCGCCGACGCGGTTGCTGCCGAGTGCCGCCGCGCCGGCGTGCCGGACCGGCTGTGCGTGGTTCCGCTGGCCCATCGGGTGACCCAGGCGGCGCGCGACGCCTACCTGCAGTCGTGGGTGCACCGCACGGCGGTATTTCAGTACGAGCTTTCAGATCCGTTGCCGCTGCGGCTGGCTCAGTGGCTCGGCACCCACAACTCGTTCAACAGCCTGGCGAACTCGTTCACGATCTCGCACGCCGATTCGAACCAACAACTTTCGCTGACTCAGCAACTGGATATCGACGTCCGAGGCATCGAACTCGACCTGCACTACATCCCACGCCTGCGGCTGCTGGGCGAGCGTGCCGTCGCCGTGTGCCACGGGCTGAGCCCGCAGTACGCAAACTTGGGCTGCACCACCGAGCCGACCTTTGCCCAGGTGCTGCCGAAGATCGCGAACTGGCTGAACGCACCGGAGCACTCCGACCAGGTCATCCTGCTCTACCTCGAGGACGAGCTGAGGAACGCCGCGGCGTACGCCTCGGCGGTCGCCACCCTGGACCAGGTGTTTCGCCGCCCCGACGGCAGCAGCCTGATCTACCGGCCGGACCTGAGCCAGCGCGTCGCCAACGGCTGTGTCCCGCTGCCGCTCGACCTCTCGCGTGCCGACGTCCGGGCGTCCGGCGCGCGGGTCATCGTGGTCGGCGCCTGCGCGACGGATTGGTCGGGCGATGTCTTCGACTGGACCGACGTCGAGGTGGAGGGCGGCTCGACCGCCCTGTATCAGCCGTACCCGGCCTGCGATGCCACCTACGGCCCCAGCGTCTACGGTTCGAAACTGGTCCGCTACTACGAGGATTCGACGCTGGTCGCGGCGCTGTCGAATCCATTGCGGCCGCCGCACAATCCGGACGCGCTCACACCGCCGAAGGTGCAGGCGATGACCGACTGCGGTGTGAATCTGTTCGGCTTCGATCAGCTGCTTCCCGAGGACGGGCGGATCCAGGCGTCGCTGTGGAGCTGGGCGCCCGACGAACCGCGGGTCGGCGCCGGAAACTGCACCCTGCAGGGAGCCGACGGTCGCTGGGTCGCCGCGCCGTGTACGGACGCGCATCCCGCGGGCTGCATGGGCGCAACGGGCACCTGGACGGTGACGCCGGGCCCGGTCACGTTCGCGACGGCGCCGGCAGCCTGCGCCGCCGTCGGCTCGAACTTCGCACTGCCCCGAACCGGGAATCAGAACGCTCGACTCCACGCCGTGGCCGGGGCCACTGGAGCCTGGGTGCAATACAGTTCCTAATTCCATGGCATTCTATGGGTTTTAGGTCACGCAGCCTGTCGGCTGCGTCCACGGGCACCTGTCATGCCGTGGACCGCGCCTTGTGTCGGCAGGTTCCAGCGTTGGCGGTGGTCGCTGTCGAGCAGTCGGCGGGTGTTCTCCCGCGATCGTGGACCAGTGCCGTCCGGTAGTGGTCGAGAACGTCTCGACGCGACGGTCCTGGACGCGTTCACGTCCGCGTGAAGTTTCTTGCCGCAGAACCCGCACGCGAAACGTGATTGGCTCTTGCGGTTGGTCTTGTGCACGTAGCCGCATCCCGAGCACTGCTGGCTGGAGTACGGTGCGGGAACCATGGTGACGGCGATGCCGTGGCGTTCGGTTAGTCGCGCCAACCGTGCTTTGAGGGCACGCCGTCCGGTGCGGGTGCACAGGCGATTCATGCGTTTCGACAGTCCGCCACCGCGGAAATCCAGTCGCTCCACCACCAGTTCACCGATGTCGTCAGCGGCCAGGCGATTGAGCAACCGGCCGATCTCGTTGGCTAGGTAATCGCCGATCCGCGCCTGGAGTTTGCGGTATGTCCGATCGGTTTTGAGCGCGATCCCGCGGCGCTGCAAGTCAGCGGTAACCGATTCCAGCACAGCGTCGAGTTCCCGCAGTCGTATCAGCATCGCGCGGCCCAGCAACTGGCCCTCACTGGTGGCGAACAGTGCCGAAGAGAACCCGAAGTCCAGCCCGACCACCGATCCTGTTGTGCGTAGCGCGGCGTCGGGCTGCTCGGTGATCAACGAGACCTCGACACCGTGTTCGGTGCGGTGCAGCTGAATCGCCGCGCAACACTTCCCGCCGCGCTCGCGCGCCACCTCGAGTTCACGGGTGAACCGAGGGTTGGAGATCAGCGGCACCTGCACGGGCTTGCCGCGCACCAGGGTCGCTACTTTCACCCAGTAGCTGACACGTCCGTGTTGGGTGGCGCTGCGCGCCGGCTGCGCCCTGGCCACGATCCCGTCCAGGGTCAAGGTGTTGACCCGCGACAGGTTCGGGAACCGGATCTGCTTGCGGGCTTGTTTGGCTAGCCGGCGCGCGAGTTTCAACGTCTCGGGCGCCACCGCAATCCACGCCACCTCTGGTGTCTTGGCCAGGCGGCTGTGTTCGACGGGAACCAGGCGCTCCCCGTCGATGACCCACGGCAATTCCAGGGTCTGCCCCCACCAGGCCTTGCGGGCGTTGATGCGGTAAAGCAACGTTTTCTGGTGCTCGGGCAGGTTAGATCCGGTGACCAGGTCCCGAACCCGGTCCTGCACGCGTACCACCCAACCCGACAGGTTCGCATGAACCATGTTCTGAGCGGACTTCAACTGCCGCGCCGACAGCTCGGTCGGGAAACCGACTTGATGGTTGGGCATCACCCGCCAGTGAACAAGCTGTTCGCCCGCCAGCAGTTCGCGGCGCGACATCGCCGCTAAATGCCCCATCGCGCAGCGGAACTCCGGGAACAATGCCCGCAGCGCGGCCGCCTTTCCGGGGTTAGCGGCGACAGTGTGGCGATGCGCGGCGATCACCGGTCACACCAGTCCCGCCGCGAGTTTCGGGTCGATATCCAGCGCCGCGATCACGTCATCGGTCCGGCGTCGCGCCGACCGCAACCCGTACAGGCGCGCAGCGAAGCTGTAGATGATCGACACGAAGTCGTCGAGCAGATCGGCTTTCTCCTCGGTGGCCGCGTTGGCCACCACGATCCGGCGACCCTGTAGCCCGAGCAGAACATCGAACCAGCCGAACCCCACTCGCGATAGTCGATCCTTGTGCTCAACCACCAATGTGCCCCACGAATCCTCCTTCAACAAGGCCGTCAGCTTCGGGCGGGTGTCGTTGACCCCGGAAGCGACTTCCTTGATAACAGCCACCACCGACAGCCCTGCCGCGTTCGCGAACTGGGTCATCCGCTGCGCCTGACGATCCAGATCGTCGCGCTGCTTATGGGTGCAGACACGGGCGTACACGGCGGCTTTACCGACGAGGGCGTGTTGCGGGTCAGGTACCACCACATGTCCCGAGTCATCGAGGTACGCGCCCTCAATCCTTCCCGCCTTGTAACGATTCCAGGCAGCACGATATTTGATCCCATTCCGGGTTGCATACTCCGACAACTTCACACACACATGGTATTACAGCCCATACCAATACCATGTAATGCAATACTATTAGGAACTAGTGTGCGACACCTTTTAGCGGACTATTCGCCCCGGTCGAGCAAGTCGGACGACCCCAGCACCCGCTCGATTTCCACCTCGATGACCACTCGCCGCGGGTTGGGCCGTGGGGTGCGATACCGCTGCGCGTAGCGCAGCTCGGCGTCGCGGACGGCGTCGCGCTCGTTGCTCACCGTGGCCTTGCCCTCCAGTGAGAGCCACCGGGCGCCGTCGACCTGGCTGAGCACGGCCAGCCCGCCGCGGTCGGCGTTGACCGCCTTCTGGGACCCGCCGGTGGTGATCACCCGGGCGATGTGGGTCTTGGGATCGAAAGTGAAACCGACGGCCACCACATGCGGCGAATTGTCGGCTCGCAGCGTGGTCAGCATGGCCAGATGACGTTCGGAGAGAAACGCCACTGCGTCGTCGGTGAGCCTGGTGGTGGTGTTGGCCATCGCTCCCCACGCTAGCGCAGGCGATAATCGCAGCCGTGGACGACACGGGTGCCGGTCCGGTAATAATTTTCGGCGGCCGCAGCGAGATCGGCGTCGAGCTCGCGCGGCGGCTGGCCCCTGGGGCCACGGTGGTATTGGCCGCACGCAATGCGGACCGGCTCGACGACCAGGTGGCGGTACTGCAGGCCGCCGGCGCACGCGACGTCGACACCAGGGAATTCGACGCCGACGACGTGGCCTCGCACGGGGCGCTGGTCGCCTCGGTCATCGCCGACCATGGCGCCATCGGCACCGCGGTGCTGGCTTTCGGGATCCTCGGCGACCAACACCTCGCGGAGACCGACGCGGCCCACGCCGTCGCGATCGTGCACACCGACTACGTCGCTCAGGTCAGCCTGCTCACCCATCTGGCGGCCGCGATGCGCTCGGCCGGCCGCGGGTCACTGGTGGTGTTCTCTTCGGTGGCCGGGGTGCGGGTGCGTCGCGCGAACTACGTCTACGGATCGGCCAAGGCGGGCCTCGACGGCTTCGCCAACGGGTTGGCCGACGCCCTGCACGGCAGCGGGGTGCGATTGTTGATCGCGCGGCCAGGATTCGTCATCGGGCGCATGACGGAGGGCATGTCGCCGGCACCGCTATCCAGCACGCCGGAGCAGGTGGCCGCCGCCACCGCCCGCGCGCTGGCCAACCGACGGCGCACCGTGTGGATCCCGTGGGCACTGCGGCCGATGTTCTGCACGCTGCGGATGCTGCCGCAGTTCGTCTGGCGCCGGATGCCGCGATGATCGTCGTTGTGGGTATCGGCGCCGACGGCATGGCCGGCTTATCCAGCCATGCAAGTGCCGAATTACGAAGAGCCACAGTCATTTACGGGGCCAAACGGCAGCTCGGCCTGCTCGACGACACGGTGGCGGCGTCCCGGCGGGAATGGCCGTCGCCGATGCTGCCCGCACTGCAAGCCCTGCCTTCGGATGGAGCCGACGTGCACGTGGTCGCCAGCGGCGACCCGCTGCTGCACGGCGTCGGCGGCACCTTGATCCGGTTGTTCGGCGCGGAAAAGGTGAAGGTGCTGCCGCACGTGTCGGCGGTGACGCTGGCCTGCGCCCGGATGGGATGGAACGTCCAGGACACCGAAGTGGTCAGCCTGGTCACCGCGCCGCCGCACACCGCGGTGCGCCGGGGAGGTCAGGCGATCGTGTTGTCCAGCGGCCGCGCCACGCCCAAGGCGCTGGCAGTGCTGCTCGACGCCCACGGCCGCGGGGATTCCGAGTTCACCGTGCTCGAACAGCTCGGCGGCCCACACGAACGCCGCCGCGACGGCACCGCCGGGGACTGGGCCACCGGCACGCCGCTCGACGTCGACGACCTCAACGTGATCGCCATCCGATATCTGCCTGACGAACGCGTCTGGTCATTGCCCGACGACGCATTCGTCCACGACGGGCAGATCACCAAACACACGATCCGCGCGGTGACCATGGCGGCGCTGGGGCCACGCCCCGGACAGCGGCTGTGGGACGTCGGTGCGGGGTCGGGCAGCATCGCCGTCGAGTGGTGCCGAAGTTGGCGGGGCTGTGTCGCGGTGGCGTTCGAGCGCGACGAGCGCCGTCGCCTCAACATCGGGTTCAACGCCGCCGCTTCGGGTGTCGACATCGACGTGCGCGGGGAGGCGCCGCACGGGTTCGACGGAGCCTCACCGCCGGCGGTCATCTTCATCGGTGGCGGCGTCACCCAGCCCGGTCTTGTCGATGCTTGCCTCGACCACCTTCGGCCGGGCGGGCGGCTGGTGGCCAACGCGGTCACCGTGGAATCGGAAGCCGTGGTGGCGCAGGCGCATTCGCAACATGGCGGCCAGCTGCGGCGCTTTCAGCACTATCGGGGTGAGCCGCTGGGCGACTTCACCGGGTGGCGACCACAGCTGCCGATCACCCAGTGGGCGGTGACCAAGCGGTGACGGTGTTTTTCATCGGCGCGGGCCCCGGTGCCGCGGACCTGATCACCGTCCGCGGCCAACGGCTGCTCGAAAGATGCCGGGTGTGTCTGTACGCCGGGTCGATCATGCCCGAAGACCTGCTGGCGCTGTGCCCGCCCGGCGCGAAAATCATCGACACCGGCCCGTTGGCGCTCGAGCAGATCGTCACCGAACTCGCCGACGCCGACGCCGCCGGGCATGACGTAGCGCGGTTGCACTCCGGTGATCCGTCGCTCTACAGCGCGCTGGCCGAGCAGTGCCGCCGGCTCGACGCGCTGGGTATCGGCTACGAAATCGTGCCGGGCGTACCGGCTTTCGCCGCGGCCGCCGCGGTGCTGGGCCGCGAGCTCACCGTGCCCGGAGTAGCCCAGACGGTGACGCTGACCCGGGTGGCGACGCTGTCGACACCGATGCCGGCCGGCGAAGACCTGGCCACCCTGGCGCAGTCCGGCGGCACCCTGGTCCTGCATCTGGCGGCCGCTCAGATCGACAACATCGTCCCGCAGCTGCTGGCCGGGGGCTACCGACCCGAAACACCTGCTGCGGTAGTGGCTTTCGCGAGCTGGGCACAGCAGACGGTGCTGCGCGGGACACTGGGCGATATCGCCGCACAAATGCACGACGCCGACATCACCAAGACCGCCGTCATCGTCGTCGGTGCGGTGCTGGCCGCCGAGGGCTTCACCGACAGCTACCTGTATTCGGCGCAACGACGCCGCCGGGGGGCGCATTGACCAGGGTGCTGCTGCTGGGCGGCACCGCCGAAGGGCGTGCGCTGGCGAAGAGCTTGCACGGCCACGTCGACATCGTCAGCTCGCTGGCCGGCCGGGTTCCGGACCCGGCCCTGCCGGTCGGTCCGGTGCGCATCGGCGGGTTCGGCGGTGTCGACGGGCTGCGGAACTGGCTGCGCGATGAGCGCATCGACGCCGTCGTCGACGCCTCGCATCCGTTCGCGGCAACCATCACCGCACACGCCACCCAGGTGTGCGGTGAATTGCGGCTGCCCTATCTGGTGCTGGCCCGCCAGGCGTGGGATCCCGGCGCGGCCATTGTCGTCACCTCGGACATCGAAGCCGCGGAAGTCGTTGCACAGCAACGTCATTCGCGTATCTTTCTCAGCACCGGCCGGTCCGGTATCGCACCGTTCGCCGGCAGCGACGCCTGGTTTTTGATCCGCGCCGTCACCGCGCCGGATGATGCGGTGTTGCCGCGTCGCCACCAGTTGGTGCTGTCTCGCGGGCCATATCGCTACGACGACGAGTTGGCGCTGCTGCAAGAGCACCGCATCGATGCGCTGGTCACCAAGAACAGCGGCGGTGAGATGACCCGGCCGAAGCTGGATGCCGCTGCCGCGCTGGGCATTTCGGTGGTGATGGTGGCGCGCCCGCCATTGCCGGCCGGGGTGACGAAGGTGGGCACCGTCGGCGAGGCCGCCGACTGGGTGGCGGGGTTGCGTTAACCGGTCAGGTCGTCGCGGTCCGCGTCGGCGGCAAGCAGCGCGTCGCGCGCGCGGGCGACGCGCGAGCGGATGGTCCCGACCGGGCAGCCGCACACGTCGGCGGCGTCGGCGTAGGACAGGCCGAGCAGCTGCGTGAGCAGCAGCGCCTCGCGCTGCTCGGTGGTGAGGTCGGCGATCATCGTCGTCACTTCCACCAGGTCCTCGAAGCCGCGGGCATGCCGGTCGGCGTCGTGCAGGTACTCGGGATCGGCGGCGTTGGTGGTACGCGGGCGCGCTTGGATGTGGCGGATGTGATCGGCCACGACACGGCGCGCGATGGCCAGCAGCCAGGTGCGGGCGCTGGAGCGCCCGGAAAATCGCTGGATGGCGCCGATCGCCCGCAAGAAGGTTTCTTGGGTCAGATCGTCCGCGCTGGCCGCATCCGACAGATACGTGACAAACCGCCACACGTCCTGCTGGGTGGCTCTGATGAACGCCTCGAGCGCTGGTGCGTCCCCGTCGGCGGCGGCCAGGGCGAGAGCGGTAACGGCCTCATCATCGCTGGAAGCCGTCATGGGAAACAACCTTAAACGAGGCTCGCCGTGTATACGACCGGCTGTCGTAGATCGGTTGATCGGCCAGAGGTGGCCACGGCGCCGGGCCCGTGACGTGGCCGCGGGCTGGGCCGGCGATACCGGTTCGGCCTCGGTCGACCGCGATCCGTGCGCGCCGCTGCGGTCTCGGGCCACCAGCAACGCGAACACCAATCCCGCCAATACGGGTAGGTGGCTGGCGATGCGGCCCGCGGTCACCTGGCCGTTCCAGGCGTCAATCGAGACGTAGTACACCAGGGCCAGGAAATACGCTCCGGCGATCGCGGCCACGCCGACGGCCGCGCCGGTCCAGATGCCGGCGGCGATCATGGCCAGACCCAAGGCCAGCAACCACGCGGTGGATTCGTGCAGCAAATGCACACCGGCCATCGCCCCGTGCTGCATGTGCTGCATGCCGTTCATGGCCTCGTGCCCGTGCGCGGACATGATGCCGAAATCGATGCCGATGATCTGGGCGGCCGCGATCGCCACCTGGAATACGCCGATACCGATCAATCCGCCTCGCCAGTACCGCGAACCGGGCCCCGGCAGCCAGCGGCGAGACGGCCGGGCCACAGCCATGATCTTGTCCGTCAGGTCGGGCCCCTGCCCGGGATCGGCCCACGTGAGCCGGCGCGTCTGCGCCGCCGCGCTGATCAGCCAGGTGCGGCATCGGCGACACGAATCCAGGTGGGCGTCGACCTGCTGGGCGAGCACCTGCGGTTGCTCGCCGTCCATTCGCGCAGACAACGCTTCCCGCGCAACCTCACACCGCATCCCTGCATCGTCGCGCATGCCTTCTATCTGTGCAAAGGGCGCGCGCGACAACACCCCCGACAACGTGACGGAACCAAACCGTGTCCCGAGCCGACCACTGTGGGGAAGCAGCCCCCGCTCGCCCGTTCCGATGCTGCCCAGCAGCTGGCGACGGGACTAGCCGAGACTCACCGAATGTGGGTTCATGACACGCTTTTTCGGAGCGTGTGATACTGCGGCATGCGCGAAAGCGATCGGCCGGGCGGTGGCTTCGGCCGGCGAGAGCTGCTGCTGGCCGCCGCAATCCTGGCTCCGCTGGCGGCGTGTGCGCACGGCGCGAGCGACGCCCATCCGGCGGTGATGACCACCGCCGTGCGGCCCGACCTCGCAAGACGCTTCGCGGAGCTGGAGCAGAAATTCCAGGCACGGTTGGGGGTGTACGTGCCCGCGACCGGCTCGACCGCCGAGGTCGCATACCGAGCCGACGAGCGGTTCGCGTTCTGCTCCACCTTCAAGGCCCCGCTGGTCGCCGCGGTGTTGCACCAGGGCCCCCTCGCGCATCTGGACAAGGTGATCAGCTACTCCGACGGCGACATCCGGTCGACATCGCCGGTGACCCAACAACACGTCGATACCGGAATGACCGTCAAGCAGCTTTGTGATGCGGCGATCCGCTACAGCGACGGCACCGCTGCCAATCTTCTGCTCGCCGACCTCGGCGGACCCTCCGCATTCACCGGATACCTGCGCAGTCTGGGCGACGCCGTCAGCCGCCTCGACCAGGACGAACCGGAGCTGAACCGGGACCCGCCCGGAGACGAGCGAGACACCACGACTCCTCGCTCGATCGCCCGTGTCTTCCAACAACTTGTGCTCGGCGACGCGTTGAACGCCGACAAGCGGGCGATGCTCACCGACTGGATGGCGCGCAGCACCACCGGCGCCAAGCGGATCCGGGCGGGATTTCCCCCCGATTGGAAGGTGGTCGACAAGACCGGAACAGGTGACTACGGGCGGGCCAACGACGTTGCGGTGGTGTGGTCGCCCGGGGGCGACGCGTATGTGGTCGCGGTCATGTCCGATCGTGCCGGCGGCGGTTATGACGCCGAACCCAGCGAAGCTCTGCTCGCTGACGCAGCAACCGCGGTGGCCGATTTCCTGGGGTAGCTGGCCGCATCGAATGTCGATCTTTTGCACGGCTTTCGGTGTATCCGCGGGCTCCTGCACCGTCCAGGCGATGCTTGCCTCTACCGAGGGCGGTAGCCGATAATCCGCCGGTGGAAGTCGATGGCAAAGGAGCCGCGCCAATGACAACGGAGGTCCGCGAGTGAGCGACGATCCGCTCGCCGATATCGTCTCCCGCCAATACGAGCGCTGGAGGTACCCGCAGCCGATCCAGGATCTGGGGGCACTGAGCCCAGACATCTGGCACTGGTTCGACCCGTCGCGCTTCCATCGGATTTTTTGGCCCGATCAGGAACAGAAGCGCGATCTGGACATTCTCGTCGCGGGTTGCGGAACCAACCAGGCAGCGGTTTTCGCATACCGGAACCCGGGCGCGAAAGTGGTGGGGGTCGACATCAGCCAGCCCTCGCTGAACCATCAGCAATATCTCAAAGACAAGCACGGGCTGTGGAATCTGGAGTTGCATCTGCTGCCGATCGAGGAGCTGCCGACATTGGGCCTCGATTTCGACCTCATCGTGTCGACCGGCGTTCTGCATCACATGGCGGATCCGCTGACCGGCATGAAGTCACTGGCGGCCTGCCTGCGACGCGACGGCACCATCGCCCTGACGCTCTACGCGAGATACGGCCGGATCGGCGTCGAGCAACTGCAATCCGTGTTTCGTGATCTGGGACTGCACCAGGACGACGCATCGGTCCAAATGGTGCGGCAAACGCTCGCGGGGCTGCCGGCGGATCACCCCGTCCAGAGCTATCTGCGGATAGAGGGCGATGAGCTGGCTTACGAAGGCGCCGTGGTCGATACGTTCCTGCACGGGCGCGACCGTAGTTACACCGTCGATGACTGCATTGATCTGGTCACCGCGGGTGGGCTCGCGTTTCAGGGTTGGTTCCTCAATGCGCCCTACTACCCGCACGATTGGTTCACCCCGGGCAGTGAGCAGCACCGGCTCGTCAACGAATTGCCGGAGCGCAAGCTGTGGTCGATCATGGAGCGGCTGCACACCTTTGGCGGTTGCCACTTCTTCATGGCCTGCCGTGAAGACCGGCCGAAAGAGAGCTATCGGGTCGACTTTTCAACGGCCGATGCGCTCGACTACGTTCCGCTGATGCGCATGCGTTGCGGTCTGGAGGGCAACCAGATTTATCGTCCGGGGTGGCGCATGCCGCTCAACCCGGCGCAGTTGCCATTCGTCCGAAATGTCGACGGCCACCACACGATTCGCGAGATCGCCGCGGGCGTGGCGAAGAGTGGACAGTCGCCCGGGGCCAGCGTGGCCGATCTCGAGAGTTTCGGCCGCAAGCTGTTCGAATCGCTGTGGCGTCTTGATTTCGTTTCGATGGGACTACATCGGGTAGCGGCGGGGGGTGAACACCCGGTCGCCGGAATCGGTTGAGTGCCACTGGGTTTGCGACGACCCGATGATCAGCAGGCAGCGCATGTCGACATCGTCGGGATTCAGATCCGCCAGCCGAACCACGCGGACGTCTTCGTCGGGGCCAGAAACGGGGCCCGATACCGAACGGCCGATCACCGCCGGCGTGCCGGGGTCGCGGTGCGCGAGCAGCACCTCCCGCATGGCGTCCACCTGCCAGGTCCGTGTTTTGGAGGCCGGGTTGTAGATGGCCAGTACCAGGTCGGCGGCGGCCGCGGCGGCCAGGCGCGCCTCGATCACCGTCCACGGCTTGAGCCGGTCGGACAGCGAGATCACCGCGTAGTCGTGGCCCAGCGGAGCGCCCACCCGGCTGGCGACGGCCTGGGCCGCCGTCATCGCCGGAATGACCCGGATCCGCACGCCCGGCCACTGTTCGGCTTCTTCCAAAACGGCCGTGGCCATCGCGAACACCCCCGGATCGCCCGACGACACCACCGCCACCGCATGCCCCTGCTCGGCCAGGGTGCAGGCCAGTCGTGCCCGGGCGGGTTCGTCGGTGTTGTCGCTGGGGTGCCGGCGCTGGCCGTTCCGGACCGGGACGCGGTCCAGATAGCCCGCGTAGCCGATGAGGTCGGTGGCGCCGGCCAGTTCGCGCCGGCTCTGCGGGGTCATCCAGTCCAGGTCGCCCGGGCCCAGACCCACCACGGCGATTGCGCCCTTGGTCGTTTCGCGACGCCGTCCGCCGGGCAGCATGGCCAGCGAGAAGTACGGCACGCTGGTTTCGTCGACCTGCGCGGCGGGCAGCACGCGTTGGCCGGGTGTGCTGGCCCGCTCCACGTAGAACGCGTCGTCCAGTTGGCCGGACGCCGAAAGTGCTTCCCGCACATTGCGATACGAGCGGCCCAACTTGAGCACCACGGCGGCGTCGGCGTCGGTGAGCCGGCGGGTCAGCTCGTCGACCGGCAACGTGCCGGGCAGCACCGACAGCACCTCGTCGCCGGCCACCAACGGCGTCGCGATGGCCGCCGATGCGGCGCTCACCGACGTCACGCCCGGCACGATGACGGCGTTGAACCGGTGCGTCAGCCGGGTGTGCAAATGCATGTAGGAGCTGTAGAACAGCGGGTCGCCCTCGGCGAGCAGCGCCACATTGCGCCCCGCGTCGAGGTGCGCCGCGATCCGCTCGGTGGCATCGGCGTAGAAATCCTCCAGCGCGCCGGCGTAGCCGCCGGGATGATCGGTCGTCTCGGTGGTCACCGGGTAGACCAGGTGCTCCTCGATCTGACCGGGCCGCAGATACGGTTCGGCGATACCGCGTGCGATGCTGCGGCCGTGGCGGGCGCTGTGGTAGGCCACCACGTCGGCCTCGCCGATCACCCGGGCGGCCTTGACGGTCACCAACTCCGGGTCGCCGGGCCCCAGCCCGACGCCCCAGAGCGTGCCTCTCTCGTTGGCGGCCCGTCATTCGGTGTCGGTCGCGATCGCGTTGACGGCGGCGGCGGCCATCGCGCTGCCGCCCCGGCGGCCGCGCACCACCAGATAGGACATCCCGCGCGGGCGGTCGATGAGCTCTTGCTTGGACTGGGCCGAGCCGACGAAGCCGACCGGGCCGCCCAGCACCGCCGCCGGTGCGGGTGCGCCCTCGTCGATCAGTTCGAGCAGCCGGAACAGTGCGGTGGGGGCATTGCCGATGGCCACGACGGCGCCGGCCAGCCGGTCGGCCCACAACTCCACGGCGGCAGCCGAGCGGGTGGTCTGGTTTCGGGCCGCCAGCTCGGCCGCACGCGGATCGGCGACCAGCGACACCACCTCGTTGTCGGCGGGTAGTCGCGCGGTGGTGATCCCGGCGGCCACCATCGACGAATCGCACAGCACCGGGGCGCCACGGCGCAGCGCGGCGCCGGCCCGGCTGACGACGTCGTCGGTGTAGGCCACGTGCTCGGTCACGTCGACCTGCCCGCAGGTGTGAATCAACCGGACCACGACGCGGGAGACGTCGGCGGGGAAGCGGGTCAGGTCGGCTTCGGCCCGGATCGCCGCGAACGACTGCCGGTAGATCTCCGCCGCGTCGCGGATGTAGTCGAGCACTCGCCCACCTTAAGACCGCAACAGTTGATAGCCGTCGGCGGTCGCGACCAGCACCTCACCGGTCAGCGGGGCGCCGCAAGCCCGTTCGCAGCCGACGAAGTGGCGATGCGCCGGGTAGGTGTTGTCCAGCGCTGCCGCCGCGTCGGCCCGCACGTCGGCGACCGAATGCATGCAGCCGGGACTGCCGGTGCAGGCACTGACGTCCAGCCACGGAGAGTTCTCGTCGAACACCAGCCCCAACGGCGCCAGCACTCGGAGTGCGACGTCCGCCACCTCTTCGCTGAGATCGCACACCAGCACCGAACGCCACGGCGTGATCACCAGCGGGGCCTCGATCGCGGCCAGAAACTCCGCGGCGCGTGCGGGCAAAACCCCCAGCCGCACCGCGGCGCCCAGGGTGACCCGGCCGTCGTCCTGGGGTATCCAGCCCACCGGCGCCCTGGTTACTGGCGGGAACGCGGCACCGGCTTCGGCGCCGGGCAACAAGACCTTCGGGTCGGCCAATTCGGTTACCCGCCAAGCCTTTCCGCGAACATCGAGGAAGCGCAGCGCCGCGCCGACCAACGCCTCAATGACGTCGCTGACGCCGCTGACCCGCACGCCGGTGTCCCGTCCGGCCAGCAGCAGCGCAACATCGTCGTCAAGAACGTGCGCGCCGACATCGGCACCCAGGCCGGACACGTCGCCGCGGCCGTCGTCGAGACTGAACCAGAACCGGCCGCCCAAGTCCGCGAGCCTGGGCTCGGCGCGGATCGCGGTGTCCAACTCGCCCACCCAGGCACGCACGTCGGCCTTCCCGCCGACCCGGCCGGACAACGGTGACGCGACGATGTTGCGGACTCGTTCATGGGTCGCCGACGGCAGCAGCCCGGTGGCCGCGATCGCCTCGGCTACCGCCGTGATGTCGGTGATGCCGCGCACCTGGACGTTGCCGCGCGCGGTCAGCTCCAGCGTTCCTGAGCCCAATTCAGTCGAGACGTTGGCCAGCGTCGTCAACTGAGCCGCGGTGATCATTCCGCCGGGCAACCGGATCCGTGCCATCGCGCCGTCGGCCGCCTGGTGCACCTGCAGCGCACCCGGGCAGGCGTCGGTGTCGCGGGCTCTGACCACGTGTTCACGTTACGGCCCCCCGCGGTATCGCCGAGATTGGATTCGTGCCGCCTGGGCACCCTCGTGGCATGCGGACGATGGAGTATGCCCCCAGACGTATTGCCGACGTCTTCGGCGATCCGACTCAACCGGCCATCCTGCTATGGCACGGCATGCAGGCCGATGCTCGCGCCGTTGTGCGGCCCCTGGCCGGCTTGCTTGCCCGCGACGGCATCACCGTCGTGGTGCCCGACTGGAACTCCCACGCCGACGACGGGGGGCGCGGGGACCTGTTGCGATCGGTCGAATTCACCCGAAAGCGCGCCGGCGACGATCACGGCATCGTGTTGGTCGGCTGGTCGCTGGGAGGCGTCGCCGCGGCCGGTCTGACATTGGATGCGGCTCGCCGCGATCTCCCGCTTACACATACCGTCTGCTTGGCCGGCGCCTTCATGGCCCCCGACCCGATTTCGGGTCGCATCGTGACTGACGGACTGACTGGAGACCCTGCCGGTCCGCCGTTCACCTTGCTGACCTGGTGGAGTTGGCGGCTGATCACGGGTCGATCGCCGGCGCCGATTACGACCCGGCCGCGCATCGCTACGCACCTGGGACAACCCGTTCGGCGCAAATCGTGGCGGCCGACGTGGCGGCTCGGATCGCAGCAACGTTCTAAAACGGCGGCGGTTCGTTTCGCGCGGCGACGCGCGCAGCGTTGAGTTCGCGTTCTGCGTTGATGCGGTAAATGCGATCTTGTTCACGCGTGCGCCGCCGCTTGGGCATCATCACCCCGCGAGGTTCAGGTGGTCGATCGACCGCTGGGGCACTGGGCAACTCACCTGTGGGTAGGCAGAGCGTGGGAAAGAGCAGTCGACTGCCCGGCCGGGTGGTGTAGGTGTGGCCGGCGGGGCTGGTCCAGATGACGGTGCCGTCGAACTTATGCCCGTAGGTGCGTCGCCAGTATCAACAGTCCGGTCGAGTGCCATAGGTGGTCGGTTGCCATGGATGAGTAGCCCGTACCACTTACGGGGTAGTCAGGCCGATGACCCACGCGGTCAGGGTGCAGGACTCGGCGCAGAAGCAGACTGCTTGAGGCCGGACGACAGCACGAGCACCGATAGGACGACGGCCACCAAAAGCAGTACCGGGACATCTCCCAATAGGTGTCCCATATGGTGTCCGCTGCCGAAGGACTGCACCGCCATGATCGCGGCGTGTACGACGCGGTCTTATTCGCCGACAGTGGCCCGTACCGTGTGGCATCCTCGGCGAGTTTCTCGTCGACCAACTGCAGCGTCTCCGGGTCCTTGATCAGGTCGGTGTGCCACACAATGCTCGCGGCCAACCGAGCGCTGACTGTGCCGCCAGCGAACAACGCCGCGACCCGGGGCAGCCGATCGCGCAGCGCCGAGGCGAGATACATCTGACCCGACGCCATGCCGTGGCTAATGCCCTGTGCGGCAGCAACTTCGGCGGCCATCGCATCCCAGTTGTCGCACGACCAGTCGCCGTAGCGGTGGACCACAGGGCGGTGAACCAGATAAGGCTGACGATTGGCCGGTGGGTTTCGCGCCGCGTGCGCCTGAGGAGAATACGCCCAGCGTCGCGTCACGGCGCCGAGCACATCATCATGAAGTAGGGAGTCGAACATAGTTTCGATTTTAGTCAGGTCTACTGACTCAACGGCGTGAAAAGTCGGACTGGTATGGCGCGCCGGAATGCCATGCCCACCCCGACGGCCAGACCAGGGCCAGGGGATAGACAAGAAGAAAAGCCGCGCCAAAGACCGCGAGTGCGACCTGAAGAAGTTTGTAAGCGGATGACATTGTGTCCTCCAAAGTGAGGCCCCCGCGTTACGACATTCTAAACCTGCGACGGCACGCGCAACCAGACATCACCGCAGGTCGTCGCTAGTACCCCACGCCGGCGATCACCCCAACGCGCCGACGCCGACAGCGCCGTCCGCACCGACCCACGCGATTGCCGCGCGGGGTAGTGTCGCCGCATCGCCCCAGGCCAGGCAGCATATGAAGGGGAGTAACCCGCAAGAATTCCCGTGCCATCGGGGAGTTGCTCATCACGCCACGCCGTCCAGAAAGTCTTGAGGAGATGGTGTTTTCTGCATTATGCCGACATCGGAATAAGCGGCAGAAGCGCTGCACGGCAGATACGACTCTCAAACGACCTATGCAAACGGCCATAAAACTGCGGTGAGCAACTACGGTGTGCGAACCGACTGCCTGCGAACCGGTGATCGATGCATGAGCTTCTTCCTTACGGCCAAGGGCTATTACGAACCGCAGGTCTTCGCCAACGGGGCATGGACCCTCAACGAGGACTTGGACGACAGCTGCTCATTAGGCGGCACTTACCACGCCACCTTCACCGCCACAATGGCGCTGCCCCAACCGCCTGAGAACCCGATCACGTCGCTCATCGCGCATGGGTATGACAAAGTGCCACCGACGCCGGGCGTCAGCTGCCCTAGTCAGGCGTACGACGAAACGTACACCCGCACGGGGGATTAAAGCTCGCGTCGGCAGACGCCCTCTGCTTCGTGCGCCAGCGCGGCCGCCAGGCGCGTATAGGAGGACCTCAGTGATTTCTCGAGGCCGGGGATGTAGACACCGTTGGCATCCAATCCGGCCAACGCTCGACATCCATCAGCAGGTCATATATCTCTGCAGGCGTCGCACTCGACAGTTGTTCCACCCGGCACGACCGAGACCCAGTCATGCTGCGAAACCTCGTACCTCCGAGAGAACTTGTCTTGGTCTTTTCTGCACAGGCATTTGAGAGGGCCTGTCAGGAGGTTCCGGTCCGCCGGGCATAGCCTTCGCGCTTTTCGGGTCGGAGGTCACTGGTGAAAACACGGTCCGTGCCCAACGCTCGCCCAAGCGCCTCCGCTAGACCTTGCGGCAGTAAACCTTGAGCCGCCACCGTAATGCCCATCGAACGCGGGACGACCACCCGGGGTTTCGGTTTGACGATCACGTCCGCGACGGCCCGCGCGACGTCTTCTGGCTCGGCATTCTTGAAGCCCTTGGCGTGTCCGACGCCGGCGACCATCTCGGTGTTGGTCAGGGTCGGCATGACCGTCGTGAAGTGGATGCCGCGGCCACGATTTTCCATGCGAACGGTCTCGGTGTAGCCGAGCACGGCATGCTTTGTGGCGCAATAGGTTGCGATGCCCTCGGTCGGCAGTACGCTACCCACCGACCCGATGTTGATGATGTGACCGTGCCCGCGGGGCAGCATCCGTTGGGCTGCCAGTTTGGTGCCCAGGATGACGCCGTGAACGTTGATGTCGAACACCCGCCGAGTGACGGCGTCGGCCTCGTCGACCGCGCTGCCCACCGCGATGACGCCGGCGTTGTTCACCAACACGTCGATCGGGCCCAATTGGTTTTCAACAGCGTCGAGGAAGTCGGTGAAGGATTGGCGTTGCGTCACGTCCAATCCGAGGCACACGTTGAGCCCCAGCCGGTCACCGGATTCCTTGACGGCGGCTTCGTCGATATCCCCGATGGCGACCTTGGCGCCTAAACCGTGCAGCACCGTGGCTATGGCCAGGCCGATCCCGCGCGCTCCACCGGTGATGGCCACAATCTTTCCCGCAACTTTCCCGCATCAGGCATGTTTCATAGCCTAGGCCTCTCGTGCTGGTAGGAATGACAAGTGGCTGAGCCGACCGTGCTGTTGTTGTCGACCTCCGACACCGACCTGATCAGCGCGCGGTCCAGCGGCAAGAACTATCGGTGGGCCAACCCGGCTCGGCTGTCCGAGGTGGAACTGCCCGACCTGCTGGCGGGCGCCTCGATCGTGGTGGTCCGGATCCTCGGTGGCTACCGCGCCTGGGAGGACGGCATCGACGCGGTGCTGGCCAGCGGCATCCCGGCCGTGCTGGTCAGCGGCGAGCAGGCCGCCGACGCCGAGTTGACCGGCCTGTCCACGGTCCCGGCCGGCATCGCGGTACAGGCGCACATCTACCTGGCCCACGGCGGGGTCGACAACCTGGGTCAGCTGCACGCATTCCTGTCCGACACCCTGCTGATGACCGGCTTCGGATTCACACCACCCGTTTCGACCCCGACGTGGGGCGTGCTGGACCGGCCGGAATCCCGTCACACCGGCCTGACGATCGCGGTGCTCTATTACCGCGCGCAACAACTGGCCGGAAACACCGCCTACGTGGAGGCACTGTGCCAGGCGATCGAGGCCGCCGGCGCACGCCCGCTGCCGGTCTACTGCGCCTCGCTGCGCACGGCCGAACCCGAACTGCTGGAAACCCTCGCCGGTGCCGACGCCATGGTGGTCACCGTGCTGGCCGCCGGGGGAGCCAAGCCGGCAGCGGCGTCGGCTGGCGGAGACGACGACAGCTGGAACGTCGAACACCTTGCGGCCCTGGATATCCCGATCCTGCAGGGCCTGTGCCTGACCAGCCCACGGGAACAGTGGCTGAGCAACGACGACGGCCTGTCCCCGCTGGACGTCGCCACCCAGGTCGCGGTGCCCGAGTTCGACGGCCGGATCATCACGGTCCCGTTCTCGTTCAAGGAGATCGACGACGACGGGTTGATCTCGTATGTGGCCGACCCGGAACGCTGTGCGCGGGTGGCCGGGCTGGCGGTCCGGCATGCGCGGCTGCGTCATATCGCTTCCGCCGACAAGCGAGTCGCGCATCGTGTTCTCGGCCTACCCGACCAAACACGCCCGCATCGGCAACGCGGTCGGACTGGACACTCCGGCCAGCGCCGTCGCGCTGCTGCGGGCGATGCGCGAGCGCGGATATCAGGTGGGCGACCTGCCCGGTGTCGATGCAGGCGACGGTGACGCCTTGATCCACGCACTGATCGAACGCGGCGGACAAGACCCCGACTGGCTCACCGAAGGGCAACTGGCCGGCAATCCGATTCGATTGTCCGCCAAGGACTATCGTGATTGGTTCGGGACGCTGCCCGCCGAACTCACCGACGCGGTCCAACAGCACTGGGGCCCGCCGCCCGGAGAGTTGTTCGTGGACCGCGCAGGCGATCCCGACGGCGAGATCGTCATCGCCGCAATGCAAGCGGGCAACCTGGTGCTGATGGTGCAGCCGCCCCGCGGGTTCGGCGAAAATCCCGTCGCCATCTACCACGACCCCGACCTACCGCCCAGCCACCACTATCTGGCCGCTTACCACTGGCTGGACACCGGATTCGCCGCAGACGCCGTGGTGCACCTGGGCAAGCACGGCAACCTCGAGTGGTTACCGGGCAAGACGCTGGGCATGTCGGCGGCCTGCGGATCTGACGCCGCACTGGGCAACCTGCCGCTGATCTACCCGTTCCTGGTCAACGATCCCGGCGAAGGCACCCAGGCCAAGAGGCGCGCGCACGCGGTGCTCGTCGACCACTTGATCCCCCCGATGGCTCGCGCCGAAACCTACGGCGACATGGCGCGTTTGGAGCAATTGCTCGACGAGCACGCCAACGTCGCCGCGCTCGACCCGGGCAAGCTGCCGGCGATCCGCCAGCAGATCTGGACGCTGATCCGGGCCGCCAAGATGGACCACGATCTGGGCCTGACCGAGCGGCCGGAAGAGGACGCCTTCGACGACATGATCCTGCACGTCGACGGCTGGCTGTGCGAGATCAAGGATGTCCAGATCCGCGATGGTCTGCATATCCTTGGGCAAAAGCCAACGGGGGAGCCCGAACTCGACCTGGTGCTGGCCATCCTGCGGGCCCGCCAGGTGTTCGCCGGCGAGCACGCCCTGCCCGGGCTGCGACAGGCGCTCGGCCTGGCCGAGGACGGCACCGACGAACGCGCGTCGGTCGACCAGGCCGAGGCCGCGGCCCGTGAGCTCGTGGCGGCATTGCAGGCCGCCGGCTGGGATCCCGGCGCCGCCGATGCGCTCACCGACAACACCGATGTCGCGGCGGTGCTGCGGTTCGCGGCCACCGAAGTGGTACCGCGCCTGGCCGGCACTGCCGGCGAAATCGACCAGGTGTTGAAGGCCTTGGACGGCAGGTTCATTGCGGCCGGGCCGTCGGGATCGCCGCTGCGCGGCCTGGTCAACGTGCTGCCCACCGGACGCAACTTCTACTCCGTCGATCCCAAGGCGGTGCCCTCCCGGCTGGCGTGGGATGCCGGTGTGGCGCTGGCGGATTCACTACTGACCCGCTACCGCGACGATCACGGGCAGTGGCCACAGTCAGTGGGGCTGTCGGTGTGGGGAACGTCGGCGATGCGAACCTCGGGTGACGATATCGCCGAAGTGCTTGCGCTGCTTGGTGTTCGGCCGGTGTGGGATGACGCGTCGCGGCGGGTGGTCGGCCTGACGCCGATTCCGCTGGCCGAGCTGGGCCGTCCCCGCATCGACGTGACCGTGCGCATCTCCGGGTTCTTCCGGGATGCCTTCCCGCACGTGGTGACCATGCTCGACGACGCGGTGCGATTGGTAGCCGACCTCGACGAGGCGGGCGAAGACAACTACGTAAGGGCGCACGCCCAGGCCGACCTGGTGCAACACGGCGACCAACGGCGCTCCACCACAAGGATTTTCGGCTCCAAGCCGGGAACCTACGGCGCCGGCCTGCTGCAACTGATCGACAGCCGCAACTGGCGCGACGACGCCGACCTCGCGCAGGTGTACACCGCGTGGGGCGGGTTCGCCTATGGGCGCGACCTGGACGGCCGCGAGGCGGTCGACGACATGAATCGCCAATACCGGCGGATCGCGGTGGCCGCCAAGAACACCGACACCCGCGAACACGACATCGCCGACTCCGACGATTACTTCCAGTACCACGGCGGCATGGTGGCCACGGTGCGGGCGCTGACCGGCCAGGCCCCGGCCGCCTACATTGGCGACAACACCCGACCCGACGCCATCCGGACCCGCACGCTGTCGGAAGAGACCACCCGGGTGTTCCGCGCCCGCGTGGTCAATCCCCGCTGGATGGCCGCGATGCGCCGACACGGTTACAAGGGCGCATTCGAGATGGCGGCCACAGTTGACTACCTGTTCGGCTACGACGCCACCGCCGGAGTCATGGCCGACTGGATGTACGAACAACTCACCGAGCGCTACGTGCTGGACCCGGAGAACCGGAAGTTCATGACGGAGTCCAATCCGTGGGCGCTGCACGGCACGGCGGAGCGACTGCTGGAGGCGGCCGGCCGCGGCATGTGGGCCCAGCCGGAAGCGGAAACGCTCGACGGCCTGCGCCAGGCGCTGCTGGAAACCGAGGGTGATCTGGAGGGTTAGTTCACCCCCGGGGCGGGTTAGGTTGGACATCGTGACACCGACTTTCGCCGACCTCGCCAAATCCCAATACATCCTGCTGACCACCTTCACCAAGGACGGCCGGCCCAAGCCCACGCCTATCTGGGCCGCCTTGGACAAAGAGCGCGGCGATCGCCTGCTGGTGATCACCGTCGGAAGCTCCTGGAAGGTCAAGCGGATCCGCAATACCCCCCGCGTGACGTTGGCCACCTGCACCATGCAGGGGCGCCCGACCAGCGAGGAAGTCGAAGGCATCGCAGCCGTTCTCGACAAGTCGCACAACGGCGCCGTCTACGACGCGATCGGCAAGCGGTACGGCATCGTCGGCAAGGTGTTCAACCTCTTCAGCAAGATGCGCGGCGGCATGGAAAACAACGTCGGTCTCGAGCTCAAACTGGCCCCGGCGAGGGGCGTCGGCTGTGCGCGACACGGTCCTGATCCCGATCCCGGATCGGGATTTCGACCCGACCGAGGTCGCCGTCAGCTGGCGCGTCTTGACCGACAACGGTCACCACGTCGTCTTCGCCACCGAGAGCGGCACACCCGCAGTGGCCGACGACATCATGGTGACCGGCCGAGGCTTGGACGTCTGGTCCGCGCTGCCGGTGCTGGGCGCGATCCCGCTCATCGGGCTTGCCTTGCGGGCGAACAAGAAAGGTCGCGTCGCGTACCGGAACATGCTGCAGTCAAACGAATTTCGGCATCCGGTCAGCTGGAACCAGGCCAGCCTCGACGGCATCGACGCGCTGCTGCTGCCCGGTGGCCACCGCGCCCGCGGGATGCGCAGCTACATCGACAGCCAGGTACTGCAGCGGCTCGTCGTGGAGGCGTTTGCCCGCGGATTGACGGTGGCCGCGATCTGCCACGGCGTGCTGCTCGCCGCCCGCAGCATCGATCCCGCGACCGGCCGCTCGGTGCTGTACGGACACAAGACCACGGCGCTGACGTGGGCGCTGGAACGCACCGCCTGGCGACTGACGCGCATCAGCCGGTTCTGGGACCGCGACTACTACCGCACCTACACCGAGGAACCCGGCCAGCCCGCCGGGTACATGTCGGTGCAGTCGGAGGTCACCCGCGCCCTGCAGAGCCCGGCGGACTTCTTGGACGTCACCCGCCTGTCGCCGCACCGGCTACTCAAGACCTCCGGCATGGTTCGGGATTCGGTGTATGACTCGCGACCGGCATTCGTGGTTGACGACGGCACCTACGTGTCCGCGCGCTGGCCCGGCGACTCGCACACGTTTGCCACCGTCTTGTCGCAGAAGATCAAGTCAAAGACCCAGTAGCGCAACACGTTTCAGTGTTGTTAGGCGCCGCCGTAGCGCCGCCACCACTGATACAGATTGTCCAGGTCGGATGCCCCGTTGACCGTGGCGAGCAGCAGCTGGCCATCGCGGGTCCAGGCGATGTCGGCGAGATCATCGACGAAACCGCATACGATCCTGCCGCCGAGCGGGCCGGAGTCCGATTGGTAGGTCCAGGTGCCCGGCGAGGGGTTCCCGTCCGGGCATGGCGCCACCATCATGGCGCCGGCGGTGACGTCGAAGTCGGCGTTCATCGACGCCGCGTTGCTGTACAGCGTGAAGCGCGCGTATTCCGGGCTGTCGGAATTGGCGTCTTGGCTGCAGTCCAGGCTGGCGATCGAATTCGGAAACGGGTTGGCGGCCCGGGCACATGAGTGGGCGGCATAACCCGGTGGCAGCAGCCGTACCAGCTGCTGCTCGCTCGGAGTGAACTGGTCTGCGGTGGCTTCGCCCGAACCGAGCGCGGCGCCGCCCACCCCGACCACGGCCACCGCGGCGAAGGCGGCGCCGATCCGGCCGGCGCGTGCCCTCACTACGTCGCCGCCAAATGCTCACCGAAGAACGCGAAGACCCGGTTCCAGGCGTCTTCGGAGACGGCTTCGTTGTAGCCGAATCCGGTGACGCGAAGCAGCGGCTGGCCGGGAAGTTTGTTCGCGAAGCTGTGCCCGGCGCCCGGGTAGGTCTTGATATCGGTGGTGATGTTCTTGGCGGCGGTCACCTCGCGCAGTTTGTCGGGTGCGCCCACGCCCAGCGGGTCACGCTTGCCGAAGCTCGCCACAATCGGGCATGCCCCGTCCAGGGTTTGGCTCAGGTTGCGCGGCAGCGGGGTGCCGTAGAACGGTGCCGAGGCGCCAAAACCTTTGGGCGACATGATGAGTGCGAACCCGCCGCCCATGCAGAAGCCCGCGATTCCGACTTGGCCGGAACATTCCGGCATGGCCAGCAGGTGATCGCGGGCAGCCAGGATGTCCTCGAGGGCTTGGCCCCGCTTGGTGAGCAACTCGCGCATGACTCTGGTGATGCAGCGGGCGCGACCGCCCCGCGCATACATATTCGGCGTCAGCGCCACAAAGCCGCCCCGGGCGATGCGCGCCGAAACCCGCTCGTTGTCCGGGGCGTAGCCGAACGCGTCGTGGACCACGACCACACCCGGCCACGGCCCTTCACCTTGCGGCACGCTCAGCAGCGCATCGATCGGTCCGGCGGGGGTGTCGATATCAATCGTTGTCATAGCGTCATCTAACTGCAGCCCGGATACCCGATGCCACGGAACTCGGGTGTGGCCCGCAGACGTTGACCTGACATGGTGTCAAGGCTGCTTGTCCTCTACGCCGTCGTCGAGCTGGCGGTGGTTTTCGCGCTCGCATCGACGATCGGGTTCGGTTGGACCCTGCTGGTGCTGCTCGCGACGTTCCTGCTTGGCTGCGGCGTCTTGGCCCCGCTGGGCGGGTGGCAGCTCACGCAGCAATTCGTGCGGTTGCGATCCGGGTCGAGGGAACCGCAGAGCGCGCTCAGCGACGGCGCCCTGGTCGCCATCGCGTCGGGCCTGGTCATCGTGCCCGGGCTGGTCACGACGGTGCTGGGGCTGTTGCTGCTGATGCCGCCGATCCGCGCGGTCGCGCGTCCCGGACTGACCGCGATCGCATTGCGTGGCTTCCTGCGCCGGGTGCCGCTGACCGCCGATACTCGGGCCTCCGATGCCCGAGCCTGGAACTTCGGCCGGGAACCGCACGACACGGACGCTCCGGACTACATCGACGGCGAGGTCATCGACGTCCGGTATGACTGGGAGTCGGACACCTGGGAGCCGCCGACCTTGCCGCCCGCTCGGACGCGCACCCGGCACCCGTAGTTTTGCCGAGTGACCCACATCACCGCGAGGCCTACGAAGCTGCTGCTGAATGGTCGCGTGCACAGTCCCACCCAGCCCGATGCCACCGCTATGGCGGTGCGTGGCGATGTCATCGCATGGCTCGGCAGCGATGAAGTAGGTCGCAGCCAGTTTCCGGACGCCGAGGTGCACGATCTCGACGGAGGCTTTGTCGCGCCGGGATTCGTGGACAGTCACATCCACCTGAGCGCGACCGGGCTGACGATCAGCGGCCTGGATTTGCGTGCGGCCACCTCGCGGGCGCAGTTCATCCAGCTGCTCACCGAGCACGCCGCCGCGCACCCCGGTCAACCCGTGTGGGGTCATGGTTGGGACGAGTCGGCGTGGCCTGAGAATGCCGCGCCCAGCACCGCCGACCTGGACGCGGTGCTCGGTGAGCTGCCCGCCTACCTGGCCCGGGTCGACGTGCACTCCGCGTTGGCTTCGACCGGGTTGCGACGTCTGGTGCCCGAGTTGTCACAGGCAGCCGGTTTCAGCGCGCAGCAGCCGTTGGCCGGCGACGCCCACCACCTGGTCCGGGCCGCGGCCCGTGATCTGCTGACCGGTCCGCAGCTCGCCGAGGCACGGGCCGCGGCGCTCGACGCGCTGGCCGCGGCCGGCATCGTCGCGGTACACGAATGCGCCGGACCCGAGATCGGCGGACTCGACGATTGGCTGCAGCTGCACGCCCTGGACCACGGCGTCGAGGTGATCGGCTACTGGGGCGAGGCGGTGACCACCGCCGCGCAGGCCCGTGCGCTGGTCGATGAGACCGGCGTCCGCGGGTTGGCCGGCGACCTGTTCGTCGACGGGGCGCTCGGCTCGCGCACCGCATGGCTGCACCAGCCCTACTGCGACGCCCCGGACCGGGTCGGTAACTGCTATCTCGAGCCCGACGCCGTCGTCGCGCATGTGCGGGCGTGTACCGAGGCCGAGGTGACGGCCGGTTTCCACGTCATCGGCGACGCCGCGGTCTCGGCGGTGGTCGACGCCTTCGAAAGGGTCGTCGACGATCTCGGTGGGGTTGCCGTCGCCCGCTGCGGGCACCGGCTGGAACACCTGGAGATGGTGACCGCGGAACAGGCCGAAAAGCTGGGCGCCTGGGGCGTCATCGCCAGCGTGCAACCCAACTTCGACGCACTGTGGGGCGGCGGCAACGGCATGTACGCCCGTCGCCTCGGTGTTGATCGCGCCAGCGAACTCAACCCACTTGCGCTGTTAGCATCCCAAGGCGTGCCCCTCGCGCTCGGTTCCGACAGCCCGGTGACGGGCATCGATCCGTGGCTGAGCGTGCGCGCGGCGGTCAACCACCACACTGCGGGCAGCGCTGTTTCGGCCCGAGCGGCGTTCGCCGCGGCAACCCGCGGCGGCTGGCGCGCGGCCGGCATCCGGGACGGCGACATCGGCACCCTGGTGCCGGGCGCGCCCGCGTCCTACGCCGTATGGGATGCCGGAGCCCTTGACGTCAGCGCGCCGCGCGATGCCGTCCAGCGCTGGTCGACCGATCCCCGCTCCCGGGTACCTGCCTTGCCGCGCCTGGGCGCGGCCGACGCGTTGCCACGCTGCCGTCAAACCGTGCATCGGGGTGCGGTCATCTATGGCTAGATTGTTCGGCCGGAAGCCTGACGCCGACTCGGTGGCCGAAGCAGCCGACCCCGAGCCGCCCGAGCCGCAGGAAACTCCGGAACCGCAGGACGCGCCCAGTGCCGCCGGCCGCCGGCGCATGCCGGCCGTGCGCGCTGTGGTTCAGCCGCGCCTGGTCCGCATGGTGGTGGCCGTCGTGGCCGGTGCGCTGCTGTACGCCAGCTTTCCGACGCTGAACTGGTGGTGGGCCGCCGTCATCGCGTTCGCGCTGCTGGCTTGGGTGCTGACCCGTCGCGCCACCACGCTGGTCGGCGGGGTGGGCTACGGCTTCTTGTTCGGTCTGGCCTTCGAACTGCCGTTGTTGCCGTGGGTCGGCACGCTGGTGGGGGCGATGCCCTGGCTGGTGCTGGCGACGGCGTCGGCCCTGTTTCCGGCGCTGTTCGGCCTGGTCGCCGTCGCGGTCCGCCGGCTGCCGGGCTGGCCCATCTGGTTCGCCGCGGCGTGGGCGGCGCAGGAGTGGTTGAAGTCGATCTTCCCGTTCGGTGGATTTCCCTGGGGGGCGGTGGCCTTCGGCCAGGCCAACGGGCCGCTGCTGCCGTTGGTCCAGCTCGGTGGCGTTGCGCTGTTGTCGTCGGCGGTCGTGCTGGTGGGCTGCTGCTTTACCGCGATCGCGCTGGAAATCGAGACGTGGTGGCGGGCCGGTGCCCAGGCGCGAACGCGCGCCCGCGGACCGGCTGTCGCGAACGCGCCCGACGCCGCCGAAGGTCCGCCCCCGCCGGCGGTGCTGCTGCCGGGCATTTCGATATGTCTGGTGTTGTTCGCGGCCGCCCTGGTGTGGCCGCAGGTGCGGCACGCGGGCGCGGGATCGGGTGGCGAGCCGACCGTCACCGTCGCCGTCGTGCAGGGCAACGTGCCGCGGCTTGGCTTCGAATTCAATGCGCAACGGCGAGCCGTTCTGGACAACCACGTTCAGGAGACGCTGCGGCTGGCCGACGATGTTCGCGCCGGGACGGCTCCGCAACCCCAATTCGTCATCTGGCCGGAGAACGCCTCGGACATCGATCCGCTGGTCAACCCCGACGCCGCCCAGCAGATCTCCGAGGCGGCGCACGCGATCGGCGCGCCCATCATGCTGGGCACCATCCTCGACGTGCCCGGGCGTCTGCAAGAAAATCCGGAATACACCAATACGGTGCTGGTCTGGAACCCGGGCAGCGGCCCCGCCGACCGTCACGACAAGGAAATCGTGCAGCCGTTCGGCGAGTACCTGCCGATGCCGGGATTTTTCCGGCATCTCTCCGGCTTTGCCGCGCGCGCCGGCAATATCGTGCCCGGAACCGGCACCGGTGTGGTGCGCATCGCCGGTGTGCCGGTCGGCGTCACCACCTGCTGGGAAGTGATTTTCGACCGCGCGCCGCGGAAGGCGGTCCTGGGCGGCGCGCAGTTGTTGGCCGTGCCCAGCAACAACGCCACCTTCACCCCGACGATGAGTGAGCAGCAACTGGCCTTCGCCAAGGTACGGGCCGTCGAACACGACCGATACGTGGTGGTGGCCGGCACCACCGGCATCAGTGCGGTGATCGCGCCAGACGGCGCCGAGCTGGTCCGCACCGAGTGGTTCCAGCCCGCCTACCTGGACATCCCGGTTCGGCTGAAGACGAAGCTGACTCCCGCCACCCGGTGGGGTCCGATCGTGCAATGGGTGCTGGTCGGAGCGGCCGGGGCCGCGATTCTGCTCGCGATACGGCACAATGGGGGGTTTCCCGCGTCGTCGGCGGTCCGCGCCTCCGCGTGAAGCTGTCGACTCCGGCGTGCCCGCGGGCGAACCGGAGAACGGGGCGGAAACCGAGGATGCCGGGGCCCAGGCTGACTCCGAGCCCGAGAGCTTGTCCGATGGCAAGGACGAGACGTCGCCTGATGACGGCGGCACATTGACCCCCCAGACCCCAGAGACAATGCAACAGACTCGGCCGAGCAAGCGCGGCCGACACGGTTTCGGGCCGAGAAACAGGCCAGAAAATAAAGGAGTTACATGACCACCGGCCAGTCGGTGCCCCATATCCCGGGCGCCCGTCCCAGTCAGCGCGTTTTGGTGATCATCCCCACCTTCAACGAGCTGGAGAACCTGCCGGTGATCCATCGGCGGCTGAAGGACGCCTGCCCCGACGTCCACCTGCTCGTGGTGGACGACGGCAGCCCTGACGGCACCGGCCGGCTCGCCGACGAGTTGGCCGAGGCGGACGCGGGGCGCACCTACGTGATGCACCGCACCGTCAAGGACGGCCTGGGTGCGGCGTACCTGGCGGGGTTCGCCTGGGGTTTGAGCAGGGACTACTCGGTGCTCGTCGAGATGGACGCCGACGGCAGCCACGCGCCCGAGCAGCTACGCCGGCTGCTGGACGCCGTCGACGCCGGAGCTGACCTGGCCATCGGTTCGCGCTATGTCGACGGCGGGACCGTGCGGAACTGGCCCTGGCGGCGCCTGGCGTTGTCCAAGACGGCCAATACCTACTCGCGGCTGGCGCTGGGCGTCGGCGTTCATGACATCACCGCCGGCTATCGTGCCTACCGTCGCGAAGTGCTGGAGACAATCGACCTCGACGGGGTGGACTCCAAGGGCTATTGCTTCCAGATCGAGATGACCTGGCGGACGGTGAACCGCGGATTCGTCGTCGTCGAAGTGCCGATCACGTTCACCGAGCGTGAACTCGGCGTCTCCAAGATGAGCGGATCGAACATTCGCGAGGCGCTGGTCAAGGTCACTCGATGGGGGTTCGAGGGGCGATTCAGCCGCGCCCGGACCGCCCGCGCTCACGACCGCGCCTAAGCCGGCGCAGGACCCGTCGGGCGGGACGGCTCAGCCGCGGCGGCGGGACCTGATGATCTCCATGCGCTCCTTGAGCAGTTCTTCAAGCTCTTCGACCGAGCGGCGCTCCAGCAGCATGTCCCAGTGGGTGCGCGGCGGCTTGACCTTCTTCGGCTCGGGCAGGTCGCCCTCGATCAGGGTGCCCTCCATGCCGTTGCGGCACAGCCAGGAGCCGGGAATGTCGGCGTCGTCGGCGAACGGGACCTCGAACTCCTCGCCGTTCTCGGTGCGGTACTTCGCGATCTGACGCGGCGCCAGGTCGTGATTACGGTCGGTCTCATAACTCACGGCTCCGAGGCGACTGCCTCGTAGGACACGATCAGCCATAGGGTGCTTCTCCTTTTGGTCCTTTGGGTCCCGGTGAGCTTCTGGGCTCCCGCATTGCGTTCTCTGATTAAGCAAACGTTAAGAGCGTCTGCGTAGTTCCCGTGGCCGGTGCGCTGCGTGCGCGACGCGACCTCCCATATTACCGGGACTTGGGGCCTTATCCGACTAAAGTTCCAAGGCGTGACCCGTCGTGCCCGCCCGCAGCCATGCCGCTGGTGTGGTCGAGACGTGGCCGATGTCGGCATGGGCCGCCGCCGCCAGTACTGCCGGCAGTCGTGCCGCCAACGCGCGTACGAGCAGCGGGCCATGATGACCCGGGGCGACGCGACTACCTTGCCCGCCGACGCGGTGGTGCTGTCGGCGGACGATGCGGCCGACCTGTCCGATCGCGTCTACCAGGTGCGATGCGCCGCGGAAGATGTCGTCACAGCGCTCGAAGAAGGAGCCGGGGCAGCCGAACTGCGCGAGTTGTGCGACGTGCTGATTGGAGCCGCCAGGGCTGCCGACGGCTGGCGCCGAGTCGGCGTTTAGCCGCGTCGTTTCGCCGACGGGTCACCACTTTTGCCTGCCTACATTGCCCGCCTTCGCTCCCCGGCCGGGTACAGTCGCGCCATGGACGGCGGGCACCGAGCGCGTCGGCGCGCGCGCGTCGTCGGTTTCGTGGCCGGTCTTTTGCGTGGAAGCTGGGAGTAACGGACGTTTTGAAATCCCGCCGGAGTTGGCCATACTCACCAGCGACATTCTTGGGTCGGACAGCAGCACGACTTTGCTTCGTGCAGCCACTTCCGTGACTCGGCGAAAGCCGCATCCGGCGGATGAGAGACGACCAATCGTAGGCGAGGGTTAGGCGAGGGTTAGTGATGGGTGATCAGCTCCAGCATGCGACCGAAGCGTTGCGAAAAGCGCTGGTCCAGGTGGAACGCCTGAAGCGCACCAACCGTGCGCTGCTGGAGCGGTCGAGCGAGCCGATCGCGATCGTCGGTATGTCGTGCCGCTTCCCGGGCGGGGTCGATTCGCCGGAAGGCCTCTGGCAGATGGTGGCCGACGGCCGCGACGTCATGTCGGAGTTCCCGGCCGACCGCGGCTGGGACCTGGCCGGGTTGTTCGACCCGGACCCCGACGCGCGCCACAAGTGCTACGTGCGCTCCGGCGGCTTCGTGGATGGCGTCGCCGACTTCGATCCCGCGTTCTTCGGTATCGCGCCCACCGAGGCGCTGGCGATGGACCCGCAGCACCGGATGTTGCTGGAGCTGTCGTGGGAGGCGCTGGAGCGGGCCGGAATCGATCCGAGCGGGCTGCGCGGCAGCGCCACCGGCGTGTTTGCCGGACTCATCGTCCAGGGCTACGGCATGTTGGCCGAGGAGATCGAGGGTTACCGGCTGACCGGCATGACCTCCAGCGTCGCGTCCGGCCGGGTGTCGTATGTGTTGGGGCTGGAGGGTCCGGCGGTGTCGGTGGATACCGCGTGTTCGTCGTCGTTGGTGGCGTTGCACATGGCGGTGCAGTCGCTGCGGACGGGGGAGTGCGACCTGGCGCTGGCCGGCGGCGCGACCGTCAACGCGACGCCGACGGTTTTCGTGGAGTTCAGCAGGCACCGAGGACTCTCCCCGGACGGCCGCTGCAAGGCCTATGCCGGCGCGGCCGACGGGGTCGGCTGGTCCGAGGGCGGCGCGATGCTCGTCGTGGAGCGGTTGTCGGATGCGCAGCGGTTGGGTCATCCGGTGTTGGCGGTGGTGCGGGGTTCGGCGGTGAATCAGGATGGTGCGTCGAATGGTTTGACGGCGCCGAATGGTCCGTCGCAGCAGCGGGTGGTGCGGGCGGCGTTGGCTAATGCGGGGTTGTCACCGGCTGAGGTGGATGTGGTGGAGGGTCACGGCACGGGCACGATGCTGGGTGATCCGATTGAGGCGCAGGCATTGCTGGCCGCTTACGGGCAGGAGAGGGCAGAGCCCGGGAAACAGCCGCTGTGGTTGGGGTCGGTGAAGTCGAATATGGGTCACACGCAGGCGGCTGCGGGGGTGGCCGGGGTGATCAAGATGGTGCAGGCGATGCGCCATGAGGTGTTGCCGGCGACGTTGCATGTGGATGTGCCGAGTCCGCATGTGGATTGGTCGGCGGGGGCGGTGTCGTTGCTGACCGAAGCGCAGCCCTGGCCGGCGGGTCGTCCGAGACGGGCGGGGGTGTCGTCGTTCGGGATCAGTGGCACCAACGCGCACGTGATCGTCGAGTCTGTCCCAGCCGAGCAGCGCGCCGAGGCCGGAGCCACGGTGCCGGTGGTGCCGTGGGTGATCTCGGCGAAATCGGCGGCCGCACTAGAGGGCCAAGCCGCCCGGTTGGCTGAGCACGTTAGTGCCCATCCACAGCTTGATGTTGCTGATGTCGGTTGGTCGCTGGCGGGTCGGGCGACGTTCGAGCATCGGGCCGTCGTTGTTGGTCGTGATCGGGACGGATTGCTGGCCGGGCTTGACGAGCTGGCCGGCGGTGAAGTCTTATCCGTCGTTCGGGGTGCCGCCGCGCCTGCGGGCAAGACGGTGTTCGTCTACCCCGGCCAAGGTTCCCAGTGGATCGGTATGGGGATCGAATTACTCGATACCGCACCGGTATTCGCTGCGCACATCGACGCCTGCGCGCAGGCTTTCGCGGAGTTCGTGGACTGGTCGCTGACCGATGTGCTGCGTGGCGCGCCGGGAGCGCCCGGCCTGGATCGCGTGGACGTGGTGCAGCCGGTGCTGTTCGCGGTGATGGTGTCGCTGACCGAGTTGTGGAAGTCGGTCGGGGTCGGTCCGGATGCCGTGATCGGGCATTCGCAGGGGGAGATCGCCGCGGCGTATGTTGCCGGTGCGCTGTCGCTGCGGGATGCCGCACGCGTCGTCACGCTGCGCAGCAAACTGCTTACCGAGCTGGCCGGCCCCGGTGGCATGGTCTCGATCGCCTGCGGCGCCGAGCGGGCACGGGAATTGTTGGCGCCCTTCGGTAATCGGGTCAGCATCGCCGTCGTCAACGGGCCGTCGGCGGTGGTGGTGTCCGGTGAAGTGGCCGCATTGGACGAGCTGATCGAGGTCTGTACCGGCCACGAGCTGCGCACCCGCCGCATCGACGTGGATTATGCGTCGCATTCGGCTGAGGTCGAGGCGATTCGCGACGAGCTCGCCGACGTGTTGTCCGGCATCGAGCCAACGTCCTCGCGTACCGTCTTCTATTCCACGGTGACCGGAAGCCGTTTGGACACCGCGGATTTGGACGCCGAGTACTGGTATCGCAATATCCGCCAGACGGTGCGGTTCGACCAGGCCGTGCGCAGCGCGTACGAACAGGGCTACCGCACCTTCATCGAATCCAGCCCCCATCCGGCGCTGATCGCGGCCATCGAGGAAACCTGCACCGACTGCGCGGCCGGCTCATCCGGTCAGGCCGACGCCTCCCAAGCCACTGTCGTTCCCACCCTGGGCCGCGAGGACGGCGGACTCGACCGGTTCCTGTTGTCGGCCGCCGCGGCGTTCGTTGCCGGAGTGAGTGTGGCGTGGCGCGGTGTGCTGGACGGCGCGGGCTTCGTCGAATTGCCTACGTACGCCTTTGAGCGACGCCGGTTTTGGCTGTCCGGCGAAGGTACCGGGGCCGACGTCGCCGGGCTGGGACTGGGCGCCGGCGAGCACGCGTTGCTGGGCGCGGTCGTCGAACTACCGTCGTCCGGCGGGGTGGCATTGACGGGTCGGATCTCACCCGCGGCGCAGGGCTGGTTGGCCGATCATGCCGTGTCCGGCGTTGTGCTGTTCCCCGGCACGGGGTTTGTCGAGTTGGCGATCCGCGCCGGCGATGAAGTGGGCTGCTCGGTAGTCGAGGAATTGACATTGCGGGCGCCGCTGATGTTGCCGGCTTCAGCGTCGGTAGCCGTGCAGGTGGTGGTGACTGCCGCCGACGATTCGGATTCCCGTGGCGTATCGATATTTTCACGCGCGGATGCGGACTCGGCATGGGTGCTGCACGCCGAAGGCATCGTGAAGCCGGGCGCGGTGGAACCGAGCGCGGACCTGTCGGTGTGGCCTCCCGTCGGTGCGGTCGCGGTCGACGTGGCCGGTGGCTATGAGCGATTGGCGACCCACGGCTACGGATACGGTCCGGCGTTTCGCGGCCTGACCGCGATGTGGTCGCGCGGCGACGAGGTGTTCGCCGAGGTGAAGCTGCCGGACGTGGCCGGCGGCGTCAGCGGATTCGGCGTGCACCCGGCGTTGTTGGATGCGGCCTTGCACGCGGTCATCATCGGCGGGGACCTTGCCCAGACGGGCCAAATAGCCTTGCCGTTCTCCTGGCAGGGCGTGTCATTGCATGCCGCGGGCGCTTCGGCGGTGCGGGCCCGGATTGTGCCGATCGGACCGTCGGCGGTGTCGATAGAGCTGGCCGACGGGTTGGGATTGCCGGTGCTGTCGGTGGCTTCGATGGTGGCCAGGCCGGTGACCGAGCAGCAGCTGGTGTCGACGGTGTCAGGTCCCGACCGGCTCTTCGAGGTGATCTGGTCGCCGGCGTCCGGGCTCGAGACCGTCGATGTGGCACAGTCCTACGAGATCTTTGAATCCCTTGCGGCTGAGCATGATCCAGTTGCCGGCTCCTACGAGCGCACGCACCAAGCGCTGGCCGCCGTGCAGTCCTGGCTCACCGAGCGGGACTCGGGAGTGCTGGTGGTGGCCACCCACGGAGCGGTCGGGTTGGCCGGGGAGGACGTCACCGACCTGGCCGGCGCGGCGGTGTGGGGTCTGGTGCGTTCGGCGCAGACCGAACACCCGGGCCGGGTTGTGCTCGTCGATTCCGATGTGGCCCTTGACGATGCGGCGGTGGCGGCGGCTCTCGCGGTCGGCGAACCGCAGGTGTTGTTGCGGGGCGGTCAGGCCCACACCGCCCGGGTGCAGCGCAGCCGCGCCGTCGACGACATCTTGGTGCCGCCCGGTGACGGCCCCTGGCGGCTGGGCATCAGCAGCGCCGGCACCTTCGAGAACCTGCAATTGGAGCCGGTTCCCAACGCCGACGCACCGCTGCAACCCGGCTGGGTTCGGGTGGCCCTGCGGGCCATCGCCACCAACTTCCGCGACATCATGATCTCCCTCGGCATGTTCACCCACGACGCGCTGCTCGGCGGCGAAGGCGCCGGCGTGGTGGTCGAGGTCGGCCCCGGCGTCACCGAATTCTCGGTCGGTGAATCGGTGTTCGGATTCTTCCCGGATAGCAGCGGCACGCTGGTCCCCGGCGACGTCCGGCTGTTGCTCCCGATGCCCGCCGACTGGTCGTACGCCGAAGCCGCGGGCATATCAGCCGTTTTCACCACCGCGTACTACGCCTTCCTGCACCTCGCGGAGGTCAAGCCCGGGCAGCGGGTGCTGGTGCACGCCGCCGCCGGCGGTGTGGGCATGGCCGCGGTGCAGCTGGCCCGGCACCTGGGCCTGGAGGTGTTCGCCACCGCCAGCCGCGGCAAGTGGGACACCCTGCGCGCCATGGGCTTTGACGACGATCACATCTCCGACTCACGCAGCCTGGAATTCGAGGACAAGTTCCGCGTGGTCACCGGCGGGCGCGGCATGGATGTGGTGCTGGACTCGCTGGCCGGCGATTTCGTCGATGCGTCGCTGCGGCTCGTCGCCCCCGGTGGCGTGTTCTTGGAGATGGGTAAGACCGACATCCGCGATCCCGGTGTGGTCGCGCAGGAATACCCCGGTGTGCGCTACCGAGCCTTCGACCTCTTCGAGCCGGGTCGTCCACGGATGCATCAGTACCTGCTGGACCTTGCGGACATGTTCGACGCGGGAGTGTTGCGGCCACTGCCCGTGACGACTTTCGATGTGCGGCGGGCGTCCGCGGCGTTCCGCTACCTCAGCCAGGCCCGCCACACCGGCAAGGTCGTGCTCATGATGCCCGACGCTTGGGCCGCCGGCACGGTCCTGATCACCGGCGGCACCGGCATGGCGGGTGCCGCGCTGGCACGCCACGTGGTGGCCCGGCACGGGGTGCGTCACCTGGTGCTGGTGAGCCGGCGCGGGCCGGACGCGCCGGGTGCTGCGGAGCTCGAGGCCGAACTGGTCGAGTTGGCGGGGGCCGGCGCTGGGGTGCAAGTGGTGGCCTGCGACGCGGCCGACCGCGCGGCCCTGGCCAAGGTGATCGCCGACATCGGTGTGCAGCACCCACTGACCGGGGTGATTCACGCCGCCGGCGTGCTCGACGACGCGGTGCTGACGTCATTGACCCCCGATCGGATCGACGCGGTGTTGCGGCCCAAGATCGATGCGGCCTGGAACCTGCACGAGTTGACCCGCGACCTGAATGTGTCTGCATTCGTGATGTTTTCGTCGATGGCCGGGCTGGTGGGGTCATCGGGCCAGGCCAACTACGCGGCGGGCAACACCTTCCTCGACGGGCTGGCCGCGCACCGGCGTGCGCATCGATTGCCGGCGATCTCGCTGGGCTGGGGACTGTGGGATCAGGCCAGCGCCATGACCGGGGGGCTCGATGAGGCCGGCCGGGCGCGGTTGGGCCGCGACGGCATCCTGGCGCTGTCCTCGGACGAGGCGATGGAGTTGTTCGACACCGCCCTGATCGTCGACGAGCCTTTCCTCGCGCCCGCGCGCATCGACCTCCCGGCGTTGCGGGCGCACGCGGTGGCGGTGCCCCCGATGTTCAGCGATCTGGTCAACGCACCCACGCGGCGCCGCGTCGATGACTCAATGGCCGCGGCGAAATCGAAATCCGCACTGGCGCACCGGCTGCAGGGGTTGTCCGAAGCCGAACAGCACACGGTGCTGCTGGACCTGGTGCGGACCCACATCGCCACCGTGCTCGGCAACGTCACTCCTGAGGCCATCGATCCCGACAAGGCCTTCCAGGAGCTGGGCTTTGACTCGCTGACCGCGGTCGAAATGCGCAACCGGCTGAAAACCGTTACCGGGCTGTCGCTTTCGCCCACCCTCATCTTCGACTACCCGACGCCCAACGGCTTGGCCAAGTACATCCGCGGCGAACTCGCCGGCGCTCCACAGGAAATCAAGCACGCGCCCGCGGCGCGGGCCACGGGCGACGATCCGATCGCGATCGTCGGCATGTCGTGCCGGTATCCGGGTGGGATCGACTCGCCGGAAGCCCTGTGGGACATGCTGATCCAGGGCCGCGACGTCCTTTCGGAGTTCCCCGGCGATCGCGGCTGGGACCTGGCCAACCTCTACAACTCCGACCCGGACGTGGTGGGCACCTGCTCCACCCGTACCGGCGGCTTCCTGGATGGCGTCGCGGACTTCGATCCCGCGTTCTTCGGTATCGCGCCGAGCGAGGCGCTGTCGATGGATCCACAGCAGCGGCTGTTCCTCGAGTTGTCGTGGGAAGCCTTGGAAAGGTCCGGAATCGAGCCCGGTGGGCTGCGGGGCAGCGCCACCGGGGTGTTCGCCGGGGTGTACACCCAGGGCTACGGCATGGGCTCGCCCGACGCTGTCGAGGGCTTCCGGCTGACCGGTCAATCGTCGAGTGTGGCGTCCGGCCGGGTGTCGTATGTGTTGGGGCTGGAGGGTCCGGCGGTGTCGGTGGATACCGCGTGTTCGTCGTCGTTGGTGGCGTTGCACATGGCGGTGCAGTCGCTGCGGACGGGGGAGTGCGACCTGGCGCTGGCCGGCGGCGTGACCGTCAATGCCACACCCGACATCTTCATCGAGTTCAGCCGGATGCGCGGGTTGTCCCCGGACGGGCGGTGCAAGGCATTCGCCGGCGGGGCCGACGGCACCGGATTCTCCGAGGGTGGCGGCATGCTCGTCGTGGAGCGGTTGTCGGATGCGCAGCGGTTGGGTCATCCGGTGTTGGCGGTGGTGCGGGGTTCGGCGGTGAATTCCGATGGTGCGTCGAATGGTTTGACGGCGCCGAATGGTCCGTCGCAGCAGCGGGTGGTGCGGGCGGCGTTGGCTAATGCGGGGTTGTCGGCGGCTGAGGTGGATGTGGTGGAGGGCCACGGCACGGGCACGACGTTGGGTGACCCTATCGAAGCCCAGGCATTGTTGGCGACGTACGGGCAGGAGAGGGCAGAGCCCGGGAAACAGCCGCTGTGGTTGGGGTCGGTGAAGTCGAATATGGGTCACACGCAGGCGGCTGCGGGGGTGGCCGGGGTGATCAAGATGGTGCAGGCGATGCGCCATGAGGTGTTGCCGGCGACGTTGCATGTGGATGTGCCGAGTCCGCATGTGGATTGGTCGGCGGGGGCGGTGTCTTTGCTGACCGAAGCGCAGCCCTGGCCGGCGGGTCGTCCGAGGCGGGCCGGGGTGTCGTCGTTCGGGATCAGTGGCACCAATGCGCACGTGATCGTCGAGGCGGTGCCGGCCGAACGGCGTGCTGCGGGCGGATCCACCTCGCCCGTGGTGCCCTGGGTGATCTCGGCGAAGTCGGCGGCCGCACTAGCGGGCCAGGCAGCCCGGTTGGCCGGGTTTGTGCGTGCAGATGACGAGCTTGACGTTGCCGACGTCGGATGGTCGTTGGCCGGCCGTTCGGTGTTTGAGCATCGGGCCGTCGTGATCGGTGGGGATCGGGAGCGATTGCTGGCGGGGCTGGATGAGGTGGCCCGCCCGGAGGAGTTGGCCGACCTCGTCTCGGCTATTCGGGGCAGCGCCGATGCGGGCAAGACCGTGTTCGTCTTCCCCGGCCAAGGCTCCCAATCGCTGGGCATGGGAATGGGATTGCACACCGCATACCCCGTCTTCGCCGAGGCGTTCAACACCGTCGTCGGCGAACTCGATCGGCACCTGCTGCGACCACTGCGCGAAGTGATGTGGGGCCACGACGAAACTTTGCTTAATACAACGGAATTCGCGCAGCCGGCGCTGTTCGCGGTGGAGGTCGCGCTGTTCCGGTTGCTGGAATCGTGGGGCGTGCGACCCGACTTCGTGATGGGCCACTCGGTCGGGGAACTGTCCGCTGCACATGTCGCCGGCGTGTTGTCCCTGGAAAACGCCGCGGTGCTCGTCGTCGCCCGGGGCCGGTTCATGCAGGCGCTGCCGGCCGGCGGAGCGATGATCGCCGTGCAGGCCACCGAAGCGGAAGTACGACCACTCCTGGGTGGTGAGGTCGACATCGCAGCGATCAACGGTCCTGACTCAGTAGTGATTTCGGGTGAGCAGGACGCCGTGGCGGCGGTGGCCGAACGGCTGCGCGGCCTCGGCCCCAAAGGCCGCCGGGTCCATCGACTGGCCGTTTCGCACGCGTTCCACTCCACGCTGATGGACCCGATGATCGACGAATTCGGAACTGTGGCAAGCGGTCTCACCACCGGGCAGCCAACGATCCCGATCATCTCCAACCTGACCGGACAGTTCGCAGCCGACGATTACGGCTCGGTCGCGTACTGGAAGCGGCACGTCCGGGAAGCGGTGCGGTTCGCCGACAGTGTGCGCTTCGTGCATGCGGCCGGCGCGAGCCGGTTCCTCGAGGTCGGGCCCGGTAGCGGCTTGACGGCGTCGATCGAGGAGTCGCTGGCCGATTCCCCGGTGCTGACCATGTCGGCTTTGCGCAAAGACCGCCCCGAGCCGGCGACCCTGATCGACGCGGTGGCACACGGGTTCGTCGCCGGCATGACCGTCGATTGGCGCTGCGCGCTGGGCGAGGCTAATTTCGTCGAGTTGCCGACGTATGCCTTTGAGCGGCGGCGGTTCTGGCTTGCCGGTGAGGCAGGCCGCGGTTCGGTGGCCGACGCCGCAGGCCTGGGCCAGCAAGCCAGTGAGCACGCATTGCTTGGTGCGGTGGTGGATTTGCCCGCCTCGGGTGGAGTGGTGCTGACGGGCCGGTTGTCGCCGGGCGCGCAGCCATGGTTGGCCGATCACGCCGTCGGTGGCGTGGTGATCTTCCCGGGCGCCGGCTTTGTGGAGTTGGCGATCCGCGCCGGAGACGAAGTGGGCTGCGGGGTGGTCGACGAGTTGACGCTGGCAGCGCCGCTGGTGTTACCCACAGTGGCTTCTGGGGGCTCGGTAGCGGTGCAGGTGGTGGTCGGCGGTCTGAACGAATCGGGTGTCCGTGAGGTATCGGTGTTTTCGCGCGCCGACACCGGTTCGAACTGGTTGCTCCATGCCGAGGGCATGCTGAGCGCGGGCTCGGTACCGCCCTCCGGCGACATGTCGGCGTGGCCGCCGGTGGGTGCGGTCGCGGTGGATGTCGGCGACGGCTACGAGCGGCTGGCCGAGCGCGGGTATGGATACGGACCGGCGTTCCGCGGGCTGACCACGATGTGGCGCCGAGGCGACGAAGTATTCGCCGAGGTGGCGTTGCCCGCCGACGCCGGGCTGTCGGCCACCGGGTTCGGGGTTCACCCCGCGCTGCTGGATGCGGCGTTGCACGCGGTGATCCTGTCCTCGGATGACCTGGCTGAGAGCGGCTTTGCCGAAGGTTCGGTGTTGGTGCCGTTCTCCTGGCAAGGGATCTCATTGCATGCCGCGGGTGCGAACGCTGTGCGGGCACGCATCGCGCCGGTGGGTCCCCCGGGTTCCTCAAAGGTCTCGATCGAGCTGGCCGACGGGTTGGGGTTGCCGGTGTTGTCGGTGACGTCCATGCTGGCCCGGCCCGTGACGGATCAGCAGTTGCGGGCCGCGGTGTCGGAGTCGGGCCCGGACCGCCTGTTCGAAGTCATCTGGTCGGCGCAGCCGTCAGCGTCGCTAGAGCCGGTGCTCGTGGAGGCTTGGGGAGCAACGGAATCGGATGCCGCGGCAGTCGTGTTCGAGTCCGCACCGCTGGCCGGTGACGTCCTGTCGGGCGTGTATGCCGCGACACGCTCGGTGCTGGAGGTGTTGCAGTCCTGGCTGTCCCGCGACGGCGCGGCGGTATTGGTGGTGAGCACCCGCGGCGCGGTCGCGTTGCCGGGGGAGGACGTCACCGATCTGGCCGGCGCTGCGGTGTGGGGGCTGGTGCGCTCGGCGCAGACCGAGAATCCGGGCCGGATCGTACTGGTCGATTCCGATGTGGCCCTTGACGATGCGGCGGTCGCGGCGGCGCTGGCGGTCGGCGAGCCGCAGGTGTTGTGGCGGGACGGGCAGGTGTACATCGCTCGCGTGCACGGCAGTCGTGCGGTCAACGCGCTCCTGGTTCCCCGTGCGGACGGGCCCTGGCGATTGGGCATGAGCAACGCAGGCACCTTTGACAACCTGCGATTCGAGCGGATTCCCGACGCTGACGCGCCGTTGGCGCCGGGACACGTTCGCGTCGCGTTGTCGGCCATCGCCGCCAACTTCCGCGATGTGATGATCGCGCTGGGTCTCTACCCGGACCCGGATGCCGTCATGGGCGTCGAGGCGTCCGGCGTCGTTCTCGAGAGCGATGGCCCCTTCGCGGTCGGCGACCGCGTCATGGGCCTGTTCCCCGAAGGCACCGGAACCATCGCCGTCACCGACCATCGACTGCTGGTCAAGGTGCCGTCGGGCTGGTCGCACACCGCCGCCGCCGCCACGTCGGTCGTGTTCGCCACCGCCTACTACGCGCTGGTCGACCTGGCCGCCGCCAAGCCCGGGCAGCGGCTGCTGGTACACGCCGCCGCCGGTGGGGTGGGGATGGCCGCGGTGCAGCTGGCCCGGCATCTCGGCCTGGAGGTGTTCGGCACCGCCAGCCGCGGCAAGTGGGACACGTTGCGTGCCATGGGCTTTGACGACGACCACATCTCCGATTCACGCAGCCTGGACTTCGAGGACAAGTTCCGTGCGGTCACCGGTGGGCGTGGCGTGGACGTGGTGTTGGACTCGCTGGCAGGCGATTTCGTGGACGCGTCGCTGCGGCTCGTCGCCCCCGGCGGGGTGTTCTTGGAGATGGGCAAGACCGACATTCGCGATCCCGGCGTGGTTGCCCGGGACCACGCGGGTGTGCGCTACCGCGCTTTCGATCTCTTCGAATCCGGACCGGACCGTCTGCAGCAGATCCTGGCCGAGCTGGCCGCCCTGTTCGACGAAGACGTCCTTCGGCCGTTGCCGGTCACGACGTTTGATGTGCGGCGGGCGCCCGCGGCGTTGCGGTATTTGAGTCAGGCCCGCCATATCGGCAAGGTCGTGATGAGGATGCCGGACGCCTGGGCGGCCGGGACGGTGTTGATCACCGGCGGTACCGGTATGGCGGGGTCGGCGCTGGCTCGTCATGTGGTGAGCCGTCATGGGGTGCGCAACCTGGTGCTGGTGAGCCGGCGTGGTCCGGATGCGCCGGGGGCGCAGGATTTGGCGGCCGAACTGACGGCGGCGGGTGCCCAGGTTCAGGTGGTGGCGTGCGATGCCGCCGACCGGGCGGCGCTGGCCAAGGTCATCGCGGATATCCCGGTGCAGTGCCCGCTGTCTGCCGTGCTGCACACCGCCGGTGCGCTGGACGACGCGGTGGTGACGTCGCTGACTCCCGAGCGGTTGGATGTGGCGTTGCGGGCCAAGGTGGACGCGGCGTGGAACCTGCACGAGTTGACCCGCGATCTGGATCTGTCTGCGTTCGTGATGTTTTCGTCGATGGCCGGGCTGGTCGGATCGTCGGGCCAGGGCAACTATTCAGCGGCCAACTCGTTCCTGGACGCGCTCGCCGCGCATCGGCAGGCGCACCGGCTGCCGGCGATCTCGCTGGGGTGGGGGCTGTGGGACCAGGCCAGCGCCATGACCGGCGAGCTGGCCAACGTCGACTTCGCGCGGTTCGCCCGCGATGGCATCGTCGCGATGCCCTCCGAAGAGGCCCTCCAATTGCTGGACACCGCAATGATTGTCGACGAACCGTTCATGGTTCCCGCTCATATCGACCTGGCCGCGTTGCGGGTCAAGTTCGACGGCGGCACGCTGCCGCCGATGTTCGTCGATTTGATCAATGCGCCGAGCCGGCGTCAGGTCGATGACTCGCTGGCGGCCGCGAAATCGAAATCGGCTCTGCTGCAACGCCTCGAGGGTCTGCCCGAAGACGAACAACAAACCGTTCTGTTGGACTTGGTGCGTTCCCACATTGCCACGGTGCTGGGCAGCGCCAGCCCCGAGGCGATCGACCCGGACCGGGCCTTCCAGGAGTTGGGTTTCGATTCGCTGACCGCGGTCGAAATGCGGAACCGGCTCAAATCCGCTACCGGCCTGCCGCTTTCGCCCACGCTCATCTTCGACTACCCCAACTCGGCGGCGTTGGCCGGCTACATCCATCGGGAACTGGTCGGCACTTTGCCGCAAAGCGATGCGGTTGCCGCACCCGGAGAGGCCGAACTGCAGCGCGTCGTGGCGTCCATTCCGGTCAAGCGCCTTCGGCAGGCGGGCGTGCTGGACCTGTTGCTCACGCTGGCCAACGAGGCCGACGGGAATGGCCTGGCCGCGGCCCCAGACACGACCGGTCGCAAAGACATCGCGGACATGGATCTCGACGACCTGCTCAACGCGGCGCTGATGAACGACGATGAATAGGCGCGGCCGGTGAGAATCGCGGTCACCGGGGCCAGCGGGGTACTCGGTCGCGGGCTCGTCGCCAGACTACTCAGCCAAGGCCATGACGTCGTCGGCATCTCCCGGCATCGACCCGAAAGCTGGCCGAGTGCCGCTGATTTCGTCGTAGGCGATATCCGCGACGGGGCCACCGTGCGGCGCGCGGTGACGGGGGCCGAGGTCGTCGCACACTGCGCGTGGGCGCAAAAACCGGACGATTCGGTAGATATTCAGGGCACCCGCAATGTGCTGGACGCGATGGCCGAGACCGGAACCCGCCGCATCGTTTTCGCCTCCTCGCCGCACGTCTACGGCGCGGTGACCGCGCCCGCGACCGAAGATGACGCCATCGCCCCGGCCAGCGTTGCGGGCGTGCGTAAGGCCCGCGTCGAGGAGATGCTGGCGGCCTCTGGGGCGCAATGGGTTTCGATCCGCTCCGCGTTGATCATCGGGCGCAACGTCGACAATTGGGTGCGCCGGCTACTGGCAAGACCGGTGTTGCCCGCCGGCGCCGGGTCCGCGGACCGGGTTGTGCAGGCCGTCCACGCCGACGACGCGCATCGGTTGTTCATCCAGGCGATTTTGGACACCGGAATTGACAGCGGCCCAATCAATCTCGCTGCCCCGGGCGAGCTGACGTTTCGGCAGCTGGCTGCCGCGCTCGGCCGGCCGCTGGTGCCGTTCGGCTCGTCGGCCGAGCTGGAACTGATTCAGACCGCGCCGGTGATGGACACCTCCCGGCTGCGCGACGGCTGGCGGTTCTTTCCGGCCTGGAACTCCGACGAATGCGTCGAGGACTTCGCCATGGCGGTGCGGGGCCGGGTCACGGTGGGCAAGCGGGTGGTGTCGCTGCCGTGGCGACTGGCCAACGTGCCGGACCTGCCCGCCGTCGACGCCCCGGCTGACGACGGCGTGGCGCCCAGATTGGCCGGCCCGGAAGGGGATAACGGCGAGTTCGACACTCCGATCGATCCGCGCTTCCCGACGTTTTTGGCCACCAACCTGTCGGAGGCGCTGCCCGGTCCGTTTTCACCGTCCTCGGCGTCGGTGACGGTGCGCGGTCTGCGTGCCGGCGGCGCAATCATCGCCGAGCGGCTGCGGCCCGGTGGGGTGATCCAACGGGAAATCGCGATGCGCACCGTCGCGGTGTTCGCGCACCGGTTGTACGGAGCCATCACCTCCGCGCATTACATGGCCGAGACGGTGCCGTTCGCCAAGCCGACGACGATCGTCAGCAACAGCGGGTTCTTCGGCCCGAGCATGGCGTCGCTGCCGATCTTCGGTGAGGAACGCCCGCCCTCGGAATCCCGCTTTGTGCCAAGACAATTGCGCACCGTTCGCAACATCGGCGTATTCGGCGTCAACCTGATAGGCCTGAGCGCCGGATCACCGCTCGACACCCGTGAGTTCGTCGCGGACGTCGATCGGCTGGAAACCCTGGCCGGCGGCGATCTTCGGCACGTGGACGATCGCCGGCTGCTCAGCCTGATCCTGCTGGCGCGCGACCAGGTCGTGCACGGCTGGGTGCTGGCCTCTGGGGCGTTCATGCTGTGCGCCGCGTTCAACGTCTTGCTGCGCGCGCTGTGCGGCCGCGAGACCGCGCCGGCCGTCGGGCCCGACTTGGTCAGTGCGCGATCGGTGGAGGCGGTGCATCGGCTGGTGGTTGCGGCCCAGCGCGATCCGAACGTGCTGCGTCTGCTCGCCGAACCCGGTGAGCGCCTGGACAAGCTGGCCGTCGAGGTCCCGGAGTTCCATGCCGCGGTGCTGGCCGAGCTGGCGCTGATCGGGCACCGCGGTCCGGCGGAGGTCGAGATGCTGTCGATCAGCTACGCCGACGATCCCGAGTTGCTGGTCCGGATGGTGGCCAAGACATTGAACGCGGCCACCGCGGCGGATCCAGTTTCGGGGCCCCGGCACGCGGTGATTCCGTTGCGAGCCCGCCCGGTGGCGGTGCTGGCCGCCCGCCAACTCCGTGACCGCGAAGTCCGCCGCGACAAGATGGTGCGGGCCAACTGGGTGCTGCGCGGCCTGCTCCGTGAGTACGGGCGCCGATTGGCCGAAATCGGCTCCGTCGAGGCGGCTGACGACGTCTTCTACCTGTTGGTCGACGAACTCGACGCGCTGCCGGCGGACGTGTCCGGACTGGTGGCCCGCCGCCGTGCCGAGCACCGCCGGCTGGCCGCCATCGTCCCCCCGACGGTCTTCAGCGGTAGTTGGCAGCCGACGACGACGTCGCCGATCGCCCTGTCCGCCGGGGAGACGTTGCGCGGCGTCGGAGTCTGCGGAGGACGGGTGCGTGGCCGGGTGCGGATCGTGCGACCCGAGACCATCGACGACTTGCAACCCGGGGAGATCTTGGTCGCCGAGGTCACCGATGTCGGGTACACCGCAGCCTTCTGCTACGCCGCCGCCGTGGTGACCGAGCTCGGCGGCCCGATGTCACACGCCGCGGTGGTGGCTCGCGAGTTCGGGTTCCCTTGTGTGGTGGACGCTTCCGGTGCCACCAGAATTCTTCCGGCCGGAGCGCTCGTCGAGGTTGACGGGACAACCGGGGAGATACGGATGCTCGATCTGGCGCCTGACGTCGAGTTGTCGGGCTAGCGTGATCTCATCCAGCAAGTCAACGCTGGGTGAACTCAATCTGCAGATTCTTGGGCCCGCTCATGCCAAGCATCGGCTTCCACTGCACGGGGCCGACACAGCGAGGTTTCGGGATGCGTACTGCGAGAATCTTGAGCGCTTCTGCGAGCTCCAGTCTGGCCAGGTTGGCGCCGAGGCAGTAATGCACGCCGCCGCCGAAGGTCAATATCGCCGGCGGTGCTTCGCGGGTGATGTCGAAGCGGTCGGGGTCGTCATATACGGCGGGATCACGATTGGCCGCAAAGGTGTTCACGAAAATGAAGGTGCCGGCGGGAAACGTGTATCCGCCGAGCTCGGTGTCGTGATTCACGGTGCGAAGCGTGCTGCACACCGCCGGTGAATGGCGCATGCTTTCCTCGACCGCGGACATCGCAAGTTCGGGACGATCGCGCAGCATCAGCCACTGCTCGGGGTGGTCTACCAGGACCTGCATGGACGCGGCCAACTGGTTTCGGGTGGTGTCCGTTCCCGCCACCAACAAGCTGGCCACCATCATGCGCAGTTCGTCGGCGTCGAGTCGGTCACCGTTGATCTCGGCGCGAATCAGCTCGGAGAGCAGATCGTCAGTCAAACCTCGCCTTCGTTCGGCGATCATATTGTCGACGTAGGCATCCAGCTCGCGCCACGCGCGGATGACGGCCGGCACTTCATCGACGAGATTGACTGCGAAGCTGACCATCTTGAAGATTTCGTCTGCCCACAGCGAAAATTGTCGCCAGTCCTCGGGAGGCGCACCGAGTAACGCACAGATGATCGGGATCGGATAAGGCCGGGCAATGTCGTTGACGATGTCGCAGGCGCCCGCGTCGGCGACACGATCGGCCAGCTCGTTGACCACGGCACCGATCGTGTCGTGCAGCCGTGCTGTCGCGCGCGGCGTGAACGCCTTCGAGACGAGACTGCGCAGTCGATGGTGTTCTGCGCCTTCGGCGCACATGATGCTGCCAACCACTCTGTCCCACAGCGGACCCGATGTCACGCCCTGAGCCGTCAGGTGGATGCCGGGCGGGATCACGAACCGGCTGTCCCGAAGTACCGCTCTGGCGAGTTCGTAGGACAGCACTTCCGGGCCCAACGGCCCGATTGCGATGGGGGCCAGCCGTTGGGCTTCCCGAATCCGCGGGTAGACCTCGCGCGGAGTTTCCGTGACGTCGTAGCGCAGCGCCGGCAGTCCGGCGTCGAAGACGCCCGATATTTCGACGTCGACGCTCATGACGTCTCGCCGGTAATCCGCAGTGGTAGCCGCGCCAATGTGGAGGTTGGCGACGGCCAGATGATCTCGGGCCGGTATCCATCTGCGAGCTCAAAATGCGTTATGCGGCTCAACCATTCGGTCACGACGACGTTCATTCCATCCGTGCCAGATGCGAACCCACGCAGCGGTGCCGACCGCCGCCGAAGCCCCAATGCTTGTGCACCTTGCCGTCCATCACCAAGTCATCACCGGATATCGCGTCGCTGCCGTCCCGGTTGATCGCGCCGAGGCACAGCCGTACCCGTGAGCCCGCCGGCAACGTGATGCCGGCAACGGTCACGTCCGCCGTGGTTACCCGCGGGACGACCGGAGCCGACGATTCCAGTCGGACCATCTCTTCGACGAAAACGCGGGTTTCGTCAGGCTTTTCACGAAGTCGCGTGCGCACGTCGGGACGGCGTGCCAACTCGAGCATGGCCGCGCCGATCGCCGAGGTCACGGTGTCCAGACCGGCCAGCACGAAGAAGAAGGCCATTCCGAGGGCTTCGTCGTCGGTGAGCGCATCGTCGCCCACCAGGACCTGAGAAAGAACATCGTCTCCCGGATTGTGCCGATGGGTGGCGACGGCCTCGGTGAGGTACGCGAACAGCTCCAGCGCCGGTGTAGCATCTGGGGTTTCACCCGCGGCGGCGGGGATGCTCAGTTCGATGATGGCATCCTTCCATCGGATAAGTCGCTCCCGATCCTGCAGGGGCAGGCCGAACAGCGTCAGGAAGACCTGTGACGGATAGGGAGTCGCCAGGTCGGCCATGACCTCGCACTCGCCCCGTCCGGCAATCGATTCGATGATGTCGATGGCTTGAGCCTGAATCGACGGCAGTATCGCGGCGAGCGCATGCGGACTGAAGAACGGCTGCAGAATCCTTCGGAAGCGCGTGTGTTCCGGCGGATCAAACGCCGCCGGCACCAGCGGCAGCGGGCTGCCGACTACCTCGAATGCCTTCTTCGACGAGAACACAGTTGGATTGCGCAGTGCTGCAAGCACATCCGCTCGACGCGTCAAGGAATACCACCCGTCTCTCAACACCACCGGCCCGGCTTCCCGCAGTCTGGCCCAACCGGCGCCCCGGTCGACAGACATGGGTAGATCTTCCAAGTCGAGCTGCGGGATTTCGCGGGAGTCATCGGTCGTCATAGGATCGGCGATCACGGGATATTGGTGGACAGGAACGTCAGCGGAAGGCCGAACACCGATAGGTCGACTTCGTCGAGATAGGTGCCCTCGCCCTCGAAGTGTTGCCGGAACCGCGTCGTCGAGCCGTAGCGCTCGGCAACGGTTTCGGCCGCCGATGCTCCCGGAACTCGGATGACCACGGTGTAGATGCCGTCGCCGTGATTTTCGAGAAACTCACGCACCGATGCGGCCACCGACGCGGTCGATCCCGCTATCGGGCTGATCAGCTCGATACCCCGATTCCAGTCCAGGTACACCCGCACGCCGAGCGCGGCAAGTTCGAGGTTCTCGAAGGCGAAGCCCAGGTCGGTGAACAGTCTTGCCACGTCGGCTTGCCGCTGTGCCGCCACTGAGAACACGACGTGATGGAGCTGCGTCGCTGAGTCACTTTCAATTTGCATGCAAGACTCCTCGCGGACGTAGCAGAGGCAGGTCGTTGTAGGTGACGATGCCGGGCGGGGCCGACACGACGTCGGGTATCGCGTTGATCGCCGGCATGGCGGTGATGGTGAGACCCAGCATGATGTAGTCGTCCAACGTCTCGCCCTGAAAGTCCGGCGGGGGAAGGAAGCTCAGCGTGGTCTTTACTGTCGGTTGACCTTGCACCTCGATGGTGTAGCCCATGTCCACTGGCCAATCCGGGTCGAGTGTCTGGCCCTTGCGCCAGCGTCCGCGGATCTCGATGACCTCCCGGTCACCGACCATCCCCTTCCAACGGACATCGACACCGGCCACGCAGCCTTTCGCGATCGTCCAGTCGCCGGGAAGATGGAGATCCTCGGTGGTCTGGGCATACTCGACTTCGCAACGCACGTCGTCGAGGTCAGCTCCCAGAGCATCGGCAACCAGCAACACGCCGTCCCGGAAGATTCCCGAACCCTGCTCGGTTATCGCCGGCAGGTCCGGCCGATCGATGGGATAGCCGAAGCCCATGGGCATTTCGGTGGCGGGCGAGTTGTAGATGGTGGTGTCAACGGATTCCAGCATGGACACCTTGTCCACTCGGTCCGAGAGCCCGGCCGACACGATGGCGAACAATTGGATGAAACCGGGGTTGATGCCGCTGCCGAAGATGGTTGATCCACCCACTTCGCAGGCTTCGGCGATGCGGTCACGTCCTTCGCCCAGGAAGTGGCCGGTGATGAACCCGGCCGTGCCCACCACGTTGATCCCGGCCCCGAGGATACGGACCAACTCATCGACGTCTGCGAACATCGGGTTGTAGACCACACAGTCCGGTTTGAGCCCAAGTAGAACCACAACATCATTGGTGGCCTTCACATCTAGCGGTTCGATCCCGCACAGCTCACCGACGTCGCGCCCGACCTTCTCCGGCGACCAGGCATAACACCCGACGAGTTCCAGCGTCGGGTTTGCCGCTATCGCCCGTACCGAACTCTTGCCGACATTGCCGGTCGTCCACTGAACGACCCGATACGTCATGGGTGCGGCACGGCCTGCTGTGCGGCAGCCTGCCGGGCGAGACGTTCGTCGTGAATCCTGACGAGTTCGCGGAACCCGAGGCGGTGATACTTGGGGATCGGCTGGATTCCCCACACGTCCTGTGCGGTGGCCTTGCTTTCAGCGCCCTCGGGCGGCCCCAACGGCGGGTAAGGGTACTTGCACTCCAAGGTGTCGTTCGAGTAGCGGATCTTGAGCAGTTCGCTGCAGATCTCGGTGAGGCTGAGCGTGGGGTACCCGTAGTAGACCGCCATGAACGGCAAGGTGAACGCGCCTTCGATGACCAGGGCGACCAAGCACACCATGACTGCCCGCTTGATCCATTTGTGCATACGCGCGTAGTACGGCGTGGTGCCCGGTGGTAGGTCCTCGACCGGCTGCGGGTCGGCTGTGGATGACGTTGTGCTCACAGTGCTGCTCCTTGAACCTGTTCAGTCGGAGAAGATTTCGCGGTTGACGGTGTGGAGGTACGGGATCGCGAGGAACGGGGTGATGTAGAAGATGTCGTAGAGCCACCAGCCGATGACCGGGAAGACGACGCCGGCGTAGCGGACGTCGGCGTACATCGTCATGTTGAACACGTAGGCCGACCAGATGACCACGCCCATCCAGCAGGTGACGATCATCCACTGTTGGCCCCACCGCTTCATCTGCAGGAATCCGATCGCCGCGGCCACCCGCATGGAGAACACGGTGAGGATCAACCCGGCCACGTAGGCTTTCTCGCCCGGCCCGGACGCGCCGCCGACCCATGATTCGTTGTAGTGCCAGAAGTAGCCCGCGTCGAACATGTTGCCCCAACCGACCATCAGCACCCGGTTGATCAGCGTGTGGTTGGCGACCAGGTCCAGGGCCCAGCCCAGACTGTTGAGCATTCCGTCGATCAGGACGAGATAGCCGATGAGGGTCACGATCATCGGCCGAACGGACAGGCCCGCGCGCAGGGCCTGGCGCTGCAGCCACACCCCGCGCATGAAAATGGGGAAACCGATGAGGCCGGGGGCCCACATGCCCATCAAGGCGGCGCCGACGATCATCCACTTGTCGGCATGACGTTGCGCCGCTCGGGATTCGTCGTGGTGATCCTCGAGGCTGACAGAATCGTCAGCGGACGATGCCTGCCCGAAGCGGTCAGCAGAGGCAGATTCACAGGTCCCACCAGCCTCGGGCGAACGACATGTAGAGCTGGATGAGGAACATCGTCAGCAGGTACCCGTAGATGACGACCTGCAGCACGATGAGCGCCCTCTTGCGCTTCTGTTCCTTCTGATCCATGCCGAAACGACTCCTTCCTAGTCTCGGCGTGACCGAGGTGTCGGTGGCGAGCCAGGCTGGCTGCCGCGACTTCTCGCAGGCCGTCGGTGACCGCGCCGTCGGTACTCAGCGGCGCGAGGATGCAGGCGTCGGCGGCATCCAATTCTGTTGCGCCGGCGGCGATCAGCTGCGCGGCCGTGACCAGATACCCGGGTGGACGGCGGCTCGAAATGAAAGGCGTCGTCGGCGGTGCGGATCGCAACCGCACATCGGACCAGTCGCTGGGCCGCGGCCAAGGGAGATAGCCGCCTCGGCGACGATCACCTCGGCCTCGCGTTCGGGCGGCAGATACTTCATCGAGAGCGTGACGAACCGTTGGCGGAACGACGGTTTGAGCTCCTTGAGTGAGCTCCGATAGGCCGGGTTGTACGAACAGACCAGCATGAATGTCTCTGGCGCCTGGACGATCTCGCCGGCCCGGTCCAGGTACAGCGCGCGGCGATGATCGGTCAGGGAATGCAGGATGGCCAGCGAGTCGTGGCGGGCTTCCACGACCTCGTCGAGGTAGCAGATCGCGCCGGCTTTGACCGCTCGGGTAAGGGGTCCGTCGGTCCACACCACGTCGCCGCCGGCCACCATGAATCGGCCGACGAGATCGGAACTGGTGAGATCGTCGTGGCAGCTGATGGTGACGACGGGCCGTTGCAGCAACAGCCCCATGTGCTCGACGAACCGCGTCTTGCCGCATCCGGTCGGACCGGTGAGCATCACGGGCAGGCGCCGCGAAAAGGCCTGCTCGAACAGCTGGACTTCGTTGCCGTTAGCGAAATAGGTATCGTGGTCATTTCGTCCTCGGATGTGCGGTCACGCGGCGACCAGTTCGCGATGGACGTGCGCCAGTACCCGCGGAAGGTCCTCTACCCGTCGGATGCGTTGGGACCGACGAGATCCGAACACCTCCGGTAGCGGGATCGACCCGCGTCGGTCCGACGCCGACGTAGTACACCGACACACCCGCGTCGTTGGCCTCCTCGACGGCGTGCGCGGCGTCCGCCCACGCGTAGCGGCCCTCGTAGCCCTCGTCGGAGATCAGGCCGTCACCGAGGACGATCAGCAGACGCCGTTCAGAGGGCTGCGCCAGCAGCCGGCTCGTCAAGTGACGAAGCGGCGCACCGAGCCTGGTGTATCCACCGGTGGACAGGCCCAGCCGGCTGGGCGGCACGAACCGGCGATCCTCGAAGTCCTTCAGACAGCGCACTTCGACCCGGTGCCGGGTGTTGCCGGTGAACACGAAGACGCCGTGCCGCTCGCGGGCAAGGGTCATGGCGCGCGAAAGCGCGTCGGCACAGGCCAATTCCAGTTGGAAGATCCGGCCGCCGTGCACCCCCAGCGACGAGCTGCCGTCGAGCAGCAGCGCCGTGGTGACATCGCGTCTGCTGGGCAGCAATTCACGGAAGATCCGCGGTTCGGCGCCTCGCCGGTCGTCACGTCGATGTAGTGGCTGACGTACTGGTCGACGTCGAGGTCGGAGCCGTCTTCGAGGCGGCTCGTCATCGCCCGATGGGTGTGCTCTTCGAACCATTTCCGCAGGTCGACCGCGACTGGGGCCGGTGCGCGAGTCGCTGCGGGCGTCCGCACGCTCGAGAACCGCGACGTGGTCGGGCAGGAAACGCTTTGTCCACGTGTTCCATTCGGGGTAGGGAATGCCCGGGACGGTGTTCAGGTGTGACGTCGAGATCGTTGTCCTGCGGTCGGCTCGGCGGCGGCAGATTCGGATTGCGGACGCCGCCGTCACCGCCGACGGGACCGAGTACGGCCGCGGGAAGACGCTTCTGCGTCGTGGTCCACGGCATCCTGCCGAAGCTGCGTCGCAGCTTGTCGGTCAATCCCTGCGGCACCGTGTAGGCCACCGGCAAGCTGGCCGAGCAGGGGATGAACCGTCAGAGGCTGCCCGGTGTCTGCCAACGCGATCGCCCGGTGGAGCATCTCCGCGGCGTCCATGTCGTGCGGCTGCGCCCTGCGGATCGGGCAGCACGCGCTGTAGTTCGGCGTAGCAGTCCAGGCCAGCGCGCGGCGATCCAGCCCAACCGCGACGCCGGCTTCGACGAGCGTGAGTGCACGCAGCTCGGCGGCCGACAGCTCGTTGAGCCGATATCCGGTCAGACGTTCCTTCGATGGCGAACATTGCAGCGCCACACCGCATGTCAGGGTTCTGCGTGTCCAGTCGCGCGGGTAGCCGGGTAGGGGACGTGAACGAAGGTGAGCGTTGCATTCAATCCGAAAGCGCGCCTGGCTCCGGTCACGAGCCGGACGCCTTCGCGACGCCGCGCACTCAACGCGACCGCAGTCACGGCGCAGCTGCGCTCGACCGCCATCGCGTGCGCATCGGGGAGTTCAGCCACTGCCGGACTCCGCAGATGCGACCGGCCGCTCGCGGGCACTGCTCAGAAGGTGCCGATGTTGGAGAAGATCCAGTACCAGAACCAGATGATCAGGACGGTGCCGCCCCAAGCGGCGACGTAACGCAGGATCTCCCAGAGATAGGCCATGATGTGACCTCCTCGGTGATGGATTAAGCTGACGACGACGGAGTTGGATCGCGGCGCGTCATCGGACCTCCAGCCCGCGGACGGCGGCCGCGACTAGGTCGCCGAGCATGCTGTCACGAGACTCATCGGCCGCGGCGCTGAGGACGCCGTAGATACCGAGCAGGAAGAAGGTCGCGGTGTAGAACGCGTCAACTTCGGGGTGAACGTCCCCGTCGCCGCGGGCACGCTCGATCTCACGGACCAGCAAGACGACCACGGGATGATCGGTCCAATCATCGGGCTGCGGCAGAGACGGTGAAAAGTGCAGGGCCAGCAGTTCTTTGAACAGCGTTGTGCTCAGACGCTGCCTCAGGTCCGTGACCAGCCGGGCGATCTCGGTCAGAGCGGATGCCAGGTCATGCGGGTCTGTCCAGGAACCGGGCGAACTCGGCTGCGACGCGGCCTCCTCGCGGCGTTCGAGTTCCAGCAGGACGTATTCCTTGGTGGGAAAGTGGAAGTAAAACGTCCCATGAGCGACGCCGGCGGCGGCACGATCGCGCCGCACGTCGGCGTTGGCCATGCCTGAGCGCTGGAACTCGGCGATCGCCGCGCCCAGGATGCGCTGTCGCGTCTGCAGTCGACGTGCTTTGCGCGTGGAGGCCTTGACGGGTGGCGTCATCACCCACCTTTGTAGTCCCGATTCACTGATTTAAGTCAATGACTGCAAGTACGATGAGGTGCGCGGCGAAATCGCCTAGTCCGAGAAGATTTCGCGATTGACGCGTGTGCAGGTAGGGGATTGCCAGAAACGGGGTGATGTAGAAGATGTCGTAGAGCCACCAGCCGACGACCGGAAACACGACGCCTGCGAACCGCACGTCGGCGAACATGGTCATGTTGAACACGTAGCCGATCCAGATCACCACGCCCATCCAGCAGGTGATGACCATCCACTGCTGGCCCCAGCGCTTCATCTGCAGGAAGCCGATGGCCGCGGCGATCCGCATCGTGAAAACCGTCAGGATGAGGCCGACCTCCCAGCTCTTCTCACCGGGACCCGCCGCGCCGCCGACCCACAGCTCGTTGAAGTGCCAGAAGTAGCCGGCGTCGAACATGTTTCCCCACCCGGTGAGCAGCACGCGCGCCAGCAGGGTGTGGTTCGCCACCAGGTCGAGGGCCCATCCCACGGTATTGATGGCGGCGTCGATGATGACCAGATAGCCGAGCAACGTGACCAGCATCGGCCGCACCGACAGCCCGTCCGTTGCGCGCGGCGAAGCAACCACACTCCTCGCAGGAACAGCGGCAGGCCGAAGACGCCGAGGGCCGTGGTGCCGATCAGGATGCTGCCGGAGATCAGCCAAGCTGCCGGTTTCGAGCCGGGCGGCGTCCTCGCGACCGACGACAAAGCGGCCATCGAGGCCCTGGATGCAGACTGCGTGTTCTACGCGCCGCTTTGGTCTGATCCCGACGAGGTCTGCCGGCTGTTGCGGCAAGGGCAAGAACGTGGTCGCCTCGGGGTGGAGCGTGGTGGTACCGAACCGAACACAGCGCCGCGGACATCGACAAGATCGAGGCCGCGTGCCTGGAAAGCGGCACTTCATTCCATGCGGGCGGGATCAATCCCGGCTTCGCCGGAGACCTGCTCGTCCTGACGCTGGCCCGAATCGTCAGCCGGATCGAGTCCATCCAAATCTACGAGGTGGCGAATTTCGGCAGGGACACCTTGAAGTACCTGCACGAGATGGGCATGGGCAACACGCCGGAGGAGTTTCGGTCCGGCCCGAATCTACTGGGGAACGCCTGGCCGTTGTTCGCACAGTCGATGGCCATGATCGTGAACGGATTCGGCAAGACGGTCGACAAATACACCACGGACGTGGAGTTGCGCACGGCCGCGCGCGACATCCATTTCGAAGGCGGTCCGACAAGCGACATGCCGGGCTTCAAAGGTGTGATCAAGAAGGGCACGGTCGCGGCTCAGCACCACAAATGGACCACGTGGGTGGACGGCAAGCCTTTCATCACCTTCCACGAGATGTACACGATGGACGAATACGACGCGATCGAGCCGAAACCCGAATGGGGCAATCACTACCACTACCGCATAGTGATCGACGGCGACGAACCCACTGAGCTGATCCTGCAGGCGCCCGCCGACCCGCACGGCAATTACCCGAAGCCCGGATATACCTGGACCGCAATGGGTCCCGCGAACGCGATCCCGGCCGTCTGCGAGGCCCCGCCCGGTTTCATCACGCATTTCGAGCTCGGGCTGATGCCGCTGCGTGGCGTGGTGCGCTAGTGAGCGGCGATTCAGCGCGCCACGCTGCGCAAGGCCCTGGCTACGTAGTCGTCGAGCAGGGCGTCGCGCGTGGGCCATTCGTTCGTGGTGATCAGGAGCGCATAGAGTCCGAGTAGGAAGAAGACCGCACTGTTCATCGGATTGACCGCAGGGTCTGTCTCACCGCGCTCTTGGGCCTGCGCGATCTCTTGCGCGACCAAAACGATAAGTGGGTGATCCCGCCCGTCCTCAACAGGCCGGGTCTGCGAGAAGTGCAGCGCCAGAAAGTCTTTGAACAGCATATCGCCCAGCCGGCTTTCCAGCGCCATCACCACCCGCACCGCCTCGTGTAACGCGGAGGCGAGATCGTGCTTCAACTTCAGGAATTGGGCGAACTGCTTGGCGATTCGATCTTCTTCGCGGCGCTCGAGCGCCAGCAGGACATGTTCCTTAGTGGGGAAGTGAAAGAAGAACGTACCGTGGGCCACGCCTGCGGCAGCCACGATCGCACTGACGTCGGCCTCGGTCATGCCGGTCCTCTTGAACTCGGCGATAGCCGCGCCCATCAGTCGCTCCCGCGTCTGCAGTCGCTTCGCTTCGCGCGCAGATAGCTTGTCCGCCACCGCCATTTGGCTTCCTTCGCACAGTCGGCCTGACTCATCGACCGGTCCCGAGACTAACTCTTTGACACATTATCGCCCAGTGCGGCTGAAATACCGGCAACGACCAAGTCTGTTCCCCTGACGCCGTCCGGACAAGACGCATTTTCGTTGACTTCAGTCAGCTTAGGCTTTTAGATGGACCGGGGGACACGCACGCGACGAGGAGCCGGCATGGCATTGGAGCAGTTCAGGCTGGACGGACAGGTCGCGATCGTCACCGGCGCCGGGCGCGGCGTCGGTGCGGGCATCGCACGGGTGTTGGCAGAGGCTGGTGCCACGGTTGTCGGCACCGCACGTACCGAGTCCGAAATCGTTCGTTCAATCGAGGGCATCGAGGAGACCGGCGGCAAGGGGCTGGCGCTCGTTGCGGATGCGATAAGCCGTTCCGACGGTGAGCGTGTCGTCAACACCGCGATGGAGCGCTTCGGCCGCATCGACATTCTCGTCAACAACGTCGGTGGCTCCACCTACGCCCGGTTTCTCGACATCACGGACGAAGATTTCCGGCACACCTTCGACTGGTGTGTTACCTCCGCGTTCATCATGAGCCAGCTTGCCGCTCCGCACATGCTCAGTGCCGGACACGGTTCCATCATCAACATTTCATCGGGCTCGGCCCGGTTCGGCATTCGCGCATTGACCGCCTACTGCGTGGCCAAGGGCGGTGCTCGAAGCGCTTACCCGCGCCATGGCGCAGGAACTCGCGCCCAAGATCCGCGTCAACGCCATCGCACTCGGCTCGTTTGCCACCGACGGTCTGCGAGGCAGTCTGGACCTGATGCCCGGGTCGCTGGAGAAGATGCAAGAGGCAACGCCCCTGCATCGCCTGGGTGACGTCGAGGATCTGGGGCGGCTTGCGGTCTACCTGTGCACGCGCGACTGTTATGCCACCAACGCGACTTTCCACGTCGACGGCGGAATAGACTCGAACAATTCGCCGCTGCCGATTCCCGACTACTGACCTCGATGCTTGTGCCAGAGGCGAATCCGAACCCACCGCGAACACGATGAGGCATGGCAATGCGCAGAGTGATCCAATTCTCCACCGGTAACGTTGGGACGGCATTCGTTGCGGGCAATCATCGGAAGGCCGGATCTCGAACTGGTCGGCGTACATGCCGCCAGTCCCGAGAAAATCGGCCAGGACGCAGCCGAGCTCTGCGGGCTGGACCAACCGACTGGCATCATCGCCACCGACGATATCGACGCGCTGATCGGCCTCGGTGCCGATTGCGTGGTCTACACATCTCAAGGCGAGACTCGGCCGATGGAAGCGATCGACCAGATGTCCAAGTTCTTGGCAGCGGGCACCAACGTCGTCGGAACCTCGATGGTCTGGCTGGTCACGCCGCATCACGCCGACGACTGGTTGCGGCAACCGCTGGAGCAGGCCTGCACGGCCGGCAACACCTCCCTCTACGTCAACGGAATCGACCCAGGGTTTTCCGGTGACACGCTGGTGCATGCCGCAGTCAGTCTGACCACCCGCGTCTCGTCGATCACCGTGCAGGAAGTATTCGACTACGGCAACTACGATGATGCCGAATTTACCGGTGCCGCAATGGGTTTTGGATCCACCGCGGAAGACGATCCACCGATGCTGTTTTTGCCAGGTGTCATCATGTCGATGTGGGGTGGCCAGGTGCGCAGTCTGGCGGACAATCTCGACATCAAACTCGACGAGGTGCGCCAGCGCGCCGAACGCTGGTTCACACCGGAGCGCATCGACTGCACGATGATGACGGTGCGAACCGGGACAGATGGCCGCGGTTCGGTTCGCCACCGAGGGCGTCCTCGACGGCAGAACCGGTGATCACCCTCGAGCACGTCACCAGGCTCACCTCTGCCGCGGCGCCGGACTGGGAATTCCCGCCCGAGGGCCATACCGGCGTACACCGCGTCGTCGTGGAGGGCGAACCCCGGGTGCAGATAAACACCCACGTCTCTCATCCGCTGCTGGATTCCACTGACGCCGGCTGTATCTCGACTGCCGGCCGGGCGGTGAACGCGATCGACTGGGTGTGCCGCGCTCCCACTGGATTGATCACTGTGGAGGACATCCCCCAATCGGTGACCATGCGCGGCTTGATGTGGAACGAGCCATAAGGACGTATGACAACAGCACGTGTTGCCGGCAAACGCATTCTGATCACCGGCGCGGCCCGCGGCTTGGGGCGCAGCCACGCGCTACGGCTTGCCGAGGAAGGTGCGGACCTCATCCTTGTCGACATTTGTCAGTCCCTGCCGCAGCTCGAATATCCGTTGGCCACCGAGGACGATCTCGCCGAAGACTGTGCGTCTCGTCGAGGAGGCCGGCCGCCGCTGTGTGAGTCGTGTCGTCGACGTTCGCAACGAAGCCGAGTTGCGCAAAGCCGTCGATGAAGGCGTGGGTGAACTGGGCGGCCTGGACGGAGCGGTCGCCAACGCCGGTGTGTTGACGATCGGGCCTTGGGACAGAACGACTCCCGAGGACTGGCGCACGGTGGTCGACGTGAACCTGATCGGGGTGTGGAACATCTGCGCGGCCGCAATACCCCATGTACTTGAGCAGGGGGGCGGCAGCCTGGTGAACATCAGCTCCGCGGGCGCCGTAAAGGGCTTTCCGTTACAGACTCCCTACACGGCCGCGAAATACGGTGTCGTGGGTCTTACGTTGGCGTTGGCCAACGAATTGGCCGCCCAGAACGTGCGGGTGAATGCAGTGCTTCCCACGGGTTGTCCGACCGGCATGATCCCGCCATCGTTCGGGGTCGCTCTGGGGGAGGAACGGCCGGACCTGATCCCGATCTTCGTCAACGCGATGCCCACGCCGGCGGTCGAACCCGTCGACGTCAGCAACGCGGTGCTGTTCCTGCTATCCGATGAGTCCAGATGGGTGACGGGGCTGCAGTTCAAGGTGGACGCCGGGGTGACCATCAACTGATCCGCTACACATGCCAATTGCTGGGTTCGGAAATGCGAAGGGTAGGCGCTGGGGGCAGCGGTTCGTCCTTCAGAGGTCGATATCGCGTCGAGAATCAGGGCGACGTAGCGGCGCCAGCCGTCGCTGGTCGAGTCCATTGTCGGCAGCACGCTGTAGAGCATCGCGATCAGGCGCGGTAGGTCATCGGCAACCAGGTCGGCACGAACGCGACCGGCCTGTTGGCCCCGATGAGTCAAGGTCCAGCAGCGCCGCCTCCAGCCCCATGGAGATGTCGGGCGTGAGCGATCCGCCTCGCTGGGCGGCGATCAGGAGGTTGCGTTCGCGGGCGCCGAGCGATATCGCCGCTTCAATCAATTGAGCGAGGCCGCGCAGCGGGTCGTCAACGTGCCGGGCGTCCTCGATCGCCGGCGTCAGGTCCTCGGCGATGCTTTGCTCCAGCGCGGCCTGGATGAGGTCGGCCTTGGTCGGAAACCGGCGGTAGAGCGTTCGTTCGCCGACTCCGGCGTGGCGGGCAACGGCCTCGACCGGGGCATCGGGCCCGAGTTCGCCGTACACCTCCCGTGCGGCGCGCAGGATGCGCTCGACGTTGCGCGCTGCGTCCGCTCGCAACGGCCGGTCTTCAACCGCTGTCATCGCCACAGCCTAACTGACAGTTGACTGTCAATCGCTTAAAGTTCTACGCTCGCATAACTGGCAGACAACTGACAATTAACGGGAAACGCTTTTCATGTCAATAATTTCCGGAGACTTCCGAGCTTCTCTCGCTACCTTCCCGGTCCCGCGCGCCGCGCAGTGCCCGCTTGCGCCGCCGGCTGTATTCGCGAACTGGCGCGAAGACCCCGGGTTACGACAAGCGATGTTCCAAGGCAACCCGGTCTGGGTGATCAGTCGCTACCGGGACATCAGAGCGGCGCTGGTCGATCCTCGCTTGTCCGCGAAGACCATTCCGGACTCCATCATGCCCAAGGACGCCGACAACAAGGTCCCGGTCATGTTTGCGCGGACCGATGATCCCGAGCATCACCGGTTGCGACGGATGATGACCAGCAACTTCACCTTCAGGCGTTGCGAATCGATGCGGCCGCAGATCCAGGAGACGGTCGACCACTATCTCAACCAGATGATCGACAACGGCGCGCCGGCCGATCTGGTGCGCGAATTCGCCTTACCAGTACCGTCATTGGTGATCGCGCTGCTGCTGGGGGTGCCGCCCGAAGATCTCGGGCTCTTCCAGCACTACACCACTGTGGGGTTGGACCAGAGATCCTCTGACGAGGAGAAGGGCCAAGCCTTTGGGGCGATGTATGCCTACATCGAAGAGTTGGTGGCGCGCAAAGAACGCGAACCCGGCGACGACCTGATCAGCCGACTTGTCACCGAATACGTGGCGACGGGCCAACTCGACCATGCCACCACGGCCATGAACAGTGTGATCATGATGCAGGCCGGCCACGAAACCACCGCCAACATGGTCTCGTTGGGAACGGTTGCGCTGCTGGAACATCCCGACGTATTCGAGCGTCTCGGACAAACCGACGATGCTGCCGTCATCGCGAAGACCGTCGAAGAGCTGATGCGCTACCTGTCCATCGTGCACAGCCAGGTCGATCGCGTGGCGACCGAAGATCTCGTGATCGGTGGTCAGCTGATTCGCGCCGGGGAGTTCGTCATGATGAACCTGCCCGCCGGGAACTGGGACGCCGAATTCGTCGACAACCCCGAATCCTTCGAAGCCGGCCGAAACGCCCGCGGGCACTTGGGCTTCGGATACGGCGTGCATCAATGCATCGGGGCCAATCTGGCCCGCGTCGAGATGCAGGTAGCGTTCGCCACGCTGGCGCGCCGGCTACCCGGGCTCAAACTGGCCGTACCGCCGGAGGAACTGAAGTTCAAAGACGCCAACATCTATGGCATGAAAGAACTTCCGGTGAGCTGGTGACGATGCCGACAAGCGAGCTGCGGTTCGACGACCAGGTCGCCGTCATCACCGGCGCGGGTGGCGGCCTTGGGAAGGAGTACGCGCTCCTGCTTGCGTCACGTGGCGCGCGGGTCGTGGTCAACGACATCGGGGGTTCGGTGATCGGCGTCGGATCCGAACAGCGGCGGCCAGCGCCGTCGCGAGGAGATCTTCGGCAAGGCGGCGAAGCCGTAGCCGACAGTACACAGCGTGACGAGCCCAGACAGACGCAGAGGCGATCATCGAGACCGCCTTCGACACCTGGGGACGGGTCGACATCGTGATCAACAACGCGGGAATCGTCCGCGACGCACCGTTCGCAGACATGACCGCGGACCGGCTCGAACCGTTGCTCGATGTGCATCTCGAAAGGCGCGTTCTACGTCACCAGGCCGGCCTGGAAAGTCATGCGCGAGCAGGGATATGGCCGCATCCTCAATACCTGTTCGGCGGCCGGAATCCTGGGTTCGGAAAGCATGAGCAATTACGGCGCGGCCAAGACCGGGTTGATCGGCTTGACCCGCGTGCTGGCCGCCGAAGGAGCCGACCGAAACATCAAGGTCAACGCCGTCGCACCGATCGCCTACACGCGGATGATGGCCCAATCCATCGACAGCGCCGGTCAGCAGGACGATCCATCGGCCCAGGCCGTGTTGGATGACCTTGTCGGCCAATACCTGCAGAAACTGGACCCCGCGCTGGTGGCTCCGGTGGTGGCATTCCTGACGCACCGTGACTGCCCGGTCTCGGGAGAGATCTACACGGTCGGAGCCGGACATGTCGCGCGGTTCTTCATCGGCAGGACGAGGGGCTTCCACAGTCCGGCGCTGTCCATCGAAGATGTGCGTGATCACCTCGGAGAAATCCGCGACGAAGCCGGCTACACCGTGCCGGCCGGGCCGGCCGACGAGATGAGCGAGCTTTTCGCGACGATCATGGCGAATTGAGGCCGGCGCTCAGCAGCTGAATGCGGTACCGACACCGTCCGGTGCAGGCACCGATCGCAGGCAACCGAACGCGTCGATGCCGGCGGCGCTGAGCCGGATGGCCGACTGATGGGCGTAATTCACGCACACCGCGCCGGCTTGATCGGTGCGGCAGCGGTAGTCCCCGAAAGACAACGAGTCCCCGTTGGCCAATTCGGATCCGTTGCCGGTGACGAACGGTCCCGGATCCCCGCGTGCCTCCCCGACCTGCAGGTTGTTGCCGTCGAAGTCGACCCAACCGCCCTTCCACTCGCCGTAGGCCGTGTCGGGCTGAGGTGGTGGATTGGTCAGCTTGACCAGGCAGACCGGCGCGCCGCCGGTGTGCTTGGAGTCGGTCATGCACACCACCGCGTCGGCCGCGGCGGTGAAGGCGATGTCGTTGCCCAGTTGGGTGGTGACGCCGTCGCGCGACACGGCGTGATAACGGGCCGGATCTGCGGGGTGACCGGCCTCGATCCAGGTGATGACGGCCGAGATCGGCGCCCCGGCAGCCGGTGCGCCCGCCGGTTGGCTCCCCGACGGAGCAGCGGGCTTAGAAGTCTGCGTAGTCGACGAGGCACCGCTGCCGGTGTGCGAGCAGCCGGCTATCAGCAACGACACTGCGACCAACGCGGCAATCCGCATTCCGCCAGGCTAACCGTCACCGGCCCGATCGGTCGCTGAGCGCGCCGTCAGCCGCGTCGAGTCGGCTACCGTCGGGATATGCACGAGCGCACTGTCCGCGTTCATACGGCCACCGGCACCGTCGAAGGCTTTACCCGCGACGGCGTCCACCGCTGGCGATCCATCCCCTACGCGCGCGCGCCGCTGGGCCCGCTGCGGTTCCGGGCGCCGCAGCCCGCCGCAGCCCTGGTCAGGCGTGCGGCACTGCCACGGCTTCACCAATTGCGCCCCTCAGCAGCGTCGCTACACCATGCTCGGCTTCTCTGGTTACGGAGGCCGATACCAGCCGATGAGCGAGGACTGTCTCACCCTCAACGTCGTCACACCCGAATCCCCGACTACCGAACCGCTGCCGGTCATGGTGTTCATCCACGGCGGCGGCTACATCCTGGGCAGCTCCGCCACCCCGCTGTACGACGGCGCCGCGCTGGCCCGCCGCGGCTGCGTGTACGTGTCGGTCAACTACCGGTTGGGCGCGCTGGGGTGTTTGGACTCTGTCGTCGCTGTCGACGCCGGAGCACCCGATCGACAGCAATTTGTACCTGCGCGATCTGGTGCTGGCATTGCGCTGGGTGCAGGACAACATCGCCGAATTCGGTGGTGACCCAGGCAACGTCACCATCTTCGGCGAGAGCGCGGGCGCGTGCATGACGGCCACGCTGCTGGCGATGCCGGCCGCCAAAGGCCTGTTCGCCCGGGCGATCTCGGAAAGCCCGGCATCGGGCCTGGTGCGGTCGAAAGAGATTGCCGCCGAGTTCGCGAGCCGGTTCGCCCACCTGCTCGGCGCGCGCACCCAGGACGCGGCCAGTGCGCTGATGCAGGTGTCGGCGGCCCAACTGGTCGAGACACAGCACCGGCTGATCGACCAGGGCCTGCAGAAAAGGCTGGGCGCCTTCCCGATTGGTCCGGTCGTCGGCGACGACTACCTGCCCGTCGACCCCATCGAGGCGATGCGCGGCGGCCAGGCGCACCAAGTGCCGCTCATCGTGGGAACCAACGCCGAAGAGGGGCGGCTGTTCACCCGCTTCCTGGGCATGCTGCCGACCAACAAGGCGATGATCGAGGAGCTGCTGGCCGACACGGAACCGGCTGCGCGTGAACGCATTACCGCCGCATACCCGAATTACCCGGACCCGTCGGCATGCATCCAGTTGGGCGGCGACTTCGCCTTCAGTTCGGCGGCCTGGCAGATCGCCGAGGCGCACAGCAAGCACGCGCCCACCTACTTGTATCGGTACGACTACGCGCCGCGGACGCTGCGCTGGTCGGGCTTCGGGGCTACCCACGCCACCGAGCTGTTCGCCGTCTTCGACATCTATCGCACCAGGTTCGGCACGCTGCTGACCGCGGTGGCCGACCGGCGCCACGCGCTGCGGGTCAGCAACGACGTGCAACGACGCTGGCGGTCCTTCGGCCGCACCGGTGTACCCGGTGACGACTGGCCGGCCTACACCGAGCCCGAACGTGCCGTCCTGGTTTTCGACCGCAAGTGCCGCATCGAGTTCGATCCGCACCAGGACCGCAGGATGGCGTGGGACGGCTTCTCCCTGGCACGCTGATGCCCATGGGCCCCGACTCTGAGCAAGACACCGAACGCGCCATCGAACGACCGGGCGACCTCACCGCCGCGTGGCTGACCGCGAACCTGGGCGCTGGAACCGTCGCCGACTTCACGGTCGAACGGATTGGCACCGGCCAGATGAGCGAGTGCTATCGCGTCCAGCTCAGCTACACCGAACCCCGGGGACCGGAGTCCGTGGTGCTCAAGGTCGCGGCCACCGATCCGGCGAGTCGGCAGACCGGTGCGGCGCTGGGTCTCTACGAGCGTGAGGTCCGCTTCTACCAAGACATCGCGCCACGGCTCGGCGGGCCGATAGCGCCGTGTTACCACGCTGCGGTCGACCCCTCGACCGGGGTGTTCGACCTGTTACTCGGCGACGCCGGACCGGCGGTCGTCGGAAACGAAATCGAAGGCGCCACAATGGAACAGGCCAAGCTGGCAGTCGTCGAGCTGGGGCGGCTGCACGGGCCGCTGCTCGGCGATCCGACGCTGGCCCAAGCGCCGTGGCTCAACCGTGAGGCGCCGCTCAACCAGGCCATGATCACCCCGTTGTATCTCGGCTTCATCGACCGATACGGGGACCAGATCGCGCCGCAGCACCGCATGGTGTGCGAGCGGTTGGTCTCCGCGTTCGACAGCTATCTGGAAGCCGAGGCGGACAGCGGCAGAATCCGGGGCCTGGTGCACGGCGACTATCGACTGGACAACATGTTGTTCGGTGCCGCCGGAGCCGACCGCGCGCTCACCGTGGTCGACTGGCAAACCGTTTCGTGGGGCCCGGCGCTGACCGACCTGGCTTACTTCGTGGGCTGTGCCCTGCGCACGCCGGATCGTCGCGAGCACTACGACACGCTGCTGCGGGCCTACCACGAGGCGTTGGGGACCGGCGCGCCGATCAGCCTCGCCGACGTCGTCGAGGGCGTGCGGCGGCAGAGCTTCTTCGGTGTGATGATGGCGATTGTTTCGTCAATGCTGGTGGAACGCACCGAGCGTGGTGACCAGATGTTCATGACGATGCTGCAACGCAACTGCGATCACGTGCTCGATACCGACGCACTGGCGACCCTCCCCGTCACCGCGCCCCCGGAGCCGCTGCGGCCGTCGCAGCAGGACGAACTCACCCACGAACCGACCGCCGAACCGCTGTGGAGCGAGAGCTGGTATGCCGACTTCGTCGATCCGGCACAAGGATTCGGCGGTTGGTTCCGCCTCGGCCTGATACCGAACCAGAACACGGCCTGGATACACGCGCTGGTGTGCGGGCCGAACCTGCCGACCGTGGCCGTCGTCGATACCGAGGTCCCGCTGCCGGCAGATCCATGGGCGCTGGGCACCGACGCCATCGAGCTGGCGCACTGTGCCGGCGAACCACTGCAGTCCTACCGCGTCGAACTACGCGGGCAAGGTCAGTCCTACCCCGACCCGTCCGCCTTATTGCGCGGAGAGCCGGGCGATCCGGTCGAGTTCGCGATGAATCTGGTGTGGACCACGGACGGAACCCCGTATCAGTACCGGGTGACGACTCGTTACGAAATCCCTTGCACCGTCTCAGGAACCGTTACCGTCGACGACTTCGGCTACCAGTTCGACGCGGTGCCGGGGCAGCGCGACCACTCCTGGGGAGTGCGCGACTGGTGGAGCATGGACTGGATCTGGAGCGCCCTGCACCTCGACGACGGCACCCACCTGCACGGCGTGCACATCCGGATTCCGGGCATTCCGGGCTTCAGCGTCGGCTACGTTCAGGACAGCGACGGCAACCTCACCGAGCTGGGTACGGTGAACAGCCGGGAAGCGTTCGACGCCAACGGGTTACCACTGAACGCGTCGTTGAGTCTGGATCCGGGCGAGATCACCGGTGACATCGACGTGCGCGCGCACGCACCGGTACTGCTGACCGCCCCCGACGGAAGGGTGAGTCAGTTCCCGCGTGCCTGGGTCAGCATCCGCACCGCCGACGGCCGCAGCGGCGAGGGCTGGGTGGAGTGGAACCGCAACCCGCCCCGACAATCGGGGTGAGCGAGATTCGTTCGCCCATCGTGGTGATGGGTGTCTCCGGATCGGGCAAGTCCACGGTGGGCGCGGCGCTCGCGCAACGGTTGCGGGTTCCCTACCTCGACGCCGACACCCTGCACCCGCCGGCCAACGTCGCGAAAATGGCAGCGGGCCAACCCCTGGGCGACCAGGATCGATATCCGTGGCTGGAGCGCGTCGGAGAGTGGCTGGCGGGCCATAGCGACGCCGGAGTGGTGAGTTGTTCAGCGCTCAAACGCAAATACCGCGACCGACTGCGAGCGCACTGCCCACCCGTCCAGTTCGTGCACCTGAGTGGTTCGGCAGAGCTGATCGGCCGACGGCTGGCCGCCCGGCCCGGTCATTTCATGCCGCCGGCGCTGCTGCAGTCGCAACTCGACACTCTGGAACCGCTCGGCGCCGGCGAACGGGGTGTCATCGTGGACGTCAGCGAGGATGCCCAGACGATCGTGGACGCGGTGCTGGCTAGCGCCACCTGCGCTTGCGACGGCCCTCGACCTGCCCCTTGACCTCATCGGCGAGATGGGCGCCTTGGTGGCGCGCGGTTTCGGCGAGTTCCACCCCGCGCACCCGGGCCGTGTCGGCCAGTTCGCGGCCGCGCTCGATTGCGGCCTCGGCCAGTGGCGCGCTCCTTTCGGCCGCCGTGCTGGCCAATTCACGCCCGCGTTTCCGGGCGGCATCCGCCAGCGGTGCGCTGCGTTCGGCGGCCGCAGTGGCCAATTCGCGGCCGCGCTCCAGTGCGGCTTCGGCCAGTGGTGCACTGCGCTCGGCGGCGGTGTTGGCCAATTCGCGGCCACGTTCGGCCCCGACCTGCAGCCGGTGCGCAATCCTTTCGGCCAGTTCGGAATCCAGCAGCCCGTCGTCGGATCCCGGGAGTGCACCGGAAACCCGCTCAGAGATCCGCTCCGCCGCACGCCTGCCCCGCCAGCCCAGTGACGGCTTTCCGGCGGTGTCGGCCGAAGCGATCATCAGTCCACCCAACAGGCTGATGTCGCTGAGGAAAGCTTGCCGCTTCTCGGCCTTGCGCTCCGGATCAGTTTCGGTCCAAAACATATGGGCCCCAAGGTTTCCGGGCACCACCGTGAAGGCGAGTGCCGCCGAGGCGATGCGGGGCATGCGGCCGGTGGCGAGCAGCAGGCCGCCGCCGATCTGAACAGCCGCATTGATTTGTGCAAAGGTCTCGGCGTCTGGGGGAATGCTGCTGCCAAGCGGATCGGGCAACGACCGCAAACCATCTACGGCAGGCGCCGCGGCTTCCGCCGCGGGTTTGGGGTTGAGCAGAGAATTCACACCTTGGCCGATGAAGGCCGCGGACAACAGGGGACGCGCGATTCTGCGAAACAACATGAACGGTGGATTACCCCGTTCACCGTCGCACAAACCGATCAGGGCTCGGCGAGGATAAGGTGAGTTGCGTGCGAGCGTTGATCATCGTCGACGTGCAAAACGACTTTCGCCCGGGCGGCCCGGTGCCGGTGGCAGCGGCCGATGCTGTGCCCCGCGCGATCAACGATTACCTGGACCGCCGGCCCGGCTACGACCATGTGGTGGCCACGCAGGACTACCACATCAATCCCGGTGAGCATTTCTCCGACCAGCCGGATTATTCGTCGTCCTGGCCGCCGCACTGTGTGGCGGGCAGTTCCGGCGCGGACTTCCATCCCGATCTCGACACCCGCCACATCGACGCGGTGTTTCGCAAGGGCGCCCACGGCGCTGCCTACAGCGGCTTCGAGGGAGTCGACGAAAACGAGACACCGCTGCTGGACTGGTTGCGTGAGCGCCAGGTCAGCGAGGTCGACGTCGTCGGTGTTGCCACCGATTATTGTGTCCGCATGACCTCCGAGGATGCGGCTCGCGCCGGTTTCGCGACGAGGGTGCTGGTGGACCTGACGGCGGGGGCGGCGGCGGCGTCGACCACCGCCGCACTCGAGGAGATGCGCAGCGCCGGCGTCACCGTGGTGACGGGCTCCTGATGACGGTGGCGAGGCGGGACGACCTGCTGGCCGCGGTGGAGCGCTCGCCGCAGGCCTTTACCGTCCACGACCGCACCGCCTGGGTGGGCGTCTTCACCTCCGACGCGCGGGTCGAGGATCCGGTGGGCTCGAGTCCGCATGTCGGGCATGACCAGATCTACCGCTTCTATGACACCTTCATCGGGCCGCGCGACATCAAGTTTCATCGTGACCTGGATATCGTCAACGGTCTTGCGGTTGTGCGCGACCTCGAACTCGAGGTGGCGATGGGGTCAGCGGGGTCGGCCGTCACTATGTTCATCCCCGCCTTCTTGCGCTATGACCTCCGAGATGTCAACGGGGACTGGAAGGTTGCCGCGCTGCGGGCCTACTGGGAGTTGCCGGCGATGATGCTGCAGTTCCTTCGCACGGGTACGGGGGCGGCGATACCCGCCCTGCAACTGTCGCGGGGTCTACTCGGAAATCAGGGGCTACGGGGCACCGTCGGGTTCATGACCGGGTTTCGGCGGGTGGGTGCGCGTCACAAGAAGTTGGTAGAGGCATTCCTCAACGCAGTCGTCCGGGGCGACAAGCACTCCGCGCTGCGTACGTTGTCACCCACGGCCACAATCACTTTGGGTGATGACGACCAGTTGGATCTCGCCGAACTCGGCGAGCAGCTCAGCGGCGCGAGCTGGGCCAAGGTGATTGGCGCGGGCTGCACCGTCGCCGTCTCGGTCACCTCCGATCATGGCCGCGGGGTCTTGTTCGCCGACGTGGCCCGGCGCGCCCATGAAATCAACCAGATCCGTTACTTTCCCAGCTGAGCCCCGGTTGAGCCCGCTAAAGGCCCGGCAGACCCGGCAAACCCGGCCGTTCACCCAGCGAGCGCAAGCTGGCGACGTGATAGTCAGGTGCCGGCCGTCCCAGGAATACCACAGGCCCATCCGGTACCAAGGAGGTCACCAAGGAGGTCACCAAGGAGGTCGTGGCAAGCCCACGCGAGCAGCGGACCAGGATCTGGAGCACCATGTTCGATAAGCCGTTCGGACGGCGCAGTCTGCTGCGGGGCGCCGGTGCGCTGTCCGCCGCGTCACTGACGTCGTGGGCCGCGGCCGGCTGTGCTTCCGAGGACGACGACGCGCTGACGTTCTTCTTCTCGGCCAATCCGGACGAGGCCGACACCCGGCTGCGGATCATCGATGCGTTCCAGCGCCAGCATCCCGACATCAAGGTGCGCCCGATTCTCTCGGCACCGGGCGTGATGCAGCAGCTGTCGACGTTCTGCGCAGGCGGCAAGTGTCCGGATGTGTTGATGGCATTCGAACTGACCTATGCCGAACTGGCCAACCGGGGCGTCTTGCTGGACCTCAACCCGCTGCTGGCGCGCGACCCCGCTTTCGCCGCGCAACTCAAATCGGACAGCGTCGGGCGGCTGTATGACACCTTCGCCTACAACGGCGGCCAGTACGCCTTTCCCGAGCAATGGTCGGGGAACTACCTCTTCTACAACCGCAAGCTGTTCGCCGATGCCGGTCTGCCGCCGCCGCCGACCAGCTGGGACCGGCCCTGGACTTTCGACGAATTCCGCGACACCGCGGTCGCTCTGACCAAGCGGAAGGGATCGGGGCGGGCCAGCCAGTGGGGTTACGTCAACACCTACGTCTCGTTCTATTCGCCAGGACTGTTCGCCATGAACAACGGCGTGCCGTGGTCTACCCCCCTGGTGAATCCGACCCACTTCAATTTCGGCGATGACGCGTTCATCGAAGCCGTGCAGTTCTACGTGGACCTGGCCAACAAATATCGGGCGGCGCCGAACGCGTCCGAGGTGCAGTCGATGGCCACGACCGACCTGTTCTCGATCGGCAAGGCCGGCATGGCGTTGGGCGGACACTGGCGATACCAGACATTCATGCGGGCACCCGGCCTGGATTTCGATGTCACCCCGCTGCCGGTCGGCCCGCGACGAGCGGGGCAGCCCGCCTGCTCCAACATCGGTGTCACCGGGCTCGCCATCGCCGCCGGCAGCCCGCGCAGGGGGCAGGCGTGGGAATTCGTGAAATTCGTGACCGGGCCCGTGGGGCAGGCGTTGATCGGTAAGTCTTGTCTGTTCGTCCCGGTGCTGCGCTCGGCGATCTACTCCGATGATTTCGCCAAAGCGCACCGCAGGATCGGCAACCTGCAGGTGCTCACCGAGGGACCGGCCCATTCAGAAGGCCTGCCGATCACCCCGGCCTGGGAAAAGATCTTCGCCCTGATGGACCGCCATATCGGGCCGGTGTTGCGCGGAGCCCGTCCGGCGTCATCGCTGACCGGGCTGTCGCGCGCCGTCGACGAGGTGCTGCAGAGTCCATGACCGCGATCGATGCGCCCACCGCTGCGGTAGCGGCGCGCAGCCCGAAACAGCCTCGTCCGTGGCGCCGGCGCTCGTGGGCCGGTCGTCTGTTCATCGCACCGAATCTGGTGGCGGTCGCCGTCTTCATGCTGTTTCCGCTCGGATTCTCGCTCTACATGAGCTTTCACCGATGGGACGTGTTCACGCCCGAAAAGTTCGTGGGCCTGGCCAATTACCACCACCTGGCCACCTCTGACCCGCTGTTTCTGATCGCGCTGCGCAACAGCGTGATATTCACCCTGGGCACCGTCGTGCCCACCTTGCTGGTCAGCCTCATGGTGGCCGGCGTGCTGAACCGAAAAGTCAAGGGCATCGGGATCTTTCGGACGATCGTGTTTCTGCCGCTGGCCATCTCATCGGTGGTGATGGCGGTCGTGTGGCAATTCGTCTTCAACACAGACAACGGACTGCTCAACATCATGCTCGGCTGGATCGGGATCGATCCGATTCCGTGGCTGGTCGACCCGACCTGGGACATGGCCTCGCTCTGCATCGCAAGTGTGTGGCGCAGCGTGCCGTTCGCGACGGTCGTCCTGCTGGCCGCGATGCAGGGAGTTCCGGAGAACCTCTACGAGGCCGCCAAAATCGATGGGGCAGGGGAGATCCGGCAGTTCGTGTCGATCACAGTGCCGCTGATCCGCGGGGCGATCTCGTTCGTGTTGGTCATCTCGATCATTCACGCGTTCCAGGCGTTTGACATGGTCTATGTCCTCAACGGCCCGAACGGCGGACCGGAAGGCGCAACCTATGTTTTGGGCATCATGCTGTTCCAGCACGCATTTTCCTTCCTGGAATTCGGTTACGCGTCGGCGTTGGCGTGGGTGATGTTCGGCGTCTTGCTGGTGTTGACCGTCGTGCAATTGCGGATCACCCGTCGGCGCTCGTGGGAGGTTTCTCGTGGGCTCGTCTGAACGGGGGGCGAAGCGCTTGAAGGGGAACGTCTTTCGTGCGGCCATGGTTTACGCCGCTCTGATCGGTGTCGCCTGGTGCGCCCTGTTCCCGATCCTCTGGGCGTTGTCGGGCTCGTTGAAGAACGAAGGCGAGATAAGCGAGCCGAAGCTGTTGCCCGCGCACCCCCGGTGGTCCAACTACGGCGACGTCTTCGCCCTGATGCCGTTCTGGCGAATGACCTTCAACACCGTGCTGTACGCCGGATGCGTCACCGCAGGGCAGGTGTTCTTCTGCTCGCTGGCCGGATATGCCTTCGCGCGACTGCAGTTCCGCGGTCGCGACACCTTGTTTGTGTTGTATCTGGGTACGTTGATGGTGCCGCTGACCGTGACCGTGATCCCGCAATTCCTCATCATGCGGACCCTGGGGTGGGTCGACACCCCGTGGGCCATGATCGTGCCCGGCCTGTTCGGCAGTGCGTTCGGCACCTATCTGATGCGCCAGTTCTTCCTCACCCTGCCGACCGACCTCGAGGAAGCGGCCATCCTCGACGGCTGCTCGCCATGGCAGATCTACTGGCGGATCCTGCTGCCCAACGCGCGGCCCGCGGTGATGGTGCTCGTGGTGCTCACCTGGGTCAACGTGTGGAACGACTTTCTGTGGCCGCTGCTGATGCTGCAGCGCAACAGTCTGGCCACGCTGACGCTGGGCCTGGTGCGGCTGCGGGGCGAATACGTCGCCCGATGGCCGGTCATCATGGCGACGTCAATGCTGATCATGCTGCCGCTGGTCATCATCTATGCGATCGCGCAGCGTTCATTTGTCCGCGGAATCGCGGTGACCGGGCTGGGCGGTTGACGGTGGCTTCGGTGACGTTCGAGCAAGCGACGCGGCAGTATCCGGGCACCGATCGGCCCGCCCTGGATCGGCTGGATCTCGTTGTCGGTGATGGTGAATTCGTGGTCCTGGTCGGCCCGTCCGGGTGCGGCAAGACGACGTCGCTGCGGATGGTGGCCGGATTGGAGACGCTGGATTCCGGCCGCATCCGGATCGGTGACCGCGACGTCACCGCGGACGAGCCCAAGGACCGCGACGTCGCGATGGTCTTTCAGAACTACGCGCTCTACCCGCACATGACGGTGGCGCAGAACATGGGCTTCGCGTTGAAGGTGGCCAACACCCCCAAGGCGGAGATCCGTGACCGGATGCTGGCTGCCGCAAAATTGCTTGATCTGCAACCGTATCTGGACCGCAAACCCAAAGACCTCTCCGGCGGGCAACGCCAGCGGGTAGCGATGGGGCGCGCGATTGTGCGACGCCCGCGCGTGTTCCTGATGGACGAACCGCTGTCGAACCTGGACGCCAAACTTCGCGTGCAAACCCGCAATCAGATCGCTGCGCTGCAACGGCAGCTCGGCACCACCACGGTTTACGTCACCCACGACCAGGTGGAGGCAATGACGATGGGCGACCGGGTGGCCGTCCTCAACGACGGTGTGTTGCAGCAATGCGCGTCGCCCCGAGAGCTCTATCGCAACCCCGACAACGTCTTTGTGGCCGGATTCATCGGATCCCCTGCGATGAATCTCTTCACCTTGCCGATCGTTGATTCCGTCGTATCGCTGGGGGATTGGTTCATCCAGGTGCCGCGCGAGGTCACCGCTGAGGCTGGTGAGATCGTGGTCGGGGTCCGTCCCGAACATTTCGAACTGGGCGACCGCGGCGTGGAAATGGAGGTCGATGTGGTCGAGGAACTCGGTGCGGACGCCTACCTGTACGGCCGAATCACAGGCTCTGACAAGGTAATCAGCAAGCCCGTCGTCGCGCGCACCGGCGGTCACGACCCGCCGGGGAAGGGGAGTCGGGTGCGACTGCATCCGCAACCCGGGCATCTGCACTTCTTCGATGTCGACGGCCTTCGAGTCCCGGCGCGCTAACGTCGAGAACATGACCACTTCACCCGTCGACCTGGTATGCGAAGGCGGCGGCGTCCGCGGTATCGGCCTGGTCGGGGCGGTGGACGCACTTACCGCGGCCGGCTACGAGTTCCCCAGGGTTGCGGGGAGCAGCGCGGGTGCAGTTGTCGCGTCGCTGGTCGCCGCCCTGCGGGCCGCCGGTGAACCGATGACCCGGCTCGCGGAGGTGATGCGCTCCATCGCCTATCCGAAGTTTCTGGACCGCAACCTGATCGGGCATGTGCCGTTGATCGGTGGAGGACTGTCGCTGCTGGTGTCCGACGGCGTCTACCGGGGGGCCTACCTGCAAGACCTGCTCACCGGATTGCTGGCCGACCTCGGCGTGCACACCTTCGGGGACTTGCGCACCGGCGAAGAGCCCGAGCAGTTCGCCTGGTCGTTGGTCGTGACCGCCAGCGACCTGTCCCGGCGGCGGTTGGTTCGCATCCCGTGGGATCTCCGCTCCTACGGCATCGACCCCGATAAGTTCTCGGTGGCACGCGCGGTGCACGCCTCGTCGGCGATCCCGTTCGTGTTCGAGCCGGTACGGGTCGGCGGAGCCACCTGGGTCGACGGCGGGTTGCTGTCCAACTTTCCGGTGGAGCTGTTCGACCGCGCCGCGCCGCGCTGGCCGACATTCGGGATTCGGTTGTCGGCGCGCCCGGGCATTCCGCCCACCCGCCCCGTCCATGGGCCGGTGTCGTTGGGAATAGCCGCGATTGAGACTTTGGTCAGCAATCAGGACAACGGCTACATCGACGACCCGTGCACCGTGCGACGCACCATCTTCGTGCCCGCCGACACGGTGAGCCCCATCGACTTCGACATCACCGCCGAAGAACGCGACGCCCTATACCAACGCGGATGGCAAGCGGGGCAGGAGTTCTTGAAGACCTGGAATTACTCGGACTACCTGGCGGCCTGCGGACACGGGCCGAGGGTTTAGGGCTTGTGAACCGCGACCGATCGTGTCGAGACGGCGTTGCACACGTTCGATGTCCCGCGGCGACGGCATGTCGTCGATGACCCTGGTGATCTCCACACCGACATCGGCGTTACTGATCGGCCCGGGCCGGGTCACGAGTTGGCTTGAGATGGTGGCGATCTCGTCGTCAGATACCCGCCGGGGCAGCAGCGCCGCCAGCGGCACATAGCCGGTAACCGACCAACCGGTGGGGTAGCCGGCGCGCATGAAAGCGACAATCCTTGCCAACCGACCAGCCAGATACATAGTTCACCTCGTTAAACGCAGCATGAGCGGCGCTTCTTGCCACAAGTAACAACCTACCGGTGACGGCGTCATCACCTGGGCAAGACGGCTTATTCGGGGACAGAATTTATGGACTTTTGTGCGTATACCCGCAATCTTTACGCTGCACACCTTTCGCGGTTGGCCACGACCACGTGGCGCGCCGCGGCCACGATTGCCCGACAGGCTTCCTATTATTGCCGCGTGGCAGATCGCTATGGATCGGATGTGCTTGCCGGCGGACGGCGCAAGCCTTCATCGACGGAGCACCCGGTCGAGCCCGGCATGGTCGTCGAGGACGTGGAGACCGGGTACGTGGGCGCGGTGGTGCGCGTGGAATACGGCCGCATCTACCTGGAAGACCGGCATGGTCGCACCCGTGGTTTTCCGCTGGGGCCCGGCTATCTGCTCGAGGGCCGTCCGGTGATACTCACCGCCCCGCGCCGCGCGGCCCCCGCCGCAGGCGGGCGAACCGCGTCCGGCTCCGTCGCGGTCCCCGGTGGGCGCGCCAAGGTCGCCCGCGCCAGCCGCATCTATGTCGAGGGCCGCCACGACGCCGAACTCATCGCACAGGTCTGGGGCGAAGACCTGCGAATCGAGGGCGTCGTCGTGGAGCATCTGGGCGGCGTCGACGATCTGGCCAACATCGTCGCGGATTTCGGCCCGGTTCCCGGACGTCGCCTCGGTGTTCTCGTCGACCATCTCGTCGAAGGCTCGAAAGAGGCGCGCATCGCCGACGCCGTACGCCGCGGGCCTGGTGGCAGCGACACCTTGGTGGTCGGTCACCCCTATGTCGACATCTGGCAGGCGGTCAAACCGGACCGGCTCGGCCTGGCGACCTGGCCAACGGTGCCGCGCCATATCCAGTGGAAGTACGGCGTGTGTGCGGCGCTGGGCTGGCCGCACACCGACCAGGCGGACATCGCCAGGGCGTGGCGTCGTATCCGTTCGCGGGTGCGGGACTGGAACGATCTGGAACCGGCGCTGATCAGCCGGGTCGAACAGTTGATCGACTTCGTGACGCAGCCGGCCGGTTAGGGCGCGGGGTCTTTGGTCCCATGCAATTGGGCCTTTCGGCCGCGGCGATGCGCGACAAGCGGTCGGTACCTTGACTTTTGTGACTTATGTGGTTGGTGCCGAGTGCGTTGACGTGACGGACAAGTCCTGTATGCAGGAGTGTCCGGTCGACTGCATCTACGAGGGTGCCCGAATGATGTACATCAACCCGGATGAGTGCGTGGATTGCGGTGCCTGCAAAGCGATTTGCCGTCTCGACGCGATCTACTGGGAAGGCGATCTGCCGGACGGGCAGCAACAGTTCCGGGATGACAACGCGGACTTCTTCCGTCTCGTCCTACCCGGGCGAGACGCACCGCTCGGTACGCCGGGAGGCGCAACCGCACTGGGCCGCGTTGGCGTCGACACGCCGATGGTGGCCGCGATGCCGCCCGGGCAGAACTCGCACGGCGGTGGCGTGCATCACTAGCGCGTCGGTAATGTTGCCACCGGCTGGCCGAAAGTTGCTGCTGGCGGTTGAAAACCGATCCGAGGGGATAACCGACACGCATGGTCGAGTTCAGAATCGTCGACCCACGCGGCCAGATCGTGGCAGCGAGGAATTTCAACAGTGCCGACGCCGCGCACGCATGGTTCGTCGACGCAGTCGCCAGGAATTCCGAACTTGGTTGGCGTATGGAGGTCAACGACGAGGGAAAGTGGGCGTTCTTCGACGACACCGGAGGCTTCACCACCCCGGCGAGCCGTCCGCCGAGATCACGCTGATCTCGTCCACGCAGACGGATCGGCGGGACGCCCGGCCCGCATGACGGTCCGATCTGGACGCACGTACGCAGCCGTGGCCCGGCCGCGGAGCAGCCACTTCGCCAGGTCGCTGCCGCGCTCGGCGATCACCACTTCAACTCCGCGCTGTGCAAGCCGGGCTTTGTCCGCGTCGGATACGGCGCTGGTGGTGATCAGGGCGAAGCCGGTACCCAGCACGTCGTCGAGCCGTTGATCGTTCGACAGCCGTGGATTCGGGCACAGCGTTCCGGCCAGTCGTCCGCCCCGGCGCGATCTGCACACCAGCGCGGAACGGCGCAGCGCGGGTGTGGTCGAGTCGACGACCTTGTCGCGCAGACCGGGGATGAGCCGCAGCCGCGGCAAGACGACGCGGCGTCCCGCGTTGCCCAGCCGGCCGCCGCCCGACATCGACCAGCCGATGTTGAGCGCGAGCCGGATCATGGCCCGGGCGTGCGGTTTGCGCTCCTGCTCGTAGGTGTCGAGCGCATTCGCCGCCAACGTGCCGTCGCGGACCCCGGCGATTTTCCACGCGAGGTTCATCGCATCCCGCAGTCCGGCGCCCATGCCCTGGCCGATGAACGGGGGAGTGAGGTGTGCCGCGTCACCGAGGATGAAGACGTTGCCGCGGCGCCACCGGTCGGCGATCTGTGCGCGGAACGTGTATTCGGCGACGCGCAGCAGCCTCAGTTCGCCGTCGGCGACGGTGGCCGTCCAGGGCGCGATGAGCGGCCGCAATGCGGCCACCGTGCCAAAGTCGTCGGCGCTCTCACCGGCGCGCAGCGCAAACTCCCACCGGTAGCGGCTCTGTCCGATTCGCATGTACGTGCCCGCGCGCGCCGGGTCGCACACCTGGTGCACGCCGTCCCATTGCTGCAGATCCGCATCGGTGGCTACGTCGACCACCAGCCAGCGCTGCTCGAAGTTCAAATCCCGCATGGTGGAACCGATTTGGGTGCGTACGATGCTGTTGGCGCCGTCGCAGCCCAGCACGTAGTCGGCGTCGATCTGGTGAGCCGTGCCGTCGGACCGGTCGGTGAACGTGACCCGCACCCGGCGCCCATGATCGGTCACCTCGGCGAGCTCGGTGACCTCGGCGTCGCCGCGCGATTCGACGCCGGGGCAGCGCTTGAGGTTCATCCGTAACAAGGCCTCGAGCTCCGGTTGGTCAAACATGTTGGCCTGTGGGAACCCATGCACGCTGCGGGCCGGGTCGCGGGTGAACTCGGCCAGCACCATGCGCCGATTGTCGAGCAGTCGCAGCCCGAGTGTGGGCCGCGAGATCGCGGCGAACTCCTCGTCGATGCCGAGGCGCGCGATGATGCGGAAGATTTCGTCGTCCAGGTGCACCGCCCGAGGCTGCGGATACACGCCCTGCCAGCGGTCCAGCACGACGCAACCGACACCGTACTGTGCCAGCAGTGTGGCAGCGGTGATGCCGGTCGGTCCGGCGCCGACGACGATGACAGGTACGTGAGGCACCCGAATTGCCTTGTCGGTCATGCGTACCGGACGGTTGCCCGCTGGGTACCCAGGTCGATCGCTCCGTCGTCGGTAGCGACCGACGCCTCCACGACGTCACCGTTCTGCAGATAGTTCGGGTTGCCGGCCTGACGCTTGAAGAACGCCTTCCATTTGATGGCCGGCGGCAACAGGTTTCCGATGATCTCGACCGGCTTCGGCGGGGCGCTGAGCGCGGTGCCCACCGGAGTGCCGGTGAGGATCAGGTCGCCCGGCGCCAGCTCCTGAAATTGGGTGAGTGACTGCAGCGCCTGCAGTGGCCGGTAGAGCATGTCGCCTTCGACGAGCGCGTTCTGCCGCTCTTGGCCGTTGACACTCAGCCGCAGCCGCAGGTCGGCGAATCGATTCAGCTCGTCGGCATCCAGTAGTACCAGCGCCGGCCCAACCGGGGTAAAGGTCGGGTAAGACTTGGCCTCGTAGAACTGGGTTTGCGGAAGTTGTATGTCGCGCGCCGACACATCGTTGGTGACGACCAGGCCGGCGACGAACTCGGCGAGATTCGCGTCGGAAATGCTGGTGCCGACGGGAATTGCGCGTCCGATCACCAGCCCGATCTCCACCTCGTAGTCGAGCAGGGCGACGTGGCTAGGCTTGACGATGTCGTCGAACGGGCCGTTGATCGATGCCGAGGCCTTGCGGAAGAAGGTCAGCGGAATCGATGCCGGGTCCATGCCCGCGTCCTTGACATGCGACTCAAAGTTGGTCATTTGCGCCACTACTCGGCACGGCCTGGTCACTGGTGATATCAACTTCAGACTGTCCAGCGGCACCGTTTCGCCCCCGGTGGCGGCTTCGATCGCGGCCCGATCGGCCAGCAGCTGCCCGGTCGTGCTCGCGTCGGTGTCGATCTTCGCGGCGCCGCCGGCAGTCTTGACCCACCAGGCGTGTCCGGCGTCAGTGCCGGTTTGAGAGGCGGTGTGCAGTACGGAAACGGTCATGAGGTGGGCACTTTCAGTAGACCAATCAGGCGGTTGATATCGAACTCGTTGTCGCCACGAAGCGCGGCGAGGATCGAAACCAGTTCGTGGCGAGCCGATTTCGGGTCGATCCCGAGGAAGTCTTTGGTCGCCGGCGGCCCCCACTGGGCCAGTCCCGACGCGGTGAACGGCGCCCAGCTCGGTTCCATGCTGTTGTCGAACATGTCTCCGTCGGTGAAATGCTCGACCAGGAAGCCGTCGGGGTCTCGCCAGTAGTCGAAGATCTGGCTGCCCTGAATGTGCCTGCCGATTCCCCACGACCGCAAATAGCCTCGCTCCCTGAGGTATTCGCCACCGGCCGCCAGGGCATCGAGATCGCTGACCTGATACGCCGAGTGCACGTAGCGATCGGCCGGTCCCAGAGCGATCGCCAGCGTGTGGTGGTCAGCCGGCGTCGCCTCGCGGTCACAGCGAATGAAACTCATGGTCGGTCCCCGCTCGCGCTGCCCAGGGAAGAACAGGAAGTCGCTCACGATCATCCCCAAGTTGTCCAGATACCAGTTCAGCGCCTGGCGGTACTTGGTCGACTGCAACACCAGATGGCCCAGGCGTTGCACCCGCGCGGGCACGCGCAGGGGACGCTGGGTGGAGTTGCTGCGCGGCAGGTCTTTTCCGACATTGAAAACCAGGGGCTGCTGCCCGGGCAGCTCAGGCAACTCGTGCATGCCTGCGACCACGTGTACCGGGACCCCGCTGGGATCGGTCAGATCGACCGATAGGCCGCCGATGGACTCCGGCAGTGCGCGCACGGCGGCTCCGGTCTTGTCGGCCAACCGCAGCACGTCGACCTCATCGCAGGCACGGAATGCCACGCCGGTGAATCGTGTCCGCTGCCCACGGCGCAGGATCACGCACGGCGCACCCGCGGCTGTGCCACGCAACTGCAGCTCGTCCGGAGCGCGCCGCGCCGTCTGGAAACCAAAGGCCCGCGCAAACGCCTCGGTGCGGGTCAGGTCTGGCTTCTCGAACTCGAGCCACGCGATGTCGGCGACTTTGATCACCGGATTCCGGGACCGGCCCGGGTGCTCGCCGGGGAGTGCTCCCTGCTCGCTGTGCAGGTCTTTATGTACGTCCCGGTGGGCATCCCGGCTTGCGCTGACGCTCTGATCCATCACCATCTCCCTAGCTAACTGACGAAATCGTCACATACGAGTCAACGTTCAGTCAAGGTTTCTGACGAAATCCTCAAAAGTGATGCATACTGCTGTTGTGACGACTTCGGAACCCCCGAACCGGCTGGAGCGGCGCAAGCAGCGCACCAGGGCGGCACTGGTCAAGGCCGCGCAAAAGTTGATCGCCGAAGGCAAGCTCAATGTGCCGGTGTTGGAGATCACCCAGGCCGCCGACGTCGGCATGGGCTCCTTCTACAACCATTTCGAGAGCAAGGAGCAGTTGTTCGAGGCCGCGGTCGCCGACGTGCTGGATGCGCACGGGGCTCTGCTGGATCGGCTCACCGCGGCGATCGACGATCCCGCCGAAATGTTCGCCACCAGTTATCGGTTGACCGGCCGGCTGTTCCGTCGGCGCCCCCAGGAGAGCGACATCCTGCTGGCCCACGGACCCGCGCTGCTGTCGTCGCAACGCGGCCTGGCGCCGCGCGCGCTGCGCGACATCAAGGCCGCCGTCAGCGCCGGGCGGTTCCAGGTCGACGACCCGGAATTGGCACTGGCCATCGCCGGGGGTGCACTGTTGGGTCTCGGCAAGCTGCTGCGCGACGACACCGATCGCGACGGGGCGCTGGCCGCCGACACCGTCACCGAAAGCGTGTTGCTCATGTTCGGGTTGCCCGCCGACGACGCACACGCCATCTGTCAACGTCCGTTGCCCGACCTCGACGCGTGGGGTGCGCCCGACTCGGCGGCTTGACGGTGCTCGGTTAAGTGTGGTGGTTGCGATGCAAGCGTTTTCGCGTATCGGTTGACCATACGGCGGTGCAGCCGGGGCACTGCAGGTTCAGCTGCGTCGCCCGATTGCTCAACAGGTACTGCCAGTGCGTGCCGCAATTGCGGCTGCTGCGGCAATCCGAGCAGGCGGTGCTGCCCCATTCGCAGCGCGGGCACGGCAGCCATGCGCGCCGCGAAGCGTCGGCATGCGGGTCAATCGGCATCGTAACCGTCACGGTAAGCCCCTCCATCAATTTGGTTTAGGGTAGGCTACCCATACTAATGGCGCAACTTGCGCCGTTGCGAGACGTGCCCGGGGTCTTGCGCCGGATCGTCCTCGGCGACATAGTCGGATCGCGCCCCACCGACCGCACGGAAAGGTTCGCCATGCCCAAGATCACCACCAGTGATGGCGTCAAGATCTACTACAAGGACTGGGGTTCGGGCCGGCCCATCGTGTTCAGCCATGGCTGGCCGCTGTCGTCGGACGACTGGGATGCGCAGATGCTGTTCTTCCTGAACCACGGCTACCGCGTGGTGGCGCACGATCGGCGTGGACACGGCCGCTCGGCTCAGGTCCCGGATGGGCACGACATGGATCATTACGCCGACGATCTGGCGGCCGTCGTGGAGCACCTGGACCTGCATGACGCCGTGCATGTCGGCCACTCGACCGGCGGTGGGGAAGTGGTCCACTATCTGGCGCGCCACGGCGAAACCCGCGCCACCAAAGCCGTTCTCATCAGCGCGGTTCCACCGTTCATGGTCAAAACCGAGAACAACCCCGGTGGGGTGCCCAAAGAGGTCTTCGACGACCTGCAGGCACAACTGGCGGCCAACCGATCCGAGTTCTACCGTGCGTTGCCGTCGGGACCCTTCTACGGGTTCAACACGCCCGGCGCCGAATCGTCGGAAGCGTCGATCGCCAACTGGTGGCGCCAGGGTATGACGGGTAGCGCCAAGGCGCACTACGACGGGATTGTGGCGTTCTCGCAAACCGACTTTCGGGAAGACCTCAAGAAGGTCACGGTGCCTGTTCTGGTGATGCACAGCAAGGACGACCAGATCGTGCCGTACGAGGTTGCCGGCCCGTTGTCGGCGGAGCTGCTGCCCAACGGAATCTTGAAGACCTACACCGGTTTTCCGCACGGCATGATCACCACGCAGGCCGCGACCGTCAATGCCGACATGCTGGAGTTCATTCGGTCGTAGGTACTCGATCGAGCACTCGTTGGGGGCGAAGCGCCACGAGGACCAAGCCGACGGCGAAGACCGCAGCGGTCACCCAGGGAAACTGGCCGTCCGGGGCGAAGCCCTGCGCGGCCAGGAACCGCCAGGCCATACGCCGCCATCGCCGCGCCGCCCAACATGACCGGTTCGGCCCAGTGTTCGGTGAGCGGTGTGCCGATCATGGGCAGTGGGGCGGCGAAAAGGCGCCGCAGCCAGAACAACAGCGTCATCTCGACCGCGGTCACGAGGCTGAGGATGACGAGCCATTCCAGTCGGGCGAGCCACCAGCCAGGCCGCCTTCGGCGGGTTGCGGCAACAGTCCGGCCGGGTAGCCGACGATCGCCACGATCACGACGGGAATCATGTGCCACAGGTACAGGGACATCACATTGTTATTGGCGATCGACAGCACCCGCTGCAGGAATCGGGGCCGCAACAGGCGGTTGAGCGCGGGCGCGACCGCCATCGCTATTCCGGCCTGCGTGACCCCGAACGCGACCATCGCCAGTGAGGGCGGCGACGTGTTGTCCACGGTTTGGCCGGGCACGCCGATCATGCTGACCGGATAGGGGCCCACCCCGATCAGCAGGGCCAGTGCGAGCGCCGACCCGGCGGCGAGCAGCCATGGCCTGCGTCCGGCGAACAGCCCTTCAAATTGGCTTTCGTGCCAAGCGATTCCGAGCTGGTAAAGCAGCCCCCAGCACAGCAGGTAGTTGAGCCAACCGAGGTTGGGCAGGTGCGCGCCCACCGTGGCGACGTCGATCAGCCGCCACTCCCGCCGCCAGAGCGACGGGCACCACAAGTCCCCAACGGCGTTGCGCGGCAATCGCAATGGGCGTCAGCGAGACCACCACCAGGTAGACGGCGAGGAACCATAGATGCATGGCCACCGCCCAACCCGCGTACTCCAGTACCGAGCCGGAGACGTGGTAGACCTGCAGGACCACCACAGCCACCGACACCAGCACCACGTACACGGCTGTGGGTCCGAGTACTCGGGTCAGTCGATGTCGAAGCCAGGTCGAGCGCGACACCCCGACGGCTTCGCGGCGGTGCTCCCACGACACCGCGCCGGCATAGCCGGCGACCAGAAAGAACACCGGGACGGCCTGGAACGGCCACGTCAGCCACTGGGTCCAGGGTTGGTCGACGAGCGGGTTCTGCCGACCGAAGTAGCCGTCGTGATAGGTCACCGATCCGGCCAGCCAGTGCCCCAGCACGATGAGGACCACACCCGATACCCGGTAGAAGTCCACGGCCAGATTGCGCTCCGGTCGCGCGGTGTCCTGCACCAGCGTGAGAGTACTCGTTTGCGGACTTGGGGATTCGGTGCGCAACAATGGCTCCATGAAGCAGGCTCGCCTCGGCGATCTGGAAGTTGGGCGCCTAGGTCTGGGTGCGATGGGCATGTCGGTGGCCTACGCCGGCGCCGGCACCGACGACGCCGAATCCATCCGCACCGTCCATCGCGCCATCGATCTCGGCATCACCCTGATCGACACCGCGGAGGTCTACGGGCCGTACACCAACGAGGAGCTGGTCGGCCGCGCCTTGCAGGGCCGACGAGATCAGGTGGTGCTGGCAACCAAGTTCGGCATCATGTCGCACACCGGCCGCGACGGTCTTGACAGCAGCCCCGAGAACATCCGGGTGGCCGTTGACGGTTCGCTGCGCAGGCTGGCGACCGACCATATTGACCTCTACTACCAACACCGCCTCGATCGCGGTACCCCGATTGAAGAGACCGTCGGAGTCCTATCGGAGTTGGTCGCTGCCGGCAAGATCCGCTACATCGGCCTTTCCGAGGTCGGCGTCAACACGATCCGTCGCGCCCACGGCGTGCACCCGATCACCGCCGTGCAATCCGAATACTCGCTGTGGACCCGTGACCAGGAAGAGGAAGTGTTGCCGCTGCTGCGCGAGCTGGGTATCGGGTTCGTCGCCTATTCACCGCTGGGCCGCGGCTTCCTCACCGGCGCAATCCGGTCCACCGAGGGCCTGCCCGACAGCGATTACCGCAAGACCAACCCCCGGTTCTTCGACGAGAACTTCCAGCACAACCTGGCCAGCGCAGACGAGCTGGGCGTCATCAGCGCCGACATCGGCGCCACGCCGGCTCAGGTCGCGTTGGCCTGGCTGCTGGCCAAGGGCCCCGACATCGTTCCCATACCAGGGACCAAACGTGTTGCGCGCCTTGAGGAAAACGCCGCTGCCGACGGCATTGAACTGACTCCCGATCAGCTGGCCAGACTCGATGCACTCATGCCGGCGGTCGGAGGTCATCACGCCGAAGCGCAGATGCAGTGGATCGACCGCTGAAGGTCGTCAGCCAACTGAGTTAGACGCCGTTGACGGTGACGTCGAAGTTGGAGACGCCGGCGCCGACGCTGCCGGTCCACGGCTCGTAGCCGGCCTGGACGCTGGTCAGGTACCACGAGTTGTTTACTGGCTCGATGGTTTCGGTGTTGTCGATGAAGCCCATCACGTCTAAGTCGTTCCAGGTGGTGATCGGTGTGTTGGAAACGTAGGACACGACCTGGTTCTGGCCGTTGCTGCCCTTCCACACCGTGAAGTTCTGGCCGTCGATGGTGGTGGTGCCGGTCGGTGAACCCACCGGCTGGATGGGGCCGGTGTGGTTGAACCAGATCATGACTTCCTGCTGGTTGACCCCGGTGGTGATCGGTGGTGGGGTTCAGCCAGATGTCGTAGGAGGCGTCGTAGATGCCACTGGTCGGGTAGTTGTAGGTGATGCTGCTGGTGGCGGACGTGATCGAGCCCACCTGGATGGGCAGGTTGGTGCCCGGCGAGAAGGTGCCGTAGTGCACGCCGTCGTAGATGGACGGGTAGCCCAGGGGGGCGCCGTTGGTGGGTGCCGAGCCGTTTTCGGTGGTGATGACGAACCCGTGGTCGGTGACGGTGATGGCCTGGTTGCCGCCGTTGTTCCAGGCGTTGTTCTGGACGATGTACTTGCCGTCGAGCGTCGTCGTCCCGTACTGCTGCGAGATCACCGTCCCGGTCGGGTTGGTGCCGCCGCCGCCCGTGCCGGTTCCGCCGCCACCGGTGCCGGTTCCGCCGCCACCGTGCCGGTTCCGCGCCCCCCGTGCCGGTGCCGCCACCGCCCGTGCCGGTGCCGCCGGTGCCGGGTTGTCCGGTGATCTGTAGGTTCGTCGGCGCCGAGTAGCTGCCGGTCTGGGCGCCTTGGAAGCCGACCTTGATCGAGCTGCCCGGCGCGATCGTGGTGTCGTAGCTCAACGGGGTCACGGTGTAATGCGTGCCGGTTTGGGTGACCTGCCCGTTCCACGGGCTTGTGACGGATTCGTTTGCGGGCAGATCGAATTGGAGCTGCCAGTTGGTCACCGGCGTCGAGCTTGTGTTGGTGATCGTGTACTCGGCATTGAAGCCGTTGGTCCACTGCGACGTTGTGGTGTAGGTCGCCGTCAGCGCGGAACCACCGCCAGCGCCGCCGCCGTTGTCGCTACCGCCGTTGTTGTTGCCACCGCCGTTGTTGCCACCGCCGTTGTTGTTGCCGCCGCCGTTGTTGTCGCTGCCCATGCTCGCGGCGCCGGCCTGTCCGTGGGCGCCGGCCTGACCGAACATCCCGGCCGTGCCACCGGCACCGCCCTGCCCGGGATTGCCGCCGTTGATGCTGGCCGCCGCGGGCCCGCCCTGACCGCCGGCACCGCCATTGCCCGACACCAGACCACCCGCACCGCCATTACCGCCGGTCGCACCGGCACCGCCGGCGCCGCCGGCCCCGCCATTACCGAACCATCCCGCATTACCGCCGGCCCCACCGGCCTGACCCGGCGCACCGGCAGCACCGTTACCGCCGTTGCCGTACAGCAATCCACCGTCCTGGCCACGACCACCAGGTGTGGTCGCGTTGGCGCCATCACCGACCAGCGGACGCCCCACCAACGCCTCGGTGGGCGCATTCACCACGCTCAGCACCGCCTGCTCCAGGCTCTGCAACGGCGACGCATTGGCCGCCTCGGCACCGCCATACCAGCCCGCACCCGTGGTCAACGCCTGCACAAACCGGGCATGAAACGACGACGCCTGCGGCGCTCAAAGCCCGATATTCCTGCGCGTACGAGTTGAAGAACGACGCGAGCGCGCCGGAAATCTCATCGGCCGCGGCCGCCGCCAACCCGGAGGTCGGGGCCACCGCCGCGGCGTTCGCCGCGCTCAGTGCAGACCCGATCCCGGCGATATCCGTCGCGACGTTCGCCAGCGCCGCCGGTGCGGCAACCACATATGACACGCCCAACCCTCCGACCCACTAATTACGACCTCATCACGGCCTTATCACGGTCGTATCACGACCGTCTCAAGCCGTATTCATGACGCATTAATCGCGCCGATTAGAGCATTGTTGCGACCGTAGCAGGAGCTTTTCGGGATTTGGCGGATATTGCCATAGATTCTTCAGACTTTCGCTGTGCCAGCGAGTATCAGGTAGTTGATGCGCCGGGCCCGCGTCGGCCCTGATTATAAGCCTGAATTCACATGCCCGAGACAGAGATTCGGAGCCCCACCGGTGGCGTAGGTCCGGCAATGGTATCCGATACGCATAAATTCATTGGACAAGCTAATGGTGTGGATAGGCGTGCACGAGTGCGGTGTCAAGTTTTTGGACGACGTGGGTTAGTTCATGTTCGGCTTCGTGTGCGATTCGATGTGCGTCCTGCAGGCTGGTGGCGGGGTCGATGTCGAGTTCGACGTCGGCGTGGAGTCGGTGCCCGACCCAGCGCAACTTGATGCTCTGGACGGCTTGAACTCCGGGTTGCGCAGCCAGCGCTGCTTCGGCGGTGGCCACGAGCGCGGGGTCGACACCATCCATCAGGCGGCTGAAGATCTCGCGCACGGCGGTACGCAGCACGCCCAAGATCGCGACGGTGATGGTCAGCCCGATGAGCGGGTCGGCCAGCGGGTATCCCAGCGCGACACCCGCGGCACCGAAAACAACGGCGAGTGAAGTGAATCCGTCGGTGCGGGCGTGCAGGCCGTCGGCGACAAGCGCCGCTGAACCGATCCGCCGCCCGACCCGGATTCGGTACAGGGCGACCAACTCGTTGCCGACGAACCCGACGACGCCGGCTGCCGCGACCCAGCCGAGGTTGCCGATCGCAACCGGATGGACTAGGCGCATCACCGACTCGTAGCCGGCGACAAGGGCCGACAAGGCAATCATGGCGATCACGAACAGCCCGGCAAGGTCTTCTGCGCGGCCGTAACCGTAGGTGTATCGCTTCGTGGCCGCACGCGTGCCCAGCGAGAACGCGATCCACAGCGGCACCGCGGTCAACGCATCGGAGAAGTTGTGGATCGTGTCAGCGGCGAGTGCCACCGATCCGGAGATGACGACGATCGCCACTTGGAATGCGGCCGTGACAACCAGGGCGACCAGGCTGATCTTCACCGCGCGGATTCCGGACGCACTGGACGACAGGGCGTCGTCGAAGCGGTCGGCGGCATCATGGCTGTGTGGGGAGAAGACCTCGCCGATCAGTCCACGAATTCCGCGTGCATGCTCCGTGTCCGTCCGCGTCGTGCTCGTGGACATGGGCTCGGCAGCTATCTACGTGCATACGCAGATAATAGAAGATGATCCGGCCTCGGGTCCAGGACTAGAGCTTGCGCAGCAGTGCGGCGGCGCGCACGTCGTCACCGACCACGAAGTGAATGCGCACGGTGTCGCCGTGACGTTCGGAACGAATGGTCAACGATTCGCCGAACTTGATCGGGCTGCGGTATTCGAGTACCGCCCGAAAAGGCCCCGACTCCAGCTCTGGCACCTGCCCGAGTATCTCGTGCACGCCATGCCAATAGCTGGTGTTGTTGACGTGCTGGAAGATGTCAATATCGGTGCGGCGCAGTGGAAATGGCGTTTCGGTGACGTTCTGGAAGCCATCCTGGACCGGCTCCGCGAGCCAGGGGCGCCACTTGAGCCGGTGGTTGTCGGTGGTGCTGCCGAACCGCGCGATGCAGTCGTCGGAAAGACGCGACGGCGTCAGGGTGTCCTTGTTCACGCAGAGCCAGAAACCTTCGGTTTCGATGCGCCCGCCGTCGGCGCCCTTCGAGCTGAACGCGCATGCTGCACCATCTGGTCGAAAGCGCGGCGCACCATCGGCGGAAAGTGATGTCGCTGGGCAATTCGATCGGCTCGAGGACGTCGATCACCGTGCGCAGCACGATCCAATGGGGATGGACCTCAGCCAACTCGGCATCGGCGAGATGCTCGGCGCCGGCTTCCTGGATGTAGCGTGCGACCCCGTCCAGACGCAGTCTCATGTGCTCGTCGATGTCGGAGGTGGCCAGCCGCCAGCCCGTCTCGTAGACGTAGCCCGAGCCTGGGAGCTCGACGAGTGGCGCGTCGAGGTCGGGATGCTGCGGCACGCTCCCTCCTTCAGCGTTGCTCGACCTGATGGTTGCTGGGCGCGGCGTGCTCGCTGCGCAGCACCTCGAGTTGATCGATCGCGGTGGTCAGCCCTTTTTGGAACATCGACACCAGCCGCTCGCGCACCCGCGGCTTGTGGGACAGCGGCGGAAGCAGGTCGGCGAGAATGTTCAACCTCGCCGAGCCGAGCCAGTCGGTCAGTTCGGCATCGTCCAGCCAGCGCTGAAAGTTGCGAAGATCGGATTGGGTCAGTCGTAGCCAGTCCATGTCGGAATCCGGGTGTGGAATCGGTTCGCAGAGGTCGTTTTTCACCGCATCACCGTCGTAAGCGAGTTCAACGTGCGCGGTGAACGCGGCGCTGAACACCTGCTGGCATCCGCGCACCGCCTGCAGGGTGATGGTGTCGGCATCGAATACCGGCGTGGCCGGGCGTTGCGGTGCTCCGTCGGCGGTGCAGTCGATGTAAAGGGCTGCGGGCGAGGAGGGAACCGATCCGCCGTCCAGCACGATTGCGTCGGGCTCAATCGATTGAACGTGCCCCATCCTGACGATGTCGCCGACCCGCCTCAATTGGGACAGTTCGGGGTCCGACACCGTCGCGCAGCGGTACATGAGCGGTCGTACCGACGGATCAATGCGCAGCAGCGTTCCGGCGGTCTCCAACCGGTCGAACAGGTCCTCGGCCGAGGTCGCTTCCCCGATTGCCTTGAGGGTGGTGCCGAAGCTGGACCGGAATTTATCGATGAAACTCGGCCCGGGCTGCAGGGTCGCCCGGTCTATCAGCCAGGAATCGCGCGGCATGATCCAGGTCAGCTTATCCGGGCTGATGTCGTGTCGCAGTAGCCACAGGCAGGTGTCGATACCGGTCTTGCCGGCGCCGATGATCACGTAGCGGTCCCGGGCGGCGAACTTCGGCAGTTCGTTGGGGGTGAGGCAGTCGACGCCCGGCGCGACGGCATATGGCGCGGGTCGCATCGAGGGCACGATGGCGCGCAGGTAGGTGGCGTCGACGATGCGTTGTTTGACGTGGACGGCGTATTCGGTGCCGGCCAGTGTGCGGAACCGGCCGTCGCCGAGGTACTCGCTCATCGGGAAGTACTCAACATGCCCACTGGGCAGAAATTGCTGCTGCATCACTGCGTCGAAGTAGGCGCACACCTCGCCGACGGGCGCGAGTTCGTTCAGTCCTTGGTTCCAGCCGACAAGGTCAATGGTGTTGTTGCCCAACGCTCTTGAGTTGACGCCGTAGTAAGCCGATGGCTGGTGCAGTCGAACGAATGGGTAGGCGGTGGTCCAGTGTCCACCAGGTTGACACGCACGGTCGACGATGACCACGCGGGCATCGGACTCGGTGATGAGCGTGTCGGTGAATGCCATGCCCATGGCTCCCGCGCCTACCACAAGGTAGTCGGCCTCAATCGCTTTCGGTGGCCCGTTCATTGGCCACACCCTATCGCCTGGGTAAGTTCAGCGAGATGGACCTCACCGTCGCGATTGCCGACGGCGTCGCGCTATTGACCCTGAACCGGCCGGAGCGGCGCAATACCTACACCGGGGAAATGGGTGCGCTGCTCAACGATGCATACCGCCGGTGCGACGACGACGACGCGGTGCGCGCCATCGTGCTCACCGGGGCCGGCGACGCGTTTTGTGCCGGTGCCGACTTCTCCACCGAATTAAGTCCTTTCGGTGCTCCCTCGAGCGAGTTCACCGCGGCGCCGACGGATCCGGCCGCGTTCGAGCTGCGCACCCCGGTCATCGCGGCGGTCAACGGCCACGCCATCGGGATCGGATTGACGCTCGCGTTGCAGGCCGACATAAGAATCATGGCCGACGACGCCAAATACGCTGTCGCGCAAGTCCGTCGGGGTGTCATACCCGACTGCATGTCGCATTGGACGTTGCCGCATCTGGTCGGCGGTGCGGTGGCGGCGGACATCCTGTTGACCGGACGGACTTTCGACGGCGCCGAGGCGGCGGCCATGGGGATTGCCAGTCGCACCACGCCCGGTGACCGGGTACTCGAGGCGGCCATGGCGGTAGCCCGCGACATCGCCGTCAACGTGGCACCGATGTCGGCGGCGCTGAGCAAACGGCTGCTGTGGGACACGATGATCAAGGGCTACACACCGCGTCAGGTCGCCCAGTTGGAGACGGAACTACATCGGCGGGTGATGGGCCGCGCCGATGCGCGTGAGGGCGTGGACGCCTTCCTCCAGCGCCGCACTCCGCGCTGGAGGATGTCGATATCCAAGGAGTGGGAACCGCTGCCGGGAATTGGAAAGCCAGACCCGTGACGACCGAGAAAAGCCGGCCAAGCTGGGCGAGCCGGGCCATGCCCACACTGCTTCGCCTCCGGGGTGGTACGCGCCGGTACGCCAGCGCGCAAGCCGCACGTGACCATATCGAACAGCGGGCGTTGCGGCCGCAACCGTACGGGCCGCCGCCTCGGTTGCGTTCCGATGTGGCGCTGGCCGTCGCGCGTCGTTCCGGCTGGCCGATCTACACGATCACGCCCAAGACCGACGCACCCGAACGCACGGTCGTGTACCTGCACGGGGGCGCGTGGGTCAATGAAATCGTCGCGCAGCACTGGCAATTGGCTGCGCAACTGGCGGCCGAGGCGCGGGTGCGGGTGATCGTCCCGATCTATCCGCTGGTGCCGTTCGCCACCGCGGCGGAGGTGGTGCCGGTGATCATCGAAATGGTGGCGGACATGCTGGCGGAGAATCTGGCCGCCGGACACAGCGTGTGCCTGGCGGGAGACTCGGCGGGCGGGCAGCTGGCGTTGTCGGCGGCGGTGATGCTGCGCGACGAGCAGGGTGTCGTCCTACCTCGGACCGTGTTGATCTCGCCGGTTGTTGATGTGTCGCTGAACAACCCGCAGATCCACGCGGTCGAGCCGACGGATCCGTGGCTGAGTCGCGAAGGCCTGCTGGTGTTCGCGCAGCGCTGGCGCGGCGAGCTGGCGCCGACCGATCCGCGGGTGAGTCCGCTTGCGGCCGATTTGACCGGTCTGGGACCATTGACCGTTTTCAGCGGTACCCGCGACATCCTCAATCCCGACGCGCGAGCGCTGACTGAAAAGGCCACTGCCGCAGGCGTAGACGTCGACTACCACGAGCGTCACGGTCTGCTGCACGTCTATCCGCTGACCCCCACTCCGGAGGGGCGCGCAGCGCGGGCCGTGATCGTCGAGCAGCTGGCAGCACAGTGATGGGCGAGCTAGGCGAGCAGTATTTCGACCTGGGCTCCTACCACCGGCCGATCGAAACACTGTTCTGGGCAAGCGCAGGTCTGGTTCGACCGCGGACTGGTGTGGGCCTACGCGTTCAACCATGAAGAGGCGATTCGCTGCTTCGAGCGGGCCCTGGAATTCGATCCGGACCTGGCCATCGCGCGATGGGGAATCGCGTACTCGGTTGGGCCGAACTACAACAAGGCGTGGGAAGCATTCGACCCGGTCGACCTGACCTCGTCGCTGACCCGCGCGCGCACCGAACTCCAGCGGGCCGGGCAGGGCAGGGCCGGCCCAGTCGAGCGGGGACTCATCGCAGCGTTGCAGGCCCGCTTTCCCACGGACGACGCCGAGGACACGGAGGCGCTGCAGTCGGGTATGGCCGCCTACGCCGACGCGATGGCAGCGCTGGCCGTGGCGTACCCCAGCGATGTCGATGTGCAGGCGCTGACCGCCGACGCACTGGTCAACGTGACGGCATGGGCCCTGTGGGACACCAGCACGGGCGATCCGGCTGCGGGCTCGCGCGTGGTCGAGGCCAAACGGATCCTCGAAGGTGCGCTCGCCACGGTGGCGGGTCGTGAACATCCGGGCATCCTGCATCTGTATCTGCACTCCATGGAGATGTCGGCGGCTCCCGAGGACGCCCTGCCGGCAGCGGACCTGTTGCGCGACTTGGTGCCCGACGCCGGTCATCTGCAGCACATGCCGAGCCACATCGACGTGCTGTGCGGCGACTACCGCAGCTCGGTGGTCGCGAATTATGCTGCGGTGCAAGCGGATCGACGCTTCGTGAGCCGCGAGGGCCCGTTGAACTTCTACTCGCTCTATCGCGCCCACGATCTGCACTTCATCGTCTATTCGGCGATGTTCGAAGGACAGTCTCAGGTCGCGTTTCAGGCCGCCGACGAGCTGGCCGGTCAGCTGACCGCCGAGTTGCTGTCGATCGAATCCCCGCCGATGGCCGACTGGCTGGAGGCGTTCGTCCCGCTGCGCACCCACGTGCTGGTGCGGTTCGGCCGGTGGGACGAGCTGATCGCGCAACCACTGCCGGACGACCGGGACCTCTACTGCGCCACCGCGACGACGATTCACTATGGACGCGGCATCGCGCTGGCGGCCACCGGCCAACTCGCGCGCGCCCGCGCCGAGCGCGCCGCGTTCGCGCAGGCATACGACCGGATCCCGGCGTCCCGCTACCTGTTCAACAACACCAGTCGGGACATCCTGGCGGTGGCCGCTGAACTGCTCGACGGTGAGATCGCTTACCGCGAAGGGTATTTCGACGAGGCGTTCAGCTATCTGCGGCGCGCGGTCGAGCTCGACGACGCGCTGCCCTACGACGAGCCGTGGGGCTGGATGCAGCCCGCACGCCACGCCTATGGAGCATTGCTGCTCGAACAAGGCCACGTCGAAGAGGCCGCCGCGGTGTACGCCGCCGACCTCGGCCTGGACCACACGCTGGCCCGGTGCTGCCAGCATCCGGGCAACGTGTGGAGTTTGCATGGCTATCACGAGTGCTTGCAGCGGTTGGGCCGCGGCGCCGAAGCCGCCATCATCGGCCAGCAGCTTGCACTGGCATCCGCACGTGCCGACGTGCCGATTCGCGCGTCGTGCGCCTGCCGGCTCGACGCCACGCCATGCTGCGAGGAGTGACTCGGGTCTGGTTTACTGTTCTGCAGCACTGCTGGGCGATTGCTCAGCACGCGATTGCTCAGAACAACGGTGGGAGGCCATCGACGATGATGCGCGGACGAACGCGACGTGACTGCTGAGTCCGTCGCGGAATTCCGCAGCCGGGCCAGGTCCTGGCTGGCCCAGAACATGCCGCGGCAAGATCCCGAGCAGGCGGCGCTGCTCGAGCGCGACGAACTGTCGTCGTGGCAGCGGGCTCGCGAACTGCAAAAGACCTTGTACGACGGGGGATTCGCCGGCATCTGCTTTCCGCGGGAGTACGGCGGGCTGGGACTGAGCTACGAGTACAAGAAGGCGTTCGACGCCGAGTCCGTGGGCTACGAGACACCGCTGATGCTCAACGTCCCGTCCTTTGCCATCTGCTGCGCAACCATCCTCGACATGGGCACCGAGGAGCAAAAGCGCTCTCACATCGCCGCGGCCCTGCGCGGCGAGGAAGTGCTGGTCCAGCTGTTGTCGGAACCCAGTGGAGGTTCGGACCTCGCGGGTGTCATCACCCGCGCCGACCGTCGCGACGGCCGCTGGATCATCAACGGCGCAAAGACGTGGAGCACCTGGGCGTTCGCCGCCGACTATGGCCTGTGCCTGGCCCGGACCGACTGGGAGGCAACCAAACACGACGGGCTGACGATGTTCCTGGTGCCGCTGCGGCACCCCGGAATCACGATCAACCGGATCCAACAGGTCAACGGCTCCACCGAGTTTTGCGAAGAGTTTCTCGACGACGTCGATGTCGGCGACGAGGCCGTCGTCGGAGAACCGGGCAAGGGGTGGAAAGTCGCGTCCCGGCAGCTCTACCACGAGCGCCGCACCATGGGCGACGGCTCCGAGTACACCAGTGGGCCCGGAATCTCCGAGGCCCAAGATGTTTCGATCGACCTGGTGTCGCTGGTCGACTCGATCAACGGGAACGGGAACGAACGCGTTCGCGAGATGGTCGGACGAGCCCTGGTCCACCGGGCGGTCCAACGGCAGCTCAGCGAACACGTGTTCCACGCGGTCGCCAGCGGAAACCTGCCGCCCACCGCGGGATCGATCATCAGGTTGTCCATGGCCGCGGTCCACGATGTCGAGACCGACGCCGCCTACTCCGCCGCGGGCTCGGCCGCCGTTGTCGAGGACGACACGGGACTGCTCAACGTCGGTATGCGTTACCTGGGCCGCCAGATTGCCAGCATCGGTGGTGGCACCACCGAGATGGCGCGCAACGTGATCGGCGAGCGGGTGTTGAACCTGCCGCGCGAGTACGCCGCGGACAAAGGTGTGCCGTTCAACCAGGTTCGGCGGAACAGACTTGGCGAAAGGTAGTTGACAATGGCCGACCAACTGCGAGACATCAGGGAGTTGGCCAACGACCCCGACGGCTACCGCGACGAGCTGTACCGACGCTGGACCGGGCTGCTCAGCTACCGCTACATCGGCCGTAAGCACTCGTCGATGAACATCGGCGAGGTGGACAACACCGTCGTCATCCGCCGCGACATGCGCAACGAGGCCGGCGGCATCATGGTTGCGCCGCTGGCCATCTCGTCGCCGGAGGGTTGTCAGACCGACATGGTCGCGGTGCCCAACCCGGTCATCGCCTCGGTGCAGATCGTCGACCCCGGCTACGACGTCACCAGGGTCGAGATCGTCGAGTCGGGAATCGTTCATCAAGGCCGGACCATGGGCTACGGACGGTGCAAGATCGTGGACGCCGACCACCCGGAACGGGTGATCGCGTTCAACGAAGGGCAGGGCGCGATCATCGGTATCCCGCCGGAAGGCCTTGGCAAGATGGATGTTTCGGGCACCGATCTGGTGATCGAGGATTCACCCGAGCTGCCCCCGCTGTGGTCGGTTTTCGGCGCAGGCAAGCGCGATGACGGGCACTGGGTGCTTCCCGCGCTGAGCGCCGAACTCGCGTCTCCGGATGCGGCGCTGCACATCGGGCCCCAGCACGTCGTACTCGAGACCGCCGCGATCGACCTGGCCGCCGCCGTCGCCGGGACCCGCATGGTGCAGGTGGTCAGCTGGCACGTGATGTTCATGTCGCGTGGCAAAGCAGGTCCGTTCCGGGTGGAGGGTACCGCTTACGCGGGCGGTCCCGGGCGGGTCGGCGTGCGTATGCTGCTGCACGATGAGGGCAACGCCGATAAGGCCGTTACGTCCGCAGCGGCGATTTTCGACATCGTGAACTGACCTGCCGCAGCGGCGGCCTTGCATACCCGGTTCACGCGGGATCTGAATAGAACAGGAAACTGCGTAATGCGTCGTTCTGCGTGGATGACCCGCGATAATCTACTCCGTCGGCATCGGTAGAGCCGTAACGAGCGGATAGCACGCCGATGTAGATGATCGGCAGTGGCGATTGGGAGTCAACGATGACCGCGATCTTTGGTCGGTGGTGGCGGGCAGATCAGTATGACTGGCTCTCCGGCTATCTGGCGGCGCGCGGTGTCAGCGGTGCCATTCGGGCCTTGATGGCGTTTATCGCGGCCTCGATGGTGTTGTGTCTTATGGCGCTGCTCGCCGGCTCGGATGGCCCCCGCGGACCGGTGCCTGTCGCGATGACGTGGGTTGCCGCCGGCGGTGGGGTAGCGGGCGTGTTGTTGTGGATGTGGCGTTGGCCGAGCCGCTTACAGTCGGTGGCTTTCGCGGTGACGTGCAACACCGCGGTCGCGTTGGCATGTCTCGCACATCCGAACCCGCTGGCCGCATTGATCGGATGTGTAGCCTTTGCAACCTTCGGCGCCTATATGGCGTTCTTTCATACGACCGGGTTGGTGCTGTACAACTTCGCGGTGGCCGGCGCTGTGGCCCTCTTCGAGGCCTTGTCGCTGGCGAGATCGGGACACCCGAGCCTGGCCGGAGTTGATTTGTGGCTCGTCGTCGAGGTCAACATCGCTCTGCCGTTGGCCATTCGAATGCTGATGCGCGCGCTGGCAGGCGACCTGCTGCGCGCTGATCGCGATCCGTTGACCGGCCTGCTCAACAGGCGCGCGTTTGCGCACAACGTATTGGGGACGATGCTGGCTCGCCGGGGCATCGACGCCCACCTCGTGATGCTGGTAATTGACCTGGACAACTTCAAAGCCCTCAACGACATGCGCGGCCACGCCGCAGGCGATCACGCATTGGTCCAGGTCGCCCAAGCGCTGCTGGCAGCTGCCGACGATCAGGCGGTGGTGGCCCGAAGCGGCGGTGAGGAATTCCTCGTGGCCGGCACCTCGGCGCGCTGCAACGCCGTGCTGTTGGCTGACCAGATGTGCCGGGCAATCGAAACTTCGACTGCGAAAGTCACCGCCAGCATCGGCACCGCCTGCGCGCTTCTCAACCAGACCACACCCAGTGAACACCAGTCACTTCTCGAAGAACTGATCACGACCTCCGATGCCGCGATGTATCAGGCTAAACGCATGGGGGGCAACCGGTTTCATCACCACGGACTGTGTTGACCAAACGAAATTGCGCGTACGGCACCCGTTGACTCCACGCCGGCTGACGGTCTGCGTCGCGTTTGCCCCCGCGTCTCACGGCACCGGAAACGCCAATGTGTCGCGCCGCTGGCAAACATGGCACTACGGTAGCCCTCATGACTTTCGAGCCACCGCAATATCCGTCGCCGCCGCCGCCCGGGCAGGGCCCCTACGGTCAACCCGGTTATCCCAACCAACCCGGCTATCCCGGCGGGATGTATCCCCAGCAACCGGGTCCGTACGGCCCGGGATACCCACCTCCTGCTCCGGCGCGGGGCACGAATGGCTGGGCGGTCGCTTCACTGGTCCTCGGGCTGCTCGGCGGCGTCCTGTTGAGCGTGATCTTCGGCATCATTGCGCTCAGCCAGATCAAGAAGCGAGGGCAGAGTGGACGTGGAATGGCGATCGCCGGTCTGGTGCTGTCCGGCGCATGGACGCTGGGGTTCGTCGCACTGATCGTGCTCGCCGTCGTCACCGACGACGGCTCGGTGCGCGCAACGCGCCTACAAGTCGGCGATTGCATCGAGACGATGCCGGCCGACAACGCGCGGGTTGTCCGGATGCCCAAGGTGGCGTGCACGACGCCTCATGAGGGTGAGGTCTATGACCAGATACGGGTCGTCGAGTCGAAGTTTCCCGGTCAGCCAGCCCTCGAGAGCGAATACCAGGCGAGATGCCGTTTGTCGTTGATGAGCTATGCACCCAACGCGGCCTCCGGCTCGGACGTCGGGATTTACCTTCTCTATCCGACCCAGGCGACGTGGGACAACGGCGACCGGGATGTGGTGTGCATCGCCACGACCACGGACAAGCGGACGGGGTCGGTCAAGGGATAAGTTTCGCGGGGCCGTCTATGAGCAGATTCGACAGTTCCTCCAACATCTGACGCGCGTACCCACGCCAAAACCAGCCGAACACAGGAAGCGCAGGCGTCGCGAGCCGGGCTCGCGGGTACGTGGTGTACCGCCACCTAATTCGCGTACCCGTGCCCGAATGAGAGAACAGGAACTCCCCAATTTGCGCCGTCCCTACCGCTGACTTTGCGGATCGGAGGGATAGGACCGTATCGTCGGCGAAACACGGTGGGAACGTCGATTTCGATGATGCCTCGGAAGGCCTGCTCAGGGGTTACTGGGATGGCCCGGGATTGTTCCACTTTGACGCCACCGGACATGCGCGCAGCCTAACGCCTGTTCGCTCTCCAGGTGTGGTCATACGTTTCAACGGTGTATGTATGGTGACGCGCGTAGAGGCCGATGCGGCCACTCGTTAAGCCTGGCGCATACTCGACTACATACTCAGGCCCTCAGGCGCACCGACACGACAGGGGATACGCAGTGGCAGAACGGTTGGCGGGGAAGGTAGCGCTGGTCAGCGGCGGTGCGCGGGGGATGGGTGCCTCGCACGTGCAAATGATGGTGGCCGAAGGGGCCAAGGTGGTGTTCGGCGACATTCTCGATGACGAGGGCAAGGCGGTGGCGGCTGAGCTCGGCGACGCGGTCCGTTACGTGCACCTCGATGTCACAAAACCCGAGCTGTGGGAATCCGCGGTAGCCACCGCCGTCGACGAGTTCGGTGGCGTCGATGTGCTGGTGAACAACGCGGGCATTATCAACATCGGCACCTTGGAGGATTACCAACTCTCCGAGTGGCAGCGGATCCTCGACATCAACCTGACGGGCGTGTTTCTCGGCATCCGCGCGGTGGTGAAACCGATGAAGCAAGCGGGCCGAGGATCGATCATCAACATCTCCTCGATCGAGGGGATGGCCGGCACCATTGCTTGCCATGGTTACACCGCAACCAAGTTCGCCGTCCGCGGGCTGACGAAATCGGCGGCATTGGAACTGGGCCCGAACGGAATCCGGGTCAACTCGATTCACCCCGGACTCATCAAAACGCCGATGACCGAGTGGGTTCCCGAGGACATCTTCCAGAGCGCCTTGGGCCGCGCCGCCGAACCCAAGGAAGTCTCCAGCCTGGTGATCTACCTGGCCAGCGACGAGTCCAGCTACTCGACCGGCTCGGAGTTCGTGGTTGACGGCGGAACCACCGCCGGCCTGGGCCACAAGGACTTCTCGGCGGTCGATGTCGCAGAGCAACCGGACTGGGTCACCTAGCCGCTGGCCAGGTAATCCAGGATCGCGGTCGCGACTGCCTCGGGCTGATCGACCTGTGCGAAATGGCCCGCGCCGCGAACTATCTCGATGTGGCCACCGGCCGGCAACTCGTCCAGCAGATCTTGCGTGTACACGACCTGCATGGCGCCGTCCTGATCGCCGTGCAAGTGCAGGATCGGGCGGCAGGGCAGCTTGAATCGATAGCCGTGCAGTTCGGCATAGGAGGTGTCAACTGGGACGCCGCGGCTCCGGGCCGCGTTGCCCGCGAGGGTGAAGGCCGCCCGCGGGAACTTGACTCCGCGGTGCAGGCCGGGATCCAGCGCCTGCCGTGACGTGACGGCATTGTCTGGGAGATTGTTCGCCATCAGTGCTATCTGTTCCCGTGCGTCGGCAGACCAGGTTGACCATACATAGTCAGCGCGGTGTCCGTGTCGGCAGAGTCGGATGGCGCACAATCACGGTGAGGTTTCGTTGCGCTCCTCACCGCTGGGGTCCGGGTCTTTGCTGCCGCGCCAGCTGAGAGTTTCAAGCGCGACGGCGATGCGAACGGTGTTGCCCTCCAAGGGACGAGGGAGGAGTCGTTGCGCGGCGTCGAGTCGACCCAGCAAGGTGTTGCGGTGGATGTAGAGCTGTTGTGCGGCGCGAGCGGCGTTGCACTGTTCGTTGATGTATGTCAGCAGGGTCTCGCGCAGCACTGAGCCGGCTGAAGCGAAGGCCCCGAGGGTGGTGTTGATGAACTCGTCTGCGAAATCCGGCCTTTGGGTAAGCAACGCAACCATGTGGATGTCGTCGAAGAAGGCCATTGGTTGGCGCGATTGCAGCCGCACCATCATGTGCTGGGCGGCGAGAGCCTGCTGGTGGCTGCGCCGAAAACCGCCGATGCCGCGCGCACTGGGCCCAATTGCGATGCGTACCTGGGGTGTTTCGTCGAGTGCCTGGCGGACTTGGTCGCCGTCGACCGCGTCGACGTCTTTGAGCCAGATCCACTGAGTCGCCTCGTTGGACTTCACCGTCAAAGGGCGTGTGCATCCGACGGCTTGGCTGAACGCGTCGGAAGCCCGGTCCAGCAACCGATAGTCGTCGTCGTACTCGTCGTACCAGATGATGGCGGCAGTGTGCGACCCGGAAAGGGGGTAACCCAATCGCCCCTCGGCGCGATTGTGGTTGATCGAGTCGCCGCGAAGGATCGCTTCGACAATCTTGCGGCGCTCAACCACTGCTCCCTGGGCCAGCTCGCTGTGCTCCAATTTCAACTGCCTGGCGAGGCCGGCGAGCGTGGCGTCGACATAGTCGCTGGCTGACCGCGAGAAGATATTGAGCAGCTCGTGTAGTTCCTCAGGGTCCGCGGTGAGTTCGAACACGATGTCCGTCCAGCGCTGCAACGCCACATTCTGCGTGATGCGGTAGACGTCGAGGGCTGACGGGCCAAGGCCACGGCGCATCAGAAGCCGCGCCATGCGCAGCGGCTCCGGGCCGAGATACGCAGTCACTGGCGCGCCGGGATCACGCAAGTGGGCGGTGGCGAAGTGGATCAGATTGATGCGGTTGGAGGCCGTGACCGCAGCGACCAGGGTGGGGTCCCCGGCGATGATGGGGTTGCTGGCCACCGTGGCTCGGTCCAGCTCGTCGAGCCACTCGGGGGTGGGGTTGAGAGCGATCCATGCTCCCTGGCGGATCAGCTCACGTAGACGCGGCGACAGTTGGTTACCCATTGTGGACAGCCATTCGGGCGTAGGTGCGGTTTGCAATTTCATCGAGTACTCGCATGGGTTCAGAGGGGTTGGATCGCGTTGGCGGGGTCGATGCGACGGTCGGTCGTGTGCTTGGGACAGCCGTTACGCTACATTAATGTATCATATTCGGTCAAGCATCATATATATGAATGTATTCTATACTTTAAGGTATTAGACAGCCCTGGGCACGCATGGGGCGGTCGCTTCAGCAGCTTGCGCGACAGACGAATCCGTCACAGTGACGTATTGGTGGCGGGCCGCGGGCGCCACGTTGGGAGGGGCACCGAGCCGGGAGTAGCGTCGTTGCCGCTCGAGCCTCATCGGCACGCCCGGCTGATCCCAATACGAATCTCGTCGCGGGGCAGGCCTTAACGACTCGCGCATACGGGATTAATCTCTCAGCAGGTAGCTTTCAAGATGCTTATCATCAACCTTCAAGAAAGAGGGCAAGCGCGTTGGCCATTCCCTCAATAGCCGCATCGACATTGGTGGTTGCAGCCTGCGCGCTACCGTTCGCCTCGACGGCCCATGGCGAAGTCGGTACCGTGCCCATACCTGAGACGCCCTGCAATCTGCCTACTGCGAGCAGCCTGATCATCTGGACGCACGCACCGCCAGCGCTCGACCGTTCCGTTTTCGTCAATGAGTCCGACGTTTACAACTGCAGGCCTGCGCTGGAAACGTGGCGTGCCGGCGAACCGAGCGGCCCCGGGTTCTGCTCCAAGATCGCGTGGGCGAACGACAATCCCGGTTACAGCCCTGTGGTGCCGGCGCCACCGTTGAAGAAAGTCATCGACCAAGTGGGCGACTGCGGGCGCAGTAGCGAAACGTCACAGTGACGAATTGCGCTGTGCCGCAGCGCAATTCCGTTCGAGGGCGCAGCATGCGTTTCTGGCCGCCCGCGGCCAACGAGTGCATCCTCGGTGGCCGGAGTGGCGCTCGTCGGGAGCCGGCTATGTCCTCAGGCTTCGTCCCGGCCGTCGTTGTCGTGTGAGCGCGGTCAAATCAACCGGGGAATCGCTGCACTGGCGGCGTTTCAGGCTGAAACGCCAGATCACCGCCCGGCGCGCGCTTTCGCCTGATAGCGCAGGTTCGCCCCTTTTGCCGATAAGCGACATTATGTCAAGTTAAAGACCGCGTATTGCATCAGATGAATCAATCCGCCCGGCGAGTCATCCGACGGCCCCGTTCGGTCGGCGAGCCGGCAACTCGACGTCAACTCACAACCTTTGGTCAGGGTCGCTGCGCTCCCGACAAGCGCGATCATCGTGTCTCCGCACGAACTGCGCATCGCCCTCGGCAATGAACCCGCGCCGGTTCCCGAACCGTTCGCCGGCATGATCCGACACCATCTGAACAACCGGCGCCCAATCTCCGCACTACCGGAGGCGGCGTCGGGATGACGACCGCCCGGCCGCGGCCTAGCGCTTCCGTGGGCCCGGACGATGCGGTGAGCAACTCGTGGCGGAGGCTTCCTCACGGTCACCATGCGACCATTCCGGGCCGCCGGCGGTGGGGTGTCGGCGTCGCCACCCCGCCGCGCAGCACCAAATGCCACACAGCTCGGCAAACCACGAAGATGACCGCTACCCGGCCACCGTCTCGATGACGTCGTTTGCGACCGTGGTGGTCGACCTGCTGCAGCGGGTTCAGCCGTGGGTGCCGGGCGTGCCAGCCCTGATCAAGCGGACCTGGTCGAACCTTGCACGCATCTGGCGGCAGATTCATGATCTGGCTCTGCCGCCTGGCGAACCGCTCGCGGTGCCGCTCGAACCAGTGGAGCTATCGGCCGGTTGCTGTACCCGCCTATGACGGCACCTCGGGTTGATCACCGCGATTGGTGATGGTTAGCACGATGCCGCGGTGATCCACGATGCCCAGTGATCACTTCATGGAATGACGCGCATCACGGCGTGTCCTACTTGAATGTAACCGAGAGGCACAGATATAGTGCATGTTACTGTCCGATACAGATAATTTGGGGAGAAGTTGTGTCAAAGAATCTGACTAACCTCCAGCTACTCCAAGAGCTTGAGCCTGTGGCTGAGCGGCTGCTCAACCGTCACCTCTCGATGTTCAAGGAATGGAATCCGCACGACTACATTCCGTGGTCGGACGGCAAGAATTTCTATGCCCTGGACGGGCAGGACTGGGAGCCGGGGCAAAGCCAGCTCTCCGACGTGGCACGGGTAGCGATGGTGCAAAACCTGCTGACAGAGGACAACTTACCGTCGTATCACCGCGAGATCGCGATGAACTTCAGCATGGACGGCGCTTGGGGTCAGTGGGTGAATCGGTGGACTGCCGAGGAGAACAGGCACAGCACCGCGCTGCGCGACTACCTGGTGGTCACTCGTGCGGTCGACCCGGTCGAGCTGGAGAAGCTGCGCATGGAGCAAATGACGAGAGGCTTCAGCCCGGGCCAGAATCACCAAGGCGACATGTTCGCTGAGTGCCTGTTCGATTCGGTTATGTACGTCTCGTTTCAGGAATTGGCCACTCGTGTGTCGCATCGCAACACCGGCAAAGCCTGCGACGACACAATCGCCGACCAGTTGCTCGCCAGGGTGTCGGCCGACGAGAACCTGCACATGATCTTCTATCGGGACGTCAGTGCGGCAGGTCTAGACATCGCGCCCAACCAGGCGATGAAGTCAGTGCATCGAATACTGCGCAACTTCAAGATGCCCGGGTTTACAGTGCCGGAGTTTCGGCGTAAGGCCGTGATCATCGCGGTCGGTGGTGTCTACGACCCGCGTATCCACCTCAACGAGGTGGTCATGCCGGTTTTGAAGAAGTGGCGCATCTTTGAACGGGAGGACTTCACCGGCGAGGCCGCGTGGATGCGCGACGATCTCGGTCTACTAATCAAGGAGCTCGAGGCAGCCTCCGACAAATTCGACGAATCCAAACAGCGCTATCTCGAGCGCGAGGCCCGCAAGACTGAGCGGATCACGGCCAGCAAGGTGCTCAAAACCGAAGGGACGCTGACGCTCAGCGGACGGTAATCGCAGACACGACGATGGTCAACTCATTTCCAGTGCGCTCCACGTGCATACCGGCCCTGCGGGCGACGGCAGCGATCGCGGCCGCATTGTCGGGCTCGGCCCGCGTGCTGGCCAGAGCGCGGGCTAGACGGCCCTTGTGTGCCTTGTTGAAATGCGTGACCACGGTTCGCCGGCCGTCGGGATGCTCGGCGAGTACATCGACGCGGATCGCAGTGGGCGTCCTCCCCAGCGCTACATACGAGCCCGAGCGGAGATCGACGACCAGGTTGTCGGTGGCCAACTCGGTGAGCAATGGCTCCAGCACGGGCCGCCACCGGGTAGCCAACGTGGGCTTCCTGGGCAATTTGTCCTGAACGCTGCAGCGCGCGACAGGCAGCGGCCCCTCCGCGACTATCCGATCCACAAGTCTTGACTATTCCTCGATCTCACCGTCCTGCGCCCGCGAGATGCCCAGGGCCAATCTGCAAGCCACCGGATCGGACGCGAGATCAACGAGTTCGTCAACCAGCGCAGACCGCAGTGAGCCCAATCCCGGGTTGCTGAGTTGTTCCAGTCGCAGTGGGGGTCCGTCGCCCCCGCCCCGCTTGGTCTCCGACGGCGGTAGCAGCACAATCACGCGTGCAGACGTTAGTCCGAATACGATCCGGGCGATTGTCTCGATCCGCAGTTTGTCCGCGCGGCCGACTGCTGGCCGCGGTCGGCGCCGTTAGTGGGCTGGGTTGCACACGTCAGTCATCGAAGCGTAGTGATGCGTCTATCCGCTCGGAGCCAGCAACGGCGGCCGGCAGGTATTCGACGTCGGCTCCCACCACCAGCCGTTGTCGCATGCGAGCGGTTGCGGCCCGACGCCCAACGGTCGGCACACGTTGGCGGTGGGATCCCACCATTGGCCCGCGTCGCATGCGAGTGGCTGCGGCCCAACTCCCAATGGTCGGCAGGTCTTGCCCGTCGGGTCATACCACTCGCCGTCGGCGCACTGCGCCGAACTCACCCCCGGCGACACGACAGTCACCACCGCCATGGGCGCAAACACCATCGCGACGACGAAGACTAGACGGCAAACGATCGTCCACATTGCACACCCCTACCCGGCCAGCGTTCCTGCCAAACTCGCGCTGGGCGGAGGGCGGCCAGTTTAGGGGGGCTCGTGGGCCGACCTGGTAATTGCTACGCGGGCAGATCCACCCGCAGGGCCAGGTGCTCATCGAGTAGCCGGCGCAGCGCGGCATCCATCGGATGAGCGGACGCGAGGTCGCGCTCCAACCGGTTGTCCACCAGAACTATCGCGCCTTCGGGCAGTTCGGCACTGTCAACCTGGTCGACGAACGGATCGAACAGCCCGTGCGGCGTGGCCAGGTAATAGAGCGCCCGCCGTGACTCGGTCAACCCGGCGGCATACATCAGTCCATGTTGGGTGATCACGAACAGTTCCGAGGTGATCCTGGCGTTCGGGGTCTCGGCCTTTCCCCATGCCATTGCGGCACAACGAGTCTGAGCCAATTTATCCGGGACGTCGTCAGTGAGCGCAAGCAACCTTCCGACCAGGGTTCGACCCATTCGCGGATATTCGTCGATGGCGGGGATGAAGTACCGACGAAAGATCTCGCCGAAAAAGTCGTACAGTTGCTCGCTCATCGCGGCTCCCCAAGTTCAAACGGACAGGTCAATTGTGCGCCTGTTCCGCTAACTGAGCACGGAGTTTTTCAGGACGCGCTGCGTCGCTGATGTCGATGCCGTTCACCCCTTTTGGTCGGTGGACTTGCTCATTACCCGGTCCGCGGTGCGAACGAGGCTCCGGTTGAACTCATACTGCGCGGTGACGAGCTTCTCGGCGAATTCGATGGCGGCGTCGACGATTGACTCGCGAAGCGGGTGGACGGCCTCAGGAATCGCCTCATCGACTGTTCTACGGAACTTGCGCAAAGCCTCGCTCGCGGCGTGCTGTCCGGCTTTGGCCGATTCGCGCACCTCATCTGCCAGCTCTGCCACGGCGCCATGGTCTTGTGACCCGCGGCTCGTCACGGTCTTTTTCTTAGTGCTCTGCGTCATTTCGGATCTCTCTACGTCTGGTTGTTGGTCTCGCTGCGAACAGTAGTTTCCGAAGAGGCTCAGCCCTATGGCCGAAAGTCACCATATGGGGGCCGTTGGTCCGCGACCGCCTGGCACGAGCGTGCGAAGTTGATCGATCGGCCGAATTCACGCTGTATTCGCCGGCCGGCGACTCCGTCTGCGAGCCGGGCGCTGCGTCCCATCGTCACTTCGCCCGGTCACCCAGCGCAGGGTTAGCAGCAATGGACGCAACTAGTGGCTGTAGCGTGACGGCGGTGAAATCCTCCCGGGTGTATTCCCCCGTCGCGCTCGCGGCCTGCGCTGCAGCGGCAATCGTTCTGACGCTCACTGGATCGGGCACGGCAACCGCGGCCGGCACGTGCCCAACCGCAGCACCGCAGAACGGCGGGACGCCTGACTGGACACTGGCCGGGACCACCGGCAGCATCGCCGTGACCGGATCCACGGATGCCACAGCTCCCCGCGTGACCGTGACGGCACCGTTCAGCGTGACCCAGACCCAGGTGCAGACGCTGCACGCCGGCGATGGACCGGTGGTCCCGAGCACGGCCAGGGTTTCCGTCTGCTACATGGGCGTCAATGGACGGGACGGATCGGTGTTCGACAGCAGCTACGAACGCGGTGCCCCGGTTGACTTCCCGCTCACCGGAGTCATACCTGGCTTCCAGAAGGCCATCACGGGACAAAAGGTCGGGTCCACGGTCGCCGTCGCAGTGACCTCCGCGGACGGCTACCCCGACGGCCAGCCCAGCGCCGGAATCCGGCCGGGAGACTCGCTGATCTTCGCGATCAAGGTCCTCAGCGCCTCGGGCTGAGCCTCACGGGTGTGCAGACACCGCGCGTTCGACCATCGGTGTCAACACGTCGTGGGCGAAGCGTCGAAGCTCGGTGTCGTCGCCGAAGTCCGGATCGGCCGGCGGGGTGGCGATGTAGGTCATGAACAGCCGCGCGAACACATCCGCCACCCATCGTGCCTGCTGACTGGGCGTGCCCGGTGCATCGCCGCGAATCTGTCTGGCGATGAAAGCCGCACCCATGTCGACCAGTTCGGCGTTGTCGGCCGCGGAGAGCGCAGGGTGTGTGCGGCCCGTCGCGGCATCGGGTGGGTCCGGGAGAACCGAACCGCTGCGATGAACGCCTCGACAACACCGTCGTGCGGATCCGCCGCGCTCTTCCGGTTCTCGGTCTTAAGCGGCCGCCGTGGTGGCAGTCGCTAGAACAGTGATCTCGGAGTGGACGTTGCCGCAGGCACTGCATCGCACCTCGTACTCAAGCTTGTTGTCGCCCCGTTCGAGGAACAGATAGCCGGTCCATGCCGCGCACCGCGGGCACCGCGTACGACCGCTTTCGATTGGCATCAGATCTGTTCCTTCGCTCGGACAACGCTGCCGAAGAGATACCCATTCGTGGGCTGTCGAATCATCGATTTGACAGGCCGGTACACGTGTCCCAAATGTCAGCTGCTCGGCGACAATTGGTGAGTGACGGATCACTGCGCGGAGTGCGGTTTCAGCTACGACATCAGTCAGGCCGCAGCGGCGGGGCACGCCATTCGTGCGCATGTCGCGGAGGTGGTGGCGATCCTGCAATCCACTGATGTCGACCGACGAACCCGATCGCGTGCGGACGTATGGTCGGCGCTCGAAATGGATGCCACCTGCGCGATGTGCTGCTGGTGCAGCGGGAGCGGGTGCTTGCGGCTCGGCGTGTGAATCGGTCCGGTTGCGCGCCCATGGGGCGCGAGGAGCGCGTTGACCACGACGGGTACGCCGACCAGCGGCCGGGCGACGTCGCGCGTCAGCTCAATGACGCCGCACTGCTTTTCGACAATGTCCTGTCCCGGTTAGCCACCGATGACTGGGATCGCACGGTCATTTACAACTACCCGCAGCCGCAGGAGAGGTCGTTGCGCTGGCTGGCGGTGCACACCGCGCACGAGGTGCAACATCACCTTCTCGACATTCGCCGCCAGGTCTAGCCGGCGGAGCGGGTGCGCTTGTCCAGGAAGTTCGCCCACGACACAACCTCGGGGTGCTCTTTGAGCAGCGCCCTGCGCTGGCGCTCGGTCATGCCACCCCAGACGCCATACTCGACCTGATTGTCGAGCGCGTCCGCTGCGCACTCCTGCATCACGGGGCAGTGACGGCAGATGGCTGCCGCCTTGCGTTGCGCGGCGCCCCGCACAAAGAGTTCGTCGGGATCTGCCGTCTTGCACAGCCCCTGCTGCACCCAAGCCCGATCTTCTGCGGTCGGCGGGCGCGAAGGGCTGGTTGCCGCCACGAGACCAATTCGCCGCGTCGCCGGTCGTAGTTCAGACAACGAGGTTCCTTTCTTCCCTGCCGCAGTGTGCGACCATCTCCCGTAATGACGACAGTGTGCGCGCGGCGATCTCGTCGCCGGTGTGATTCGCACGCTCCTTAATTTTAAATTGACGTGCGCGCTGGCGCGTGCACCAATTTTTTCGAAGTCGACATTCCCGGTGTTACATCAGCGCCACCAGTGCACGCCGCTTACCATCGCCGAGCTTGCCGCGGCTCGAGTGGATTCCCCAGGTCAAGTTGGATTTAGCTCGCTTGCAGGGACACGCCTGCGGGCAACTATCGAGTGAACGATCGACGGCTCCTCCAGTGATCAGCGACACAGTGTCGTCACCGAAATTGGTTACGTAGATTTCACCGGCCTGGCCGACCTAGCCGATGTCGGCATCACCTGGACGTCTACGGCTCAACAGGCGCAAGAAACTGACGGGTTCGGCGAACCCCTTGAGCGCGACCGTCTCCTGGCGTTTCGTCACGCCGGCCAGTAATTCCTGCACTGCGGGATCACTGGCGACCGTCTGTGAGAGCACGATGTCCTCGCCGGCGCTTTGGCCCTGCAGGCGTGCGGCCATGTTGACGGTCGAACCGAAGTAGTCGAGGCGGTCGTTCAGCGTCACGACCACGCTGGGCCCGGCATGAACGCCCACCTTCAACACCAGGTCGCCGCCCGTGCTCGCCGACGAGCCGATCGCTTCCTGCATCGCCAGCGCCGCACGCACCGCTTGCGCCGGATCAGAGAATGAGGCCATCACCGCGTCGCCGATCGTCTTGACCACCGCGCCGTCATGGCTGCGCACGACCGCGGCCAGCAGCGCGAAATGCTCGCGCACCATGTTGTAGGCGGTAGCATCGCCAACCCGTTCGTACAGCTCCGTCGACCCCCGCAGGTCGGTGAACAACAGTGCGACCTGACTGACGCCGGCATCGTCACCCGGTCGCAGCGTCGCCTCGGCGAACAAATCGCGAAAAGCCTGCAGCGAGATCACTTCTGGCGCTGTCAGGGTCTCGCGCGCCCAAGCCCGCTCCTCGACCAACGCTGCCAGCTCGAAGCCGGCATCGTTCACGAACGTGATGTTTCCCGGCTCGCTGCCGCCCTCCGCGGCGGGCAGGACTGCCACGCCCGACTCAGTGATGTGCAGGCCCGGAAACGGCCCACCCTCGTATTCGAGGTCGACGAACTCGCCGGGATGGAGCGTGCGCAGACGGTAGGCGCCTGGCGGCACGTCGACGGCGACGGTGCGCCGCTCCCCCGGACTCAGCAGAACTTGCACGGGGACATGCTGCGACTCCATCGGGCCCGACAGACAGAAACGGACGTCTTGTATCGGCCGAATGGTCGCTGCCGGCGCAAAGGACAGCTCGACGTTGCGCTCGAAGTCGCGGTCGTAGTCGATGTTGCACGTGCCGCAGTGCGCGCCGCGCGGCAGCTCCGAGAGTGCCGCGACGCTGACCTTTGCCCCGCGGCAGTTGGGGCACAGCAGATCCCACTTCATGCTGAGCAATCCCGCCTTCACACCGGCAAGGCAGGCCTCGGTCGCGGCACGCGGGGCAACGCCGAGATCGCGCGCCAGCGCCTTGGGTCGGAGATGGGCCAGATCGGAGGCCATGCCTTCCAGCACAACCTGTGAGAGCCGCGCCGCCAAGCCCGTTGCCGTAGGGGCTGCGGTCGATTTCGCGCGCCAGGGCTGCGGCCCGTTGGGCAGCGCCGGCGGGCAGTTCGGGTGCCGGCAAAACGAACGGCGTCAGGCGGTTGTCCGTGTGGTCGCCCTGAGCAAACTCGACGGCCTGAAGGACCCGCTTTGCCACATTGTTGCCCGCCTGCATCGCGAGCCGCGCCCCGGCTACGCGGCCAACCATGTTGCGCGGCTCCCATTCGAGTGTGTACGTGACCCGTGAGCCGCCCTTGCCGTCCGGTTCGATATGGAACACCGGACCGAACCGGCGAAATGGGCCCTTGGTGAACTCGCGGGCCTGGCGGAAGTACCGGCCCGAGATCCACTCGTACGGCTTTTCCTCCCATTCGAGCAAGAAGCCCGCAGCCTTTTCCCGCCCGCGGCGCAGCACCGTGCCGTTGGGCTGCGGTGTTTCCTCGAGCGTGTACGGCGGCAGGCCCATCGCCTCGTTGAACCGACCAGTATCAGCCAGCACCGGCCAAAGTTGATCCGGTGGCAGGTCGAATGTCCAGGTCCAGGTGCGGCGCATCGATTGGAAACTCTAGACCGCAGGGCCGACCGTACGTAGGCTCCTCGATGTCCGGGTTACTTCGCGAATCAGGAGCCGACGATGAAGTTGGATGAGGCAAATGCACACGGGGAAGAAGACGTTCGTCGGCTACGTGGGTTCGCCGCGTTCGAGAAGTTCTCGGATGCCGATCTCGAACGTCTCGTCGACGCAGCACAGCACACCTCGCGGGCCACTCCGTGGCCGCTGATTCATCAACAGACTCCGTCGGACGCCTGCTACATCCTGCTCAGCGGTGAGGCAGGCGTGTACGTCGGCGAGGATCGGATTGCCACGATAGGTCCGGGCGAGGTGATCGGCGAAAGTGTGGTCCGCCGTGGGAAATTGCGTTCCGCAACCGTGACCACCACCGGTCCGGCCGAGATACTGCGGATCGGGCGTGAGGACCTCGCCCTACTGCTCGACGAAATGCCCGCTCTGCGTGAAACCATGGAGGCGACTGCCGCGATGCACGTGCCTGTCGCCCCCGCGCCGAAGCCAAAACCGGCACGCTCCAAGGTAAATGCGTCGGTTCCGACGGACGTGGTGGAGCGCTTCGCGCAGGCGGCCAGCGCCGCCGGTGTGGAAGTCTCGGCCGCACTTGAGGATGCGCTCAGTCAGTGGACCGAACGAAACGGCTCCTGACCACCCGTCACTGAGAATCCGGCTGACATTGTCGTAGGACTGCGGAAGCACCGAAAGGCTTTGTCTTACAATGCCGTCCGACGGTGCGGTCAGGGCTCGGTGTTGGAAGATCAGATCCGGGCACAGATATGTGACTCCTTTGATGTGGTGACAGATCACATCGGTAGTGTCCAAGCATGGACATCTCCTGCGCGTTCGCGACGTCATCCGAGACCCCTGCACACGTGGAATTGGCCGAAACGCTCGGCTACAAGAGGGCGTGGCTCTACGACTCTCCGGCCCTCTACCCCGACGTCTGGATGGTTCTCACCCGATGCGCAGAGCGCACGTCGCGGATCGGGCTCGGGCCCGGCGTGCTCGTTCCGAGCCTGCGCCATCCGATGGTCAACGCCGCCGCAATCGCTGAGCTGGCGCGGCAAGCGCCCGGACGGGTCGCGGTGGCTTTCGGCTCGGGATTCACGGGCCGGTTCACATTGGGTCAAAGGCCGATGCCGTGGCGGCAGGTCGCCGAGTACGTCCGCTGCGTGAAGGCACTGCTGGCCGGCGAGACCGCGGAGTGGGACGGGGCGAAAGTGCGCATGCTGCACCCGCCCGGCTTCGTCGCCGAGCGGCCGGTCGACGTGCCGATTCTGATCGGCGCCGACGGCCCGAAGGGGCTCGCTGTGGCGGCCGAGCTCGGTGACGGCGTGTTTTCGGCCGCCGTTCCGCAACCTGGTGCCGCCGACGCGGCCGACTGGCGAGCGCTGCTGTCCTTCGGCACGGTGCTCGATGACGGTGAGGACCTGACGTCCGCGCGTGTCATCGACGCGGCGGGGCCCGCGGCAGTGGTGCTTTATCACGCCACGTACGAGCGCGGCGGAGCAGCGGTCGATGGGCTGCCTGGCGGGCAAGGGTGGCGCGAGGCCATCGAGGCCAGCCCCCAGAATGAGCGTCATCTCGCGATCCATGAGGGACATCTCGTGAAGGCCAACCCGCGCGACGAGCCCTACGTCGGTGACCTCATTCCGTTGGCCAGCTCGATGGCGTTGACCGGAACGGCTGACGAAATATCGGACAAGATCGCCGGACTCGCGGCGGCCGGCGTCACCGAGTTGGTGTACCAGCCGGCCGGATCCGACATCGAGCGCGAGCTTCGCGCCTTCGCCGCCGTAAGCCTTTCCGGCTGATCGGATCGTCAGCCCGTCAGCGGCGCGAACATCAACGCGGGATCAATACCGAGTTGCTGCGCAACATGGCTGGTATCCCAATACTCACGCCAATGTGTGATCGCCCCGTCGCGGACCTCGAAGATCGCGGTGACGTGGAATGTGACCGCGACACCGTTCATGGCATTCACGTCAACTCGCTCGACTACGACGGTGTCGTCGTTCGACACGACGGTGCGGATCTCGCTCCCCTCGATCATTCCCGTCGCGAGCGTGTTGTGCTTGTCGAGCTCGGCGCGCGCCGCATCGCGCCCGACGATGACCGGTGAAAGCGGCACGTGCAGTTGCCAAACGAAATCGTCCGCCATCAAGGCGGCCATCGCGTCGACGTCCATGCTCTGGCCGTAGGCCGCGTGAATGAAGTCAAGCACGATTTGTTCGTTCTCATTTTTCATGGCGACACCCGTCTGAACTTTCGTGCTGACCGCATAAATGAACTGATTGATTTAATCGCAACTGGGTTGATTTGTCACGACCGTGACCGCGCTTTCGGCGCGGCCGGTCGCTTTGTGAGGTCTGGTTAGCTGTTGGTGTCGCGCCACCCTCGCTCGAACGGCAACCGCCACGCGCTGGGCGCGATCAACTGGTGAATGGCATTGGGGCCCCACGTGCCGGGCTGATACAACTTGACCGGCGGCGGGTCGTCGAGCAGTTCCGCCGAACGCTCCCACAACGATTCGATGCCCTCGGCGGTGTTGAAGAGCGTGTGATCGCCCCGCATGGCGTCGAACATGAGTCGTTCGTAGGCCTCCAGCACATCGACGACGGTGTCGATTTCCTGTGAGGAGAACTGCATGGACAGCTTGTCGAGCTTCATCCCCGGACCGGGCCGCTTGCCGTAGAACGACAGTGAAACCTTCGAGTTGTCCGCGAGGTCGAACGTGAGGTGATCAGGACCTTGGGTCCCCACCCCCGATCCGGACGGGAACATGGTTCGAGGAGCCTCTTTGAAGGCGATCGAGATGATGCGGATGCCCTCGGCCATCTTCTTGCCGGTGCGTAGGTAGATCGGCACACCGGCCCAGCGCCAGTTGTCGATGCCGACCTTGAGTGCGATGAACGTCTCGGTGTCGGAATCCTTTGCCACGCCCACCAATTCGCGATACCCGGCGAACTGGCCGCGCACCACGTCCGAACACTTTATTGGCAGCATTGACCGGAATACTTTGTTCTTCTCTTCGCTGATGGCATACGGCTCGAGCGCCGTAGGCGGCTCCATCACCACGAACGCCATCACCTGCAACAGGTGGGTCACCACCATGTCCTTGAAGGCGCCGGTGGCTTCGTAGAAGTTCGCGCGCTGATCCATACCCAGCGTCTCGGGAATGTCGATCTGGATGTGGTCGATGAAGTTGCGGTTCCAGATCGGCTCGAACAGACCGTTGGCGAAGCGGAACGCCAGGATGTTTTGCGCCGCCTCCTTGCCCAGGAAATGGTCGATCCGGAAAATCTGCGATTCCTTGAATGTTTCGTGCAGGAAATCGTTGAGCGCCACCGCGCTGGCCAAGTCGGTGCCGAACGGCTTTTCCATGACCACCCGGGAACGTTCGACCAGATCGGCGTCGCCCAGCATGTCGATGACATCGCGCGCCGCTTTGGGCGGCACCGACAGGTAATGCAGTCGCCGAACGTTCGGTCCCAAGTTGGCTTCGGCCTTGGCGACCGCTTCGGCGAGTGCTTGGGGGCCGGCGCCCTGCGGTACGTAGGTGACGGTTTTCGCGAAATTGGTCCACTGCTCGGGCGTGACCTTGTGGGTGCCGTACGACTCGATGGCGTTCTTGGCGATTTCTCGGAACTCGTCGTCCGTGAGGTCTTCCAGCGACGAGGCGACGACTTCGATGTCGGGCGCCAACTCGGACTGATCCAAATAGGCCAGGCCAGAGATCAGTTTGCGTTTCGCCAGATCCCCTGTCGCGCCGAACAGGACGATGACGTGGGGATCGAGCGGGTCGGTGTGGTGGGGGCGCGGACGCGAGCCTGGCGCCGGGTAGGCGATCGTTTGCGGTTTTTTGGTGGCCACCCACGCGATACTTCCATCGCCGTGGCTCGTACGCACGACCAATCTCGGGTCAATCCCGCCTGCGCCGCAACAGCTGCGCGGGCATCACCCGCAGCGGCAATCTGGCCTGGTCTTTTGAATGGAACTGCGAATCGTCCGAGAGCTGTCAAAGAAAAGTAATGATGAAGGATCGGCCTTGCGGCTATCCGAGTGGCTATCCGACGGAGCGGCCCCTGCGCTTTTCGAAGTAGTCCGACCACGATGCGACGTCGGGGTTCTGCTTGAGCAGCGCCCTGCGCTGGCGCTCGGTCATGCCGCCCCATACGCCGTATTCGACGTTGTTGTCGAGCGCATCCGCCGCGCACTCCTGCTGTACCGGGCAGTGCCGGCAGATCACCGCCGCCTTCCGCTGCGCGGCACCCCGCACAAAGAGTTCGTCGGGATTCGTGTCCTTGCAAAGCCCCTCCGAGACCCAGGCGCGATCCTCTGCGTCCGTTGAGCTGGTTTTCGCAGCTACAAGACTTATTCGCGGCACGGCCGGCCGTGTTCCTGACACCGAAGTGTTCCCTTCTTCCCGGCCGCAGCGCGACCGCCTCCCCTTGGTCAAGAGAATCTGCGCCAGACCATGCCCCCGCAAGTGTGACCTGAATCTCCCCTCCGTATAAGTTAGCTGGCCGTTCCGGATCTCGCAAGTTTTTCTGGCACGCACGTACCGTACTTTCGCGATGATGCGGGCCCACTGCCCTCTCCTGGTCCTTTGATGCTGTCCAACGGCTCTCGCTCGGTGGCTGCACCTTCCAACAGGAGTGTGATCGCGTCGCCGGTGAGTGTTCGCTCTCAGTGCCCGGGATTGGCGAACGCGTCGACCATCTCGAGGTCGTACGCCCCGGCATCGGTTCCGATTCCGCCGGCGACTTGCGCCGCGGTAGCGCATCCGAGGCGAGCCGCTGCCCGAAGGCTTCGACCCAATGCCCGGCCGAGTATGAATCCAGCTGAGAACGCGTCACCGCAACCGGTGGTGTCGACGACATCGACCGCGAACGCGGGCACTTCGATCGTCTCCTCATTCGACACGATCAGGGCGCCCTTGCCGCCCTGCGTCACCGCCACGCAGGCGGGTCCGGCGGCCAGCAGATGCTGCGCCCCGGTGAGCAGGTCAGGGGCCCCGGTGAAACCCAGCACCTGCTCGTCGTTGGGCAACAGGTAGTCGGTATACGGCAGCGCGTCGGCGATCCACTGCAGCAAACCGGGATCGCCGTCGGCGAGGATGTCGACGGACGTGCTCAGCCCGTTGGCCTTTGCGTGTTGAAGCAGCTCGCCGGCCGCCGGACCCCCGAGAAACTCGGGACCGCCCAGGTGCAGGTGGGATGACCGAATGACCTGGTCGAGATCGAGGTCTTCGAGGGTGAACGCGGCGTTGGCGCCCACGCAGTGCCACGCCGGGCGGTCGCCGTTGGGGCGCACCGGGATGACCGACGCCGAGGTCTGGGCCGCCGCGGTCCGAACCAGACCAGCGACATCGACGCCCTCCGCGCCGAGCATCGCCAGTAGGGCATCGCCCATCGCGTCGGTGCCGATCGCACCGAAGGATCGGACCTTCGCTCCAAGGCGACTCAGCACGACGGCAGTGCCGCCCGCCGTCCCGGCGGGGGAAAGTTTGATCGTCTCGACGAGCTGGCCCTGCGAGCCCTCGGGAATGGACGTGATGCCGATGACGTGGGTATCGAGGACGTGCACACCCACGACAGCGATGTCGACTCGGGCCCCGGTGTGGTCTGTCGGTTCCATCAGCGGAGCCTATGAGGACGCCCGAACCAGGTGGCGAGCGCGTCAGGCAGGCTCTGATCGGTCGGGTTGGACACCCAGGCAACGTATCCGTCGGGCCGGATCAGCACGCAGGTAGGGCCGGGGACGTCGCCAAGCACCGGAAGCTCCCACGTGCCAACATATTTGGCGTCGACAACGCGCACCCGATCCGCCCACCCGGCGATGTCTGTGCTGTTCAAGTCGCCGGGCTCACCGAGGTTGACTAGCACGGGCCGGGCGTCATGCAACAGGGCGAAGACGCGCCGGACCCCGCTGGCGGTCACCAGGTCGAGGTCGGGCATGCGTCGCCCCAGCAGCGGGTGTCCTGCACCGAGGTCGTAGTGGATGTCCAGGCCGGACATCATTCCGGCGAATCGTCTGCGCGGCTCCTCCATGCTGAGCAGCTCGGAGATGATGTCGCTCAACGCCTTTCTGCGGTCGTCCTGGCGGCGAAGCGCAACTTGGGCCATGGAGTTGCGCAGCACGCGGGCGGCGACGGGGTGGCGTTCGGCATGGTAGGTATCGAGGAGGCTGTCCGGTGATGTCCGGCCGACCACCTGGGCCAGCTTCCAGCCCAGATTCACCGCGTCCTGCACACCGATGTTGAGGCCCTGCCCGCCCACCGGGTCGTGCACGTGTGCGGCGTCGCCGGCCAGCAGAACCCGTCGATCGCGGTACGCGACGGCCTGCCGGGTCATGTCGGTGAACCTGGAAATCCAAGTGGGACTGTGGATTCCGTAGTCGGTGCGGTAGACGGCGACCAGCGCCGCGCTGAGGTCACCCAGGGTGGGTTGGCTGCCGGCTTCGAGTTGTTGCTCGGTCACCACGACGCGCGCCATCCCGTCTTCACCTAACCTGGTGACGCCGTGGACACCGACGGCGTCGCGACGGCCTACCCCGAATTCCGGCGCTTGCCCCGGGTCTGGGTGCAGCTTTGCTTCGGCGATCAGGCAGCTCGTCGTCGGGTCCCAGCCGGCGAACTCGATACCGGCTGCCTTGCGGACCAGGCTGCGTCCGCCGTCGCATCCGACGAGATACTGCGCCCACAGCGACCGGCCGTCCGATAGCCGGACGTCGACGCCGGTGTCGTCTTGGGCAACACCGATCACCTCACGCTCGCGGTAGATCGGTACGTCCAGCCCGTTTACCCAGTCGGCCAATATCCGCTCGATATGGTGCTGCCACAGCGCCAGCCCGTATGGGTGGCGGGTGGGAAAGTCGCTGATATCCAAGGGATTTCCGTCGAACCGGGCGACCTGCGCGGTCTGCCCCTGAGCAAGGAATCGCTCGGCGATGCCCCGCTGGTCGAGAACCTCGATGGTGCGTGAATGCAGACCTCCCGCCCGCGAGCCAACCAGGTCCTGGCTCGCGCGCCGCTCGACGATGGCGACGTCGATCTTCGCCAATGCCAGTTCTCCGGCCAGCATCAGCCCGGTCGGCCCCCCGCCGGCGATCACCACCGCGTGTCCGTCCCCCGAAAACACGCCCATTTCGCTCCCCCGTTTCCGCGAGTTGTGGCTTCGCCCAGCGATTTTGCGCCATGACCGGGGTCTTGCCGCAAGCTCCCGGGTACGCTATAGATTGAAAGTGGGAAGAGGCCGAGCGCCGCTCCCCTTTTTTGTGGGCTGGACGCCGGTTGCGTCTTCCCCGTCAGCGGTGTGTCAGCATGTCCCAATGACTGCACGCAGGCTTACTCGCATCGGTGGTGTCTTGGTTGGGACGACCTGGGCGCTATTGAGCGCGCCCATCGCCACTCCCACCGCATCTGCTGATCCATGCTCCGACATCGAGAGTGGTTTTCGCTCGCGGGACCCATCAGGACCCGGGTCTGGCCGACGTCGGCGGGGCATTTGTCGACTCGCTTACCTCGCAGGTCAACGGACGTCCGGTGACGGCTTACCCGGTGGAATACCCGGCCAACGACGATTACCACAACAGCGCCACAGCCGGTGCCGACGACGCCAGTGCGCACATCCAGGGCACGGCCGCCAACTGCCCGAACACCAAGATCGTGCTCGGCGGCTACTCACAGGGCTCGACGGTGATCGACTTGGCCAGCAATGCGATGCCCGCTCCGGTGGCCTCTCACGTTGCCGCTGTCGCCCTTTTCGGCGAACCTTCCAGTAGTTTCTCGACCATGCTGTGGGGCGGCCAGCCGTTGCCGGTGATCAGCCCGCTCTACGCGCCCAAGTCCATCAGCCTGTGTGCTCCCGGCGACCCGATCTGCTCCGGCGGCGGGGACATCCTGGCGCATGTTTCGTACATCACGTCCGGAATGACAAGCCAGGCAGCGACATTCGCCGCCAACAAGCTCAAATAGGACAAGCCCTAGGGATAGAACGTTGTCGTCCCTGTGCCGGTGGGTAGGTAACTGACGTACACCGGTGCCTGGATGTAAGGCTCGATACCCGGTATTCATCAGGCCTGAGGCAATGGGCGTCGGGGTGTCGATCCCGCTCGTGGTGTAGTGATACAGCGGCGTACCGTTCGGGGCGTAGATGGTGATCAGTGTGCCGTTGGGCAAGCCGCCCCCGATGATGGATGACGGCATGGTTCCGTACACACCACCGGAGTCGACAATCGCGGGAACGTAGTTGATAGACCCGCTGCCGATCTTTACGCCCAGGGTGGTAATCGGTGATCCGGCGACCGTGACACCGGCGCCTAACGGGTTGGGGCCGAACGTCAGCTGATTATGGGGCTCGTCGATGAGCACGCCCTGACCCATGCCGTCCGGCAGGGTGGAATTCGGAATGCTGGGGCCTGGGCCCGTCGCATTGGGCCCGATGCCCAATACGCCTTGTACGCCGGCGGTGGAGAAATAGCCTTGGAGGGTTTGCGGGAACGACAAAAGCACGACGTTGACGTCGGTCGGTGGGGTGACGATCCCGTTCCCGAAGTTCACCGACGTATGGAACGTGGCGTAGACGTACGTCAGTCCCCCGCTGTAACCGCTGATACCGAACCCGCGGGGCAAGCCGAGTTGCTGCAGCCCGATGTCTTGAATCGGCACGACCAGGCCGGCGGATCCGGTGTCGACCAGCACGGGCATCTGCGGTCCGCCGTTGACCGAGATGTAGACCAACGGCTCAGTGGTGTTGAAAATCCCCAGCGGGACGGTCCCGTTTACCGGGCCGCTCCCCGCCGATCCGGCGGATCCGGCGTTGCCGTAGAGCCAGCCGCCGATGCCTCCGGTGCCGCCACCGCCGCGATAGCCGACGTTGGCGCCCGCAGTGGTGCCGTTTCCGCCCGCACCGCCGGTTCCGCCCGCGCCCAATAGGCCCGCATTACCGCCGGGTCCGCCGAGTCCACCGCTCAGCGCGGCGACGGTCGACCCGCCCGTCAGGCCGGCACCGCCGGCGCCGCCGGTCCCGCCCTGGCCGAACAACCACCCGCCGTGACCACCGCCACCGCCGGTTCCGTTGATCCCCCCGGCACCTCCGGCGCCGCCGATACCGATCAAGCCCGCGTCGCCACCATTGCCGCCGACCGCCCCCACAGCTGTTTGGGAGTAACCGTTGCCGCCGTTGCCGATCAGCAGCCCGCCGGCGCCGCCGTTCGGGCTCGCCGCGGTCCCTGCTGTGCCGTCGCCGAGCAGTGGGCGCCCGAGCAGCAATTCGGTGGGTGCGTTGATCACACCCAGAATGTCTTGCTCGATCGTCTGCAACACCGACGTGCTCGCGGCCTCAGAGGCCGCATACGAGCCGGAACTGAAGTTCAACGTCTGGACAAACTGCAGGTAGAACGTGTTGGCCTGCAGGCTGACTGCCTGATATTCCTGCGCCGAACTCGGCGAACAGCGCCGACAACGCGGCCGACACCTCGTCACCGCCGGCGGCGGCGAGCCCGGTGGTCGGAACGGCGGCCGCTGCGTTCGCCGCAGCGAGCGCTGAGCCGATGCTCTCCAGATTCGCTGCGGCCGACGCCAGCGCCGCCGGAACCACGACCAGAACTGACACCCCGCGCGCCCTCCGCCCCAATCCGATCCGTCTGCGACCTACAGCCTATCCAGGTCCGGTCGAAGCATCTTGGTTTTCAATGCACCCGTAACAGCTGCTTCACGCATTCATACCGACCGCATAGACCCTCGGTACGGGGCTGACCGGCGTTGATGCTTAGGTCAGGAGTTGTGAACTCCCTGGTTACGTTGCTCCGCGAGACGGTCGCGGTTCGGATCCTGATTGCCACGGTGATCGGAGTTTCGGTTGGTCTCACGGTCGGCAACACGGTCGGCTGGCGATTCGCGCTGGCCGGCTGGGTCGTGGGCGCCGCGGTCTATGTCGGGTGGACTCGGCTGCTGCTCGGCGGACTGGATGCGGATGAAACGCGGCGATATGTGACCCGGGAAGACCCCACCCGCTGGGTCGCCGACGTCGTGATCCTGTCGGCCAGCATCGCCAGCCTGGGTGGCGTCGGCTACGTGGTGGCCGCCGGATCACGCTCCGGCGCCGATGCCCTGGAAGCCGCCATCGTCGGCATTCTCACGGTGGCGGCGTCCTGGTTCGCCGTGCACACGCTGTTCACCGTGCACTACGCGCGGCTGTACTACATCGACGACCCGGGTGGCATCAACTTTCACGACCCGGAGCCGCCCCGCTTCCGGGATTTCGCGTACGTGGCCTTCACCGTCGGCATGACCTACCAGGTGTCAGACACCGAGATCGGGTCGACGGCGATCAGGGCGACGGTGTTGCGTCACGCGCTGTTGTCTTATCTGTTCGGCGCGGTTGTCTTGGCGGTCACCATCAACTTGATCGCGGGCCTGGGTGCCAAGTTCTGATCGCGCCAAATGAGCCCCGATGAAGATCCAATGAAGATAGTGCTGGCAGGCTACGGAAGCCGCGGTGATGTCGAGCCCTGCGTCGCCGCGGGCCGGGAACTGCTGCGCCGGGGTCACGACGTGCACATGGCGGTCCCGCCCAACATGATCGGTTTCGTCGAGTCGGCCGGGCTTGCCGCGGTCAGCTACGGGCCGGACTCGCGGGAGGAGATGAACCCGGCCGCGGATTTGCTGCGCAACGTAGCTGACGAAGGCCGCAGAATCCGATCAATGCGTTGCCCGAAATCATTGAGCACGTGAGCCAGGTCAGGGCGGCGAAGACGGCGACGCTGACGTCGCTGGCGGATCGGGCCGACCTGCTGGTGGCGGGCTTCAACGAGCGCGGGATGGCCGCCAATGTGGCGGACTATCACGCTATTCCGCTGGCGGTGCTGCACTTCTTCCCGGAGCGGATGTGGTCTGGAGGTCTGTATTCGATCGCGACGAAGGCGACCGACGACACTCAACGCAGTGCAATGGGCCTACCGGAGGCGGCCGGTCCTCCGACGTCGCTGGAGATCCAGGCTTACGACGAACTCTGCTTGCCCGGTCCGGCGGCCGAGTGGGTGGAATCGGATGCGCGGCATCCATTCGTCGGGGCGCTGTCGCTGGAGTTGGCGACGGACGCCGACGAGGAGGTGTTGTCGTGGATTGCCGCCGGAACGCCACCGATCTACTTCGGTTTCGGTAGTACGCCGATCGCATCCGCCGCCGAGACGGTCGCCGTGATCAGCACGGCCTGCCTGCAGTTGGGCGAGCGGGCCTTGATTTGCAGCGGCCCGAATGACTTGACCGGCATTCCCCAGCTCGACCACGTGAAGTTCGTGGAAGCGGTGAATCACGCGGCGATTCTTCCGGGTTGCCGCGCTGCGGTGCATCATGGCGGCGCGGGCACCACTGCGGCGGTGATGCGGGCCGCGATCCCCATGTTGATTCTTTGGTTCTGGCTTGATCAGCCGTTGTGGGCAGCCGGGGTCGAACAGTTGGGAGTCGGCTCTGGACGGCCGTTTTCGGCTCTCACGCTGGATTCACTGGTCGCCGACCTGCGTTCGCTGCTCGCGCCGCGCTATGTCACCCGAGCCCGTGAGGTCGCCGCCCAGCTGAGCACAGCCGCCGGAAGCGCTGCTGCGGCCGCCGATCACCTGGAACACGCCGCCCGCGCCGGGCGCACTGGCTGATCGGCGGCCGGGCGCCGCGCCCCAAACGGCTACGCTGGCGAGCATGGCCATAGAGTCCACCATGCTCGCCCTCGGTACCACCGCACCGTCGTTCGCCCTGCCCGAGCCGGCCACCGGCGCCACGGTCAGCCTCGACGAGTTGCAGGGTTCCGCCCTCGTCGTCACCTTCATCTGCAATCACTGCCCGTACGTCCAGCACGTCGCCGCCGGGCTCGCCGAACTCGGGCGTGATCTCGCGCAACAGGGCGTCGCGATGGTCGGCATCTCGAGCAATGACGTCGTCACCTACCCGCAGGACGGGCCGGTCGAGATGGTCGCCGAGGCGGCCCGCCACGGCTGGACGTTCCCGTACCTCTACGACGAGACCCAGGACGTCGCCCGCGCCTTCTCCGCCGCCTGCACGCCTGACACGTTCGTTTTCGACGGCGAGCGTCGACTCGTCTATCGCGGCCAGCTCGACGACTCGCGCCCTCGCAACGAGCTGCCGGTGACGGGCGCCGACATCCGGGCCGCGGTCGACGCGGTGCTCGCCGGTCGGCCCGTCGACCCCGACCAGCGGCCGTCGATCGGGTGCGGGATCAAATGGCGTTGAACCGGTCCTGAGCCGACCGATGAAAGTTGCGGTGGCCGGCAACGGAAGTCGTGGCGATATCGAGCCGTTGGCCGCGGTCGGTCGGGAACTGTTGTGCCGAGGCCACGACGTACGCATGGCGGTCCCGCCCAACATGATCGGCTTCGTCGAGTCGGTGGGGCTTGCTGCGGTCGCCTACGGGTCGGACCCAACTGCGCTGGGCGCCGAGGACTTCATGCACAACGGGAAGATCCTGGATCCGATGACCGCGCTGGCCCAGCATTTCACCCGGTCCATGGCGGAGTGGGGCGCGGCGCTCACGGCGCTGGCAGATGGGGCCGACCTGCTGTTGACGTGCGCCAACGAGCAGGCGCTGGCCGGCAATGTCGCGGAGTATTACGGCATTCCGCTGGCGACGCTGCACTTCTTCCCGGGAGGGCCTTCGCAACTGGGTGGCTTGATTGGCGCCATAGCGAAAGACGCTCAGGACACTCAGCGCCGTACGCTCGGCTTGCTGGAGGCACCCGGACCCTCGACGTTGCTGGAGATCCAGGCGTACGACGAACTCTGCTTTCCCGGGCTGGCAGCCCAAAATTTCGTTGGCGCACTGACGCTGGAGTTGCCGACGGATGCTGACGGCGAGGTCCTGTCGTGGATCGCCGATGGGACGCCACCGATCTACTTCGGTTTCGGCAGCAACATCCAGGTCTGGCACGCGGCTCACATGGTCGCGTTGATCAGCGCGGCCTGCGCCGAGTTGGGCGAGCGGGCGTTGATTTGCTCCGGGGTGAGCGACTTCGCCGCCGCCCCGCGGTTGGACCATGTCAGGGTTGTGGACGCGGTGAACCATGCGGCCGTCTTTCCGGCGTGCCGCGCGGTCGTCCACCATGGGGGCGCCGGCACCACGGCCGCGGGCCTGCGGGCCGGAATCCCCACGTTGATCCTGTGGTCCATGGTCGACGATCAGCCAATCTGGGCAGCCGCGGTCGAACGGCTGAAAGTGGGCTTTGGGCGGGCATTGTCGGACACCACCCTGGCATCACTGGTCGCGGACCTGCGTGCCATCCTCACTCCGCAATGCCTTGCTCGAGCCCGTGAGGTCGCGGCCGATATGACGACAGCCGCTGAGAGCGCTGCCGGCGCCGCCGATCTCCTGGAAGAAGCCGTCCGCGGCGCCGGGGTCTAACGTCCGCGCATTCCGCTGTTGACGACCTTTACCGGCTTGTGCGGAAAGCGGCGTTCGGCGTGGTCCTTGGCCCGCGAGTTCGGCAGCACGTACAGCGTTTCCTTCTTGTCCAGCAACGGTTTTAGCACCAAGTCCATGAATCCCTTGCGGTCGTCGAGGTACGGCTCGATGACCTCCTCCCCCGCCGGACACACCGCCAGGCAATACGCGGCCTTGTAGTTGGGCTTGAACGACAGGCTCTGCCACATCGAGGCGTTCTCCGAATCGGTTACCCGCGAACGGAAATCGTCCGCATCGGCGCTGTCGGCGATGGTCTGGGCCCAGTCGGTGAACCCGCCCATGAACTCGCGATAGTTGTGCACGGAGCAGGAGACGAAATCGAACTCGCCGTCCTTGCCGATCGCGCCCACCGGGCACGCCGCCACGCACAACTTGCATTCCAGGCATGGGCTGTAGTCCAGCGGTTCGCCGTAGCTGCTGATCGGCGCGTCCACCAGGATCGTGCCGAGCAGGATGAAATTGCCGAACCTCGGGTGAATCACGTTGCGGTGGATGCCCATTACGCCAAGTCCCGCGGCAACGGCGACGGGTTTGTGTGCCACCACCCAGATCCTCCCCGGGAAGTTGTCCATCTCCATCGGGAAGGTCGCCGATGGGTTCAGCGCCCGGTAGCCGGCATCCTGCAGGGTGCGGACGATGCGGTGGGCAGCCTCGTTGAGCACCTCGCCGCTGCGGTGGAACTCCTGGTTGGCGACGCTGCGCGCCGTCGAGCGGACGTTGTCGCGGTTCATCTTCACGACCAGCGAGATGTAGCTTTTCGTGCCCGGTAACGCGGCGTCGACATATTCGACCTCCGAGGCCAGATCGGGGTTGTCGATGGCGGCGAACGCGACGTCGTCGGCGCCTGCGCTCAGGCAGATCTGGCGCAGCCAATCGGCGTCGAGCACGCCGGGTTTCTCCGTCTTGCGCGACCGCACTTTTCGTACGGTGGGGTGCTCGGCCAGTCGGCGCGGAAGTTTGTCGGCCATGCTGAGTATGGTACACAATACTCAGACGACCGCACCAGCTGTCTGCCGCGATCCGGTGGCAACATGAGCGCAATGGGAGACCGTCTGCCTCAGGTGGCAATACTCGACGACTACGCCGGCGTGGCCCTCGGTCTCGCCGACTGGTCACCAGTGCGGACGCGAGCCGAAGTGACCGTCTTCGATCGGCATCTCTCCGAGCCGGAAGCCGCGGATGCGCTGCGGCCGTTCGACGTGCTGTGCACCGTGCGCGAACGGATGGCGCTTCCGCGCACGCTCCTCGATGCGCTGCCGAACCTGAAACTGATCACCATCGTCGGCAGGAGCCTGCCGAACCTGGACATGGCCGCGGCCACGGAACGCGGCATCCTCGTCGCCCATTCCGACTTCGCCAATCCGCGATTCAAGTCCGTTCGCGACGCCACTCCGGAACTTGCCTGGGGGTTGATGATCGCTACGGTGCGCAATCTGGCCGAAGAGCATCGGCGCATGCGTGAGGGCGGGTGGCAGACCACCACAGGTATGACGTTGTCCGGCAAGAGGCTCGGGTTGCTCGGCCTCGGCAGGACCGGCAAGCGCATGGCCGAATACGCGAAAGTGTTTGACATGCAAGTCATTGCGTGGAGCCAAAACCTCACCGAAGAGGCCGCGGCAACGGTCGGCGCTCGCCGGGTCGAGAAAGCAGCGCTGTTCGAAGAATCCGACGTGGTCTCCATCCATCTGGTGCTCTCCGAGCGCACGCGTGGTCTGGTCGGCGAACCCGAGCTGGCGCTGATGAGGCCGCACGCCTACCTGATCAACACCTCGCGCGGCCCGATCGTCGATGAGCACGCTCTGATCGGCGCGCTCACCACCGGGCGTATCGCCGGAGCCGGGCTCGACGTCTATGACATCGAACCGCTCCCACCCGATCACCCGTTGAGATTTCTGCCGAACGTGACGTTGTCTCCACACCTGGGATACGTCACCCGCGAAATGCTGGGCGCCTTCTACTCGGACACCGTCGAAGCCGTGGTGGCGTGGCTCGACGGCAATCCCATTCGGATCGCCAATCCGGACGCGCTAAAGGGAAACCCTCAAAAGGCTAAGACTCGGTGACGCAGAGCCGAACAAGAGGTCTTGCGAAAAATTTTGAGTTTGCTTTGGGACGCTCACTCTGCCCAATCTGTAGTCGGGTCGCCGAGACCGGGGTAACGACATGGTCCCCAACTTCCAAATGAATCGGGACGCCGAAATGCGAACAAGAATTGCCACCCTGGCCGCCGCGGCACTCACGATGGGCTCGTTGGCCATCGCGCCCCACGCGCAAGCCGCCCAACAGCCTTACTACCCAACGGTTCCCGTCAATCCGGGCACGCCGGTAATGGTGCAGCCGCTGGATTGCGAGGGCACGACCGGTGTACACGGGTGCGGCCCCGGGTGGTACTGGCGGGACGGCAGCCACGGGTGGGGCTGCTACCCCTGCTAGTCAGTTCCCGGCGAACCAGGCCGTCGTTACCGCACGCGTCTGGGGTGGTGGAAATTGAGTGTCTGGTGCGCCCAGTGGGCCGACCTTGACCGTCCACGTATTCGTCGACCGGTCGATGCCGGACCCGTCATCCTGGTGGGGGTTGTACAAGACAGTAAGGTTCCCGGTCGGCACCTCGCACCAATAGGCGCCCTCCAACCCGTCGGCGCGTGAACCCCAGGCGCCGCCATTGCGAAGCAGGCAGTGGGTCCCGTCGTCCAGCGCCAGCGCGAAGGGCACGGGTGTGGAGCTGGGATGCACGGGCGGGAGCGGACCGCTGTAGCCCACCCGATGCATTTGCTGCTCCCACGGATTGTCCACGCACAACAGAGAACCGGGCGTCGCCGGCCAGCAGGTGCCGGCACCCGCCGCGCTGGGCGAGCAGGCGTAGATGTTGGGGGTCAGCGCCGACGGCGAGGCCGTGGTGCAGTCATCGACGGTGACGACATTGCCCTGCGGAGGCGTCTCCTGGTAGCCGTTGATCGGTTGGCCACCGGGCCCGACGGCCACCACGGTGATCACTTGAGTGGGTGGCGGCGCAGCAATAGCGGATCCGGGGCTCCCGAAAACAGCCATCGAAATTGTCAATACCGGCACCACGAGTCGCAACACAGCGTCAATCGTAACCGGATATGGCGGATTCGAATATGGCGATCCGCCAGCCGAATTCACCCGTGCGGCGCTTCGGAGATCTTGGTGTCCGGCTTGCCGATCGTTTGGCAGTAGGTCATTGCGGACAGGCGCGTTGCCGAAATTTCCAGATTGGTCGGATCGGCGCCGCTCTTGTCCTTCAGCATCTTGCTGACCTCTTCGCTCTGCTTCTTGTCGTCCTGCGTGACGAAGTCCTTGCACTTTGTGTCGCCACCGGTGTTGATGACGTTCGAGGCCGAACATCCGCTGAACAGCAACATGGCGATCGCGATTGCCGCAGGTGTAATTGCCCTCATTGTTGGCCTTTCTGAATTGGAGTAGTAGATATCTACACCGAAATTCCGAAGTCCAAACACCTCAGGATCCGTGCGGACCGGTGGCCACCCGGCACGATTCGATCAATGTCGGTGCATAGGTGGCCGCCCCGCACTCGCATTCCCAACTGACGTGGGGACCGCACGAGCACTGGATGGTGGCCACCAGCATGTGTCCGGGAAGCAGCCAGTGACCACGCGCGCAGCGCTGGGGCGGTCTGTCCATCCGGTGGGTAAACGACCGGTGCGCCAGCTTGCTGACATCAACACTCACGCGGATCACCCTTGCATCCGGCCCGTCGCCAACTCCAGCGCGGTGCGCGAATCGTGATTCTTTGTTGCCCCGCGTTGACCGTGTCGTTGTGTCCTGAGATCTTCGAGCCATGGCAACCGATTTCACGACGTCTCTCGGCGAGCAGCGATTCGTCGCGCTGACCACCTTCAAACGCAATGGTGAGGGCGTGTCGGCGCCGATGTGGATCGGCCGCGACGGCGCCGAGCTGTTCGTGTGGACACCGGCGGACAGCTGGAAAGTCAAACGTGTCCGCAACAACCCCCGGGTGCTGCTGGCGCCGAGCGGGCGCTTCGGGAAAGTGCGTGCCGGTGTTGCGGCCGTCGAGGGCACCGCGCAGGTGATCACCGATCCGGCGACGGTGCAGCGGCTGCAGGACGAGATTCGCCGAAAATACGGCCTGCAGTACCGGCTCGTGACGCTGGTGGAGACCATCGCTGCGCGCGGGCGCAAGCCACCACGGGTGATCCTGCGTATCGCAGTTTCGCAATGACCGATGAATCTCGGGTGCGCCACGAGTCCATCCTGGTGAGAGTTCGACAGCTTCGACAGGAAGAGGAGAGGGTGTGACCTCATGACGACTGCCTTACCGCCGATCGTCGATAGTCAGACTTGGCGCGCAGAGCTCGACGAGCTGCGCAAACGCGAGAAGGCCGCCACCCGGGAACTGGATGCGATCGCCGCTGCGCGGCGACGGCTGCCGATGGTCGAGTTGCCCGACTACACCCTGACCGGGCCCGACGGGCCCACCCGCTTGGTGGACGTTTTTGACGGCCGCTCGCAGCTGATCGTTTATCACCACATGTGGTCGGACGGCGCGGACTGGCAATGTGGCGGGTGCACGGGTTTCACCTCGCAGTTCACCCGGCTGGAGTTCCTGGACAGCTACGACGCCCGCTTCGTCATCGTCACCAACGGACCGATCGAAGAGGCGCTGGCCTACAAGCGCAAGGTCGGCAACCGAATGGAGTGGTATTCGTCGGCGCAGAGCTCGTTCGGCGCCGACATGGACGCACCGCCCGGCGGAGGTTTCGCGGTCAATGTCTTTCTGCGCGACGGTGACACGGTCTACCGGACCTGGCATACCAACGGGCGCGGTACCGAGCAGCTCAGCCACTCGTTCGCGTTGATCGACATATTGCCGTGGGGGCGCCAGGAGGAATGGCTCGATTCGCCTGCCGGTTGGCCTTCGCGGCCGACATACTCTGGTTGGCTGGACTCGCCCGATATCGCCAGTGCCTACGGACCCAAGGACAAGTGAGGACAACACATGACCGCGAGCAACGAACGGTACGTCGTCACCCGCACCATTGCCGCCACACCGCACGAGATTTTCGCCGTCCTGGCCAACCCCGCGTGCCACTGCAACACCGAGCCCACCGACTGGGTGCGCGACGCGGTGGACACCGCACCGATCACCGGCACCGGACAGATGTTCGCGATGAACATGTATCTGGACCTGGCCGGCGGCGACTATGTCACCTACAACGTGGTCAACGTGTTCGACCAGGACCAAGCGATCGCGTGGGTGCCGGGCCGGCTCGACGACGATGGTCAGCACTCACCCGGTGGCTGGTTCTGGCGCTACGACCTCGCTCCGAACGGGGACGGCACCGACGTCACCCTCACCTACGACTGGACCGCCACGTCGCAGACGTTCCGGGACCAGGTCGGCGGTATGCCCCTGTTTCCCGAGGATTACCTGGTCGCGTCGTTGGGGACGCTGGAGCGATCCGTCACAGCTCGCGTGTAACCGCTGGCGTACCGCGGGAACCATCGTGTAGAAGGGTCTGGTGGACGATCCACCGGTGAGATCTTTCGACCCGTCGGTGCTACGCGAAGCGATGGGCCGGCGGTTGTATCGCCGAGCGGTGGCCGAGGGGCAGATCGCGCTGCCGGCCGTCCCGGCCATGCTCGAGAACTACGTCAAGATCTGCGGAGACTTGTTCGCCAGCGTGGGTGTGCAGTACTCAGCCGACGAATTTGCCCAGCTCAGGCGGATGCTGGAGACTGAATTGGCCAAGGCCTTCAGGGTCTCCTCGCGATCGAACATCGTCATCAGTTACCACGTACCTTTCGGCCTGACGCTGAACTACCGTGTGACCACCGAGGCGTCGACCCTTGAGCGTGAATACGACCTGTGGGTCGACACCCGCGAGGGGTCGCTGTTCGGCACCGAACCGGACGCGCGGCTCTGGGCGCTGGCTTGCGAAGCGGCCGATCCGACGACCTATCGCGTGCTCGACGTCGGTGCCGGGACGGGTCGCAACGCCTTGGCCCTGGCCCGACGCGGCCACCCGGTGGACGCGGTCGAGATGGCTTCCAACTTCGCCGACATCATTGCGGCTGAGGCCGAACGGGATTCACTCGACGTACGCGTGATCCGCAGCGACGTCTTCACCGCGATGGAGGGCGTGCAGGCGGAGTACCAGCTGATCGTGCTCGCCGAGGTGGTGCCGGACTTCCGGACGCCGCACGATCTGCGTGGTGTATTCGAACTGGCCGCGGATTGCCTGGCTCCGGACGGCCGTCTGCTTTTCAACACCTTTGTGGCCCGCGAGGGCTACACCCCCGATGACGCGGCACGCGAACTCGGGCAGCAGTGCAACACCATGATGTTCACCCGGGACGAGTTGACGACCGCGGCTGCCGGGCTACCCCTGGAGCTCGTTACCGACGACTCGGCGGTCGAGTACGAGAAAGCCCATCTGCCGGAAGGCGCCTGGCCACCAACGGATTGGTTCCCTAACTGGGCTTGTGGTCTGGATATCTTCGACGTCGCGCCCGAGCAATCGCCCATCGAGTTGCGCTGGCTCGTCTATCGGAAAGCCGTGTGACGCAAGGATCACGGTTTGAAAAGCGCACGCGTTGGGTTAATTGAAGAAGATGGCTTGGCCGCGCCCGTTACTGATGTGTCTGTTTGTTCTCATCGGTGTGGCGGCTGCCGTCCAGATCGCCTGGTCGCCGCACTGCTCGAACGGCTCAAATGCCGAGTGCCCCGGGGTTTTGTCGAAAGCGCTTGGGCCAGCACGGGTAACGATCACACCGGGCCCCGATGCCCACGATGTCGACCCCGTCGGACATGTCGTCGTCAAGGCCGATGCGGGGACGCTGGTCGATGTTCGCATGGTCAACGATGGCGGCAAGCCCATCGATGGTGTGATGACCCCGGACAACACCGTCTGGAAGCCCACCGCTCCCCTGGGCTACGGACGCAGCTACACCATGACCGTCTCCAGCCGTGGGGCAGGCGGCGCTGCGGCCACACAAGTCTCGTCATTCTCCACGCTGCGGCCGTCCAACCAGACCAAGGTTTCGTTGACCACCACATCGGAGGTCGCGCTGAAAGAGGGCGGCACCTACGGAGTGGGAACCGTGGTCGTCGCACACTTCGATGAGCAGATCGCAGATCGGGCCGCCGCCGAACGACAGCTGACGGTCACCACCAACCCTGCGGTGTCGGGCTCATGGTTCTGGGCCGATGGCCAGACCGCCCACTGGCGACCCGAGCACTATTACGCACCGGGGACGACGGTGACGGTCGACGCCAAGATCTACGGAATTTCCTTGGGTAACGGGCTATTTGGGCAGGAAGACAGCCGAGTGTCATTTCGCATCGGCAATGCGCACATCTCCATTGCCGACGATGCCAGCAAGCTGGTCAGCGTCTTCGACAACGGAACACTGGTTCGTACCATGCCCACTTCCATGGGGATGGGCGGCACCGAAACGATCGGGGGTCACACCCTGTCGTTTTGGACTCCTCCGGGCATCTACACCGTGCTCGACAAGGGCAACCCGGTGGTGATGGACTCCTCGACCTTCGGGCTGCCGAAGAATTCCCGCCTCGGATATCGCGAAACGATCAATTACGCCACCCGGATCAGCATCGACGGCATATACCTGCATGAGCTTGACGCGACGGTCTGGGCGCAGGGCCACACCGACACCTCGCACGGATGCTTGAACCTCAACGCCGACAACGCAAAATGGTTCTACGGCTTCTCGGTACCCGGCGACGTCGTCGAGATCCGCAACACCGGCGGACCGCCGTTGACCGTGCCCCAGAACGGCGACTGGACGCTCGGCTGGGATCAGTGGCGCAGAGGTAGTGCTCTAAAACCGGCCTAACGAACCGGGTTGAAGCCGGCCTGGTCCGGCATGCCGCGCTGGTGTAAGTAGGCGTGATGAGTGTTTCGCTGCTTACCCGGACGATCGACGGCGGCCAGCAGGCTGTTTTCCGTCTGCGCGACGTGTTGTGGGCGATTACGCAGGCGGCCGCGGCCGCGGCCTTGGCCTGGTACATAGCCCACAACCTGCTTGGTCACCCGGATCCGTTCTTTGCGCCCATCGCCGCGGCGGGTGCCATCTCGGCGAGCAACGTCTTACACGTGCAACGCGCGATACAGAACATCAGCGGTGTGGCATCGGGAATCATCGGCGGCGCTGTGGCGAAAATCCTGCTCGGTACCGAATCGATCGCCATTGCTCTGGCGGTGTTCGTTTCGCTGTGTGTCGCGGTGCTGTTCGGGCACGGGTTTCTCGGCAAAGGCTTGGGCTTCGGCAACCAGGCCGCCGGTTCGGCGGTCCTGGTCGCGGCGTTGTCGGGTGGCGATCAAGTTGTCGAGCGACTCCAGGAGGCTCTGATCGGTAGCGGTGTGGCCCTCGCATTCACCGTGCTGCTGTTCCCGGCCAACCCGCGCACCGTGCTCCGGGACGCTCGTGTCGCGGTGTTGGGCACCCTGCACGACATGCTCGCGCAGCTGTCGGTAAAGCCGGGCCCGCACGTCGCCGCCGATCGGGTGCACGAACGGCTGAACGACCTGATGGATGCTCGCTCCAACGCCCGCCACCTGGTGCGAGCCGCACCGCGGCGGTGGTCCGCACGCAACGCGGTCCGAAACTCAGACGAACAGGCCGCGCGGGTGGTCCTGCTCGCCGGCTCCGTGCTGCATCTGGTGCACGTCGTGACCACACATTCGGCGGGTGTCGCCGAGCCTGTGCAGGCCGCGATCGCTGACCTCACGGCGGCGCTGGACCTCGCGGAGGACGATCCAGTCGCCGCAGCCGCACATGCCACCGCTGCCGGGGGCTGCTGCACTTCAGCACTGGACTTAAGTTCTTGCAGCACAACAGAATTAGAGCTGACAACCGTTGCCCAGACCTGCGTGGTCGACCTTCAAGAGGTGATCGACCTTCGTATGTAAACCATCAGCGGTTCAAGTCCCACTGCCCGAAATCGCTTGCCAGCACTTCGTCTTCGTCCACCGGGGCACCGCCCAGCTGGGTGTTGATCACATCCTGGTAGAGCACCGCGGCGGGCTCGCGGTCCCCGTGCGACCACGACCTCGTCTGCCACGCCCACCGGTACCCGGCACTGGTCGAGTGCCCGATTACGCCGTCGTTGATCGCCCATCCGCACGCCTGGCAATGGCCGTAGATGCCGGTGCGCTCCACGCCCAGGACCGAGTTGATGCCCCGAAACCAGTTGACGGCAAGGCTATTCCAGATGTTGACGTCGATGTTGTCGTCGACGCTGAAGAAGATCGGGGCCGAGCCCGGGCCCCCGGCCGCGGTGTGTAGCCGCTGGGCCGTTTGAGCGTCTGCCGCGCCGCCGTCGAATCCCCGGGTGAAATCCGACGGCGCAGACCCACCGGGCTTGCCGTACTGGAAGTTGCTGACGATTTGCAGACCGGCGGCGCGCAGTTCGTCCGCGTATTGACGGGTGATGGGCTTTGCCTCGAAGTTCATGCCCGGTCGCGCCTCGGACACGTAGTTCACCACCCCGGCGTAGCCTGCCGACTTGATCTCGGCCGCCGCGATTCTGCGTTCGGCAAAATCGATCAGCCGCATGTCGGCGGCTACCGCCTTCGGGCTGTCGAGCGTTGACGCCAGCGTCCCGAGGGCCGGCAGGACCGGCGCGGCCAGCGCGAATTTTAGGACGTCGCGTCGTGGGATAGACGGCCGGTCAAAGCGACCAGCGGACGCAGCCGAATCATGCATCGCGCGATGTTAACACGGGCACCACAAAGCTATGGACAGATACCGCTATACCCTATGGGGGTATGCAATCAGATCAAGCGTGATGCCTGACAACGCGATTGACGTCGCGTGCGGCTCGGATAAGAGGTGGTGCCTGATGAACACGCAAACCACGACCGTGAGTGGCGCTGTCTCGGTGAACGCCGGCGATGCCGGTGAGGTGCTGACTACCGAATCCCTCGATGACCCGACCACGGCGCGAGCGCTGATCGCCGACGCGGTGCTCGCTTTGATCCTGGGGGCGCCTGAGCGGGTCAGCGCGGCCAGGTCGAACGTCTCAACGCCGATGGTGAGGCCCATGCTGGGCCGAGTCGTGGCACCGGCCTGCTGCCGCGCCGCCAAGTGCGAAGCCGCCTGAGCCCCAGCGGCTCAACGAATTGACGCGGCAGGCTGTGTTGGATACGGCGTGCGATCATCAAGACAACCAGGCCCATCGCGAGTTTGCCCAGCCTCGCCCGGCTGGTTCGGCTTTTCCAGGTCAAGGGCGGCGATCCGGCACGGCGACCGAAGTAGTAGCCGACGCACAGAGCTGTCATCAGCGCGGAGATCACCGCAAGCGCCGTCATGAAGATGAGCGTTGCTGGTCGGTGTCGCATCGAGGTCACGGGCAAGATACACCTCGGCCAACAACTCAGCGGCGTACCGCGTCGTGACGTTCCGGGGCATGTCTGCAACCTGCGGGATTGGTGCGGGCACCTGCTCGCCGCGACCGGACGAGCGCGGATCGCTACCATCGTCTTGTGTTCGTAGCTGATCTTGTCTCCCCTGCCCGTAAATCGGTCGGTGTCGTCCTGGCGGCGGCAGTGATCACAGCCGCGCTGACGCTCGTCGGCGCCGCGCTGCCGCCTGGACTACCCGGGGCCGCGCCATCGGCCACCGCGGCTTGTCCCGACGCGCAGGTCGTCTTCGCCCGCGGCCGTTATGAGTCGGCCGGGCCGGGCGTACTCGGCAATGCATTCATCGACTCGCTGCAGTCCAAGGCAGGCGGCAAGAACATCAGCTCATACGCCGTCAGGTACCCCGCGGACACCGAGCTCGACGTCGGCGCCAACGACATGAGCGGGCACATCCAGTCCATGATCAACAGCTGCCCGAACACCCGGCTGGTGCTGGGCGGTTACTCGCTGGGTGCGGCGGTCACCGACGTGGTGCTCGCGGTGCCCTTCTCCGCGTTCGGATTCGACAACCCCCTCCCGGCGGGCAGCGAAGACCACATCGCCGCCGTCGCGCTATTCGGCAACGGCAGCCAGTGGGTGGGTCCGATCACGAACTTCAACCCGATCTACAACGACCGGACCATCGAGTTGTGCCACGGCGCCGATCCCGTCTGCAACCCGGCCGACCCGAACACCTGGAAAGAGAACTGGCCGCAGCATCTCGCCAACGCCTACATCCAGGCGGGCATGGCCAACCAGGCCGCCGACTTCGTGGCAGGCAAGCTCTAAACGGGTCTGGTCACGCTTCGTACTTGACCTGGTACCAGTGGCGGACCGGCTTGTGGCTCGGGTCGGCTTGACCCGTGTCCGTCGCGCTCACCACGTTGACGTCGGTCGCATTCGGATTGTGGGCCTCGATGTAGCGCTCCAACTCCTGCATCAGCGCCTTGTGCGGCTGGGCCGGGTTGGCAAGCGCCTTCGTTGTGTGGGTTTGCGGCACGCGCCTGATTATGGATGACCCGCGGCTCGTCCGCACTACTGGCCGATCCTTTTTGCACCGCAACACGTTTCCGCTCGATCCGGGCCGGGGCCGGCGCCTGTGGCACATTTAATGCCTTGATGCGACGCGAACCGGAGGAGGTGCGATTATCAAGCTTGGTTTCCGGAGCGTGGTGATGCTCGGGATCAACGCGATAATCGGAGCCGGCATCTTCCTGACTCCCGGTGCGGTGATCAAGCTCGCCGGACCCTACGCACCGATTGCCTACATTCTGGCCGGCGTGTTTGCGGGCGTAATGGGCGTCGTTTATGCGACGGCGGCGAGATACGTCCAAACCAACGGCTCCTCCTACGCCTACACGACTGCCGCCTTTGGCAACCGGATCGGCATCTATGTCGGTGTCACCCTGGCCGTTACCGCGTCCATTGCCTGGGGAGTTCTGGGGTCGCTGTTCGTCTCCACGCTGTTGCGAGTGGCCTTCCCTACCAAGGCATGGGCTGACAGTGATCAGCTCTTCAGCGTCAAGACGCTGACGTTCGTCCTGCTCATCAGCGTGCTGCTGCTCATCAACCTGTTCGGTAATCGGGTGATCAAATGGGCGAACGCGATCTCAACCCTGGGCAAGGTGTTCGCGCTGGCGGTATTCATCGTCGGCGGACTGTGGATCGTCCTCACGCAGCACGTGAACAATTACGCGACGTCGTGGACGGTGTACCGGTCCGAACCCTACGCATTGTTCGGCGTCGCCGAGATTGGGCGGAGTACCGCTTCGAGTTTGACGCTCGCCACGATTGCGGCGTTGTACGCATTCACCGGCTTCGAATCGATCGCCAACGCTGCTGAGGAAATGGACGAGCCGGATCGCACCCTGCCGCGAGCCATACCGGTGTCAATCTTGGCTGTCGTAACGATCTACATACTCGCCGTATTCACGGCAATGCTGCTGGGAGCGGACAAGGTCGTCGCCTCGCATGACACGGTGCGATTGGCCGCACCGATCGAAAACGAGACTTTTCGGACGGTGGTCGTCTTCGGTGCCCTGGTATCGATGTTCGGTATCAACGTGGCCGCGTCGTTCGGTGCTCCTCGACTGTGGACCGCAATTGCGGACCGCGGAATCCTGCCCGCAGGCTTGTCGCGCAAGAACCGTTTCGGTGTCCCGATAATCGCCTTCACCATTGCCGCGACGTTGGCGCTCGCGTTTCCGCTGGCGCTTCGGTTCGACAACCCCAACCTCACCGGTCTGGCGGTGACGGCGCGATTCGTCCAGTTCATCATGGTGCCGCTTGCCGTCATCGTCTTGGCTCGCTCCCGGGCAGCAGAGCACGCGTCCGTGAAGCGAAATGCTCTGACCGACAAAGTGTTACCGATCATCGCGGTCGTGGTCTCGGTCGCGCTGGTGGTGTCCTTCGACTACCGGAGCATCTTTCTCACGCGCGGCGGCTTCAACTACTTCTCGACTGCGCTGGTCGTGATCACGTACGTCGTCGTGCCGGCACTGGCCTATCTGCACTACTACAAGCGTCCGCCGTAACCCGGCGGTAGGCGACGCTCACCAACGCCGTAGCGCTTTCAGCCGGCAAGCCACCCGCCACCGGGTGCGGACGCGTGCCGGCCGGCGCCGCCATTCCCGCTGGTTAGCCGCTGGATCGCGATTCGTGTTTTCGCGGGGTACTGCCTTGGCTGCTATCGTCGCTTACTTATGCGCGAGATGGATCGGCGCACCATGCTGCTGATGACGGGTGTCGGGGTGTTGGCAACCGCCATTCCCCTACCGGAAGCCCGGGCTCACCCGTCCCCACCGGAGGCGCCCAATGGTGGCGCCGGGCCGTACGTTTTCCAGGACGAATTCGACGGTCCGGCCGGCTCGGCCCCCGATGCCTCGAAGTGGATTGTGGCGCGCGCCCGCGAGACCATGAAGGACCCGACGTACTGGGAGTTACCCGAGCACGTCGGGCAGTATCGCGACGACCGGCAGAACGTCTTCCTCGACGGCAACTCCAACCTGGTCCTGCGCGCCGCCAAAGACGGCCCCACGTACTTCGGTGGCAAAGTCGCAAGCCCGTGGCACGGCGGCATCGGCCATACCTGGGAGGCGCGCGTCAAGCTCGACTGCCTGACGGCCGGTTGCTGGCCCGCGTGGTGGCTCGGCAACGAGGATCGCGGCGAAATCGACATCATGGAGTGGTACGGCAACCGCAGCTGGCCGTCGGCAACCACCGTTCACGCGAAATCGAACGGCTCCGAATGGAAGACCCACAACATCGCGGTGGACAGCGGCTGGCACACCTGGCGAACCCAATGGGACGAGGCCGGGATCCGGTTCTGGCAGGACTACGTTGACGGCGCGCAACCGTACTTCAATGTTCCGGCCAACTCGATCCCGGACTGGCCGTTCAACGACCCCGGCTACACGGTGTCTCCAGTTTTGAATCTCGCTGTTGCCGGCAGCGGCGGCGGTGATCCCGGACCCGGGACCTACCCCGCTCAGATGCTCATCGACTACGTGCGGGTCTGGTAAGCATCACTTCGGGCTGTGCCGCCACTCGGTGATCTTGCGGCCCAACGAATCAGCGGCACTCGTGGCGGCTCGCCCCACACCGTCGACAATGCCGCCCAAACCGTCGCGGATGCCCCGGATCAGCGGGTCGTCGGACTGGTCGAAGCCGTCCTTGTAGTGCCGCGCGGCCGCGCCGACGTCGTCCGAGAATGGGGCCTTGTCGTCGTCGACCCGGCGCGGGTAGTCGCCCGACATCACCTTTGCGTAGCCGCCGGTGTCCACCCAGTCGGTCAACGCGGCGGCCCGCAGCACGGAGAACGGATGTGTCTGTAGCTCGAGGTTGAGCAGTTTGAGCAACCCGTCGCGCATGTCGCCGGTTCTCTCGTACTCCCGGGCCTGGGCCATGAAGGCTTCCGAGTCCAGTTTGTCCAGCCGGCTTCCGCCGGCGAGCTTCATCTCGACCCGAATCGCGGCGTCCACATCCTGGCAGCAGAGCAACCCGGCGCGGTCTCCGGACAACTCCGATTTGCGCTGCCACTCCATGAGAGCGGCCACGATCGCGCGCAGCGCCCAGCCACCCACCGGCACCACGCCGAAGGACCGCGCCAACCGCATCAGGTGCATCATCATCGTCCGATACACCGCATGACCGGACAGCGCGTGGCCGAGCTCATGGCCGACCACGAATCGCATCTCTTCGTGCGTCATCAGGTCGTAGAGCCCCGAGCCGATCACGATGAACGGGTTGTCCATCCCGATGGTGAACGCATCCGCCGTCGGCGACTGCAACACGTAGAGCTCGGGTTTCACCGGAGCATCCAGGACGTCCACGCATTCGTCGAGCAGCGTGTCCAGGTCGGCGAACTGGCGCGGACCCACTCGGGCCGCACTGGCCAAGTACAACAGTCGATGTTGGCGCTCGCGCAGCATCCCCGACATCAGCTTGAGGACTTGGTCGAAGCCTTTGAGTCGGCGCAGCGCGGAAAGCGCGGTCCGGTCAGCGGGGTGCTCCCACGCACGCGAGCTGATGCCCGGAAATGTATTGCGGGTCGTGGCGGGTGACTGAGACATGACGCGATCCCCTCGGTCGTCAGGTACTCAGAATACGGTGCGGACGAGCCAATAAGGCGAGAACTCGCCGAATTTATTGGGGACGGACCAGATTCGACAGGAGTTATCAGGCCGGTTCGTCGCTGCTACGGCACACGGTGAAGCCGCGGGCAGCGGTCGCGGCGACATTGCGCCCAGACGCGGCAGTACGGGTGCGGCCCACACATGAAGGATGGCGGCGCATTGCATCTTGGCGCAAACGCTCACGCCTGCGCGCGGCAACCCAAATCGGATGGGACTGAAGGACAATCACCGTAGCCCCCGATACATTCGCCACGATTGTCAGCTCCTCTCAGACCTGCATTGCCAAATCCACACCCATGTGTTCTCAGCCTTGAAGGTCAGGATGCCCACCAATGCTGAGATCAAACCGTGTCCCAACATGAGAATTAGCCGTGAATTTGTGTCCATATCGAATCCGTCAATGGGTAAGGAGGGCGGTCGCACTCCACGGTCTGCCGACAGGGTGACGCGGATCTGGTTGCGGCATCAAGGCGGCCAGCCGCATCAACATCGGCAACCGATGCAACCGGCGGGCGGCCAAAAGCAGCGATTCCGCCTCAATCACCTGCCAGCCAAGGTCTTCGAAGAAGGCCAAGCCGTTTTCCGGCGCGAATATGAACGGCGCATTCGCCAGCATGCCGCCCATCTTCTTGTTCATCATTTGCTTGAGTCCCGGACCGGCGAAATCGAGCATCAACCAGGCGACCTCGGGTCGCGTGATTGCCTCCGAAAGCGCCACGACGTGACGGTCTTCGAGATACATCAATAGGCCCTCGGTCAGCACGAGCGCTTTTGCGGCGCCGTCGAGTGCCTCGTCCAAAAAGGCGTCACGGGCGTGCGGATCGGCCAGTTCGACCGCGGTTCGGGTCAATCGGCATCGCGGCGTCAGGCCTTCGAGCAGTTGCGCCTTTTCGGTGAGTAATCCGGGCAGATCCGCCTCCACCCAGGTCAAATCGGACGGCAGATCCAAGCGATACGGACGGGTGTCCAAACCGGCGGCCAGATTCAGCACCCGGTCGCAGCCGTCGGCGATCGCTTGGGCGATGGTGTCGTCGATGATCTTGGTGCGCGCGATGAGCCACCAACCATTGCGGGTCGTCCGCGGAACCTGGGCGACGATGGCGCGGCCGTGCTCGCCGGCGAGGCGCTCGGCAAGCGGGTCCTTGAACAATGCGTCCGGACGCGCCGATTCGGTCGCCCGATGCAGCGCCGTCCATCGGGCGGTATCGGAAACATGGGTGATGACGTGTCCAGGTTCTGCCATACGTTGCGTTATAGCAGCCGCCGCCGACAAGCTGTTGTGAGCCGAGCCAGGTCCGGTACCGTGCGCTCATGGCCGATCGAAACCGTCGCTTCCTGCTCCGCGAACGCCCCACCGGACGCATCGGCCCCGACACCTTCGAACTGAGCGAAGAGCCCGTCCCCGACATCAATGATGGCGAGGCGCTGGTCCGCGTCGACTGGATCTCGCTCGACCCGACGAACCGCGCGTGGATCAACGACGTCCCCACCTACCTGCCACCGGTCGGCATCGGCGAAGTCATGCGCGCCGGCGGGCTCGGGGAGGTCGTCGCGTCGAAGAATCCGAATTATCCGGTCGGGCGGATCTTCCAGGGTCTCACCGGTTGGCAGGAGTACGTCGTCGCTTCGGACTCGATGCCGTTGCTGCCTGTCGACGTTGCCGATGGTGTGTCGCCGAGCGCCTACATGGGCGCCCTGGGGACGACCGGGCTCACCGCCTGGATAGGCATCCGCGATATCGGCAAGCCGAAGCCCGGCGAGACTGTCGTCGTCTCGGCCGCGGCCGGCGCGGTCGGCTCGGTCGCCGGCCAGCTCGCCAAGGCCGACGGGGCGCGCGTCGTCGGTATCGCCGGCGGGCCCGACAAATGCGCGCTGCTGACCGAGCAGCTCGGCTTCGACGCGGCCGTCGATTACAAGGCCGACGACTGGCGTGCCCAGCTGGCCGCGGCGACGCCCAAAGGCATCGACGTCGACTTCGAGAACGTCGGCGGCGACATCATGGACGCGGTCTTCGCTCGCCTCAACGTCCGCGCGCGCGTGGCGTTGTGCGGCCTGATCTCGGGCTACAACGAGGCCGACCCGCCGCCCGGACCACGCGCGTTCGGCAACCTGCTCATTCAACGGGCCACCGTGCAGGGCTTCATCGTCCTCGACCACTTCGGCCAGGCGCCGCAGGCGATCGGCGAGATCGCCGGCCTGATCGCCGAAGGCAAACTCACCCCGCTCGAGACCGTCGTCGAGGGCTTCGAGCAGCTGCCGACGGCCATCAACATGCTCTTCGACGGCAAGAATGTCGGCAAGCTGATGGTCAAGGTTTCCGGCTAGGCGCGGTGCGAGGGACTTCCAGGTCCTGCTGTCGCATTGTTGCCGCGGCTAGTTTGCCATCGCGGACGATGTCCGTCGCAACAATGACGACCGAACACCGGGGCGCGACGATTGTGTGGCTAGGACCCTCGTCACCGGCTCCCGGAAGCTGCCCGCATGATCCCTTACTCCGACGGCATTGCGGCCCGGCGGTTCCCGGTCGTCAATGTCGCGCTGATCGCTGTCAACTTCGCGGTGTGGCTGTTCTACGAACTGCCGCGCGGGGAGTCGGCCGTCGAGCGAGCGTCGTTTTATCCGTGCAACGTGGACGATGCCTGCCACATGGGCGTGCCCTGGGGAATCGGTTGGATCACGGCCATGTTCCTGCACGCCAGCTGGGATCACATCCTCGGCAACATGCTGTTCCTTGCGATCTTCGGCAAAAACGTCGAGGACGCATTCGGGCGGATCGGCTATCTGCTCTTGTACTTCGTCGGCGGATTCCTCGCCACGATGTTGCAGACCGTGATGACCCTGGCCTTCGGCGCGGCGTCTGATGCGCAAGTACCGACGCTCGGCGCCAGCGGCGCGATCGCGGCCGTACTCGGCGCGTATTTGGTGCTCTATCCGGGCTCACGGATCACCACGTTTGTGGGGTGGTTCCCGATCCACATCCCGGCGTGGGTCTTCCTCGGCGGCTGGTTCCTGTACCAGTTCTTCGAAAGCAATTACTCGCTGATTCATCCAGACGCCGCCGGCGGCAGCGGTGTCGCCTTCTTCGCTCACGTCGGCGGATTCATCTTCGGTTTCGTGGTGGCCAGAGTGCTCGTCGGTACCGACCGAATCGCGGCACAGTCAGCATGACGGGCCTCTGTGATGGATTCACAGTCGTCGGTAGGTGACGTTGTCCTCAGGGACAGTGACGACGCGATGCCTGGCTGCGATGATGCTGTTGCAACTGCAATCTGATGAGGGAGTTCCCAATGGCCGGAATCGATCTCGGCGCACGATTCGAACGAATCCCGCAACGTGCGAAGGCCGCGTCCGACGAAGTGCGGGCCGCTGGCGAACGCACTGAGGATGAGCTCAGGACCGCTGCTGGCAGCGCGCGAAATCGCGCTACTGCGGCGGCCGACGGACTCAAGGACAGTCGATCTGGCGCGGCAGACGCCGCGCAGGGCAAGGTGTCGCAGCACTGGCAAGAAGTGCGATCGAAATGGCAGGCGCATGTCGCCACGGTGCAGTCCGACTTGGATCAGGCCGGCGACGCCATCGAGGCCAGCTCTGCGATCGTCGACGCCGACGTCGCGGAGTCTTACGCCGAGGACGCCATCGATTTCGCCGCGGCCGCGATCGAGGAAGCCCAATCGGCGGTCAATCAACGCGATGTACTTGCGAAGCCGCGCGTCGGTGCTCAATTCCTGATCGAGCCAACGTATTTGCGATGCCGCGGTGACGAGCACGGAGCGACAGCGGGTCGAGGGTTTCGGCCGGCTCGACGAAGGTCTGCGTCAGGCCAGCGACTGGTATCTGTGGGGGCCCTATCTGAGCGAACGTCAATGGGGCACGGTCCGCGAAGACTACAGCGCCGACGGTGACGCGTGGAGCTACTTGCCGCATGACCACGCCCGCTCCCGCGCGTACCGGTGGGGCGAGGACGGCTTGGCCGGCTTCTGTGACATCGAACAGCGCTTCTGCCTCGCGTTGGCATTGTGGAACGGCCGCGACCCCATCCTCAAAGAACGGGCATTCGGTCTCACTGGCGCCGAAGGCAATCACGGTGAGGACGTCAAGGAGTACTGGTGGTTTCTGGACGCCGTCCCCAGCCACGCCTGGAACACCTGGCGCTACCACTACCCGCAGCGCGCATTCCCGTACCAAAGCCTGCTCGATGTGAATGGCAGGCGAGGCCGAGGTTCGACCCCGAGTACGAACTACTCGACACCGGGATATTCGACGACGACCGCTACTGGGTCGTCGACGTGTGCTACGCAAAGAGCGATCCAACCGACATTCTGATGTCGATCCGCGTGACCAACGCCGGACCGGACACGGAGCATTCTGCACGTGCTGCCGACGGCGTGGTTCCGCAATACCTGGTCATGGGACCGCGATGCGACCCCGCCGACGCTGGGCGCGACCGCGGCCGGGGTGATATCCGTCGACCATCCGTTCCTCGGCGAGCTCGAGGTGCTGGTGGGGCCGACGCCGGACGGGACCGAACCGAGGTTGTTGTTCTGCGACAACGAGACGAATGTCGCACGGTTGTACGGTGTTTCGACACCCCCGAGCTGGCCCAAGGACGGCATCAACGACCACGTCGTCTCGGGCGCGGACACCGTCAACCCGGCGCAGCAGGGCACCAAATGTGCTGCGTGGTACCGGGTATCGGTCGATCATGGGAAGACCGTGGAGCTCCGGTTGCGCTTGCGTCCGGCCGGCTCGCAACCCGACGCGGCGGACGCGCTGGGCGCCGACTTCACCCGCGTGCTGGCCCGGTGCCGCGACGAAGCGGACGAGTTCTACGCTGAGCTCACCCCGGCCGAAGCCTCAGACGACGAGGCCGTGGTGATGCGCCAGGCATTCGCCGGAATGCTGTGGAGCAAGCAGTTTTACCACTACGACGTGGCGCGTTGGCTCGACGGCGATCCGACGCAGCCCACTCCCCCGGTACAACGGCTGCGAAGTCGCAACGCCAAGTGGCGCAGCTTCGAGGCGTTCGATGTGATGTCGATGCCCGACACCTGGGAATACCCCTGGTTTGCCGCGTGGGACTTGGGGTTTCAGTCTGTGGCGCTGGTGCACGTAGATCCAGCATTCGCCAAGTATCAGCTGCTGTTGTTGTGCCGGGAATGGTTCCAGCATCCAACCGGGGCGGTTCCCGCGTATGAATGGGATTTCGGCGACGTCAATCCCCCGGTGCTGGCTTGGGCGGCGCTAGAGGTGTTCGCGATCGACGGCGGTCGTGACGTGGAATTCCTGAGCAGGATCTTCGACAAGCTGCTGGTGAACTTCACCTGGTGGATCAACCGCGAAGACACGAACGGATCGAATCTGTTCGAAGGCGGTTTCATGGGCCTGGACAACATCGGCCCGCTCGATCGGTCGCACCTTCCCGTCCGTGGCATTCTCGAGCAGTCGGACGCCACCGGTTGGATGGCCGCCTACGCGTTGTCCATGGCGACGATCGCGGCGATCCTGCACGGCGTGCGGCAGCGACCCGCTCTCGACCTGGTGCAAAAGTTCCTCGAGCACTTCGCGGCGATCTCCGAGGCGCTGGAAACCTCGGGTGTCTGGGACGAGCGCGACGGAATGTTCTACGACCGCATCGTTCTCAATGACGGCACCGTCGTGCCGATGCGCGTGCGGTCGATGGTGGCGATGATCCCGCGACTGGCCGCGGCCATGGTCAACGAGGAGGCCATCGACCAGACACTGATCACCGACAAGAGGTTCGCCGATTACCTGCGGCGCCATGGCCTGGGCGACACAGGCGAAATGATCGCGGCCGGGATACTTCGTGGCGACGTCGGCCAGCGGCGTCTCCTGGTCGGCGTGATAGGGCTCGATCGGTTACGGCGGTTGTGCCAGCCACTTTTCGATCCCGGCGAGTTCCTGTCACCGCACGGGCTGCGGTCGTTGTCGGCGACGCACCGGGACCACCCGTACGTCCTCGACATTGAGGGTGTGCACGCCCAGATCGACTACGAGCCCGCCGAATCGACCACGCCGATGTTCGGGGGAAACTCGAATTGGCGTGGCCCCGTGTGGTTTCCGCTCAACTATCTGGCGGCAACCGCGCTGGAGCGCTACCACGAGTTCTTCGGGGCCGATCTTACGGTCGAGTACCCCACGGGAGCGGGAACCCAGGTCACGCTCGACAAGGTCGCGGCCGACCTGTGGAAGCGGCTTGTTTCGCTCTTCCTCGTTGGTCCGGACGGACGCCGGCCCTGCTTCGGTGGGGTCGATCGCATGCAGACCGACCCGCGGTGGCGCAACAATCTGTTGTTCTTCGAGTACTTTCACGGCGACAACGGGGCCGGACTAGGCGCGTGCCACCAGACCGGGTGGACCGGGCTGGTGGCGGACGTGATCCGCCGCCGCCACCGCGCCTTTGCGACGGCGTCCGAAGTTGTCCAGTCGTTGGTGTCACGAACCGACACCTAACGGAGGGATCAATGCCACCGAAAATCGTGCCCGGGCAGGCCGATCCGCTCGGCGCCACCCCCGATGCGCGCGGCACGAACTTCGCCGTGGCCTCGGGCGGCGACCAAGTGCGACTATGCCTTTTCGATGCCGACGGGACGGAGACCCAGCTGCTGATGCCGGACCGCGACGGCGACGTCTGGCACGGCTTCGTGTCCGGGATCGGGCCGGGACAGGCCTACGGATTTCGGGTCAGCGGCCGTTCGATCCGGCCCGCGGGCTGCGTTACAACCCCGCGAAGTTGCTGCTGGACCCTTATGCGCGCGCCGTCAGGGGCGACGTGCGGTTCGGGCCGGAGGTTCTCGGTCATTTGGTGGAAAATCCTTTGGCGCCAAGTCACTTTGGACTCAGTAGACCACGTCCCGCGCAGTATGGTGTCCGCCGCCGCGCCGGCCAGTGCGGTGGCCAAACCGCAGCATGCGCTCGCCGACACGATCCTCTACGAGGTTCATGTTCGCGGATTCACCGCCACCCATCCGGGTGTGCCGCAGGAGCTGCGAGGTACGTACGCGGGACTTGCTCACGAGGCGGCGCTGCAACATCTGGTCGACCTCGGCGTGACGGCGGTCGAACTACTACCCGTCCACCGCAGCGTGCCCGAACAGTTCCTCGTCGACCGCGGCCTGACCAACTATTGGGGTTACAACACGGTCGGATTCTTTGCGCCCCAGGCGAACTACTCCGCTGCGGCGCGGGCGGGACAACCGGGTGGAGAGGTCGCGGAATTCCGCGCGATGGTCGACGCGCTGCACAGCGCAGACTTAGAAGTAATCCTCGACGTGGTGTTCAACCACACCGCGGAAGCCGGGGTCGGCGGCCCGACCTTGTGCTTCCGCGGGCTGGACAACGCCGCCTACTACCGGCTTGATCCGACCGACGCCGGGCCGCTACGTCGACACGACGGGGTGCGGCAACTCGTTGAACACCGGCCACCCCACGACGTTGCGGCTGATCATGGACTCGCTGCGCTATTGGCTGACACAGATGGGCGTCGACGGCTTTCGTTTCGACCTGGCGCCCACCCTGGGGCGAGAGGACGGCTCGTTCGACCCGTTCTCCGCCTTCTTCGATCTGGTGGCGCAAGACCCGGTGATTTCGAGGGCGAAGCTGATCGCCGAACCGTGGGACGTGGGCCGGATGGACAGCTACGAGGTCGGCCGATTTCCCCCGCTGTGGAGCGAATGGAACGGCCGCTTTCGGGACACCCTCCGCGACTGGTGGCGCAGCCAGGACGGGCGACTTGCCGAGTTCGCGTCGCGGCTGTGCGGGTCGTCGGACATCTACGGCGATCGTGAGAAGGGCAGGCGCCCAAGCGCTTCGGTCAACTTCATCACCGTGCACGACGGGTTCACACTGAACGATCTTGTCAGCTACGACCGGAAACACAACGAAGCCAACACCGAGGACAACCGCGACGGCACCGACGACAACCGGTCCTGGAACTGCGGAGTGGAGGGACCGACCGCCGATCCGGAAGTGCTGGCGCTTCGCGCACGACAGCAACGCGCCTTTCTGGTGACCCTAATGCTGTCCGGTGGGGTCCCGATGCTGCTCGGTGGCGACGAGATGGGCCGCACCCAACGGGGAAACAACAACGCCTACTGTCAGGACAACGACATCACCTGGTTCGACTGGTCCACGCTGGACGATGCGCTGCTAGGTTTTGTCAAAGGTCTCATCTCGCTGCGCCGTCGTCACGCGGTGTTCCGCAGGGACCGATTCCTCACCGGTAGCGCCGCCGCGGACCTGCGCTGGTTCACGCCGTCAGGTGCTGAGATGACGCCGCAGAACTGGACGGATCCCTCCGCGCACAGCATCGCGTTATTCATCGATGGCGCAACCGATCCCGACATCGACGCCGACGGCACGCCGCTGACCGACGATGACTTTCTGGTGTTCGTCAACGCCTGGTGGGAACCGTTGACCTTCTCCCTTCCCGGCAGTCTTGCGCTGCATACCTGGGAGGTTGTGTGCGACTCGTTCGACCCCGCGCGAACCGGACGTGCAGGGCAACAGATTGACGTGGGGCCGCGGTCGGCGGTGGTGATTCGAACCGGTCGCTAGTCGCGCGTCAGTGCACGCTTGAGGTGCTCCGGTATTCGTCGGCGAGATGGCCGTTAACGAAGTCGTGGAGCGCGGGCGTTAGCGCGGACGCACTGGAGCCGTGCAGCTTGGCGAGCAGGATCAGGCCCTGGTAGTGCGCGAATAGCGCATGAGCGAGTCGGTCGGGGTCGGCGCCTTCGCGAAGCATCTTGTGCGCGGCGGCTTCTCGGCATATGTCGGCCAGTTGGCCTTCCAGCGCGGCTAGCCGCGCGGCCAAGTGGATGCGCACCGCCTCGTCAGTGGTCGACAGCTCGGCGGCGATGTTGCCGAACGGGCAGCCGACGAAACGGCCGAACCACGCATGCAGATCCGCCTGGATGGCGCCGATCGCGTCCGGGATCGCGGACAGCTTCTCGGCCGGCGTCGCGTGCGGATCCGTAGCCAGCCGCGTCTGAAATACCTGCATGTGCAGATCGATAACCGCTGTCGCCAGTTCGGCTTTCGACGAGAAGTAGTGATAGAAGCTGCCCTTGCGGACGTCGGCCACGGCGCACAGCTCCTCGACACCCACGTTGTGGTAGCTGCGCTCGAGGAACAGTCGCGCCGCGGTCGACACGATGCGATCTCGCGCATTCGAAGTGCGGGGCACCGAAGAAGCGTAGCCGATAGTTGACTGGTCGGTCAACAATGCGATACGTTGTCGAGCATCGCGGTCCGCAACGAAATGGAGACGGCAGCAATGAGTTCCACCACCCCGGAGGTTTTCCGCACACCCGATTCGCGTTTCGAGCATCTTCCGGGGTACGACTTCGCGCCGCACTACCTCGAGGTGGACGGGTTGCGGATGCACTATCTGGACGAGGGTCCGCGCGACCGATCGCCGGTCGTGTGTTTTCACGGCGAGCCGAGCTGGGCGTACCTCTACCGCAAGATGCTGCCGCCGCTCGTTGCCGCCGGCCATCGGGTCATCGTTCCGGACTTGGCCGGATTCGGACGCTCCGACAAGCCAACGGACCGTGGGTGGTACACCTACGACCGCCATTGCGAACTGGTCACCAAAGTGCTTGGTGCCCTTGACCTGCAGCACGCAACGGCTGTCGTGCAGGACTGGGGTGGTCCGATCGGACTGCGCTGGGCGATGGAGAACGCATCGAGGGTCGAGGCGCTGATGATCATGAACACCGGGGTGTTCACCGGGCGAGTGTCCCGAGGCTTCATGGCCTGGCGCGATTTCGCGGAAAAGAACCCAGATCTGCCCGTCGGATTCGTGATCCAGAGCGCGACGACAACCCACCTTCCCGACGACATCATTGCCGCCTACGACGCACCGTTTCCCACCGTCGAGTCGAAGGCCGGCGCCGCCCAATTCCCGCTGCTGGTGCCCACCACTGAGGATGCGGTGGGCGTGCCGGAGATGCTCGCGGTCCGCGACGCGTTGTCGCGATGGAACAAGCCGACGCTGATCGCGTTTTCGGACTCCGACCCGGTCTTTCCGTATCCCAAGTCGGGGCAAGCCTTTTGCGACTTGATTCCCGCTGCGGGCGAGCAGGTCAAAATCGAAGGCGCCGCACACTTCCTGCAGGAAGATCGCGGTGAGCAACTGGCCGAGGAACTGCTCACCCGGCTCGCCAAGGTCTAACGCGAAGGTCTAACTCGGCGTCGCGACGACAAGGACCTTCGAGTGGTCGCGCGGATCGACTCGCACGGGCAGCTCGGCACCGACCTTGATATGCGGTGCCTGAGAAGGTGGGGCTAGCTCCAGCGAGACGCGCCGCGTGGCGCGGTACGGCTCGCGGTCGGGCAGCGCAACGTCGAGATCCAGCTCGTGCCAGGCACCCAGCATCGTGGTGGCGACATTTTCCCGGATGCCGACGATGGTCGCAACGCCCGTCAGGCCCTCGCGCATCAGCCGCTCGCGGTTGACGTTGAGCGCGTTGAGCTCGGCGAAGGTGTCCATCGCCTGCTGCTTGTCCGAGCGCGTGACCCGTTGGCCCGCACTGGCTTTCGCTCGATCGAACCAGCCCACAATTACCCCTGTCGCCTACCTGACCAGTCTGGCATTTCGCGGCGATCGTGCGGCCAGTAGCGTTGCCGCATGTTTCGCATGACAGTCCGGGACGTGTTCGTGATTCGCAATCGCGGCGCTGTGGCGACCGGCCGCGTGGAGTCCGGTCAGGTGAATGTCGGCGACGAGGTGCGTATCAATGACGGCCCGGGCGTCCGGGTTGACGGTATCGAGGCTTTTCGGAAGGTGCAGCAGGCGGCAAATCTCGGCGACGACGTCGGACTGCTTTTTCGGACGCTCGGTGCCGGCGATATTAGCGCCGGGGATGTGATCACGTCGTCGGGCGTCTTTCTGGTCTGAAACGCGCGCAATGGTATTGACCAAAACCGGCTGACAGAAAGTCCCTGACCTTTATTGTCGTCGCATGGCAAGGACCCAACCGGTGCGCGAGAACGCCGCGCCGCGGCTGCACCGGGGTCTGGCCAACCGTCAAATTCAGTTGATCGCCATCGGTGGCGCTATCGGCACCGGATTGTTCATGGGATCCGGCCGAACGATCTCAAAGGCCGGCCCCGCGGTATTGGTGGTGTACGCGATCATCGGCTTCTTCGTGTTCTTCGTGCTGCGCGCAATGGGAGAGCTGCTGCTGTCGAACCTGAAGTACAAATCGTTCGTCGACTTCGCGGCCGACCTGTTGGGGCCCGCGGCAGGCTTTTTCGTGGGCTGGTCGTACTGGTTCGCGTGGGTCGTCACCGGAATCGCGGAAATCGTGGCCATCACCGGGTACTCGCAATACTGGTGGCCCGACCTGCCGACGTGGGTACCGGCCCTGATCACGATCGGACTGATCCTGGCATTCAACTTGTTCAGCGTCAGCAACTTCGGCGAGATCGAGTTCTGGTTCTCGTTGATCAAGATCGCCGCGATCCTGGGCCTGATCGTCACCGGTGTGGTCCTGGTATCGACCAATTTCGTTTCGCCGCATGGTGATCGCGCGACGATCGACAACCTGTGGAACGACGGTGGATTCTTCGCCACCGGATTCGCCGGCGTCGTCGGTGGATTCCAGATCGCGTTCTTCGCGTTCGTCGGCGTGGAATTGGTCGGCACGGCCGCGGCCGAGACGGCCAACCCGCGCCGCACCCTCCCCCGCGCGATCAATGCCGTACCGATGCGGGTGGCGATCTTCTACGTCGCTGCGCTGCTGGCGATACTCGCCGTCGTCCCGTGGCGGCAATTCGAGAGCGGCGAGTCCCCGTTCGTGGCGATGTTCTCGCTGGCAGGTCTTGGCGCCGCCGCTTCGGTCGTCAACTTCGTCGTCATCACCTCGGCGGCCTCCTCGGCGAACTCCGGTGTGTTCTCCACCGGCCGTATGCTTTTCGGTCTTGCCGACGAGGGCAATGCCATGGCGATCTTCCGTCGGCTCAATCGTGGCGGCGTTCCGGCCCCGGCCCTGCTGTGCACGGCTCCCCTGCTGTTGACTTCCATCCCGCTGCTGTACGCGAGCGGTTCGGTGATGAGGGTTTTCACCCTCATCACCACCGTGTCGTCGTTGCTGTTCATGTTCGTGTGGGCGCTGATCGTCGTCAGCTACCTGGTGTTTCGGCGCCGGCATCCGCAGCGTCACGCCGGCTCGGCCTACCAGATGCCCGGCGGTGTGCTGATGTGCTGGGCGATTCTGGCCTTCTTCGTGTTCGTGATCTGGACGCTCACCACCGAATCCGAGACCGCGATCGCCATGGCTTGGTTCCCGTTGTGGTTCGTGGTGCTCGCGGTGGGCTGGCTGATCGTTCGGCGCCAGCCGGACCGCGCCGAGCAGTACCGCCGGTTCCAGGCCGAGATGAACGATCCAGTCGAGGACAGTGCCGGCTGATCGAGTCTGCGCATGCGTCGTCGATTCTGCGTCCAGGCACTGGTTTTCGCGCGGTCGGGCGCGCTAGACGCAGACTCGGCGTGCGGGCCCGGTCTTAGTTTTTGGGATCGGTAGTCGTCGGCCCGGTTTGTACTTGTCGCAACGACGACGCCAGGGAGGCGGCGTCCCCACGAAAGGAAGACCACAACATGAAAATCGTGCCCGCCAGCATTGAGGAGCAGATCAACCGCGTTGACCGCCAGCGGAGCCTGTACATCGGGATCAGCACCGGTCTGCTCGCCGTCTGGAGTTTCTTCCGGGTGTTCTACTCGCTGTACCTCTCGATCACCTTCGGCTGGTTCCTCGGTGGCGCGCTGATTTTCCAGATCGTGCTGTGGGGCGTGGTCGGAGTCGCCGCGGCGATCGCGGCCACCGGATTCTTGACCCGCTATAACAGGGGATCTTGATCCTCAGAGCCTGCGTTGGTCGCGCGGCGACGGAATGGTTCCGAACCTGTTCTGGGTTCGGAACCATTTCTTTTGGTGAGGCCCGCTGACGCGTCGTTGATTGAACGCCTAGCCGGTCGGCTAGGGTCGGGAGTAGCCGATCGGCTACTCCCAGGCAAAGGAAAATTTGCAATGGCCGGATTGCGTGTGGGTGTCATGAACAACACGATCAATTCGCGATTCGGCCCAAAGCCACCGGTGCAGGCCGACTATCTGACCGCCGTCGCCTGCGGCGCCGATTCGTTCTGGGTGGCCGACCACCTGCAGTCGGTGCTCCCGCCGTCGATGTGGACGCCCAAACACGTGGGTGCGGCCCGGGTGATTCCCAAGATGGATGCGCACCTGGAGCCCTGGACGATCCTGGGCTATCTGGCCGGCCACAACAAGATTGGCCGGATGCGCCTGGGGGTGGCCGTCACCGACACCGGCCGGCGCAATCCCGCCGTCACCGCGCAGGCCGCTGCCTCACTGCACCTGCTGACGCGCGGCAAAGCGGTTCTCGGCATCGGGACCGGTGAGCGGGAAAGCAACGCCCCCTACGGCGTGGACTGGTCCAAGCCGGTCGGCCGGTTCGAGGAGGCCGTGGCCACCATCCGTGCCCTGTGGGATTCCAACGGCGAGCTGGTGAGCCGGGACTCGCCGTTCTTTCCGCTGCACAACGCCACGTTCGCCCTGCCGCCGTACAAGGGCAAATGGCCGGAGATCTGGATCGCCGCGCACGGCCCGCGGATGATGCGCGCCACCGGACGATACGGCGACGGCTGGTTTCCGGGCACCACCCGCGCTGACGAGTACGGCGAACAGCTCAACCTGGTGCGAACGGCGGCCTCGGATGCCGGGCGTGACCCGCTGGACATCACGCCCGCACTGATTCGCTTCATCGTGACCGGGCGATCCCGTGGCGAGATCGACGAAGTCGTGGAGTCCGATATCGCCAAGGTGTTCACCCTCAACTGTGACGGTGCAGCGTGGGCGCGACACGGCGCCGAACATCCGCTGGGGTCTGAATTCACCGGTTCACAGGACTTGATACCCCAATTGATCGACGAACAGACCGCCATCGGCTACGCCGCCAAAGTTCCGCGCTCGCTGGTCGAAGAGTTGTTCGCGGTGGGAACGCCGGACGAGATCGTCGAACAACTGGCAGAGTTTCGTGATCAGGGCATGCGTTATCTCGTGGTGGGCAACGCCGGTGCGATTCAGCCGAGTCTGCGCAAGAGCGCGGCCACCACCGCGCCCTACATCAAGGCCGTTCGGGGCTTGAAGAAGCTGTGAGACAGTTGATTTCGTTGACGGAGGGACCGCTATGCCGATGATCGACGTGACCTACGTGCGGGGTTCGGTTGACGAGCGGGCTTTGACCGGTTTGACCGACGAGCTGGTGACCGCGCTACTGCGGGCCGAACGTGCCCCCGACACCCCATTTCTGCGCGACAACACCGTCGTCTACCTGCATGCGCTGGAGCCTGCCGCGCAGTTGGTGGGTGGCCGCGAGCCCGGCGCGCCGCGATTCCGCGTCGACATGACGGTGTTCGAAGGGGCGCTGTCGCAGGACCGCAAGGAGCAACTCGCCGCCGACGTGCACGCGGCGGTCTGCGCGGCGGCCGGGATTGACCCCCGGGGGCCGCGCGCGTATCACGTGTGGACACTGATTCATGAGATACCCGAAGGCAATTGGGCGGGGGGCGGCAAAGTCATCTACTACCAGCAGGTCAAGGGGCTCGTCGCAGAAGACTGAGGAGGCGAACACGGTGGCGCAGCAGCAAGGCCGGGTGGCGGTGGTGACCGGTGGCGCGTCGGGCATCGGTGAAGCGACCTGCCATGAGCTCGGCCGGCGCGGCCTCAAGGTCGCCGTGCTGGACATCAACGGTGAGGCCGCCCAGCGTGTCGCCGAGGAACTGCGCGCGGCGGGCGTCACCGCATCGGGCGTCCAGCTCGACGTCACCCACCGGCCCGCCGTCGAGCAGGCGTTCGCTACCGTACGAGAGGAATTGGGGCCCGTCGCCGTCTTGGTGACAAGCGCTGGGAAGGCCGGGTTTTCGCCCTTCGCCGACATCACCGTCGAATCCTGGACCGAGATCATCGATATCAACTTGACCGGAACTTTCCACTGCTGTCAGGTGGCGCTGCCCGACATGGTTGCCGCCGGGTGGGGCCGCGTTGTGATGATCTCCTCGTCGAGTGCCCAGCGTGGATCGCCCCGGATGGCGCACTACGCGGCGGCCAAGGGCGCCGTGATCACACTGACCAAATCACTGGCCAACGAGTACGCGTCGCAGGGGATCACGGTCAACAACATCCCGCCGTCGAGCATCGACACGCCGATGTCGCGCCAATCCCAGGCCGAGGGCAGGCTGGGCACACCCGAGCAGTTGGCGAAGCGGATCCCGATGGGCCACATGGGCTCTCCCGACGACATCGCCGCTGCGGTGGGCTTCCTGTGCTCGGAGGAGGCGGGCTTCATCACCGGCCAGGTACTCGGCGTCAACGGCGGATCCGTGCTGTGAGCGGGTGTCAGGTGGTGCCTCAGCCCGTCGGGTTCCTGGCCGCGGTGATCGCCGACTGCACCGCCGAAAAGCATTCCGTTGCAGCCGCTTCGGGGCCGAGTCCAAGGTAGTAGCTGCCGACTTGTTCGCCCGGAAAGCCGGTGATCGTGAATCCGGTCGGAATCGGTTCGGCACGGACGCCTGTGCCAGTGGCAAGGACAGCGCGGACGTCCCCCGCTTGGCACCGTCGATGACGACCAGGATCTGCGTCGGATGCAGCACCAGTACCGTGCAGTGCTCGTCATCGGGATCGGCCGGGTTCGCGCGGCGTCGCAGCAGCTTCCCGAGTCCCGAACTGGCCGAAGGATTTTCACTGTGCGTCAGCCACGCCCGGACACCGTTCAGCTGGATCTGGCGTGACTCGGCGTGGTCGGCCAGCTTGCTGCGGATGTGGGCCGGCAACTCGTCGAGTTGCACCGACCGGGTATGGCGCACGTACATCGCCATCGAAGAAGACATGGACGGATCTTTTCACGACCGGGGCTGACGGGGTAGTGTCCGCAGGCCATGGCAGATGAGGTCCACTTCGTCGACGCGAACGGCCTGCGGTTCGGTTATCTCGAAGAAGGCTCCGGGCCGCTGGTGCTCATGCTGCACGGCTTCCCCGACACGGCGCATACGTGGGATGACCTCCGTCCACGCATCGCCGCCAAGGGCTACCGCGCGGTAAGCCCGTTCATGCGCGGGTACCACCCCAGCGGAATCCCGGATCGCGACCCCGATCAGGAGACCCTCGCGCGTGATCCGCTTGCGTTGATCGAAGCGCTCGGCGCCACCGATGCCGTTGTCATCGGGCACGACTGGGGAGCGTCGGCCGCCTACGGCGCGGCGGGCCTCGGCCCGAAGCGAGTGAACAAGTTGTTCGTCCTCGCCATCCCGCACCCGGCGGCGCTCAAGCCATCACCGAAAAAGCTTTGGGGCGTCCGTCACTTCGCCGCGTACAAGCTGCCCGGGGCGCCGGACCGCTTCGCGCGCAACGACTTCGCGGCGCTGCCCGCGATCTGCCGGCGATGGTCACCGACCTGGAACCCCGATCCGCAAGAGTTCGACGCGGTCCGCGCCTGCTTCTCACACCGGGAGAGCTTGCATGCGGCCTTCGGCTACTACCGCAAGCTCTCCCCCATACCGTCGGCGTCGTTGAAAGCGCGAATCACCGTGCCGACGGTCGTGTTCGCCGGGCTCGACGACCCCATCGCCGAGCCCGCGGACTACCGGTTCGCCGCCCGGATGTTCGAGAACGACTACATCGTCGAGGAGGTGCGCGGCGGGCATTTCATGCATCGCGAGCATCCCGAGACGTTCGCCGAGCGCCTGCTGTCTCATCTGTGACGCGGCGCGACCGGCCGGCTAGGAGAGGTTCTTGGGCACGTCGAAGTAGTCGCGCCACGCCGTGATCTTGTCACCGCTCACCTCGAACGCGCCCATGACCCGAGCGCGGACCGCGTGTCCGTCGTAGCTGAAGTGGTCGACACGCTCAGTGAGCACCACGTTGCCCGCGACGGCGAGATTCAGGATCTCGATTTCCCCGTGCGTCATGCGGTCGACATAGCTTTGCACCGACCGGCGAATCTCGTCGTGGCCCGAGACCGCCCCGAGGGGGACGTTGTCCCAGACCGCGTCGGCGGCGAAGTGGCTCACGATTTCGTCGACATCCAGACGGCTCCAGGAGTCGAGTTCCGCCCGGACGACCTCTTCAGGGGTCATGACTTCCTCCTCATCTCGGCAAAGCGGTCAAGGCTCGAGAACCACCCGCAGCGCGCCCGACGACCTGTCCGAAGCGACGCGGAACGCCTCGGCCGCATCTTCGATCGGGAACCGGTGCGTGATCAGTGATTCCGCGAGTTCCGGTCGCTGCGCGAGCATGTCGGCGGCGTCCTCGAAGTCGCGCCGATCGCCATGGCGGCAGTACCCGAGCGATGGCACGACCCGCAGTTCCTTCATGAAGCACTCGTACTGCGGCCACACCACGTCGGGCCCGTACACGCCGAGCACCACCATCGTGGCGCCGGGGCGGGCGAGTTCGGTGCAGCGGCCCAGTGCGGATCCCGACCCGGCGGCCTCGATCACGACGTCGTAGACATCGCGGGCGTCGGTGACGCCCAGCCGTTCTCCAACCTGCCGTTGATGGGGGTGGCGCGCTTGCAGGCTCACCTCCCCCGCACCCATCCGCTGTGCGGCGGCGACGATGAGCAGCCCGATCGCCCCGCCTCCGACGACGGCCACCCGCCGGTCCGGGCCGACTCCACCGAGGCGGCACGCATGCCACGCGACGGACGCGGGTTCGATCAAGCAGGCGTCGGCGACGTCGAGGCCGGTCGGCAGCGCGACCAGCGAGCGTGCCGGTGCCGCGAAGTACTCGCTCATCCCGCCGTCGGTCAACGCGCCGAGCGGGGTCGGGCCGTGCACGCACAGGTTGTACTGCCCGACGTCGCAGTAGGCGCAGCCGTCGCAGCCGAACAGCGCCTCGATCGCCACCGGCGTGCCGTCCCGCGTCGTTCCGGCCAGCTCGTGGCCGAGGACGTTCGTGCAACCGAACCCGATGTATTTCAGGTCGGACGCGCAGATGCCGGCCGAGCGGATTGCGACGAGTTCGCCGTCCTCCGGCACGCCCGGTACATCCACGTCGACGACGGTGACGCCAGGGGGTGTCGATCGCACCGCGCGCATGCAGACCTCCCTGGCTCGTGCTGCCACCAACTGTCGCATAGCACTTTTGCGCATTTTGCGCTGCCGAGGCGGTAAGGTCCGCTCATGGCCTCCAAGGGTCGCATCGACTTGCGGCTCGCCACGCAGGTACTGGTGCTGCAGCTCGCCATCGTGACGCTGACGTTGGTTGTCGGTTTCGGGCTGTTCGCCTGGTTCAACAACCGCCGGCTGGACCTCCAGGTCCACACGCACGCCCTGGATATCGCGCGCGTCGTGGCCGCCTCCCCGACCGTCGCCAACAACATCGGACGCTACGACGGTGCCCCGCTGACGCCGAGCCCACAACTGGTCGACGAACTGGCCACCGGTCCGATCCAGGGCGTCGCGTCACGGGTTCAGCAGCGCACGCACGTTTTGTTCGTGGTCGTCGCGAACACGTCAGGCGTCCGGCTCGCCCATCCCGACCGATCCGAATTGGGCCGCAGGGTCAGTACGGATCCCTCCACGGCGCTGGCCGGCCAAGAGGAAGTCGTCCATCAAACCGGCACCCTGGGCCCCTCGATTGTCGCGAAAGTCCCGATTTTCGAGCCGAATTCGACTCGGGTGACCGGCATGGTCAGCGTCGGCATCTCCACGCGGGAACCCGAGCAGCAGTTCGATCGCAACCTACAGGTACTGGCCGTGCTGGCGGGCGCCACCCTGCTGGTCGGTGTGGCCGGTTCGGCGGCGCTGGCCCGCCGGTGGCGGGCGCTGACACTGGGCCTGCGGCCGACCGAGATGGCTGAGATGGTGCGCAGCCAGGCGGCGGTGCTGGAGGGCATCGACGAGGGCGTGCTGGCGGCCGACCCGTCGGGCAGAACGACATTCGTCAACGACGAAGCGTGCCGGCTGCTGCAGATCAGCAACGAGCCCGGCCGCCCCATCGACGAGATCGGGCTGACCTCGCGGGTACTCGACGTGTTCAAGGCGGCCGATTCGACGCCCACTCTGGCAACGGTCGGTGAACACATCGTCGTGGTGTCGGCGCGGCCGGTGCTGCGCGAAGGACGCGAGCTGGGAACCGTCGTGGTGGTGCGGGATCGGACCGACGTCGAGTCCCTGACCCGCCAACTCGACGCGGTGCAGGTGATGAGCACGGTGCTGCGCGCACAACGCCACGAGTTCGCCAACCGTCTGCACCTGTTGAACGGGCTGTTGCACAGCGGTCACGTCGACGAGGGGTTGGAGTATCTGGAGGAAGTCCTGGGCTCGGGCCCGCTGGGTTCCGCGCTGCCGGGCATGGACTCCATCCGCGATCCCTACTTGCAGGCCTTCCTGGCGGCCAAGGCTGCCGCCGCCCGGGAAGCCGGGGTGACGCTGAAGATCGGTGAGAACACCTGGATATCTGGCCGGCTGGTGTTGCCGGTCGACGTCACCACCGTGGTGGGCAACTTACTGGACAACGCCATCGACGCCGCCCGCGTAGGTGCTACAGTCAGCTGAAAGAGGTGGAAATCGAACTGCTGCAAGAGGGTTCGACGCTGCACGTCACCGTGGCCGACAGCGGCGAGGGTGTGGCACCCGACTTCGTGGACCTGCTGTTCACCGAGGGCACCACGACAAAACCGGACTCCGGGATTCCCGGCGGACGGGGAATCGGTCTGGCGTTGTCGCGCCAGATCAGCCGCGCGCTCGGCGGCGACCTGCGGCTGTCGAGCCCCGGCAACCCAGAGCTGCGACTGACCGGCGCGGAGTTCATCGCCTGGCTGCCGGGCGTGATGGAAGAGGAGGCCCAATGGCCGGACGCAGACCTGACGGTGCTGGTGGTCGACGACGACTTCCGCGTCGCCAACATGCACGCCGGGATCGTCAACGCCCTTCCCGGGTTCACCGTGACCGCGACGGCCAACACCCTGGCGGCCGCGCGAAAGGCCGATCCCGTCGACCTCGCCCTGGTCGACGTCTACCTGCCCGACGGGTCCGGAATCGACTTCGTGCGCGAATTGCACAGCGACAGCATGGTTCTGACGGCGGCCACCGAAGCGCCCACGATCCGCGCGGCCATGGCCGCCGGGGCGCTGAGCTACCTTGTCAAGCCGTTCCCGACCACAGAGCTGGCCGCCCGCTTATCCGGCTACGCCCGCTACCGCAAGATCCTGGCCACCCCGAATCTCAGCGCCGCCGACGTGGACGCGGCACTGGAGGCGCTGCGCCCCAGGATCGCACCGGCCCAGTCCGCCGCGGCCGCGACATCCCCCACCAAACAGCTTGTGTTGCAGGCATTGCGAACATCGGCCACGCCGATGTCGGCAGCCGAGGTGTCCGCGGCCATCGGGATATCGCGGGCAACCGCCCAACGGTATTTGGCGGGGCTGGCCGGATCCGGCGACGTCACCATCGGGCTGCGCTACGGCACCACCGGAAGGCCCGAGCAAGAATTCGCGGCGACGGGCAAACGGCCAGCCGGGCGCTGAGTGAGCTGCTGCCGCAGACAAGTGCGAATGCTTCTGTAATCCCTTGTGTCACTGTGGTTTCAGGGGTCACAGCGCGGCGGTTCTTGTCGGTGGTCCTTCGTAGACTTTGGGGTATGGGTTCGAGCAGTCGTGAGGAGATCGTGGAGGTCTTCGACGTGGTCGGCGCCGGCCTGAATCGGTTGTGCGATTTGACCTTTGATGTCTTGACCACCCCGGAACGGTTGCGGGCGCTGGAGCGCCTCGAACAGATGGCACGCCAACTGCGCGCCCCGCAGCATGAGTTGATCAATCAACTCGACGCGCAAGCCGGCGAAGAAGAACTCGGCGGCAAATTGCGCACGGCTTTGGCCGACCGGTTGCGGATCACCAAGGCCGAGGCCGGCCAGCGCATCGACGAAGCCGCCGATCTCGGGCAACGTCGCGCGCTCACCGGTGAACCACTGGCACCGCAGTTGACCGCGACCGCGACCGCCCAACGCGACGGGCTGATCGGCGAGGGGCATGTGCGGGTGATCCGCAGCTTCTTTGCCCACCTGCCCGCCGAGGTCGACCCGGGCACCCGGGAGGCCGCCGAAGCCGACCTGGCCGGTAAAGCCAGCCAGTACCGCCCCGATGAGCTGGCCACCTACGCCCAACGCATCATGGACTGGCTCAACCCCGACGGGGAACTCAGCGACCAGGAGCGCGCCCGCAAGCGCGGCATCACGATCGGCACGCCAGAATACGACCGCATGTCACGCATCAGCGGCTACCTCACCCCGGAAGCGCGCGCCGCCCTTGAGCCCGTGTTGGCCAAGCTGGCCGCCCCCGGTGCGTGCAATCCCGACGATGACACCCCGGTCATCGACGCGACACCGGATGAGGAGGCGGTCCGCCGTGACACCCGCAGCCAGGCGCAACGCAATCACGATGGCCTGCTGGCCGGGTTGCGGGCCCTGGTGGCCTCGGGCGATCTGGGCCGGCACAATGGGTTACCGGTGTCGATCGTGGTCACCACGACACTGAAGGAGCTGGAGGCCGCCGCCGGCAAGGGCTTCACCGGTGGCGGTTCGCTGTTGCCGATGTCGGATCTGATTCGGATGGCCAGCCACGCGCACCATTACCTGGCGATCTTCGAGGACGGCAAACCCTTGGCGCTGTATCACACCAAGCGGTTCGCGTCGCCGGCGCAGCGGATTATGTTGTATGCCAAGGATCGTGGCTGCACGCAGCCCGGCTGTGATGCACCGGCTTATCACAGCCAGGTCCATCACGTCAGCGGGTGGACGACCACCCGCCGCACCGATATCGATGACCTCACGCTGGCCTGCGGCGTCAGCAACCGACTCGCCGAAAAAGGCTGGACCACCCGCAAAAACGCCCACGGCGACACCGAATGGCTACCGCCGCCACACCTCGACCACGGCCAACCCCGCATCAACCACTTGCACCACCCCGAGAGATTCGTCCGCGACGACGACGAACCCGGTTGACGTTGGGTCAAATCAGGCTGTTCCGGTAGCTGCAGGCCAATGTCAAGACGGTCGAGGCGCGGACCATCCGGACCGCGACGCCAGTTCGCCTACCTCAACGACCAAGCCACCGACCATCTCGCCACCGGCGACCCGGTGATCAGCGTCGACACCAAGAAGAAGGAACTGGTCGGGGCCTACAAGAACGGTGGCCAGGAGTGGCAGCCAAAGGCAAGCCCGAGCAGGTCAAGGTCCACGACTTCATCGACCCCACGCTGGGCAAGGCCAACCCGTACGGGGTCTACGACGTGGGCGCCAACATGGGTGGGTGTCGGTGGGCTCCGACCACGACACGGCGGCCTTCGCGGTGAACACCATCGCAACCTGGTGGCGAGAAGCCGGAAACACGCTGCACCCCAACGCGACTCGTCTGATGATCAGTGCGGACGGCGGCGGCTCCAATGGGTACCGGACCCGGCAGTGGAAGACCGAACTTGCAGCCCTCGCCGCCGCCACCGGCCTGACCATCACGGTTAGCGGCGAAAGTGTCAGACATGTTTGGCCGCCTTGCACGGCCACCAGTTCGCCTGCCCGACCAGTGCCGCCAGGGCCGGCACGGTAATGGTGCGCACCACGAATGTGTCTATCAGCAGACCCATGCCGATGATGAACCCGGTTTGCACCATCGTGGACAGGCTGCCGAACAACAGGCCGAACATCGAGGCGGCGAAAATGATGCCGGCCGAGGTGATGACACCGCCGGTCGAACGGACCGCGCGAATGATGCCGGAACGGATACCGGAGCCGGATTCTTCACGAATTCGGGTGATCAGCAACAGGTTGTAGTCCGCGCCGACCGCGACCAGCACGATGAATGCCGTCGCCTGCACGTTCCAATAGAGCGGCTGATGCAGCAGGAACTGGAAGAACACCACCCCCACCCCCACCGCTGACAGGAACGAGATCACCACGGAGGCAATGAGATACAGCGGAGCCACGATCGCCCGCAGCAGAACGACGAGAATGAGGAAGACAACCAGCAGCGTCACGATGACGATCAGCCGAACGTCGTCGTCGTAGTAGCTTCGGATCGCGCTGTACATCGCGGTCGTGCCCACCATCGATATGGACGCATCCGAGAGCGAGGTGTTGGGCTGCGCGCCGCGAGCCGTGTCGAGAATCGGCCCCACCTGGTCCATCGCCGCCGTGCTGAACGGGTCGAATTTCGATTCGACGACGAAGCGCACCGAGTGTCCGTCGGGCGAGATGAAGATCTTCGCGGCGTTCTTGAAGTCGTCCGAGGACAGCACCGTGGCGGGAATGTACATGCCGGCCATGGAGGTTTGTGAAGCGTCCCGTTTCATCGACAGCAACAGGTCGGCCGCCTGGTTCATGCCGAGGCCCATCTGTTTGGTCTGCTCGACGAGCGCTCGCACGCCCTCGGCGAGCCGCCGGCTGCCGTCGGCCAGCTGGTCGGCAACGGCCTGCAGCTGGGCGATCTGCTGCTGCACTCCCGCGGTGCTGCTCCCCGCCGCCCGCAGACCGTTGCCCGCCGTCGCCAATAACGCGGTCAGATTCTGCACGGCCGGACCTGCCGGGCCGGCATTGCTGATGACGAGCGCCGCAGCTGACCCGTTCGCAAGCCCGCGGATGTTGTCCAGGAGGTCCGCGGCGGCGCCGAGCTGGCGCTGCACCTGACTGACCGTGGTGGTGAGCACATTGATAGGCCCACTGGCGGCACGGATTTGGTCGCGAACCTGGGCGAGGCTGGTCGCCAGTTGGTCGGCGCCGGTGGTGAGCGCGTCGAGATCATCGGTCTTGTCATTGATCTGAGTCGAGGCGTCCGAGAGCTTGGTGCCGACCGCCCCGGCCTGCGAGCTGAGCTTGGCCTGATCGAGAGGCTGGCCGTTGGGACGCGTGATACCCCGCACCGCAACGATATTGGGTAGCTGGGACACCCGTTGCGCCATCTGATCCAAGTCGGCCAGGGACCGCGACGTACGCAGGTCGTGCGGCGAGCGGACGTAGATGTATTGCGGCAGCAGCGTACTGGTGGAGAAATGGGCTGCCATCGTCGCAAACCCAACGTTGCTCTGCGCCGATTGCGGCAACTGCAGCCGGTCGTTGAAGGTGGGGCGCAGGAATGCCGCGCAGGCGCCGAGCGCAATCAACACCGACAAACTGACCAGCAGATGAGCTTTGGGCCGGCGAACGATCTGCACGGCTGACCGCTGCCATACCCGGCTGGTCAGCGCCGAGCGCGGCGTCACCCAACCGCGCCGACCCGCGAGCACCAGGATGGCGGGCAACAGTGTGACGGCGGCAACGAACGCGATCCCGATCGAAACCGCAAGGGCCGGGCCCACAGTCGTGAAGGCGGGCAGGCGGGTGAAGACCATGCACAGGAACGTGACGGCGACGGTGGCGGCCGAGGCCGCGATCACCTTGCCGATCGAGCTCAGCGCCTGCTGCACGGCCAGGTCGGAGTCCATGCCGGTCCGGATGTACTCGTGGTAGCGGCTGATCAGGAAGACGGCGTAGTCGGTGCCGGCGCCGACGATCATGGCGGTCATCAACGCGATCGTCATCGAGGACACCCCGAGCCCGAGGCCAGTGAGCGCGGACACCACACCCTGCGCGGCCGTCACCGAAATCCCGATGGTGATCAACGGCAGCAGCACGGTGACGGGTCGCCGATAGATCATCAGCAGAATCAGCAACACCAACACCGCTGTGGCGATTTCGATTCGGTGCATGTCACGGGTGCTCACGATCGAGAGGTCGCCCACCATGGCGGCCTGTCCGGTCAGGCCGGCGGTCAGTGCGGTACCCGCGGTGGTGTGCTGTGCGATTTCGGTGATCCGCTGGTAGGCCCGTGAGGACTCGGGTGAGCCGGCCGGCGCTCGCAGCGTCACCGCAAGGTAGGTCGCCTTGTTGTCGGCGCTGACCATCAATGGGCGCAGCGCGGGTGTGGTGAAGGCGTCCCGCACGCCGGACACGTCGTCGGTGTCGCCTCGCAGCGTGGCGGCCAGCTTCTGGTAGGTGTCGTCTTTAGCTGTTTGCAGGGCCGGTTTCAGGTCCCGCCGGTCGGTGAGCACGACGATCAGGATGTTCTGCGCGGATTCGCCGAAGTCCTTCGCCATCTGCTCGGCCGCCGCCATGGCCTTGGGCGGCAGTGGCTGCACGGTCTGGCCCTCGACCACCTTGGTGAGAGGCGGGAAGGCCACGGCGAGCACCGCGACCAGGGCGAGCCAGCCGGCGATCATGAGCCAGGGCGCGCGCACCGCGCATCGGCCGAGTGCGGAAAACGCGTCGAAGCGTGTCTGGCGCGTGGTTGAAGACATGGTTGAACCCCTTACACAAACTCGGGGCTGGGCCAGCCCGTGATAGCGGACAGCGAGAATTCCTGCAGCGCATTCGAAAGATCCTGCTGCAGAACGTGGTCGGAGTTGGCCCGGCCGGGGTGATACGCATGCACGGAGACGAAGACCCGCCCATGCACTCTTCCGGAGGCCAAAGACACCAGACCGCCGAGTCGGTGCATGACCGCCGTGGTCGTGCCCGGGTGGCGAGGCACGACGGCGAAGTGGTCGGCGGCCGTGCCGTCCGGCCGGTAGACGGCTGGGTCGATGACACCGAGATTCGACGAGATGACGTTGGTCGGGCTGCCGGCGGCCACGCCGACCATTTGCCTGACCAGCCATGGCGGCGAAACCAGGGTGAGGGGCAACAGCTCCCATCGTTCGTCGGGGACGTCATGACGGCGGATCAGCGCTCGCTTGGTTGCCGCCCGGATCTCACGCAGGCTCGTTGTCACGGATGCCGGGTCGACCGTGATGCCGACATTTGTGACTGCGTTTGCGCGGGTGTCGCCTGTCGTGCGTTCGTTGACGGGCATCGCCAACGTGACCGAGCCGTCGGCGGTGACCCGTCCCATCCGCTGGGCCAGCCGGCTCGCCAGCCCAGCGAGCAGGCTGTTGCTCGTCCCCCCGAGGGAGTGTGCGCGGGCGTCCCACTCGTCGGCGTCGACGAAGACGGTTGTCGTTGGCACCGAGCACAATTCGTCTGGCCCGGCCGGTGGTTGCGTGGTCGAATCTGCGGAGCCGGCGGTGGCTCGTGCTGCACCGATGGCAGCGACCAGGGCGCGGGCGATACCGGGGATGTCGCGCACGGTTTGGCGGGCGTCCGCGCGCAGCGCCTGCCACCGCGAGCGGGACCCGTCGTCCGGCCAGCTGATCGGGTCGGGGCGGCCGGAAGCCGCGTCAGCCAACGCCTCGCACAGCCCGATGCCGTCGGTGAGGCAGTGCGGAATGAGCAAGCTCACTCCCGCACCGCCGTCGGTGAACGGCAGCACCGCGAGGTGCCATTCGGGTCCGCGCTCGAAATCCAGTGGCGTGGTGGCCTGTTCACGCAGCCAGGCGTCGAATTCGTCGCGCGGCCGAGGCGTCGCGACGATCTCGAGGGCGGACCGACCGCTGGACGCTATCCAGCGATCACGACCGAACTTCACCGGTGAGCGTTGGATGCGGCGGGATAACCGTCCGCGCTGCAGGTGGCGGTGGAACCGCCGCACTCCGTCGATGTCGATCGCGCGGTCGTAGACCCAGGCGCACTGCAGCAGGCCGAGGACGCCGGCCGCCCGCTCCAGGCTGGCGAAGGTCTGGTCGAACAGATCGAGTGTGTTATTCATGGCCGTAGCGTCCTGTCAGTTGACCGCGGCCGGCGCAGGGCAGGGCCAGCCGAAGGTTGCGGTGAGCGAAAAGTCGTCGAATGTGCTCGAAAGGGCTTGATGTAGGACATCATTCGAGTTGGCCTGGCCCGGCAGATACCCAAGCGCTGAGACGAACACCTGACCGTGGACGCTGCCGGAAAGCAACGCCAGCACACCGCCGGTGCGCTCCATCGTCGCCCTGGTCATGGCCGGATAAAGCGACCTCACCGCGATGTAGTCGGCGTCGGTGCCGTCCGGCTGGTTGGCGGCCGCCGGCGCCGCGCCGATGTGGGATGAGACCACGCTGTTGGCGCCGCTGGTGACCACACCGAGAAGGCGCCTCGCGACCCGCTTGGGCAACAAGGGAACAAGCGGCAGCAGAATCGACCGCTCGTCGGACGTCTCTTGGTTACGCACCAGCGCTTGCTTGATCGCGGAACGGATTTCGCGCAGGTCCGTCGTCGCCGGCGCTGGGTCGACCGTGACGTCGACATTGGCGACCGCGTTGGCGCGGGTGTCGTCCAGTACGCGCTCGCTGACGGGTATCGCCAAGGCGACCGAGCCGCCGGCGGTGACCCGCCCCATCCGCTGGCCGAGGCGGGCCGCCAGTCCGGCCAGCAGCGCGTTGCTGGTCCCGCCGAGTGACCGCGCGCGGGCGTCCCATTCGTCGGCATCGATGAAGATCGTTGCGGCCGGGATGGTGACGCGTTCGTCCGCTCGGGTGCGCGTCACCGGGGCGGCTGCTCCGGCACCGCCGCGGTTGCGCCGCGCGGATCGTGCGGCGGCGACCGCGGCGGTCAGGGCCCGGCCGATAGCCGGGACATCACGCGCGGTTTGGCGGGCGTCTTCGCGCATCCCCTGCCACCGCCGGCGTGACCCGGCAGCCGGCCAGTCGATCGCGCTGTCGTAGCCGCATGCCGCCTCGACGACCGCCAAGCAGCCCGCCATACCGTCGGCGAGGGAATGCAAGGCGACCAGGCTCACCCCCGCGCCGCCGTCGGTGAACGGGAGCACCGCGAGGTGCCATCCGGGGCCGTGCTCGGCGTCCAGCGCGGTGTTGGCCTGCTCGTTGAGCCAGGCGTCGAACTCGCTGCGTGGCCGCGGCGTCGCGACGATCTCGAGTTCGGGCTGCTCGGCGGGCCGGACCCAGCGGTCGCGGGCAAACGGCAACCGGGAACGCTCGATGCGGCGGGAGAACCGGCCCTGCTGCAGGTGGCGGTGGAACTCGCGCAGGCCGTCGATGTCGATCGCGCGGTTGTACATCCAGATGCACTGCCCGATGCTGGTCACTCCGGTGGCCCGCTCGAAGCGGAAGACGGTCTGGTCGAAAAGGTCGAGTAGGTTGCTCATTTTCTGGTTTCCTTCTGGTCAGGCGGCGGTCAAGGAGTAGTTGGTGCGAATTTGCATGTTCTGCAACGGTTTCGGCTCAGGCTGGGCTGGTCTGACAGCGCGCGCGAACGCCTCGGTCAACGCCGCCGCGTAGCGCAGCACCGACGCCCGCGCAATCTTGTTGTCCGGGAAGGAGATCGTCACCGTCGTCTTGTCGGCGTGCCGGTTGACCCACATGTTGATCCCGCCGTGCGACAGATTGTCTCCGTAGGCACCGAAGTTCGTCGATTCCCACAAGTCGATGACGGGAATCTTGCGGAGGTCGAGGAACGACACCATCGTCGCCGGACGGGTGTTCGGACCGATCCCCAGTTCCTCCGCGGTGGTCAATTCGAGCACCCGGTCGAACGGCACGCCGGCGAGATGCTTGTGCGCGTCGAACGAATTCTGAGTTGCCCGAGCGACTTCGGCGAAAGAGCCGGTGCCGATCGGCACGGCAATCGGAATCAGGCTGGCGAACCAACCCACCGTCAGGGTGTCGATGCCCGGCTTCCGGGTGTCGTACGGCGTGAACCCGTGATAGGTCCGGTTGCCGGTCAAGTCGTACTCGGCCAGTGCCGCGCAGGCCAGAACTCCACCGCTGAACCGGGCGCCGGCCGTGCGGCACGCGTCGTCGAACGTCGTCGTCTGCGCGGCGTCGAGCACCTCGAAGGTCACGAAGTCGCCCTTGGTGGTGATCGACGTGTCACCCAGTGGCAGCGGGAAACGCGGCCAGGCGCCCTCGGTGCCGCTCGCGAACTCGATCCAGTCCTTGACCTCCGGGGACGACAGGGTCAAGCTCGCCGTCTTCGCGCGTTGCCGTGCGCCGTAGTCGCGATAGCTGGCAACCTGCGACGCGGCCTGCGGCCCACCCTGATACCCCAGGTAGATGTCGAGGAAGATCAGGCCGGCCGAGATGCCGTCGATGTGGAGGTGGTCGACGCTGGCGTAGAACGTGAAGTAATCGGCGTGCTGGATGATGCCGAACGTGAAGCACTCCCACTCGAGCGTTCCCGGCGTCGTCGTCAGCGCGTGGGTGCGTATCTGCGCGGCGTCCATCCATCCGAACTGCGCCGGCACGAAGTCGATCTCGGCCGGGTTGACGATCGAACGGCGCACGAATGCGCCATCCTCGAATTCGAACCAGTCGTGGTAGGCGTCGTGGCGGCGGACATGTGCATTGATCACCGCCGTCATCGCCGGGACGTCGCAGACGCCAGCCATGTCCCACGCCACCACCATCAGGCGGGGCTGCTGGCGGCCCATGGCGTTGCCGTCCAGGGCGCTCTTGAGGTGTTGCGTCCGCTGATAGGTCGGCGGGAGCCCCCCTCGACGCGCGGATAGCGCGGCTTGGTGGGCCGCCGGTGAGGCCATCCAGGTGGTAACCGGACCGTGCGACGGTTGCCATTCTTCGATGGTGCCCAGTGCCACCATTTTTTCACTCCTTCTCCGTGTTTTGCCGACATTTGCAAGGGGTGCGAAATCGCATTGGTTTTAGTCGTGGTGAAGGGCGAGCGACCCCAAACCGAATGCCAACCGGCCGGCGGCAGCCTCGTCGACCTCCGCATAGGTGTGGGCGATCTGGGTCAACGCGACGCCCGCCCGGATGAGCTCTTCCTGCGCTGAGCGGTTCAGGTCCAGCAGGGCGGCTGCCTCTGACTCGAACGCCAGCACAGCCAGCGCGGATACTTCGTCGGCCCCGGCGAGCGTCAGGCCGGTCACCGACTTCGACGCGTTCTCGGCGGCTTGCAGGCACTCGATGCCGATGTCGACGACTTGCGCACCGAGGTCGGCGACGACCGGATGAATTGACATGGGCTGCATTGCTTTACTCCTCGTTTATGGGCAGCCGAATTACCTCGCGCCATTCGCAAAGGAGTGGGCTGGCGGGGGAATTCGGAAAGCCTTGAAAGCCTCTGAGAGCGAACCTACGGTCGCGCTACAGCGGTGTCGCGCTTGTCAGCGATAGTCGGAATTAGCGGCGATTTCCTGGTTTTGCGCATTGTGCTCACCGCGCCGAAAAAGTGCGTCCCAGCCGTCCGGAGTCCCCTTAGGATTGTCCTAACGCAACAGTGGGGTTAACAGCGGGAGCAGTAGGCAGATGGATTCCATGTCACACCAGCCGGCCGCCGGCGACATTGGTTCGCAGTTGGTCGAAATCGGTAGTCGGGGCCTGGACTCCGCGGCCGCGTCGGCGCTCTCGTTGACCGGGCTGATCCCGGCGGGCGGCGACGAGGTCTCGGCGCAGGCGGCTATGTCGTTCGCGGCGGATGCCGCCGCGATGCTGGCCTCGAACACCGCGGCCCAAGAGGAGCTGATGCGCACCGGCACCGCGCTGACGGACATCGCCCAGATGTACATGCAGGCCGACGGCGACGCCGCCGGTGCCTTGACGGTCAGTGCCGCCGCGATCGCCCGCCACCCGCTGGCGGGTGGTTCGGCTGCCGGCCTCGGTGCGGCATTGCCGCAGGCGGACGTGCTGCCCGGTGCCGCTGGAGCCGCGGCCCGGACTCCGCTGCTGGCCGGGCTGATCGAAGCGCCGTCATCGCCGATGGGACAAGCCGCCGGCAACATCGCCAACGCCGGATCCTCGGTAGGAAGCGGCGCCGCGCCGCTGAGCTCGATGGGTCAAGGCGCCGCTGGATCATCCAAGGCAGGGCTGGCGTCGGCGGAGACACCCGCCCGGGACGAGGACGAAGACCAGCGGGCGCGTCAGGACGACCAGCAACCTGGTGAGCGGGTTCTGTAAAAGTCGCTCGTCGTACCGACACCGTCTAGATCGCAACTCAACCCGAAGCGCGTCATCGCCAGACCTGGTCCGGTCTCCTACGCTTGCGCTGTCACTTCATGGCGAAGGAAGCGAAAGAGAGGGTGTAGTGACCAACCCCGACATGGCCGCAGTCTTGCGGAACATGAAAGTCCCGGAGCGGATGACCAGCAGCCAGGCGCTCCGTGACTTTCTGCTCAACCACCTCGAGGACGACGAGGCGACGGCAAGCAGTGCGGCGCAACTCAAGCAGTTGAACGGACTGCTGATCCTTTCGCACCTCGAGGTCGTCAACGCCCTCGGCGCGCTGGAAGCGGCAGCTGCTGAGAAACACGTCGAGAAGTTCCGGGACGACGTCAACAAGAAGTACCGCCGGCGCAGGTGGTTATAGCGCTCCCTGATCGGCGTCGTACCGTGGGGCGTGCGTTGGATCGTGGACGGAATGAATGTGATCGGGAGCCGCCCGGACGGTTGGTGGAAGGACCGGCACGGCGCGATGGTCACTCTCGTGGACCGGCTGGAGGGGTGGGCTACCGGCTCCGGCGGCGCTGACAGTGGTGACGTGACAGTGGTTTTCGAGCGGCCGCCGTCAACCCCCATCCACTCCACGGTGATCGGGATCGCGTACGCGCCCAAAGCTGCGGCCAATTCGGGCGACGACGAGATCGTCCGGTTGGTCCAAGCCGCCGCCCGACCGGACGAAATCAGGGTCGTGACATCCGACAAAGGGTTGACCGACCGGGTCCGCAATCTCGGTGCCGCCGTCTATCGGGCCGAAGGATTCCGCGACCTCATCGACCCGCGCCGGCAAAACCCGAAATGAGGTCAGATGACCGACACGGCATCGAATAACCGAGTGCCCAACCGGGTCTGCTGGCTTGCGCGCATCGACATTCCGATCATCCAGGCGCCGATGACTTATATCGCCGGGGCCCAATTGGCCGCGGCCGTGTCCAATGCCGGCGCGCTGGGCATCATCGAGACCACATCCGAGCAGGGCCGGGCCGACCTGAAACGTGTACGCGACCTCACCGACGGTTCGGTGGGCGCCAACATCGCACTGCTGTTCAACCGCAACCCGGCGGTGGTGGACCTGCTGGCCGCCAACGACATTCGTTTCGTGACGACCTCGGCCGGTGATCCGAAGCTGATGATCGACCGGCTCCACGACGCCGGCATCACCGTGTTCCATGTCGTGGGCACGTTGGCGGCGGCGCGAAAGGCGGTCGACGCCGGCGTGGACGGGCTGGTGGTCGAGGGCGTCGAGGGGGGTGGATTCAAGAACCGGTTCGGAGCCGCAACGATGGTGCTGCTGCCGTTGGTGGCGGCCCATGTCGACGTGCCGATCGTGGCCGCGGGAGGGATCTGCGACGCGCGGTCGATGGCCGCCGCGCTCGTCCTGGGTGCGGAGGGCGTGCAGATGGGCACCCGGTTGCTCGCCTCGGCGGATTCGCCGGTGCACGGCAACCTCAAGCAAGCGGTCGTCGGTGCCGATGAGACATCGACCGTGATGCTTCCCCTGGACGGCAAGCGGATGATGCGGGTCATCCGCACGGCTGCGGCGACGAGATCGCGAAAAGATCAATGCCTCAGCGTCTTTGGCGGAGAGCGGCGCGGCGCTCGAGCGCGTGCAGCGGCTTTATTTCGACGGGGACATGGACGCCAGCGTCGCCAACACGGGTCAGGTGGCCGGCCGCATCGAAGACCTCCCGCCGGCGGCCGACATCATCAAGGGGATGTGGACCGGATGCCGCGAGGTGCTGGCCGCCACCGCCGACCGCTTCCCCGCTTAGATCGGAGCGAGCTCGGGCTTAGCTCGGACGGCTCTTGACGTCGAAGGTGACGCTGTCGCCGTCCACCTTGGTGATGCGCATGTGCGCGGTGTAAGGCACGCCCTGCGGACCGGTGAAGTGGCAGTCGAACTCGGCGCCCACTTCCGCCTTCACGCCGTCCGGACAGTGCACATCGATGGGGTGAAAGTTCGTCTGGCCGGAGACGACGTCGACGACCGACTGTGCCGCTCCCTCGGGTTTGACGGTCTTCGTCGAGCTACACCCGGTGAGCTGCACAGCCACCAAGCCGACGAACACCGCTGTCGCGAACCGAGTACCGGTAATGCGTGTCATCGAAGTCTCCTGGCGCCATGTGAATGGAACGCCAGGCTAACGCAAGAGAGCTATCGGACCGTCTTAAGGTAACCCACATGGCACTCAGACTCGCCGCGGCGACCGCGGCCCTCGTCGTCGTCGCAGCGGCTGTGCCGGCACCACCGGCCGGCGCCGATCGGGCCGAGCCCGTCCCGCTGTACGGCCCTTATGACACCTTCCTGGACCATTCGCAGCAGACCTTCACTGGCCAACAGGGAAGCCAACCGCGAGCGTCCGAACCGTCAACGCAAAGGGCCGCTTTCACCACCAACTGTGACGCCGGCGGCTGCACCGCACACTGGCTGCTGGTGGAAAGACTGGCGGAAAACCCCAACGCCCCTTCGTTGTTCGACTATCAGTGGGTCAACGACCGCTGGGTGTCGAGCTCTCAATACCCGTTCCACTGCGATGACGGCAGCAAGGTGACCACTACCCGATCCGACTTTCTCCTGCCCAACGGCGACGGAAGCTTCCACGGGGAAAGGACTTTCACTGTCGGCGCGCCCGGGTGCCCCGGGGACGGCCCTGGCACCTACTGGCTTCCGTTCACGCTGACGCCCACCTGAGCGGGCTTGACGGGCGCGATTCAGCTGCGCCGCGCCGCCTCCTGGGCAAGCTGCACCCGCGAGGTGAGCCCGAGTTTGGTGTAGATGTGGGTGAGATGTGCCTGCACGGTGCGCGGTGAGACGAACAGCCGTGCCGCGACCTCCTTGTTGCCCAGGCCCTCGCTGACGAGCCTGACCACGTCGAGCTCCGCGCGAGTCAGCGATGCCCAACCGCTGCTGGCGCGTCTGTGCTCACCACGGCCTCGGCGAACGTAGGCGATGGCTTCCTCGATCGTCGGGGCCGCGCCTTCGTCCCAAGCAGTTTGGAAGTCGCTCTCGCCCAATTGGTCTCGGATAGCCGCAAGCCGACGCTCATGTTCCTCCTGGAATATCGGGTATCGCGCCACCCCGGTCTGCCGCAGCGCGGAATCGGCCATGCCGAGAAGGCGCGCTGCTTCTCGTTGATTGCTCGCGTCGGCCGCAAGGTAGGCGAGGCATTCGAACGCTTCCGGAACGGTCATGTAGCCGTGCGATTCGACGGCAACGGCCAGCGCCTCGAGCGCGTCGTCGCCGGCCTGCTCGAACTCGCCCTGTGCGATCGCGACGCGCGCACGAGTCGCCAGTGCCGCCACAAGTGAGACGTCCTTCGAGGCCGCCACCACATCGTCGGCACGACGGCGGGCCGCGGTGAGATCGCCACAGGCCAGCAACGGCAGGGCTGAGACGGAATAAGTGATCACCGTCGCCGGTGTCAGTGGTGTGCGCTGCAGTGCCGCTTCGTATGCCTCGCGAGCGCCTGCGGCGTCTCCTCGCATCAGCCTGATCAATCCGGTCGCGGAGTACCCGACGCGGTCACCGAGTTCGCCGAGTTTCGATCGGTCGTCGAAGAACTCATCCGCCGCTATCTGTGCACCGTCGACGTCGCCTTGCCACGCCAGTGCGAAGGTCAGGTTCACCAGCGCGACTGATCTACAGAACACGTCGTGGGCCGCTGTCGCGTCGGCGAGTATTTCGCGTAGCGGGGCCGTAGCCACCATGACCTCGCCCCGATCAGTGTGAGCCGTCGCGAGCGCCATCCGACACAGACGCGCGCTGGACTCGTCACCGATCGCTTCGGCAAGCTCGCAGCCTTCGCTGGCCGCAGCATGCATGGCGCCGAGATCGCCCACAAACATCCCGGCCAGCGATCGCCAGCCGAGAATCTGGCTCAGCCGCCACCGGTCGTCGAGTTCGCGGGCGAGTGCGCTGGCCTCTATGAAATCCGCTCTGGCGACTTCGGCGTCATAGGCGTATGCGGTGCCATGGGTCACCAGCGCCCGCATCAGCAGGACTGGATCGGCGATCTCGCGCGATCGGGCAAGCACCTCGTCGGCCATCCGTGCGCTCTCAGTGGAACCCAGATATGCGAGCCCGCGCGCCTTGTCGGCCAGCGCGCGCACCCACGCCGGATCACGATCAGCATCGGTGTGGGATTCAGCCGACAGCGCAGCGTCGAGCAGAGTGAGGCCCTCCTTCAGGCGCCACCGCGAAAACCACAGCGGCTGAAGCGATGTCGCGAGCTGCAGCGCGGGTGTGGTGTCGCCGTTCTCGAGCGACCAGGCGAACGCGCCTCTCAGATTGTCGATCTCGATCTCCGCTTGCTCGAGGCGCCCCGCCTGGTTGGTGCTGCCCGGCGCATCGAGCTCCGCCGCCATCGCGGTGTAGTAGTCCCGGTGGCGGTCGCCGACAACGTCGGCTTCGCCCGATTCGCCCAATTTTTCCAGCGCATACTGGCGAACGGTCTCCAGGAACCGGTATCGCGTTCGGCCGCGGCTGTTTTCGGCGTTCAGGAGCGACTTGTCCACGAGTAGGGTGAGTTGGTCGAGCACCTGGTAGCGTTCCGCGCCGGCGTCACCGGCGACCAGATGAGCGGCCTGCAGGTCGAAGCCGCCCAGAAACACGGCCAGCCGCCGGAACAGCACCCGATCGCTTTCGGTGAGCAGTGCATGTGACCAATCGACCGATGCGTGCAACGTCTGCTGACGGCGCACGGCCCTGCGGGCACCGCCGGTCAACAGGCGGAAGCGATCGTGTAGCCCGGCGAGGATTTCGTCGAGCGTCAGCGCCCGGACCCGCGCAGCGGCGAGCTCGATGGCCAGCGGCATGCCGTCGAGCCGTCGACAGATCTCGGTCACCGTTGCGGCATTGTCTTCGGTGACAGCGAAGTCGGATTGCGTGCGGCGGGCGCGGTCGGTGAACAACTGGATCGCTTCGTCGGCCAACGCCAGTGACGGCACCACGAACGTCACCTCACCGGGCACGCCGATCGGTTCACGGCTCGTGGTCAGCACCCGCAGTTCCGGGCATGCCTTGAGGATTGCCGTGGCAAGGGCTGCACTCGCATCCAGCAGATGCTCACAATTGTCGAGCACAAGCAGCAGCCGCTGATCGGCGATGAACCGGATCAGCGTGTCGTCGGTTGACTGGCCCCGGTCGTCGGGCAAGCCCAGCGCACGAGCCGCCGCGACCGGAACGACGTCGGAATGGGTGATTGGAGCCAGGTCGACGTACCACACGCCGCCGGGCATACGACGTGTCAGCGCAGCTGCGACTTCGACCGCCAACCGGGTCTTACCCGCCCCGCCCGCACCGGTCAACGTCACCAACCGGTTGGTGCCCAAAAGCTCACTGAGCTCAGCGATCTGCGCGCCACGTCCGACGAAGCTGGTCAGCTGGATCGGCAGCGTGTGCATCGCAGCCGCGTTCGCAACCCGAAGGGGCGGAAACTCGTTGCACAGATCTGGATGGCAGAGCTGAACCACTCGCTCAGATCGCGCGAAGTCTCGCAACGGGTGCGAACCCAGGTCGGTAAGCGTGACAGCTGGTGGCAGTTGGTCGATGACCAGGAGCTCCGTCGCACCCGAGAGCACGGTCTGGCCGCCATGCGCCAAGTCGCGCAGCCGGGCGGTGCGGTTGATCGTCGAACCGATGTAGTTGCCCTCATCACGCAGCTGCACATCGCCGGTGTGGATGCCGATGCGCAACTTGATCGGCGCCAACGGTGTCCGCTGCAACGCCAGGGCACAGGCCACCGCGTCGGCGGCGCGGGCGAACGCGATCACGAAGCTGTCGCCCTCACCCTGTTCGACGGGTCGCACACCGTGGTGGGCGCCGGTTGCCAAGGACAGTGTCCGATCCAGCTCGGCAACGGCGGCCTTCATCGCGTCGGGCTGGGTCTCCCACAACCGGGTAGACCCCTCGACGTCGGCCAGCAGCAACGTGACGGTTCCGGTTGGCAATCCGGTCGTCAGCTCGCTCATGTCTGCGTCCATGTCCAGGTCGCTCCAGCTAGTTTCGGTCATGCTAGCCAGCATGCGGTGACCTGCTGCACGAAGCATCAGCGAAATCGCCAATAGTTGCGGCGTCGGCATGCGTACATACGCGTCCGGCCACCGCGGAAGTCATCGCTATTGCGGCGGCATGGCGGGCGGGGGGTACACGCCGCGCAGGATCCATGGCAGCCAGTTGAGGCCGTATTCGATCTCGTCGCTGGCGTCGTAGTCGGGGCTGGGGTCGATCGGGACGTTCTCCGGCAGGGACACCGGAGACGGCTGTGCGGTCTGCGGTCCCCTGGATGATGTCTGGGCCGCCTGTCCGTAGACCGCCACGACGACGGTTCGATCCGGACTGCTTTCCGACCACACCCCGATCTGGTTGTTGGCGCAGTTAGACATGATCGCGAAATACGCTGGGTCGTAATACCACTGGTTGATCAACTCGATTCCGCTGATCGCCATCGCGGGATTGATCGCCACGGTTTCGGCCACCTTCCCGCGAAAGCCGGCGGCCGCGGCGCGATCTTGCGGCGCCGACCCGTCGGAACCTATATCGCCGTTGAGGTTTCGGTTGTTCAGCGTGTCGAGGGTGTGCCATTGCGCGGCCAGTTGCAGCTGCGGGTTGATCTTCACGTCGTTCGCGCAGCCGGCCTGATGCTGCACGGTGTAGACATTCGCCACGACGCCGTCGTTGAGCCGCTTGTTGTCCGCCTGCGCCGCGGGCACACCCGACACTGCGCCGGCAGCCATGAAGAACAACGGGCCCAAGGCCGGTGATCGGTACCGCATGTCAATCTCCCATCAGCTTCGGTAGTGGGCCGCCGAGTTTCGCAACTGCCAGATCAGCGCGGGACAGAGTTCGTTGACCGCCTGACTGATCAGATACGAGGCCTGATATTGGTCGGCGGTGTTGAACTCGGCCTGCACGTCGCCCATCACCTGTGCATAGCTACGGCCCTGAGATACCTTGTCGCAGATGCCATGTCCGTAGCTCAGCGCTTGGTCACCGTTGGCGAAGCCATAGCCGGGGCGCATCGTCACGTTGACCAGATACGCCACCACGTCGGCGTGCGCACCCGGTGTCGGCGCCACCGGCACTGCCGCCGTCACGACACCGAAACACCGCAGCGGCAGCGGGGAAACGCTTGTGCCGCATCAGATCGGGTCGAATCGCGAGATCAGCCAACGCCCGTCGACCTTGTCCAGCGTGACCCGGACGCTGGAAGCGGTGTTGGTCGGCGCGTCCCGGCCGACGATGATGGTCTGGTTCACGAACAGCAGAACCACGGCGTGGCCGGCGGTCGCCGACGTCGACGCTGCGGCCGGGACGGTGGCTGTCGCCGAGATCTGCTTCTGCTGAGCGCCCGGGATCACCACGTCGTGGGTCAGCTGCATGTACGCGCTCCAGGAACGTGCCGGTCAGTCTGCTCTGCGCCGCCTCCAGGTCCTTCTGCACGGTGTCGGGCCGATACGACAGCAGCGCGATGGTGCCTTCGGTGGCGGCCCGCACGGATTCCGCACGGGCACCGTGGCGTCGCGGGCTGAGGTGTCTTGCCATTTCAGAAAACCCGCGCCACCTGCCAGCGAGCAGCGCCAGGCCGGGCAGCAGCCCGTAGCCGATCACTCGAGACCAGCCGGTGTGCGCGCTCATGGCACGAATCCGACCGTTCGACACTTTGATCTGGTCGCCGACCCTCTGCACGGTGATCCGCATCCGCCAAGCCCGCGGAACCGGGTCGGCTTCGCCGGCGTTCGATGTCTTCACGGCCACCGTCACCAGCGCCTCGGCCGTCTCGGGGGTCTCCGATTCCAGCCCCGCTTCGGTGATCGTGCCGACCGTGGTCGCCTTGGCTTGTGTGAGCACTTCGACGAATGGCTTTGAGCGCTTGACGAAGTCGTTGTAGAACTCGCCGGTCGCCCCGTCCAGGATGCGGCGCACGTCCGCATCGGCATGCTGCCAGTCGATCGTGGTCAAGTTCAGCGCGCCCTGCCGGGCGACCTGCAGAAATTGGCTTCGCTGCGTCTGCTCCTGGTGTGACTGGTATGCGCGAAATCCCAACCAGCCCGCCAGCGCCGCCAATGCGACGACGACAACCAGGCCGAACAACATCGCGCGCCGGTGCGGACCTGGGTCTCGGACCGGCGGGGGCGCAGCGGGCTCGGATTTAGCGGCCTCGTCGTCGTCGATGACCCCGTCCAGCGGTAGTTCCGGAACGTCCACTACGGTCATGCCTTCCTCCTGTCCGATCACGATCCCGGCGGCAGCAACATCGATTGCCACGTCTTGTCTTTCGGCGCGGTTTGGGCCAGGTCGGATCGGGTGTACTGACGCCCGTCGGGCCCGGTGTAGGTGCCGGTGGCCGGGTCGTACTGGGCGGCGGCGATGGGTGGCGGCGCGCGGCGGCAGCTGCGGGATGTCCTGACCGGACAGGGTGGCGTTGGGATCGCCCTTCCAGTTGTAGCCGTCGTTGAGCGGCACGTACTGCTCGTTGCTTTCGCACAGCTTCACCGACGGTGCGCGCTTGCCGGGCACGGTTTCGCATGGGATGTTGCGGGCGCCACGCACATTGAGCGCAGAGTCCTGCGGCACGCGGCAGTACAGGTCACCGGCCGGGCGCTGCGGGTAGTCCTCGAACGTGGGGATCCGCTGCTGCTGGGCCGGCAGGAAACCGGTGGTGCACGGCGGCGGCAGGTTGAGGTTGAGGTTGAAGCTCAAGTACTGACCCCGATAGGCCTGCTTGGTGTTGGCGTTCGCGACGATGCCGGCCTGATCGGCCGCGACGACCATGGGAAACACCACCAGCAGTTGCTCGATGTCGTTGTGGTAGGCCAGCGCGACCTTGCCGACGCTGACGAGATTGGCGAGCAGGATAGGCAAGGTGGGTCGCAACCGATCGATCAGCGTGCTTGTCTCGGCCAACGCGGGGCCGGCCTTGTCGATGGTGCCGGCCACGGCCGCGTCGTGCGTCTGCAATTCGCTTGTGACAGTGGCCAGGTGCGTTGCCCACCCGGCAATCGCATCCGACGTGCCGGTCTGCGAATCGAGCACCGGCTGTACTTGGTCGATCAGCGCTACCAGTGGGTCGAGATTCTTTCGCGCGCCGATCGCCAGGTTGGACGAGCCCGCGACCAACCGGGACAGTTCGGGGCCAAGCCCGCCCACCGCCGTGTAGGACTCATCGATGACGGTCCGCAGGTTGTCGTGCGGTATTGCGCCCAGAGCGGTGTTGGCGGCGCTGAGCAGGGCGTTGATGTCGGGTGGCACGGACGTTTCGGCCAATGGAATCACGTCGCCGTCCTTGAGCGGCGGCGCGGTGTCGGTACGGGGCAACAACTCTACGTACGCTTCGCCGATCGCGGTCTGGCTGTGCACCTCGGCTTTGAGATCCGACGGGATGTCGATGCCCGATTTCAGCGAAAGTACCGCTTCCACACCGGTTTCGGTGAGCCGCACCGATTGCACACGGCCCACTTCGAAGCCGCGATAGGTGACGTTTCCGGTGCCGTACAGTCCCCCGGACTGCGGCAACTCCATCTTCACGGTGTAGCGGCCGACGCCGAACAACGTGGCCGGCAGTTTGGCGAAGTGCAGCGCCGTCACCGCCACCGCGGAAACAGCGATCACGGTGAAGATCGCCAGTTGAATCGTGACTCGCGTGGTCAACCGCATCTACGGCCCCTGGTCCCCGCGGTACGGGATGGTCAGCGGATTGCCCGGGGTGCCGCGGTGGCCGGCGGTGCACGGGCTGGGGTACTGGCCGATGGTGCGACCCCACTGCAGCTCGAGCTGGGTCAGATGACACTCCCAGCGGGTGCCGGTGAACAGTCCCTGGTCGATGCGGCTGAGCGTGAGGTCGATGATCGCCGTCAGGTTGGCGTAATCGCCGCGCTGGAAATTCTCGAACGTTTCGTTCGGAAAGGGGAACGTGGCCAGCAGCGACAGCGATCTCGTCAGGGCCGGCCCGGCATTGGCCAGCGATTCCAGCACCGGTCCCAGCTGGCGCAATTCCGTCACCAGGTTGGCTTTGGTCCTGTCGACCGAATCGACGGTCAGGGCACTGAATTTGCTCAGCTGATCGGCCGCCGCAACGAGGTTGTCCCGCTCGTCATTGAGCACCGCGAGCGCGTCGGGAATGGTCGCCAGCGCCCGATCCAGGACCGGCTGCTGCTCGGCGAATTTCCCCACCAGACGGTTCAGGCTGTCGGTGGCCGCGATGATGTCACCCGACTGCGCATTGAGCGACGCGGTGAATTTGTCCAGCTGGCCGATCAGGCCGCGCAGATCTTTCTCGCGGCCGCGAAACGCGGTGCTCAAGGCTTCGGTGATGTCTTGCACTTGGCCCAGTCCGCCGCCGTTGAGCACCAGCGACAGCGCCGCCAGCGTCTGCTCGGTGCTCGGATAGGCGCCGCCGTGTGCCAGCGCAATGAGTGAGCCGTCGCGCAGTTTGCCCTGCGGCGCTTCGCCTTTCGGCGGCGCCAGCTCGATGTGATATGAACCCAGCAGGCTGGTGGTGCCGATCTTGGCCGTTGCGTTGGCGGGCAACGCGACGTCGCTTTCCAGGCGCATGGTCACCAACGCATGCCAGCCTTGGCGCTCGATCTTCGTGACATGACCGACCGTCACGTCGGCAACGCGTACCCGCGAGTTGGGTTGAATGTTGTTGACATCGGGCACTTGTGCCTGGATCACATAGGCCCCCGGGCCGTTGCCCTGGGTACCTGGCAGCGGCAGCGAATTCAGCCCGCGCCACCCGCAGCCCGACATCCCGGCCACGGCAACGCAAGTCGCCAGGCTCGCCACCGCACGCCGGCCGATTCTCATCAGCCACCCCCCGGCGGCATCATCATGCCGCGCAGGCCGGCCGCGGGGTCGGTGGTCACTGTCGTGTCGGCCGGGCCGCCCGGAATCGGTTGCGGCGCATCGGTATCCGGCGGTACGAAATCGGGCCGCATCCAGTCCTCGCTGTAGGTGACCTCGTTGGGCCTGGCCTGCGCACCGACGAACAGGTTCTCCCCTATGGGCGGGAAGTTGTACTGGCGGTTCTTCACGATCGGCGCCATGTATTGCACGCAGAGTTTGGCCGCTTCCTCGCCCCCCAACCGGGAGGCGGCCTGGATCGCTCCGCACAGGAAGGCGAGCGGATTGGCCATGTCGGTGCCCGCCAGCGCACCCGTCAGCGCGCCGTTGGCCGGTTCGTAGATGTTGCCGAAGTTCTGCAACACCGTCGGCGCGATGTGCAGCGTCTGCTTGATGTCGTCGAGGCTGGCGACCAGCGTCTTGCTGATCGAGGTGAGGCGGTCCGATGCCGTGCCGACCGCCTCACGGTTATCTGTCACGAAGCTCTGCACGTCGGCCACCACCGCGTTGAGATCCTCGGTCGCCTGACCGACTTTGTTCGGGTCGTCGGCCAGCAGCGAGGATACCGAGGCCAGGTTTTCGTTGAGCTGCTCGAGCAGACCTGCGCTGTCGTGCAGCGCCGTCACCAGCGTCGACAGATTTCTCAGGGTGGAGAAGATGTCGTTGCTGTGGTCACTGAGCGCCGAAACCGTCTGCGACAGCTTGATAATCGCGTCACGAATGCTGGCACCTTGGCCGCGCAGATTGTCGGCCGCGGTGTTGATGAGCGCACCCAGCGTGCTGACCCCGCCCGGCTGAGTGGGCTTGAGCAATTCGGTCAGCCGCTGAAGTTGCGCACGCAGGTCATCCCACTCGACCGGCACCACGGTGCGGTTCTGCGGGATCGTCGCGCCGTCGGCCATGGTGGGCCCACCGGTGTAGGGCGGCGTCAGCTGGATCGCCCGGCCCGTCACCAGTTGCGGCGACAGAATGGCCGCTTTGGCATCGGCGGGGACTTTGTACTTGCGGTCGAACCAGAACGTAACCTTGGTCCGCAGCGGTTGCGGATCGATCTTGACGATCTTGCCGACCGGCACGCCCCGGACGAGGACGTCGTCACCGGCGAACACGCCGTTGCTGTTGTCGAAGTAGGCGACCACGGTCGTTCGGGTGGCGTCGCCGGCGGTTCGCATCGCCACGATCACGCCCGCGACGAGCACCAGGGCAAGCGCCGTCGCCAACGCGGAGCGGCCGCGTCGCAGCCTCGCCGTCATGGCTGACCTCCGGGCTTTGGAAGTGGGTCTGGCGCGGGCGGCCCGGGCGGTGGACCGCCGGGCGGCGGGGCCGGCGGCTCCGGACGGTAGGGATAGCGCGGGTCGCCCGGATTGCCGGTGATCGCGTCGGGCAGATTCAGCCGGGGTTCGCCGCCCTGACCAGTGCGCGGGTACGGTACCGGCAACGCCGGAGTGCCGGGCTGGCCGGTGGGCGGATCGGTCAGCTGCGACGGCAGCAACGTGGCCGGGTCCAGCCCCAAGTCGGAGAACGCGGCCCCGATGAACGGTTGCACGAACTGACCCGGCAGCAGATTCACCACGTAGGCCTTGAAGAACGGGCCCGACGAAAGCGACTCGCCGAGTGACATGACGTAGGTGTTGATCAGCGGGATGGCTTGCTGCACACGTTCTTTGCGGTTCTCGACGATGGCCAGCACCCCGTTGAGCTTGTCCAGCGCCGGCCTGAGCTGTTGTCGGTTCTCGGCGATGAAGCCCTGCAGTTGCCGCGACACCTCGGAGATATTCGCCCAGATCTGGTCCAGCGCGGCGCTTTGTGTTCGCAGCTGCGCCAACACCGCGTTGGTGTCGCGTACCAGGCCGACGATCTGATCGGTGCGGTTGGCCAGCACCCCGGTCGCCTTGGCCGCGTTGTCCAGCAGGCGACGCAGTTGGGCGTCGCGCTCGTCGAGTGTCTGCGCGAGCCGGGCCACCCCCTGCACGGCGTTCCGGAAATCCGCCGGGGTATCGGCGAAGGTGTGCGCCAGCGTGCCCAGCGATTCGGACAGCTGGCCGGTGTTCAGTCCGCTGATGGTGCTGGCCAGGTCGCCGAGGGCGTCGGGCAACTGATACGGCGACATCGTCCGCTCGATCGGGATCGGGCCGTTCAGCCGGCCCTCCCCACGCGGTGTGACGTCGAGGAACTTGCTGCCCAGCAGACCCTTGGTCTTGATCGCCACCTCGGTTCGGTCGCCGAGACGAATGTTCTTGTCCACCTTGAACTTGACCAGCGCTCCCGGCCCGTCGAGCTCGATGCTGGACACCTTGCCCACCGGATAACCGGAGACCTCGACGGTGTTGTCGGTGCGCAGTCCGCCGGTGTCGGCGAAATAGGCGGAGACGCTGGTGCCCTGGTCGAAAAAGGGCAGCTTCTGGTATTGCAGGGCGGCCACCACGATTCCGACAACCGCTACGGCGCCGACCGTGCCGATGACCAGCGGGTTGCGTTCGGCGAATGATTTCATTTCGGCGCGCACCGCCCCGTCGGCTGGCCGGCCAATTTGATGTACACGGGCTGGCCGCCCTTGCCGTTGACCTTGAGCACGACATCGCACAGGTAGAAGGCGAAGAAGTCGCCGTACATGCCCTGGCGGACCAACGCCTGGTATTTGTCCGGCAGCGTGTTGAGCAGGTTGTCGAGGTAGTCGTGGTCGGCGATCGCGATGCTCGCGACCCGGTCGGTTTCGGCAACCACATTCGCCAACGGCGCCCGGGCCTGCGCCAGCAGGTCGGCGACCGAACCGGCGGCCGCGTTGGTGTAGGCGACCGCGTTGGAGATATCCGATTTACGTTCCGCGAGACCGTGAATCAACTCCGACAGCGCCGTGACCGCTTTGTCCAGCCGGTCGCTCTGCCCGCCCAGCGAACCCAGCACGACGTTGAGGTTGTCGACGACCTGCCCGATCAGCTGATCGCGCTCGGCCAAGGTGTTGGTCACCGCCGCGGCCTGGTCCAGGAACGACCCGATCGTGGGGCCCTGTCCCTGAAATGCCTGCAGTAACTGCTCGCTCAGCGCATTGACCTGCTCGGGGTTCAGCGCACGAAACAGCGGTTTGAAACCGCCGATCAGCGAGTCGAGATCCAGCGCCGGTTTGGTGCGGGTCAGCGGAATCGTTTGACCGGGACTCATGATCTGCAGCCCGCCGACGCCCTCCTCGAGCGCCAGGTAGCGGTCGCCGAACAGGTTGTCGTAGCGGATCACCGCCTGGGTTCCCTCGGTGAGAATGACGGAGTTGTCGGCGGTGAACTCGACCCGAACCGTTGCGTCCGGGTTGATGGAGATCTTCTCGACCTTGCCCACCTCAACCCCGGCGATGCGGACCAGTTTGCCCTCGCGCAGATTGGATACATTCGTGAACTGGGCGAAATACGTCTTGCCCGAGCCGAATCGGGCCTGGCCGAACACAGCGATGAGCAGGAGCGCGGTCAGTAGGCATACCGTCAGGAATACGCCGAGGCGCACGATGACCCCGCTCAGGTGTGCCCGCATGGCTGCTCCTGCTGGAAGGGGGTCATGGGCCGGGCTCCGCCGGTGGCGGGGCGACCGGGGCGGGCTGGACCCCGGGCCATAGCGGTACTCCGCCGGGTCCGTAGAGCGCCGCGCCATACGGCGGCCCGCCTGGGTTGGGTCCGATCGCCGGTCCCGGGATGCACGGACGCACCGAGGGCGGCCGCGGCACCGCGCGGGTCACCGGGAAGTAGTCGGCCCAGCATGGGTGCCCGATGCCGGGGTTGGGGCGGATGTCGATTCCGGTTCCCCAGCCGGTGTCGGTGACGAGCTCGCGCACCGGGAAGTTCTTCGTGGCGTCCGGCAGTGACCCGCACCCCGGCCTGCCGCCTGGGCCGCCCTTGGCCGCGACGATGGGAAGGTTGTCGGGGTAGACTGTAAGGGTCGTTGCCCAGCAGCAGGGCGACGTCGAGGTTGTAGTGTCCTGCCGTCGGCCCCGCCCACGCCGCAGTAGCCGCCGGTTGTCGAGTGACCACTTGGCGCCCTGCAGAGAGCAGGCGTAGTCGGGGCTGTACTTGTGCAGCAGGCTGGTAGTCGGCTCGAGGGGTGTCGACCGCGGTGACGAGGGTTGTCCCTCGTTGTGCCTGCCGAGCAGGTTGGTCCCGGCGGAGTTCGACACTCCAATGGACGTTGAGCAGCAAGGCCTCCAGCTCACTGAGCATGATTCAGCGATCGTGGTGCTGGTGGTGCTGGTGGCGTTGAGGATCGTCACGATGTCGGCGCGCGGCCGCGTCATAGGTGTCGCCGAAGTTCTTCAGCGAACGCCAGTCGCGGCCGATGGTGTCGCTGCGCAGGTTGAGTGCCTGCAACACCTCGTTGAGGTCGATGGTCGCCTCGCCGATCCGTTGGCCTTGTCCGCGCACACCGTCGGCGACCGCGGTCAGCACCGCGTTCAGCTTCAGCGGATCGATCATGTTGAGCAGGTCGACGACGTTTTCGAAGACCGTGTTGATCTCGGTGCTGACGTTCTTCGAATGCAATACCGCGCCGGCGGCCAGCCGGCCCGGACTGGGGTTGGGCGGTATCACCAGGTCGACGAACTTGGCGCCGAACGCGGTAGTGGCACTGATCTGCGCCTCCACGTTGGCCGGGATATACCGGACCTGATCGGGGTCGATCTCCAGCTCGCAGACCGGCCCGGTCCTTGTCGTCGCGGATCCGGCTGACACGGCCGACCTGCACACCGCGCAGCATGACCTTGGCGTCGGTGTCCATCACCAGCCCGGCCCGGTCGGACGGTCGATGGTCACTGGCAAGTAAGAGCGGAACGTGCCGTTGAAGGACGCCGCCGTCACCGCGACGAACGCGCCGATCACCGCGAGCAGGATGACCGTCCACCACGCGTCGTGCAGACGGTGTCCTCCCGGCCGTCGTTCATGCCGCTAACTCGCCAGGTGAAGTTGGGCGGACTGGCCGTAGATGGCCAGCGTCATGATCACGATTGCGATCGACTGCGACGACCATCGAGGCGCGCACGGCCCGGCCGACCGCCTCACCCACCCCGGCCGGTCCGCCGTGCGCCGTGTACCCGTAGTAGGTGCAGCACCAGCATGATCATCGACGAGCCATCACGACCGACTTCGAAGGACGACCAGATGCAGGTCGGTCGGGTCGCAGGAAGGTGTTGAAGTAGTGGTCGTAGACGCCCGGCGCCTTGGCCGTAGATGACGGTGGTGCCGGTACGGGCGGCCAGATAGGCCGTCATCACTCCGATGCAGTACAGCGGGACCGACCACGATCACGCCGGCCAGCACCCGGGTCGATGCCAGGTAGGTGACGGCGCGGATGCCGATCACCTCGAGCGCGTCGATCTCCTCGTTGATGCGCATCGCGCCGATCTGGGCGGTGGCGCCGGCCCCGATCGTCGCCGCCAGGGCGACCGAGACGGTTCCGGGCCGATGAGCCGGACGTTGAAGAAGGCCGACGCGAAGCCGGTCAGGGCCTCCACGCCGACCGAAGCCAACTGGTTGTAGCCCTGCACGGCGACCAGCGCGCCGGTGGTCATCGTCAGGAACCCGACGATCACGACCGTTCCGCCGATCGACGGCCAAAGCTCCGGCCCCCAAGCCCATCTGCGCGATGAGCCGGAGCAACTCGTTGCGGTAGTGGGTGACCGCGTCGGGAATCGCGGCCAGGGTCTTGACGTAGAAGCGGGTCTGCGCGCCGATCCGGTTCCACTCGCGGCCAGGCCGTCGAGGCTGCGTCGGATCCTCGGATGAAGGGCGCTGGGGTTGCTCAGGCTCACCGGTTCGCCCTCACGCGACGGTGAACTGGATGCCGACGGCGGTCACGATCACGTTGATGGCGAAGAGCACCATGAAGGTGAACACCACGGTTTCGTTGACCGCGTTGCCGACACCCGCGGGCCGCCGCCGACCGAAATGCCCTTGTAGCAGGCGATCAGACCGGCTGCGAGCCCGAAAAGCGTCGCCTTGGTGATCGAGACGACGACGTCGTCCGACACCGGTCAGCAGGGTCATGCCGTCGCCCATGCACCCGGGGACACATGCTGGATGGAGCACGAGAAGATGTAGCGCGCCGGTGAGACCGGCCAGGATCACCGTCGCGGACAGCGCCAGAGCCACGGTGGTGGCCGCCAGCACGCGCGGGACGACGAGCGCCTGGATCGGGTTGATTCCCATCACCCGCAGTGCGTCGAGTTCCTCGCGGATGGTGCGTGCACCCAGGTCGGCGCACATCGCGGTGGCGCCGGCGCCGGAGACCACCAACACCGTCACAATCGGCCCGATCTGGTTGACGGTGCCGATCGCGGCTCCCGTGCCGGAGAAGTCGGCCGCACCGAATTCAGCCAGCAGGATGTTGAACGTGAACACCAACAGCACCGAGTAGGGCATCGTCATCAGCAGCGCCGGCAGCACCGACACCCGCGCGACGAACCAGGTCTGGAACAGATACTCCCGCCACGCGAACGGTGGCCGGAACATCAACACGAGGGTGTCCAGCGACATGCCGATGAAGTCGCCCAGCGCGCGTAGCGGCTTTGTGGCCGCAAAGGCCGCTTTGTCGACCACCGTCACCATGGCGGTGCGCACTGTCGAGTGGAGTTGCTCACGCTGGCCATCCGGACGGTTCGAGGTGGACGAGTGACACCCGCGAGGGTACGCGGCTCAAGGCCAACATGTCCATAGACGATACGCGTTAGTGGCGGCAGTTAGTGGGCGAATAGTTGAGTAAATAACCGTTTAATGCGTCATGATGTATCTGGGTGGTACGCATCTGGCTGATCGGCTGAACGCATGCAACGCGAGGGCGGTGTTCGCGAAGTCCCGGAAGCGCAGGGGCGCCGACCCGGGTGCTGGCGGTGCTCACCCGCGGGTGTTCGCAGACTACATGCTGACCAATCGTGCGGAGGCGGCGTCGGTGTACACACGGCTGGCGTGTGTGCCTGAAATCAGCTGAAAATCGAGAGGTTTCGTGATAATGTCCATGGTCGATACGCATGTACCTAGCATCAGGTCCGTAAATACCTTCGGATTCCTTATATGTGTCGAATAATGTATTTTGTAGTACGCACAACTGAGGAGCATTCGGATGACCGCTACCAAGGAAGCCCGCGAGAAGCTCGTCCGCGACTTTCTCGGTTCCTGGCAGGACCGCAGCCTCGAAACCATCTGCGGCGCCTTCGCCGACGACGCCGTCTACCACAACGTGCCAGTCGCGCCGATCGAGGGCATTGCCGGTATCCGCGCAATTTTCCAAGGGTTTCTCGACGCATTCTCCGACGCCAAGCTCGATATCCTCACACTGGCCGCCGAGCGCGGATTGGTGCTCGTTGCGCGCATCGACTACTTCACCATGAACGACGGCGGGAAAGTCGTGCTGCCGGTGACCGGCGTGTTTGAGGTCAAGAACGGCAAGATCGCGCGGTTCAGCGACTACTTTGACCTTGCCGACTTCGAGCGGCAGAGCGGGATGAAGCTGTAGGCGAAGG
>CAVTLW010000043.1:0-29493 GCA_963735655.1 uncultured Actinomycetota bacterium
TGAAACGTCAGAAATTCTTTGCTGTGGGGATTGCGACGGCCAGGTAAAGGCTGCGATATTTGTGTGGGGGTCGCAACACTTCTGGCCGTCTTCATATCTGTGACGGTCCCCAATGGCGCGGGAGGCCGCCATGTCGTACTTGATCGCAATACCGGAGATGTTTGCAGCGGCGGCAGCAGATGTGGCTGGCATCGGTTCGTCGCTGAACGCGGCCACCGCAGCCGCGGCGGCCCCGACCACCGCGATGGCGGCCGCTGCCGGTGATGAGGTGTCGACGGCGATCGCGTCGGCGCTTTCCGGCTACGGCCAGGAGTACCAGGCGCTGAGCGCGCAGGCGGCGGCGTTTCATGCCCGGTTCGCGGAGGCCCTGTCCGCGGCGGGTGGGGCGTATGCGGGCGCGGAGGCAGCAAATGCGTCGCCGCTGGATGACTTGCTGGCGCTGATCAATGCCCCTACGAATCTGTTGGTGGGGCGTCCATTGATCGGTGATGGCACCGACGGGGCGGCAGGCACCGGCCAGGCCGGTGGGGCGGGCGGGATCTTGTGGGGCAATGGCGGTGCCGGCGGATCGGGGGCGCCGGGCAAGGCCGGTGGCCGGGGCGGTGATGCGGGGTTGTTCGGCAACGGCGGGGCCGGCGGGGCGGGCGGGGCTGGTGCGGCGGGCAGTTTCAATGGGATGGGCGCCGCGGGCGGCAACGGCGGCAACGGCGGTGCTGGTGGGGCCGGCGGAGCGGGCGGGCTGTTGCACGGTAACGGTGGTGCGGGCGGCGCCGGCGGGTTGGGCGGCAAGGGCGGCCTGGGAGGTGCCGGGTCGGACGATTTCAACACGGGCATTGCCGCCGGCGGCGACGGCGGCAACGGCGGCGACGGCGGTGACGGTGGTGCGGGCGGGGTCGGTGGTGCCGGCTCGATGTTGGGCGGCCAGGCCGGCGCCCACGGCATCGGCGGTAACGGCGGCATCGGCGGCAAGGGCGGTGTCGGCGGTGATGCTTCCACCGGTGGTAAAGCCGCAACCGCCACCGGTGGCAACGGCGGCCACGGGGGTGCTGGTGGAGCCGGCGCGAGCGGCGGGTCGGGTGGGGCTGGCGGGGCTGGCGGGTCCGGCGGTAACGCGGAGATTGATAACAGCGCCTCTACGGCTACCGCCACCGGCGGCACGGGCGCGGCCGGTGGCGCCGGCACCACCGGTGGGGCCGGTGGTGACGGCGGTGATGCCACAACCGAGGGGTCCGGAAACGTCAGCGCCGGTCACGGCGGCCACGGCGGCACTGGCACCGCCGGCAACGGCGGGGCCGGCGGCGACGGCGGCCTCGCGGCAATCGAAGGCACAGGCACTACGCCGATAGTCACCGGCGGCACCGGTGGAACGGGCGGCAACGCCACGGGTGCCACTGGGACCGGCGGTGCCGGCGGGTTCGGCGGTTTGGCACAAAACAATGGGACCGGAGACGCCATCGGCGGCACACCCGGTGCCGGCGGCAACGGCGTCATCGGAGGGAAGGGCGGCGCAGGCGGTGAGGCGATCACCACCTTCGGAACCGGAGACGCGACGGGCCATGTCGGCGGGCACGGCGGCAGCGGCACCGTCACCGGTGGTGCGGGCGGAGTCGGCGGCAATGCCACCGCCCAAGGCAAAGCAACCGCTACCGCCGGCAACGGCGGCACCGGCGGCGACGGTACCGGCCAGGGCGCCGATGGCGGCGATGGCGGTGACGGCGGTGACGCCTTTGCACACGTCCTGGCCAATGCCACTGCCGGGACCGGCGGAACCGGCGGATCCGCCGGCCCCGGCGGCACTGCCGGTTCGAAGGGATCAAAAGGCACGACTGGAGTTATCTGATCCGGATCCCAACGGTCGTCAAAAATCTTATTCCCGAGCAGAACTCACCATTGCCGGCCTGATACCGGATGTCGCACAGTACGCGCACTGCGCGTGTGCTCGTTCACCCGCCCGTCTTGATGGCGTTGGCAGCGAAATCTGCCGCCTGCTCGGTCATTCCGTTGGATCCGTAGGCACTATGGGCGGCGCGACTGAACCCGCTCGTCGAACAGACGGGATCGCTGGGCGCGCAGAGATCTATCGTCTTTTTCGCGTACAGGTGACCGATGGTGATCGGTGGGGCGTTGCGGTCAACCAGATCAAGGAAGCCGTTAGACGGCTTGCCGAACAGCACGGCGGCCGCGACGTGGCGAGCGATGCTCGGCGGTAGCGGTCCGCTGATGTCCGACGGTAACCCGTAGCCGTCGGGAACGTTATCGGTGGTGACGTAGGCCGCGACCGCCGCACCCTGCGAGTAGCCCCCGACGACGATTCTGGTGTGCGGGCACGCCGCCGCGACGGAGGTGATCTTGCTTCCCGCATCGGCAACGCCGTCGGCCGCCTGCGAGAAGTCCAGAGACGCAGGGTAATCCACCGGATAGACGTCAACGGACTTGCCGGGCAGACGAGCCACGAGCGCATCGGTGAACGCCTGGCCGGTCGCCCCCACGCCGGGTGGTTCGTTGGTGCCGCGGGCAAAGACGATTTCGACATCGGAGCACGGGTCGGCTTTCGCGACGGGACCGCCGACGGCAGGCGCCACCATCGCGGCCGCCATCAGCACCAGCACGGCAGCCCATCGGCGCACCATGCCGGGAACAACCACCCCCGCGTTCGGTAGCCGTCGTCACAGGTTGTCATCGTTACCGGCGTCCCTTTTCCGTCGTTTGTTGCTCAGCCGTCGTTGAGTACTTGCCGATTTGCGCGCGGCTTGTCCTCGCATATTCACCACAAGAGGCGGCGTCTTCGGCGCCGGAATTCGTCGTCGCTAAGCATATACGCATCGCGCAGCGAACCGTCCGCCAAAACAGAGACAATCGCCACATGGCCACCGAACCCCCACATCCACCACCCGCCGCGCCGAAACCGCCACGGGTGCGCGTCACGCCCGAGGACTTGGAGAGGTTCAGCGACGAGGAACAGGTGCGCGATGCCTGGGACGAGGGCCGGCTGCGGGACGAACAACCGCCGCATCACCGCTAGCCTGCCGCGCGGGCTACCAATTGCTCGGCGAGTAGTCCTTGAGGAAGCAGCCGTACAGGTCCTCGCCGGCCTCGCCGCGCACGATCGGGTCGTACACCCGGGCGGCGCCGTCGACGAGGTCGAGCGGGGCGTGGAAGCCCTCGTCGGCCAGCCGCATCTTGGTCGGGTGCGGGCGCTCGTCGGTGATCCAGCCGGTGTCGACGCTGGTCATGAGGATGCCGTCCTGCTCCAGCATCTCCGCGGCGCTGGTGCGGGTCAGCATGTTCAGCGCGGCCTTCGCCATGTTGGTGTGCGGATGGCCCGGGCCCTTGTAGCCGCGGCTGAACTGGCCCTCCATCGCCGACACGTTGACGACGTACTTGCGGCGGGCCGGCGACGCGGCCATCGCCGGGCGCAGGCGGCTGACCAGGATGAACGGCGCGGTCTCGTTGCACAGCTGCACCTCGAGCAGCTCGATCGGGTCGACCTCGTGCACCCGTTGGGTCCAGCTGTTGATGGACGCGGTATCGGGCACCAGGCCGCCGGCGTCGATCGCGGTGCCCGCGGCGATCCGCTCCGGCGACGCGCTCCGGGCGGCCAGCGCCAGCTCGGTCACCGCATGCGGCGATTGGCGCTCGTGCGAGGCTTCCGGCAAGTGCGGCCGGGATGGGCGTCGCTGACGCGGCCGAACGTGATCACGTCGACCAGTTCCGAGACGAGCTCCGGCAGCGGGGCGCGCTCCGCGGCGACGAGCGGCGCGTAGGCGCCGGCGAGCGGCGCACCGTCTGCGCGGCGTTGTTGATCAGGATGTCGAGCGGACCCTGCGCGGCGACCGCGTCGGCGAGCGCGACGACCTGGGCGGGGTCGCGCAGGTCGATGCCGACGATGCGCAGCCGGTGCAGCCAGTCGGCGCTGTCGGGCATCGCGGTGAAGCGGCGGACGGCGTCGTGCGGGAAGCGGGTGGTGATGGTCGTGTGGGCGCCGTCGCGCAGCAGCCGCAGCGCGATGTACATGCCGATCTTCGCGCGGCCGCCGGTGAGCAGCGCGCGCCGGCCGGTGAGGTCGGTGCGGGCGTCGCGCTTGGCGTGGTTGAGCGCGGCGCAGGCCGGGCAGAGCTGGTGGTAGAACGCGTCGACCTCGGTGTAGTGGTTCTTGCAGATGTAGCAGGCGCGCGACCGCAGCAGCGTGCCCGCGGCGGCCCCGACGCAGTGGACACCAGCGGCAGGCCCTGGGTCTCGTCGTCGATGCGGCCGGGCGCACCGGTGGCGGTGGCCGCGATCACGGCGTGGTCGGCGGCCGCGACCGCGTCGCGCTTAGCGTGGCGGCGAGCCTTCTTGACCGACTTGAAGATGCCTGCGGTGGCCCGACGTACCGCGACGGCGTCGGGGTGCTCTGGCGGCAATGACTCGATGTCGGCCAGCACCTGTAGGCACATGTTGAGCTTGTCCGGGTCGATCGCGATCACCTTGGAAGAGTACGGCGCGCTATTCCTGCACGGCGCCGCGACGCACTGCTGCCCATCCGGCGCATGCAGTAAACCGATCGACTAGAGGTAGCCGGTGGGTAAGGCGCGTCGCTATGACCAGCTGCGAAGAAGGCCTATCTCTCGCAGGCCCGCGGCCGAGACGAGCGCGCACTTCCTAGCCGAGCGCTACGGCATCACGTTCGGACAGTTGAGCAGCAAGCATCATCGAATATCCTGCGGTGCAGTCGTTTTCAAGCAATCAAGAGGCGCTTGCCAACAGATGCTCTACCGGCTCGCCCGCGGAAGTCGTGCCCTCTGCGGACAGTGCGGCCGTTATGTACGCGATCACCTTCGGGCTCAGCAGCATCCCGAGGTGGCCGACGCCATCGAAGGTGATGGTCTCCACCTGCGCGTGGAACGGCACTGACCGCAGGCCGGGCACGATGATGTCGAGTGCGGCTGTCACTGACAGCCACCGCACGCCATCAGGCAATGGCGTGGAGGCGAGCCGCCGCAACAGCGGTGACCCGGCCCTCAGCGCCCTGACGAGGTCGAGCACCGGCAGTGCCTCCGCCCAGGGTGAGCCGCCGAACGGGGAACCCAGTGTGATCACCGTGTCGACTCGTCCGCATAAGCGCGGGTCCAGGAGAGCTTGCGCGATGATAACGCCGCCCAGACTATGTCCGACCAGATGCAGCTTGTCCGCAGCGGTTCGACTCAACGTCCCTTCCACCTGGGCGACCAGCTGCGCAGCCAGCTGCTCCACCGAATTGCCAACCGGCGCGTAGCCAACCGCGTCGACCGTTAGGCCACAGGCGCTGAGGGCATGCGCAACCAACGACCAGCTCGACCTGGCTCCCCCAAACCCGTGGACGAGTAGCACTGGACGTGTCCGTGCCGCATGCGCTTTAGCGTGCGGCGACATAGTGTTTGCAGACTCATTGCCAGCGCGGAATAGGCGTACCGGCGTCGTCACGGCCACCGAGAGCAACAGTGCCGCCTCGTGCGCCTGCACGATTGCGGCACACGCCATCATGTGTACGGACCCGCGAACACCGCCGGGCCCCCGCGCCCGTGTGGTCATGTCAATCAGCCGCTGAGACTTGCCCGCTCGTGACCGTTGCCTGATTGTTGTCGGCCGCGCTTGCGACATGTCGCCACCTTCTTGGGTAATCCGTGTCACCTTCACAATTGCGCTCGTTGGGTCGTGAGTCGTCCATGCCAGCCGCAGTTCGGTATGCGGGCCGGCAGGAAATACGCGCTACTGGTTAGCCGGAAGAGGGTGACCGGTTAGTTTGCAGCGCAGTGTGTTTCGCCAGAGCCTCCGTAGAGATTTGGGTGACTGAGGGGTCACCCGGCGGCGAGCGCCATCAGAAAGCTACTACGAGGACGACCGCCAGGATGATGGTCACCAGCGTCGTTACGTGAAGTGAGACAGGATGAAAGGAGCCACAGCAGGGATCGTTCCAATCCCATGGCCACCGCAAAGCCAGCGGCCTACTGCGACAAGTGACGTTGCGCACCGTCGACCTCCTCCATCACGTCAGCGCGAGAAGACCACGCGCCTGAAAGCGTTGTTAGAAGTCTCGCTTACGTTGCGCGACAAAGCCTCCCGGTCAGCCGGAGTCTTGGGTACCCCGCTAGCCGCCAGGCTTGCCCGGTACCGAGCTGCCGGACCCAGCCAGCGGGAATGACGATTCGGTCGCTAGCCGCAATGTGGATGAGTCAAATGCTCAGTCAAACTCATTGCGTAATCCGGGCGGTCGCGCTCGATCTGCGCTAAGGAACGGGTAACGGACGTGTCGATCATCGCCTCAGAACCGCCGGTCATCGGGACCGCCGAACCGGTCGACATCGCCAGGTCTGCGATCATACCGACCGCGGTTTTCATCATCGTCGAAATCATCCTGGTGGCCGAAGCCATTTCGGTCATTCTCCTCAAAGAGATCGACCTGCGGAACCCGGCCGCCACGCCGATCGCGATCTTGCTGAGCATGGCCCTGCTCGCCAATCTAGGCATAGTCTGCAGTATGGCGGCTGCAAGTGCCGCCAACTCCATCCGGAAGCCGAAATACTGGGAACCCTCGTGGTCGGTGGTTGTTGAATCACCACCGCCAATGCCGGGATCTGCGGCTCAACCCGCCGCGACGCATTCCGCCCCGCTATGGCCCGCCCTGCCCGCTAGCGGGTAGTCGAACATTCCGACTGGTGGGGTCCCTTGATGGATGCCAGCCACGGCGACATTTGTGCACCAGCACGCAAATGTAGAGACAGTGAACAAGGCGCTGCGGCCCTTGCACTTTCAGGAGGTGACGTCATGACAGCGATATACGGTTTGCTGGCCGCGATGCCGATGGTCTGGGGGTGCGCTGGCTATGTGCTGGTGTCTCATCCCGGCACCGAGGAGCCCGGTGTGGCCCAGGTGCGGCAGGCAATAGCGGCGCCGCGACGGACCTAAAGCTTCTTGAGGCCGCGCAGGATTTTTGCGAACGGCATCATCGCGGCCAACCCGTTTCGAAGGCTGCGCTGAAGCGAGCTTGCGTCGGCCACAACGATGTACCGAGCCCCGTGATCCCGCCACTGTGCGGCCTGGTCGATCACGTCGTCAGGGGTGCCGCTCAAGAAAACTTCCCGCACTACCGGTGGCTGGGACATGTAGCCATGTGCGACAGTGCTGTCTTCTCATCGAAGGCGTGCGGCACGAGGTCCTGTGAACCCGAAAACCCTTCTCCCAACGGATGGCGGGCGCCGTGGCGGGCGAACACCTCGTCGGATGCCGTGAGAGACAGCGCCTTCAGAACCGGGGAGTCGAGTGCCTCGTCGACGGCGCCGCGGGTGGGGCCGGTCACGACCAAGAACTCGACAGCCGGGAGGATGGACATCGGGTCGCGCCCCGCGTCGGATGCCGCGGACCGGACAATCTCCAAACGTTTCGCGTAGTCTTCCGGGCGGTGGGGGAACGCGGGAAACCAGGCATCGGCGTAACGCCCGGTGGCCCGCAGCATCCGTGGACCGTGAGCAGCGATCCAGATCTCCGGCCATTTCCCTCGATAGGGCGGCAGGTCGAACACTGCGTCGCGCAATGGAAAGAACGGCGAATCCCGTTTGACGAGTTGGCCATTCGAATTCCAGAGGGCCCGGATTGTGGCCAGGGCCTCTTCAAACCGTGCGACGGGTTTCGACCAGTCCACGCCGTAGGGTTCGTTGCCTTCTCGTTCGCCGGTACCGATGCCCAAGATCGCGCGGCCGCGGGTCAGCAGGTGCAGTGTCGCGGCGGCCTGCGCCGTCACGGCCGGGTTGCGGCGCCCCGTGTCGGTTACGCTCACACCAAGGCGCAGCCGGCCCAGGCGGTTGCGGGCTGCCAGGTGCCCGAGCATGGTCCAGGGCTCCAGTGATGCGTCTGCCCGTGGGATGAGCCGCGCTGCACCGGTATATTTCGGCGTCCATATCGATCGCGGGAACAACGCGTTGAGGTGGTCGGGCACCCAGAACGAGTCGACGCGATTGGCGACCGCCGCCATGTAGTTGGCCCGGGTCAGTGAATCCACGGCCGGTCGGGCAGCAAGGGCCGTATCCATCACTCCGACACGCATTTTGGACATCTCGTTACACCTTCGCTTCACGGCATGAATTGCACGCGCCGGCACTGTCTTCGGGCGCATTTCTGCAGCCGACGTGGTGATCACGAGACTAGCGGTTTGTTGACTATAAGTCAATGACCTAGAATCAATCGGAACGCACAGAACGGAGGCCGATGCCAAACACCGCTGGGAAGCGCCAGACCACGCCCCGCGCGGCACAGGCCGCCGAGACCCGGCAGCGCCTCGTCGCCGCCGCGGTCGACCTCTTCTCCGAGAAGAGCTACGACGACGTGGCGGCTGGTGACATCGCCAAAGCCGCGGGGGTCGCGCACGGTCTGCTGTTTCACTATTTCGGTAGCAAGCGGGGCATCTACCTGCAGGCCCTCCGCGAGGCGGTCGACCAACTCGACGAGGCCTTTTCGTTCGAGTCGAATCTGCCTCCGCCACAGCAACTTCGCCGTGCGCTGACGTCAAATCTGCATTACCTGAGCCGCCGCCGGGGACTTGCGCTCCGCCTGGTTTTGGGTGGACGCGGAGCGGACCCCGAAGCATGGGAAGTGTTCGAAGCGGGCCGCTGGCGTGCCATTGGCGCCACCTGGGCCATGTTGGGACTCGATCCCGACAACCACGCCTTGCGCATCACGGGGCGCGCGGCCGTCGCCGCCATCGACGAAGCCACGGTGTATTGGCTCAACGACGAGCAACGGTTTTCTGTGGAGACGATGGTCGAGTACATGGTCGAACTGTTGGCCGCCGGCCTGCGCTCGGCCGCGACGCTCGACCCCACTCTCGATGTCGTCGTCGCGATCGAGACCCTGCTTGAGGATCAGTAGGAGCGCGGCAGCTTCAGCGCCTGGGCGGAGATGTAGTTGAGCACCATCTCCTGAGAGAACGGCGCGTTGCGCAGTAGCCGCGCCTCTCGCCATAGCCGCTCCACGTGGTATTCCTTGGCGTAGGCGTAGCCACCGTGCGTGGACATGGCGCGGTCGCAGGCGTCGAAGCCGGCCTCTGCGCCCAGGTACTTGGCCGCCGCGGCCTCGATGCCGCACTTTTGGTGGCCGTCGTAAAGCGTCGCCGCATGCATCGCCATCAACCGCGCCGACTCGAGTCGCATCCAGGAATCGGCCAATGGGTGGGCGACCGCCTGGTTTTGACCGATGGGCCGGTCGAAGACGACCCGCTCGTTGGCGTACTTGGTCGCCAGATCCAGTGCGGCCTGGCCGATTCCGACGCCCTCCAGGCCCACGACGATGCGCTCTGAGTTCAGCCCGTCGACGAGGTATCTGAAGCCCCGGCCCACCTCACCGACGACCTCGTCGTCGCCAACCTCGAGGTTCTCGATGAAGAGCTCGTTGGAGTCGATCGCCGAGCGGCCCAGCTTCTCGATCTCACGGACCGTGATTCGCTCGCGATCCAGGTCGGTGAAGAAGAGCGTCATCCCGTCCAGCGGCTTCTGATCGTTGCGGGCAGACGTCCGCGCCAGCAGCAGGATCTTGTGAGCGTTCTGTGCGTTGCTGATCCAGACCTTCTGGCCATTGACCACCCAGCCGCCGTCGACCTTCTCCGCCTTGGTCCGGATGCGCGAGGTGTCCACACCGGCGGTGGGCTCGGTGACACCGAACGCCATCAGGATCTCGCCTCGGGCGAGCTTGGGCAGGAACTCCTGCTTCATGGCCTCCGAGCCGTGCCGGATGATCGGAGCCGGCGGGAACAGGTAGAAGTGCACCGCGGAGGCGCCGCTTGCGCCGGCGCCGGAGGCGGAGATCTCCTGCATCATCACGCCGGACTCGGCGATGCCGAGCCCCAGGCCGCCGTACTCCTCTGGGATGAGCGCTCCCAGCCATCCGCCTTCGGCGAACGCCTTGACGAACTCCCATGGATACTCGCCCAACTTGTCCTTGCGTCGCCAGTACTCGTAGCCGAACGACCGGGCCAGCTCTCCGGTGGCCTTGCGGACGATGTCGACGGTGCTCTCGCTGTGGTGATTCATGAATGCTCTTCTCCAACAAGAGATTTCGGCACCTTGGTGCTGCGTGCGCGCAGCCATTCGCCGAGCGCTTTCGCCTGCGCATCCAGCCGCAGTGACGAAGTTGCACCGCTACCCAGCAATCCCTGGATCAGGAAGTTGACGGCGCCGAGCCTGGGCAGTTCGTAGCGCGAGATGGCCAGCTCCCGAGTTTCGGGAAGAAGGCGACGGAGTTCGTCGACGGTGAGGGTTGACTTGAGCCAGTCCCACGCTTGCCGGTCCCGTACCCAGACGCCGAGATTGGCGTCGCCGCCCTTATCGCCGGAGCGGGCGTGCACGATCTCGCCGAGCGAGGCGACGACGAGTTCGTCGGTCCATGGCGGTTGCGCCGACGGTGCGGACGACGGGCCGGCGGGTGCTACTCCGCTTCCCCCGCCGCCGTGCGGATTCCCCGGCGCGATGACCTCCGTCGTGCCGTCAAAGTGATGAACCATGTGGTCGAGCACTGCTTGGTCGAGTAATGCCGGCCAGTACACACCGAACGCCGACCCGGGTTGTGGCGGGCCCAGGGCGTACAGCCCGGGGTAGCTGGATAGCGCAAGCTCGACCATCCACGACGAAAAAGCGCGTCCGGCAGCATCTTTGGTTCCCTGCACGGCGATCCTCAGCAGCTCGGTTCCCCTATTCTGGAACTCGGGATCGTGCTGCGCCTTGCCAATGCGGTCGACGGCGACCGCATGGACTCCGTCGACAGCCTCCGTGTAGCGGTGGACGGATTGCTCTATGAGGGCTGCCTTCTCATCGAGATTCGTGCCGGTGAGCGCGAACAACACGCTGTTCTGCCAGCCGCCGATCCCGGTGATGGCGACCTTGGTCGTCGCGGGCGGCGCCGACCCACGCACGCCGCTTATTTGCACGCGGTCGTCGCCAAGGTCGGTCAGCTCGGCGGTGTCCAGATGGGCGATCACGTCGGGGTTCAGATAGGCGGGATCACCGATCTCGTAGAGCAATTGCGCTGTGACCGTGTCCTGGGTGACGGCACCGCCGGTGCCCGAATTCTTGGTTATCACCGACGAACCGTCGGCGGCGATTTCGGCGATCGGGAATCCCGGCTGCTGAAGGTCCCCAACCGTACGGAACCCGGAGAAATTGCCGCCGGTCGCCTGCGGACCGCATTCGATCACATGGCCGGCGGCGACCGCGCCGGCGAGCGCGTCGTAGTCGTCCTGGCCCCAAACCCACCACCAGGCGGCGGCACCGACGACCAGTGAGGCGTCGGCGACGCGGCCGGTGATGACGATGTCGGCGCCGTGGTCGAGCGCCCGCGCAATGCCCAATCCGCCCAGGTAAGCGTTGGCCGTCAGCGATTGATGCGGCCAGGACGACAGGGGTTCCCCGCTGGTCAGGTGCGGCAGTGAATGGCCCGCCCCTAGCAGCGCGTCAAGGCGCGGAAAGACGTCGTCGCCACCAATGTGGGAGACCCGCAGGTCGTAACCGCGGCGTGCAATCAGTTCGCGGGTTGCGGCGACCAGCCCGGCGGGGTTGAGTCCGCCCGCGTTGACAACGAGCCGGATCCCGTTGGCGACCAGGTGCTCGAGCGCGGCATCCAAATGTTGCAGGAAGGTGGCCGCATAGCCCTTGGCGCTGTCTTTGGCCCGCGCCTTGCCGAGGATCAGCATCGTGACCTCGGCGAGGTAGTCGCCGGTGAGGACGTCGATCCCGCCCGCTCGTGCCATGTCAGCCATCGCCGAGGTGCGGTCCCCGTAGAAGCCAGAGCAGTTTCCGATGCGGACTGGGCGTTGTCCCCGTCCGGGTGCTGCTGTCATTTGATCGGTCATTTCATCTCTCCCGCAATTGTTTTGGCGACCTTAACTGTTCCTTCGAACCCCGCCTCACCGGACGCCTGCTGCTCGGTGACATCGAGGGTCATCGTGTCGCCGTCGGTCGCGGTCACCCTTGCGGTGTAGGCAAGATCGGCCGGCGCATACACGGGCTTACGAAGGCGGTAGGCGAAGTTCGTGACTTGCCACTGCGGGCCGAGGCCCTCGGTGACGCAGCGCAGGGCGAGCGCCGCCCGCAGGTGGGAGTGCAGCGCGCGACCGGCGTGGCCCTCCTCGCGTGCGTAGGGCTCGTCGAAGTGGATGCGGTGCGGGTTCCAGGTGACCGCGCTGTAGCGGAACAACTGAAAGGCCGTGGCGGTGTGCTTGAGCGGCGGGAGCGCGTCTCCCACTTCGAAGTTGATGGTCATGACGACTCCTGCAATGGGTTGCGCAGTACGATGGTGCGCCGGTTGCGGTTGAGGACGGTGCCATCCTTGGCAGCGAAGGTGTTGAGTGTGGTGACGAAAATGCAAGGGCCGGAACGGGTCTGTTTCGGCGTGACCGCCTCGAGGGTCGTTTCGACCACCAGCTCCGTCCCCGCCACGACGGGGTTGACCAGCTCCATCTCTTCGCCCGCGCCCATCACGCGCAGCCCGAGCTCGCCGTCACCGAGCGGCATGTCACCGTCGTGGGGTGTTCCATCGGGCTGCAGGTCGGCCTCCGGGGTGCCGATGCCCCATTCCGCTATCGCTGCCAGCAGGTTGGGTGGCGCCAAGACGTCGGGGTGGCCGGCCGCCCGGGCGGCCGCCGGATCGTAGTGACTCGGGTCGGTGGCCCCGATCGTCATGGCGTAGCGGCCGATCGTCACGGCGTCCAGCATGCCGAGGCTGCGCCGGGACACGACTTCTCCGATCCGCGGTTGCGTCTGGGCGTAATACGCCGCCAGAGCAGTGCCGGGTTCAGGCGTGAACGACATGTTGAGTCTCCTTACCGGACAGTCCCGCCAAGACCTCGTCTGTCGACTGGCCCAGCGGCGGGGCGGCCCGCAGCGGTCCCACCGGGGAGTCGCTGAGCCTCAGCGGACATCCCGGGACCGGCACCCGACCCCGCGCGGCGTGCTCGACGTAGCGGATCATGCCGCGCTGAATCAGGTGCTCGTCGGTGTCGACCTCACGGATCGACTTGACCGGCGCACACGGCACACCGGCGGCCTGCAGGTCGCGAACCAGCTCGGCGCGCGTGCGGGTTCTGGTGACCGAGGACACCTCTTCGTCGACGCCGTCGATGTTGGAGACCCTGTCCTGCTCGGTGCGGAACCGCGGGTCGTCGATCAGCTCACGGCGGCCCAGTGCGGTCGCGACGCCGCGCCAGTGCCGCTCGGCGATGCAGATGATGGCCAGCCAGCCGTCGCTGGTCTGATAGATGTTGTACGGCGCAACCGCCAACGCCCGAGTGCCGGTTGCCGGTGCGCTCGGGGAGCACGCGGTCGGGGTTGTTGTGCAGGCCGCCCAGGCTCGACGCCATCATCGGGTAGATGGTGTCGTGCATCGAGACCTCGACGATCTGCCCCCGCCCGGTGCGCTCGCGTTGGAACAGGGCCGCGCTGATCGCCCCGAAAAGGTGGATGCCGCCGGAGAAGTCCACGAACGCGGCACCGGACTTGGTCGGTGGCCCGTCGGGATCGCCGGTGGCCGAGGCGCTGCCCGACATCGCCTGCACGGTGATGTCCATCGCGGACATGTGTGCGTAGGGTCCCGTGGACCCGTAACCCTTTCCGGAGGCCACGATCAGGCGCGGGTTGTGTTCGAGGAGTCGCTCCGCGCCGAGTTGGAGGCGCTCCATGGTGCCCGGCGCGAAGTTCTCGATGAGCACGTCGGCGGTTTTGACCAAGTCGAGCAGCGCCTGGCGACCGGCGTCGGTCTTCAGGTCGAGCACCACGCTGCGCTTGTTGGAGTTGAGCATCACGAACTCGTGGGACTCGGTCGGCTGGTGGGAGCGGAAGCGCAATTGCTCACCGCCGGGTGGCTCGATCTTGATGACGTCGGCGCCCAGCTGAGCCAGCAGCAGCCCGCAGTATGGGCCGTTGTAGATCTGGCCCAGTTCCAGGACCCGGACGCCGTCAAACGCTGATGGCATGATTTTCACCTTTTCTGATTTCGTGGCACCGTCGTGGTCCGCCGGGCGCGCGGAGGCCGCGCGCCCGGCGGGAACCGCGGAGCTGGTGTGACTTCAGGACTTGTTCACACCGGCGTTGCCGCCGTGGATGTAGGGGACAGGTCCGGTGCCCTGCGCCGCCGACAGGGTGTCGGTCAGGTACTGGATGGAGGCAGCGTCATTGATCCCGTAGAACGTGCCGTCGTCGTTGAAGCCGAGTTGCGCGCCTGACATCCACAGCAGCACGACGGTGTCTTCGGTGTTGTCCTCGGGGCAGTAGAACGTGTGCACCGAGCCACCCGGCTCATACAGGTAGTCGCCCGCGGTCTGCGGCTGGTCGGGGTACTCGGCGTACATCCAGCAGCCCGAGAACGTGTACACCTCAGCTGTACCGGTGTGGTAGTGGATGGGCAGCTGGCAACCAGGCGCCATGGTGGCAAAGAGGACCACCTCGCCCTTCTCGGGATCCAGGCGCAGCGGCTTGATGTGGATGCCAGGGCCGATCGCGTCCTTGAGCAGCGGGATTTGATCGATGTTGATGGTCAGCAGGTCTTCCTGCGGCAGCGCGGCCAGCGGTAGCGGGGCGCCGCTGCTGGTGGTGATGATCCCGGGACTGACTGAGACGGTCATGCGTGGGCCTTTCATTTGTACGTATTTACGGATTTGAAACCGGATACCCGGATCGACTCGGACTTTACAGTGACGCGCGCCTCATTGCAATAGCAGTCCGCATTTTTTGGAGGGGCTCGTTAGCGTCGGCGCATGCTGCCCCGCATCGCACGGTCGGCCGGGTCCAGATCCTCGAGACCGTGCCCTTGAGGCCGAATCGCACAATCTGTAGGCGGCACGTGAAAAGCCCACGTGGGCAACCGAATTGAAACCGCTTCTGGATTCGGCGAAGCGCTTTGCCGCCGGTGACGCTTGCGTGGCGTTCGGGATCGACGCCGGCATGCTTCCTCACCACGAGAACTGGCCTGAGTTCCCCGTGATGGTGTGTCTGTCCGGTTCACGCCGCTGCGTGCGTTGAGATCGCCACCAACGTGGCCGAGAGCCGCTCGATCGCGACGACGTAGCTGCTCAAACCTGACGGCGGCGGCGATCATCGCGCTACCTCAACCGATCCCGACAGCAAGAACCGCGGTGATGACTGGCTGGGCCGCGTCTTAGCGCCCGTCGAAGTGAATTTCGACGGTGCCGCGACGACGAATCACGTCGCGGCGGCGCGTAGGCGGATGATCGGGATGGTGCGATGGCACCGCGCGGCGCGCCGCCGGTAGTCGGGCCAGAGTGGATAGATCCGGTCGGCCATGGCCCAGAGGCGCTTTCGCTCGGCGGGGTCGTTGACCGCGTTCGCGGTCATCACTGGGCCGCCGCCGTTCGTTGCGATCTGCACGCGGGGGTTTGCGGTGAGGTTGTAGTACCAGGCAGGGTTCTTGTCAGCACCGTAGTTGGAGGCGATCACGATCACGTCTGGTCCGTCGTGAAAGTAGAAGACCGGGTTGGTGCGCGGTTGACCGGTTTTGGCTCCGGTGGTGGTGAGCAGCGCTGAGGGCAGCATCAGTCCCATGGCGAGCCGGCCCCCGGTAGCTCGCAGCAGCCACGGGTCGACCTTCGGCGCGATGTTCTTCGCGAGCCACCGGCCGACGCCGGTCGCCAAGAAGGCGGCGTAGGCGCGGACCGGGCGGCTGACCCGGGCGGGAGGATCGACCCGTGGCAGATCATCGCTCGGGGTGCTCGGTGAGTCGTTGCGGGTGGTCATGGTGACGCGGGTCCTTCTGTGTCGGTTGGTAATGAACTGTGTGCCTGAATACTGGCAGCGCTTATGACGGCCGACTTATCGGCCCGACGCTGCGTTACCGGTAAGCAGATTCGTTATCATTTGGGGCACAACAGGTTACAAATGCTGCTGCACGATGGTGAACATTTCCTGTTGCTGCGCAACGCAACTGGGCCGAGGCACTCAGGTTTTTGCATCCATCGGCTCGAAGACAATCACGTGGCGCACGCCACTATGCTCCAGGTGGCTGTCATGCGCGGGCCACATCTCGATTAGCCTCGGCATGTTGCGCGCAACCTCATCCTCTGTAGCGGGTCGCGACAGATAGTTTGCAGCGGTGCCGCCGATCTCGATACGTGCCGTTGGGTCGGCGAGCAGGTTCTTCGGCCAACTGGAGGCTGCTTTTAGCCCGAAGTTCTCGCAAGCGGCGACGAGGTTCTTGCCATCGCGCAGGTAGTGCAGCGGAACCGTTCGATCTTTGCCGCTTCGTCTGCCTCTCGTCGTGAGCAGCATCGTCGGCAGCGCCGGACCGCTCAGGGAGAATCGGCCTCGGCTCGCGCGGATCAGCGCCCGGTCTACCGGGGAGCCGACGTGCTTCATGAACAGGGAGAACCAGCGGTAGTGACCGACCTGCCGCATCACGCCGAGATGGAGCTCATACAGCTCACTCATCGTCGGACCTATGCGCGACCGCGTCCGGGTCTCATCAGGTGCGGTCATGCGTCAGACCTGTACGTATTTACGAATACATAACCAGATATATGGATCATGGCGCGACTGTACTGTGACCCGCGCCTCGTTGCAAGTCCCTGTCCGAACTCGTCGACGGGGCTTGCTAGCGTCGCCGCATGCCTGCCCGCCCACATCGCACGGTCGATCGAGTGATCGAGATCCTCGAGACCGTGTCGTTGAGCCCGCGCGGCGTGACCTTGGCCGAGCTGGCAGCCGCCCTGGATGCGGCGAAAAGCTCGGTACAGGAGCTGACCAACGGACTTCTCGCCCGTGGCTATCTCATCGAGAGCGAGCGCCGGTTCCAACTCGGACCGGGGCCGTTCATCCTCGCCGCGCGCGCGAACAAGCTGGCGGCGTTATCGCTCGATCACCAGTTCGTGGCCGAGTTGGGCGAGGTTCTCGGTTGCACCGTCCTCGTCGGGGTGCGCGTCGGGGACGCCATCGTCTTCACCGACCTTGTGGGCGAAGATTCCCCCAGCCTGACGTTCGTCGCGCGCACCCACGCCCGTCGCCCGCTCTATACCAGTGCCGCCGGAAAGACCCTGCTCGCCAACGTCCCCGACGACGAAATGTACCGCCTGCTCGACCTCGCCGGCCCCGAGCAGGCAGCCGAGGTGCGACAATTCCTCGCCGAGCTCCCCGATATCCGCTTGCGCCGACTTGCCTTCAACCGCGGAGTCACGTTCGGCGACGCGTTTGCCGTGGCCACGCCCCTGCTGGCACCCGACGGCAATCTGATTGCGGCGATCAGTGCAGCCGTCGACGCGTCAGAAGCGGATCGCCTCGACGCCTCGGCGAACAACTCAAGAAGGCCATTGCCAGTCTCGGCCCTCAATACGGGCTCAAACCGCGCTGAAAGGCCGGCCAGGCAGTCGAGTAGCGCGCTTGGAACTCGGAGGAACCCGAAGGGTCGTCGGTGGATCCAAGCAACAGGGCGAGGTGGACCGGGACCGACCGGCACTTGTCTGCGTTGAACGAGTCGCATCCCATTTCAGGCGCGGCGCAAATCCTCATCCGCTCTTAGACGACTAACCTGGCGCAGTTCCTCCCCGGCCACCCTCTCCCACCCGTGGGCCTCGGCGTACTTCCCAGCAGCCCGAGAACGTGTACACCTCGGCCGTACCGGTGACTAGTGGATGGGCAGGAGGCAACCGGGTGACCTACTGACCGTCAACATCGATCAGATCCCGCTGCTCAAGGACGCGATGGCCGCTGGCATCGACATCCAGCCGCTGCGCCTGGACCCAGGGACAGGTGGTGCTCATCGCCACGATGGCGCCCGATGATCAACACGCCGCGCCGACGTCGACCTGGGCCGCTGCCGCGATGATCGCCCTTACCGTGCGCCGGCAGCGGCCGCAGTCGGCGCCCGCTCCGCACGCCTCGGCAACCTCCTTGGAGGTACACGCCCCGCCGGCGACGACGTCGGCGACGACGTGACTGGTGGCGCCGGTGCACAGACACACGAACATCAGCGCGTTACCCCTCCTGCGGCAGCGCGACCAACGGCAGCGGGACACCGGTAGCGGTGCGGATCATCCCCGGGAGAGACTGGAGTGGTCATGTGTCAGCCGTTTCATGTACATATTTACGGATATTGAACCGGATATCCGGATCACATCGACACTTTACTGTGACGCGCGACTCGTTGCAAGTCCTGGTCCGGAATCGTCGACGGGGCTTGCTAGCGTCAGCCGCATGCCTGCCCGCCCGCATCGCACCGTCGACCGAGTGGTCCAGATCCTCGAGACCGTTTCGTTGAGCCCGCGGGGCGTGACGCTGGCGGAGCTGGCAACCGCTTTGGATGCGGCGAAGAGCTCCGTGCAGGAGCTGACCAACGGACTGCTCGCCTGCGGCTATCTCGTCGAGAGGGAACGCCGGTTTCACCTCGGGCCGGGGCCGTTCATCCTCGCCGCGCGCGCGAACAGGCTGGCCGCGCTGTCACTCGATCACCAATTCGTTGCCGACCTGGGCGAAATCCTGGGCTGCACCGTCCTGGTCGGGGTACGCGTCGGGGACGCCATCATCTTCACCGACTTGGTGGGCGAAGAATCACCGAGCCTGAGGTTCGTCGCTCGCATCCACGCCCGTCGCCCGCTATATAGCAGCGCCGCCGGAAAAACGTTGCTCGCCAATATCCCCGACGAGGAAATGTACCGCCTCCTCGACCTCGCCAGTCCGGAACAGGCCGGCGAGGTACAGCAATTCCTCGCCGAGCTCCCCCAGATCCGGTCCCGCGGCCTGGCCTTCAACCGGGGAGTCACGCTCGCGGACGCGTTTGCCGTCGCCATGCCCCTCTTAGCACCCGATGGCAGTCTGATCGCGGCGATCAGTGCGGCCGTCGACGCTTCGGAAGCGGATCGTCTCGACGAGATCGGCGACGAGCTGAAGAAGGCCGTCGCCACCCTGGGCCCGAAATACGGCCTCACACCATCCTGATTGACCGCGAGATCGCTTATTCCAGCTGGCCATAACGCGCCGCGGTTACTAACAGGAACCGCAATTGGGCGCTAGCGCCGACGACAGTTCGGGCTAGCCAGTGGGGCGGATTCTCGTTGGCAGGGAAGCCAATCCCGACTTGGCAGGCAAGACTTTAGGGCATGCCATTCGTAGAACTAGAGACACCGACTCTTGCGAAAGTCACCCGGGAGATCATCGACCTCGTCGCGAGCGAAGCGAAAGAGGCCAACATCACGGCATATTCGATTCTTCAGGATGTGGGTATGGATTCGCTCAAGTTCATGTCGGTTGTCTTCAAGATCGAGGCACGCTACGACATTGAATTGCAAGAGGAGGATGCCGACGATCTCCGTGCCGTCGGCGATTTGGCAAATCTTGTGCTCGCTCGCATCGCGGAGCAGTCATGAGAGGGGCGCCCGCCATCCGGCCGAAATACGCCACGCTGGTCGAAATGCTCGACGCGGCAGCACAGTCCGACCTTGGTCTGGTATTCGTGAACCGCAAAGAGCAAGACCAGGAAGTCCCGTTCGCCCGCATACGCGAGCAGGCGCTGTCTGTTGCCGCGGACCTGGTTCGGCGCGGGGTACGCAAGGGCGACCGTGTCGCACTCGTGCTACCCACCTCCCCGGAGTTCGTCCGATGCTTCTTCGGGGTGCTGTGTGCCGGCGCGATCCCGGTTCCGCTGTATCCGCCTCTGCGGCTCGGGAAACTCGACGAGTTTCACCGCAGGACAACGGCCATGCTCAAGGCGGTGGACGCGACCATGGTCGTGACCGACGAGCGCATCCGGCGTTTTCTGGGGATCGCCGTGGCGAACTCGGCTCCTACACTCGGGTGCGTCACCGCGTCGAGCCTGGGCGGTCCGATCTCCGGACGCGGTTGAAGTCGCTGCCGACGACGTGGCAGTGATCCAATTCTCTTCGGGGACGACCAACGATCCCAAGCCGGTGGCTCTGACCCACGCGAATCTGCTCTCGAATCTCGCGACGCTCGAGCACTACATCGCCGCGGACGGGGCACTGCCCGTCGTCGGCGTCACCTGGCTGCCGCTCTACCACGACATGGGATTGATCGGAAATCTCCTCAGCGCCTTCTATGTTCCGGCAAAGCTCGTCTTGCTTCCTCCCGAGCTATTCGTTGCGGTACCCGGCGCGTGGCTGCGAGCCATCTCCCGTCACCGGGGAACCATCACCGCGGCGCCGAACTTTGCTTTCGGCCTGTGCCTCAAACGGATAAGTGACGACGAACTCGAGGGCGTGGACCTATCTTCGTGGAGCATCTGCCTCAATGGCGCCGAGGCGGTCAGCGCCGCGACGCAGCGGCGGTTCAGTGAGCGGTTCGGGCGCTGGGGCTTTCGCGCGTCTTCGTTCACCCCGTGCTATGGCATGGCGGAGGCGTCGTTGGCCGTGAGCATTCAAAACGGCGGGCACCTCCTTCAAAACCCTCGGTGTCGACGGCGACAGACTGGCCTTCGAAGGCATCGTCGAGCCGGGCGGCAAAGAGATTGTCAGCGCCGGCCCTCCCTTGGCGGGCATGGGGGTCGAGGTACGCGACGACCATGGGACCGCGCAGCCGCCAGACCATGTCGGCCACATCTTCGTCTCGGGCCCCAGCATCATGGCCGGCTACTTCGGGCGCCCCGACCTCACCGATCAGGTGTTGCAAGACGGCTGGCTGAACACCGGTGACCGCGGGTTCATCCACGATGGCGAGCTCTATGTATGCGGACGGCAGAAGGACATCGTCATCGTGCGCGGCGCCAACCACGCCCCCGAGGAATTCGAGGCGGCTTTGGAAGGTCTGCCGGGCGTTCGCACCGGATGCGCGGTCGCGGTCGGATTCGTGCCCCCGGGCGACGACGACGAGGCTCTGGCAATGCTTGTCGAATACGACTTCCGACGCCACACCAGATCTGGCGCAAGACGTCGCCTCGCGCATTCAGCAGCACACCGGCATCCTGCCCGCGCATGTGGAGCTGCTGGCACCGGGAACGCTGCCACGAACCAGCAGCGGAAAGCTTCGTCGCCGCGAGGCCCTGAACCAATGGCTGACAGGGAAGTTGACTCCGCCAAAGAAGGTCACCGCCGCCAGGCTGTTAGTCCAGGCGGCCAACGGAGAACTCTTCCAGGCGCGTGCAGCGCTGGCACGGCGCACCAGGATCAGCCGGTCGGTCGGATAGAGCGAGAAGGAACAAACCAATGTATCGAGCAGATCCCTTTTGAGCGCGCTCTCTCCTGCGCAGCTGTCCACGACCGCGGCGCGCAGCCGGCCGACCCTGCTGGGCATCGCGTCCGCGCATCCTCCGTTCGAGGTGACCCAGGAGCAGAGCTGGCAATTCTTCGAGCGGGTGTCGTCGGTCCCGTTCGTGAAGCGAATCGTCGAGTCGACGAAGGTCAAGAAGCGCCACATCATCTGGGACCCGGACACCCTGGCGGAGGCCGGTGGCCTGCTCACGGGCGACCGAATGGCCGCGCACGCCGAAGCGGTCACCGACGTTGCTTCACGTTCCCTCAAGCAGGCGATCGGTGACTTCGACACGCACCGAATCGGCAGCTTCGTCATGGCCTGCTCGACCGGCTACGTCAACCCCGGTCCCGATCTCCTGCTCGCCAAAGAGCTTGGGCTACGGTCGGATTTGCGTCGCACCTTCATCGGCCACATGGGTTGCTATGCGGCGCTCAACGTTATCAAGGTCGCAATGGACAGCGTCGCCGCCAGACCCGACGAGCTGGTGATCTGCAACACGACCGAACTGAGCTCTGCTCACATCCGGAGTACCTTGATGCCCGGCGAGGATCCGGTGGAGGCACTGATCACCCAAGCCCTGTTCGGCGACGCCAGCGTGTCGATGCTGCTGGGCTCGGCGCCCGACGGTGCCGGAATCCAGTTCCTGCGTACGCACACCGAGCAACTGTACGACGAACACACGATGATGAGTCTGAACATCGGCAACCGGTCGTTCTGGATGACTCTGGCCGCCGGTGTGCCGGCGATCCTGCAGGAAAACATCGACGGCTTCTTGGCCAAACTTCTTGGGCCGCTTGGACTCTCGACCGATGACATCGCGCATTGGGGAATTCATCCCGGTGGCCCGAAGATCGTTCGTAAGTTGGGCAAACAGTTGCGGTTGCAGCCGGAGCAGTTGCGCGCGAGCTGGGACGTCCTCGCCAACGCCGGAAACTGCGCCTCGGCAACGGTGCTGCTGGTGCTGGAAAACATCCTGCGAGTCGACAAGCCCCGGCCCGGAGAGCATGGTGTCCTCTTGACGTTCGGCCCGGGGCTCACCATCGAAGGGGCGGTGCTTCGCTTTTGAACGCGTTAGAGCGGATTGCTCGGCTCGGGATTCGTGCGCCGCGGCGCATCATTGCACTTGCGCTGTTTGTCATGGCGGCCGCAGCGGTTTTCGGCATACCGATTGCGAACAGCCTGTCTCCGGGCGGCTTCCAGGATCCGACCGCGGAATCGACGCATGCGACGAACATGCTGGCAACCAAGTTCAACCAGGGGGATACTCAGCTTCTGATCACCGTCAGCTCCGACGACGGCGTGAACAGCAGCGCCGCCCGGCTGGTGGGCACCGACATCGTGCGCCGGCTTGGCGACTCACCCTATGTGGCGCAGGTGACCTCGCCTTGGACCGCGCCGCCGACGGCGTCGACGACGTTGGTGAGCAAGGATGACAAGACGGGTCTGATCGTCGCCAGCATCACCGGCGGCAGCAGCGGCGCGGCCAAGCACGCCGAGACGCTCAGCGAGCGAGTTGGTGCACGACCGTGACGGTGTGACGGTGCGCGCCGGCGGGCAGGCCATGACCGATGCGCAAATCACACTTCAAACCCGAAAAGATCTGAAGGTGATGGAAGCGATCGCGGTCCCGGTGAGCTTCCTGGTGCTGGTGTGGGTGTTCGGCGGGTTCATGGCGGCAGCGATTCCGTTGGGGGTCGGCGCTTTTGCGATCTTGGGTTCGATGGCAGTGCTGCGTCTGCTGACGTTCGTGACGGACGTTTCGATCTTCGCGCTCAATCTGTTGCTGGCGATGGGGCTCGCGTTGGCGATCGACTACACATTGCTGATCATCAGCCGATTCCGGGACGAACTCGGCAACGGTGCCGAGCGGGACGCGGCGCTTGTTCGCACCATGGCCAGCGCCGGCCGGAGCGTGCTCTTCTCGGCGATGACCGTCGCCCTCTCGATGTCGGCGCTGGTGTTTTTTCCGATGCCCTTCCTGAAGTCCTTCGCATATGCCGCAATCGCGGTGGTGGCCCTGGCGGTGGTCGCGGCGATTGTGGTGACGCCTGCCGCCATCGCGCTGCTCGGCCCGCGATTGGACTCCACGGGTCCACAGCGGCCGGTGGAGCAAACCTTCTTCTACCGGTTAGCCCAGTTCGTGATGCGCCGGGCGGTGCCGCTCGGGCTGGCCATCGTCGCTGTCCTGATCGCACTCGGCATGCCGTTGTTCGGAATGAAGTGGGGCATCCCCGACGATCGCGTGCTCCCGGAGTCGAGTACGGCGCGTCAGGTTGGCGATCAGCTGCGCACCGAATTCAACGCTGACGTGGCGTCGAATGTGACCGTGGTCATCCCGGACGTCGAGGGTGTTACCCGTAAGGCATTGGATGCCTACGCCTCCCAGCTGTCGCTGGCGCCCGACGTGTCGTCGGTCTCCGCGCCGGGCGGCACGTTCGTCGCCGGTGCGCTTGTCGGACCGCCGTCGGCCGCGACAGCGATCACGGACGGCAGCGCGTTTCTCACAGTCGCGAGCAGTGCGCCGCTTTTCTCGCAGGCCTCCAACACCCAGCTGGACCGGCTGCACGCTATTGCAGGCCCGAACGGCCAGCAGGTCTTGATGAGTGGGGTCGCCCAGGTGAACCGCGACACCGCCGATGCGATCACCTCCCGGCTGCCTCTCGTGCTGACCGTCATTGCCCTGATCACTTTCGTGGTGATGTTCGGACTCACCGGCAGCGCGGTGTTGCCGCTGAAAACGTTGCTGCTCAGTGGCTTGTCGTTGACTGCCGCGTTCGGTGCACTGGTGTGGATCTTCCAGGACGGCCACCTTGGCGGATTGGGTACCACCGCCACCGGCACGCTGGTGCTCACCATGCCGGTGGTGTTGTTCTGCATTGCTTTTGGGTTGTCGATGGATTACGAGGTCTTCCTCGTGTCGCGGATACACGAGCACTGGCTGGCATCCAACCAGACGGCGGCCGACAACGACGACAGTGTGGCGCTGGGCTTGGCCAAAACCGGGCGCGTGATCACCGCCGCGGCGCTGATCATGTCCATTTCATTCGCCGCCTTGATCGCCGCTCAGGTGTCGTTCATGCGGATGTTCGGTGTCGGGTTGACGCTGGCAGTCCTGGCCGATGCGACCCTGGTGCGCATGCTGCTCGTGCCGGCGTTCATGCACGTGATGGGACGGTTGAACTGGTGGGCCCCGAGATGGGTTGCGCGAGTTGGCAAGCGGGTTCGAGCTTCGCAGCACGGCACATCAGCCGCAGTATCTGGGCCGGGTGGTCAAAAGGCCTACGCACTGGAAGCCAAGTAGCGCGAGATCGACGGGCGCAACAGCAAGGAACAGCTGTTCCAGGCCGCGCTCAACGGAATCTTCGATTCGTTCGGCGCGCTACTCGATCGCCTGCGACCCGTGGATGACCCGCCGAAATGTTCGCGCGCAGTTCCGGTTGACGGTTCGATGGCTTCGGCGCCGACCCGACAAAGTTCGCGTGCTGCTCAACGTCGGAATCGGCCAGCTCATGTCGGATCGCGGCCTGGCGCCGCGTGCACTGCGAGACATTACGGCTGCCAATCGGATTAGCAGGTTTGACGTCGACGATCTCGAACTCGCGGTCACCCTCGCCGCGGAGGACTGTTCGGCTCACCCAACTGCTCCACATTCAGCCCAGAGCGTGACGCCGCGCACGCGGCCGATCGGCTAGCTCAAGACTCGCTCGTGGTGTACGAGGTCTGTGAGCGAGCGCTGCATGACCTCGACGACCTCGTCCGGGCATCAGACCTTGCCCAGGCCGGAAACCAAAAGTAGGAAACCAATTGCGCCGATGACAATGGCGGGAATGGCCTGGCGTCGCGCGTTTATCCAATCGTTCAGCCGCCGCACGACGGCGAGCGTCTGCGCCGGCGACGTGAGATAGGTAATCAGGGGTACCTCGACGACCGTAAACGCCACGACGGTGAACATGAGGGCCGCGCCGACTTGCGCAGCAGCAGTGGGTTCCGATGCCATGATCGCGATGATCGCCGCCATGTACTCGACAGGCGGCGTCGCCAATGCGACGCCGGCGACAAACGCTACCGCTAATGAACCGCCTTCGAGCCGGCCGCGGATCGACAATCGGCTGGAGCCGGTCGGTGCGTTCGGCTCCAGCAGCAGGACCGCGGACTCACCGCCGGTCATCGGCACGGCTGTGCGCTGACGCGCCCCGAAGCGCGCCAGCATCAGCGCGGCGAGGGACACCGCTAGCACACCGATGGCAAACTGCAGGTATGCAACACTCGGGCTGCTGGTGGCCGAAACCACCTCCGTCTCAACGGAAAGCGTGAAGTCGCGTAGGAAGAGCAGCACACCCAAAGCGGCCACGATGCCCGCCGCCATCCCGCCGACCCAGAAGGCAAGCAGATTGAGCATGGGCCTTGGCCGTGAAATCAAGATCGCCGTGATCCCGATCCGGACCGGGTCGATCGCCGCCAGCAGGGACAGCGCGAGAACTGCGCTACACACAGCCGACGCCTAATTCCCGGCGACTGTCGCTGTGCGAACGCGAAAACCGCTGCAGCGACGCCGAAGTTGGCTTCGTGTCGACATATCCACAGTGTGGCTCATGAAGCGTTCGGTGTCGGTACAACTGGCAACCATTCAGATTGGGGGCCAGCACTATTCGCCAACCGCGACGAGTCCGCCACCGGCGGTGAAAGCCGCTGGCGTAGTAATAGTGGTTGGCACCCAGTGCATATGGTTGCCAGCGGTACTGACACGGAACTGCGTATTGGAAACAATTTCAGAATCCGATGCTCAACCCACCAGAAGATGTGAGAACAATGGCAAGGATTTTGGCCTACACTTCGCCGGCACTCGGCCATCTGTTCCCGTTCAGCGCCCTACTGCTCGAATTGTCCGCCCGCGGCCACGAGGTTCATCTGCGTACGCTGTCCACGGGTGTGGAGATGGGGCGAAAGCTGGGTTTCACCACCGACATCATCGATCCGCGAATCGAGGCGATCGTCAACGATGACTGGAAGGCTTCAAATCCTCGCGGTGCCCTGAAGAGGGCGGTCGACGTGTTCTGCCGACGCGCCGCCTACGAAGTCGCCGACTTCGCCGATGCGGTCGAGCGAACGCGCCCCGACGCGTTGGTCGTCGACGTCAATTGCTGGGGTGCCCTGTCGGTCGCCGACGCGCGTGACACCCCGTGGGCATGCTTCTCCCCCTACACGCCGGCTCTGCAATCACGTGGAGTGCCGCCTTTCGGGCTGGGTCTGGCTCCACTGCCCGGCGTGCTGGGCCGGCTCCGTGACGCCGCGCTGCGGCCCATCGCGATCGGCATGATGGAGAGGGCGGTATTGCCGGCAGGCAACAAGATTCGTGCGAGCGCCGGTGCGCCGCCGGTCGCTTCGGCGGATGAGTTCATGCGACGGGCCCCGCTGATGCTCGGTGGCAAGTGGCAAGCCGTTCGAGTATCCGCAGACTGACTGGGGCGATGCCGTACAGATGATCGGCCCCTGCATGTTTGAACCGGCCATGGATACCGTTCCCGACTGGCTCACGGCGATCGACCGGCCGATCGTCCTGGTCACGACGTCATCGCAACAGCAGGCCGATGAAAAGCTCGTCAAGACGGCGATGACCGCGCTCGCGGACGAGCCGGTACATGTGGTTGCGACACTACCCGCCGGGCTACCGAGCGACATCGCACTGACACCGAACGCGACGGTGGTCCAGTTCGTACCGCACGGCCCCGTGTTGGACCGCGCGGTGTGTGCGATAACCCACGGTGGCATGGGCGGAACCCAAAAGGCCGTTGCCCGAGGCGTTCCGGTGTGCGTGGTGCCGTTTGGGCGGGACCAATTCGAGGTCGCGCGGCGGGTGGAGGTGGCGCGCTGCGGAACTCGTCTACCGGCGAGGAAGCTGACCGCGGCTCGGCTGTCGGCGAAGGTCCGACAGGCGATGACCATGACAGAGGGCGCACGGCGGGTCGCGGCGGGCTTCGCAGCGACCGGCGGCGTCGCTCGAGGCGCCGACCTGATCGAGCAACGCCTGCTCGGCAGCGCGCCCAGCTTCAGTTCGTCAGCCAGCGCGAGCATCTGACTGAATCACCCCGCAGGAGTCCGACCATTCGGTCGCGCTCCTCGCAAAGTGCCGTGTCGGGTTTCGCCATCACCTTGTCCGGATATTCGGCGAGCACGCCCGACCAAACGTGTCGATGCAGATCACGCCGCGGAGTCGGTCTCGGTCAGCTCGTCGAGGTCAGGCAGCGGTCGACGGCAGATCTCCGCGGCCTCGTCGGCAGGCAGGCCGAACATGATCAGCACGTCGCGGGTGGCGCGATCAGCCGCCTCGGCATCGCTGCGTTCGGGTTGGTCATGCAGCAGCCGGCCCAGCCCCAGCAGCGCGCCGCCTGCCACCGCCAACGCGAGCGCAGGATCGTCCACGGTGAACCGGCCGGCGCGCCCAGCGACACTGATGTCACGCAGAGCCCGCGGAGCCAGGCCGCGGTCAGCGGAGATCAACGTCAACCCGGAGTTGAGAAGCACCCGGCACATCTCCGGGCGCCGCCTGAACAGCCGTCCGACCAGCCGGAAACTGCGGGCGAATGTCTCCGCCGGATCCTCGCCTTCGGCGGTGAGCTTGTCGAGTATCGCGCCGAGGTCGTCGAGCACCTCATTGACCGCGGCCTCGAACAGCTCTTCCTTGCTGTCGAAGTGGTTGTAGAACGAACCCATCCCGACGTCCGCGGCCTGGGTGATCTCGAGAACCGGCACGTTGAGTTTGCCGGCCGCGACAAAAGTTTGTGCGGCGCGGATGAGTGCCGTGCGAGTGCGCATCTTGCGCCGTTCCAGGCGGTTGTTGGCAACTGGTTGCGCCTCGGTCATGCGCCGATGTTAGCAGAAGACGTCAATATTGATGATTTCGTCAGAAACGCTTGACAGCGTATGAGTCCGTAAGTGACGATATCGTCAGTCAAGCGAAGGAGACACCGTGGCGATGCACGTCGACGCCCACAAAGACCTGCACAGCGAACAAGGCGCCCGGCGTGGGGAGCACCCCGGACGCTCCCGGAATCCCCTGATCAAGGTTCGCGATCTGGCCTGGCTGGAATTCGAGAAACCCGACCTGGTCCGCGCGGAAGCCTTCGCGCGGGCGTTCGGTTTCACCACCGTGCTGCACACCGCCGACGAGCTGCAGCTGCGCGGCACTGACGCCGGATCACCCTGCGTGATCGTCCGCCGGGGGCCGCGCTCGCGCTTCGTCGGCACGGCGTTTGCCGCCGACGACCGAGCCGACGTCGAGCGGCTCGCCAGCGCGACCGGGACAAACATCCAGACGCTCCCAGATGCCATCGGCGGCGTCTCGGTAGAACTGACCGACCCCAGCGGGATTCCGGTCCGCGTCGTCGCCGGGACGCACGAGTTGGCCGAGCTTCCCGCGCAATCGCCGCACACCTTCAACTTCGGGCACGAGTTGCGGCGGACCAACGCCACCCAGCGACCGCCGCGCGAACCGGCCACGGTGCAGCGGTTGGGGCATGTCGTGCTGCAGAGCACGAAGTACATCCAGACGCTGAACTGGTACCTCGACCACTTCGGGTTGATCGTCAGCGACTTCATGTACTACGCCGGCCAGCGTGACCGCGGCCCGGCGATGAGCTTCATCCGGTGCGACCGCGGATCGACACCCAGCGACCACCACACGTTGGCGCTGGCGTTGGGCCCGTCGAACCGCTATGTGCACTCCGCGTATCAGACATGTGATCTGGACGCGATCGCCGCGGGCGGTGAATACCTGCGCGAGAAGGGGTATCACCGGTCGTGGGGGATCGGCAGGCATATCCAGGGCAGCCAGATCTTCGACTACTGGCGCGATCCCGACGGGTTCTTGGTCGAGCACTTCAGCGACGGGGACATGTTCGACAACACGCTCGAGCCCGGATGGACGCCGTTCAGCGCGTCGGGTCTGGCGCAGTGGGGACCACCGGCCACCAAGGATTTTCTCGGCATCACACCCAGCCGGGAAGCCGTTCACGAACTGCGGTCGATGGTGACCGCGATCCGTGACGACAACGAATTCGACATCACCCGCCTCCGGGGACTCCTGAAAGTGGCACGCTCATGACCATTTCCATCTATCGCACGGCCGATGCTTGGTGGGCGGGTGGGCCCGACACCGTGGCCAAGATCGACACCGACGCAACCACGACGGCGCAGCTGCTGGCCGACCGCCCGGCGATCGATCGGGCCGCGTCGAGCACCGAGACGGTGCCGGTGAGCAGCCTGGAACTGCTGTCGCCGGTGACCGCGCCCT
>CAVTLW010000044.1:0-52955 GCA_963735655.1 uncultured Actinomycetota bacterium
GAGCTGGTCTTGCACATCAATCGGGAGGCGATTCACCATGGTGCCGAAATCGCTTGTCTGCGAGACCTTCACCTGCATCGCCAAACCGTCAACAAGGAGGATTGAGATGCCCGCCCTCGCCCCACCCGTCACCGACGAGCGCAGCGCCCTGCGCGAGTTCCTGGCCTACCACCAAAGCGCCTACTTCGCGGTGTCCTACGGCCTCACCGACGAACAGGCGCGGTCAGCGCCGTCGGCTAGCGCCCTGTCGATCGGCGGGCTGATCAAGCACGTCACCGTCATGCAGGGATCCTGGATGGCCCGGGTGGCCGCCGCCCCGGGCCGGCCGCCGAAAGAAGACCGGTCATCCGAACAGGTCGCCAAGGAGTACACGGAACAGCACGTGATGCGCTCGGACGAGACCCTGCCGGGATTGTTGCGCGCATTCGAAGCACAGAACGCGACGTCACTGCGGCTGGTGGAAACCGCGGACCTGGATGCTGAAGTCCCCGTCCCGCGGGATGTTCCGTGGTTTTCCGCCGACCAGCCGCCGTGGTCGGTGCGCTGGGTGATCCTGCACGTCATCAACGAGCTGGCCCGGCACGCCGGGCACGCCGACATCGTCCGGGAGACCATCGACGGCGCCACCATGTACGAACTGCTCGCCGGGCTGGAGGGCTGGGAGATCGAAGGGTGGGTCAAGCCCTGGGTGCCCAGGTAGAAAAGAAAGGTGCAGACCCGCACCCCAACCAGAACCGGTATTGCGCGACGCGAGACGCCGGACGGTGCCGTCGACGTCTACTACGAGGATCTCGGCGACCCGGCCGGACCACCCGCGCTGCTCATCATGGGCCTGGGCGCGCAGCTCCCGATGTGGCCGGACGGGTTTTGCGCGCACCTCGTGGCCGCCGGGTACCGCGTGATCCGCTTCGATCACCGCGACACCGGGTTGTCGGCCAAGATGCACGGGCTGCGTGCCGACGGCTCGGTTTACCGACGCGTCGCGCGCTATCTGCTGGGCAGGCCCAGCCCCGTGCCCTACACGTTGATCGACATGACCCAGGACGTGGTCGCGCTGCTCGACCACCTGGACATCGCCCGGACCCACGTGGTGGGCGCCTCGCTGGGCGGCATGATCGCGCAGATCCTGGCCGCCACCGAGCCCGCCCGGGTGGCGTCGTTGGGCGTCATCATGTCGAGCACCGGCAAGCCGCTGTCCGCGCCACCGGCCTGGCGGGTCATCAAGCTGGCGTTCGACGGGCCGGCCAAAGACGCGTCGCCCGAGGAGAAGTTGGCCTTCGAGGTCCGCAACGTCGCGGTATTCAACGGGCCCAACTTCCTGCCCGCCGAAGGCGAGCTACGCAGTCGCGTGCAGCAGCTGGCGGATCGCTGCAGCTACCCGCCCGGCATGCTGCGCCAATTCGACGCGATGCTGGGCACCGGCAGCCTGCTCGGCTACAGCAAGGCGATCACCGTGCCCACGGTGGTGCTGCACGGTTCGGCCGATCCGATGGTGCGGCCGCGCAACGGGCGTGCGGTCGCCGCGGCCATCCCGGGCGCGCGGTTCGTCGTGATCGACGGAATGGGACACGACCTTCCGGAACCGGTGTGGCGGCCGATCATCGAGACCCTCAGCCAGAACTTCGCGCTGGCCGGCAACTGAACATCCGCGGGCATCGACTCGTGAGCGGGCTCACACGAATTGGGACTTGACACCACCGATTTGGCAGACTGCTGAGATGAGTTCCACCAAACACCGCGAGGTGGCCAAGCTCGACCGGGTGCCGTTGCCGATCGAAGCTGCCCGGGTGGCCGTCACTGGATGGCAGATCACACGCACCGCCGCTCGCGTCGTCACCAAGCTGCCGGGCAAGGGTCCCTGGCAACAGAAAGTGATCAAGGAGATCCCGCAGACCTTCGCCGACCTGGGCCCGACGTACGTCAAATTCGGGCAGATCATCGCGTCCAGCCCGGGGGCCTTCGGCGAGTCGCTGTCCAGCGTGTTCCGCAGCCTGCTCGACCGGGTGCCGCCCGCCGACACCGAGGCCGTGCACAAACTCCTTGCCCAAGAACTCGGCGCAGAGCCGTCCCAACTCTTCGCCAGTTTCGACGAAGAGCCGTTCGCGTCGGCGTCCATCGCCCAGGTGCACTACGCCACCTTGAAGACCGGCGAGGACGTCGTCGTCAAGATCCAGCGGCCGGGCATTCGCCGCCGGGTCGCGGCAGACCTGCAGATCCTGCAGCGCTTCGCCCAGGCCGTCGAACTGGCCAAGCTGGGCCGGCGACTCTCGGCACAGGATGTCGTCGCCGACTTCGCCGACAACCTGGCCGAAGAACTGAACTTCCGCCTCGAGGCCCAGTCGATGGACGCGTGGATCTCCCATCTGCACTCCTCGCCGCTGGGCAAGAACATCCGGGTGCCGCAGGTGTACTGGGACTTCACCAGCGAGCGCGTGTTGACGATGGAGCGGGTGCAAGGCATTCGGATCGACGATGTCGCCGCCATCCGCAAGGCCGGGTTCGACGGCACCGAGCTGGTCAAGGCGCTGCTGTTCTCCCTCTTCGAGGGCGGGCTGCGGCACGGGCTGTTCCACGGCGACCTGCACGCGGGCAACCTCTACGTCGACGAGGCGGGCCGCATCGTGTTCTTCGACTTCGGGATCATGGGCCGCATCGACCCGCGCACCCGCTGGCTGCTGCGTGAACTGGTGTACGCCCTGCTGGTGAAGAAGGACCACGCCTCGGCGGGCAAGATCGTCGTGCTGATGGGTGCGGTCGGCACCATGAAGCCGGAGGCGGAGGCCGCCAAAGATCTGGAGAAATTCGCCACCCCGCTGACCATGCAATCGCTGGGCGACATGTCGTATGCCGACATCGGCCGCCAGCTGTCGACGCTGGCCGACGCCTACGATGTGAAGCTGCCCCGCGAGCTGGTGTTGATCGGCAAACAGTTCCTCTACGTCGAGCGGTACATGAAGCTGCTGGCGCCGAAGTGGCAGATGATGTCCGACCCGCAATTGACCGGATACTTCGCCAACTTCATGGTCGAGGTCAGCCGCGAGCACCAATCCGACGTCGAGGTTTAGAGAGGATTGGCGAGGTCAGTGGAGGTCCGCAGCGGTACCGCGGTTTCGGGTGATCTGAAGCTGCACTACGAGGACAGGGGCGACCCGGACCACCCGCCCGTGCTGCTGATCATGGGGCTGGGCGCCCAAATGTTGCTGTGGCGCACCGCCTTCTGCGAACAGCTGGTCGGCCAGGGGCTGCGCGTCATCCGCTACGACAATCGCGATATCGGTCTGTCCAGCAAGACCGAGCGGCACAGTTCGGGGCAACCGCTGGTCACGCGGCTGGCCCGGGCCTGGCTCGGTCTACCCAGCGAGTCGGCGTACCGGCTGGAAGATATGGCCGACGACGTCGCCGCCGTGTTGGATCACCTCGACATCGAGCGCGCCCATATCGTCGGGGCCTCGATGGGCGGCATGATCGCCCAGGTCTTCGCCGCACGATTCGCCGAGCGGACCAAAACGCTGGCGGTCATCTTCTCGAGCAACAACCACAGGTTCCTGCCGCCGCCGGCTCCCCGCGCGCTGCTGGCACTCCTCAAGGGCCCGGCGCCGGATTCGCCACGCGACGTCATCCTCGACAACGCCGTGCGCGTCGGCAAAATCATCGGCAGCCCGCGTTACCGGACGCCCGACGAGCAGGCACGGGCCGAGGCCGCCGAGAGCTACGACCGCAGCCATTACCCCTGGGGGGTTGCCCGGCAGTTCAGCGCGATCATGGGCAGCGGCAGCCTGCTGCACTACGACCGGCGCATCTCCGCGCCGACCGTGGTGATTCACGGGCGCGCCGACAAGCTGATGCGGCCATTCGGCGGCCGCGCGGTCGCGCGCGCCATCGACGGAGCCCGGTTGGTGTTGATCGACGGCATGGGCCATGATTTGCCCAAGCAGTTGTGGGATCGCGTGATCGGTGAGCTCACCACCAATTTCGCCGGAGCGTGCTGAGCCCTCACCCGAGCCGCTTAGATTCCACGAATTGGGTATGACGAGCGACCTCACAGGTTGTACGTCTGTCGCGGGAGGTGCCTGCAATGGCCGAGCTGAAACCGTATTACGAGGAGTCGCAGGCGACCTACGACATCTCGGACGAATTCTTCGCGTTGTTCCTGGACCCCAACATGGTCTGCACCTGCGCATACTTCAAGAACGACGACATGACTCTCGAAGAGGCTCAACTCGCGAAGCTGGATCCGGCGCTGGGCAAGCTGAACCTCGAGCCGGGGATGACGCTGCTCGACGTCGGATGCGGCTGGGGCGGGGCGGTGGTCCGGGCGCTGGAAAAGTACGACGTCAACGTCATCGGCATCACGCTCAGCCGCAACCACTACCTGCGCAGCAAGGCCAGGCTGGCCGAGATCCCGACGACGCGGCGGGCCGAGGCCCGGCTGCAGGGCTGGGAGGAATTCGACGAGAAGGTCGACCGGATCGTCACCTTCGAGGCGTTCGACGCCTTCAAAAAGGAGCGTTGGCCCGCGTTCTTCGACCGCGCATATGACATTCTCCCCGATGACGGCTCGATGCCACCTCCGAAGAGGTCTACGACCGGTATATGAAGTACGTGCGCGGTTGCCAGCACTACTTCGCCGACGAGATGCTCGACTGCAGCCTGGTCACCTATTTGAAGCAGGGCACCGCCTAGTATTCTGGGGCCGGTTTGCCCTATCTACGTCGGCTCCGGGCTGCGCGATGAGACTCCGAGGCAAGGTTAGGTCTTCACATAGACACGGAATTTCTCGATGTCGTCATTGTGGGCGCAGGCTTCGGCGGTATCGGCGCGGCGATCCTGCTCAAGCGGCTCGGATATGAGAACGTCGTAATCCTCGATCGCGAAGCCGATCTTGGTGGGACCTGGCACGTCAACCGCTACCCGGGCCTGGCCGTCGACATCCCCTCCACCACATACTCGTACTGGTTCGAGCCCAATCCGTACTGGTCGCGGCTGTTCGCGCCCGGCGCCGAACTGAAGCGGTATGCCGAACGCGTCGCCGACAAGCACGACGTGCGCCGCTACATGCGGTTCAACACGGCAGTCGAAGGCGCGCGCTGGGACGAGCACGCGCAGCTGTGGCGAGTGGCGCTGGCAGGCGGCGAAACGCTGACGACACGCTTTCTGATCACCGCGACCGGCTTCCTGTCCCAGCCGCATATCCCCGACATCCCGGGAATCGAGACTTTCGACGGCAAGGTCATCCACACCACGGCGTGGGACGACAACTACGACTTCGACGGGCGTCGCGTCGGAATGATCGGAACCGGGGCGACCGCGGTGCAGTTGATCCCCGAACTGGCCGCCCAAGTCGCCGACCTGACCGTGTACCAGCGCACGGCGATCCATGTGGTGCCCAAGATCGACTTCGCGATCCCGGTCTGGCTGCAGCAAGTGTTCGCCCGGGTACCGCTGGTGCACCGCGCCTTCCGGCTGGTGACCGACACCATCTTCGAGCTGATGACGGTGACCGGTGTGCTGCACTACCGCCAGTTCCGGCGGCTGAACATTGCCGCGGCGGATCTGGCCAAGATCAACCGGTTCATCTCGGTCCGCGACAAGGAGCTGCGGCGCAAGCTGACGCCCGATTACGACTTCGGCTGCAAACGGCCCACCTGGTCCAACAGCTACTACCGGACCTTTACCAAACCTCACGTGCATCTGGAGACCAACAGCATCGAGCGGATCGAGCCCGACGGTGTCGTCACCGCCGAAGGGCACAAGACCGTTATCGACACGCTGGTGCTGGCCACCGGTTTCGATCTCTGGGATGCCAACTTCCCGGCCATCGAGGTGATCGGGCGCCAAGGTCGCAACCTGAGAAAGTGGTGGCGCGAGAACCGGTTCCAGGCTTATCAGGGGGTGTCCATCCCGTACTTCCCCAACTACTTCGAGCTTAGCCAGTCCGTACGCCTTTTCTGGCCTGTCGTTCTTCAACACCATGGAATACCAGATGCGGCACATGGACCGGCTGCTCGGTGCAGTCAAGCGCGGGCGCGCAACGACATTCGAAGTGACCGAAGAAGCAAATGCGCGCTTCCTCGATCGGATGACCAAGCTTCTCGACAGCTCGGTGTTCTACTCCGGCGACTGCGCCACCTCGCGGTCCTACTACTTCAACCACAGGGGTGAGGCGACACTGCTGCGACCCACCTCGACGCGCAACGCGGTACAGGAAGGATCACGATTCCCGTTGAGCGACTATGTAACCCGCTAACTAGAGGCGTGACGGCAGTCTGGTGACCTATTCGGAGCCAGACGCAGTCGACTGATTTCGCCACCTAGATTTTTTGGCCGGCTGTCGGATCGGGGCTGCGCCGTTCGTCGGATAGGTAGAGAGTGGAACACAGGGTTTCGCTCACTATCGGAGGTGACCACACATGCAGTACTTCGCGTTGTTGATCAGCAAGGAGCGAGACCTCACGCCCGACGAGGGCGCAGCCGAGATGGCAGCCTACGGGGCGTTTCACGCCAAGGCCGCATCGGCGATCCGCGGCGGGGATGCGCTGCTACCCTCGGCGACCGCGGTGACCATCACCGGTGGCCCCGACGCACCGGTCATCACCGATGGCCCATTCGCCGAGGGAGCCGAAGTGGCCGGTGGTTACTACGTCTTCGAGGCCGAAAACCTCGACGAAGCGCTGGCGCTGGCCCGCGATATACCCGCCGCCAAGCACGGTGCAGTCGAGATTTGGCCGATGGCGATGGAGATACAGCCGCAATCGCTGGAAGGCACCAACTGGATCGCACTGCTGCTGGAGCCGGCCTGACCGGCCGGTGGAGCCCGGCTCGCCCGAGTGGCAAGCGGGTATGGCTCAGCACCAAGAGTTCGGGGCTGCGGCGGGCAAGCACATCAAGTCCGGCGCCGGTCTGCATCCGCCGTCGACGGCGACCACCGTGCGGGTGCGCGACGGTGAGGTCCTTTTTACTGATGGGCCCTACGCCGAAGGCGCTGAAGTCGCCAACGGCTTCTATGTGCTTGGCGCCGATGACCGCGACGAGGCCGTCAAGCTCGCGTCGATGATCCCGGCTTCCACCGTGCACGTCAGACAACTGGCTGGTATCTCGGGGCTCTAGCGTCAGCGAATGACCGACCTGGACGGCGTCTTCCGCCGGGAATGGGGACCCGCCGTCGCCGCGCTCGCGCGGTGGTCCGGCGACCTCACCGTCGCCGAAGACGCCGTCCAGGAGGCCTGCGCCGAGGCGCTCCGCGCCTGGCCCCGCGACGGTGTGCCCGACCATCCCGGCGGGTGGCTGGTGACGGTCGGACGCAATCGCGCCCGCGATCGGTTGCGTCGCGAATCCGTCCGCCCCGGAAAGGAATTGAACGCGGTGGTAGACGAAATCCGGGCCCGCACCGATCACACCGACCCGCATCCGGTGCGCGACGACGAGCTGCGGATGATGTTCACCTGCGCGCACCCCGCGCTCGACCGGCAGTCGCAACTGGCACTCACGCTGCGGCTGGTGTCCGGGTTGTCCGTCGCCGAGATCGCGCGGGCGCTGCTGCAGACCGATACCGCGGTGGGCCAGCGAATCACCCGCGCCAAGAACAAGATTCGGCACGCCAACATCCCGCTACGGGTACCGCCCGCCGAGCTGCTACGCGAACGCACACCGCACGTGCTCAGCTGTATCTACTCGGTGTTCACCGAGGGCTATTGGTCCACCGCGGGCCCGTCGGCGATCCGGGACGAGTTGTGCGAGGAGGGCGTCCGCCTGGCCGGCGAGCTGTGCGCGCTGATGCCGCGCGAGCGCGAGGCACACGCGTTGGCCGCCCTTGTGCTGCTGCACGATTCGCGGCGCGCCACCCGGGTGGACGACACCGGGGCGTTGGTGCCGCTGGACGAACAGGACCGTCTGCGTTGGGACCGCAGGCGCATCGCCCGCGGCCTGGACCGGCTGCGCGAGGCCGAGGGATCGACGGGCCCCTATCTGCCCCAGGCGGTGATCGCGGCCCTGCACGCGACGGCGCCGTCGTGGGAGCAGACCGACTGGGCCACCATCTGCGCGGCCTATGACCGGCTGTTACAGCTGACCGATTCGCCGGTGGTGCGCGCCAACCGGGCGCTGGCGGTCGGGTTCCGCGACAACGCCGACGCCGGGCTGGCCGCGTTGGAGAAGGTAGCCCAGGATCCGCGGCTGGCGCACTCGAATCTGGTTGCGTCGGTGCGCGCCGACCTGCTGCGACGAGCGGGCCGGCCCGCTGAAGCGCTCACCTGGTATCGAACGGCGCTGGAGTCCAACGCCTCCGACCCGGGCCGCGACTTCCTGCGGCGCCGTATCGCCGAGTGCGGTGGGTAACCATTCGGCCGAGCAGACGCAAAGGCTCCCGCTACGCCGACGAAAACGGCGCTTTTGCGTCTGCTCGCGCAGGGAAGGTTAGGCCTCGGCGACGTTGCGGGTGATGGACGGGTCGACCGGAATGCCCGGGCCCGTCGTCGTCGACACGACGATCTTCTTCAGGTAGCGGCCCTTCGAGGACGACGGCTTGTGCCGCAACACCTCTTCAAGCGCCGCGCCGTAGTTCTCCACGAGGTTCTTCTCGTCGAACGACGCCTTGCCGATGACGAAGTGCAGGTTGGCCTGCTTGTCGACGCGGAAGTTGATCTTGCCGCCCTTGATGTCGTTGACGGCCTTGGTGACGTCGGGGGTGACGGTGCCGGTCTTGGGGTTGGGCATCAGGCCGCGCGGACCGAGGATCCGGGCGATCCGGCCGACCTTGGCCATCTGATCGGGCGTCGCGATCGCGGCGTCGAAGTCCAGGAACCCGCCCTGGATCTTCTCGATCAGGTCGTCGCTGCCGACAATGTCAGCGCCGGCGGCGACGGCAGCGTCGGCCTTGTCACCGACCGCGAACACCGCGACCCGCGCGGTCTTACCGGTGCCGTGCGGCAGGTTGACCGTGCCACGCACCATCTGGTCGGCCTTGCGCGGGTCGACGCCGAGCCGGATCGCCACCTCGACGGTCGCGTCCTGCTTGGTCGACGAGGTCTCCTTGGCGAGCTTGGCCGCCTGCAACGGGGTGTAGAGATTGTCGCGGTCCACCTTCTCGGCGGCGGCGCGATATGCCTTGCTGTTCTTGCTCATTCGATCGTCCAATCTGTGTTGGGTTGTGGTTGGCGGGCCGAAGCTGGCCCTCCCACTGCTCTTGGGACTGCTCGATTCGCTGCTATTCGCTGCTATTCAACGGTGATGCCCATCGACCGGGCGGTGCCGGCGATGATCTTGGCGGCGGCGTCGATGTCGTTGGCGTTGAGGTCGGACTTCTTGGTCTCGGCGATCTCGCGAACCTGAGCCCAGCTGACCTTGGCGACCTTGGTCTTGTGCGGTTCCGCGGAGCCCTTGCCCACACCAGCGGCCTTGAGCAGCAGCTTGGCGGCGGGCGGCGTCTTGAGCGCGAAGGTGAAACTGCGGTCCTCGTAGACCGTGATCTCCACCGGGATGACGGTGCCGCGCTGGCTCTCCGTCGCCGCGTTGTACGCCTTGCAGAACTCCATGATGTTGACACCGTGCTGGCCGAGCGCGGGACCAACCGGCGGCGCAGGATTAGCCTGTCCCGCCACGATCTGCAGCTTGATCAGCCCGGTGACTTTTTTCTTCTTGGGGGCCATGACGTGTCGATTGTTCCTTCCTGGTTTTACAAGTTTTGAGTTTTTGCGAGCCCGACGGGCTAGATCTTGGAGACCTGGCCGAAGGCGAGTTCCACCGGTGTTTCGCGGCCGAAGATGGACACCAGCACCTTGAGCTTCTGCTGTTCGGCGTTGACCTCGTTGATGGTGGCCGGCAACGTGGCGAAGGGCCCGTCCATGACGGTGACCGATTCGCCGACCTCGTAGTCGACCTCGACGACCGGACGTTCCAGCCCACTGGTCTCGGCGGCAGCGGCGGTGCTGGACGCACCCTTGGCGGGCTTCTTCGCCGCCCCGGGCGGCAGCAGGAACTTCACCACGTCGTCCAGCGCCAGCGCCGACGGCCGGGAGGTCGCGCCGACGAACCCGGTGACGCCCGGGGTGTTGCGCACCGCGGCCCACGAGTCGTCGGTCAAGTCCATCCGCACCAGGATGTAGCCGGGCAGCACCTTGCGGTTGACCTGCTTGCGCTGGCCGTTCTTGATCTCGGTGACCTCTTCGGTGGGCACCTCCACCTGAAAGATGTAGTCGCCGACGTCAAGGTTCTGCACGCGGGTCTCGAGGTTGGCTTTCACCTTGTTCTCGTACCCGGCGTAGGAGTGGATGACATACCAGTCGCCAGGCTTGCTGCGCAGGTCAGCCTTGAGCGCGGCGGCCGGGTCCAATTCTTCGTCCTCGGCCTGGGCCGCCGGATCAGCAACTGTCTCGGCGACCACGTCAGCTTCCTGGGTGCCCGCCTCTTGTAGGTCGACCGCCGCGTCACCCGCAGACGTGTCACCGTCGAAGCTAGTCACGGTTGTGTAGTCCTCTCTATCGTTCTCTCAGCCGAACACCAGCAGCATCAGCTTGGTGAGGCCGAAATCAGCAAGGCCGACCAGCGCCACCATGAAGGCCAGGAACGCCAACACCACCCCGGTGTAGGTGATCATCTGCCGGCGATTCGGCCAGATCACCTTTCGCATCTCGGCTACGACCTGCTTGAGGTAGGTGTAGACGAATGCGATCGGGTTAGCCGAACGGGCCCCGGAAGACCCGGCTTTCTTGCCCTTCTTGGCCGTCTTGCCCTTCTTGGCCTTGGAATCCTTCGAGGTGTCCTTTTTGTCTTTCTTGTCCTTCTTGGAGACCTCGGACTTGGTCGACGACTGTTCGCCATCGCCTTCATCGTCGGCGTCGGCGGCTCGCAGCCGAGACCGTTTGCCGGTCGGACGTTGCGGCCGCACCACCGGTTTGGTCACCACGGCCGTGCGACCACCGCTGTCCTCAGCGTCTCCGCCGTCGCTTGCGGCGTCGTCGGCAACGTCGCTTTCGTCGCTCACCGCATGCTCCTTCGTTCGCTAGCTGTGTTCGCCCGTGTCCGCGAGTCGTCCCTGTGTGATGGGACACACCCCCAGTGTCCACCATGGCACGATACCCGTGTCCGTCTCCTCCTCAGGCCGTGACCGGCCTGCATCGTCGTCGGACATGCCTTCTGCAGGGGCGACAGGACTTGAACCTGCAACCTGCGGTTTTGGAGACCGCTGCTCTGCCAGTTGAGCTACGCCCCTTCGCGGTTGGCAGGCCAACCTGCGCTTACCTACCGGGGCCTACATGAGGCACGCGCTCCCCGTTCGGTAAATCGCCGAACCGACGGACAGCGCGCTGTACTGGGAAAACCCCGAGGCCCGAGTGTACTCGATACCACTCAAGGCCAGGAAATCCGATACTGATTACGCGGTTCTGACGACCTGTCCGGATTCCTTGTCCCATCGGAGCTGGATGGAGTCGTCGCCCTCGTGCCCCATCAGGGTGGTGTAGGCCTCCAGGAGCAGCTCGCCATCCTGGTTGTGGCAGGTGTTCCTGGTGACGACGATGTCAGCGCCGAAACGCTCGTTCACCGATTTGATCTCCATACGGCCGTAGAGTTTGTCGCCGACAAACATCGGTTTGTGGTAGACGAACTTCTGGTCGACCTGGACGATCTGCATGGTCTCCAAGCCCACGTCGACGTTCCGGAAGAAATCGTCCTGGATGATTTTCGCCAAGATCGACACGAATGTCAGCGGTGCAACGATGGTGTGGTAGCCCAGTTCGGCGGCCGCCGCCTCGTCGAAGCAGGCGGCATCGGTGCACTTGGTTGCCCGCGCGTAGGCGCGAACTTGCTCGCGGCCAACCTGGAAGTAGTCCGGGTAGACCCAGCTCATCCCACGGACATCGGTTTTGAGCGCCACAGCTACGCCAGCTTGGCCGACGCGACGGCCCGCCCGAAGATCTTCTTGCCGCCGGTGGTGGCGCTGATGGCTATCGTCACCGACTTGCTGTCCGGGTCGACCGACTTCACCCGGCCGCTGAACACCAGCTCGGCACCCTTGCCGTCGTTGGGCACCGGCACCACCGCGGTGAACCGCACGTTGTACTCGGTGACCGCGCCCGGGTCGCCGACCCACGAGGTGACGTAGCCTCCGCCGAGGCCCATGGTCAGCATGCCGTGTGCGATCGCCGTGTCCAGCCCGACGAGCTTGGCGATCTCGTCGTCCCAGTGAATCGGGTTCAAGTCGCCAGAGACACCGGCATAGTTCACCAGATCCTGGCGGGTCAGCGGATAGGTCTTCTCCGGAAGCTGGTCGCCTACCTGCACCGAACTGAACTCACGCAGAGCCATCAGTAAATCCCTCTTCTCCGTCGCCGGCACGACCCGCCAGGGTCGTGTAGGTCTCCTGGACAATGTCACCGGATTCGTTGGTGATGATGTTCTTGGTCACGATGATCTCGGTGCCGTGCGCCGTACGCACAGACTCCACCCAGACGTCGCAGTAGAGCTTGTCACCGGCCACGATCGGCTTCGAAAATTTCAGCACTTGGTCGACCTGGACGATCTGCGCGTCCTGCACCGCGATGTTGGCGTTCTCGAAGAACGCCGATTGCGCCTTGTAGCCAAACACACTGATGAAGGTCAACGGGGCCGTCAGGGCGTCGTAGCCCAATTCGGCTGCCGCGTCCTCAGTGAAGAACGCGGCGTCGTCATTTTGAACTGCTCCCGCGTATTCGCGGATCTTCTCCCGCTCTACCTCATAGTGGTCGGGATACCGGTAGTGCATCCCGACGATTTCTTCGGACAAAGCCACGGCTCTAGAACCTACCTAGTAGATCTGTAGGGCGCTTACGATCGGCGACTACCGGGTTTCGCGGTGCGACTGGTGCTTGCCGCAATTGCGGCAGAACTTCTTGAGCTCCAGCCGGTCGGGGTCGTTGCGGCGGTTCTTCTTGGTGATGTAGTTACGGTGCTTGCACACCTCGCATGCCAAGGTGATCTTCGGCCGCACGTCGGTACTGGAAGCCATGTCTTCTCTCTCGCATCTCGGTCAAATCTGTCGAGCGTCTGTCTTGTAGCGATGGCCGGACTCGAACCGGCGACCTAACGATTATGAGTCGTTCGCTCTAACCGACTGAGCTACATCGCCTCTGGTTACGCGCCTGCTCGGCGTCCGCCGAGCCCCCTAACGGAATCGAACCGTTGACCTTTTCCTTACCATGGAAACGCTCTACCGACTGAGCTAAGGGGGCCGTTCACCCGTAGCGACCAGTCGTGCCGCGGGCCTAAAAGAGGGTACAACCTGGCGCGCAGCGGCACCAAACCAAGCCTTTTCGGCGAGCAGTTCACCCGCCGTCGCTGTTGCGATGCGGCTGCAGCGCGCGCATGTCGCCGAACTCGTCGTATTCCTGATCTGCCGGGATGTACTCCTCGTCGCCGAGCAGGGTTCGCAGGGCGAGGTGCACGGCCTCTAGGTCGCTGGCCAGCCGGTAGCGACGCACTGTTTCCCTGATCAGATCCTCGTTGACTCGGATCATTTCCGTCTTGTGCATGAACAAACAGTACCCAGTTTGAGCGCCAGGCCCGAAGCTCAACCATCAGGTAGCTGCACGCGACCCCAGGCTGGGGACATAGTCTGGTAAGCGTGCCAGAATCGGACCGGCTGTATTTCCGCCAACTGCTCGCCGGTCGCGATTTCGCCCGTGGCGACATGTTCGCGCTTCAAATGCGCAACTTCGCTTATCTGATCGGGGATTGCGAGACGGGCGACTGCGTGGTCGTCGACCCGGCGTACTCGGCCGGGGATTTGGTCGACGCGCTCGAGGCGGACGGCATGCACCTGTCGGGAGTGCTGGTCACCCACCATCATCCCGACCACGTCGGCGGCTCGATGATGGGTTTTCAGCTCAAGGGCCTGACCGAGCTGCTGGAGCGCCAAGAGGTGCCGGTCCACGTCAATACCCATGAGGCGCTGTGGGTTTCGCGGGTCACCGGGATCGGCGTCGGCGACCTCACCGCCCATGAGCACGGCGACAAGGTCAGTATCGGCGACATCGAAGTCGAGTTGCTGCACACCCCGGGTCACACGCCGGGCAGTCAGTGCTTCCTGCTCGGGGACCGGCTGGTCGCCGGCGACACGCTGTTCCTGGAAGGATGCGGCCGCACCGACTTTCCGGGCGGCGATTCCGACGAGATGTACCGCAGCCTGCAGCAGCTCGCGGCGCTGCCTGGAGACCCGACAGTGTTTCCCGGGCACTTCTATTCGGTCGATCCGAGTGCGTTGCTGTCGGACGTCAAGCGATTCAACTACGTGTATCGCCCCGGCGACATCAACCAGTGGCGAATGTTGATGGGCGGCTGACGGACTCGGGGTTCCGGCGATTTCAAGCGATGCGCGCGGGGGCTCTTATAGGATCTACCTCAGCGAATTCGGTCCAGAATCGCTGTGGTATAAGCGGGGGGTGGCTTCGATGGGGTGGGTCCAAGGCGGTTGGCACGAGGTCACGACCGTCGAATCCAGTACGTGGTTGGCGTGGGCCGCATGGGCGGCGCTTGCGCTCGGTGTTGTCGCGCTGATCTATACCAACCATCAGATCCAGCGCAACCGTCGGCTGACTTCCGAGCAGGCCAGACCTTACGTCGCGATGCTCATGGAACCGCACGTCTCCGACTGGCATGTGATCGAACTGGTGGTTCGGAACTTCGGTCGGACGGCCGCCTACGACATCCGCTTCGCGTTCGACCATCCACCGACGGTGGCCGAGTACGAGAATGCGTCGGACGGCTACGCCGACGTCGTCGAACTACAGCTGCCCCGCGAGCTGCCCACACTGGCGCCCGGGCAGGAATGGCGGATGGTGTGGGACTCGGCACTCGACCGCGCCGAAATCGGCCAAGGCGTCGAGTCCCGCTTCACCGGGACCGTGACCTACTACGACCGCCCCGATCGGCCTCGAGGCTGGCGGTTCTGGCAGCCCGCTCGGCGTGCACTTGAAACCAAAGTGGTGCTGGATTGGGATTCCCTGCCGCCCGTTCAGCGCATCGAGCTGATGACGACCCATGATCTGGCGAAGCGGGAAAAGCAGAAGCTCGAGCTGCTGCGCAGCCTGCTGACCTACTTCCACTACGCGAGCAAAGAAACGCGTCCGGACGTGTTCCGCAGCGAGCTGGAACGAATCAATCGCGCCGTCCAGGAGACCCAGGACAGGTGGCGCACTCGCCAGCTCGACGAGCCCACCGACGTCAGCCTGCGCTGGGGTGACGCCGAAAACGAGCTGGGAAAACACCGCAGCCAGCGGGTGTGATCGCGGGCTGACTCTTCACGAGCTATCCGTATCGAAGGAGTAACCATGAGCGGCCCGGTCACCTACAGCCGCAAGGAATCCATCGCGGTCATCACGATGGACGACGGCAAGGTCAACGTGATTGGGCCGGCCATGCAGCAGGCGCTCAACGAGGCCATCGACAACGCCGACCGTGACGACGTCGGCGCGCTGGTCATCGCCGGGAACCACCGCGTCTTCAGTGGCGGCTTCGACCTGAAGGTACTGACCTCCGGTGAGGCGCAGCCCGCGATCGACATGCTCAGGGGCGGCTTCGAACTGTCCTATCGTCTGCTGTCCTACCCCAAGCCGGTGGTGATGGCGTGCACCGGCCACGCCATCGCGATGGGGGCGTTCCTGCTGTCCTCCGGTGACCATCGGATCGCCGCTCACGCCTACAACATTCAGGCCAACGAAGTCGCGATCGGGATGACCATTCCCTATGCGGCACTGGAAATCATGAAGCTGCGGCTGACGCGCTCGGCGTACCAACAAGCGGCTGGGCTCGCCAAGACGTTCTTCGGCGAAACCGCCCTTGCCGCAGGCTTTATCGACGAGATGGCGATGCCGGAGATGGTTGTCAGCCGGGCCGAGGAAGCCGCCCGGGAATTTGCCGGGCTGCACCAGCACGCCCACGCCGCGACCAAGTTGCGGGCGCGCGCCGAATCCCTCAAGGCGATTCGCGCCGGCATCGACGGCATCGAGGCCGAATTCGGGCTGTGACCGGGCGTCATCTGGCGTCACGCCAGGTTGCGGAAGCCTTTGAGGTAACCGGCCCAGTCCCAGGTCGATAGGAACACTTCGGCGGCCGCGTAGCCCTTTTGGTAGAGCGCTTCGGCATCACGCCGGGAGATGCCGAAGTCGAGAAAGTTGACGGCTGTCGAGTCGACCCGGATCGCCCGGGCACTGACCCAGGGCTGGTTCAGATAGGTCTGATCGCGCCCGACGAACATGGTGGTGATGAGCCGTTCCAGCAGCGACGGCCCACCGAGGAAACGCAGCGCACCCAATCCCGGGATCAGCTGGTCGTTGCCTTCGGGCAGGTTGGGCATCACGGTGACGCCAAAAGTGGGCCAGCGCGGCGATTTACGGTCGGGGCGGTCGAACGAGTCGATGGGAAAGTTGGACAGCACACCACCGTCCACCAACGTCGACGTGACGCCGGTGGCGCTGGTCAGCGCGACCGGCCGGAAGTAGAACGGGATCGCCATCGAAGCGCGCACCGCGTCGGCGACCGGTTGATCGTCGGGATCAAGCCCATAGACCCGCTGAAAGTCCCAGGGCAGCCGGACCAGTTGCCCGGTGGTGATGTCGGTGACGGTGACGGCCAGCCGATAGCGCCGCTCCTCGGGCATTTGCGCGTCGTCGATGGCCAGGTCGCCGAACGTCGCGATGCCCAGGTTCTTCAGCTCGCTGCGGACCCACTGGTGGGCGAAATCGCCGCGGTACATACCCGTCTCGCGCAGCAGGCCGAACGCTTGGCCGACCAACGGGACGCGGCCGACCGGGCCGGAGTCGCGGAATTTGTCGTAGGGCAGGCTCAGCGCAATCTCTTTGATCTCGTTGCCGGTCAACTGGTTTCGCTGAGCCGCGGCGGCCACGATCGATCCGACCAGGGATCCGGCCGAAACGCCAGAGACCCGCATGACCGAATATCCGGCGTCCATCAGCGCCACTACGGCACCCACCAGGCCGATGCCTTTGACACCGCCGCCAGAGAGCACCAGATCCATGGATTTCGACTCGTTTGCCGAGCGCCGGAGTGCCATGGCCGCCGGTCAGCCTTCCGCCGAAACCCATTGATAAGGAAGGAATTTGCCGTCGAAGGTGACGACGACGCGGTCGCCGGACGGGTGTTTCTTCTGCTGCAGGTCGACGCTGAAGTTGATCGCGCTCATGATGCCGTCGCCGAACTGTTCGTGGATGACTTCCTTGATGGCGCCCCCGTACACCTGAAGCGCTTCGTAGAACCGGTAAATGGTCGGGTCGGTGGGGATCCCCCCGGTTGAGGAGGCCGCCAGCCCGCCGCGCATGGGCGGCGCGGCCAGCACCGGCACCGCCGACTCGTCCAGACCCAGCATCTCGACGAGGACCTTGCCGAGCTCGGCCGGAATCGGATGCTGGCCCAGCAACGCCGAGGTGGTCCACAGCACCGGTCTGTCGACGGCGTCGGCGAGTTGCTGCCACGTCAGGCCCTGCGCGAGTCGGGCAACGACGATCTGCTCGGTGATCTCGTTTCTGTTCATTGACCCTCACGCATGCTCGTCGCCGTTGACGGGTTTCGTGGCGGTCACCAGCCGGGTGGAAAACCACGGGCCGCCGTACCACATGCGCCATCCGAGGTTGCGGCGCTGCACGTTTCGCCAACCCAGCGCTCGCAGGTGCGCGGCGTGGTGCTGGGTTTCCCACAAGTCCGCGATGGCGAGCCGGCCGCCCGGGCGCAGCACGCGGACGGCCTGGTCGAGCGCCTGACGCCGACCGTCGGCGCTCGGAATGTTGTGGATGGCCAGGCTGCTGACGATCACATCGACGCTCTCATCCGGCAACGGGAGATCGGTCATGTCGGCGGTGCGCACCTCGACACGATCCGCGACGTTGTCCAGCATCGCGTTGGCCAGGGCAACGCTGACCCCCGCGGCAGCGAACAGGGCGGCGGATCCAATTCCCACGACCGCCAACTGCGCGCCCGCGGAAACGGGGTGAAACGACCCGTCGTACCCGTATTCCCCGCGGTGTTCGCCCATTACCAGCGTCCTCGATGGACGACCTCGTCGAAGGGCCGCCGATTGGGTTTGCGGATCGGCTTGAGTGCACGGTCGGCGGGATATCCGATGCCGAGCATGAAAGCCACCAGGTGATCGTCGGGGACGCCGAGGATCGCGCGCGCTTTCTCCTGATCCCCCACCGACGAATGACCGGTACCGATCCCCAGGTCAGTCGCCGCGATCATCATCGCCATCGTCGCCTGACCGATGTCGTAGTTGTCGGTCACCAGCCGGCGCTCATCCGGGGGCACCGGCACGACCAAGACAATCGCGGCCGGGGCCGAGGCGATGTGCCCGGCCCCCGCCCACACCGTGGAAAGCTCCTGCAGCTGAGCTTGATCGGTGACGATGACAAAGTCCCAGGGTTGACGGTTTTTTGCCGACGGCGCTCGCCATCCGGCCTCGGCGATACGGTTCAGATCGGCTTCCGAAACCGGCTCCGCCGTGTACTCCCGAACATTGCGCCGCGCGCAAATCGCGTCCCACGTTTCCATGCAGCCCATGGTGCCATCACCGGCAAGCGCCGTTCCGGCGCTCGCCGTCGTCGGAGACCCCATCGCCGACCTGGCGCCCTCACCGCGCGGACTAGGGTGGCGCTCGATGGCGCTACATCTGCACCGTGCCGCGCGGACCGACCTGCTGGCCGACGGCCTCGGCGCGCTGCTGGCCGACCCGCTGCCCGACCCGTTCACCGAGGAACTGGTGCTGGTGCCCGCGCGCGGCGTGGAACGTTGGCTGAGCCAGCGGCTTTCGCATCTGCTGGGGTGCAGGGACGGCCGCGGCGACGGCGTGTGCGCGGGGGTGACGTTTCGCAATCCGGGCTCGCTGATCGCCGAGATCACTGGAACCGTCCACGACGACCCGTGGTCACCCGAGGCCATGACGTGGCCGCTGCTGGAGGTCATCGACGCCCACCTCGGTGAACCGTGGTGCCGGACGCTGGCAAAACATCTGGGCCACTTGGACATCGACGAGGAGGCTGAGCTGCGCAAGGGTCGCCGCTACGCGGTGGCGCGCCGGCTCGCCGGGCTGTTCGCCTCCTACGCCAGGCAGCGGCCGCGGCTACTGGCCGACTGGCTCGACGGCAATCCCGGCGACCTCGACTCCGACCTGGCCTGGCAACCGCAGCTGTGGCGACTGCTGGTCGCCGGGATTTCCGTCGATCCGCCGCACGTCCGGCAGCGCGACACCGTGGCGCGGCTGCGTGACTCCCCCACCGACCTGCCCGCCCGGCTGTCGCTGTTCGGCCACACCCGGCTGGCGTCCACCGACATCGAGCTGCTCGACGCGCTGGCCAGCCATCACGACCTGCACCTGTGGCTGCCGCATCCCAGCGACCCGCTGTGGCGGGCGCTCACCGGTTCGCGCGGCCCGCTGCCACGCGCTGACGACGCCAGCAGGCGCGCCGCGAAACATCCGCTGCTGCAGACCCTGGGCCGCGACCTGCGTGAGCTGCAGAGCGTATTGCCGGACGCACCCGCCACCGACGAATACCTGGGCGCGGGCGTCCCACCCGACACTCTGCTGGGCTGGTTGCAATCCGACATCGACGCCAACGAGGTGCGACCCGGGAATCGGGTGCTCGCGGAAGGTGATCGCTCCGTCCAGGTGCACGCGTGTCATGGCACGGCGCGCCAAGTAGATGTGCTGCGTGAGGTGCTGCTCGGGGTGCTCGAGGACGACCCCACGCTGGAACCCCGCGACATCGTGGTGATGTGCCCGGACATCGAGACCTGCGCGCCGCTGATCGTCGCCGACTTCGGCCTCGGCGAGCTGCCCGGCGCCGGCCACCCGGCGCACCGGCTGCGGGTCCGGCTGGCCGACCGCGCGCTCACCCAGACCAACCCGCTGCTGGGCGTGGCCGGCGAGTTGCTCGAGATCGCCGGCAGCCGCGCCACCGCCACCCAGGTGCTCAACCTCGCGCAGGCGGCCCCGGTGCGGGCCCGATTCGGGTTCACCGACGATGACCTCGACAACATCACCGCCTGGGTGCGCGAATCCGGTATCCGCTGGAGCTTCGACAAGCAGCACCGCAAGCCGTACGGCCTCGGCGAGATCGTCCCCAACACTTGGCGTTTCGGGATGGACCGGATCCTGACCGGGGTCGCGATGTCCGACGATTCCCGGGCGTGGCTGGACACCGCGCTGCCGCTCGACGACGTCGGCAGCAACCGGGTGGAACTGGCGGGGCGGCTCGCCGAGTACGTGGCTCGACTGCAGTCCGCCACGGACGCCCTCGACGGCATCCACCCGCTCACCGAGTGGATCGATGCCCTGACAGCCGGGGTAGCGCAGCTGACCAGGGTAAACGCCGGCGACGCCTGGCAACCCGGGCAGCTGCGACGCGAGTTCGCAAACATATTGACCCAGGCCGACTTTCGTGGCAATGCCGCGCTGCGGCTGTCCGACGTGCGCGCCCTGCTGGCCGGGCAGCTGGCCGGGCGGCCGACGCGGGCCAACTTCCGGACCGGCACCCTGACCGTCTGCACGATGGTGCCGATGCGCTCGGTGCCGCACCGCGTGGTTTGCCTGGTCGGTCTCGACGACGGCGTGTTCCCGAGATCGGCGTTGCCCGACGGCGACGACGTCCTGGCCCGCCGACCGATGACCGGCGAGCGCGACATCCGTTCCGAGGACCGGCAATTGCTGCTCGACGCGATATGCGCGGCCACCGAAACACTGGTCATCACCTACACCGGCGCCGACGAACACACCGGTCATCCCCGACCGCCTTCGGTGCCGCTGGCCGAGCTGCTCGACACGCTCGACCAGACCACGCCGGCACCGGTACGCGATCGGGTTCTCATCGAGCATCCGTTGCAGCCGTTCGATATTCGCAATGTCAAGCCGGGCGAGCTGGTGTCCGGCCAGCCGTTCACCTTCGACCCGACCGCCCTGGTGGCAGCCCGGGCTGCCGCCGGCGACCGGCACCCCAGGCCGCGTTTCTTCACCGACCCGCTTCCGGTCCCCCCGCCCGATGATGTCGCGCTCGCCGATCTGCTCGCCTTCCTGCGTGATCCGGTCAAAGGGTTCTTCCGCGCCTTGGACTACACGCTGCCGTGGGAGGTCGACGAGGTCAAAGACGACATGCCCGTCGAGATCGACAACCTGGAAGAGTGGTCGGCCGGCGACCGGATGTTGCGAGACATGTTGCGCGGCATGGATCCTGCGCAGGCCGCGCAAGCAGAATGGCGGCGCGGCACGCTACCGCCGGGGCAGCTCGGCTGGCGCAAGGCCAAAGATATCCGTGACCAGGCGGCCGCGCTGGCCGCCGAAACGATGCGGCATCGCCGCGGTGTGTCCGAAGCCTACGATGTCGACGTCGCGCTGGCGGACGGCCGCAGGCTCACCGGCACGGTGACACCCGTCTTCGGCACCCGCACCGTATCGGTCACCTACTCCAGGCTCGGCGGCAAGCAACTGCTCGAATCGTGGATTCCCTTGCTGGCGTTGAAGGCCGCCAACCCGCGTCGCGACTGGACAGCGCTGTGCATCGGGCGGGGCAAGCGCAGCGGCCAGCTGGCGCGGCGGCTGCTGGGCCCACCCGCGGATTCGGTGGCGACGCTGCGTGATCTGGTGCGGCTGTACGACGCCGGCCGCCGGGAGCCGCTGCCGCTGCCGGCGCGAACGTCGTTCGCGTGGGCCGACGCGCGCAACTCCGACATGGATCCGATGAAGGCCGCCGGCTTCCGGTGGAGCTCGCAGAACAACTTTCACGGCGAGGACGCCGAGCCGGCGTACGAAAGGGTCTGGGGGCCCAGGGCCCGGCTGGAAGTGCTGTTGGACCCGCCAAAGCCCGGCGAGGAGGTCCCCGGCGAGGGCACCCGGCTGGGTGCGCTGGCCGCCCGGCTGTGGGGACCGCTGCTGCAGGCGGAGCGTTCGGCGCGGGAGTTGGGCTGATGAAGGACTTCGATCTGCTCGGCCCGTTGCCCGAGATGGGGTCTACGACCGTGCTGGAAGCCAGCGCCGGAACCGGCAAGACGTTCGCGCTGGCCGGGCTGGTGACCCGGTTCATCGCCGAGGGCGTCGGCCGGCTCGACGAGATGCTGCTGATCACGTTCAGCAAAGCCGCCAGTCGCGAGCTGCGCGAGCGGGTCCGTTGTCAGATCGTGGAAGCAGTTGCAGCACTTGATGGTTCGCCATCAGGACCACTCAACGACCTGCTCACCCACCTGACGGCGGGCACCGACGCCGAACGGGAGCAGAGGCGCGGGCGGCTACGCGACGCGCTCGCCGACTTCGACGCCGCCACCATCTGCACCACACACCAGTTCTGTCAGCTGGTGCTCAAATCGCTTGGGGTAGCAGGCGATACCGACGCCGGCGCCACCCTGGTCGAAAGCCTCGACGAGCTGGTAACGCGGATCGTGGACGACCTTTACCTCACACACTTCGGATCACAGCGCGACGAGGCGGTGCTGAGCCACCGCGACGCGCTCGCGCTGGCGCGCGCCGTGGTCGAGGATCCGTGCGCGAAACTGCGGCCGGAGAGTCCGGACCCGAATTCGGTCGCCGCGGTGCGGCTGAGGTTCGCCAGAGATGTTCTCGGTCAACTCAATCTGCGCAAGCGCCGGCTCGGCATCTTCAGCTACGACGACCTACTGCTTCGCCTCGCCGAATCGCTGAAAGGCCGGAGAGGATTGCCCGGATTCGGCGGCCGGCGAGCGGATGCGCCGGCGTTGGGCGATCGTCATGGTCGATGAGTTCCAGGACACCGACCCGATCCAGTGGGAGGTGATCGACCGCGCGTTCAACGGTCATTCCCGGCTGGTGCTGATCGGCGACCCGAAGCAGGCGATCTACGGTTTTCGCGGCGGCGATATCTACACCTATTTGCGAGCGGCCGAGACGGCCGGCGACCGGCGCACCCTGAGCGTGAACTGGCGCAGCGACAAGGTTTTGGTCGACGGTCTACAAACACTGCTGCTGGGGGCCGCGCTGGGGGATCCCAAGATCGTGGTGCGCAAGATAGCAGCCCACATCGCAGGCCATCGCTTGCACGGCGCGCCGCACAGTGCGCCGTTGCGGCTGCGGGTCGTCAGCCGCGCCGCGTTCGGCTGCGACCAGAGCAGAACCATCTCCATAGACCAACTGCGCCAACACATCCCGGCCGATCTCGCCGCTGACGTCGGGGCCCTGCTGGCCAGCGCAGCCACCTTCGACGGGAAACGGGTCCAGGCGGGTGACGTCGCCGTCATCGTCGAATCCGGCAAGGATGCGCGGGCTTGCCAAACCGCATTGACACAGGCCGGAATCGCCGCGGTCTACACCGGTGACGGCGACGTGTTCGCCGCGGACGCGGCCAAGGACTGGATGTACCTGCTGGCCGCGTTCGACCAGACCCACCGCGCCGGGCTGGTGCGGGCCGCGGCCGCCACGGTGTTCTTCGGCAAGACGGCGGGCGACCTCGCTGACGGCGGCGACACTCTGACCGACGAAGTGGCCGCCACGCTGCGGGATTGGGCCGACCAGCTGCGTGCTCGGGGGCCGGCCGCGGTATTCGAGGCCGCGCAGTTGGCGGGCATGGGACGGCGGGTGCTCGCCGAGCGGAACGGCGAGCGGACGATGACCGACCTGGCCCATATCGCTCAACTACTGCACGCGGTCGCCCACCGGGAGCGGCTGACGTTGCCGGCGCTGCGCGACTGGCTGCACCGGCAATGCGAGGAACGCGCCGGTGCGCCCGAACGCAGCCGCCGGATCGACAGCGACGCCGCCGCGGTGCAGATCCTGACAGTGTGGGGCGCCAAGGGATTACAGTTCCCCGTCGTCTATTTGCCGTTCGCGTTCAATCGGCACGTCTTCATCGAGGACATCCCGCTGTATCACGATGACTCCGGCGTTCGGTGCCTGGACATCGGCGGCCCTGGTGGTCCCGATCGCCGCCGCATCGAAGGTTTCAGCCGAGCCGAGGAGGCCCGCAACGACATCCGCCTGACCTACGTGGCGCTGACCCGGGCGCAGTCACAGGTGGTGGCGTGGTGGGCGCCCTCGAAGGACGAGCCCAACGGCGGCCTGTCCCGGCTGCTGCGGGGGCGGCGGCGCGGCGAGGCCGAAGTGCCGGATAGCTGCCGGCCCAGGACGATCTCGGACGACGAGGCGCTGGCGTGCTTCCGGGAGTGGGAGGCCGCGGGTGGCCCGGTGATCGAGGAGTCGTCGGTGGCGGCCGCGGCCGCCGTCGCCCCGCCGGCGCCGCCGACCGAGTTGGCCGTGCGCCATTTCCACCGGTCGATCGACACCACCTGGCGGCGCACCTCGTATTCGGCGCTGATCCGTTTCGCCGAGGAAGCGGGAAACACCGGCGTCAGCAGCGAGCCCGAGATGACCACCCGCGACGACGAGGTCGATGACGTCATGGTCACAACGGACCCAGCGGAGCAGCAAGATGAAGCCGCCTCGGTGCCCTCCCCCATGGCGGACCTGCCTGCCGGAGCGACGTTCGGCTCGCTGGTGCACGCAGTCCTGGAGAACGCCGATCCCTTCGCCACAGATCTGAGGACGGAATTGGAGGGCCAGGTGCGTGCGCACTCGGCCTGGTGGCCGGTGGACGCCGAGCCCGCGGCGCTGGCATCGGCACTGGTCCCGATGCACGACACGCCCCTGGGACCCTTGACCGAGGGGTTGACGCTGCGCCGGATCGGACTGCGGGATCGGCTGCGGGAGTTGGACTTCGAGATTCCGCTCATCGGTGGAGATGTGCGCGGGTCCGTTCCGGCCGTGCGTCTGGCGGATGTCGGCGCACTGGTTCGCGAACACCTTGCAGCCGATGACCCGCTGGCCGGCTACAGCGACCGCTTGATGTCCGATACCCTCGGTGCGCAGTCGTTGCGGGGTTACCTGTCGGGCTCGATCGACGTCGTGCTGCGCACTCCGGGCCAGCGCTACCTGGTGGTCGACTACAAGACCAACATGCTCGGCGCCACCGCCGCCGACTACACCTTCCCGCGGCTGACCGAGGCGATGTTGCATTCGGATTATCCCTTGCAGGCGTTGCTGTATACCGTTGTCCTACATCGGTTCTTGCGGTGGCGTCAGCCCGGTTACCAGCCGGCTGAGCACCTCGGCGGGGTGTTGTACCTCTTCGCGCGGGGTATGTGCGGTGCCCAGACCCCGACGATGAACGGTCACCCTTGTGGGGTGTTCAGTTGGCTGCCGCCGCCCGCGATGGTGGTGGCGTTGTCCGACTTGCTGGACGGGGGTGAGCAGGCGGCATGAAAGCCACAACTGGGATCGAGGACCCGCTGGACTGGCGGATGGCCGTCGGCGCCGTCGGCACGTTGCGGACGTTCAACGAAGCCGGCGTGCTGGAATCGGCAGACGTGCATGTGGCGCAACGCATTTCCGTTTTGGCGAAAGAGACCGACGACACCGTTGCGCTCGCGGTGGCATTGGCGGCGCGGGCGTTACGCGGCGGATCGGTGTGCGTCGACCTGACCACGGTCGCCGCCGATTCCGGAGCTCCCGAGCTGTCGTGGCCCGAGCCCGGGGCGTGGCTGGCGGCGCTGCGGGCAAGCCCGTTGCTTGGCGAACCGCCCGTGTTGCGGCTCTACCAGGACCGGCTGCTCTACCTCGACCGCTACTGGCGGGAGGAAGAGCAGGTGTGCGCCGACCTGCTCGCATTGTCTGCTCCGACGTCGGGCGTCGACGTGGCCGGTTACGCGCGGCTGTTTCCGCCCGGCTATCACGAGCAGCGGGCCGCGGCTGAAATCGCCGTGTCGCAAGCGGTTACGGTACTGACCGGCGGGCCGGGCACCGGCAAGACGACGACGGTGGCGCGGCTGCTGGCGCTGCTCGCCGAACAGGCGGACGCGTCCGGCAGGCCCGGCCCGCGGATCGCGCTGGCCGCGCCGACCGGCAAGGCGGCAGCGCGGTTGGCCGAAGCGGTCGCGAGCGAGGTAGCGGAGCTCGAAGCCGTTGACCGCGAACGACTTTCCGGCCTGCAGGCGGTGACGCTACACCGGCTGCTGGGCAGCCGGCCGGACACGTCGGTGCGGTTTCGCCACCACCGCGGCAATCGCCTGCCGCACGACGTGATCGTGGTCGACGAGACGTCGATGGTGTCGCTGACGATGATGGCCCGGCTGCTGGAGGCGGTGCGGCCGGACGCGAGGCTGATTCTGGTGGGCGACGCCGACCAGCTGGCGTCGGTGGATGCCGGTGCGGTGCTTGCGGATCTGGTCGACGGCCTGGCGAGTCGCGAGGACGTGCGGGTGGCCAAGCTGGCCACCTCACACCGGTTCGGGAAGGCGATCGGAGCGCTGGCCGAGGCGATCCGGGTCGGCGACGCGGACGCGGCCGTGGCGCTGCTGCGCTCGGGCGACGAGCATGTCGAGTACCTCGAGTTCGCGGACGGTGCCGACTCTTCGGCGCCGTTGCGCGCGGTCCTGGTGCCGCACGCCTTGCGGTTGCGTGAGGCGGCGATCGTCGGCGCCGTGGACGTGGCGCTGGCCACGCTGGACGGCCACCGGCTGCTGTGCGCGCACCGGCGGGGCCCCTTCGGCGTCCAGCACTGGAACCAACAGGTGCAGAGGTGGCTGTCTGAGGAGACGGGTCAGCCGGCGTGGTCACAGTGGTATCCGGGGCGGCCGTTGCTGGTGACGGCCAACGACTACGGGCTGCGCGTCTACAACGGCGACACGGGCGTGGTGGTCGCCGGACCCGACGGGTTGCGGGCTGTGATCGCCACCGCCGCAGGGCCGCTCGACTTCGCGACCAGCCGCCTGGCCGACATCGAGACCATGCACGCCATGACGATCCACAAAAGCCAGGGCAGCCAGACCGACGAGGTGACGGTCCTGATGCCGCTGGAGGATTCGCGGTTGCTGACGCGGGAGTTGTTCTACACCGCGGTGACTCGCGCCAAGACCAAGGTGCGGGTGGTCGGCTCGGAGGCGTCGGTGCGGGCCGCGGTCGGGCGTCAGGCGGTGCGGGCGAGTGGGCTTCGGCTGCGGCTGCAGGGCGCAGCGTCTACCGCCTAGCCCGTCACTCGTCATCCGCCAGCGAGCGCACATCCGCAGAAGTCACGACTCTTCCGAGGCTCACCAGAGGCAACCCCGTCCGGGTATCCCTCGAGACCGCACCGGCGCTGGCCGACCCCAAGCCGCGCCGAATGAGGTCGGTGACAGTTTCGCTGAACGTGCGACGGGTGTCCCGCGCGATCGCCATCACCTGTTGTTCCAGGTCATCCGGAAGATCAATCGTGATGCGCATGCCCCACCCCGACTTAGCATCGCGGCAGCATGGACCGTATTGCTCTCGAGTATGCGACCGCCCGCCCAGTGTGAGTAGTACGGTTGCCAATCCTGTTCTTTAACAATGACGATGTTCGCCCGGTTTGCCCATGTCGCCCCGTTCCCTTTGACGCGATCTCCGACGTCGCGTCGATTGAGCGAAGTCTCCTCCTGGGGTCTGACACAGAGCGGAGACAACGAGGCCACGACGGTGCGGAAGAATCGGATCGCGATGCTAGACAACGACGGTTCCGCGCCGACATCCCGACGCAGCCACATCATCCGCCTCGCCATATTCGCCGCGTTTCTGATCGGGATGTTCTACCTGGTGGCCGTCGCGAAAGTCATCCACATCGAGGACGTGCGGCGCGTGGTTGCCGCGACCGGGCCGGCGGCGCCGTTGACCTACGTCGTGCTGTCGGCCGTCCTCGGTGCGTTGTTCGTGCCGGGTGCGATTCTGGCCGCGGGCAGCGGGCTTTTGTTCGGTCCGGCACTCGGCGTACTCGTGACGCTGGGCGCGACGGTGGGTACCGCGATCGTGGCGAGCTTCCTCGGCCGCCGCGCCGGCCGAAACAGTGCGCGCGACCCTGCTGGGGCCGACCCGCGCCGACCGCATCGACGAGCTGATCCAACGCCACGGACTGTGGGCGGTCGTCGGCCAGCGCTTCGTCCCCGGCATTTCCGATGCACTGGCCTCCTACGCGTTCGGGGCATTCGGAGTTCCGTTGTGGCAGATGACTGTTGGTGCGTTCATCGGTTCAGCACCGCGGGCATTCGTCTACACGGCGCTGGGCGCAGCGATCGGAGACCGATCGTCGCCGTTGGCTTACGCAGCGATAACGGTGTGGTGCGTGACCGCCGTCGTCGGTGCGTTCGCCGCGCGGCGCGGGTACCGAAAGTGGCGAGGGAGCGCCAGCGAAGGAGAAGACGGCGCGAGTTGACGGGCAGGCGCCCAGCGAAGTCACTTCCGTCCCAAGTGTCACGCGAGCGGAACCACTATGAAAAGTGCCCGACTCCGAGCGACTTTCAGGCGAGACGCACCGTGGCGATAGGGTGGTCGCCGTGCCGGAAATGTTGGACCCGACGACGATCGTGGCGGAAATCCTGGCCGAACATGGCCCATTGCACGAGGACGACATCGCAGCAAGACTGCGGGACGGCGGCGTGGCCGATGCGGATGCCGTGCTGGAGGAAGCTCTTGACGAAATGGAATATCCGGCAAGACAGTTAGCCGACGACCGGTGGTTGTGGATGCCCGCGGCGCTGGCCGGACGGGTGTTCACGCACCGGCTCAGCGCCGACGAGGCGGCGCACGACACGCTGACTGTTGCCCCAGACCTGAACCCGATCGCGGCACTCTGCGAGTACGAGCAGTACGGGCATTTCGCCGACGGGTCGAAGGCGCAGGTCGTGATGAACGACTACGACGACGAACTACTCGAGCAACGCGACATCCCGGCCGAGCTGGTTGACCCTGCGGGGGGCCTGCTCCTGGCACCGGGCACGCTCGCGGCGTTGGGGGTGGACGAGGGAGACCTGGTCGGGGTACGACTGGACCCGCGGGGACTCGTGGTCGAGCGGGTCATGGCGGTCGCGGATTCCGACGTGGGCGCGCGGTTCGCTGCGACGGTCGATCCGGACGAGCCGGTGTCGTTCGAGGCGGCGGTGCTTGCGGCCTGCGTCGAGGACCCGACTGTGTTCACGCAGCCGCTGGCACCCCTGCGCGACATCATCGACGACTACGGTTTGGAACTCCAGGCCGACTCGCTCGCACCCAGCGGATTCGACTTCGACCGTTGGCGTTTCGAGCTCGGCTGCACACTGCTGGCCGAGCGATACGACATTGAACTCGACGACGCAGTCCCGCTGTACTGGTTGGTCAAGCTGTACGACCACCTATTCGAGCTGATCGAAGCAGGTGACTCGACCGAGCATGGGTGGGCCGAAGATAGGCCGGTCGTGGCCACTCTCGACCAGTTCGGCGATCTGGTACGCCGAATTCGGGGCCGCACTCAGCGATCCACTGCTGGCGGAGCTGTTTGTGGCAGACACCAACGTCGTAGGCAGCGAAGGCGCGTTCGCGCTCGACTTGTTCGCCGAAGATACTGGAGCGGAAGGCGCCGAGCGCGGCGCGGGTAGCGGCGCGCTGGCTGCGCGCTGTGGCGCTCGAGCGGACCGGCGACGTCGAAGCGGCCGAACGCGAGTGGCTGGCCGCCGAGTCGATGAATCCCGATTGGCCGCTGCCTTTATTGGATCTGGCCCGTATCGCCTCCGATCGCGGAGACGTCGAACGAGGGTTGGCCTTGCTGCGCCGCGCCGGCGCCGGACCGGATCACCCGCTGGTGGAGCTGCTGACCCGGCACAGGGCCGAGCCGCGCAGCGATATCGGGCGAAACCAGTTGTGCTGGTGTGGGTCTGGTCGCAAATACAAGAAATGTCACCTCGGTCGCGAGGAGCTACCGCTGGCCGAGCGGGCCGGTTGGCTGTACGCGAAGGCAGCCCAGCATGCGCTGCTGACCGGGTGGACCGAGCCGCTGACCGAAGTGGCCTTCGAACGCAGCCGATACGCCGACGATGATTCCGACCAGCTGGACGAGGCGCTAGACGATCCGCTGGTGCTGGACGCGGTGCTCTTCGAGGGCGGCGCGTTCGAGGACTTCCTCCAGGTGCGTGGCTCGCTGCTGCCCGACGACGAGCGGCTGCTGGCCGAGCAGTGGCTGCTGGTGGACCGGTCGGTGTTCGAGGTCGAGCGGGTGCAGCGGGGGCGAGGGTCTTACCGTGCGCGACGTGCGCACCGGCGACACGCACGAGGTGCGGGAGCGGGCGGCCAGTCGCCAGCTGAAGCCGGGACAGCTGATCTGCGCACGCCTAGTGCCCGCCGGGGACACCATGCAATTCTTCGGTGGGCTGGAACCGGTTGCGCTGCACGAGCGCGATCCGCTGATCGAACTGCTCGACAGCGAGCCCGACGCGGTGACGCTGGTGGCGCAGCTCAGCCTCCGGTTCGCGCCGCCCGTGCTGACCAACACCGAGGGCGATCCGCTGGCAATCTGCGAGGCCACCGTACGCGTCGACGACCCGGCCGGAATCGAGACCGCGCTCGACGACGCCTATGACCGGGTCGACGGTGACGAGCCGCCCCGCTGGATCGAGCACGTCACCACCGGCGGCATGGCGCGAATCCGGGCCACTCTGGTGCTCGACGGCGACGCTTTGCGAGTGGAAGCCAACAGCGAGAAGCGGATTGACCGCGTGCTGGACACGCTGGCACGCCTGGACACTGGGATGAACGTGCTCGACGATTCCCGCACCCCGGTGCTCGACGTCCGCGAGGCCGGCAAGCTCGCTCAACAATTTCCAGCGACCGATGCGGAGGCACTCGACCCCGATGACCCCCAGCTGGCAGCGATTCGCGACGAGTTCATCCGCACCTATGAGGCCACGTGGCTCGACGAACCCATCCCCGCACTCGACGGCTACACGCCGCGACAGGCCGCCGATGATCCCACCCGGCGCGGCGACTTGGTCAAGCTTTTGCAAGCCTTCCCCGTCGGTGAAGCCAGCCGCGGCGGCATGGACGTCGACCGGCTACGCACCGCCCTCGGCCTGGAGTAGCGAGCCGCACACACGAACCTTGTTCGCCGCGAATGTGTCAAGCAAGCGGGTTGTTACGCCCGCTCCGCCGCCACGAACAGATTCCCTGGCACGTAGTCCTCAACTTCCTTGGGGGGCTTGCGGTTATAGCCGTCCATCAGCTCGATGGACGGCGTCACCGTCACGTCCCACCCGTGCCGGCCGAACCAGTCACCGACGTCTTCGCGCTCCTCGAAGTACCACAGCTCGTCGGTCCTGGGGATCTGCCGCTGCGGGTCCACGTCGGCCATCAACGCACGAATACGCTCCATCCGCTCGGCACGCTTCGCGCGAAACTCAGGATCGAGAAACTTCGGTCCCAGCGCCTCCACCGCGACCCGGCTGCCGGCAGCGGTGAGCCCGTTGATCCGCTCGAACAACAATTCTTGGGCCGCCGCGGGCAAGTACGGCATCAACCCCTCGGCCGACCACGCGCTGGGCACTGACGCATCAAAACCCGCCTGCTGCAACGCTGTTGGCCAGTCCTGACGCAGGTCCACCGCGACCGCCACCCGGTTGCAGGCCGGCTCGGCCCCGTGCTCGGCCAGCGTCGACGATTTGAAGTCCAGCACCCTGGTCTGGTCGAGCTCGTAGACGGTGACCCCGTCCGGCCAGGGCAGCCGCCACGACCGCGCGTCCAGGCCCGCGGCCAAGATCACCACCTGACGGATACCCGCACTAGTGGCATTGAGGAAGAACTCGTCGAAAAAGGCTGTCCGCGAAGCCATGTAGCCGACCATCGACTTCGTCTGCAGCTGCAGTTCGGGTTCTTTTTCGATCAGTTCGGGCGGCAGCTGCCGACCCGAGTGCCAATTCCACACTCCGTCGCCGGCGGCGTTCAGAAACACCCGCGCGAATGGATCACGGATGAGCGGGTTTTCGCTCTCGGTTTCCGCAGCGCGGGCCGACGCGACGCCGAGCGCCGTCGCGCCCACGCTCTCGGTGATCTCCCAGCTGTCATTGTCGGTTCTGGCGTTGCTCATTGCCGCCTCACTCCCCCGCCCGCTCGGCTGCCACGAACAAGGTCTTGGGCATTGCGTCTTGGACGTCCGGTGGGGTGCGGTCGTAGCTGGCCATCAACTCTTCCGCCGGTGTCACCGTCACCTCCCAGCCGTGCCGGGCCAACCAGGTGTCGACGTCTTCGCGCTCCTCGAAGTACCACAGATCCTGGACTTCGGGGAGATCCCGCTGCGGCTCCAGCTTGGCCATCAGATCGCGCACCCGCCGCATCGACTCCCGACGCTTTGCTTGCGCGTCCTCGTCGAGGAAGTCGGCGCCGGGCGCCTCCACGGCGATGCGGCTACCGGCGGCCCCGAGGGTCTGCACCCGCTCGAAAAGCAGCTCCTGAGCGGCGGCCGGCAAAAACGGCAGCAGTCCCTCAGCCGACCAGACACTCGGTGCCGAGGCGTCAAAACCCGCCTGCCGCAGCGCAGCTGGCCAGTCGTGGCGCAGATCGACCGGAACGCTGACCACGTCACACGTCGGCTGCGCGCCGTTTTCGGCCAACGTGGAGGACTTGAATTCCAGCACCTGGGGTTGGTCGAGTTCGTAAACAGTGGTCCCGTCGGGCCAGGGCAGTCGCCACGCCCGCGAGTCCAGGCCCGCGGCCAGGATCACCGCCTGTCGCACCCCGGCGCGCGTCGCGTCGAGGAAGAACTGGTCGAAAAACGACGTCCGCGCCGCCATGTAGTCGACCATGCCCTGCATGCGCGGTTTCAGGTCCGGTTCGGCCTCGGCGATCTCGGCGGGAAGGTCGGGAGCCGCGAACCAATTCCACATGCCGTCACCGGCAGCGTCCAGGAACACCCGCGCGAACGGATCGCTGACAAGCGGGTTCTCGCTCTCGGTTTCGGCCGCGCGGGCCGCTGCGACGCCCAACGCCGTCGCACCCACGCTTTCGGTGATCTCCCAGGTGTCGTTGTCGGTTCTCGCCACGCTCACGTCCTCCAGTTCGATAGCAGACCTATCTAGGCGACAGTACGCGCGTCAGGTGTTAACCAGCTTTCCGCCAGGTTCAAGAATGCTGGCCCGCAGGTGGCGGATCCAGCATCGACTTCCACCCGTCCTCGCCGATCGTGTCGGAGTTCGCCACGGAATACTTCACACCGTCGGGCCCGACGATGATGCCGCTCTGCACGTCGTAGATGGACGAGGCGCCGCTCGGGGTGTAGATGCACGGATTGGGTTGCTGCCCATTACATTGCACGGTGCCCGAGCCCGGTCGCTGCAGCGGATCGCTGACCGGCGGCGGTGTGCCCGGCAGCCGGTCGGCGGGCAGCGGGTTGAGGCCGTTGTTGACCGATGGCGCGGGGATCACCAGACCAGGCTTCACCGGCTGGTCACAGCGCGCGGCCGGGGCCGGGCAGGTCAGGATTTGGTTCGGGTCGCCGTACCAGGGGTTGGTGCCTTGCGGCACATAGGGCTGGTCGCTGCGGCACTCCCGCGGCGTCGCCGCCCGCTTGCCGGGCACGTCCACGCACGGGTAGTTGCGTGCCCCGCGAACCACATTCTGTGCGTCCATGGGGATTTTGCAGTAGGTGCCGGCCGGTAGCGGCGGGGTGCTGGTATCGGCCGGCGCCCGCCACTCCGATGCCGGCAGGAAGCCGGTCAGGCACGGCGGGGGTTCGTTGAGCGACAGGGCACCGAGTCCGAGTGAGGCCTGGCCGGGGAATTCCGAAGTGACCGACTGGGCGATCGCGGCGGACTGCGGCAGGAACACCATCGCCTGCTCGACGCCGGAGTGGTAGCGCTTGAGCATGTCGATCACGACTTCGAGATTGGCCAGCGCCTGCGGCAGCGAGTCGCGCACATCGCTGAACGTGGCGTCGACCTGCTCGGCCGTCGGCGCCCCATTGGACAGGATGCGACGAATCGCTGGATCCTGTTGCGCGGCCTGCGCGGTCAGGGTGTTGAGGTTGGCCGCCCAGCGGGCGATGTCGTCACCGGAATTGACCTGGCTGTCGAGGACGGGCGCCGCATGGTCAACGATGTCGTCGATGTCGTCGATACTGCCCCTGAAGTCGTGGCTGATGGCCGCAGCGGCGTCGACCAGGCGCCGAAGGGATGGTCCCAGCCCACCGAGAGCCTGCGACGCCTCGTGCAGCACCGTCGCCACTTTCTCTTTGGGCAGCACCGCCAACGCACGGTTGGCCGCATCCAGCGCCGGGCCGATCTGACTGGGAACGGTGCTCTTGGTGATCGTCTGGTTGTCCTGAAGGTAAGGACCGCCGGTGCGGCTCGACACCAGGTCGATGTACTGCTCGCCGACCGCCGACACCGAATGCACATTGGCCGTCGTATCGGTCGGGATCTGGTACCCGTTGTCGACGCTCATCGTGGCGCGGGCGCCAAGCTCAGTGGGTTCGACGGCGGTGACGGTCCCGATGGTGATACCCCGATAGGTGACGTTGGCGGTTCGGTACAGGCCCCCGGACTGCGGCAGTTGGGCATACAGCGTGTACCGGCCGATGCCGACAAGGCTGGGTATCCGTAAGAAGTACCAGCACAACACCACCACCGCGGTGACCGAAAACACCACCAACAGCACCAGCTGGATTCTGATGAGGCGAGTCAGCATCTTTCACTCACCCCTTTCCACCAGCGGTCCTCCCGGCGCGTCATTCGGGTTGGGCGTAAAGCGAACGTCCGGGACCATGGTGGCCGGATCCCGTCCCCAAGCCTGCTCGAGCGCTCGGAACATGCCCGAGAGTCCCGTTCCGGTCAACAACGCGTTGTCGAGAGCGCTGAGCGTCAGGTCGATCCCGGCCGACACGTTGATATAATCGCCGCGGATCACCTTCGGGACGCCGTCGATGTTGTACGGCGCGGTGAGACCCAACTTCAGCGCCTCGACGATCAGCGGTGCGGCCCGGCCGAGTTGAATGAGCGTTCCCTGCAACAACTTCAGGTTCTGGTGCAGGTTGGGCTGGGCATCCGACAGCGCCCGGTTGGCGACGTCGCTGAACCGCCCCAGGGATTCGATTGCGTCGCCGAACAATTGGCGCGTATCGGCGAAATGCGAGATCAGCGGCGGGATGTCGGTGAGTAGCTGATCCAGTGTTTTGTTGTGGCTCGCCGCGATGGCCAGCAGTTCGTTGGTCGAATCGATCGCGCGGGTGATGTCGCCGCTGCGCCGGTTCAGTTCGGTGATGAACGTGTCTATCCGCCCGAGGATTTCGTGTATCTGATCGACGTGGCCGTCAAGGGCATGCAGTATCTCGGTTTGAATCACGTCGAGGTTCGCGATGCCGCCGCCAGTGAGGATGACCGCGATACTGGCCAACGTGCGTTCGATGGTGGGATAGGCCGTAGAGTTCTGCACCGGAATGGTGTCACCGCTCCGCAACGGTTGCGCCGAAGGGCTTTTCGGCGCGGCCAGCTCGACATGCTGAGTGCCCAGCAGGCTGGTCTGGCCGATCTTCGCGGTCGCGTTGGCCGGCAGCTGCACGGTCGGATCGACGTCCAGCGTCAGCGTCGCCACCCAGTTCTTCAGCCTGATCTCGCGCACCGTGCCGACCCAAACGTCAGCAACCCGCACCCGGCTGTTGGTGTTCAGAGCCAACGTGTCGGGCATCTGCACATAGATGGTCATGCGTTGCGGACCCGCGCCCCGGCCGACCGGCAGTGGCACATTCGCGATGCCACGCCAGTCGCACGAAGTCAACACCCCAGAAGCCAGCAGAGCGGCCAGCAGGAACGCCAGTCCACGGCGTCCGGCGCCGACGATCCCGCGCCTCGCCACGCTAATCACTGGCCCGGCCCCGGCCGTGCGGGCTGCGGATACCACGGTGGCGGCAGCGGATTGGTCTCGTCATAGGCGTTGGGCGGTCCGGGCAGCGTGTTTCCCGGCGGCGGCGGTGCGACGTCGGCACCACCCATCAGCTCAGCCAGCGACTCGGGGGTCAGCATGTTCGCGGTGGCCGCCTGAACCTCTGTGCCCTGCATACCGGGCGCGACCACCCACCCGGGTTCGTGGTTGCCGTACGAAAACGGTGTGTCCGTAGCGAAAATTCCCGGGACGGTGGTGTCCTTGTATCCCGGTGGCGGACGCAGCCGGGGCTCGGAGTAGCCGATCTCTTTGGGCAGGGAGGTGGCTGCGTTGAAGAAGTTCGCGCCGATCGGAAAGTAGTTGAACTTCAGGGAGTCCAGAACCGGTGCCAGGTACTGCGCGCACAGTTCCGCGGAATCCTGATAGCCAAGCCGGCTGCCGGCCTGAATGGCACTGCAAATGAACTGAAGCGGGTTCGCGAAGTTCGGCAGAGCGAACGTTCCCACCAGCGAACTGTGCGCCGGGTAGTAGATGTTGTTGATGTTGCCCGCGAAGGTGGGCAGCACGTGTAACGCCGTTTCCAGACCGTCCCGCGGCTCGGGCTGCAGCAGGGCGGTCGTTGCGTCGGCGAGGTTGCCGAAGTCCTGACTGATCACGGATCTGTTGTCGCTGACGAACTTTCGGGCGAGCTCGAGCACGTCATCGACCCGCGCAACCGTGTCGGCCACGTCGTGGTCGGATTTGGTGAACCAGTCAGTGAACTCGGCCAGGTTGCCGTTGAGCGCGACGAACTGCTTGTCGTTCTGGTACAGCGCGTTGATGAATTGCGCCAGGCTGCGCGTGATCGAGACGAAGTCTCCTCGACCGTCATTCAGCGCAGTCAACGCCTCCGACAAACTATTCAGGCTGTCGTGGACCTGCTTGCCCTTGCCGGCCAGATTGTCCGCCGCGGATTCGATCAGCTCGCCGAAGGGCCCCTCCGGCTGCTGCGGCGTCGGGCCCAGCTGGCGCAGGATCCCGTTGATGGAATCGCGCAGTTGGTCCCACTCGACCGGTACCTGGGTGCGCTCGATCGGGATCACCGCGCCGTCCTTCAGCACCGGCCCGTCGGTGTAAGGCGGTGTCAGCTGGATGGTGCGCGAGGCCACCAGGCTGGGGTTGAGTACCGACGCGCTGGCGTTGGCGGGCACCTTGTACTTGTTGCTGTAGTGGAAGGTGACCCGCATCTTGTCGCCCATCGGCTCGATCGAGTCGATCGCACCGACCCGCACACCCATGATCTCGACCTTGTCGCCCGGGTACAGCGCAAGGGTCTCGGAAAAATACGCAACAACGCTGGTGTTACTCAGTTTTCGGTAGAGCTGCACCCCGACGACCAGCGCCACGAGGGCCAACACCAGCACCAGCGCGCCGGCGATCACCGCCTTGCGGGACAGCTGCGGCAGCCGAAGGCTGCGGACGTCGAAGATGGTGCTCATTGGTTGCTACCTCCGGTTCCGCCGGGCGTGATGAACGGGGCCGGCAGCTGCGGACCAGATCCCGGCGGTGCGGGCGGGCCCGGCGGCAGGCCCGGAGCGAATGTCGACGGCGGCGGTGTCGGGCCGGCCGGTCCCAGCGGTTCGGTGCGTGCGCCGGGCGGCACATCCGCGGGCAACGGCACCGTTGCGCCCGGAACGGTCGGCGCCGCAGCGCCCGGCCGGCCCGCGCTCGGGACACCCGGGCCCGGCGGCGGCCCATAGGGATTCGGCGGCAACGGCTGCACGTCCAGCGGCGCTGGGAAGGCGGGCCCACCGAACGGGCCGGCGGCGGCACCGGCGCAGGGCAGCGGATTCCACGGCCGCGGCAGACCCTCATCGCCGACAGTGACGTTGCCTCCGGGATTGCCCGGCGTGTACGAGCATGGTGATCCGGGCGGGACGGCCGGTCCCGGATGCTCCGGGGTGCCCTCCAGCACCAGCGGTGGCGGCGGCGGCGCACCGTTGGGGAACCGGGTGCCGTTGGGATCGGGCCAGCGGAATTCGGGCAGCCCGGTGCTGCGCCAGAAGTTCTCCGGATCGATACCCCGCTTTTTGAACGCCGCGTCGACCATCGGCTGAATGATTTGATAGGGAACGATATTCGCCACGATCGCCTTGAAGTACGGCCCGGAACCAACGGCCTCCGACAGGGATGCGGTGTACCTGCTGAGCAGCACCAGCACATCGCCCAGATCATTCTTACGCTGGACCAGTTCGTCGCTGACCGTTCCCAACTCCTGCAGCACATGGTGGAGGTTGGGGTTTTCCCGCAACAGGCCGGACACCTGCGCTGACACGTTCGAGACATTGCTCAGCAGAATGCTCAGCGCTTGGCTGCGTTGCTTGAACGCGGCCAGCAGCGTGTTGGCATTGACCAGTAGCCCGTTGAACTGGCCGCTGCGATCGCCGAGCACGCGGGCGATCTTGTTGGCGTTCGCCAGCAGTTGCTTGAGCTGGTCGCCGCGCTTGCCGATGGTGTCGGAGAAAGCTTTGATCCCGTCGAGGGCGGCACTCAGATGCGGCGCGGTCTGATCGAAGGTCTCTGACAACACCTTCAGCGAACGTTTGGTGGCCTCGATGTCCCAGCCGGTCGCCGCCTTGGTGGCATCGACGAACACGTCGTAGACCTGATACGGCGTAGTGGTTTGCGCCGACGAGATGAGCCCGTTGGGCCGCAATGGTTCTGAGCCACGGGGTTCGATCTGCATATTCTTGCGGCCGAGAATGGTGTCGGTACGAATCGCCAACCGGCTTTGCGTCCCGATCGTCCTGCCGGCCAACGAGAATCCGATCGCGACCTTGTTGCCGCGGATCTCCAGCGAACGCACCAGGCCGACGTCCACCCCGGCGATCTCCACCCGGTCGCCCGTGTTGATGCCGCCCGTGTCGGCGAACTCCGCGTAGTAGGTGGGTGTGGCGAACAGCACCGGCACGCTGGTAAAGGTCTGCCCCACGGCAACTACGAGCATCGTGACGACCACACCCATCACCCCGACGCGGCCCCGGTTGAACTCCGTCAGCGTCCTCATTGCGGCGTGCACCTCCCGGTGGGCTGCCCGAAGAGTTTGATGGTGCGCACCGGACCACCTGGCTGTAATCCATTGACCTTCAACCAAATATCGCACAGGTAGAAGTTGAAGAAGTCACCGTAGGTACCACCGGCGCGGCCGATGATCCGGTAGGCGCCCGGCAGCTTGCGCAATACGTCATCGAGCGTCGGCAGATCATGTATCAGCGACTGCTGGATGTTCTCGAGATGTCCGAACGTACTGCGGTACAACGGGCGATCCTCACCGAGCAGGTCGGCCAGGGTGCCCGCGGCATTGCTGATATGCGCTACCGCCGCGGCCAGCGGATCGGCCCTGTTCTTCAGTCCGGTGATCAACATCTCCAGCTTGTTGATCGTTCCGTCGAACTCCTTCTCGTGCTTGACGGTGGTCGCCAGCACGGTGTTCAAGTTGTCGATGATCTCGCCGATCGCCTGGTCCCGGTCGGCCAATGTTGAGGTGAGCGAGGCGGTTTGGTCGAGGATGTCGCTGATGGTGGCGCCCTGCCCCTGGAACACGGTGATGATTGATTGAGCGATGCTGTTGACCTTGTCCGGGTCCAACGCCTTGAACAGCGGACGGAACCCGTTGAGCAACGCGTCGAGATCCAATGCAGGCGCGGTGTGCTCAAGCGGGATCGTGCCCCCCGGCGCCAGCACCTGACCGCTCTCGCCGCGCTTGAGCTCCAGATAGCGGTCGCCGATCAGGCTCAGGTAGCGTATCGACGCGGTTGTCGCCTTATCCAGCGGCAGCGAGCTGTCGACAGTGAAGTCCACCAAAACCCTGGTGTCCCCGTCGGTCAGCGTCACCTTGGAGACCTTGCCGACCTCCACCCCCGAGGCCCGGACAAACTGCCCCGCCCGCAGTCCGCTGGCATTGGTGAACACGGCGGAATACCCGGTGGTGCGATCGAAACGGACTTGGCCGAACACGACGACGATCACCACCGTGAACAACAGCAAGACCATCCACACGATGCCGAGTTTGATAGCTGTTCCAGTGGTTCTCATGGGTTGATCGTGTTCTCCCCGAATTGGCGTCCCCAGACGTATTCAGTGAACATCGGCTGGCCAAGCCCGACGTGGTTGTACGGCGCGAGGCTGGCGCCGGTGTCCATCACCAGATACGGCGCCGGCCACAAATCCCGGGTGATCGTCTGCCAGCAGCCCGGGCGTCCACCGGGTCCGCCGCGAGCGTTCACCCGGGGCAGATTGTCAGGGTAGACATAAGGATTGGGCGCAGTCAGCAGCGTGCCGGCAGCCGAGAGCGAATAGCCGTTCCCGCCAAGCGCATTGGCGACCAAGGGAGCGGCGTCGTGAAAATTGCGGATGGTGCAGAAGATCTCGGGGCTGTAGGTGTCGAGCAGCTCGGCAGTGGGCACCAGATCGGCGGCCCCACGGACCAGATACGGAGCGGCCCGGGAGAAGACGTCTTCGCCGGTCCTGCCCGCGCCCACCGCTGCCAATAGCGCGGCATCCAGATCGCCCTGTTGTTTGTTCAGGGTGCGCGCCGTGGTCAGCGCGTTCTGCAGAGCGGCCCACAAATCCGGTGAAGCACGGGTGTAGATCTCACCGAGATCCGCCAGCCGCCGCACGTCGTAGCCCAGCTGCTGAACCCGTGGGTTCAGATGCCGCAGAATCTCATTGCCGTTGACGAGCGACTCGCCGAAGTTCTTGCCCAGCCCGTCCAGCGCCTGCGCCAGCGCGGACAACGTGGCGTTCAGCTCGATCGGATCCACCTTCTCGGCAAGCGAGGTGATGGTCTCGAACAACGTGTTGAACTCGGTGGTCACCGACCGCACGTCAATCACGTCCCGCGACGAGATCCTTTGGGGCTTCGGGTCTTCCGGCGAGGTCAGCGACACGTATTTATTGCCGAACACGGTGGCCGCCTCGATAGTGGCCACCACGTTGGCCGGAATCAGGTGGATGTATTTCGGATCCACCTCCAACACCAGCTTCGCCGCCGGGTTGTGGTCACGCTCGATCTCCGAAATGCTGGCCACCCGGCCGATCGCCACCCCGTTGAAGGTGACTTTCGCTCCCGTCTCCATCACCAGGCCCGCCCGGGTAGCCACCATGGTCAGCTGGGTCTTGGGTGTGAAATCGCCCCGAAACTGCATGTACACCAACGTCAGCACCAGCGCGCAGACCGCCAGCAGGATCACGCCCTCGACGTACAGCCACGCCCGTCGGCCCTTGCGCGTCATCATCGTCGTCATCGCGGTTACACCGTCAGATTGAAGTTCGGGTCGACGCCGTAGAGCGCCAACTCGGCCAACAGGACGACAACCACCACCGAGACCAGCGAGAAGCGCATCGATCTACCCACTGCCTGGCCGACGCCGACCGGGCCACCGGAGGCGGTGTAGCCGTAGTAGCAATGGCTGATCATCACCACCACCGCGATGGTGACGACCTCCACCACCGACCACGCCACGTCCTCGGGGCGCAGGAAGGTGCGGAAGTAGTGCTCGTAAGTGCCGTTCGACTGCCCATAGAGCACCGTCGTCACGAGCTGGCCGGACGTGAAAGCCATATCGAGGGCCAGCGCATACAGCGGCCCGATCACCACCAGCCCGCCCAGGATCCGGGTGGAGACCAGAAACGAGATCGACTTGATACCCATGACTTCCAGCGCGTCGATCTCCTCACTGATCCGCATCGCACCCAACTGGGCGGTGGCGCCGGCACCGACCGTGGCGGCCAGCGCGACACCAGAGACGATCGGCGCGGCGATACGTGTATTGGCCAGTGCGGCAAAGAATCCGGTGAACGCCTCGACGCCGATGTTGCCCAGCGACGCGAAGCCCTGGATCGCTATCAGCGAGCTGCCGGACAGCGTCACGAAGCCGATGATCGCGACCGTGCCGCCGATGATGGCCATCGCGCCGGTGCCCATGCCGATCTCGGCGATGAGCCGCAGCGTCTCCCGGCGGTAGCGGAACAGCGCCCACCCGATCTCGGCGATGCTGATCCGGGTGAACCTCGCGAAAAGCCCGATGCTGCTCGAGCGTTCGGGCCGCGCCGCCGCCGTAGCGGTTGAGGTTGGAGGCCGTCCGCGGGTAGCGCGACCGCAACACCGCTCGAGTCGCCACCTCAGCGCCCCGTCCCGAATCGCACGCCGATGGTGGTCAGCACCACGTTGACCGCGAACAGCGCGATCACGGACAACACCAGGGTCTCGTTGACGGCGGTCCCGACGCCCTTGGGACCGCCCTTGGTGGTGAGCCCGCGATAACAACCGACCAGGCCGGCGATCATTCCGAAGATCGCCGACTTGATCACCGAGATGACCACCTCGGGTAGGCCGGTCACGAGGGTCAGCGTGCCGACATAGGCGCCCGCGGAAATGTGCTGGATGAAGACACCGAAGACGAAGCCGCCGACCAGGCCGATGGTGATCACCGCGCCGTTGAGCAGTGAGGCGACGATGGTCGCGGCGACGACGCGGGGCACCACCAGGCGGTGGATGGGGTCGATGCCGAGCACCTCCATCGCATCGATCTCCTCGCGGATGGTGCGGGCACCGAGGTCGGCGCAGATGGCAGTGGCCCCGGCACCCGCGATCACCAGCACGGTGGTCAGCGGGCCCAACTGCGTGACCGCGCCCAGCGCCGCACCGGCACCGGAGATGTCGGCCGCGCCGAACTCGGCCAGCAGGATGTTGAGCGTGAAGATGATCAGTACGGTCAGCGGAATCGAGACCGCGAGGGTGGGCAGTAACGAGACACTGGTGATGAACCAGCCCTGCTCGATCATCTCGCGCCAGTGGAAGGGCCGCCGGAACAGCGCTTTGCCCGTCAGCACGCAGAGCCGGTAGAACCCGCCGACCGCGTCGGCCGCCGGTTGGATCTGGCCCCGCAGGTAGCCGGTGATCGTGTTCTGGTTGGTCGAAAGGCTCACGGTCGATCCCCGGGCTGTCGAGTGCGGCCAGCACCGTGGTGTTCGCGAGTTCGAGTAAGTCGTGGGCGGTGTTCTTGGCTTCCGCGGTATCGCCCGAGGCGATGGCATCGGCCAGTCTCCGGTAGCCATCAGGCCGCTTGACCTCGGCGGTCACCGCCGGGGCGAGGGCCGGTAGCGCGGGCTCGTATGCAGCGCGAAATGCGTTGTACATCAACCGAAATACGATGGAACCGGCGCTGTCGACCACGTGGTCCCAGAACTCGAGCATGCCGCGTTGCCACTCGACCGGATCCTCCTCGGTCCCCAGCGCGCGCAACGCGTCCTCGAGCAACTCGGCCAGCTCGGGTCCGTGTCGTTCGGCCGCCAGCTCCGCTACCTTCGGGCCGTTGCGCAGCCGGGCTTCGAGCATGCTGCGGACGACCGACACGTCGAGCTCGCCGTTGCGAAACAACAACCGGGGCAGCAGGTCCAGGCCGGCGTGCCGCCGGAAATCACGCACGGTGGTGACATCACCCTGGCGCACCTCGATCAGACCGGCCGCCGACAGCCGCTTGAGCGCCTCGCGGACGGCCGGCCGGGACACCCCGAGCACCTCCGCCATCCGGCGCTCGCTGGGCAACGCTTCTCCGGGCTGCATCTCCCCGCTGAGCACATCGGCAGCGACCTGCTCGAAGACCTCTTCAGGCACCGATCGGCGAACCACCGGTTGCAGCGCCATGCGCTCAGTGTGAACCGGAATAGGTAAGACGTCAAGTGGTCAGACCACTGACATGCCGGAACAATCATTCCTGCGGAGCAGGTAACCGGATAGGTTGTCGACGGACCGGTCGGACCTCAAAAGGACCTCAAAAGGACCTGTGGCATATGCGGGTAGACGGGCGCGACATCGCCGTTTCCGGCAGCTTGCTGCAACCACTGACCCGACGGACCAACGACATCATCCGGGTTGGCATGGCCACGGTGTTGCTGGTGACGGTGGTCGTCAGTTCGGTGATCACCCGGCCGCGGTGGATCGCACTGGAGAAATCCATCTCCGAGATCGTCGGGGTCTTGTCCCCCACTCAGTCCGACGTGGTGTACCTGGCCTACGGCATCGCGATCCTGGCGCTGCCCTTCATGATCCTGATCGGCCTGGTCATCTCCCGGCAGTGGAAACTGCTGGGCGCCTACGCTGCCGCCGCGGTGATCGCCGTGCTCCCGTTGTCGATCGGCAGCAACCGCATCTCGCCACCCCGATGGCACTTCGAGGTGTCCGATCGGCTCAACACACTGCCGGCCCAACTCCTCGACGACTCGCGGTGGATCGCCATGCTGGCCGCGGTGCTCACCGTCTCGGGTCCCTGGCTGCCCGCGCGCTGGCGACGCTGGTGGTGGACGCTGCTGCTGGCCTTCGTCCCGATCCACCTCGTGGTCAGCGCCATCGTGCCGGCCCGCTCATTGCTGGGGCTGACGGTGGGATGGTTCGTCGGCGCCTTGGTCGTGCTCTTCGTCGGCACCCCCGCGTTGGAGGTTCCGCTGGAGGGCGCGGTGCGCGCGATGGCCAAGCGCGGATTCGTGGTGTCTCGGATCCTGGTGGTCCGGCCGGCCGGACCGGGGCCGCTCGTGCTCTCGGCGGCGGGCGCCGAAAACGGCGCCACCGCGGCGATCGAGCTGTACGGCCCACATCAGAGCAGCGGCGGCGCATTGCGGCAGCTCTGGTGGAAGCTGCGGTTGCGCGGCAGCGAGACCGCGCCGCTGCAGGCCTCCATGCGCCGCGCCGTCGAGCATCGGGCACTGATGGCGATCGCGATCGGCGAAGTGGGCATCGCCAACACGTCGACGATCGCCGTCGCCGCTCTGGACCGCGGCTGGACGCTCTACGCGCACAAGCCCGTTCGAGGGATTCCGCTCGACGAATGCGCCACCGAGACACCGGTTGCCCGGGTCTGGGAATGCTTGCGCAACCTCAACGACCACCAAATCTCGCACGGCGATTTGCGCGGCAACGAGATCACGGTCGACGGCGGCACTGTGCTCCTCGGAGGTTTCGGAGCCGCGGAGTACGGCGCCACCGATGCCCAGCTCCAATCCGACATCGCCCAGCTGCTGGTGACCACGTCAGCGCTCTACGACGCGGAGTCCGCGGTGGGCGCGGCAATCGACGCGTTCGGCAAGGACACCATCCTGACCGCGTCGGGCCGGCTCACCAAATCCGCTGTGCCGAAACGAATCCGCGAGTCGGTGGCCAACGCCGGCACGGTCATCTCCCGCGGTCGCGCGGAGGTGAAACGGCAAACCGGTGCCGATGAGATCGAGACCGAAACGATCACCCGGTTCACTCGCAGCCAGGTCATTCAACTGGTGCTGCTCGGGTCGCTGGTCTATGTCGCGTACCCCTTCATCGGCGCCGTGCCGACGTTCTTTTCGCAACTGCGAATCGCCAACTGGTGGTGGGCACTGCTGGGCCTGACAGTGTCAGCGCTGACCTACGTCGGTGCGGCCGCCGCGCTGTGGGCTTGCGCCGACGGCGCGGTGGGCTTCTGGAAGCTGTCGGTTGCCCAGGTGGCCAACACTTTTGCCGCCACCACCACTCCGGCCGGTGTCGGTGGCCTCGCGCTCAGCACCCGGCTTTTGCAGAAGGGCGGTCTCAACACCCTGCGGGCCACCGCGGCGGTGGCGATGCAGCAAGCGGTGCAGGTGATCGTCCATGTCCTACTACTGATCCTTTTCAGCACCTTTGCCGGCGCGTCGGCGGACCTCTCGCACTTCGTCCCGGGCGCGACGGTGCTTGTATCTGATCGCGGGTCTGACGCTGGGGATCGTCGGCGCATTTCTGTTCGTGCCCAGGCTGCGGCGCTGGCTCGCGACGGACGTGCGACCGAAGTTGACGGAGGTGTCCCACGATCTGGCCGAACTCGCCCGCGAGCCCAGACGACTGGCGATCATCGTACTCGGTTGCACCGGAACGACTCTCGGCGCGGCGTTGGCCCTGTGGGCCAGTGTCCAGGCGTTCGGTGGCGGTGCGACGTTCGTCACCGTCACCGTGGTGACGATGGTCGGCGGGACGCTGGCCTCGGCCGCGCCCACGCCCGGTGGTGTGGGCGCCGTCGAAGCGGCGCTGATCGGCGGGCTGGCCGCCTTCGGTGTACCGGGGGCCGTCGGGGTGCCGTCTGTGCTGCTGTATCGAGTGCTCACCTGCTGGCTGCCGGTATTCGTCGGTTGGCCCGTGATGCGATGGCTGACGAATAACGAGATGGTCTGACCATTCACTCGTGAGTGTCGGCCGCAACGGTCACGAGGACGATCGACCACCTGGTGCTCTCGCCGACGGCCGTTGCGAGATAGACGAGGTAGTACCCCTCGGGCACCGAGTCCGCCACGGTGATCTTCACGGTCGCTTTGGCTGACCCGTTGCCGGCGAACCGTCCAGACGCAGGTGACACTGTGACCCCGTCGAAGGACGTACCGGTGATGGTGTAGTCGCCGGCGCCGTCGATCATCCGTTGCGCGTCGACGGTGACGGTTGCTGCGCTTCCCGGCGCGATCGTGACGGCGGGACGGGACACGTTGACGGTCACGGCCGAGCTACCCGCACCGAAGGACGGTGGCGCGGCGGACTCGGACGTGCCCCACACCGTGTTCGGGTATGCCGACAGCGAGAACGCGAGGTCGCCGCCGGTGCGGATGATCGACTCCGGAAGAAATGTCTGATCGGTGGCCTTGCCGTCGACGGCGAGGCCCCTGATGTATTTCAGGTGGCTCGGTGCGGACGCACCCGGGGCGGAGATCCGAATGGATTTGCCTGCCGGGAGCGCGATTACGACGCGGTCGAATAGCGGTGTGTTGACGGTGAGAATCGGCGTTCCCGGGGTGCTCGGGAATAGCCCAAGGGCGGCCCAGACGTACCAACTGGACAGCGCGCCGAGGTCGTCGTTGCCCGGCTCGCCGTTGGGTTCGGGACCGAACAGTCCGCGCACCCGGTCGACCGTCCGCTGCGTCTTCCACGGTTGACCGATGTAGTTGTACAGCCACGGCACCCCGAAGTTCGGTTCGTTACCGGCCCACAGGTAGGGCTCGTTGGGGCCCACATTGAGTCTTTTGGTGAGGCGGTCGAGCCGTCCGGCCGCTGCCTTGCGGCCGCCGAGTGCGGTCACCAGGCCGGCGACGTTCTGCGGCACCATCCAGAGGTATTGCTCGGCGTTGCCCTCGTCGAAGCCTTCCTGGCCGAATCTCGAGCGGGGCTCTACGAATCCAGGCCCAGGGCGAAAGAATCCGGTCGCGCTGCGGGGCGAGATGTAGCCGGTCGTGGGATTGAACAGGTTCTGCCAGTATTGCGCGCGGTCTTGGAATTCGACAGCGGTCGGGGTCTCGCCGAGCGAGTCGGCGAACCTGGAGATGGCGAAATCGTCGATCGACCACTCCAGCGTGATCGAGGCGCCGGGGCCGAACTCCGCCGTCTGCGGTGCGTAGCCCAGCTGGAGGTAGGTGGCGATTCCCGGCCGCTCGACGTAGCCGTTGAGCCCGACACCGCCCTCGGTCGCCGCTTTCACCATGTAGTGCAGTGCCGTCTTGAGGTCGAAATTCTTTGCGCCGAAGGCAAAGAGATTGACGATGAGCGGTACCACGCTATCTCCGGTCATCATGCCGGTCGTCGAATTCGCAAGTGCCCAAAGCGGATACGATCCGCTCTGTTCGGCGTCGTTGACCAACGATTGGGCCATGTCGCTCGCTTGCTCCGGGAAGAGCAGGCCCTGCAAGGGCGCGAGGCCCCGGTAGGTGTCCCAGTCGGAGAAGTTGGCGTATTGGGTATGCCCTTCGGCCACGGTGTGGATGAACCCGTCGAATCCGATGTAGCGTCCGTCCGCGTCGTTGAAGGTGTTGGGGTGCAACAGCGTCCGGTACAGGGACGTGTAGAAGGTGTCCACGTCGTTGCCGTTTCTGCCGGCCACCGCGATATGTGACAGCGCGGCATTCCATTCCGACGATGCGGCGGCGCGGACCTCCTCGAAGCTCGCCGCGCCCTCGGCGGCGAGGTTCGCCCGCGCTCCGTCGATGCTCACGTAGGAGATCGCGGTCTGCACCTCTAGCACCGAGCCGGCCGGGAACTCCACGTAGCCCCCGCTATGACGCGAATGCGCGCCGCGGACACCGGGGTACACCGTGGAGCCGTCCCAGGTGCCATAGGAGGTGAACGGCTGGCTGAACCTCATGGCGAAGTACACCGTGTAGGTGTTTCTCTTGGCGCAGAATCCGCCAGTAGTTGCCCATCCGGTGATGGTGGTGTTGTCCTCACCGAGCTGGATGGTCGAGCGCGAGTTGCCCGAGAGTGACGCACCGGAATTCACGTGGAATAGGGCGGGTCGATTGTTGTGCGGATAGCTGAACCGGCCGAAGCCGGTTCGCGTGGTGGCGGTGAGTTCCGCGGTCACTCCCGTGGCGGGGAAGCGCACCGTGTAGTAGCCGGGCACGCCCACCTCGGTGTCATCGTGGGCAATCCTTTCCCACGCGTTCCAGGGCTGCGAGTCGATTGACGTGGTGGTGGGCAACATCGAGATGTCGCCGAACGCCGCGCAGCCGACCGAGGCATGGGTCATGCTGAACCCGGTGGAAAGCGGGTTGTCATAGTTGTAACCGGCGTAGGTGTGGGTGGTGTCCGGCGAGTACTGCACCATGCCGAACGGCACGGACGGCCCTGGGAAATTGTTGATCTCGCCGACCGTCTCACCGCCGGTCCCGGTGCCGTAGAGGGTGTCGACCTGGTCGACGGGATTCTCGACGAACCCCGGCTCACCGTCGTAAGCAAAGGGCGGTGCGGCCGCAACGAATGCCATGAAGACAGCCGTCGCCGCCAGAAGAGCGATGATGGCCCTTCGTGCGCGCATAACTGTCTATTACTGCATAGCCGGCTGTTGATTGGGTGGTTTCGACAAGTGAGTCGTCATAGCGGTCCAGACACCTGGCAACCTTGCGCGACGCTTGGGCTAGTGTCAGTTCGCAATGGCCGGCGCTGGTGCCGGCCCAATTTTCCGGGAGAGCGATAGATGAAGGTGTTGACAGCGGCAATCGCGACGGTGGCGCTCAGCGTGGCGCTCGCCGGTTGCGGCGACAAGAAGACCGAAACCAAGACCTCCACGTCCACGTCGACGTCCACCTCGACCTCCACCTCGACGACGACCACAACCAGCACCACGCCGGGCGCACAGGCCCACAAGACCATCTCCGACTACGTGACGGAGAACAAGATCACCGAGACTCCGATCCATCACGGCGACCCCGGCTCCCCCACCATCAACTTGCCGGTGCCCAACGGCTGGCAGCTCATCCCCGAAAGCGCCGGCGCGCCCTACGGCGGGATATTCCTCACCCAGGCGGCGGACAACAACGACCCCCCCACGATCGCCGCACTGGTGTCCAAGCTGACCGGCAACGTGGACCCGGCGAAGATCATCGAATTCGCTCCGGGTGAATTGCAGAACCTGCCCGGATACGAGGGCTCCGGCAACGGAACCGCCTCCACGTTGGGCGGCTTCCAGGCCTGGCAGCTGGGCGGCTCCTACACGAAGCTGGGCAAGAAGCGGACCATCGCACAGAAGACCGTGGTGATCCCGGTGCCCGCCCAGAACGCGGTGTACGTGCTTCAGCTCAACGCCGACTCCACCGACGCCGAGGGCGGCCCGCTGATGGACGCCACCAACGTCATCGACGACCAGACGACCATCACCCTGCCCTGATCGGGACGGCCTACGGCCCGCCGAGCGTGGGCCTTAGGTACGGCGGCTTGAATCGGTCCATAGGCCTCACGCTCGACAACCAAACCGCTGGCACCAATAGGGTGGGGCGATGAGGTCGTTTTCTCGGCCGTCGTGGTTCGGTGTTGCGCTGTGCACCGCGTTGCTCGCCTGCGCTTGCCATGCTCCGAGTCGTAGTACCGGCACTTTGACCAGTACCTCGCCGCCGCCGGCGCCCACCGGCCTGTGCGCCGAGGTCGGCGGAACCTGGTACCCGCCGGCCGAGCAGTGCGCGCTGACCAAGAGTGGCGCGAACGGGGTGCACGTGGACGTGAAGGCCAGCTATCCGGTGGATCTGATCAACGACCCGACGGCCGGCCCGGTGCTCGGCCCGTTTGTGCGGAAGTTCTTCGCCGACTATGCCGATCAGGGCCAAGCCGACAGCAACGGCAACGGGGACGCCACCCTCGCGTTCACCTCGTTCACCCACGGTTCGGCCACCAAAACCGTTTTCTTCCAAGCGGATTGGTACTTCAGCAATATGCCGCACCCGGGTGGGCAGATCAGCACGTTCACGTTCGACTTCGACCAGCACAAGCAGCTTGCGCTGGTCGATCTCTTCTGTCCCGGAGTCGACCCGCTCAAGGTCATCCCGCCGGTCGCCCGGTCCTTCGTGAAGCAGGCGCTGGGCACCGAGTCGCCGCTTCGCGTCGAGCAGTTCGAACCGGGCCAACCCGAAGGTGAGCTGGCCGACAACTACGAGGCTTGGGCGCTGGACAACGACGATCTCGTCCTCTACATGCCGGCCGGACGCGGCCCCGGCGGCGTGCCCCCCGGGTCCGTCGCCCCGCATATTCCGCTGGCCGATCTTTCCTCGGTACTGCGCGAAAAGGGCTGCTCGACCGCCAGCCCGACCGTGAGCACACCGGGGCCGCACTGAAATTTCGCGCTGCTCGCCTCAATTGGCCTTACGGTGTTGGGCATGGCAGAACAGTCGTATGCGATAGACGTCGGGCACCCACCGTCGGCCCTCCTGCGTCTCATCAACCCGGTCCTGGGCGCGCTATTGCGCACCCCACTCGCGGGCCCGGCCCGCAAGCAGTTGATGGTGTTGCATTTCACCGGGCGAAAGTCGGGGCGGGCGTTCTCAATTCCGGTGAGCGCCCACGTGATTGACGGTGATCTCTATGCCCTGGCCGGCGCCGCCTGGAAGGCGAACTTCAAGGGCGGAGGTCCGGCCCAGGTCGTCTACGACGGGAAGACGACCGCGATGCGCGGCGAGCTCATCCAAGATCGGGCGCTGCTGCCCGATCTCTACCTGCGCTGCGCGCAGGGCTATGGCGTCAAGCGCGCCCAACGCATGATGGGGCTGAATTTCCGCGACGACCGCATGCCTGACCGCGCGGAGTTCGCCGAGGCGATCGAGCGGCTCAAACTCGGTGCTGTCCGGTTCACTCCGGAGAAGTAGCGTTTCCCCCATCGACACCAGCCGCCTACCGCGTGCAGCCGTCGCGCTGCTGTGTCTGCTGGCGGCGATCACCACCATGGGTCTACTCGGCGCGTGCAGTCGGTCGTCCAACCAGAAGGCCTCCTACGCAGCCGCGCCGTGTCCGGAGCCCAACTTTCCCGGTGTGCCACAGGCCGATCTGGGTTCGAAGTACAGCTGCGGATACCTCACCGTGCCGGAGAACCGCCTGAATCCGAAAGGCCGGATGATCCGGATCCTGGTCGCCCGGATCAAGGCGGCCAGCAACACGCCCCGGCCCGATCCCATCGTCTTCCTGGCCGGCGGTCCCGGCGGCGCAGGCACGCTCAATGCGGCCGGCGTCGTGGCCGGCGGCATGAACGCCGACCGCGACGTCATCTTCGTCAACCAGCGCGGCACCCTGCACAGCGACCCGCACCTGAGCTGTCCGGAAATGGACGAATTCAGTTCTCGCGCAATCACCTTGGCGTTCCAGGACCCGTCGACCGCAGACCTCGACGCCGCCGCGGTCGCGGCCTGCAAGAATCGCCTGGCGCCGACCGGCGTCGATTTCGCGGCCTACAACACCAGAGAGAACGCGGCCGATATCGCCGATCTGCGGGAGAAGTTGGGCATCGATCAATGGAACGTCTACGGGGTCTCCTACGGCACCGATCTCGCCCAGCAGCTGTTACGGGACCGCCGCACCGGAATCCGATCGGTGGTCCTGGACTCGGTGGTGCCGACCAGCTTCAACATCGTCGACCACTGGTGGGAGGCCCCGGCCAGCGGCCTGGCCGCGATCTTCCGGGCGTGCGCCGACCAACCAGCCTGCGCCGCCGCCTATCCCGCCCTGCCGGGTGTGTTCATCAATACCGTCAACAAACTGAGCCAGACGCCGCTCGAGGTCACCACCTCCGGTCCCAAGAACGACACGGTCAAGGTCACCATCGACGGTTTCAAGCTGGTCCCCCTGGTACTCGACTGGAGCGCCGACCCCACCAAGGTGGCCGATATCCCGCGGATGATCTTCGCCCTCGCCAAGGGCGACGGCACCCTGGCCGCCGCCGGAATTGCCGCGACTGTCCCGTCTCCCGAACAACGCGGCCTGCTGGGCGCCGGACTGGCGCTGGGGGTCTACTGCCAGGAAATGGCGAACTGGACCACGCCGGACCAGGCACTGTCCGCGGCCCAGACGGCGATGCCCGGGCTGCCGGATTCGGTCCTGCGGATCACTCCGACCGGTAGCTGGATCTTCCGCGAGTGCGGCGCCTGGGGGTTGGGCAGGTCCGACACCGCCGACATTCTCCCGGTGCACACCGACATTCCCACCCTCATCCTGTCCGGCGAATTCGACTCCAGCACCGCGCCGCGATGGGTCGGGGAGATCACCCCCGGACTCAGCAAGTCCGTCGCGCTGCGCTTCCCCGGGGTGGGCCACGGGGTACTGCCGAATTCGGCCTGCGCCCAATCGATCATGACGGCGTTCGTCGACAACCCCGAGGGCCGACCTCGATGAGTCCTGCATCCCGAAGAGCCCCGTGCCCACCTTCAGCCTCCCGGAACCGCCCCGGTAGCCAGGTGGCCGTCACGCCCCGGGTGGCGTCACCATGGAATGACACAACGAGAAAGGCGGTGACGCGTGTCCGGTCGATACGGCGTGCACCAGCGCGACGTTCCGGACACTCGCGACCGGCCTGGCCGGCGGGATGTGGACGCGACCGCCACCCTGTCGTCGCTGGTGGAGCTGTATCAGCGGGCGCGCAAATCTGGACGATCGGCTCCGACCCCGGCCTGCTACGGCTGCGGATGGCCACCCGGACCACGGCCGCGTTGGCCTGTGCGGTGCTGGTGCTGTCCGTGCTGACCAGGGCCACCGGGCAGCCCCTGACGGTCGCTCTCCTCGGCGTTGTGATCACGATGATCGCGTCCCGGTCGGTCAACGAGCCGGACCCGCGTCAGCAACGGATCACCATGGCGCTGCTGCCGGTGCCTGCCGCGCTCGCCATCACCGCCGCCGCGCTGCTGGCACCGCACCAGATCGTCGCCGACGTCGCTTTCGTGATGGTCGTCTTCGCCGCGGTCTACGTCCGTCGCTACGGTCCGCGCGGGCGCGCGCTCGGGATGGTCGCGTTCATGGCCTACT
>CAVTLW010000045.1:0-53311 GCA_963735655.1 uncultured Actinomycetota bacterium
GCTATTGATCATGATGAGGTCCCCGTGCACCGTGGTCTTGCCGGCGTAATGGCCTAAGAACAACGTGATCGCGATCGCCGACGCGATCCCAAACCCCACCATCAGCCGTCTCCGCGGCGTGTTCGTGAGCCTCGAGGCCGCTCGGAACCACCGCACTGAGATCCCCCCGGGTACGGGCACGCCGGGCTGGCCACTGAACGGTGTGGCGAACTGTGGGGGCGCGGCCCCCGGCTTCGGGCCAATCCCGCGTTCCAGGTCGCGTATGTGCAGCTCAGGGTCTTCGGGCTTCATCGCCGAACGATCCGTTTCAGGGTGTGCGGGGTGTTCACGGTCGGTTCCTTTCGGCTCTCCCATCTGGGAGCTTGCCGATAGTTTGCCGCCGACCGCTTGCGCGATTCTTGCGCGCGTTTGAGCCCGCGCTGCCGAACAGGGATGTTGTTCCGCAGCTTGACCTTTGGCTATACGGACAGATCGCGCCGAAGCTTAGCGACGTGGCCGGTGGCCTTGACGTTGTACTGCGCGACGGCGATCTTGCCCTTTTCGTCGACAACAAACGTCGAGCGGATCACGCCTGTGACGGTTTTGCCGTACATCTGCTTCTCCCCGTAGGCGCCCCAGGCGGTGAGCACCTTTCGGTCGGGGTCGGACAGCAACGGAAACGTCAGACCCTCCGCATCCCGGAATTTGGCCAGCTTCTCCGGCTTGTCGGGGGAGATGCCCACGACATCGAGACCTGCTTCGTTGAGGTCGTGCAGGTTGTCGCGAAAGTCGCAGGCCTGCTTCGTGCATCCGGGCGTCGAGGCCGCCGGGTAGAAGTACACGACGAGACGGCGTCCCTTGTAGTCGGCCAATGACACCTTCTTGCCGTCGGCGTCGAGCAGGCTGAAGGCGGGGGCCTTGTCGCCGGGCGCGAGCCGGGTGGTCTCGGTCAAAGTGCTTCCCCTTTCGATTCACCGGAGCGTCGGCACTAGGGTAGTGCCTCAAGCGCACCGGGCGACTTGGAGGACAGACACGTGGCGGACCGCGATCCCGACACCATCAGGCAGGAGATCGACCTCGCCCGTGACCAGCTGGCCGCGACCGTCGATTCCCTCGCCGAGCGCGCCAACCCCCGCCGTCTCGCCGACGACCTCAAAGCTCGGGTGCTCGAATTCGTCACGAAGCCGGCGGTGCTGGCGGCACTGGCCGGAACGGGTGCCGTGGTAGTCGTCGTGGTGGTGCACCGGGTCAGGAATCGCTGACCCTGGCACCGCTCTGGACGTGCACCGGAAGGTCATCGGCCCACGGCTGAGCGTCGGCCATGTCGGCGACATTGACGTAGCCGCGCTCGAACTCGCCGGTCGCCGCATCGACCAGCCGGTACTCCTGGGTCTGTTTCTGGATGGGTTGCGAGTCGAGAATCACCACTCGCACCTCGCCGGGCTCGAACCCGCACCGCTCCTGTAGCGCTTCGATCAGGCATTCGTTGTGCATATGCCCGTCGCCGAAGTTCCAGCCGAGAACCATCGCGCAGAGATTCTCGCCCTCGCACAGGTTGTAGTCGTCCTCGTCGTGGCCGGCCAGCGCGCGGTGCACCAGCGTGTACAGCGCGCGGCCGTGCGTGTTCATCCCGCGAAACGCGAAGGCAAGGTGAAGGGGGACCAGGGTTTCCTCTTTGTTGCCGTACAACCGCTCGAGCTGCAGGTGATACATCGGCCCGAGCGCGCGGGAGCCGACGCGGATCTTTTCGTCAGCCGACGGCTTGACGCACCAGACCGTGGTGTCCCAGTTGCCGGCGTAGTAACGCATGCCCGGGAGGAAGGAAACCTTGCGCGGGTACAGGTTTCCGACGACGACGGTTCCGGCGACGACCACGAACAGCGCGGCCACCGGCAACGGGTTGGCCAGATCCGTCAGCCCGAGGCGCGCGTGGGCGACGAACAGCCACAGCACCCCGAAGATCATGAACACGTTCCACTCCAGCGGCACGCCCATCGGGAAGGCCAGCAGGATGTTGAGGTGAAACACGATCATCACGAACGCGGCGATGGCGGTCGGCCAGCCGCCGTGGGAAAAGAAGAGCGCCACTGGCACCAGCCCTTCCACCGCGGTCGAGAAGTGGGCGATGAAACCCGACAGCGCGCTGGGACGCAGGTCATCGGGGTAGCGCTTGAACAACGACCGCTTGAGGAATCCCGAGGGGATGAACGGGTTGTTCGCCAGCATCGTCGAGATCACGAACGGGAAGTGCTTGTTGAGTTTCGAGGTGGCCGCGCCCAGCCAGATGACCATGAAGACCACCTTGGCCCCGATCACGATGTCCGCCCCGGAGAACAGGAACACCAGCGCCAACGGCGCGTACACCTCGCCACGCGCGGCCAGGAAGATGGTCTTGTCGCGCAGGCCGATTATCGCCAGGACCACCAGAATTCCGGCGGTCTGCCAACGCGGCAGCACGCCGATCACCGTGTCCAGGGCGGGAATTGGGCCGCTACCGTCGGACACCAGCGCGATTGCGAGCAACACCAGCAGGGCGCCGTAGAGCAACACGTCGAACGGGGTTCTGTGGTGGCCCTTGGTCAGCGGCACCCGGGTGGGCCAGGGGGGAAGCCGGATGGTGCCAGGCCGCAGCCAGTAGAGGATCGAGCCCATAGGCGGGAAGTAACGCCCGGCCAGCGGCCCGAAGCAGCAACCGAGACCGACGACCTCGAACAGCATCGTGAAGAGCACGGCCTTCTCGAACACGATCGGTTCCGTCCACCACGCGCTGACGTCGGTGAAGCCGCCGATGCCGTTGGTGGACCACGCGAACAGCCATGCGCCGAGGATGTAGAGCGCGATCTTCACCCCGTACATCACATGCATGATCAGCGGGGTGCCGAACCCGTTCTGGGCGATGTGGCGTGCCATCGGCACCACCCGCTCGGCGCGCGGGCGCTTGCTCCACTCGGCTACGTCGACGACGGGCAGGTTGGGCTGGATGAACCCCATTGCAGCTCCTTCGCCAGCAACGACTGTCACGAAGAAACTACACTGCAAATCCGGTTGCGGAGCCTGGGATTCGGGTTACCTCAGCCGGCTTCGGCCGCGCTGGCCCACGCCAGCGGGTTGAGTTCGCGGTAGGGGTCGTCGGCGCGGACAGCCAGCAGGTCGGTCAGTATCGACTTCAGCGATTCCTGGGTGCGCTCGCGAACCGAGGCCACCCAGTCCTCCGTCGATAGGTCTTCGGGTTTCGTGGTCTGGATCGGTTCGCCGAAGCCCAGATACATCCGTTGCGGGCGGGGGATGAGGGTGGGCCCGATGCCGCGCATCGGTGGCATCGCCATGTCGGCTTCGCCGGTCATCCGGGTGCTGACGGCCTGGCTCAGCCGACCCAGCCTGCTGTCGCGGGTGACCAGGCTCTTGTAGACGTCGTCACCGCCGACCAGGCCGACCGGGACGATCGGATAGTCGTTCTCCACCGCGAGGCGGGCGAAGCCGGAACGGCCCCGCCAGTTCAGGTGGTATTCCTCGCCCTTGAATTTCGCTATCTCGCGGCCGCCGCCGGGGAACACCAGGATGGTCTCGTTGTGCCGCATCAACTCTCGGGCGGTCTCTGGATCACCGACGACGCCGCCGTACGCCGTCATGACATCGTGGCCCAACCCCGGTTTCGTCGCGAACCGGCGATCGGCCAACGGCCGGACCCGCCGGCCGAGCGCGCGCCGCACGAAGTGCGGAATCAGCAACACCTCGCCGGCGATGTACGCAGTGTGGTTGCCTACCAACAGGAATCGGCCGTCGCCGGGCAGCGTCTCCAGGCCGCCTACGTAGGGCCGGGTTAGGTCGATGAGCGGCGAGATACCGTCGTGAACCTTTTCCAACGCGCCGCGCAATCTCTGGACGCGGCGCGGATGGTTCATCACTGCATCGATATCGATGGGCATCGCTTTTGGCTGTTGCACGGCGTCCTCAGTCTCGGGCTCGGTGGGTCTCGCTCCACCATACCAAACGAACTAGTTCGTATGGGATATGATCTTTTGATGCGAACTACCAGCGAGCTGCGTGACACGATCCTGGGCGCCGCGCGGTCCGAGTTCGCCCAATATGGTCTGGCCGGTGCCCGGATCGACCGGATCGCCAAGGCCGCCGACGCCAGCAAGGAGCGGCTTTACGCCCACTTCGGCGACAAGGAAGCCCTGTTCCGCAGCGTTGTCGCCGCGGATGCAGCGGAGTTCTTCGCCGCCGTCACTCTGCGCCCGGACGCGGTACCGGAGTTTGTCGGCGACATCTTCGACCTGGCCTGCAGACGGCCCGAACACCTGCGCATGATCACCTGGGCCAGCCTGGAGGGATTCGCCCTCGACCCGCCTCCGATCGACGATCGAGAATCAGTCGCGGCCCGAGACATGAGCACGATTGAGGCTGCCCAGGCCGCGGGCTATGTCGACGCGTCCTGGGATCCGATGGACCTGCTCGTCCTGCTGTTCGGCGTCGCTTTGGCCTGGGCGCAGTCGCCACATCCCGACACCGCCACCGCAGATCCCGCGATCATCGCCGGGCGGCGCGGCGCCGCCGTGGAAGCCGCGCGCCGCATCGTGGCACCCGCTATCTGAGCGGCTGATGGCAGTTGCTCGACACGATGGCTACCACACCATCAAACTTCTGGGTGGCGGTGTGCGAGCGTAGGAGCGATCTCGGAGGGGTTGAAGGTTATGAGACGCGCAACCTATGTGATCGCTTCCACTCCTCGCTCAGGTAGTTCGCTTCTGGCCGGAGGCCTCGTTGCGACTGGAGTTGCCGGGCGCCCCGAGGAGTACTTCACGCCCGACCACATCGCGTCCTACAAGGAAGATTTGAAACTGCCGACGAATTGCTCATGGGCCGAATATCTGGCGAAGGTCATGGCGTTCGCGGCGACGGAGAACGGCGTTCGGGGTGTCAAAATTCATTGGCGGCATGTCGTCTGGCTTGCGCGAGCCCTGGGTTTTCGTGGCGATCCGGGGGTTGTTCTCGAGGTGCTTTTCCCGGCAGCGGTTTTCGTCAATATCGTCCGTGCTGATCGGCGCGCGCAGGCCATATCGCTGTTTCGTGCCGAAACGACCGGCGAGTGGTTTCGTTCTCCCGACTCGGCGAGGAGGGTGCGCCCATGGGGGCTCTCACTTGGCCCGGCCCACACCCGCCCGGGCCGCGGTCGATCTCACCGGCGTGGCACCGACGTACGACGAGATCATCGAGATCGAACGGAGCCTCGACGCCGAACAGGCAGCGTGGACCAATCACTTCACCACTCGGCGTCTTGATGCTCTGACGGTCCGGTATGAAGAGCTCGATGCGAACTATGGCGGTGAGATTGCGCGAGTCTTGCAATTCCTCGGCGCTGATCCCTCACACGCCACTGACTTGCCCAAACCCCCGCTCGAGCGTCAGTCCGACCACGTCAACGAACATTGGCGGCGACTAATTGACCGGGAGCATCGCCATAAGTCGACGCCGGAATGATCCGCTCGTGTGCGCATCAGCCTCTCAACCGGCTCGCGATCGCACTGAGGAGGCTGGTATCGGATCGTTGGCTGACCTGACCGACGACGACAAGAAGCTCGTGGTCGATACCTTCCGCGCCTGGCTGGACCACAACGGATCAGTCTCCGATACCGCGGCTGCGCTGTTCTGTCACCCGAACACGGTGCGCTACCGACTCCGCCGCATCGAGGAGCGCACCGGACGGTCACTCAACAATCCCCGTCAGCTCGCCGAGCTGTGTTTGGCTTTCGAGGTCACGCAACGAACGTGATGCCGCTAGCCGCCTGGGCAGGGCCCCGGAATCCACATGTTCCAGCACGTACCGGGAGGCGGAGGCAGCCCAGGAGGAGCAGGCGGCGGAGGAGCTGCAGGGGGCGGGGGATTGGGCCCCTCCCAAACGTCAGAGGAATTGTGCGGCCCCTCGGGAACGTTGCCCGCGCCCTCGGCCACCCGGTACCAGGTGTGGCAAACACCCATGTCCCAAACGACACCCTGGTACGGCCCACCTCGATCCATGTACAAGGAATCCCCTGGGCACCAGTGATTTGGGCCGTAGCCGCACGGCCCCCAAGCGCCGTTACACGCCTGGGCGGCACCTGCACCCAGGCCCAGGCCGGCCACCGCGACGGCGCCCGACAGCAGCGCTCCGGCCGTGATCCGCTTCAGCGTGCGTGGTGTGTTCATGGCGGTTCCCCTCGGTTCTCACATGTAGGAGCGCGCCGTTAGTTTGTCGCAGACGACTTGCGGAATTCTTGCGTTCGCTTGGCTACCGAGACGTTGCTGTCGCGTAGCGCCGGCGTGACACCTCAGACGTGCCGATAGACAGTGGTACTTGCTATTGAGGACCGATCAGGATCCGATCCCACGGGCGCGGTCCTCGTAGGCTTTGCGTGCGGCGTTGTCGACGTCATCGATGAATACGTGCTCCATGCCGAGCTTGCGGGCGATGTATTCACCGGCCGACTTGGGGATGAATTTCATCGATCCGATGAGCAGGCCGGCTGCCCGGGTCACTGCTACCCGCGGCGCAGGCTTGCTGATAAGTCCGACGATCGCGTCGGCGATATCTTCCGGCTCGGCGTTCTTGAGAACTTTGCTCCGGAGGTGCCGGAGATGAGCTCGGTGTTCGTGAACGTGGGCAGTACCGCCGAGAAGTGGACGCCGGTGTTGCGGCACTCGATGCGCGCCGACTCGGTGAACCCGAGCACGGCGTACTTGCTGGCGCAGTACGTCGCAAGTCCGGGGGTCGGGCTCTCGCCGGCGAGCGAGGCGATGTTGATGATGTGGCCGCGTCGGCGTGGGATCATCCGTTGGGCGGCCAGCTTGCTGCCGAGGATGACGCCGTAGGTGTTGATGTCGAGGATGCGGCGGGTGACCGTGTCCGGCTCGTCAATCATCTTGCCGGCCGGCATGATTCCCGCGTTGTTGATCAGCACGTCAACGGGGCCGAGTTGGCGTTCGACGTCGTCGAGGAAGCTCGAGAACGAGTCCGGGTCGGTGACATCGAGTTTGCCGTAGACGTCCACCCCGAGCGCGGTGGCGGACTCTTTGAGCTTTGCTTCATCGACATCACCGATGGCGACTTTCGCACCCAGGTTGTGTAGCGCCGTCGCGGTGGCCAAGCCGATTCCTCTGGCACCGCCGGTGATGACGACGACCTTGTTGCTGATTGCGGTGCTGGTTTGCATGTCTTTCCTTTTGTTGATGGACGCTTATCCGCCATGACGTCATACGGGTCGCCGTGCCTCGGGGTGCCGAACGAAATCATCCCGAAACGCTCGCCGACACGACGCGCGACCTGTAGCCACTTTGGCTAACTATGCAAGATTCACTTAGTAGAACATAGCGGCGGCTGTGATGCAATTAGAGGCCTTTGGACATTAACTATTCGGTCTAAGATCGACGAACACACAACAAGCTTGTATGCACAGCGACTTCACATAGGGTTAAGAACGTGCATTCCGGCGGTGGACCGGCAGCCCGCCAGGGTCCTATCGCTCGGTCGCGGCGGACGCAGCGACCCCGTGACAAATCGGCCGCGCGCAGTTGGGTCATCAACTGCGCGCATTCGGGTCCTACTGTCGTGGCGACCGCCCGCATACCGTCACAGTCATGGCAACGAGCGCTGGCCGGGAATTCCTGCCCCGCACGATCGCTGAAGCAGTCAGCCGGACGCTCGGCGCAGACGCGGCGTTCACCGAGGACGTCGACGTCGACGCCCTGACGAGTTAAGAAGACCGCGCGGCACAACCGAGTGCGCGCCCAGCACCCAATGCCAACTTTCAAGGAATACACCATGTCTGACACAGCGATGATCCGATGCGGCACCGTGCAGCGATCGCACCAACAGGTCCAGGAGCGGGCGGCTCGTGTCGCCGCCGGCCTAGGCGCACTGGGCGTCGCGGCCGGCGACAACGTCGCGATCGTCATGTCGAACTCTGTCGAGTTCCTCGAAGTCACTGCCGGCGTCGCATTGATCGGCGCCAACCCGGTCCCGGTCAACTGGCACTGGAAATCAGACGAACTCAGCCACCTGCTGAGCAACAGCGCGAGCACGGCAGCATTCGTCCACTCCGATTTCGTTGCGGCGGTGCAACAGACGGGCACGTCCATCCCGTTGATCGTGGTGCGTTCCGGGGGCCCGCCGGTACGGGACGGTCTTGTCGACTACGAGAATTGGCTGGCCGGCAGCGACCCGGCCACGGCCGCCATTGCCCCCTCGGGCGGACTTGGCATGATCTACACCTCAGGGACGACCGGCAAACCCAAAGGCATTGTGCGCGAGACGGTCTCACCGGAATATATGATGCGGATGGCGACGGCCGTGGCCCAGCGGATGGGTTTGGGACCCGGTGTGCGGACCCTGATTCCGGCGCCGCTCTACCACACCGCGCCGAACACGATCGCAGCCTTCGCAATGAAACTCGGGATGGACATCACCCTGATGACGCGGTTTGACGCCGAAGAGTTTCTCGCAGCCGTCGAGCGGAACCGGGTGCAGCAAGTTCAGATGGTTCCCACCATGTTCACCCGCCTGCTGCGCCTGCCGCAGGACGTGCGCAACCGCTACGACGTGTCGTCGCTGCGCACGATCGTGCACTCCGCGGCACCCTGCCCGCCGCACATAAAACAGCAGATGATCGATTGGCTGGGCCCGATCATCACCGAGTACTACGGCGGATCAGAGACCGGGGCCGTCGTGTGGTGCACCACCGAAGAATGGCTGACTCACCCGGGCACGGTCGGTGCACCCGCCGACGGCGCGAAGATCCGCATCATCGATCCCGACGACGACGAGGTGCCGACCGGCGAGGTCGGCATCGTCTACATCAAACCTGCCGACTACTGGCCCGGTTTCACCTATCGCGGCGACGACAAGAAACGCCGCGAGATGGAACTCGACGGCTTCGTGAACGTCGGCGACATGGGACGAGTCGACGCCGACGGCTACCTGTATCTCACCGACCGCGCCAACGACATGGTCATCTCCGGGGGCGTGAATATCTACCCCGCCGAAATCGAAGCCGTGCTCTACGATTTGCCGGCGGTCCGCGACTGTGCGGTGTTCGGCATCCCCGACGAGGAATACGGCGAATGCGTCGCCGCCCACGTTGACGTCGGCCCCGGATTCACGTTGACCGAAGACCAGGTGCGCACCTTCGTCCGCAGCAGGCTCGCCGGTTTCAAGGTGCCCAAGGTGGTCGTCTTCGACACCAATTTGCCGCGCGAAGACTCCGGGAAGATCTTCAAACGAACCATCCGCGACCGGTACTGGAAGCAAGCCGACAGCAGGATCTGACAAATCGTTCGATGCCGCCAACAAATCACATACTCAGGACGCGACCGAGGAGTCGACGATGACTGCAGTGCAACCAAGAGCCCAAAGCGCAACCATCCAGGTCCTAAATCCGGCCGACGGAGCGCTCGTCGGCGAAGTACCGAACGACACACCTGAGGCGGTTGCGGTCAAGGCCGCCGAATTGCGCCTGTTTCAGCCTGCATGGGAGGCGATCGGCCCGAGGGGCCGCAAGGCCTGGCTGCTGAAGTTTCAGGATTGGTTGGTCGACCACCGCGAGCACCTCACCGATGTGCTGCAGTCCGAGACCGCCAAGACGCGTGCCGACGCCAGCGTTGAGGTGCCCGCCTCCGCGGACTTACTCAACTACTGGGCCGGCAGTGCCGAGAAGTTCCTGGCCGACAGGCACCCCAGGGCGCACAGCCCGCTCGCCGCAGCCAAGAAGCTCACCACCGTCTACCGGCCCTACCCGGTAGTCGGCGTCATCACACCGTGGAACTTCCCCCTCGCTATGCCCGGCATGGACGTGATCCCGGCGCTGGCCGCCGGCGCGGCGGTGCTGCTCAAGCCCTCAGAGGTCACGCCGCTAAGCGCAGTCGAGTTCGTCCGCGGCTGGACCGAGATCGGTGCGCCGCCGGTGCTCGCTCTTGCGACCGGCTACGGCGAGACGGGTGCCGCCGTCGTCGCCAATGTCGACTACGTGCAATTCACCGGATCCACCGCCACCGGGCGGCTTATCGCCCAGCAGTGCGCGCAGCGACTGATCCCCTACAGCCTTGAGCTTGGTGGTAAGGATCCGGCGCTGGTTCTCGCCGACGCCGATCTTGACCGGGCGGCGAACGGCATTGCCTGGGGCGGGCTGTTCAACTCCGGACAGGTATGCGTGTCGGTTGAGCGTGTGTATGTCGAGGAGCCCGTGTACGACGAGTTCCTGGCGAAGCTGACCGAGAACGTCCGTGCGTTGAGACAGGGTCGCGACGACCGCAGTTACAAGTTCGACGTCGGGGCCATGGCCAACGTCGTGCAGCGCGACATTGTGAAGCGCCACGTCGACGAGGCGCTTGCCGCGGGTGCCCGGGTGATGACCGGCGGTAAACCGACCGGTGTGGGCACGTTCTTCGAGCCGACGGTGCTCGCTGATGTCAAGCAGTCGATGTCATGTATCACCGAGGAGACATTCGGCCCGACGCTGCCCGTGGTGAAGGTCGCCGACGAGGCCGAAGCGATCCGGTTGGCGAACGACTCCGTCTACGGGCTGTCGGCGTCGGTATGGACCAGCGACAAAGAACGCGGCGAACGCGTCGCGCGTCAACTCGACGTAGGCGCGGTGAACATCAACGACGTCCTGGCCAACGTCTTCAGTTTCGCCCTCCCGATGGGCGGGTGGAAGCAGTCCGGTGTCGGCGCCCGGTGGGGCGGCGCCGACGGAATCCTCAAATACTGCCGCCAACAGGCGATCACGGCACCGCGGATCCCGACCCAGTCCAAGGAACTGCTCTGGTACCCGGTCTCGCCCCGCAAGGTCAAGTTCGCATTCGCGCTGATGCGTGCCGCCGCAGCCCACGGCCTGCGCCGAGTGGGCGTGACGCCAAAGGCAAGCAGACGAGAGCGGTAGCCTCGGCGACCGGTGACGCCAGTGAGGAGTTGAGACGAGCATGAAGGCGATGAGCGGCCAAGACTCCGCGCAACGACACCGCTGTTCGCAAACCGGAACGGCGCTAGCTTGGGCGGTGCAACCCACGACTCGGAGATCGGATTACGCGCATTCTTTGGGGGATTGGTGTTTGCGAAGGACCACTGCGTAAATCCAATGCCCGTCAGATACCCGATAGCGCTTCCGCCACCACAAGCTCTACAGAGAGAAATACCATGACCAATTCGTCCGGGCAGCCCAACGGCCACAAGGCCGGCGCACCGCATGGCTCGGCTGCCCAACCAGCTGCGGCGCCAGGCCAACCCGCGGTGCGGCGCGATATCTTGCCCATTCCGGATGTCGGGCATGTCGGTTTGACGACGTACGACGCTAAAGACCCGGACACGAAGTATCCGCCGATCACGATGTTGCTGCCGCCCCCGGGTGCGCCAAATGTGCTGATCGTCCTGCTCGACGATGTGGGTTTCGGGGCGTCGTCGGCCTTCGGCGGCCCGTGCCATACTCCGGTGGCCGAGCGGCTGGCGGCCGGCGGGTTGAAACTGAACCGCTTTCACACCACGGCGCTGTGTTCACCGACTCGGCAGGCGCTGCTGACCGGGCGTAACCATCACTCGGTGGGGATGGGTGGCATCACCGAGATCGCCACCTCGGCGCCGGGGTATTGCAGCGTGCGGCCCAAGGATAAGGCGCCCATCGCCGAGACCTTGGTGCTCAATGGCTATTCGACAGCACAGTTCGGCAAGTGTCACGAGGTGCCGGTCTGGGAGGTCTCCCCCGTCGGGCCGTTTCACCAGTGGCCCACCGGCTCGGGGTTCGAATACTTCTACGGCTTCATCGGTGGCGAGGCCAACCAGTACTACCCGGGCCTGTATGAGGGCACCTCACCGGTGGAGCCGCCGAAATCGCCTGAGGACGGCTACACCCTGACCGAGGATCTCGCCGACCGCGCGATCACCTGGGTGCGCCAGCAGAAGGCGCTGATGCCCGACAAGCCCTTCTTCATGTACTGGGCCCCCGGTGCCACCCACGCGCCGCACCATGTGCCCAAGCAGTGGTCGGATAGGTACCGGGGCAAGTTCGACGACGGCTGGGACGTGGCGCGCGAGCAGATCCTGGCCCGCCAGAAGGAACTGGGCGTGGTGCCCGAGGATGCGGAGCTGACCCGACGGCACGACGAGATCCCGGCCTGGGACGACATGTCCGCCGAGTTGAAACCGGTGCTGGCCCGCCAGATGGAGATCTACGCCGGATTCCTCGAGCAGACCGACCACGAGGTGGGCCGAATCGTCGACACCCTGCAGGACCTCGGCGTGCTTGACGACACCCTGGTCTACTACATCATCGGCGACAACGGTGCCTCGGCCGAAGGCACGCTGCAGGGCTCCTTCAATGAGATGGCGATGCTCAACGGCATGCCGGACGTCGAGACTACCGAGTTCTTGTTCAGCAAGATCGATGATTTCGGTACGCCGAAGGCTTATAACCATTACGCGGTTGGGTGGGCGCACGCGATGTGCGCTCCCTATCAATGGACCAAGCAGGTGGCCTCCCATTGGGGCGGCACCCGCAACGGCACCATTGTGCACTGGCCCAACGGCTTTGACGACAAGGGCACGACCCGCAACCAGTTCCACCACGTGATCGATGTCGCCAAGACCATCCTGGAGGCGGCCCGGCTACCCGAGCCGACCGTGGTGAACAGCATCACCCAGGCGCCGCTGGAGGGGGTGAGCATGCTGCCCACGCTGCGCGCCGCTGATGCTCCCGAGAACCACTCTGTCCAATATTTCGAGATGTTCGGCAACCGCGGCATCTACCACAAGGGGTGGACGGCGGTGACCAAACACCGCACACCGTGGAAGACCGAGACGCAGCCATTCGATGCAGACGTCTGGGAGCTCTACGCTCCCGACGACTGGACCCAGTCGCACGACCTCGCCGCGGAGAACCCCCAGAAACTGGCCGACCTGCAACGTTTGTGGCTCATCGAAGCGGTCAAATACAACGTGGTGCCGCTCGACGACCGCAACATCGAGCGGTTCGATCCGGACATCGCCGGCCGGCCGCAGCTGATCCGCGGCAACAGCCAGCTGCTGTTCCCGGGTATGCGGGTCAGCGAGGGCTGTGTGCTCACGGTGAAGAACAAGTCGCATGCCGTGACCGCGAACATCACCGTGCCGGAGCGGGGTGCGGAAGGCGTGATCATCACCCAGGGTGGCGGTGTGGGTGGCTGGACCCTTTACGCCCACGGGGGAAAGCTCAAGTACTGCTACAACTTCCTGGGTATCGAGCACTACATGATCACCGCCGACGAGCCCGTTCCGGTTGGGAACCATCAGGTTCGCATGGAGTTCGCGTACGACGGCGGCGGCCTGGCAAAGGGCGGTGACGTCACGCTGTACTACGACGGCAAGCCTGTCGGCCACGGCCGCGTCGAGCAGACCCAGCCCTTGCTCTACTCCTGCGACGAGGCCTGCGACGTCGGTGCCGACAGCGGCTCACCGGCATCCCCCGACTACGGCCCCACCGCCAACAGGTTTTCCGGCGAAATCGATTGGGTGCAAATCGATATCGGCGACGACAGCCACGACCACTTGATCAAGCCCGAGGACCGGCTCACGATCGCCATCGCCAAGCAATAAGGTTGCAGCTCTTACTATCTCAGACGGTAAGTGAGATCGGGTGCTACAGCGAGCGCGCGATCAGCTCGTTGATGACTTCGGTGGCACCCGCGTAGATCTGTACCCGCCGAACAGTTGCACACACCGGTCGATGCAAATGCCGGACAAAGCAGTCGTCGACGAACACCGGCGCAAGTCGGGCGATGGTCTCCGGCACGTGGCCTCCTGGAATGATCGCAGCTGGCGAGTTCCGTGATCGGAATGCTCATCCGCCCCGGTGGTAGCTTCACCGTTGTGGCCGGCCGCACGGTGGCGATCCAGTTCCTACGCGCCGCGATGGAGGCGGCTCAATTGCGCGGACTGGACATCCAGGAATCGCTGCGCGACGCTCGCATCACCGAGGAAATTATTGGCCAGGATGCCGCGCGCGTCACCCCAGCACAAGCCGCGCGCCTGGTTCAGGCCCTGTGGAACGCCACCGACGACGAATTACTTAGCGTGGGCCCCAAGGCCGTGCCCCGCGGGACGTTCCGGATGATGGCACTCGGGCTGATTCACACCCCCGATCTGCGGACTGCCTTGCAGCGGCTTATCGAATTCACCCGAATTGCAGCGGGATTCGAGGCTGCCGAGATGACCGAGGATGACCGGATCGCGCGGCTATCGTTCGATCCGGGTGTTCGCACCCGGACGGATCCGCTCCTTATCGACATGATCATGGCGGTCGTACATCGATTCTTCCAGCTGGCTGATCGGCCAGCGGATAACCCTGTGCTCCGTGGACCTTCCCGGCGCAGCACCACCGCACGCGGCCGAATACCTCCTGATGTACGGAGTCGCACCGGTCTTCGAAGCGTCCACCGCGGCAATCACTTTCGACAGCCGGTATCTCAGCGCGCCGGTGATTCGCAGTGAGGAGGAGCTGGCCGAGTTCATCCGACGCTCGCCCACCCAGCTGTTGTTCCGACAGGACTACAACCCCACGACGTCGAGTCGCGTCCGCAAGATCATTGAACGCAGGCGCAGCGATGAAGCCGTGACGGTGGAGGACATCGCCAAGCGGCTCACCGTCAGCGCCCAGCACCTCCGGCGACTGCTGCGCGACGAGGGCACCTCGTTTCGGGACATCAAAGAAGAGATCCTGCGCGACGAAGCGATTGCCAGCCTGGTCCGCGGCGGCGAGACAGTCGAGGAACTGTCGGAGCGTCTTGGGTTCTCCGAGCCCAGCGCATTCCGGCGTGCGTTCCGGCGTTGGACCGGCAGCCCACCGGGCGCATACCGCCCGGTAGCAGGGGACGCGGTCACGCGATAGGGAACATCGTCGGGCGCAGTTCGGTCACAAACTCTGCGCACTCGAGTCCTGTGATCGCGCCGATCGCGCACCTACCGTCAAAGGCATGGCAAAGACCTCATCGGCCCAGGGCGCCGCGACACACCAAGCAGCTGACGATCGACTGGCTGGGTACGACGAAACGGTACCGGCTCGCGAGCACGTGGACGTGGTGGTGGTGGGGGCGGGCATGGCCGGGCTTTACGCCCTGCACAAGCTGCGCGCGGCCGGCCTGCGGGCCGTGGCGCTGGATGCCGAGGCCGGTGTGGGCGGCACGTGGTACCGCAACCGCTACCCCGGAGCGCGCTGCGACATCGAGAGCATGTTCTATTCGTTCTCGTTCTCCCCGGAGCTGGAGCAGGAGTGGGAGTGGAGCGAGAAGTTCGCCACCCAGGCCGAGATCCTGCGTTACCTCGAGCACGTCGCGGACCGGTTCGACCTGCGCCGCGACGTGCGGACCTCGACGCGGGTCGATTCCCTGCAGTTTGACGAGGACCGCGGCCGTTGGTTGGTCCGCACCGATACCGGTGCCGAACTGGACGCCCAGTTCTGCATCATCGCCACCGGTTGCCTTTCGGTGCCCAAGATGCCTGAGATTCCAGGGGTTTCGAGTTTCCGTGGGCTGTCCCACCACACCGCGCAGTGGCCGCACGGCGGGGTCGACTTCACGGGTCTGCGTGTCGGGGTGATCGGCACCGGCTCCTCCGGTCTGCAATCGATCCCGCTGATCGCCGAGCAGGCCGCCGCCCTCACCGTCTTCCAGCGGACACCGGTCTATTCGACGCCGGCGTTCAACCGGCCGTTGGAAGCCGCAGACGTCGGACCAATCAAGGCGGCCTACGACGAACTGCGGGAGCTCACACGAACCTCGTCGTTCGGCGTCCCGGCTCTGCCCTCGACCCGTTCGGCCCTCGAGGTCGACGCCGAGGAGCGGGAACGTGTCTACGAGGACGCCTACCGGGTCGGCGGCCTCTTTGCGATTCCGTATTCGTTTGCCGACATTCAAATCACTCAGGAGGCCAACGACACCGCCGCGGAGTTCCTTCGAGGCAAGATACGCAGCCTCGTCGCCGACCCAGCGGTCGCTGAGCTGCTGTGCCCCACCGATTATCCCTACGCGTGCAAGCGGCCCTGCCTGGACACCGGCTATTACCAGACGTTCAACCGGGACAACGTGGCGCTCGTCGATCTGCGGGCCACGCCGATCACCCGCATCGTGCCCGCCGGCGTCGAGACCACGGCCGGCCTGTACGAGCTGGATGCCATCGTCTACGCAACCGGGTTCGACGCCATGACTGGCGCCCTGGCGGCCATCGATATCCGGGGCCGCGGCGGGCTCGCGCTGGCCGACAAGTGGGCGGCGGGCCCGCGCAGTTACCTCGGCCTGGCCGTCGCCGGGTTCCCGAATCTGTTCACCGTCACCGGCCCGGGTAGCCCGGCGGTGATCAGCAACATGGTTGTGTCCATCGAGCAACACGTCGACTGGATCACCGACGCCCTCACCACGGCACGGTCGGAGGGCCACGACGTCATCGAGGCCACCGAGGACGCCGAGTGCGGCTGGGTCGAGCACGTCGCCGAAGTCGGCGACCTCACCCTCTTCCCGAAGGCCGAGTCCTGGTACGTCGGGGCCAATATACCCGGCAAGCCCCGCGTCCTGATGCCGTACGTGGGCGGGGTCGGCGTGTACCGGCAGATCTGCGACGAGATCGCGGCCGATGGCTACCGGGGGTTCAGCCAGACCACCGCACCATCAGGCGCTTCCACCGTCGCGCTTGTCAGCGAACCCGTGTAAGCAGTGCAATCGGTGTTCCGTTGCCCGACAACGAAAGTCGGCGGGCGTGTATGCCGTTGAAGCAGGCGCGGTCCTGGTGATCAACCCGTCCCGTCGTTGATGGCGAGAAGCTCGGCGCCGATAGCCACCAATGCGGACTCGACGTCTGAGTATTCGCGCAACTCGGGTACGACGGCGATGTCGTTCATCATGGTCTGCGCGGCCTGCACCCGGATCCGGGCAGGTATGGCGTCCCAGGTTGGGTGCACCTGTCGCAGTAGGTTCACCCAGTCGTCGATGTACGCGTGTTGGGCGGCTCTGATGCGATGGCGTTCGGGTTCGGGCAGCTGGTTCGACTCGGAGACGAGGACCTGGAGAAGGTGCGGGTTGTCGAGCACGAAGGCGCAGTAGCTGTCGAGCAGACGATTCAGACCGTCGCGGGGATCGGATGCCTGGGCGAATGCGCGATTCATGTCCAGGCGCAGCCATTCATCGCCGCGCGCCATCGCCGCCAGCAAGATATCTGACTTGGTCGGGAAATGGTTGTAGACACTGGGACCACTGATGCCGACGCTGGCACCGATGTCCTCTGTGCTCACCCCCGCGAACCCGTTGGCCGCGAAGAGCTTTGTCGCTTCGGTGAGGATCGCTTCACGGCGGGCCAGGGTACGCAGCATCCCAGACGTCGTCGTGTGGGCGGGCGTCGACTGTAGAGCAGGTAGCCGGGCGTCGACCACGGCGGAGATCAATCCGCTGAGCAGAGTGCTGAATTCGGGTTCGGGCAGGACAAGGCTGTGCAGCGACACGCTGGTCGCGACCGCGAGCCCCGACCAGGCAAGCAACTCTGCCTCCACCGCTTCCAGGGCGGGGCGCCGTGCGCGGATGACTGCGGCGAACCGTGCGGCGATCTGGTCGATCGCCTTCCGGAATTCCCTGCGGTCCGCCGGCGCGAGCTGCCGCGACTCGCGATGCCACACCACCCCAACGCCTCGGTGCGTGAGCACAGCGGCGGCAAGTGCCTGGGAAACATCGGACGACCGTTCATCCTCCGCTGCGGCGAACGCACCGTCGAGGGTGTCCAGCGCGGCTCCGACGACGGTCGCCAGCAGGTCCTGCTTGCCGCGAAAGTGCCGATACAGCGCAGACGGTCCGATCGCGACCGCCTCGGCCACATCTCCCATGGCCACGTTGGCGTATCCCTTGCGGGAGAACAGATCCGTGGCCGCATCGATGATCAGCTGGCGACGGTTCGGCGGGCGGGTGCCGCGCGCAGGCCGGGCCACAGCTTTCTGCACCGGTCCGGCTGTCATAGCACTCCTACTGCCCGATGGCATTTGAAGCTCTTGATGCGTGCACCAGTCAGGAAACCTGGTCGGCGGTGTCGCCCCAATACTTCATCCGGAGTTCGCGTTTCAGGATTTTTCCCGCCCCCGACATCGGCATGGCGTCGACGAAGTCAACGCTCCGCGGGGATTTGTAACCGGCGATGAGTGTCTTGCAATGTGCGCGAAGCTGCTCTTCGGTCACGTTCTGGCCTGGCAGCAGCACAACCACCGCGTGCACCCGTTCGCCCCAGTCGGGGTCAGGCACCCCGATCACCGCGACGGCCGCGATCGCCGGGTGTTTTGCCAACGCGTTCTCGACCTCGGCGGAGTAGACGTTTTCGCCGCCGGTGATGATCATGTCCTTGATCCGGTCGACGATGAACACATATCCGTTGTCGTCCATCCGGCCGCCATCGCCAGTGTGCATCCAGCCGCCGCGGACCGCTGCGGCGGTGTCGTCGGGCCGGTTCCAGTAGCCGAGCATCACGTTGTCACCGCGGACCACTACTTCGCCGACCTCGCCGCGGGGCACCTCGCGGTCGTCGAGATCGACGATGCGCACCTCCACGTGCGGTGCGGCGCGACCGGCCGATCGGCGCAACGCGGGGTCGTCATGGTCAGCCGGTGTCAACAGCGTTGCGACCGGCGACAATTCGGTCATGCCGTAGGCCTGGGTGAATCCGACCGCGGGGAAGACCTTGCGAGCTCGTTCCAGTAGCGCTTCCGAGATTGGGGACGCCCCGTAGATCAGATGCAGCAGGCTCGACAGGTCATAGTCGCCGACGGCCGGGTCGTCGACGAGCATCTGGACCATCGTCGGCACCAACAACGCATCGGTGATGCCGTGCTCGGCGATCGCCTCCAACACCCCGGCCGGACTGAACGTGGGCAGGATCACGTGGGTGGAGCCGACCAGACATCCCGCGGCCCATGCCGCGATGCCGGCGAGATGAAACAGCGGTGCGGTGTGCAGTAATCGGCCGCGGGGCGCAATGAAGTGACCGGACGCCAGGCTGCCGATCGACGAAGTGAGCAGGTTGTTGTGCGTGAGCATCACCCCTTTGGGGTGACCGGTGGTGCCGCCGGTGTAGAACACACCGAGTAGCGCGTCGCCTCCAGTGCGGGTGTCCTCGACGGGGTCGTGCTCGGCGATCAAGCTCTCGTAACCCAATGCGCCCGAAGGCAGTTCGCCGTCACCGCAGTAGATCACTGCACGCAGATCGGGAAACTGTTCTTGCAGTGTGGGAATCATCGGTGCGAACGCGTCGTCGACGAACAGGACTTGGGTGTCCGAATCGGCCAGCGAGTAGGCGATCTCAGCGGCACTCCACCGGATGTTCACCGGGTTGACCGCGGCTCCCAGCCAGGGCACCGCGTAGAAGTACTCCAGGTAGCGGTCGGAGTTCATCGCGAGGATGGCGACGCGGTCGCCTGGCCGCACACCCAAATCGGACAGCGCAGCGGCGAGACGGGCGATCCGATCAACCGACTGGGCCACCGTGCGGACCCGGTCACGGCAGATCGTCGCCGGCTGATCAGGGTTCTGCTGCAAACTACGGTGCAGCGACTGCGTCAGGTACATGTCTGCTCCTCGATCCGGCGCTACAGGGAGCGCGCGATCAGTTCCTTCATGACCTCGTTCGCGCCGGCGTAGATCTTCTGCGCACGCGAGTCGATGAACATCCGGGCGATCGGATACTCCATCATGTACCCGTAGCCGCCGAACAACTGCACGCATCGGTCGATGACTTGCACCTGCATGTCGGTCACCCAGGCTTTCGCCATCGACGCCGTCGTCGCGTCCAGCTCACCGCGCAGGTGCCGCTGGATGCAGTCGTCGACGAACACCCGCGCGATCCGCGCGATGGTGGCGCACTCGGCGAGTTCGAACCGGGTGTTCTGCATGTCGAAAAGGGGCTTGCCGAAGGCGTCGCGGTTCTTGGTGTACTTCACGGTCTCCTCGACGGCGCTCTCCAGCGTGGCCAGGCCGCAGACCGCGACCACCAGCCGTTCGTGTGCCAGCTGGCGGATGGCGTACCCGTAGCCGGCGCCTTCCTGGCCGAGCAGGTTGCCGACCGGGACCGGGACGTCGTCGAAGAACAACTCCGCGGTGTCCTGTGCTTTCATCCCGACTTTGTCGAGCACTCGTCCGACCCGGAAGCCGGGTGCATCGGCGGTTTCCAGCACGATCAGCGATACTCCCTTGGCGCCCGCCGCCGGATCGGTCTTCACGACGAGCACGATCAGATCCGCCGAGCTGCCATTGGAGATGAACGTCTTCGCACCGTTGATCCGGTAGTGATCGCCGTCGCGGATCGCGGTGGCGCGCAGCGCTTTCAGGTCGGATCCGCCGCCGGGCTCGGTCATCGCGATGGCACTGATCAGCTCGCCGGTCGCCATCCCCGGCAGCCAGCGCTTCTTCTGCTCTTCGGTGCCGTAGGCGAGGATGTATTGCGCGACCAGCCCGCTGTGCACCTGATTGCCGAATCCGGTTTCCCCGCAGGCGGCTTGGGCCTCCATGATCGCGAACTCGTGGGCCAGCGTCCCGCCGCCGCCACCGTATTCCTCCGGGACCGACGAGCACAGCAAGCCGAGCCGGCCGGCCTTGATCCAGAACTCCCGGTCGACGCATTTCTGCTCGGCCCACCGTTCGCGGTGCGGGAGTGCTTCGGTCTGGAAGAACTTGGTCGACATTTCCCTGAGGGCGACGACGTCGTCGTCGGCCCAGGCCGACCGGTACGCACCTGTAGTCATCGTCGTCAGAAGCTGAAGCCGCCGCCGCAGACCAGGGTCTGCGCGCTGACGTAGTCGGATTCGGGGAGGCAGAACAGGTACACCGCGCCAGCGGCTTCGGCCGGGGTACCGCCGCGGCCCAGCGGCACCATCTGCTCCATGGCGGCGAGCAGGCTCGGATTGACGCCGACCTTGATCTCGTTGCCGGCCACCTCGATCGTGCCGTCGCCGCCGGCGGGGGTCTCGGTGAGCCGGGTCTTGATCAGCCCGAACGCCACCGTGTTGACGGTGACGTTGTAGCGGCCCCACTCCTTGGCCAGTGCTTTGGTCAACCCTGTTACACCGGCCTTGGCCGATGAGTAGTTCGCCTGTCCTGCATTGCCGCCCGTGCCGGCGAGTGAGGAGATGTTGACCACCTTGCGGCAGGGGACGGGCTCCCCGGCGGCTTTGGCTTTCTTGACCGCGGCGGCGATGACGGGCTGTGCGGCCCGCAGAATCCGGAACGGCGCCTTGAGGTGCACATCGAGGATCGCGTCCCACTGTTCGTCGGTCATCTTCTGGATCACCGAGTCCCAGGTGTAGCCGGCGTTGTTGACGATGATGTCCAGGCCGCCGAAGTTGTCGACCGCGGCGGCGACGAAGCGTTCGCCGAAGTCGGCGTCGGTGACGCTGCCGACGCACGCTAGGGCCTGCCCGCCCGCGGCCTCGATCGCGGCGACGGTTTCCTTGGCGGGTTCGGCGTCGAGGTCGTTGACCACTACCTTCGCACCCTCGCTGGCCAGTTTCAGTGCGATCTCGCGCCCGATCCCGCGGCCTGAGCCGGAGACAATAGCGACCTTGCCCTCAAGAGTTCCCATGGTTGGCAATCCTTTTCGTTTGATTGGATGATTTCCGCGGTTTGGTGTCACAACGCGACGACGGCGTCCCCGGTCAGGGTGACCGTGCCGTCCGCGAGGGTGACGGCGAGTTCGAGAGTCGCGCGCCGCTCGCCGTCGACATCGTCGATCGCGGTGATCCTGCCGGTGGCGGTCGGCTCACCGTGCAAGGGTGTGATCGCGGCGAAGCGCACCCGGTAGTGGCGAATCGCCCGTGGGTCAACCCAATTGGTCAACAGCCGGCCCAGGTAGGCCATCGAGAGCATGCCCTGAGCGAAGACGTCGTCCAAGCCTGCCGACCGCGCGACGTCGGTGTCTATGTGCATCGGGTTGTGATCGCCCGACGCGCCCGCGAACAAAGCCAGCGTGGTTCGTGAGATCGGCGCGACCGTCAGCGGCGCAAGCTCGGTCCCCACCTCGATGATCGGCGCGGCAGTCACTTGGGTTGCTCCGGGTTCCGCACGACGATCACGCTGTTCAACTCGGCGACCAACTCGCCGCTATCCCGCGTCACCACGGACGTCTTCTCAATGAATTCCAACGCTCCGCCCTTCTTGCTGTACACATTTGCGATCCGTGGAGTCGCGGTCAGGACGTCGCCGGCGACCGCTTGGGTGTGGTACGCGAAGGACTGCTCGCCGTGCAGCACCCGACGCAGGTCGACACCGAGGCCGGTCAACCACTCGAACGGGTCAGGTCTTTCCAGTTCGATGCCGAACAGGAAGGTCGGCGGCACCGGCAGATCGCGGTGTCCCGCAGTGTGGGCCGTCCGCAGATCGGTGAAGACCGGATTGGTCTCACCGATCGCCTTGGCGAAGAAGCGAAGCCGACCCGCGTCGATGGTCATGGTGACCGGCGGCAGTTGCTTGCCGATCACGTTCTGGTTCAACGGCATTGGCTCAGCTCACCTTCTCGTAGAGGGTCACGACGGCGGCACCGCCGAGTCCGATGTTGTGCTGCAACGCCAGCGTGACCCCCTCGACCTGGCGGGCCTGGGCCTGACCGCGCAGCTGCCACACCAATTCGGCGCACTGCGCCAACCCTGTTGCGCCCAGCGGGTGGCCCTTGGACAGCAGCCCGCCCGACGGGTTGGTGACAACCCGCCCGCCGTAGGTGTTGTCGCCGTCGGCGATGAACTTCTCGGCGGTGCCCTCCGGGGTCAAGCCGAGACACTCGTAGGTCAGTACTTCGTTGGTGGTGAAACAGTCGTGCAGTTCGACGACGCCGATATCCTCGGGACCGACACCGGCGGCCTCATACACCTGATCGGCGGCGGCTTTGGCCATGTCGTAGCCGACAACCGTGATCATGTTGCCGCTGAAGGTCGACGCGAAGTCGGTGGTCATCGCTTGAGCGCGGATTTCCACGGTGGCGTCGAGTCCGTTGGCGCGCGCGAACTCCGCGCTGCACAGGACTGCAGCGGCAGCACCGCAGGTCGGCGGACAGCACTGCAGCCGCGTCAGCGGACCGAAGATAGCCGGAGACGCCAACACCTCCTCGACGGTGACCGGGTCGCGGAACACCGCATACGGGTTGTTGGCGGCATGCTTGCGCGCCTTGACCGCAACCTGCGCGAATACTGCGGGATCCATGCCGTACTTGTCGGCATACGCAGTTCCCGCACCACCGAAATACTGCGCCGCCATCGGGGCGTCGTCATCCCATCCCTGCAGCGCCCTCGTGGCGTCGTCGAACCGGGCGAAAGCGCTGGGCCGATCACTCCACATCGACCCCAGCGCCCCGCGCATCATCTGCTCAAAGCCAAGCGCGAGAACACAATCCGCGGCGCCGGTCTCGATCGCCTGCCGGGCCAAGAACAACGCCGACGAGCCAGTCGAACAGTTGTTGTTGACATTGACGATCGGAATACCGGTCTGGCCCAGCCCGTACAACGCGGCTTGACCCGACGTCGAGTCGCCATACACGTAGCCCACGTATCCCTGCTGCACCGCGGCGTATTCGATTCCGGCGTCATCGAGAGCCCTGCCCGCCGCGGCTTGCGCCATGACGTCATACGGCTCGCTGTTCCTCGGTGTCCTGAACGGAATCATCCCGACGCCCGCCACTACGACACGGCTGCTCATAGCCACTCCCTCGCCGACTAATGAAACTAATAAAGATTCACTTAGTAGACCACGCCGTCGGCCTACATCGCAACCAGCACAAGCTGAGCATCGGTTATGGGATCGACGATCACGACTGGAGAAGGGTTCGCCAGCATATATTCCGCTCGTATCTGACTAACAAAGATTCAGATAGAGGTTTTGAAGCAACGACGACGACCGCGGCGCTCGGTGGTCCCGCGTCCGGTCATTCAGGCGCACTGACAAATCACGCCGACGCGCCGTTTGCGGTGGCGGACGAGTCCCCGCAGCGTGGAGGACGTGTGGAGGATTTCCGGTCGATTCGATACCCGGTCGGGGTGTGCCGACAAACACCAAAGGCCAGGCAAAACGGCGCCTGAACTGTGAATTTTCCGGTGGTGCGCCGTGAGGGTTTCGAACCCCCGACCCGCTGATTAAGAGTCAGCTGCTCTACCAACTGAGCTAACGGCGCCTGGTCGGCCGAGACCGCGCTAGCGACAATAACAGGCATTACATCGCAGCGTGAAATCCCGGACCTTCCCAGGATAGGGCCTGAAGTGGCGAGTTATCTCCCAGCGTTTGCGGACCCGCGGGATCGTGGCCTAGCGTCACGGGCCGGTGCCAAAGTCGGGCCGGTCTCACGCTTTGGTGTGCGGTTCGTCTCGATTGCCGCACTTGGCCGGGCAAATCAGCCGTGTCGCTTCGGCCAGACGCGACGGCCCCTTAGAATGCTTTAACAATTCACGGTCAGCGGTGACCGACGAAAAGCCAACACATGGGGAAGGTCACTTGATGACGCCTTTGCGCCGACGTCGATGGTGGCTGGTTGTTGCCCTGACCGCGGTTGCTGTGTTCGGTGTCGCCTGCAGCAGCGCCCCGGCCGCCGCGCCGGTGAAGAACATCGTCGACAAGGGCACGCCGTTCGCCGATCTGCTGGTCCCCAAGCTCACCGCGTCGGTGACCGACGGTGCCGTCGGTGTCACCGTTGACGCGCCGGTGACGGTGTCCGTTTCCGACGGTGTGCTGGCCTCGGTCGCCATGGTCAACGACAAGGGCAAGGCGATCAGCGGGCTGCTCAGCCCCGACGGACTGCACTGGCAGACCAGCGAGCAGCTCGGCTACAACCGGCGCTACACGCTGGACGTGAAGGCGACCGGGCTCGGTGGCGCGGCGACCCGCCAGATGACCTTTGCGACCAGTTCCCCCGCACACCTGACGATGCCCTATGTCAGTCCCGGCGACGGCGAGGTCGTCGGCATCGGTGAGCCGGTGGCCATCCGATTCGACGAGAACATCGCGGACCGCATGGCGGCCCAGAAGGCCATCGTCATCACCACCAACCCACCCGTCGAGGGCGCGTTCTACTGGCTGAACAACCGCGAAGTACGTTGGCGCCCAGAGCATTTCTGGAAGCCCGGCACCACCATTGACGTCGCGGTCAACACCTACGGCGCCGACCTGGGCGGGGGCATGTTCGGCGAGGACAACGTCAAGACGCACTTCACCATCGGCGACGAGGTCGTCGCGACCGCCGACGACAACACCAAGATCGTGACCGTTCGGGTCAACGGTGAAGTCGTCAAGACCATGCCGACGTCGATGGGCAAGGACAGCACGCCGACAGCCAACGGCGTCTACATCGTCGGCGCGCGCTTCAAGCACATCATCATGGACTCGTCGACGTATGGAGTACCTGTCAACTCGCCCAACGGATATCGCACCGACGTCGACTGGGCCACCCAGATTTCTTACAGCGGCATCTTCGTGCACTCCGCGCCGTGGTCAGTGGGCGCTCAAGGCCACACCAACACCAGCCACGGCTGTTTGAACGTGAGCCCGAGCAACGCGGTGTGGTTCTACGACCACATCAAGACGGGCGACATCGTCGAGGTCGAGAACACCGTCGGGGGTACCTTGCCCGGCACCGAGGGGCTGGGCGACTGGAACGTCCCGTGGTCGCAATGGCTGGCGGGCAACGCCAACACCTGACGCTTATCGTCCGTCCGCCGTGCCGGCGAGGACGAACGTCCAGTCCAGGGTTACGAATTCCTCCTCGACTGCCGTTCCGTCCGGGGCGATGCCGGGCTCGTGCCGCACGAAGTCGGCTTGCAGCGAGTCGGTGTCCGCGAAGACCGCGTCGCGGCCGATGTAGGGGTCGTCGCGCAGAAACAACTGGGTGATCAGCGGCCGATAACCGTCGGCGTGGAACCAGAAGTGCACGTGCTGCGGGCGCATGATGGATCGGTTTGCGGCGCGCAGGATCTCCCCGCAGGGGCCGTCGGTGGGCACCGGGTAGTAGCGCGGCGTGATCGAGCGGAACCAGAACCGGCCGTCGTCGCCGGTGGTCAGCAACGCGCGCATCGCGAACTCGCCGTGCAACTGCTCGGTCAACTGGACGTCGTAGAAGCCCACTCCGTCGCTGTGCCAGGCGTCCACGTGCGCGCCGACGATCGGCTCGCCGCGTTCGTCGACAACCCGGCCGGTGACGAACATCGGCGTACCCGCCACGCCGCCGGAAATGTCTGCCCCATTGGCGGCTGTCGGACGGCCCTCGACGAAGAATGGGCCAAGCAGCGCCGAGTCGGTGGCCGACGATCCGGCGTCCTGGTGCATCTTGTCCAGCAGCACGCTCAATCCCAAGATGTCGGACAGCAACACCACTTCCTGGCGGGTGGGGCTGGAGATTTTGCCCAGTCGCTCAAGGAAATCCATTGCGGTGAACCATTCTTCGCCGGTCAGGCGCACCTCACGCGCGAAATCGTGCAGGTGCTGGACCAGGCAGACGAATAGCTGCCGGAAGCGCTCGTCGCCTGCGGTGTCGAACGTCCGCTGCACGACTTCGGTGATGGTTTGTTCGGTGATGTTGCTCGACATGAGTTCACTCTGTTCGTAAGCCGGCCAATCAGGTTGGCCAACAACGCTATCGGCGCCGTCGATACAGCCGTCGACTAGGTGCGTTTGAACCAAAGTCCGCCATAGGGCGGTCGGGAACTGGATTGCACGCAGACTTGAGAAGCGGTGAGCAGGATGGACGAGAATCCCTTGGGAGCGTCATCGGAAGCAACGGACCACTCGTCGGGGTGCAGGTCGTGAAGGTCGAACGACGGCCCCCCGTCGCGGGGCGTGACATGCCCCGTCGCCCTGTCCACATCGACGTTTCCGTGATCGAGGTCTATGCACCACGGGTTGTCGCTCGCGGCCAGCTGTCCGAGGAATGTCTGCACGTCCGAGACATCTTTGAACGTCGCCACATGGCCGCCGTAGCCGTCGAGGCGACGGACTTGGTAGTTGCTGTCGTGCCAGGCAAACGTTTCGAGTTGGTAGCCGTAGCTGCCCAATTCTTCGTTGAGTGCCGCGTGGGTGGTCATAGCACCGACGAGGCTAATGCCCGTGAGACATCAAAAGCAATCAACCAGGCTTATGGGCAGGTCGCGTCGAATGCGAAGGGCACCGCGGCGCGTCGTAAACATGCTTCATCCCGTTCAGGTAGGGGGAGATGTGGCCGGTGATCTTGTAGGTCTTGCCGCTGTGGGTGGCCTACGCGTCACCCGAGATGTGCCGGCTCTGGTTTTGGTTGGGATCGAACAGGTACGCCTTGCCGGTGTTGGCCCCTCGTAGTCGCGGGCTGCGACGATCCGGACGTCGATGTGGTTGCGCGACGGGAACCAGGACCATTGGCAGCGCCCTTATCGGCGGGGCCGACGGTGATGCTTCGTCATCCAGGGTCTCGGGACCGCCCTTGATCTGGTCTATTTGCCTGATAAGCCGCATAGGCGATCCCGCGCGGCACCGATAGGCAGTTAGTGGTACATAAGAGTTGTTGCAGTGCAACGGCTTAACGCCAGCCAGCACCTGAAGGCCCATGGCTGTCGCGAAACATGTTCTGGCACAGCAAATCACGCCAACTGACGAACTATGCTACTGAATCGGAGACGTCAACCGGTCACCGATTTTGAATCAGCCACTGGCAGCGATAGGCCGTTTGAAGACGGTACTTACGCCCCATGAATCAGACGGCCGTGGACCGATGGAACCGCCCGTGGTCGACATCGAGTAAACAGAGGCACTGACCATTTCCCATCCCTCTAATCCCGCTTGTATGTGGAATTGCTTTAGTGCCGCCCATGCCGCGTGCGGCGTCGGCTGATCATGGGCCGTGAAGCTACTGTATTCCCACTGTTGTGGGTACCAGTTACCGTCTGACGCGAGCCACCAATCTGGCCCCGGCGAGGGCTTCGAGGGATTGTTCATTGCGCCAGCGTAAAGGCGCGAAAATGAAAATCCCGGCTCGGCATGAGCGTGTTGGGGCCGAAGTAGACAACGAGGTTGGGCAAGAGTGGACACGCGGGGGCTTGAAGCACAAGTTGCCCGCTAATGGCATGAGGTCTTGCGAAAGCAAAAGGTCAGAGGGCTAAAAGCACACCTCTGACCTGTTGGGGTGAGTGACGGGACTCGAACCCGCGACATTCAGGATCACAACCTGACGCTCTACCAACTGAACTACACCCACCATTGCCGCCAGTCAGCCCGTGGGTCCAACGAGCGGCGACGTCGATCTTAGCCGCTCGGTGCCTCGTCGGCCGAATCGATTGTTCCCGGTGTGCCGTTCCCACCCTCGAGCGCGGCGGCTACCGACGCGATTTCGCTGGTAGAGGGCCCTGGCGGCGGCACGAATGCGGTGCGTCGGTAGAACTTCAGCTCGCGGATGGATTCCTGAATGTCGGCCAGCGCCCGGTGAGCCAGCCCCTTTTGTGGTTGGCCGAAGTAAATGCGCGGATACCAGCGTCGGCAGAGCTCCTTGATCGAGCTGACATCGATCATCCGATAGTGCAGAAACGAGTCCAGGACAAGCATGTCGCGGGCGATGAAGGAACGGTCGGTAGCGATGGAGTTGCCGGCCAGCGGCGCCGTTTTGGGCTGCCTTGACGTGTTCGCCGATGTAGTCGAGCACCATTGCCTCGGCGGTCGCCAGGTCAACAGTGGAGGCCTTCACCTCGTTGATAAGTCCCGAGCGCGTGTGCATCTCGGTCACCACGTCGATCATCGACGACAACGCGGCGTCGTCGGCATGTATCACCACGTCGATTCCGTCGCCGAGAATGTTCAGGTCGGCGTCGGTCACCAGAGCGGCGATTTCAATCAACTTGTCCGAGCTCAGGTCCAGCCCGGTCATCTCGCAGTCGATCCACACCAATTCTTCACGCACAGCGGTCCAGAATAGGCCCACGTCAGCGGTGCACCCTCCGCCCCCCGGCAAGTAGTGTGAGCGGTGCCCTACTGCGCGGGACCTACTGGGAAAAGGCGGCACGATGAGCACCGAATCGGAAGTGACGCCCGCGAAGCGGATCTCGGCCGGCTATGCCGTCGACGGCAATGCACTGGAATTGGGCACGGTCGTCGTCGACGGCACCGTCGACCCGTCCGCCCAGATTCGCATTCCGCTCGCCACCGTCAACCGGCACGGCCTGGTGGCGGGAGCGACTGGCACCGGCAAAACCAAAACGCTGCAACTGATCGCCGAGCAGCTCAGTGCTGCGGGCGTTCCAGTGCTGATGGCCGACGTCAAGGGCGACTTGTCCGGCCTGGCCCGGCCCGGGGAGGCCAACGACAAGACCGCCGCACGCGCGAAGGACACCGGCGACAGCTGGGTGGCGACTGGATTCCCGGTGGAGTTCTTGTCGCTGGGTACCGACGGTGTCGGAGTACCGATACGGGCGACGGTTGCCAGCTTCGGCCCAGTCTTGTTGTCAAAGGTGTTGGGACTCAATGCTACTCAAGAATCCACGCTTGGGCTGATCTTCCATTGGGCGAACGAGAACAACCGTCCGCTGGTCACCCTGAATCAGCTACGCAGCGCCATCGGCTACCTGACCAGCGACGAGGGAAAGGTCGACCTGAAATCCCTGGGCGGGGTGTCGGCAACGACGGCAGGCGTCATCCTGCGCGCGCTGGTGAATCTCGCCGCCGAGGGCGGCGACACATTCTTCGGGGAGCCGAAGCTCGATCCACAGGATCTCCTGCGCTTCGATGACCAGGGCCACGGCATCATCTCGCTGCTGGAGTTCAGCGGTCAGTCCGTGCGTCCGGTCATCTTCTCCACCTTCCTGATGTGGTTGCTTGCCGACCTGTTTGCGGTCCTGCCCGAGGTGGGCGACGTGGACAAGCCCAAGCTGGTGTTCTTCTTCGATGAGGCGCATCTGTTGTTCGCCGACGCGTCGAAAGCATTCCTCGAACAGGTCGAGCAGACCGTCAAGCTGATTCGCTCCAAGGGCGTCGGGGTGTTCTTCTGCACACAGTTGCCCACGGATCTGCCCAATAACGTGCTTTCCCAACTGGGCGCCCGCGTCCAGCACGCGCTGCGCGCGTTCACTCCCGATGACCAGCAGGCACTCGGCAAGACCGTGCGCACCTATCCGAAAACCGATGTCTACGACCTGGAATCGGCGTTGACGTCGCTGGGAATCGGTGAGGCCGTCGTCACCGTGCTGTCCGAGAAGGGCGCACCCACGCCGGTCGCGTGGACACGGATGCGGGTACCGCGGTCGCTGATGGGCGCCATCGGCACCGACGCGATCGCCGCGGCGGCCAAAGCCAGCCCACTGCAGGGCAAGTACGGCCAGACGATCGCGCAAGAATCCGAGCCGCAAGCACAGCCGGCCCCCTCGGCACCACCAGCGCAACTGCCCGCCGAGCCCGGCTATCCGCCGCTGCCAACGGACTTCGACATCCCGCCGATGCCAGCGCCGGCGGAACCGGAACGCAAGGGCCCGGCCATGTGGGAGGAAGTGCTGAAGAACCCGACGGTGAAAAGTGGTATTAACACCGCGATACGCGAGGCGGTAAAAGGGATCTTCGGTAGCGGACGCCGAGGCAAGTAACGGCTACGTGCCGCCGAGCTTCTTGTAGAAGGCGCCCACGATCGGGGCCACGATGGCGCGCGGACCATACCCGCTGGCGACCGACATGGCTTTGGACGTCAAGCCCGGTACGACGCGCATCTTGTTGCGCTCCAAGGCATCCAGCGATATCTGGGCGGTGTGTTCCGTCGAGATCCAGAGGAAGTCGGGCACCAGCTTCTCGACGAGCGACCGTTCGGCATCATCGGGCAGGTCCGTGCGCACCGGTCCCGGTGCCAGCAATGTGACGTGCACACCCGAGCCGCGTAGTTCACCGCGCAGTGACTCGCTGAACGTGTTCGCGAATGCCTTGGTGGCGGCATAGGTCGCGTTGTAGGGGATCGGCGAATTGCCTGCTGCCGAACCGGAAATCAAGATGCCGCCGGCCTGGCGCTCGATCATCCCCGGTAGCACCGCCAACGTAAGGTCGTGCACTGCAACAGCATTCAGCTGTACCTGAGCTTTTTCACCCGCCGGGTCGAGGCCCGAGAGCGGACCGAAAGTCGCGGTGCCGGCGTTGGCGCACAGGATCGAAATCGGCCGTGCCGCCAGCTCATCGACCAGTTTCGCGCGTTCGGACGGGTCGGCGAGATCGGCCGGTCGCACCTCGACGGCGACGCGGTACTTATCGGCCAGCCGGGCCGCCAGCTCGGTGAGCAGGTCTTCGCGTCGCGCGGTGACGATCAGGCTGTGCCCGCGCGCGGCAAGTTCGGTGGCCAGCGCTGCGCCGATGTTTTGCGAAGCCCCGGTGACAACGGCGCGCGCATCCGGGCTGGGAGGGGGTATCGGCATTGGCCAATCGTAGACAACCCACAGCGATCGCAAGCGCAGCGCGGCGGGTCGACGATCGAGCACATAGAGTGCCGGGAATGAGTCAACCCGAGGAGGCTCCGCCGACCCCCGCGACATCGCGGGTAGCGGCGTGGGCGCTGTGGGACTGTGGCTCTACCGGCCTGAACGCAATCGTGGCAACGTTCGTGTTCGCCGTCTACCTGACCAGCGACGTTGGGGTAGGCATCCCTGGTGGTACCTCGCCGGCAAGTTGGTTGGGGCGGGCGGGCGCGATAGCGGGTGTGACCATCGCACTGTTGGCGCCGGTCATCGGCGTGTGGGTGGAGACCCCACATCGCCGCCGGGTGACGCTGGGCCTGCTGACCGGTGTCGCGGTTGCGCTGACCTGCGTGATGAGCCTGATTCGCGAGGACCCCAGGTACTTTTTGCCCGGACTGGCACTGCTGGCCGCGACGGCTGCTTGCAGCGACCTGGCCAGCGTTCCGTACAACGCGATGCTGCGCCAGCTGTCCACGCCTTCCTCGGCCGGCCGCATCTCCGGCTTCGGCTGGGCCGCGGGTTATAGCGGCAGCGTCCTGCTGCTCATGCTGATCTACGCCGGTTTCATGTCCGGAAGCGGCTCAACTCGCGGGCTGCTGGGGCTGCCCAGCCACGACGGGCTCAACGTGCGGGCGGCGATGCTGCTGGCCGCGGCGTGGTTCGCCCTACTCGCGCTGCCTTTGCTGCTGGTCGCGCACCGGCTGCCTGACGCGGGTGCAGCGTCGCATCCGACGACGAGCATGCTCGGTGGCTATCGCAAGCTGTGGAAGGACATTACGGCGGAATGGCGCCGCGACCGTAACCTGGTCTATTTCCTCATCGCCAGCGCGATCTTCCGGGACGGGCTGGCGGCGATGTTCGCTTTCGGCGCGGTGCTCGGCGTCAACGTGTACGGGCTCTCGCAAGCCGATGTGTTGATCTTCGGTGTGGCCGCCAGCATTGTGGCGGCGCTGGGAGCCGTGGTGGGCGGGTTCGTCGACCACCGGATCGGCTCCAAACCCGTCATCGTCGGGTCACTGGTGGTGATCATCGGTGTGGTGCTCGGGTTGATCGCGCTGCACGGTTCGCGCGCGTTCTGGGTGTGCGGACTGCTGGGGTGCCTGTTCATCGGGCCGTCGCAGTCGTCGGCGCGGGCGCTGTTGTTGCGGATGGCCTCACAGGGCAAGGAAGGTGTGGCTTTCGGCCTGTACACGATGACGGGCCGGGCGGTGGCGTTCGTGGCGCCTTGGTTGTTTTCGGTCTTCGTTGACGTGTTCGGCTCGGTACGCGCCGGTTTGGGCGGGATCTGTCTGGTGTTGATCGCCGGACTGCTGGCCATGCTGTGGGTGCGTGTTCCGCAGCGCGTCGCGGTCGAACCGTCTTAGTTGCCGGCGTCGCAGATGGTGATGCCCACCCCCGTGCGCTGGCGCACCTGAACCCCGGCCACTGTCACCGAGCACGTGACGTTGTGGCCGATGTTGACGATCGTGACATTGGCCGGGTGGATGGCCGACTTCGACAGGCTGACTTCTTTGCTCCACGGCAGCACAACATTGAATTCGGTCTGGATGATGTTGCCGGTATCGATATAGCTGATGCTGATCGCGCGCCCGTCGCCGTTGACGGTGTACACAACGGTCTGCATGGCTGCGCCCGGCGTGGTCGTCTCGGTCGGCGGACTTGGCTCACTACTGGGTGGCGGCAGCGGCAGCGGCGCAGCCGTGTGTGACGGCGTCGACCTGGTCGTCGGGAGCGGAAGTGTCGAGCTCGGGGTCGGCATCGGGGGCAGCGGCTCGAAGGCGGTCTGGTCTTTCTCCGAACCGTTTGCGATCACCAGCGCGACGACCAGCGCGACCACCGACAGCACCGCAGCGGCCGCGATCAGCCACAGCCAGCGCGGCGCTCCGGAACGCTGCGGCGGTGGGGGAGTCGGTCCCGCGGGGGGTATGCCGCCCGGCGGTGGTTGCTCCTGCGACCAGTACGGCGCCGGCATTCGTCTCGTGGGGTTGGTCTCGTTCGGGGCGGCCCCCATTGCGGCGGTGGCCCCCACTGCGGTGCCTGTCCGCCGTACGTGGGCGCGTAGGGCGCCTCGTCGGCGTAGGCCGGGTAGTCGACGACCGGTCCGGACCATGGAGATGGGGGATTAAGACGGTCGGGGCGACGTGGATCGTTCATGTCCACCTCATGGTTTGCAGGTTACCTCGACCGTGCTTAGAAAATCCTTAAGACTGCTGGGCGCACCGGTCGCCGGTGGTCAATGCCGCGACGGTCATGGCGCGCATGACGGCACGCGACCGTACCGTGCCTGCGGACTTCATGCTGTGGGGTGTCGAGTTCAGCAGGCCGAACACCGCATGTGCCATCAATCGGGCATCGGCCTCGGCGAGGTCGGCGTGGAGTTTGCGCAGCACGCCGACCCAGGCCTCCACATACTGGCGCTGTGCCTTCCGGACTTGGCGCTCGGCGACCGCGGGCAGGTGCGCGAGGTCGCGATCCTGGATGCGGATAAGGTTTGGTTCGCCGAGCGCAAAGTCGAGGTGAAAATCGATGAGGCCGTCCAATGCCGTGGCCGCGTCCGCGCTGTGTGCGATCACTTCGCGGGCACCGGCCAGCAGCCGGGCACTGATCCCGACCAGCAACTCCACCAGCAGCGACTCTTTATTCGGGAAGTGCCGGTAGATGGCCGGACCGCTGACACCGGCGGCTGCCCCGATGTCCTCTAGCCGCACCGCGAGGAAACCGCGTTCGGCGAACAGCCGTTCGGCGGCCGACAGAAGTTGTACACGCCGGTCGGACTTCAACTGGCTGCGCCGTTTTGGGGCGTCAGGCGGCCCGGGCTGGCGATCTGGGGCGGACGCTGTCATGACGGCCTCCCTGCGCAACTCGTCCTGGACACTTCGGTTAATCGTCACTAACATAGCACGAGTTATTCGCTATTAACTCGAGTTTGTGGCGCCACTATGGCGAGGAGGCTCTGCGGTAATGGACAAAGTGGTGGCTACCGCTGCGGAGGCGGTCGCGGATATTGCCGACGGCTCATCTCTGGCGGTCGGCGGATTCGGCCTGTGCGGCATCCCCGAAGCGCTGATCGACGCGCTGGCGGACAGCGGCGTGACCGACCTGGAGACGGTGTCGAACAACTGCGGCGTCGACGGCATCGGTCTGGGTGTGCTGTTGGCGCACAAGCGAATTCGTCGGACCATCTCGTCTTACGTGGGCGAGAACAAAGAATTCGCCCGGCAATTCCTGTCCGGCGAACTCGAGGTGGAGTTGACCCCACAGGGCACGCTGGCGGAGCGGTTGCGCGCCGGCGGAATGGGGATACCGGCTTTCTATACGCCGGCCGGGGTGGGCACCCAGATCGCCGACGGCGGATTGCCGTGGCGCTACGACGCGTCGGGTCAGGTGGCGGTCATGTCGCCCGCCAAGGAGACCCGCGAATTCGACGGCGTCACCTATGTTCTCGAGCGGGCGATTCGCACCGACTTCGCTCTGGTGCACGCCTGGAAGGGTGACCGGCACGGCAACCTGGTGTACCGGGAGACCGCCGCCAACTTCAATCCGGAATGCGCAGGCGCGGGACGGATCACGATCGCCGAGGTCGAACACCTCGTCGAGCCTGGCGAGATCGACCCCGCGACGGTGCACACCCCGGGCGTCTACGTGCAGCGGGTGGTGCATGTGCCCAATCCGGTTAAGCGGATCGAGAAGGAGACTGTCGCCAAATGAGTGCGCCGACGACGATGCAGAGCGCAGCGATGAGAGCGATGAGGAGGAGTGGCGCCAAATGAGCTGGAGTCGCGACGAGATGGCCGCGCGGATCGCCGCAGAGTTCGAGGACGGCCAATACGTCAACCTGGGCATCGGCATGCCCACCTTGATCCCCAACCACCTGCCCGACGGCGTCCATGTCGTCTTGCACTCGGAGAACGGGATCCTCGGCGTCGGCCCGTATCCCAGACGCGAGGACCTCGACCCCGACCTGATCAACGCGGGCAAGGAGACGGTCACCACGCTGCCGGGTGCGGCGTTCTTCAGCTCGTCGGCCTCGTTCGGGATCATCCGCGGCGGGCACTTGGATGTCGCAGTGCTTGGCGCCATGCAGGTTTCGGCCACCGGGGACCTGGCCAACTGGATGATCCCCGGCAAGATGGTCAAGGGCATGGGCGGCGCGATGGACCTGGTGCACGGCGCCCGCAAGGTGATCGTGATGATGGAGCACGCCGCCAAGGACGGCAGCCCCAAGATCCTGGAACGGTGCACGCTGCCGTTGACCGGCGTGGGCTGCGTCGACCGCATCGTCACCGAGCTCGCGGTGATCGACATCCGCGACGACGGTCTGCACCTGGTCGAGACCGCGCCGGACGTGTCGGTCGAGGAGGTCGTCGCCAAGACCCAACCGCCGCTGGTTCTTTCCGATCTGGCGGCAACGTGACGACCACCACAACACCCGCGGCACCCGCGCCCACCTTCGCCGACGAGCACCGTCGGCTGGTGTCGCAGCTGAACGCCAAGCTGGCGGCGGCGGCGCTGGGTGGCAACGAGCGGGCGCGCGAACGTCATGTCAGCCGCGGCAAGCTGTTGCCGCGCGAACGCGTGGACCGCGTGCTCGATCCGGGCAGTCCGTTCCTGGAGTTGTCTCCGCTGGCCGCGGGCGGTATGTACGACGACGAGTCGCCGGGCGCGGGGATCATCACCGGGATCGGCCGCGTCTCCGGACGGGAGTGCGTGATCGTCGCCAATGACGCGACGGTCAAGGGCGGCACCTACTACCCGATGACGGTGAAGAAGCACCTGCGTGCCCAAGAGGTCGCGCTGCAGAATCTGCTGCCATGCATCTATCTGGTGGACTCCGGCGGCGCCTTCCTGCCGCGCCAAGACGAGGTGTTTCCCGACCGCGAACATTTCGGGCGGATCTTCTACAACCAGGCGACCATGAGCGGCAAGGGAATTCCGCAAGTGGCGGCGGTCCTCGGGTCGTGCACCGCGGGCGGCGCTTACGTGCCGGCGATGAGTGACGAAGCCGTCATCGTGCGCGAGCAGGGCACGATCTTCCTCGGCGGCCCGCCTCTGGTCAAAGCGGCCACCGGAGAGATCGTTTCGGCCGAAGACCTCGGCGGCGGCGACCTGCACTCGCGAGTTTCCGGTGTCACCGACCACCTCGCCGACGACGACGAGGACGCGCTGCGGATCGTCCGTTCCATCGCGGCCACGTTCGGCCCGCGGGAACCGGCCCAATGGGACATCGCACGTCCGGTCGAGCCCAAGCACGCACAGACCGAGCTCTACAACGTCGTGCCCCCGGATCCACGGGTGCCCTACGACGTGCACGAGGTCATCGTGCGGCTGGTCGACGGCGGCGAATTCAGTGAATTCAAGGCCCTCTACGGCAAGACGCTGGTGACCGCGTTCGCGCGCATCCACGGCCACCCGGTCGGAATCATCGCCAACAACGGCGTCCTGTTCAGCGAATCCGCGCTCAAGGGAGCGCATTTCATCGAGCTGTGCGACAAGCGCAAGATCCCGCTGCTGTTCCTGCAGAACATCGCCGGTTTCATGGTCGGCCGCGACTACGAAGCGGGCGGGATCGCCAAGCACGGCGCCAAGATGGTGACCGCGGTAGCTTGCGCCCGGGTTCCGAAGTTGACCGTCGTGATCGGCGGGTCCTATGGCGCGGGTAACTATTCGATGTGTGGGCGGGCCTACTCGCCACGCTTCTTATGGATGTGGCCGAATGCGCGGATCTCGGTGATGGGCGGCGAGCAGGCCGCTTCCGTGCTGGCCACCGTGCGCGGCGAACAGCTGACCGCGGCCGGCAAGCCGTGGTCGGCCGACGAGGAGGACGCGTTCAAGGCGCCCATCCGGGCGCAGTACGAGGACCAGGGCAACCCTTACTATTCGTCAGCCCGACTGTGGGACGACGGCATCATCGACCCGGCCGACACCAGAACGGTGGTGGGGCTGGGGCTTTCGGCGTGTGCCCACGCGCCGCTGGAACCGGTCTACTACGGCGTATTCCGGATGTGAGTGCAGTGTTCGAAACCGTATTGGTGGCCAATCGCGGCGAGATCGCCGTTCGAGTGATCCGTACCGTGCGCAGGCTGGGCATCCGGTCGGTCGCCGTCTACAGCGACGCCGACGCCGGCGCCCGGCACGTGCTCGAGGCCGACACCGCCGTGCGGCTGGGACCCGCTGCGGCACGCGAGAGCTACCTCGACGTCGGCAAGGTGCTGGACGCTGCGGCCCGCACCGGAGCCCAGGCGATCCATCCGGGTTACGGATTTCTTTCCGAGAACGCGCATTTCGCTGCCGCATGCGAGCGTGCCGGAGTGGTTTTCCTGGGCCCGCCGGCCCGCGCGATCGAGGTGATGGGCGACAAGATCACCGCTAAGAACGCGGTGGCCGCCTTCGACGTGCCGGTGGTGCCCGGGGTGGCGCGACCCGGATTGACCGACGACGAGCTCGTCGCGGCGGCCGACGATGTCGGCTATCCGGTGTTGATCAAGCCGTCCGCGGGCGGCGGCGGCAAGGGCATGCATCTTGTGCAGGACCCGGCCCGGCTGCGTGAGGCGCTGGTGACCGCCCGCCGGGAGGCCGCCTCGGCCTTCGGTGACGACACGCTGTTCCTGGAACGGTTTGTGTTGCGGCCCAGGCACATCGAGGTGCAGGTGCTCGCCGACTCGCACGGCAACGTGGTGCACCTCGGTGAGCGTGAATGCAGCCTGCAGCGGCGCCATCAGAAGGTCATCGAGGAGGCGCCCTCGGCACTGCTCGACGCGGAGACCCGCGCGCGGATCGGTGGCGCGGCCTGCAATACCGCCCGCAGTGTCGACTACGTCGGCGCCGGCACGGTGGAGTTCATCGTCTCCGCCGAGCGGCCCGACGAGTTCTTCTTCATGGAGATGAACACCCGTCTGCAGGTGGAACATCCGGTGACCGAAGCGGTCACCGGCCTGGACCTGGTCGAGTGGCAGCTGCGGGTGGGCGCGGGCGAGAAGTTGGCGTTCGCCCAGGACGACATCGAGTTGAACGGTCACGCGATCGAGGCCCGGGTGTATGCGGAGGATCCGGGACGGGGATTTCTGCCGACCGGCGGCCGGGTGCTGCAGGTGCTCGAACCCACCGGGCCCGGCGTGCGGGTGGACTCGTCGCTGCTGCCGGGCACGGTGGTCGGCAGCGATTACGACCCGATGCTGAGCAAGGTGATCGCGCACGCGGCCGACCGCGAACAGGCGCTCGTGCAACTCGACCGGGCATTGGCACAGACGGCCGTTCTGGGAGTGCAGACCAACATCGAGTTCCTCCGGTTCCTGCTCGCCGATGACCGGGTGCGCGCCGGCGATCTGGATACCGCGTTGCTCGAAGAGCGGCTGCCCGACTTCTCGCCGCTGCCGGTACCCGACGATGTGCTGGCCGCCGGTGGTCTCTACCGTCAGTGGGCGTTGTCCCGTCGGGCCGGAGACAGCCCGTGGGCCGCGCCGACGGGATGGCGAGTCGGTGGGGAAGCAGCACCGGTCCGAACCGCGATGCGCACCCCGCTGCGCAGCGAGACGGTGTCGGTGTGGGGTTTGTCCGACGCCGCGCACGTGCAGGTCGGGGATGGTGAAATTGCTGCTGCGAGTGTGCAATTGACGCCCACCCAGATGAGTGTGACGCGCAGCGGGCTGCGCCGCGAGTATCGCTGGGCCGAGGCCGACCGGCATCTGTGGATCGCCGACGAGCGGGGAACCTGGCACCTTCGCGAGGCCGAGGAGCACAAGATTCAACGGGCGGCGGGCCCGCGGCAGGCCGAGGTGGTCAGCCCGATGCCGGGCAGTGTGATCGCGGTGCAGGTCACCTCCGGCGCCGAGGTCGCCGAGGGCGAGGTGGTGGTGGTCATCGAAGCGATGAAGATGGAACATTCGCTCACCGCACCGATTTCGGGACACGTGGAGGTGCTGGTGTCCGTCGGTGATCAGGTGACGCTAGACCAGGTGCTGGCCCGGCTGGTGCCCCAGACAGATGAGGCACAGACCGAACAGGCCGAGAGCAAGGAATAAGGGATCATGACAACAACCATTTCGGCGGGGGAGTTACCCAAGGAATACGAGGACCTCCGCGACACGGTGGCCGATTTCGCGCGCACGGTCGTCGCGCCGGTGTCGGCCAAACACGATGAGGAGCACAGCTTTCCGTACGAAGTCATCGCCAAGATGGGGGACATGGGGTTGTTCGGCCTGCCTTTCCCGGAGGAATACGGCGGGATGGGCGGCGATTACTTCGCGCTGGCGTTAGCGCTCGAGGAACTCGGCAAGGTGGATCAGTCGGTGGCGATCACGCTGGAGGCCGGGGTGGGCCTGGGCGCGATGCCGATCTACCGGTTCGGCAACGAGGAGCAGAAGCAGAAGTGGCTGCCCGACCTGACGGCCGGTCGCGCACTCGCCGGCTTCGGGCTCACCGAACCGGGCGCCGGCTCGGACGCGGGCGGCACCCGGACCACGGCGCGCCTGGAGGGCGACGAGTGGATCGTCAACGGCAACAAGCAATTCATCACCAACTCCGGCACCGACATCACCTCGCTGGTCACCGTCACTGCGGTCACCGGAACCTTGGGAGACGCAGCGGACGGCAATAAGGAGATCTCGACCATCATCGTGCCCAACGGCACAACGGGATTCATCGTAGAGCCCGCCTACAACAAAGTCGGCTGGAACGCGTCGGACACCCACCCGCTGACCTTCGATGACGCACGCGTCCCTGCGGAGAATCTGCTCGGCGCACGCGGGACGGGGTACAAGAATTTCTTGTCCATCCTGGATGAGGGCCGGATCGCCATCGCTGCGCTGGCGACGGGAGTCGCGCAGGGCTGCGTGGACGAGAGCGTCAAGTACGCCAAGGAACGTCAGTCGTTCGGCCAGCCGATCGGTTCCTATCAGGCCATCAGCTTCAAGATCGCGCGGATGGAAGCGCGTGCGCATGTTTCCCGCACGGCGTACTACGATGCGGCCGCAAAGATGTTGGCGGGCAAGCCGTTCAAGAAGGAGGCGGCGATCGCGAAGATGATCTCCTCGGAAGCGGCGATGGACAACGCCCGCGACGCCACCCAGATCCACGGCGGCTACGGCTTCATGAACGAGTATCCGGTGGCGCGGCACTATCGCGACAGCAAGGTGCTCGAGGTCGGCGAGGGCACGACCGAGGTGCAGCTGATGCTGATCGCGCGATCGCTGGGACTCTCATGACAGGTAAGTCGGTTGTCCAGCGCGGCTTATGGTTTGAGGAATTCGAGATCGGTACGACATACCTGCATCGCCCCGGTCGCACCGTCACCGAGGCCGACAACGTGTTGTTCACCACGCTGACGATGAACACCCAGTCGCTGCACCTCGACGCGGCCTGGGCCGCCGAGCAGCCGGGCTTTCGCGGCGAGCGGCTGGTGAATTCGATGTTCACGCTGTCGACGCTGGTCGGGCTGTCGGTTGCGCAGCTGACGCTGGGCACCATCGTGGCGAACCTCGGCTTCTCCGAGGTGTCGTTTCCCAAGCCGGTCTTCCATGGCGACACGCTGTACGCCGAGACCGTGTGCACCGACAAACGTGAGTCGAAAAGCCGTCCGGGCGAAGGGATCGTCACGCTCGAACACACCGGGCGCAATCAGCACGGCGACGTCGTCGCCCGCGCCGTGCGCACCACCCTGGTACAAAAACGGCCCGCCTCCGAAACAAGCACAGAGGAAGCGCGATGAGCCTGCGCGACGCCGGTCCGGCTTGGTTGTTCTGCCCGGCCGACCGGCCCGAGCGATTCGCGAAGGCCGCCGCGGCCGCCGACGTAGTGATCCTCGACCTCGAGGACGGGGTGGGACAGCCCGAGAAACCCGCTGCGCGCAAGGCGCTTCAGGACACTCCGCTGGACCCCGAGCGGACCGTGGTGCGGATCAACGCGGCCGGCACCGATGACCACGCCCGCGATCTGGAAGCCCTTGCCGGCGACGGCGTATACGACGGTGATGCTGGCCAAGACCGAATCGGCGGCACAGGTCACCGCACTGGCGCCGCTCAGTGTCGTCGCGTTGGTGGAGACGCCGCGCGGTGCGTTGTACGTCGCCGAAATCGCAGCAGCCGAACCGACCGTCGCTGTGATGTGGGGTGCCGAGGACCTGGTCGCCGCGCTGGGTGGCAGTTCCAGCCGGCGCTCCGATGGGACCTACCGGGATGTGGCCCGGCACGTGCGGTCGGCGTCCTTGCTGGCGGCGTCCACGTTCGGCCGGCTTGCGCTCGACGCGGTACATCTGGACATCCATGACCTCGACGGGTTGCGTGCGGAAGCGATCGACGGCGCGGCGGTGGGCTTCGATGTGACCGTGTGCATCCACCCGAGCCAGCTCCCGGTGGTGCGCGAGGCGTATCGGCCCAGCGACGAGAAGTTGGACTGGGCGCGAAGGGTTTTGGTCGCGGCACGCACCGAGCGTGGTGTCTTCGCCTTCGAGGGGCAGATGGTCGACTCCCCGGTGCTGCGGCACGCGGAGATGGCGCTGCGGCGGGCGGGGGAATCCGCACCCGAGTGACGGGCGCCGTTAACTCGCTTCGTCGTCCTCGTCGTCGTCTTCGACGCGTAGGAGTTTTTCTGGGTGGTGGAAGGTGTTGATGCGGGGTTGGCCGTGGTCGAGGTGTGGGGGTGGGATCCATTCGGTGTCGCCGTTGGCGTTTTTGCGGGTGCTCCAGCCGCCGGGTTGGATGATGCGGTGTTGGGGGCCGCAGCCGAGGGTCAGGTCGTTGACGTCGGTGGTGTGGCATTCGGCGTACGGGGTGACGTGGTGGACTTCGCAGTAGTAGCCCTTGCACGTCGCAGCCGGGTGCCGAGCAGCCACGCTCCTTGGCGTAGAGGACAATTCGTTGTCCAGGTGAGGCCAGGCGCTTGGTGTGATACAGGGCCAGGGCTTTGCCTTTGTCGCGAAGATCGCCAGGTAGTGGTGGCGCGTGGCGGGCCAGGCGGATCACATCGCTCATGGGCAGGATGGTGCCCCCACCGGTGAGTCCTTTGCCGGCGGCGGCTTCGAGTTCGGCCAGGGTGGTGGTGACGATGATGGAGGCGGGTAAGCCGTTGTGCTGGCCGAGTTCTCCGCTGGCGACCATGGCGCGTAGCGCGGCCAGCAGGCCGTCGTGGTTGCGCTGGGCTGCCGAGCGGGTGTCGCGCTGGATCGCCTCTTCGGTGGCGCGCCGTCCACGACGGGGTTTTCGTCCTCGGGATTGCACATGCCGGGCGCGGCGAGTTTGGCCAGCACGATTTCGAGGGTGGCGCGTAGTTCGGGGGTGATGTAGCCGCGCAGCTCGGACATGAGGTCGGGTTGTTGGTTGCCCAGGGTCAGGCCGCGTCGGCGGGCGCGGTCTTCGTCGCGGTAGATGCCGTCGGGGTTGAGGCAGTCGGTGATGGTGTCGGCCAGCCCGGCGAGTTGTTCGGGGCGGTAGTGGGTGCCTTGTTCGGCGAGGTCGGCTTCGGCTTTGTCGCGGGTGGCGGCATCGACCCAGCCGGGCAGTTGGTGGTAGAAGCGGCGGATCACCGCGACCTGGCCGGCGCCGAGCTTTCCCGCTTTCTGGGCGGCGGCCGCACCGGCCAGCGTCGGGGCCAAGGGTTCGCCGGTCAGGGCGCGCCGCGGGCCGAGATCGGCGGCTTCTTTGATCCGCCGCGAGGCCTCGGCGCGGCTGATCAATGTCCGTTCGGCGATCGCGTGAGACAGCTTGCCGCCCAGCTCTTCAGCGGTGGCGGCGTGGGCCAGATTGTTGATCAGCTTGTGCTCGGGCACCGGCAGCCGCCGGCGCACCGACTCGATGCGTTCCAACAACGCCAACGATTCCCGGGTGGTCAATGCGTCGAAGTTCAACTCACCCACCACATCGACCGCGGCATCGAGGACATCCAAGGGCCGCCATGATGGCCTCCCGATCCACGACACCCGAACTCATACCCCGAAACTATCGAAGGGCACCGACAGAAAATGCCGATCTGGTGCGCACTGAAACCGAAGTTACACAAGTGATTTCAGCTTTGTCCGCAGCCGTCGCTAGCGGCGTTGCGCCGCAGCGATTCGCGCGGCGAACTCCGGCGACTGGAGCGAATTCGCTTGTGGCCCAAGCTCTACGTTCTTCGCGAGTTCGTGCTGCTCGTTGTCCAACGACCCTGGGCTGGCCGTGGCGCGCATCGTGGCTTTGGTCGCTAGCACCACTTCGCGCGGAGCGGCGGCCGGCCCGGCGGCCAATTCCAGAGCCGCAGCGACCGGGTCGTCGGCAACGTTGAGTGCCAGCCCGTGCCGTACCGCGGATTCGGCGTCGAAGCGCATGCCGAACAGCAAGGCCGCCCGGGCGGCCTGCGGGCCTATCGCCCGCTGCAGCATCCAGGTCGCACCACCGCCTGGGTGGATGCCCAGCTTCTGGAAGCGGGCGTCGAACAGTGCGTGTGGCCCGGCTATGCGCACGTCGGCGGCCAGTGCCAGATTTAGGCCGGCGCCGACGGCTGCGCCGTTGACCGCGGCGATGGTGGGCAGTGTGCAATTACCGACGGCCATGAAGCCGTCATAGAGCTGCTGCAACCCGGCCTCCGCCGCCCCGGCGCCCGCGGCGCTGAGCGCGCTGAGGTCGGCGCCCGCGCAGAACGCCTTGCCCGCACCGGTGACCACCACGGCGTGCACATCGGGATCGGCTTCGGCCCGCGCCACGGCGGCGCGCAGGAGCGCCGACATCTCGCCAGTCACCGCGTTGCGGCGGTCGGGGTCGTTGACGGTGATGAGTGCGACTCGATTGTCAACGCTGAACAAAACGAGATCTGACTGGGCCATCGGCCACCTCCGCGGTTTGACGTTACGGGCCGCAACGCCATCGGTTGAGCCAGTGCGTAGTTAAGCATTGCCGGCGGGCTGACCGCGGGCACCGGCCACCTGAGTCTCTGCGCCTCCGACGGGAATTCACCCGCTACCCGTGGGCCCCGCCCATTCCGAACAGCTTCCCGGCTGCGCCGCCAATTCCACCGACACCAGGGACGACGCCGGCGGTGCCGCCGTTGCCGCCGTTGCCGCCGTTGCCGATCAGTTTGGCGTTGCCCCCGTTGCCGCCGTTTCCGCCGTCTGCGCCCGTACCGTTCCCGCCGGCGCCGCCGCCACCGCCCGCGCCGAAGAAGCCGCCGTCGCCGCCCTGGCCGCCGTCACCGCCGTTTGTGCCGACACCGCCGCGGCCACCGATTCCGCCTTGGCCGAACAGTGTGGCGCCGGCGCCGCCAGCGCCGCCATGTCCGCCATTGCCTAGGCCGCCGCCCCCGCCGGCGCCCCCGGCGCCGCCATTGCCGGAGAAGAAGCCGGCCGCGCCGCCCGCGCCACCGGCCCCGCCGCCGCCGCCTCCGAGGCCGCCGGCGCCACCGTTGCCGTAGATGAGGCCGCCGGCGCCGCCGATTCCACCGGATCCGCCATTGGTTCCCCCGCCGCCGCCGATTCCGCCGTTGCCGAACAACCCAGCGGCCCCGCCGTTTCCACCGCCTTTTCCGGGTGCGCCGGCTGCTCCGTTGCCCCCGTTACCCGAGAGGAAGCCACCGGCTTGGCCGCTGGCACCCGGGGTCGCTCCATCGGCGCCGTTGCCTATCAGCGGACGATTGAACAGCGTCTGGGTGGGTGCATTGATCACATCGAGGATGTCCTGCTCGATGGTCTGCAGGGGATCTGCGTTCGCCGCCTCGGCGCCTGTGTACTGCCCTGCGGCGGCATTCATCAGCTGGACGAACTGCTGGTGGAATGTCGCGGCCTGTGCGCTGAGCGACTGGAACGCCTGCCCGTGTGCGCCGAATAAGGCCGAGACAGCCGCTGACACTTCGTCACTGGCGGCCGCCAGCACGTTCGAGGTCGGGGTCGCTGCCGCCGCGCTGGCGGAGCTGACGGCCGAACCAATAGTCGTCAATTCCGAAGCCGCTGATGTTAATAACTCGGGCATCGCTATCACAAAAGACATCCCAAACCTCCGCATAGGTGTCATAAATAGTTCGTTAACCTCAGCAACGCGGCTCGCGTCGTGGCTAACTCGACTACCACGGCATTAGTCAGCTACCAGCAAATGTAGCTCGACCGGAGGCCAGGCGACGGCCGAATCACAAAGAAGTACCCGGGCGATCCACGGCCAGCGCAAGTGTGGACCGGCGTGAGATCATATAAGGCAAGCTAACTAATTGTTTGCATCCTCGCGCCGACAGGTTGGAGCGTCGTGGACAACCGGTTCTTCCCGTTGGTGGTCGTGGCGGTCATGCTCGCTCTTGGGCTCACGCTCACGGTCGCTGACTTCAAGCGGGCCGCCACGCTGCGCCGACCACTGGCGGTCGCACTGGCTTGTCAGATACTGCTTCTCCCGGCACTGTGCCTGCTCATCGCCGAAGCGTTTCATCTCGACCCGAAGCTGGCGGTTGGGCTCATGCTGATGGCCGCCACTCCCGGCGGGACGATGGCGAATCTATTCAGTCATCTGTTCAACGGGGACCTCGCGCTCAATCTCACCTTGACCGCGATCAACGCCGTGCTCTCGATCGTTGCCATGCCGGTGATACTGGCGTTGTCGATGACCTGGTTCCTCGGGGACGGACGGGTTATCCCGCTGCAGGCGGACAAGTTCTTCAGTGTGTTCGGGCTGGTGCTCGTACCTACCGCGATCGGCGTCGCGATCCGCCACCGCTTCCCGGAGCTGGCTCGGCGACTGCACAAACCGGTGAGAATAGCCGCGGCGCTGCTGCTGGTGTTCGCCGTCGCGGGGTCGATCGCCGCAAGCGGGTCGACGCTATGGCACAACCTTGGCGTGCTCAGCGGCGCGGTCGTGTGCTTCTGCGTTGCGAGCCTGACGGTCGGCTATTTGGCGCCCCGTTTGATGCGGCTCGCTCCACGCCAGGCCATCGCCGTCAGTTTCGAGATCGGATTGCACAACGCCATGGTGGCGATCGGCGTAGCGCTGAGCCCTCAACTGCTCAATAGCGCCGAAATGGCAACCCCCGCAGGGGTTTACGGCTGCTTGGCACCACTCATTGCGCTGGCGTTCATCCTGACCGTGCGCCGCCTGGACCCCGCGTTCCGTGCTGCGTCCCGCTCCGAGGTCGCCGCGAACGAGCCCTAGTCGCTGAATTCGATCCGAACCGAAACGGGCGTCGTTTCCAGCGCTTTCACCATCGTGAAGGCAAGTCGGCCGAATTTGCGGCCGCGCGCCACGACGTCGTCGTCCGGCCGGAATGTCGCGACGCCCGCGCGCCACTGATTGCCCTGTCGCACGCGGACATTCGGGTTGTCGGCGATATTCCTGCCCCAACCGGAGCGGGTGCCGTGCTGGCTGATCAGCCACGCCCCGCTGTCGTCGAATTGGGCCGACACCGGCACGCGGCGTGCCTGGCCGGTCTTGCGGCCGATGGTCTCCAGTTCGGTGGCCATCGCGGTCCGGACCCCAAGTGTGCTCATCGCCTTCACCGCCGGGTTGAACAGATAGCGTCCGAGCGCGCGTTCTCTGCGGAACTTTCGCAGCGTCTTGTCCTGGTTGGGTGCTGCGTCATGGTTCAAAGACAGTAGTAGACCGATTGGTATAGTTCAAGCCATGACCGCACGGGATGCACTCATCGCCAGTGTCACGGGATTGGTGCGACGGCGGGGTGTCGCGGGAACTGGCCTCAACGCGCTCCTGGAGGACAGCGGAGTCGCGCGCAGAACCGTCTATCTGAATTTCCCTGGCGGCAAGGCGGAACTGGTTGCTGAAGCCACCCGGCTCGCCGGTGAGGCGTTGACCACGGTGATCCGGTCTGCCGACGACGGAGGCGATCCCGCGCAGGCCGTCCAGACGTTCATCGATGAGTGGAAGGCGCAGCTGCGTGCGGCCGAGATGCAGGCAGGCTGCCCGATCGTGGCGGCGATCCTCGGTCGCTCGGAAGCGCCGGCGGCCGCACAGGCGGCTGCCGAGGCCGTTGCTGAGTGGCAGACGATTCTCGCCGATCGACTGTTCGCGGCCGGCGCCGACCGCGACAACGCACGCTCGTTGGCGGCCCTGATCGTCGCCGCCATCGAAGGCGCCGTCATCCTTGCGCTCGCGACGCAGTCGACAGCCGCGCTCGACGATGTCGGGCGTCACCTGGTTGAGGTCATCAAGCTGCACCTGCCCGTCGCATAGGGCGGCACTTTCGGTTGCTTCCTTGCCTTCTCTTGCACCGCAACATGTTTAGAGCTGATTCGGCTTGGCTGAGAACCGACTGATTACTGTCCAATCGTGGCCATTGACGATGAATAAACGATGACCGCATTCCCGGCATCGTGAGCTTGATCTTCCTGTAGCCCGGCCTTTTGGTGCGGCTGATTTGCTTGTTCACCCTTGCGGCCTCGACCGCCGGCAACGCCTAGTGTTGCACCTGGGCGTGGTATCGACCACCGACCGAAGATTAAGCGGGCTTCTCGCCCCAGCAGGCCAGCACAGCAGACCGTGGCTGAACACGCCACGAACTAGTAGGGGTCAGTGGTTTGAATCACCGGGTAGCGTCCGGTAGCCAAGGGCTTGCAGACGTTTGTGTCCGTCATCGTCTCAGCGCGCCCCGTCGCGCGCGTTCGGCAAAGGCATCGAGTGCGGCGATGACCTCTGGCGAGCGCCAGACGCGGCTGCGTGGACCCGAGCTTGTCTCGACGATGATCCCTGCCTTCGACAAGGGCTCGACGTATCGGCGTGCGTGCTTCGACTCGATGCCCAACTCCGCGGTCAGCAGTGCCGTATTGATGACCGGGCGGCGCAGTAGAAGATCGGCGATCTGCCACACGGCAGAGTCGCTACGTGCGGTGACCTTGTCGTTCCACCCGGCGCGGACGGCGTGCAAATCACTCACCAGCTGGCGACCGTTGAAGACCGCCGCGAGAGCTGCCTCCGACACGCGGCGGACAATCGGGGCGGGTTCGCCCTCGCGGTAGGCGGTCAGCGCGGCGAAGTAGGAGTCAGTGTCGGTCAGTAGCCCAGCGGACACCGGGACGGTCACGTTTCGCGTCAATCCCTTGCGGCGCAACATCGCCTGGATTAATGCCCGGCCCGTGCGACCATTCCCGTCGGTGAAGGGGTGGATCGTCTCGAATTGCGCGTGTGCCAACGCGATCTGCGGTAGCGCGGGGATGTCGTCGCGCTGCGCGAAGCGGAGCACGTCGTCGATGGCTGCTAAGACGCGGCTGTGGTGCGGCGGCACGAACATGGCACCGCGCGGACCGTGGGTGCCCCCGCCGATCCAGACTTGCTCCTCGCGCCAGCGTCCGGCGGATTTCGGGTCGACGTCGCGCATCAGCGCCTCGTGCATCGCCAGGATAGCGGCGTTGTCGATGTTGTCCGCGAGGTTGATCGCGGCGATCATCGCTGCGGTGTTGGCGACGATGGCCTTAGCGTTGGCGGTCGTCTTGGCCCCTGGGAGCTCGGCCTCGGCAATGGCCCGCGCCGATGCCGTCAGGTTCTCGATGTTGGAACTGGCTGCTGACTCGGTCCGCAACAGGACCGACGCGAACGGCGCGATCTCGCCGCCCAGCTCGGCGTCGAATCGGGTGACCTCGCGGCTGGCGTCCTCGGCGTCGGCGAGCGCGTCGGACGGCAGGTTGACGGTCAGGTCGGCGATGTTGGCGCTAATCGCCGCCTTGTAGTTGCCCTGCTGCTGTTGCGCCGCGCGCACATATGCCGCGTCGGGCGAGATATCCCAGGGCAGCGTCTCGTACTTGACGGCGGTGTCGGCAAATGGGTGCACTCCACCACTTTACACCCACTTAGACAACTAAGTGGGTGTAAGCGGGTCACTGTTACACCCACTTGTCCACGGTGCCGACAACGCCCGGAGCATTCTCACGACGGCGCGCCAATGGGTTGCCCGCGAAGAATAGGCACCCGTCCACAGTGAGCATCCTGCTGATCGTCCTGCTTCCATGGTCGGCACCCCCGAGCTGCGGCGGCTGCTCGAGGCCAGCACGGCCGCGTACACCAAGATCGTCCTGGGCCGGCATGTTTCTGCTCGTCTTCGGGCTGCAGCAAGGCCAGACCGCCGGTTGGGCGCCGTGGATCTGGGCGGTGCTCGTCGCCGGCGTCGGGTTCATGTGGATGTTCATCCACTGGCAGTCGATCAACCACCGCACCCCGCTGATTCCGCTTGACATGTTCCGCGACCGGGACTTCAGCCTGTGCGACGTGGGGGTGGCCATCACCGCGTTTGCGACGACGGCGATGATGCTGCCGCTGACGTTCTTCATTCGCGTTCATACCGACACGCCCAGATTGTCTTTCGCGTTAATTACGCAAGGTTGACTTGGTTCCCTCCGCAATATTTTCGGCGAGGTGAAATCGATTAGATCCAGTTTGTCTGGTGCGTCAATTAACCCGACTTAGGACAATTTAGTGCGCATCGCCGCCGGCGATCGTTTCTAGGGCGTCGCGTAGGTCGGCTGGTAGGGGGTCAGCGGCGGTGAGAGTCTGGTTTCCGGCGCGGATCTGGATGGTGCGGTAGCGGCGTGCAGTGCGGACGAATCGGGTTATAGTCCAACCTGTTTGGTGCTCGATCCAGTGGCTGACGGCCATCGCGGCGAACACGATCGTGATCTCTCCGAAACCACCCTTGCCATGCTCGGATCGGAATGTTCCGGGGACGATAAATGGACGGCATCCAATATTTAGAAAACTCATGTGATACTCCTATTATCGCGAGTAGTGTCCCCGAATTGTCATGAGGTTTTCCTCTCACGTCGAGCCACCCCTTAGCCATGGAGCCGCGGATGTCGCCTTTCGTGTTTGCGGTGCCGCGGGAGTCGGCCGCAGCGTCTCCGGATTTGACCAGCCTCGGGTCGTCGACGCGGGCGGCCTAGAGTGGCCGCGGTTTCGACGACGCAGCGGCGGTGGCGGCCCAGGATGAGGTGTCGGCGGCGATTGCTGCGTTGTTTGGTTGCAGGCGCACATATGCGCCATCTGCGCAGGTCTACGGGTGGTTGGGGAGCTGGTGAGGTGATTTGGTCAGTTGTACATAGCAAGGGCGGCGTCGGGAAGACGACGACGGCGATGTTTTTGGCCGCGGCGGCGGCGCGGCGCGGGATTCCGGTGCGTGTTGTTGATGCCGATCCGCAGGGATCGGCGTCGTCGTGGGCTGATCGGGCGGCGCATCTGGGGGCGCCGTTGCCGTTTGAGGTCACCCCGGGGACGGCGGCTGATGTGCGGGTGCTGTCCAGTGAGCCTGGCGAGCTGGTCCTGGTAGATAGCCCGCCCGGAACGGCAGCGGCGATCGATGCGGCGGTTGACGCAGCCGACCTCGTGATCATTCCGACGGGGCCTCGCGCCGCGGACATCGACCGGGTTTGGCCGACGCTGGATATCACCCAGCACCGTCCGGCGACGATTCTGCTCACGCTGGTGGACGTGCGGAAGGTGGAGGCGGTGCAGATGCCGCGCGCCTTGGCCGAGGCGGACGCTCCGGTGCTGCGCAGCATCGTGCGGTCCCTGCCCGGGATCGAGCGGGCATTCGGCCGCGGTATGCCGCGGCATTTGGGCGACTACGCAGACGTGTTCGATGAGTTGATGGTGGCTGCGGGAATGAACGAGGAAGGCGCGACAGTATGACGGAGAAGCTTTCGACGGCCGACGCGGTGCGGGCCGCGGTGATCCGCCGGCCTAACGGGGCCGCAGCGCCAGCGCGGGCGGCGAGTACGTTTCACGGTGAGCGATGCCGCTCGGATCACTCCGTCGCCGTCCCCGGTGGTGTATGAGGCGATGCGCACCACGCTGCACCTGCTCCCGGCGATGCGTACTGCCCTCAAACGGCGCGCACTGGACCTGGACACCACCATGGGCGACCTGATTCGCGCCGCTATCGGCTCGGGGCTGCAGGAGCCCGCGGCGCTGGCTGGGGCGTCGATGGTGCACCGCGGCGCGAGCGGTGGTGTTCGGACCACGGTCGACTTGGCACGGGCTGTGCACCGGAGGCTTAAGCGGTTGGCGGCGGATGAGGAGACGAGCCTGCAAGCGCTGGTGGTGGCCGCCATCCTGCAGACCTACGCCGACCTGGGTTAATGGGTTAGCAGGCTCGCGTTGGCCGTGCGGTGCAGGAGCACCGGTACCGGCGGTAGCAAACTGCAGCCCTGCCGCGCGAGGTCCTGTGCCTGTGCCTTCCGCTGGTGTGCACGTTCCGCCGCGGCTGAGCGAGCTGCGTCAGCCATGCACCTGCAGCGGAAGCGAGAACGTTCCAGCACCGCCAGTCACCACAAACACCCAACGGCCATTCACCGGCAGCTTTACCTCGATGTTGAAGAAGGCGAATCCGATTTCGCCGTCGGCTGCAGCGTCTGGCAGCTCGTATTCGACGACTAGCGCGTCGTCATCCGACGTCGGAGGCCTGATCTCTACCTCAACCCGCGGCATCGGACTATCAGTCTCGGCCTGCGTCAGCACCACAAGCACAAAGTTGGCTTGCCGGTCAGGCCCGACAACGAATCGGGACAGCACGCCGCCCGATACGTTGAGCTTGTTATCCACCACCGAAGCGGCTTCGGCGAGGAAGGCCCCGGTAATCACCCCGCCTAAGCTACCGCTTCGTCGGCCGTCGGGCACGGTCGAGGGGTAGGGCGCCGATCGCGGAGGGTTGCCGCGCACCCCCGGTCCGCGCGAATTTGTCCACCACTACGGACGCACGCCCCTGCTGTCGTTCGGGTCCGAGACCAGTCTCAACATCAACGCCGCAGCGTAAAGCAGCGTTTCGCGCCGAGAAGCCGTGACGCGACAGTTGAGGACCTCATCGAGCCCCACGCGCCGTTCAACGTCTGCGTTAATAATCGCGGCTATCTGTTATCTTCACAAATTCCAGAAAATGCCGCGGTTACCGCCCCAACCAGGTCCCAACATTCCGACCATCAGCAAAACTGCCGCTTAGAACCACCCTGGTGGATACATTCTTCTCCAACCACCGTGAATAACAACAACGGCCGTATGTAAGTCCATATTTGCACACATGTTACCTTGTGTGAGCGGACGCCGTACGGCTAATGACGTATTCTCCGAGATTCTATAAAATACCGTGTTCACCGCCTTCAACAGCTCATCAGGCCGGGCTCACAGCAAACTATAATCGCAGGTCGAGCGCTGCGCGGATTGCATGTCTAATATCGATACACTCATCAATATGTGTTGCCATATATACGTACATATTGACGCGTATATGTATTTCCATAAATGACCATTTCCAAAGTGTCTCGGTGAAGAAAAAAATCGACAAAATTAAAATGGCAAAATTTGCTCTAAAACCCAGCCATCGGGCGTAGTCTTCCAAACGGTCTGAGAGACCGCCCCGAGTTTGTGTGCCACTAGCTGTCCCTACACAGGGCTGGCGATGAAGATGAGGTGCCATGCCATGACCGGTCCTATGTACGTCTCCCCGGCCGTCGTCCAGTGGGTGGCTGCGAATCTTGACAGCATCGGCGCGAGCTTGGCCAGCGCCACCGCCGCGGCGGCTGGTCCGACGACCGGGATGGTGCCGGCGGCGGCCGATGAGGTGTCGACGGCGATAGCTGCCCTGTTCTCCCAGTCTGCGGAGGAGTATCAGGCGCTGGCCGGGCAGGCAGCGGCGTTCCATGACCAGTTCACGCGCACCATGGCGGCCAGCGCGGCTGCGTATCAGGGCGCCGAGGCGGCCAATGCGGCGCAGACGCTGGAAAGTGTTTTGGGCGCGCCGGGTGCTGCGGTCAATGCGGTGAGCACGCAGTTCACAGGGCGTCCGTTGATCGGTGACGGCGGGAATGGGGCCTCTGGGGCGCAGGGGACGGCCGGCGGTCCCGGCGGGTGGTTGTACGGCAGCGGCGGTTCCGGTGGTAATAGCACGGCAACGGGCGCGGCCGGGGGTGCTGGTGGGTCGGCGGGGTTGATCGGTAACGGCGGGGCCGGCGGCATGGGCGGTCCCGGTGCTGCCGGAGGTCACGG
>CAVTLW010000046.1:0-315459 GCA_963735655.1 uncultured Actinomycetota bacterium
CAAGGCCCATATGAAAGAGAAAGAAGATTTCGGTTGGGTGTGTCATCCCTATACCGATGGTTCATTTATGATTGTCGCCGACGGCTTCACACTGGCCAAGTGTGCTCCTCACAAAGAGGCGGCGTTAGCCTGGTTAAAATGTGTTGGCAGCAAGGAGGCTCAGGAAGCCTTCAACTCTGTCAAGGGATCAATCCCAGCTCGAACCGATATCGATCGTTCGAAGTTTAATGCTTACCAGCAGTGGTCGATGGATTCCTTCGCCGAAGATGAGTTGGTGGCGAGTTGTGTCCATGGCGAGCTGCTCCCGCAGCTTTCGTACAGGAGTTCAAATGACGCAGTGGCCGCGTTCGTCGTGGATAGGAACGTGGACAATTTTGCCAATGCTGGTCCAGGCGGCGAAAGAGTCCCAATTAAGGAAATAAGGCCGGCGGTAAGGATTCGGCTCAACTACGAGGAGATCACAAATGAACCTAGGCAAAGGGAGTTAATGGGAGCTGCGCCATCTGCGTTACTTCTACACGGCCGCCGAGGCCTTCGGATTTTCGTTTGCGTTGAGCCTCGCGACAGGAGCCTTATTTTTTAGTGAAGTGGAAGATACGGACCCGCGCGCCGACCGAGTTACCGGTGCCGCGACTCCCCTTAAAAAGAACCTTCACCGTGTACGAATAGGGAGTACCGGGAGGGACGAGGCCTTGGTTGTATTCTTGTTTTCCGGTAATACCGCTGGCCGATAACAAGGCCGTGCCGTCGGGCTGGATAAGCCCATTGAGCTCGTAAAGGCCGGCTCCCCTCGGGTTCCGCGCTCCCCGTGGAGGGTGCCGTGAGTGATCGTGGCGGGAAAATGGAACTCGAAAGCGTGCGATAATCCTCTATAATTCGGATTATCATAATCCTGCGCCCCCATCGTAACCCACCAATTCCCGATCGAACGCCGTCGACGACTGCGCGGCCACACGGGGCAGCGCGAATAATAATACCGCGGCGATCGCTGCGGCGATCGTACCTTTTAGACTCATCATACTATTACTGATCGGATCGATGCCCTCGGCCTTAAACCGGTCATCGTATCTGTGGAGTGTACGCCTGGTGCCGCAATAATTCTTATTTCGCGCGCGATTCGATTTCCTTGGCGACCCAATTGGTCAGCTCCCTCGGTCAGCCGCAACCAGACCTGCTCGGCCGTCCGCTCGAACTGTAGCGGGGTCACCGCTATGCCTCCGGCGGCGATCACCTCGGTCTCGCTGCCTATTGCATCCGCGTGTTGTCCGCGAGTGATATGCAGCCAGCTGTAGTCGAACCCGCGCGGATCGATGCGCGTACCACTTCCACGGCCTTCATCAATCCTTGCCCTTGACGTGTTACGGTCAACGGGCCGGCGCGCTCGGCAGGCACGTCAGGGAAGTTTAGGTTCAGGCACGCACCATCGGCCCAGTCCGCCTTTAGCAGCCTCCGGAGTACACCAGGTGCCAACTGACGTGCCGTCTCCCAGCGCACCGCGTCGCGATCGGAGAAGGCTTGGTTGAGCGCGATGGAAGGCAACCTCCAAGCAGAAGCCCCGCCATGGCCCCGTCTACAGTGCCCGAGAAGACCGTCTCAACTCCCAGATTGGCGCCGCGGTTAATCCCGGATAGCACCAGATCGGGGGAGGGGCGGGCAGGACATGGCGCGAGCCCACGATTACGCAATCGGCGGGAGTGCCGGTGACGCTGAAACGGCGATCGCCACGCCTGTGGACGCGCAGCGGGGCGTGCAAGCTGATGGAGTGCGATACGCCGCTCTGATCATGCTCCGGCGCCACGACCCAGACTTCACGCGCCAATGTTTCCGCCACCGCTTCCAACACCGCAAGGCCGGGTCCGTCTATCCCGTCGTCATTGGTGATCAGCACGCGGCTGACTGCGGGACCGTGTACGGTCATCTCGGTCTCTCCTGTAACGCTGCCTGCGATCGTGCAGAGCGACGGGTGATGGCCGGTTCAGGATGTCTCGAAAGCACGGGCATGGTCAGGGCACTGTTCTTTTCTACCAGAATTCGATTGGAACGAAACAACTCACGATTTCTTTGACCACATTATCCAGGCGGCAAAAAACGGCTCATCGAAATGCGTTTTAGGCGGCCGAAATCAAGGTCGCGAAATCGCCGCAATCAACGCGTTCACCGCGGCCTTGCAGGCTCCGTTATAGTCGCCTGAGTCAAGGCGGGGTGCGATCGTTTCCGTGAAGATCCTCTTACAAACATCTTCAGTGAGCTTCGTCGCCAGCCCTCGACCAGCGTGTATGCGTCCCTGGTGCTCTTGGGTACAAATCAGAAGCAGCGCACCTGCATCGTTTCCTCGTTTACCGATTTGCCAACCATGGTAGATTGCCGCGCGTATCTCCGAATCGAAACTCCTTTCGGAAGACTCGGATCAATCACGATAACCAACTCATCCCCGGTCCGATGATAGAAAGTCCGCAAGTTGGCCGCTGAGGCGATCTGCGGTATTTGCCTTTAGAACAGAAGCGTTGTCTGTCACATACTTTGAAAGAGCGGTAGGCACCGGCGTGTCTGCCGCCTGCAGATTGGTGAGTGAAATCGAGGAGAGGAGCGTTAAAAAGAGAGCCGTATTAGTTGGAGGATTCTTCATTTTTTTCGTTCTACCGCCGATTGCGGAAAACCAATATCGGCCTTTGTGCGGAAAAGACAAAAGAGTCAATCCGGCATTTTCGAAGCGCCATCCGACGGACAAATGGGTGGGGGGGGATGGAGAAACGGGGAGATAGAGGGAGGAGTGGTGGAGTGGTGGAGTGGTGGAGTGGTGGAGTGGTGGAGTGGTGGAGTGGTGGAGTGGTGGAGTGGTGGAGTGGTGGAGTGGTGGAGTGGTGGAGTGGTGGAGTGGTGGAGTGGTGGAGTGGTGGAGTGGTGGAGTGGTGGAGTGGTGGAGTGGTGATGGAATAACAGGCACTTGGGGAGGACTCCGCAGCAAGCTCACAGATCGGGGATTCGAATTTATCGGCAGTTATGATGCCTTCACGGTTTCGTTGGCGACTCGATAGTCAGAACGGATTTTTCTTCCTCGACGAGGCGCAATTCCTTTGGAACCAGCAAGCGGAGGAAACGGGCTTGCCTGGTCAACTCAAAGCCGGTGCCTGGTTCCATTCGGCAAAGTTTGCCGAGGCCAATGATAGCGGGTTCGTGCGTGAAAATTACGGTTTCTACTTCATCGCCGACCAGATGCTTTATCGCAAACCGCCCGAAGCGGGCAGAAGACCCCGCCACCGTCGACAAAGATGGCAAAAGCTGTAGATCCGCTTTGGAATGGTCTGTGTCACCTGATGGGTGATTGTGCACCAGCACGAAGGCGAAAGCTGAGCGAATAATTGCGGGCCGAAAAATCTCCCCAGCTTCCGAGAGCATTTTAAAATTGTGGTTCTTTTGCCGGAAGAGCTGTCGGCGGCGAACATCGAAGACGGCCTCAGCTGAGGACATTGCTGTGGCAGCGGGTGCCTTTTGGGGCTGTCAACCAGGAGGGATAGTGTCGAAAAGGAATTTGATCGAGGGGCAAATCGGTCCCTTCGAATGCCTGGATTACAAAATCCCGAATTTTGTTGACGGCACCCTGGGGCGCCGGAACCGGCTATCATCACCTCGGCCGATTCCCGGCAGAGAATAGCTACCGGGCCATTCTTGCATTCGGCAAGGCATTCGGTAGCGACAACCGGAATAGACTCGTCGGGAGCTATTGGGAAGCCGTTTTGTGCCTCGTAACGCGACAGACATCCTGACGCGTTGGAACAAAAATAAAGACAGCGAGGACGTTCTCGATATTCTTTTTGCGCTGCTGCCAAGCACTGTTTCAACTCGCTTTTTTCCGCCTGGAAAACGCAAAAATGCAACCAATTCTGAAAAGACTTAAGAGTTGACTCGTTCCATTTGCCTTTTCCGCAAACGATCAGGGCCGCTGCGATTCGTTTGAACAATGTTTCTCTCTCATCGATTTTCCTTAAAAGCGGATTTCGGCTTCACAAAAGAGAGTGGTCCCGAGTGCAGGATAGCAAATCGTTGTTTGGTAGTGCTGGTTGGTCAGGTTTTCGCGAAAATGGTCGTTATTCTGCCAATCGGCTTGTAGGTTAAAGCCTTTTCCGATGTAAAGCGAACCGGAGAAATCCTCAACCGGGGTCGGCGGATAAGTTAAGATATACCTCTCGTGGTATCCGCCGATCCACGCGGCGATTTTCGCACCACGGTTAGCGGTTTCCCTCATACGCGTCCACAAGTCCGCGGCAACGCTGTCGGCATATTCCCGGAAAATGCTTTCCCGTTGCCTCCCTCCGACCAATTGAGTGCCCTGGTAGTCTCCGGCGAGCAGTCTTTCGGCAGGGTTACAACGCAAAGGTCATGGCAGAGCTTCTCAATGCAAAACCGCGCGAGATCAAATCGTTCCTGAGCGGTCAACTTGCCTAAGGCTGGGCCCGGGCTGCAGAGTGAGCTCTGCTTATCACCGTTCGCCAGAACTGATCTCCTACGAGGAGGTTGCGGACTGGCTTTTCGCAGGGAGGTCGCGGGGCCAGGGTGGACTTTTTGACGTGATAACTCACTTTCCCTCGTTCCAATGTCATGTCTTCCAGATGCTGCTGGAGGTTGGCGAAGCTTTTTGTTTTCTTTGACCCTGGCGGTGGCAACGATTTCGTGGTGTTTTACTCACCTTTGTCGGAATATCCCCTAGCTGTCCCGTCCCCGAAATAGCAGGTATATTGTTGCGATCGAAATGGGCCGTCGGCAAGGCGCAAGGAGGGAGCATATCTGAATCGATATGTAACCGACGAGCAACGCGGCCGCCGGCCCATTTTCATCGCAACCCTTCGGCAATATATCTGCTATTTCGGGGACAGGCATAGCTTGGCAGATGGTTCGGATGATCCGGACTGCGAGGCAGAGTGGCGTGGGTTGGCGTTGAGGGTGGGCCGTCGGGACACTCCGCCCCGACTGTTTTGAGCTGCGCCGAACTGAAGCAATTAGACGCCATGAGTTGGGTCACCATCATATGGGCGATGATCGCCTCTTCCTGTCTGACACTCGCGCTGGTGCATGTGCTGGTCTGGTAGCGACGACGTGAGGCGCGGGCCAATTTGCTCTTTGCCCTGACGGCGGTGGCAACAGCGATCTTCGCGGGATTTGAGTTGTGGAGATAATGCGGGCGGAGACTCCCGGGGCGTTCGGCATGGCGGTGCGGTGGGCTCATGTACCCGCATGGGTGCTGATCGTGTCGCTCGTCGGATTCGTGCCGGCTTTATCTGCGGGCCGGGCGGTTGTGGCTGGCCTGGGCGGTCGTGCGGCGTGCGGACGCTGTCGCTGATCCTCGATTTTGTTTTCACCCCAAATCTTAACTATCGGGAGATCAACGCCCTGCGACACGTCTCTTTCCTCGGTGAGACAATCGTTGCCCCCGAGGGGGTTCGAAGCCCTTGGATGCTGATGAGCCAATTTGGGCTTGCTGTTGCTCGTGATCTTTGTCGCGGATGCCTCGATCATGGTCTGGCAACGGGGTGACCGGCGACAGGCGCTGTTGGTGGGTGGCAGCATCGTTTTTTTTGTCGTGGCGGGGACAGTGCAGCTGGTCCTGACCCTCTGGGGAATCATTCATGCGCCAATCACAGTGGAGCTGGTTCTTTATGGGCATCGTGACGGCTATGGGTTACGAACTGAGCCAGGACTTGCTCCGCGCGGCGCGGTTGTCGGATGATCTGCGTGAGAGTCAGCAGCGGATGGCCCTTGCGACTCATGCCGTCAACCTGGGCATCTGGGTTCGAGATCTCGTGCGGAACGAAGTCTGGGCAACCGACAAGTGGCGGGAGTTGTTGGGTTTTGCGAAGTCGGAACGGATTGATCTGAATAGCTTCCTACAAAAGCTGCACCCCGAAGATCGCGAAGCAGTCAGCCAGACCTTTGCGAAGGCGCTCAGTGGCGAAGGCGGCTACGAGACGGAATATCGCGTGGTACTGCCGGACGGCCGGACGCGTTGGATCGCCTCGCGTGGTCGCTTCGAGTTCAGCGGCGCTGGCAAGCCAGTCCTTATGCGCGGCGCTTCACTCGACATCACGACGCGCAAGCAGGCTGAAGAGGAACTGTTCCGCGGTCGCAAGTTGGAGTCGCTTGGCGTGCTGGCCGGTGGAATTGCGCACGACTTTACGGGACCGCGGGATGAGCCGTCTCGTCCGGCGGCTTCGCCAGCCCGCCCGCCGCGTATTGCGCGTCGATGGCGGAGGCCAGCCCGGCCAGCGTCGGATGCTCGTAGAGATCCCGCGGAGCGATCTCGAGTCCCTCATGGGCGGCGCTGGTGGCGATGCTGATCGCGATCAGGGAGTCGCCGCCGAGCTCGAAGAAGTTGTCCTTGCGGTCAATGGATTTGACGCCCAGGCATTGCGACCAGATGCGGCGCAAGGTGTCCTCGGTGCTCGACCCGGCGCCGGGGCCGCGATGCACGGCCGCGCCGTTGGTGGCGCCATTCGCCACCGGCTGGGCTGCATCGGTTATGACGGTCCGGACGGTAGTGTTGGGTTCGACCCAATGCCGTTGGCGTGCAAAGGGGTAGCCCGGCAGCGTGACCAGTTGCGGTCGGGAGCCGCAGCGGACCCGGTCAGCGGCGACCAGTCGACCGGCACACCCGCGGACCAGAGCTGACCGAGGCCGAGCAGGAATGCGTCGCGATCGTCGATGCTCTGCACGGGGTGACGCATGAGCCGGACGGCGCGGTGCCCGTCGGACCACTTCGGGTGGCGTACCGCCGAGCCGGTCAGGCTGCCGCCGGGTCCGAGCTCGACGAGGACGCGGTGCGGATCGGCCAGCATCGCCTCGAGCTCGTCGGAGAACCTGACCGTCGCGCGGATCTGGCGCGCCCACCTGGCGGGATCGGTTGCCTCCTCGGCGGACATCCACGTCCCGGTGACATTGCTGAGCAGCGGTGTGTGTGGTTCGTGGAGCTGCACGCGCGACAGGAAGTCTTCGAATTCCGGTACCACCGCATCCATCGAGCTGGAATGCGCCGCGTGCGATACGCGGACACGTCGCGCGAGTATCCCGTGCTCGCCGAGGCGCTGGGTGAAGGCGCGGATCGCCTCGTCCGCCCCGGCGACCACGCAGCTGGCGGGGTCATTCACCACGGCGATGTCGACGCCGGGTATCAGGTGCTCGGCGACGGCGTCGGGGCCCAGCGTCACCGCAACCATGGCGCCGGCCGGGGACGCGTGCAGTAGTTGGGCGCGCTTCGCGACAACCTTGATCGCCGTCTCGAGGTCGAAGACCCCGGCCAGCGTGGCCGCGATGTATTCGCCGATGCTGTGTCCGGCGTAGGCGCCGGCGCGCACGCCGTAGCTCTGGGCCAACTTCCCGAGCGCGTATTCCACCGCGAACAGCGCGGGATGGGCGCGGTCGATGTGCTCCAAAGTGGTCGCGGATCCACCGAATACCTCGGCGTGCACGTCGATACCGGTTTCGGCGCGGAACCCGGCGGCGCAGGCGTCGAAGTGCTCGGCGAACACCGGCTCGGAGTCGTAGAGCCCCTTGGCCATTCCGACGTGCTGAGCGCCCTGACCCGGAGACAGGAAGACGACACGGTCCGAGGAAGCTTTGTCAGCGTCGGTTTCGGTGACGGCCTCACCCTCGAAGATGTTGTCGTGCTCGGACGCCCGCAGCACGGTGACCGCCTGCTCGTGGTCGTGCACGACCGCCGCCAGCGTGAAGTCGTGCTTGCGGCGCCCGGCGAGCGTGAAGGCGACATCGGCCAGGTCCGGGGCGTCCGGGCCGGCCAGCGCGGTGGCCAGGGTTGACCGCGACTCCTCAAGTGCCGCAGCAGTTTTCGCTGACAGCAGCAGCACCTGCGGGCCGGTCGACTTGGCGTGCGAGGTGGCCGCGGCCGGCGCTTCCTCGAGCACGATGTGCGCGTTGGTGCCGCCCACGCCGAACGAGCTGACCCCGGCCCGGCGTACCCCGTCCCACTCCCAAGGGCTGTACTCGCTCTGCACGACGAACGGAGTCTGGTCCAGCCGCAGTTCCGGGTTCGGGCTGGTGTAGTGCAGCGTTGGGGGAATCGCCTTGTTCTTCAGGCAGAGAATCGTCTTGATCAGACCCGCGATCCCGGCGGCGACTTCCAGGTGGCCGATGTTGGCCTTGACCGACCCGATAACGCACGGGCCGGGCCGGGGGGTTTCGGATACCTCGAACGCCGTTCGGAGTCCACGGATTTCGATGGGGTCACCGAGCGGGGTGCCGGTTCCGTGGGTCTCGACATAGCTCACCGTCGAGGCGTCGACGCCGGACACGGCGTGCGCTTCGGCGATGACATCGGCTTGAGCCGCCGGATTGGGCGCCGCGTAACCCATCTTCATCGATCCGTCGTTGTTGATCGCCGATCCGCGGATGACGGCATGAATGCGGTCCCCGGCGTCGATCGCGGCCTGCAACGGCTTGAGGGCCACCATCGCGACACCGCTGCCGAAGACCGTACCGTCGGCGCGCACGTCGAATGGCCGGCAGTGGCCGACCGCCGACACCATCGATCCCGGCGAGTTCCAGTACCCGACGCGGTGCGGGATGCACAGTGAGGACCCGCCGGCCAGGGCCATGTCGCATTCGCCGGACAGCAGGCTCAAGCAGGCCAGGTGAACCGCGACCAGCGACGACGAGCACGCCGTCTGCACCGCGATGCTGGGGCCGCGCAGGTCGAACGCATGAGAGACCCGGGTGGTCAGAAAGTCCTTGTCGTTCTGCAGGAACAGGCTGAACTGGTCGAAGTTGAGTCCTTCGGCCAACACGGCGTTCGGGTCGCGATGGGACAGCAGGTTGTGCAGCAGATAGCCGCTGGGAGAACTGGTTCCGTACACGCCGATCGAGCCGTCGTAGCGCGCCGGGTCACAGCCCGCGTCCTCGAGCGCATGCCACGCGCACTGCAGAAACAATCGATGTTGCGGATCGAGCACCTGCGCGGCAAGCGGTGAGAAGCCGAAGAAGTCGGCGTCGAACTCATCGATCGCGTCGAGCAGCGGTGCGCGGCGCACATACGCCGGATTGGCCAGTGTCGGCTCGCTGACCCCTTCGTCGCGCAGCTCCTGCTCGGACAGCGTGACGATCGACTCCTTGCCGCTGGCAAGATTGCTCCAGAACGTCGAAAGATCATTGGCGCCAGGAAATTTGCCGGCCATGCCGACCACCGCGATCGCGTTGTCGGGGATGCTCACTGGTTTTGTCCTCCCTGTACTCCAGGTTTAACTCTGCGCCGCATCGCGGCGCCTTGTCGCGCTGCCGCGCGCTGCTGCGCCCGGTCGCGAACGGTGGCACTACTTTTCACGTTCTCGGCGCCTACATCCGGGCTCGAGAGCCCGAGTTGACCCATCAGGTCGGCGGTCAGGTCTTGCAGGGACGCGCCTTGCAGTATCAGGGTCACCGGCGGCTCCACGCCGAAGTCCGCCCGCGCTCCGTTGCGGATGCGCACCGCCATCAGGGAATCCAGTCCCAAATCGGTCAGGGGCATGCTGGGATCGACGGCCGATGCGTCGGCGTAGCCCATCACCGCCGCGATGCGCGCGCACATCCGTTCGGTCACCGCGCGCCGGGCCGCCACGGGATCGAGGTCGCGCAGCGCGTCGGGCCCGGCCCAGTCGCCGAGGTCGCCCGCCGTGTCCAGCTCCTCGACCACCCGGGTGAAATAGCCGATGTCGCGCATCTCCGGGAAGGAGATCAGCGCCCGGTCGGCGCGCAGCCGCGCAACGCCGGTGACGGCACGGTCGGCGGCCAGCAGTGCGTCGAGAGCTTCGATGCCCTCGGCGGGTGTGATCGTGTCGAGCACGCTGCCCACCAGGGCCTGGGCCACGCCCACCTCCGACCACGGCCCCCAGTTGATCGCCGCCGCCGGCAGACCCGCCGCTCGGCGCCACGCGACCAAAGCGTCGAGCCAGGCGCTGGCGCATGCATAGGCCGCCTGCCCGGGGGAGCCCAATAGTGAAGCGACGGAAGAGAATCCGAGCCACCAGTCCAGCTCGCAGCCGGCGCTGGCGTGGTGCATCCGCAGGGCCCCGGCGGCCTTGGGCGCCCACACCCGCTCCAGGCTTTCTCTGGTCATCGAGAACACCAGGCTGTCTTCGATGACCGCGGCGCCGTGCACGATGCCGCGCAGCTCGGTTCTTCCGGCCGCGTCGATCAGGCTCTCGGCCACCCCCGGCGCCGCCACATCGCCTCGGACAACCACGATTTCGGCCCGGGTTTCCAATTCGGCCAGCACCTTGCGCTGTTCGTCGTCGGGTTCGCTGCGGCCGCCCAGGACCACGCGGCCGGCGCCGCGATCCACCAGCCATCGGGCGACGACCAGGCCGAGACCGCCGAGACCGCCGGTGACGACGTACGCGGCTCCCGGCCGCACCACCGGGTTGTGCTTGCTCGAATCGAGAGTGGCGTGCGATAGCCGTTCGACGAAGCGGTGTTCACCTCGTCGGGCGATCAGGTCGTCACCACCGGGGCCGTTGAGTTCAGCGGTGAGCGCGGTGATCGGATCGTGCGTGACATCCAGATCCAGCGCGGAACCCAAATCCAACAAAGTGGAGCGCATGTCCGGATGCTCGAAGGCGAGGGCCCGCACCAGGCCTTTCAATGCGGCCGTCGCGGGGGACACCGGATCGCCGTCGTGAACGGAAAGTCCGCCCCCGCTGACCAACCACAACCGCGGCGATCGGCCGTGCCACGTGCCGACGACGGCACGGACGACGGTCGTGATCGACCACACCGCCTCTCGCGCTGCCAGCAGTCCGGTCGTCCAGCCCGGTCGAGGCACCGCCGACGAAGACGATCAAACCCGCGGGTGGGTGCTCCGGATCGCCCGCGGTTTCCGCGAATGCGGCGAGCACCGCGGACTCGTCGTGCAGATCGGCGGTGTGCACCCGCCGCGTCGGCGAGCGCCAGTGCTCGACGAATTCGTCTGCCAGCGATTTGGCCGGCGCATCCAGTGTGGGATCGGTGAGCACCAGCCAACTTGCCGGCTCGGTCTCGGTGGTGTCCGGTGGGAGCTCGGTGAGTGGGCTCTCGGCCCATTCGGCGTCGAAGATCTTCTGCGCCAGCGGCAGTGGCACGGCACGGCGTTCGACGCGGCGCAGGTAGATGCCGTCGACCTCGGCGGCGATGGAACCGGAATCGTCGATCAGGGCGATCCGGCCCAGCTTGCCGGCGCCGCCGTCCAGGTTGGTCAGGTACGCGCGACACCGCAACCGCCGGCCCTGGACTCCAATGTCGCGGTAGACCCGGATCTTCTCGAACGACACTGGCAGATAGCTGGATTCGGCCGAACCCGCGACCTCGCCGTCGGATATCGCGGCGGCCATGCTTTGTAGCGCCGCGTCCAGCACGACGGGGTGGAGCAGATATCCGGGATGCCGGGGAACCTCGTCGGGAACGGTGATCTCGGTTTCCGACGAACCGTCGGGCAGCCGGGTTATCCGGGTCAGCGCCGCGAAGGCGGGACCGTGGTGTTGACCGGTCTGGCGCAGCAGGGCATAGAAATCGCCTGGCGAAACGGTTGTCGCGCCCGCGGAACCAGTTGGTTCGTCGTACCTGCGCGCGTCGGCGGCCGGCGCCTGTTCGACCATTGCGGTGGCGTGCCTGGTGAACTCGCCGCCGGACGCACGAGAATAGATCTCGACGCGAATCCGACTGTCTCCGTTACGAATCAACTGTGTTGTCAGCAGGGTGTGGCCGTCGAGGGGGAGCATCTGCTCCACCTCGAACTGGTTGATCACTGATCGTTGCCGGGCGCTGCGTTGAGTCCCTCACTGGCGGCCGCCAAGGCGATCTCGGCAAATCCCGCGGCCGGCATGATGGATTGGCCGAACACCTTGTGGTCGGCCAGCCACGGACACACGTCGGTTCCCACGTCGGATTGCCAGACATGGCCGCCGCCGGACGGCATCTCGATGTGCGCGCCGAGCAGCGGGTGCCCGGCGGCCAACTCCGACATCGCCGAGCGGTCCGCGACCCAGAATCTGTCGTGGTGCCACGGTGTGGGTGGCAGATCCACCAGGCGACCTGCGGTGTGATCGGCGGCGGCCGCCCCGACGGTGGCGAGTTGGGCGTGAAAGAACAGGGTCTGGTCCTGGTCGCGGTTCATCGCCCCCAAGACGGTGTGGCTGCCGGTGCCCTCCAGGGTGTCGGCGATGGCGTGCGTGAGCACCGGGTGCGGGCTGATCTCGACAAAGGTGTGATTGGACCCGCCGGCGCCGCTGCCGGCATGGGCGATGGCCTGGCGGAATCGCACCGGGTTACGCAGGTTGGCCGACCAGTAGTCGGCATCCATCACACGGTGCGAGGTTTCGTCCAGGGGGCGCGTGGTGGTGATGATCGGGATGCTCGGCGCCTGCGGTGCCAAATCCGCCAGCGCGCTGCGCAATTCGGGCAGTATCGGATCGATGATCGGGTGATGCGAAGCCACGTCGACTTCGACGCGCCGCGCCAACCGGTTCTGTGCGGCCACCGCCGAGATCACCGCGTCCACCTGTTCCGGCGGCCCGGCGATCACCGTCTGGCGCGGCGAGGCATGCACCGCCAGCGTCACCTCCGGGTAGTCGGCGAGCAGCGACGCGACGGCTTGGGCGTCCGAGGCGTCCAACTCCAGCAGCGCCATCGCCCCCTGCCCGGACAGCCGCGCCATCAACCGCGACCGGGTGGCGATCACCCGCAGGCCCTGTTCGGGCGTCAACGCGCCGGCCACCACCGCCGCGGCGACCTCGCCCATCGAGTGCCCGATCACCGCATCCGGTGTCACGCCGTAGGACTTCCACAGTTCGGTCAGCGCCAACTGCATCCCGACCAGCACCGGCTGGATGCGGTCGATACCTACCACCTCTTCGCCGTCGGCAAGCGTCTGCTGCAGCGAAAAGCCGGTTTGGGCAACGAATATCGGCTCAAGCTCGGCTATCGCCTTGGCGAATGCCGGTTCGTCGGACAGCAGCTGCCGCCCCATCCCGGCCCACTGCGAGCCCTGACCGGAGTAGACGAATACCCGGCCGGGCCCAGCGGCGTGCTGATCGCAACCGACCACGCCTGCGTGCGGTTGTCCGGCGGCCAGCGCCCGCAACCCGGCAATCGCCTCCGCGCGGTCGCGCGCGAGGACCGTGGCGAACTTGGGGTGCCTGGTCCGGTGCCGGGTCAGCGTGTGCGCCACGTCGGCCAGGGAGGCCGTCGCGCCCGGCCCGGACATCCAGTCGGCCAGCGCCGCGGCCATCGAGGCCACCCGCTGCGGGGTCTTGCCCGACACCGTCAGCGCCGAAACATGCGGTGTGCCAACGGCTGCGGGTACGGCGGCGTCGGGTGCCTGCTCGATCACCAGATGTGCATTGGTCCCGCTGAGACCGAACGACGACACCGCACCCCGGCGCGGACCGGCGGTCGTCGGCCACGGGCCGCTCTCGGTGGGCACGAACAGGCGCGTCGCCGACGCGTCGATGGCCGGGTTCCACCGGGTGAAGTGCAGATTGCGGGGAATGCGCCCGCGCTCCACCGCAAGTACCGCCTTGATGAAGCCGGCCACACCGGCGGCCGCCTCCAGGTGGCCGATGTTGGTCTTGACCGACCCCAATGCGCACGAGCCGTCACCGGGGCCTTTGCGAAGGCCGTAGGTCGCCGCCAGCGACTCGAACTCGATGGGGTCGCCCAACACCGTTCCGGTGCCGTGTGTTTCGACATAGTCGACGCTGTCGGGAGTGACATCCGCGAGCCGCAGCGCGGTCGTGATCACGTCGCGCTGCGCCAGCGCGTTCGGCGCGGTCATGCCGTTGGACCGACCGTCGGAGTTGGTGGCCGAACCACGCACCACCGCCAGCACTCGATCCTGGTCACGTAACGCATCCGCCAGGCGTTTGAGCACCACCACGCCGCAGCCCTCGCCGCGGACGAATCCGTCCGCGTTGGCGTCGAAGCTGTTGCACCGTCCCGTCGGCGACAGCGCGGACCACTTGGACAACGCGATCGCGGTGAACGGGGACAAGGTGAGTTGCACCCCGCCGGCCAAGGCCACGTCGGTCTCGCGCAGCCGTAAGCTTTGGCAGGCCAAGTGGATTGCCACCAGCGACGACGAGCACGCGGTATCCACGGCGACGGCCGGACCGCGTAGTCCCAACAGATACGAGATCCGTCCCACCGCGGCGCAGTGCGGCGTTCCGGTGCTCAGGTAAGCGTCGATGTCGGCTCGCCGCTCGATGTTGACGATCGTGTAGTCCCACGACGACAGGCCCATCGTCACGCCGGTTCGGCTGCCGCTCAGGGAATCCGGTGGAATGCCTGCGTGCTCGAGCGCTTCCCAGGCGACCTCGAGCAGCAGTCGGTGCTGCGGGTCCATCGCCACGGCTTCGCGCGGTGTGATGCCGAAGAAGTCGGCATCGAAGGCGTCGGCGTCAGGAACGAAACCGCCCCATTTCGTCGTCATCCGCCCCGACGCCGCCGGATCCGGATCGTAGAACGCGTCCGCATCCCACCGATCCGGCGGGACCTCGGCGATCGCGTCCACGCCGTCCACCAGCAGCTGCCAAAAGCTGTCCGGCCCGGTCACATTCCCCGGGAAACGACAACCGATGCCCACCACCGCGATGGGCTCCGCGATGTCGGTCGGGAAGGCCGTCCCGGCCCGGACCAGCTCGCGCGCCAGAGCCGCGCGCGCGTTCGGCGACAATTGCGCCGCGCGCTCCGCCAGACTCGTCATGAATCGCCTCTCGTCGCGGCTTCCAGCTCGCTGGCGTCGACCAGATCGGAGAGCAAGTCCATTTCCTCATCGGACAATTCGGGTTCGGTATCGGAAGTCTCCGCCGCGGCGGGTGGCGCGTAGTCCATCCGTTCGCACAGGGCCGTCGCGAGATCGCTGATCGTGGGGTATGCCCATACCAACGCGACCGGCAACGTGATGCCCAGGCTTGCCTCCAGCCGATTTCGCAATTCCAGGCCCATCAGCGAGTCGAGGCCCAGCGTTTCCAGCGGCCGGTTGTGGTCGATGGGATCGCTCGAGCGCAGCACCCCCCGGATCTCGTCGGCAATCGCGGCTGCCAGATGTCCAGGGCGCTCGGCCGCGTCGAGCGCGTCCAGCTGCGCCCGAACCTTGCCGCCGCCACGGCGTTCCCCACTTTTCATCGCCGCGGCGTCCTGCAACTTGGCGAACAACGACGATCCCGCGACCGCGGGGAAGGATTGGAACCACTGCCGCGCGTCGAGGCTGAGCACACCGGTACGGCCCCGGTCGGCGGCGAGCACCGTCTGCATCGCGGCCAGCCCCTGGTCGACGGTGATCAGCGAGACGCCGAGATCGGCGAAGAACTGGGCGCGGCCGACCTCGGCCCATGGGCCCCAGTTGATTCCGACGGCGGGCAGTCCGGCGGCGCGCCGGTAAGCGACAAGGCCGTCGACCCACGAGTTCGCGGCGGCGTACGCGCCCTGCCCGGGGGTGCCGAGCAGCGAGGAGGCCGAGGAGAAGGTAAGCCACCAGTCGACGTCGCGCGCGGCGGTCGCCTGATGCAGCCGCCAGCTGCCGGTCACCTTGGGGGCGAACACCCGCCGGGCGGCGGTATCCGTCATGTTCAGCACGATCTCGTCGGCGAGCACCATCGCGCTGTGCAGCACTCCGGCCAGCCGGAAGCCGGCGTCGTCGACGGCCTGCACCAGCCGGTCGGCGGTGCCGGGCTCGGCGATGTCGCCGATGACCACCTCGATCCGGTGACCCGCTGCGTTGAGCTCCTCGATGGTGGCCCGAACATCGTCGCTGGGAGCCGAACGCCCGTTCAGGACAATCAATCCCGCGCCTTGCTCGGCGAGCCATTGGGCGACCACGAAACCGAGACCGCCCATGCCGCCGACGATCAGGTAGCCGCCGTCGCTGCTGACCAGTGGCTGGGGCGGTGGCGATGCGACCGCCTCGATGGTCTCGTGCTGCGGTATCGAGATGACGATTTTGCCGGTGTGCCTACCGGACGCCATCAGCCGGAACGCGTCGGCCGCCTGGTGCAGGCTGAACTCGGTGACGGGCAGCACCTCGAGCTTGCCGTCGGCCACGTGGCCAAGGATGTGTTGCAGTAGTTGGCGATACTTCGCCGGCTGCAGTTTCAGATTCAGGTCGAGGTCGACGACAGCGAATGACGCGCTTTTCGCAAGCCCGGCCAGTCCCAGGCTGGCATCGGCGAAGACGTCCTTCTTGCCCAGTTCGATGAACCGCCCGCCGGGCGCAAGGATCTGTACGCCGCGCTGAATCGCTTCGCCCGCAAGTGAATTGAGAATGACGTCGACACCGTGGCCGTCGGTGAGCTCGAGTATCTCGTCGGCGAAGTCCACGCTTCTCGAGTCGCCGACGTACTCGACCCCGAGTCCGGACAGCATTTCGCGTTTGGCATCCGAGCCGGCCGTCGTGTAGATGCGCGCGCCGACCATCTTCGCGATCGAGAGCGCCGCCATCCCGACACCGCCGGTGGCGGAATGAATGAGCACGCGTTCGCCCGGTGCCAGCCGCCCCACCTCGCACAGTGAGTGCCAGGCGGTGAGGTACGCGACGCCGAACGTGGCCGCCTCGTAGTCGGGCAGCGTGTCGGGGATGGGGACGACGAGATCGGCGATAGTGCCCAGGTGAGTGCCGAAAGTGCCGGGGCCGAAGGCGATAACGCGCTGCCCGATCTCGACTGAATCGACGTCATCGCCGACGGCCGTCACGTAGCCGACGCACTCGCCGCCGATCACCGGCGCGGCGCCGTCGAGTCCCGGATACACGCCCATCGCCTTGAGCACGTCGCTGAAGTTCAGGCCCGCGGCGGCAACCCGGACCTCGACCTGATCGCCTTGCGGCTTGATCCGCTTGACTTGATGGACGGTCAGTGCGTCCAGCCGCCCGGGTTGATCGATCTGCAGCCGGACGGATGCCCCAAGAGAAAGGCCGGAGTCGTCGAGTTCGACGACGGTGCGGCGGGTTTCACCGGCTAGATCGCCGTTCGCCGTGGTCGGCGCGGGCACCAGCCGGTTCACGTAGCGCCGGCCGTCGCGGTAGGCGACCTCGTCCTGGTCGGCACCGGCGAGCAATTCCTCGGTCAGGTCTGCCAGTGCGCCCTCAAATGAAGTCAAGCCTTCCGGTTCGATGTCGACGAGGGTGGCCGTCAGTTCCGAATGCTCGAAGGTGAGCACCCGCGCGAGTCCCCGTAGCCCGGTCTGCGCCAACGTGACCGACTCGCGGGGGTCGAGCTGCTGTGCGCCTCGGGTGACGATCCACAGTCGCGGGCTCTTGCGTGAGCCCATCCGCGTCAGGGTCTCGACCACCTTGGCGATCAGCAGGGTGCGCGTCTGGGCCAACTCCAGTTGAGCCTGATCCGACAACGACTCGTCGATCGATCGGGGCGGACAGACGAAGACGATGCCGTCCCAGGCGATGTCGCTTCGGGTGATGGCCGCACGTAGCGTCGCTTCGTCGTTCGGGGAGACCAATTCGACTTCAGCCTGCCGGTCTTGCAGCGATGACTGCAGCCCCGACAGCAGCGGGTCGCCGGTGGCGACGTCCCCGATCAGCAGCAGGGCACCCGTCGTTGTGTCCGCGGTTGTTTCCAGCGGTGCGGGCTCCCACTCCAAGGCGAACAGGCGCTCGGTGAGTTCGTTTGCGCCGCCGTGTGATCCGAGCACCGCCATCTCGACCTCGTCGATGACGAGGAGCGGTTGGCCGGCCGGATCGGTCAGCACCACTTCGCCGACGAGCCGACCGTCGGCCGCGGCAAGAGAGCCGACCGCGCAGACGCCGCGGGTGATGTCGCCGTAGACGTGCACGCCCGCGTAACGCACCGGCACCACCAGAGTTGACCGGGCGGTCTGCCCGCCGGCCAGGTCGGTCGCCACCCGGGTCGCGCCGAGCGTCTGTAACGCGATGTCCATCATCACCGGATGCAGCAAGAAGTCGCGGGAACCCGTTCTGGCCGAAGAAGGTAACCGCACCTCGGCGCGGGCCGCTCCGGATTCGCCGACACCGAGGCCGACAATGCCCTGGAACGCGGGTCCGTGCTGTTGGCCGGCGCCACGCAGCCGCTGATACAGGTCCTCGGGGTCGAGTTCATCCACCGCAGCGTCGGGGGGCGGTAGCTGCACTGGCTCAACAGACTCAGCGCGCGCGACGGTTGCGGTGGCATGCGTGGTCCAACCCGAAGAGCCGCTGCGGGAGCGTATTTCGACTCGGCACCGCTGCTCGTCGCCGGTGAGCGTGGTGACCAGAACGGTCCCTTCGGTCACCTGCAGCATCTGATGCAGGGCGAGTTCGCTGATCATCCAGGGCTGCTCTTGGGTAGGCGCAATGGTGCCGAAGGCGTCCGTCGCCGCCGCCAGCGCGACCTCGACGTAGGCCGCGCCCGGCAGCACAACGAGATCGTCGATGACGTGGTCCCCGAGCCACAGCAGACCCGGGTCGAGTTCGCTTTCCCATACCCGGGTGCCGTTGGTGGGATCGGTGACCCCGATGCCGAGCAGCGGGTGAGTGTCGGCCATGTGGAACGCGGCCGATGTGGTGCTGATCCAGTGCCGGGTGTGCTGCCACGGGGTGGTGGGCAGCACGGGGTGTGGTTCGGGCGGGTGCGGGGTTTGGGGTGGGTGGGTGGTGTGGGCGGTGTTCAGGTTGGTGTGGAAGGTCAGGGTGTCGTGCGCGTCGCGTTGCAGAGTGCCGATGCTGAGGTAGTTATCGGTTCGGCGCGAGGGTGCTCTTGAGCGTGTCGCTGATCGAATGCGTCAGCAACGGGTGCGCACTGACCTCAATCAAGGTGTGATGGTCAGCTCCCGCGCGAGTGATGGCCTGGTGGAAGCGCACCGGGTTGCGCATGTTGGTCGCCCAGTACTCGGCGTCGAAGACCGCGTCGGTGCGCAGGTCGGCGTAGGTGGTGGAGATGATCGGGATGCTCGGTTGGCGCGGGGTGAGATCGGCCAATTCCGAACGCATCTGGGGTTGCAGTGCATCCATGGCCGGGTTGTGCGGGGCCACCTCGATGTTGACCCGGTTGGCGAAACCGCCCTGCTGACGGACCTTTTCGATCAGTTCGTCGATCAATGCGGTCGGCCCGGAGATCACGCTTTGGCGCGGCGAGGCATAGATCCCCAGGGTCACCTGCGGGTAGTCGGCGATCAACGCTTCGGTGGCCTCGGCGTCGAGCTCCAACAGGGCCATGGTGCCCTGCCCGGACAACGGCGCCATCAGTCGCGACCGGGTCGCGGTGACCCGTAGGCCCTCCGCCGGCGTGAGCGCCCCGGCGACCACCGCGGCGGCCACTTCGCCCATCGAGTGACCTATCACCGCATCGGGGATCACCCCGTAGGAGCGCCACAGCGCGGTGAGCGCCAATTGGATCCCGATCAGTCCCAGCTGGATCTGCTCGATGCCGACGAGCTCTTTACCGCCGGCGATCACGTCGTGCAGCGAAAACCCAGCCTGGGCAACAAAATCCGGCTCCAACTCGGCGATGGCCGCAGCGAATGCCGGCTCGTCGGCCAGCAGTTGGCGACCCATTCCGGCCCACTGCGATCCTCGTCCGGAGTAGACGAATACGGTGCCCGGTCCGACGGCGGATTCACGGGGGGCGACCACGCCGGGGGCGGCTTCGCCCGAGGCGAGTGCGCGCAACCCCGCCACCGCCTGGTCTCGGTCCACGGCGGCCACCGTGCCGAACTTGGTCTGGCGCGCGCGGTGATGGTTGACGGTGTGCGCGACGTCGGCCAGCGGCACCTGGGCACCGGGCCCTTCCAGCCAGTCGGCCAGCACCGATGCCGTCGCGGCCACCCGCTGCGGCGTCTTGCCCGACACCACCAGCGTCGACAACGCGGGATCCGGATCGCGCTCCGCAACCCCCACCGGGTCAGGCGCCTGTTCGATCACCACATGCGCGTTCGTCCCGCTGACGCCGAACGACGACACCCCCGCCCGGCGCGGCCTACCCGTGGCCGGCCATTCGAGCTCCTCGGCCGCAATGTGCAGCCGGGCTGCGGCCTCACTCGCATGCGCCGTCAACTGGTGGAAGTTGAGATGACGCGGAATGTGCCCGTTGCGTACGGCGAGTACGGCCTTCATCAGCCCGGCGACACCCGCGGCCGCTTCCAGATGGCCGACGTTGGTTTTCACCGAGCCGATCACCAACGGCGCCGAACCCGCTCGATCCCGATCGCCGAAAACCTTGCTCAGCGAATCGAGTTCGATAGGGTCGCCGAGCGGCGTCCCCGTTCCGTGGGCCTCGATGTAGTCGATGTCGGCAGGCTTCAACTTCGACGACGTCAATGCGGTGCGTAGCAACGCCTGCTGCGCGGGCCCGTTGGGAACGGTGACCCCACTGCTGGCACCGTCGGAGTTGACCGCCGTGCCGCGCACGACGGCCAGCACGCGGTTGCCGTCGCGCAGCGCGTCTTCCAGCCGCTTGAGCACCACCACGCCGGCGCCCTCGCCGCGCACGTACCCGTCGGCGGACACATCGAAGGTCTTGCACTGGCCCTCCGGCGACAGCATCCCCCAGCGCGAGCAGGCGATGCTCGGCCCGGGGCTGAGCAGCAGGTTGGTTCCACCCACCAGCGCCATGTCACTTTCCCGCAAGCGCAGGCTCTGGCAGGCCAGATGCACCGCCACCAACGAGGACGAGCAGGCGGTGTCGAGGACCACCGCGGGGCCGCGCGCGCCGAGGATGTAGGCCAGCCGTCCGGCGGCGAAGTTCGCCGAGTTTCCGGTCGGGATGTAGGCGTCGAGGTCTTCGGGCCGCAACCGGCCGGCCAGCGTGAGCATGTAGTCGTAGGCGGTGACCCCGACGAACACCCCGGTTTGGGTCCCGCGAATGCTGTGCGGCGCAATGCCCGCGTTCTCCAACGCTTCCCAGGCGACTTCGATGAGCAACCGCTGTTGCGGGTCCATTGCCGCCGCTTCACGTGGGGAGATCGAGAAGAACTCGGCGTCGAATTCATCCGGCTGCCAGCTGGTGAGGAAGCCGCCTTCGGTGCTGCAGATGGTGCCCGGGACGGTGTGATCGTCGGTGTAGTACGCGTCGGCGTCCCACCGGTTGGCGGGAACTCGGACGATGCCGCTTCGGCCGTCGCGCAACAAGTCCCAGAACTCTTCCGGGTTGTTCACCCCGCCCGGGAACCGGCATCCCATGCCGACCACCGCGATCGGTTCGGTGCTGGCCTTCTCGGCGATCTCCAGACGCGCCGTGAGGTCGTCGATCTTGTGCAGCGCCTCGGTGATGATCGCCCGGCGGTCAGGAGTCGGGGCAGTCGGACTAGTCACGGCGTTCAGCCCAGCCTCTCCGAAAGTTGTTGCAACAACTCGTCCTCGGAGAGGTCGTCATAGGTGTGGGCCTGATGTTCGGCCTGTTGGTCGGTTGTCACGTCTTCAATCGCGTTCGCTGTATCCAGGAATTCCGGCAGGATGGTGGTCAGATAGTCGGTGAGGCTGTACACGGTGGGGTAGTCGAATACCACGGAAGCCGGCAGGAATTCGCCCAGCGAGTCGGACAGCGCTCGCTGCAGCGTCACACTCATCAACGAGTCCATGCCGAGCTGGAAGAACCCGGTCGACGGATCGAGCGTCTCGGTGACGGGCAGGCCCATCACCTTGGCGGCCAGCACGCCGACCCGGTCGAACAGCATGTCGTGGCGTCGCTGCGGCTGGCACGTGCGCAGCGCTATGCGGAACTCGCTTTCCGGCATCGGCGTGTCGTCCGGCGCGGGCAGCAGGTCGTCGACGATGCGCAGCGCTCCGCGGGTCCGGTACGCGGCGGCCAGCAGCGGCCAATCCGCCGCCACCACAACGGATTGCACCGCGGCGTCCGGGCTCATCGCCGACGGCAGCGCGCCGATGGCCACGTCGTCGGCCATCGGCAGCAGACCGGATTCGGTGCTGACCTGGCTGGCGTCGTGCTGCGCGTCGGCCAGGGACTTCCACAAGCCCCAGGCGATGACGGTGGCCGGCAGCCCCATCAGGCGGCGGGCGTGGCCGAGAGTGTCCAGGAAGGCGCTGGTCGCGGTGTAGTGGGCCAGCCACCGCGAGCCGATCAGGCCCGAGATCGAGGAAAACGAAACGAAATGCCGCACAGGGTGTTTCAGCGACAATCGATGCAACAGCCGGGCGGCGTCCAGCTTGGGCGCGAACATCGCGGCGACGTCGTCGTCGGTCATGTCGCTGAGCAACACCGGCTGGCCGGCGAAGGCCGCCAAATAGATTCCCTCCAGCGGCGGCAGATCCACCCCGAACCGGTTGAACAGCGCGGTCATCGCGGCCGGATCGGTCGCGTCGGCGGCGACCTGGACGAGGGTCGTTCCGCCGGCTTTCAGGCTCTCGGCCTGCTCGGCCAGCCGGGCGCCGGGAGTCCGGGACACCGTGACGATCGTCTTCGCCCCCATGTCCGCCAGTTGGCGGATCAGGTGCGGCCCGATGTTTCCGGTGGCCCCGATGACGAGCTGGCTGGTGTCGTCACCGAGGGTGACCGCAGATGTAGCCGGCGCAGTCGACTTCTGCAGCCGCGGCACTCGCCGCACACCGGACCGGTAGACGACCTGGTCGTCACCGTCGGCACCGGCGGCTTCGTCCAGCACGTACCGGGCGGCCAACTCCGCGGGCAGCGATTCGTCGAGATCCAGTACGCCGCCCCAGATCTCGGGGTGCTCCAGCGCAAGTGTGCGACCCAGCCCCCACAGCACCGCGTGCACGGGGTTGGCGCGCTCGCCGTCGGCGACGGGCTGGGCGTTGCGGGTCAGGATGAACAACTTGGGTTGCGACGGGCTTGCGACCAGGGCAGCGGCCAGCCTTCGCACCGCGTGAAACTCGTGATACGCCGACTCGACATCCACCGGATCGTTGCTGACGAGAGGCGCGTAGAGCACCTTGTCCACACCGGCGAGCAGGTCGGTCAGCGCCGCCATGCCGTCATCGAGCACCGAGGGCGCCAGCGCCTCGACCGGTGACGCCGTGATGGCGGCGAGTTCGGCCGACAATGCGGCGTCGGCCAGCACCAGCCATGCGCCCTCATCGGCGCTGTCGGCGGCCTGGGCACTGCTGCGGGGCAGCGCGGGCCATTCCAGCCGGTAGCGCCAGCCGTCGAGTTCAGTGTCGCCAATTATGCCGTGGTGCAACGCAATTCCGTTGTGGCGTGGTGCGGCCAGCAGCAGGTCACCCGAGGTGTCGAGCCAGTGGCGGGTGTGTTGCCACGGGGTGGTGGGCAGCACCGGGTGTGGCTCGGGTGGGTGTGGGGTTTGGGGCGGGCAGCGGGTGTGGGCGGTGTTGAGGTTGTTGTGGAAGGTCATGGTGTCGTCGGTGTCGCGTTGCAGGCTGCCGACGGCCGTGTACTGGATTCCAGGCTGGGCGCTGGCCAGGGTGTCGAGGACGGCCTGGGTCAGCAGTGGGTGCGCGCTGATTTCGATGAAGGTGTGGTAGTGGGATGCGGCGGCGGCGGTGATGGCCTGCTGGAAGCACACCGGGTTGCGCATGTTGGTGGCCCAGTGCTCGGCGTCGAATGCCGGGAGGATATCGACGTCATCGTAGGTGGTGGAGAAGACCGGAATGGTTAGCCTTCGCGGGGTGAGATCGGCCAGTTCCGAACGCATCGCGGGCTGCAGCGCATCCATCGCCGGATTGTGTGGCGCCACTTCGATATTGACCCGGCTGGCGAAGCGGTTCTGGCCGCGCACCCGGTCGATCAACTCATCGATCTGATCGCTCGGCCCCGCAATGACGGTTTGCCGCGGGGAGTTGTAGATCCCCAGCGTCACCTGCGGGTAGTCGGCGATCAACGACTCGGTGGTCGCCGCATCGAGTCCGAGCATGGCCATGCCGCCCTGCCCGGACAGCGGCGCCATCAGCCGCGAGCGGGTCGCGGTCACCCGCAGGCCCTCGGCAGGGGTGAGCGCACCGGCCACCACCGCGGCGGCCACCTCGCCCAACGAGTGGCCGATCACCGCATCGGGCTCCACCCCGTAGGCGCGCCACAATGCGGTCAGCGTCAACTGCATGCCGATCAGGCCCAACTGGATCTGCTCGATGCCGACCAGTTCCTTGCCGTTGGCCAGCACGTCCTGCAGCGAGAAGCCGGCCTGCTCGACGAACACCGGCTCGAGTTCGGCCACCGCAGCAGCGAAAGCCGGTTCGTCGGCCAGCAATTGGCGGCCCATGCCCACCCACTGCGAACCGCGCCCGGAGTACACGAACACCGTGCCCGGCCCGGGCAAACTGTCCTGGGGCCCCACCATGCCAGGGGCAGGCTGGCCGGCGGCCAGCGCACGCAATCCGGCCACCGCCTGGGCCCGGTCGCGGGCCGCCACGGTGCCGAACTTGGCGTGCCGCGATCGGTGATGGTTGACCGTGTGAGCCACATCGGCCAATGCCACCTCGGCGCCGGGGCCCTCCATCCAATCGGCCAGCACACCGGCCGTCGCGGCCACCCGCTGCGGCGTCTTGCCGGTGACCACCAAGGTCGAAATCCCAGCAACACCGGTAGCGGTACCGCCGGTCAATACTGGCACCAGCTCGGGGCCCTGCTCGATGATGACGTGCGCGTTGGTCCCACCCAGTCCGAACGACGACACCGCCGCGCGTCGCGGTCCGGCTTGACCTGCTTGACCTTCCGGGGCCGGCCATGCGGCATTCCCGGTGGGGACAAAGAACCGCGTCGGCGCGGCATCGATGGCTGGATTCCATTGCGAAAAGTGCAGATTCGGCGGGATCATGGCGCGTTGCACCGCCAGTGTGGCCTTGATGAACCCCGCGATCCCGGCGGCTGCCTCGGTGTGGCCGATATTGGTCTTGACGGCCCCCAGCGCACACCGGCCCGCACCCCGGCCGTAGGTCGCCGCCAGGGCCTCGAATTCGATCGGATCGCCCAACACCGTTCCCGTTCCATGGGATTCGACGTAGTGCACGCTCTCGGGCGCGACGTCGCCAGATCGCAGGGCGTCGGCGATCACGTCACGCTGCGCGGCGGTGTTGGGCGCGGTGACGCCGTTGGAGCGCCCGTCCTGATTCACCGCGGAACCTCGCACCACCGCCAGCACGTGGTCGCCGTCGCGCACCGCGTCGGTCAACCGCTTGAGCACCACGACCCCGGCGCCTTCGCCACGCACAAACCCGTCGGCCGCCGCGTCGAAGGTGGCGCATCGACCCTGCGGCGACAGTAAACCCCAGGCAGAAATGGCGATTTGGGTCTCCGGGCGAAGCGTGACACTCACACCGCCGGCCAGCGCCAGATCGGTCTCCCGCAGCCGCAGGCTCTGGCAGGCCAGGTGGACAGCCACCAGCGAGGACGAACACGCGGTGTCCACCGCCACCGACGGACCGCGCAGGCCCAACAGGTACGAGATCCGGCCGACGGTGATGCTGTGGGCGTTTCCGGTGCCGCTGTAGGCGTCCACGTTCTCCGGACTGGCGGCCAACATGGACTGGTATTCGTTGAAATAGACCCCCATCATCACGCTGGTTCGGCTGCCGCTGAGGGAATCCGGTGCAATGCCGGCATTTTCGAGCGCCTCGTGGGAAACCTCGAGCAGCATCCGTTGCTGTGGGTCCATGGCCGCGGCTTCGCGGGGGGTGATACCGAAATACTCGGCATCGAACCCGGCGATGTCGGGTACGAAACCGCCCCACTTCGTCGTCATCCGGCCCGGCGTCAACGGGTCGGGGTCGTAAAAGGCGTCAGCGTCCCAGCGATCGGCGGGTATCCGGGATATCGCGTTGCGGCCTTCGACGAGCAAGTCCCAGAAGCTCTCCGGCCCGGTGACATCCCCCGGGAAGCGGCAGCCGATTCCAACCACCGCAACGGGCTCGGCGATCCCGACGCGGGAGATCTTGGTGAACTCCTCGGCCAAGGTGGCGCGCTGCTGCGCGCTCATGCCGGAAATCCGGCTGAAAGCGCTTCGCATTAGGCAGGCCCGTCGCCCTCAGGGGGGCTCGATTCGATGCGGTCGAACAGGCTGTCCAGAATGCTTCCCGCCGACGCGGACAACAGGGCCATCTCGTCTTCTCCGGAATCGGAAGATGGCGCAACGAGTTTGGCAAGGTAGCCGGCCAGTGACCCGACGGTCGGGTGGTTGAACAGCATGGTGGCCGACAATTCGATGCCGACGAATTGCTCGGCCTCGCGCCGAATCGCCATCGCCATAAGGGAATTGAGACCCAATTCGGCGAATGGCCGGCCGCTGTCGAGGTCCGACTCCGGCAGCCTCAGTTCGGCCGCGATGATGCGGCGCAACCCGGCTTCGAGCTCGCCGCGCACATCGGCGGGTGACATCTGCGACCAGTTGCGGGCCGGTACCAAGTGGGTGTGGCGGGCGTCCGATCCGGCTGATCCGTCCGCGCCGCCCTGCGTCGGTACCGGCACCACGACAGCCTGCGCGATGTCGTAGGTGTCGGCGTACTCCCAGGCGGTGAACGCCTCGGCCGGCGTGATGTCGCGCGAACCCATCCGCTGCAGTTCCTGGCTGACGATCTGGGCGTCGGCGGCGAATCCGAGTCCGCGCCACGCCACCCAGTCGAGGCTCATGGTGTGGCAACCCTGTTGCCGGCGCGAGCGCGCCAACGCGTCCAGGTAGGAGTTGGCGGCCGCGTACGAACCCTGCCCTGGGACGCCGAAAATGCTTGCCGCCGAGGCGATCAGGAAGAAGAAGTCAACGCTGCCGGGTGGGAAGGCCTCATGCAGCGCCTGGCTTCCGGCGACCTTCGGCCACATGACCTGGCGCACCGGGTCATCGGACATGTTCGTCACCAGTTGATCGTTGGTGACCCCGGCCGCGTGGATGACACCCCGGATCGGCGGGGCCCCGTCGCGGTCACGCCTGGCCAGCAGGGCGCGCACGTCGTCACGGCATCCGATGTCGGCGGCGACGGCTTCGATTGCGACACCGCGCAATTCCAGCGCGCGGATTGCATCAATCTTGGCGCGCAGTCCGGCTTGGGCGTCCAGGACGGTGTCCAGGTCCCATTCGCGCCGGGGCGGCAACGGCGTGCGACCCGTCAGCACCAGGCGCCGAGCGCCGCGGTCGGCGAGCCAACCCGCCATCAAGAGACCGAGGGCGCCCATCCCACCGGTGATGAGGTAGGTCGCATCGGGCGTGCACCGCAAGGGTTTACGCGTCGGCTCTCCGTTCAGCGGGGCCAACGGGGCCAATGAGGGGGCGAGCACCACTGTATTGCGCAGCAGCAGGATCGATTTACTCGGTGTGTGCAGCAGGTCGGCGAGTGCCGGCGCGGCGTCGCCGAGATCCGCGTCGGCGCCGAGATCGACCAATCCGCCCCACAATTCGGGGTGCTCAGCGCAGATGACACCAGCAAGTCCCCACAAGACGCTCTGGCGCAGTGCCGACGGCGTCTGTGCTTCGTGGACGCCGCGCGTGACGATCCAGAGTGCGGCGGGGTTGGCCGGGTCCCGTTGCGCCAGGGCCCGCACCAGCCGCGTCACCTCGGCCGAGGTCCGGACGGCGAAGTCGGTGTCGGTCTCGGCGGCTGCGGCGATACCAGAGCCCGGCTGGGATTCCGCAACGTAAAGCACGTAACGCGCGTCGGACAACGGATCGGCGGACGGATAGCCGACCTCGGCGAGGCGCGCTTCGAGTGCGGCGGCCCCATCGCCGACCACCGCGACGGCTCGCGAGCCAGGGACCGCGCCGGCTTGCTCACCTTCGGGTCGCGGCTGCCATTCGATCGCGTGCACGAAGCTCCTGGCATCGGAAAGCGATTGGCGCGTCTCACCCTCATCCGCTGGTACGTCGGCACCTCTCTCGCCGATGGCGAAGGCTTGATACCGAACTGAGCGCATCGACAGGCCGGGTGCTCCGCTGCGCCCAGCCAGGGTGACGTCGACGGTGATCCCGTCGTCGTCAGACGCGGTGCGGTGCACCGACACCGAACCGTACGGTTCGGCGAGTTGGTCGCTGACCCAGAGATGTTCGATGGCGGCCGGCACGTAGAGCCGGGGATCGGTGATGTCGGCGAATGCGGCGACGAGCACCGCGGCATCGAGTAATGGCGCGGCCGAGCCCTCGGGGAGAGTCTCCGGGAGAGCGATCTCGGCCTTGAGCCCGGTCGGCGACGGCTTCCACGCAGCCACCGACCAGGCGAACGGCAGACCATCGACGCCGCGCGCCGCCAGCAGCTCATCCATCACCGGAATTTCTGAAATCGGTTCCGAAACGGCGCCGGTGTGACCATTCTCGCGATGGTGCCCGTTGCCCGCAGCGGTGCCATTCGAGCGAGGGACCGGCGGGGGCGACGAAAGCTGGGCCGTCACATGCTGCGTCCAGCGCTCTGCGGCCTCATCGGCGGCCGGGCGGGAGGCGAGGCTGATGGTCTCGCCACTGGCCACCACCTGGATGGTGCGCGCCTGGTCGACGAAAATTGGTTGTGCAAAACGGATTTCGGAGAGCGCGGAATGACCCAATTCGGCTGCGGCGCAGAGAATCGTGTGCAGCACGATCGATGCGGGGACTAACTCGGTGCCCTGGAAACGGTGCCGTCCGGGGTAAGGCTTGGCCTCAGGTGCGAGCTTCGCTTGCCAGAGGTGGGTGGGTGGAGTCGACGCAACCGTGGTGTGCCGGCCGAGCAGTGTGCCCGCCTTGGGCGCCGATCCCACAGCGCTGACCCGCTTGGTGCCGATCCAGTGGTGGGCGTGTTGCCAGGGCGTGGTGGGAACGTGGGGGTGCGGTTCGGGGGGATGCGGAGTCTTGGGTGGGTGCGTGGTGCGGACGGTATTGAGGTTGGTGCGGAAGGTGATGGTGTCGTCGGTGTCGCGCTGCAGAGTGCCGACGCTGGCGTACTTGCTTCCGTGCTGCGCACTGTGCAGGGTGTCGAGGACGGCCTGGGTCAGTAGTGCGTGTCCGCTGATCTCGATGAAGGTGTGGTGATCGGTACCCGCGGCGGTGATGGCCTGCAGGAAGTGCACCGGGTTGCGCATGTTGGTGGCCCAGTGCTCGGCGTCGAACGCCGGAGGGGTTTCGAGGTGTTCATAGGTGGTGGAGATGATCGGAATGGCCGGGCGTCCGTGGAGCCAGATCGGCCAGCTCCGCACGCATGTGAGGCTGCAACGCATCCATTGCCGGATTGTGCGGAGCCACTTCGATATTGACCCGGCTGGCAAAGCGATCCTGGGCGCGCACCGCGGCAATCAGAGCGTCGATCTGGCGGGTTGGTCCGGAGATCACCGTCTGGCGAGGTGAGTTGTAGATGCCCAACGTCACCTGCGGGTAGTCGGCGATCAACGCCTTCGTTGCCGCCGCGTCGAGCTCCAGCAGCGCCATGCCGCCCTGGCCGGACAGCGGGGCCATCAGCCGCGAGCGGGTCGCGGTGACCCGCAGTCCTTCGGCGGGGGTCAGCGCGCCGGCGACCACCGCGGCGGCAACCTCGCCCATCGAGTGACCGACGACCAGGTCGGGCTGCACGCCGTGGGAGCGCCACAGCTCGGTCAGCGCCAGTTGCATGCCGATCAGGCCCAGCTGGATCTGTTCTATGCCGACCAATTCTTTGCCGCCGGATATCACGTCGTGCAGCGAGAATCCGGCTTGGGCGACAAACGTCGGTTCCAGATCGGCGATCGCTTCGGCGAACGCCGGCTCGTCGGCCAGCAGCTGGCGGCCCATGCCGGCCCACTGCGAGCCGCGACCGGAGTAGACGAAGACGGTGCCGGGCCCGGGCGAGCCTTCCTGTGGGCCCACCACGCCGGGGGCTTGCTGGCCGGCGGCCAGCGCACGTAACCCCGCCACGGCCTGGGCGCGTTCGCGGGCCACCACGGTGCCGAACTTGGCTTGCCGGGCGCGGTGATGGTTGACGGTGTGGGCCACGTCGGCCAGGGCCACCTCGGCGCCCGCGCCCTCCATCCAATCGGCCAGCACCTCGGCGGTCGCGGCCACCCGCCGCGGCGTCTTGCCGGCTACCACCAGCGTCGACACCCCGGGATCGGGATCGCGGTGCCGCATCGGCGCGGGCTCGGGGGCCTGCTCGAGCACCACGTGCGCGTTCGTCCCACCGAACCCGAACGACGACACGCCGGCCCGGCGTAGATGTCCCGTTTCGGGCCAATCGGTCGGTGCGGCAACGACTTTCATTCGCAAGTCGGCAAACGGAATATGCGGGTTCGGGCTCTCGAACCGCTGATTCGGGGGAATCTGGCCACGCTGCACCGCAAGCACCGTCTTGATGAAGCCCGCGATACCGGCCGCCGCCTCGGTGTGACCGATGTTGGTCTTGATGGCGCCGAGCAGTAGAGGAAATTCCTCGGAACGTCCGCGGCCCAGCACCGTGCCGAGAGCGCGCGCTTCGATCGGGTCGCCCAGCAGCGTTCCGGTGCCGTGGGCTTCGACGTAGTCGACCTCGTTGGGCGGCATCCCCGCGTTGGTGTACGCCGCGCGCAGCACCGCCATCTGGGCTGCGGGATTGGGTGCCATCAGCCCGTTGGAGCGGCCGTCCTGGTTTATCGCCGAGCCGCAGATCACCGCAAGCACCCGATCCCCGTCGCGCTGCGCGTCGGTCAGTCGCTTGAGCACCACCACACCGGCGCCCTCGCCACGGACAAACCCGTCGGCCGCCGCGTCGAAGGCGCGGCACTTACCCGTCGGCGACAACGCGCCGACTTGGTCGAAACCGCGAAATACCGCCGGGGACAACAACAAGTTCACGCCGGCCGCGATCGCCAGCTGGGAGTCCTGCGTCCGCAGGCTCTGGCACGCCAGGTGTATCGCAACCAACGAGGACGAGCATGCGGTGTCGACGGCCACGGAGGGGCCGCGCAGGTCGAGGAAGTACGACAGGCGATTCGCGATGATGCTCATCGCGCCGCCGGTGTTGGTCCATCCGTCGACCTCGCAGAGATCGGTGGCGGACATCGCTCCGTATTCGCTGTTGCATGACCCGGTGAATACGCCGGTCTGCGAACGCCGCAGCGAACTCGGCGCGATTCCGGCGTGCTCCAAGGCTTCCCAGGCCACTTCCAGTAGCAAGCGCTGCTGGGGGTCCATCTTGTCGGCTTCGCTGGGGGAGATCTCGAAGAACTCCGCGTCGAAGGCGTCGACGTCGCTCAGGAACGAGCCCCATCGGGTGGTGCGTGCCAGCGTTGCCTTGACTTCGGGCGAGCCGTCGTCGAAGTGCTCCCAGCGTTGCGCCGGAACCTCGCCGATCGAGGTGCGGCGCTCAGAGAGGAACTGCCACAATGCTTCTGGCCCCGATATCCCCTGCGGAAAGCGGCATCCCATCCCGATGACGGCGATCGGCTCGTCGAGCGAATTCCGGGCCGCGCGCTTGAGCGACTCATCCGACGAAGCGGGATCTGGCGCGGGCGCGGTGAGGTACGCGGCCAGGGCATTGATCGTCGGGTGCTCCCAGAAGTCGATCGGGGATACCGTCTTGCCCAACAACTCCGACAACTCGCCGGACAGTACGACGGCGTCACGGGAACTCACACCGAGGTCGGCCAGCGGGAAATTGGGGTCGACCTCGTCGGGCCTGCAGCCGATGTTCGTAACCAGGTAGTCGACGAGCCAGTGACGTAGGTCGGCTTCGTTGTTGATGCTTGATGTCATGCGGGTACGTCCAACTTGTCCAGCCGTTTGAAGCCGTCACGTCGGTAGCGTTCGACACAGGCTGAACGACGGACCTTGCCGCTGGTTGTGATGGGAATCGAACCCGGGGACACGAGAACAAGATCAGCGATGCGCAGGCTGTGCGACTTCGTTATCGCCGAGGTGACTTCGCGCTTCACCGAGCGAAGTTTGAGCATCGCCTCTTCGGAGGAATTACCACGCCGCTTCAATTCGATGATCGCCACAAGTTGCTCGGTGATGTCGTCTGGCACCGATATCGCCGCGACGCGACCTCCGGTGATTTCCTGGATCGTCGCCTCGATGTCGTCGGGATAGTGGTTGCGTCCATCCACGATGAGTATGTCCTTGATTCGGCCCATGATGAAGAGTTCGCCGCCGGAAATGACGCCCAGGTCTCCGGTCCGCAGCCACGGCCCCGTCGGGACTCCTGGGGCGGGATTGACGATCTTCGCGTTGAAGGTGCGCTCGGTCTGCTCCGGTTTACGCCAATACCCCATGGTCACGTGGTCGCCATGCGCCCAGATCTCACCGACTGTTCCCTCGGGGCACTCGATCATGGTCTCCGGGTCGACGATGCGCACTGCCGACGCGTCTGGCGTGCCGTAGCTGATGAGTTCGGTGCCGACGGAACCCTCGGTTCCGCATCGCCGCGCCTGGCCGCCCGTGAGGTGCTCGTAGTCGAAACGAACCGTCTTGGGAGCGCTGCCCGGTTCGGGAGCGGCCACGAAAAGAGTGGCTTCCGCCAGGCCATAGGAGGGTCGCACGGCCGCGGGGCTCAGATTGAAGGGAGCGAAACGCTCGGTGAAACGCTTCACGGTCGCGACATGGATTCGCTCGCTGCCGCTGACGATTCCGCTCACGTCGCCCAGGTCTAGGCCCGCCATACTGTTCGTCGGATGTTCTGCGCACTGCCAGTTCGAAGGCGAAATTCGGCGCCGCGGAAAAGGCCCGAGGGGTCTTGGCGAGCAGTTGTATCCAGGAGGCCGGGCGCCGCAAGAATGACATCGGGCTCATCAACACCGCGCTGACCCCGGCCACCATCGGCGCACAAATCCCGAGAATCAGACCCATGTCGTGGTATAGCGGCAGCCACGACACCACGGTCTCGTCGACCTTGTCGGATCTCCGAAATAGCCACGCAAGCTTTGCGTCACATTCTCGAGGACGTTTCGGTGTGAGACGATCACGCCCGCCGGCGTGCGCGTGGAACCGGATGTGTATTGCAGATAGGCTGCGCCGGAAGAGAATTGGTGATTCTGCGGGAGATCGCGTTCTGAATAGAAGTCGAGCAGATCCGCCTCGATGACGAACGGGGCGGGTTGCCCGTCTTGTGCGATCGCGTATTTGTTCACGTCGTTGACCGCCGCGGACGTCGTGATAATGGCGACCGGTTTCGAATCGCGCAGCACCGAGGAAACCCGGTCGTCGTGAATGCCGTATTGGGGTGCCGAGAGCGGAATCGCGATGAAGCCCGCCTGAATTGCCCCGAGGAAAGCGACGACGTACTCCATCCCCTGTGGCGCCAAAATCGCGACCCGATCTCCGGGGGCGCCACACAGTGCGAGTTCGTCAGCAAGGATGTGTGCGCGCCGGGCGACCTCTCCCCAGGTCAGCGTCTCAGCAAATCCCGCAGGGTCGTGGCCGTAGTCGACGTAGGTGAACGCAGCGCCGTCGGGCTGTTCGGCCGCGCGCCTGTTCAGCAAAGCGGGGATGGAAGAGTCGGTCACCGGCATTTGATTACCTTCCCGTTTTCGGCCGTCGGCGTTCATTATGGAGAAGCACCCTGTGTGTCACCTCTGAACAGCTTTGCGGGCCTACCTCAAACCGCATGCCTGCCCCTCTGAGCTGGTAAAACTCTACTGTGCGCGGCCGGCCCACAGCACCCAGTTGACAGCGGGACGTGCGCGCAGAAGCTAGTGATCGGGAGAGCACGACTTTCCCCACGAGAACCAGCCCCTTGTATCAACGTAAGCACTTTTCACCGGGAAGGAGGGGAAACGCGAAAATCCGTGGATTCTTGCGGTGGTCCCACCGCGTGATTGTGTCGCATTTCACATTTTTGGCCTGATGATTAGTGTTCGCGCAGGTGACAACCGTTGCCCGCCATTGTGGTTCGTGAGACCTGTGGTGCAGGAGGGGCGGATGGTTGGTGATGTCGAACGCTGCAGGCAGAAGCTTTGCGGATGTCGGCGCACCCTCATTCTGGGACCAGCGCACCGTTTTTTAAAGAACTAGCGCACCGCTTTTTGCCGGCGCACCTGGCTCCCGCCGTAACGTCGCTGAAGGTCCGTCAGCGGCCCCGCTGGCCGCCAGTGCGCTCACGGCCCGCCCGGCGACCGCTCGCCTGGTCATACGGCGGACGCAAGGTGTTTGGGCGGCATCTCCGGCATCATGCACCGCAAACCACCGGCTGGCGTTCACCGGGTCCGAGGGGCCGAGCGTCCGGCGCGTCGGTGCTCGGCTGAGCTAACTTCTGCCGCACCAGTGCAGGGTTCGTTCCTCGACGTCCTTCACGAGCTCTGGCAAATTGCTGTTGAGGTAGAAATGATCTCCGTGAAAGACCCGCATCGCGAATTCCGCTGTGGTGCGATCGCCCCAGGCGGTCATGTTCTCGGAGGTCACGGCGATGTCGTTATCGCCGACGAAGCCGTAGATCGGACAGGAGACTCTGACCTCTTCAGGGCGGGTGTAACCGGCGATGGCCCGGACGCTTTGTAAGGTGGGCAGAATCGTCGCAGCGAATTCGTCATTGGCCACGAGTTCGGGATTCGTGTCGGTCACCTCGGCGACCAAGTTCAAAATGTCGCGATCAGAGCCTTGTAGTTCCTTGTAGCGGATATGACCGGGTGCCGCGCAGGATGACACAAAGAGGGCGGCGACCGGGTGCCCGGCGGATTGGAACCTCAGCGCCACTTCGAATGCCAAAAGTCCACCCATGCTGTGTCCAAAGAAGGCGACTTTGCTGTCGGTCTTGCCCGACGGCTCCATCATGGTGAAGATCTCGTCGGCCAGGGCGGGGATGCTGGTGAGCTCGGTCAGGCCGGGCCGATCGCGCCGCGCCGGGTACTGGACGGCGACCCGTTTGATATCGCTGGAGAACGCCTTGGCGAACGGAACATAAAAGGTCGCGGATCCACCAGCGTGCGGGAAAATGTAAAGCGTGGGTGCGGCCGGTTTCGTGTCGTTTCCGCCTCCGTTGCTTGGCCCGCTCACCGCGCCAGCCTATCCAGCAGCGAGCATTAGCGTGCGAACGCACCCGCTGACCTGGGCTTCAAGCCCACATTCGGCGTAGGCTTCTTCCAACATGGGCTCAGGTCAGACGGGCTTTTTTAAGATGCCTGACACGCCAATGCCCGACACACCGGCATCACCACCGCCGTCACAGACGTAACACCAGGCACACTGGTAACAACAGGAATTTTGCAGGATGCCAGGAGGGTATGGCCGTGTATCGAGTCTTTGAAGCGCTGGACGAATTGGGCGCCATTGTCGAAGAAGCCCGCGGCGTGCCCATGACGGCCGGCTGTGTGGTTCCTCGCGGTGACGTGCTGGAGCTGATCGACGACATCAAGGATGCGATCCCCGGCGAGCTCGATGACGCCCAGGACGTGCTCGATGCCCGTGACTCGATGTTGCATGACGCCAAGGCGCACGCCGACTCCATGGTGTCGTCGGCGACAACGGAGTCCGACTCGATGCTCAACCACGCGCGTGCCGAGGCCGACCGGCTGCTCTCCGACGCCAAGGCGCAGGCCGACCGGATGGTGGGCGAGGCCCGCCACCACAGCGAGCGGATGGTCTCGGAGGCCCGCGAGGAGGCGATTCGCATCGCGACGGCGGCCAAACGCGACTACGAAGCCAGCATCACGCGTGCCCAGGCCGAAAGCGACCGGTTGATCGAAAGCGGCAACATCTCCTACGAAAAGGCCGTCCAAGAAGGCATCAAGGAGCAGCAGCGTCTGGTCTCGCAAAACGAGGTGGTCCAGGCGGCCAACTCCGAATCGACCCGCCTCATCGACACCGCGCACGCCGAGGCCGACCGGTTGCGTGGTGAATGCGACATCTACGTCGACAACAAGCTCGCCGAGTTCGAAGAATTCCTCAACGGCACGCTTCGTTCCGTCGGGCGCGGCCGTCACCAGCTCCGCACGGCGGCCGGAACGCACGACTACGTGACGCGCTAGCCCGGTTCACCCGGCGCGAGAATCGAGCGGCCGGCACCTGAATGCGCCGTGGAAATGCGCGGCGCGCGCCGTAGGATTTCTCCTATGGCCAGGCAGCAGAGCCCGACGGCGCAGCGACGCACGACCTCACCGCTGCGGGTCGACATCGCGCGGCTGGGGCGGCGCCCGGGTGCCATGTTCACGCTGCACGACACCGTCAACAGCCCGTCGCGCATCGGACTCGACATGATCGCGATCCAGCGGGGTGACCCGCTGGACCTGGATCTGCGGGTGGAGTCGGTGTCCGAAGGAGTGCTGGTGAGCGGGACGGTGACCGCGCCGACCGTCGGCGAGTGTGCCCGCTGTCTGACCGAGGTCCGTAGCAGCGTGCAGGTCGTATTGACCGAATTGTTCGCCTACCCGGGTAGCACGACCGAGGCGACCACCGAGGAAGACGAGGTCGGACACATCGTGGACGACACCTTCGACCTCGAGCAGGCGATCATCGATGCGGTGGGACTGGAGCTGCCGCTGTCGCCGGTGTGCCGGCCGGATTGCCCGGGCCTCTGCGCGGTATGCGGTATTCCGCTGGCGTCCGAACCCGGTCATGGCCACGATCAGATCGATCCGAGATGGGCCAAATTGGCGGACATGTACACGCCCGAACCGCCCGGGCCAGACCCTTCAGAGGGCGAGCGGTGACCCCGCCACGGCAAAGTCTGCTCGACGCGCTCGGCGTCGAGTTGTCCGACGAGCTGCTGTCGCTGGCGTTGACGCACCGCAGCTACGCCTACGAGAACGGCGGGCTGCCGACCAACGAGCGCCTGGAATTTCTCGGCGACGCAGTCCTCGGGCTGACCATCACCGATGAGCTCTTCCACCGGCATCCCGAACGGTCCGAAGGGGACCTGGCCAAGCTGCGGGCCAGCGTGGTCAACACCCAGGCGCTGGCCGACGTCGCGCGCAACCTGTCCGCAGAGGGTCTCGGTGTCCACATGCTGCTGGGACGCGGCGAGGCGAATACCGGTGGAGCCGACAAGTCCAGCATCCTGGCTGATGGCATGGAGTCGCTGCTGGGCGCGATCTACCTGCAGCACGGTATCGACGTGGCCCGGGAGGCGATCCTGCGGCTGTTCGGTCCGCTGCTGGAAACCGCGCCCACGCTGGGCGCCGGGCTGGACTGGAAGACCAGCCTGCAGGAGCTGACCGCGGCACGCGGTCTGGGTGCGCCGTCCTATCTGGTCACCTCCACCGGCCCCGACCACGACAAGGAGTTCACCGCGGTCGTCGTCGTGATGGACAACGAATACGGGACGGGCGTGGGCCGCTCCAAGAAGGAAGCCGAGCAGAAGGCCGCGGCGGCTGCCTGGAACGAGCTGAACAGCGCCGTGCCGGACAAAACCCGCGCCTAGGTCCGTGAGGTCCGGTTTAGGTCTATGCCAGAACTGCCCGAAGTCGAGGTGGTGCGCCGCGGCTTGCAGGCCCACGTGGTGGGCAAGACGATCACCGCCGTCCGCGTGCACCACCCCCGCGCGGTGCGCCGCCACGAGGCCGGGCCCGCCGACCTGACGGCCCGGTTACTCGACGCGCGGATCGACGACACCGACCGGCGCGGCAAGTACCTGTGGCTGTTGCTGGGCCGGACGAAAAGGACCAAGACATCGACACGGCGCTCGTCGTGCACCTGGGCATGAGCGGGCAGATGCTGCTCGGGACGGTCCCGCGCAGCGACCACGTCCGGATCTCCGCACTGCTCGACGACGGGACCGTGCTGAGCTTCGCCGACCAGCGGACGTTCGGGGGCTGGCTGCTCGCCGACCTGGTGACGGTCGACGGCAGCGTGGTGCCGGAGCCCGTCGCACACCTGGCGCGCGACCCGCTGGATCCGCGGTTCGACGCCGAGGCTGTGGTGGAAGGTGTTGCGGCACAAGCATTCTGAGATCAAGCGCCAGCTGCTGGACCAGACCGTCGTCTCGGGAATCGGCAACATCTACGCCGACGAGGCGCTGTGGCGGGCCAAGGTGAACGGCGCCCGGATCGCGGACACGCTGACCCGCAGGCAGCTTTCGACCGTCCTGGATGCGGCCACCGAGGTGATGCTCGAGGCGCTGGACAAGGGTGGGACCTCCTTCGATTCGTTGTATGTCAACGTCAACGGCGAATCGGGCTACTTCGATCGGTCGTTGGATGCCTATGGCCGCGAAGGGCAGAACTGCCGACGTTGCGGCGCGGTGATGCGCCGGGAGAAGTTCATGAACCGCTCGTCGTTCTACTGCCCGAAATGCCAGCCGCGGCCGCGGCGTTGAGTGTGCACGTGACGCGAGAAAGGAGGGCCGATGACGGAATACCGACAACGGAACTCTGGGTCGAACGCACCGGAACACGCCGCTACACGGGCTCCAGCTCGCGGGGCGCGCGAGGTGTTGATCGGCTCCGAGGACGTCGAGGGCGTCTTCACGCCCGGCGAGCTGCTCAAGATCGCGCTCGCGGCGTGCAGCGGGATGTCCAGCGACCAGCCGCTGGCCCGTCGGCTCGGCGACGACTACAAAGCGGTGATCAGGGTGTCCGGCGCCGCAGACCGCGACAACGAGGTCTACCCGTTGCTGCAGGAGACCCTCGAGCTCGACCTGTCCGGGCTGTCCGAGGAAGAGAAGGACCGCCTGCTGGTGGTGGTCGAGCGGGCCATCGACGCGGTCTGCACGGTGGGGCGCACGCTCAAGTCGGGCACCACCGTCAACTTCGAGATCGCCGATGTCTCAGCCTGACGTCCGGTTGACCGCGTGGGTGCACGGGCACGTGCAAGGAGTCGGGTTCCGCTGGTGGACCCGCTCTCGGGCGCTGGAATTGGGCCTCACCGGATACGCCGCCAACCAGGCCGACGGGCGCGTACTGGTGGTGGCGCAGGGACCGCGCGAGGCCGGCGAGAAGTTGCTCCGGCTGCTGGAAGGCGGTGATTCGTGGCCTTCCAGGCCCGGCCACGTGGACAAAGTCGTCGCCGATTGGTCGCAGTCCCAAGAGCGTTTCCGTGGTTTCGTCGAGCGCTGACCCCCGCCGATTCACTCCAGTCACAGCTGTACCGCCGCAACTGTGCACGACCTCACTGCGAACGCGATAGCGCCGGCGGTATCACGTTTCAGAAGGCAACATCACTCCCAAATCGGTGACTGATGTGGCCACTGTGGCCAGTGCGTCGGGCGGTCGATACCGGGCGAATTTCGGGCGGGCCGACACCCCTTGGTGCGAGTGGCGCAAGCGATTTGAGCGGTAGTCTGGCGGGTCGTGTACCTCAAGAGTCTGACGCTGAAGGGCTTCAAGTCCTTCGCTTCGCCGACGACTCTGCGCTTCGAACCGGGCATCACCGCTGTCGTCGGACCCAATGGTTCCGGCAAGTCCAACGTGGTGGACGCCCTGGCGTGGGTGATGGGGGAGCAGGGCGCCAAGACGCTGCGCGGCGGCAAGATGGAAGACGTCATCTTCGCCGGCACCTCGTCGCGCGCGCCGCTGGGCCGCGCCGAAGTGACCGTCACCATCGACAACTCCGACAACGCGCTGCCGATCGAGTACTCCGAGGTGTCGATCACGCGGCGGATGTTCCGCGACGGCGCCAGCGAATACGAAATCAACGGCAGTAGTTGCCGTTTGATGGACGTGCAGGAGCTGCTGAGCGACTCCGGCATCGGCCGCGAGATGCACGTGATCGTCGGGCAGGGCAAGCTGGACGAGATCCTGCAGTCGCGGCCCGAGGACCGGCGCGCGTTCATCGAAGAAGCCGCCGGCGTGCTCAAACATCGCAAGCGCAAGGAAAAGGCCCTTCGCAAAATCGACGCCATGCAGGCGAACCTGGCCCGGCTCGCCGATCTGACCACCGAGTTGCGGCGTCAACTCAAACCGTTGGGCCGCCAGGCCGAGGTGGCCCGACGTGCGGCGACCATCCAGGCTGATCTGCGCGATGCCAAGCTGCGGCTGGCCGCCGACGACCTGGTCAGCCGGCGCGCCGAGCGGGAAGCGATCTTCGAGGCAGAGGCCACCATGCGCCGCGAGCACGACGAGGCCGCGGCCCGGCTGACGGTGGCGGCCGAGGAGCTCTCCGCGCATGAGGCGGCCCTGGCGGAGCTGTCCAGTCGGGCCGAGTCGGTCCAGCACACCTGGTTCGGGCTGTCCGCGCTGGCCGAGCGGGTGGGCGCCACGGTGCGGATCGCCAGCGAGCGCGCCCAACATCTCGATGTCGAGCCGGCCGCCGTCGGCGACACCGACCCCGAGGCGCTGGAAGCCGAGGCCGCGCAGGTCGCGGCCGCCGAGCAGCGGTTGCTGGCCGAGTTGGCCGCGACGCGCACCCGGCTGGATGCCGCCCGCGCGGAACTGGCCGAACGCGAACGCCAGGCGGCCGAGGCCGACCGGGCCCATCTGGCGGCGGTGCGAGCCGAGGCGGACCGGCGCGAGGGTCTGGCGCGGCTGGCCGGGCAGGTCGAGACCATGCGGGCGCGCGTCGAATCGATCGACGAGAGCGTCGCGCGGCTGTCTGAACGCATCGAGGAGGCCGCTTCCCGCGCCCAGCAGACCCGGGCGGAGTTCGAGACCGTGCAGGGCCGCGTCGGTGAGTTGGATCAGGGCGAGGTCGGCCTGGATGAGCAGCACGATCGCACGGTGGCCGCGTTGCGGTCGGCCGACGAACGCGTCGCGGAACTGCAGTCGGCCGAACGCGGCGCCGAACGCCAGGTGGCGTCGCTGCGCGCTCGCATCGACGCGCTTTCCATCGGGCTCGAGCGCAAGGACGGCGCCGCGTGGCTCACCCGAAATCTCAGTGGCGCAGGTCTTTTGGGTCCGATCGCGAAGTTGGTCAAGGTGCGCTCCGGCTACGAGGCCGCGGTGGCAGCGGTGCTCGGGTCGGCCGCGGACGCGGTGGCCGCGGACGACTTGGGCGCTGCCCACCGCGCGGTCAACGCCCTCAAGCAGGCCGACGGAGGTCGCGCCGCACTGGTCTTGGGCGACTGGCCGGCGGCCGAGCCCACGCCGGCCGAGGTGCTGCCCGACGGTGCCGTGTGGGCGCTCGACTTGGTCGATGCGCCGCCGCGGCTGTGCGGCGCGATGAGCGCGATGCTGTCGAATGTCGCGGTGGTCGACGACTTGGCCGAGGCGTTGCGCCTGGTGGCGATGCGGCCGCGGTTGCGCGCGGTCACGGTGGACGGTGACCTGGTGGGCGCCGGCTGGATGAGCGGCGGATCCGACCGCAAGCTGTCCACGCTGGAGGTCGCCTCCGAGATCGACAAAGCCGGCAGCGAGCTGGCCGCCGTCGAGACGCAGACGGCGCAGCTGAGTGCGGCGCTGTCCGGCGCCCTGACCGAGCAGTCCGCCCGCCAGGACGCGGCCGAGCAGGCATTGGCGGCGCTCAACGAATCGGACACGGCCATCTCGGCGATGTATGAGCAGCTGGGTCGCCTCGGGCAGGACGCGCGGGCCGCCCAGGACGAGTGGACCAGGTTGCTGGCTCAGCGCGAAGAAATGGAAGCCGGGCGCGCACAGACCGTCGAAGAGGTCGTCGGACTCGAGACCCGGTTGCGCAACGCCCAAGAGACCCAGCAGGTGCAGGCCGTCGAACCGGTCGACCGGCAGGCCATCGCCGCCGCGGCGGAAAACGCCCGCGGCATCGAAGTGGAAGCCCGGTTGGCGGTGCGCACCGCCGAGGAACGCGCGAATGCGGTACGCGGGCGGGCGGATTCGCTGCGGCGCGCGGCCGCCGCCGAACGCGAGGCGCGGCTGCGGGCCGAACACGCACGGGCGGCGCGGCTGCGCGCGGCGGCGGTGGCCGCGACGGTCGCCGACTGCGGGCGACTGCTCGCATCGCGGCTGAACCGGGCGGTCGACGCCGCGTCACGACACCGCGACGCGCTGGCCGCCGAACGCCATCAGCGCTCGACGGCGATGACGGCGGTTCGCGCGGAGGTGAACACGCTAAGCGCCCGGGTGGCCACATTGACCGATTCGCTGCATCGCGACGAGGTGGCCAACGCCCAGGCGGCGCTGCGCATCGAGCAACTCGAGCAGATGGTGCTGGAGCAGTTCGGCATGGCGTCGGCCGATCTGATCGCCGAATACGGTCCGGACGTCGCACTGCCGCCGACCGAGCTGGAAATGGCCGAGTTCGAGCAGGCCCGCGAGCGCGGCGAGCAGGTGATCGCGCCCGCTCCGATGCCCTATGACCGGCCCACGCAGGAACGCCGGGCCAAACGCGCCGAGCGCGAACTGGCCGAACTGGGCAGGGTCAATCCGCTGGCTTTGGAGGAGTTTGCTGCGCTGGAAGAACGCTACAACTTCCTGTCCACCCAGCTCGAAGACGTCAAGGGCGCCCGGAAGGATCTGCTTGGCGTCGTCGCCGACGTCGACGCCCGCATCCTGCAGGTGTTCACCGAGGCGTTCAACGATGTGGAGCGTGAATTCCGGGGCGTATTCAGCTCGCTGTTCCCCGGCGGGGAAGGCCGGCTGCGGCTGACCGAGCCCGACGACATGCTCACCACCGGCATCGAGGTGGAGGCGCGCCCGCCCGGCAAGAAGGTCACCCGGCTGTCGTTGCTGTCCGGCGGCGAGAAGGCGTTGACCGCGGTGGCGATGCTGGTGGCGATCTTCCGGGCCCGCCCGTCGCCGTTCTACGTCATGGACGAGGTGGAGGCCGCGCTGGACGACACCAACCTGCGTCGTCTGATCGGCCTGTTCGAACAGCTGCGGGACCGGTCGCAGCTGATCATCATCACGCACCAGAAACCGACCATGGAAGTGGCCGACGCGCTTTACGGCGTGACCATGCAGGGCGACGGCATCACCGCCGTCATCTCCCAGCGCATGCGCGGCCAGCAGGTCGATCAGCTGGTCAGCAACTCCTCGTAACTCCCTCCTGCCGTCCCTGGAAGGATGTCAGCGTGTCGCATGGTGTTTGGATCGTCATCGCGGTTGTCGCCGCCCTGGTCGTCATTGCCGCGTTGGTCCTGGGCCTGGCGCGCTACCGCCGGCGGCGAATCACCCTGTCGCGTCCCCAGCAGGAGAGCCTTGATCGATCCGGGGGCTACACCGCGTCGTCCGGGATCACCTTCAGCCGGACGGCCACGCTCGAGCCGGACGAGCGCGTCGACACCAGCGGCCTGCCCGCCGTCGGCGACGACGCGACCGTCCCTCGTGACGCCCCCAAGCGCACCATCTCCGATGTCTATCTCCCCGACATCGAGCCCGAACCCGAGACGGTCACGCCCCCGGTCGAAACGGCGCCGCCGGTAGCGGCCCCGGTAGCCCACGAGGCGCCGCCGGCCCCCGAGATCGAGGCCATCGCGCCGCCCGAAGGCCGATTGGAACGACTGCGCGGACGGCTCGCCAAATCCCAGAACGCGCTGGGGCGCAGCATGCTGGGGTTGATCGGCGGCGGCGACCTGGACGAGGACTCCTGGCAGGACGTCGAGGACACGTTGCTGATCGCCGACCTGGGCCCGGTGGTCACCGACTCGGTGGTGTCGCAGTTGCGCGTCCGGCTGGCCAGCAGCAGCGTCCGTACCGAGGACGACGCCAGGGCCGTGCTGCGTGACGTTCTGATCAAAGAGCTGCACCCCGAGATGGATCGCTCGATCCGCGCGCTGCCGCACGCCGATCATCCGTCGATCCTGCTGGTCGTCGGCGTCAACGGCACCGGAAAGACCACCACCGTCGGCAAACTGGCGCGGGTGTTGGTGGCCGACGGGCGGCGCGTGGTGCTCGGCGCGGCCGACACCTTCCGGGCCGCCGCCGCCGATCAATTGCAGACCTGGGGGTCGCGGGTGGGCGCCGAAGTGGTGCGCGGGGTCGAAGGCGCCGACCCGGCGTCGGTGGCGTTCGACGCCGTCGACAAGGGCATCGCCTCGGGCGCCGACGTGGTGGTCATCGACACCGCGGGGCGGCTGCACAACAAGGTCGGACTGATGGACGAGCTCGAGAAGGTCAAGCGCGTGGTGACCCGGCGCGCGGCCGTCGACGAGGTATTGCTGGTGCTCGACGCCACGATCGGGCAGAACGGGTTGGCGCAGGCCCGGGTTTTCGCCGACGTCGTCGACATCACCGGCGCGGTGCTGACCAAGCTCGACGGAACAGCCAAGGGCGGCATCGTTTTCCGCGTCCAACAGGAACTCGGGGTGCCGGTCAAGCTGGTCGGACTCGGTGAAGGTCCCGACGATTTGGCGCCGTTCGAGCCGGCCGCCTTCGTCGACGCCCTGCTCGGCTGAAAGCCCTTACCCGAGTGCCGTTTCGTTAATCCTCACGAAACACTGTGGCTCTATTGCCGAAACAACCATCTCGCAAGGTTCTGGATCAGGTCATCAGGCACTTGTCTGGCGGCCAAAACAGGGCCGACCGGAGGTGATAGCGAGTGAGTTTCCCGATTTTGGGCCAGCCCGATACCGGCGATACCGCCTGGATGCTGGCGAGTTCCGCGCTGGTGTTGTTGATGACGCCAGGGCTGGCATTCTTCTACGGCGGCATGGTCCGCACGAGAAGCGTGCTCAACATGATCATGATGAGCATCAGCGCTATGGGTGTGGTGACCGTGCTTTGGGTGCTTTACGGCTACTCGATGTCATTCGGTAACGACAAAGGTGGCGTCGTAGGCAACCCGACTGACTACTGGGGCCTCAAGGGTCTGATCGGTGGGAATGCCGTCAAAGCCTCGGGTAGTACTGCGGCCACCGACATTCCGCTGGCCGGCACCATGCCTGCCACCGTGTTCGTCGCCTTCCAGCTGATGTTCGCGATCATCACGGTCGCCCTGATCTCGGGCGCCGTGGCCGACCGGCTGAAGTTCTCGGCCTGGCTGGTGTTTGCCGGGCTGTGGGCAACGCTGGTCTACTTCCCGGTCGCGCACTGGGTGTTCGCGGCGGACGGGTTCGCGTCCGAGAAGGGCGGCTGGATCAACAACAAGCTGCACGCGATCGACTTCGCCGGTGGCACCGCGGTGCACATCAATTCCGGTGTGGCCGGTTTGGCAATGGCGATAGTGCTGGGCAAGCGCAAGGGTTGGCCCACCACGTTGTTCCGCCCGCACAACCTGCCTTTCGTCATGCTCGGTGCCGGATTGCTGTGGTTCGGCTGGTTCGGGTTCAACGCCGGTTCGGCGACCAGCTCCAACGGTTCGGCCGGTTCGACGTTCATGACCACGACGATCGCCACGGCGACGGCCATGCTTTCCTGGCTGCTCGTGGAGCGCATCCGCGACGGCAAGGCCACCACGCTGGGAGCCGCTTCGGGCATCGTCGCCGGGCTGGTCGCCATCACGCCGTCCTGCTCGTCGGTCAACGTGCTGGGCGCGCTGGCGATCGGGTTCGCAGGCGGTGCGATCTGCGCACTGGCAGTCGGGCTGAAGTTCAAGCTCGGCTTCGATGACTCGCTCGACGTGGTCGGCGTGCACATGATCGGCGGTCTGACGGGCACCCTGCTGGTGGGTCTGCTGGCCGCCCCGGAAAGCACGGCGATCAACGGCGTGGCGGGTGTGTCCAAGGGCCTGTTCTACGGCGGCGGTTGGTCCCAGCTGGAACGGCAGGCGGTCGGCGCGTTCGCGGTTCTCTTCTACTCGGGCATCGTCACGTTGATCTTGGCCCTGATCCTGAAGTACACGATCGGAATCCGACTGGGCCCCGAGGAAGAACTCTCGGGTATCGACGAGGCCGAGCACGCGGAGACCGGCTACGATTTCGCCGTAACCACGTCGGGTCTTCCCCGTCCGGGCACTCTGGACAGCATCCGGAACGGCCAGGAGGAGCTGGCGGACGAGAAAGTGGAGGCAGAGCGGAAATGAAGTTGATTACCGCGATCGTCAAGCCGTTCACGCTTGACGACGTCAAAACCAGCCTCGAAGACGCCGGGGTCCTGGGAATGACCGTTAGCGAGGTCCAGGGCTATGGACGACAGAAGGGTCACACCGAGGTCTACCGCGGTGCTGAATACTCGGTCGATTTCGTTCCGAAGGTTCGGATCGAGGTCGTGGTCGACGACTCCATCGTCGACAAGGTGGTTGACAGCATCGTGCGGTCCGCGCGCACCGGCAAGATCGGTGACGGCAAGGTGTGGGTGAGCCCGGTGGAGACAATTGTGCGAGTGCGCACGGGTGAACGCGGATCCGATGCGTTATGAGGTTAGCCGCGGATTTGTGATCCAGCCTGGACGGGTCGGGAGGGTATGAAAACCCCTCCCGACCCGTTCGGGGCTGATGCGCTGGATCGGCTGGAGACCACCGACGTTGGAAGCGGTTGCGCGGCAACCGATTTGGCCGGCGCGCGGCGCAAGCTGTTGTCGCAAGACGCTCACGAACTCGATGCCGCGCAGCTGCGCCAAGCCGTGCTGGAGCTGCACGAGTCCTGGCTGGTGGCCAAGGCCGCCGAGATCGGCATCACGGATGGCAGTGGCTTCGCCATCGTCGGAATCGGCGGCCTCGGCCGGCGTGAGCTGCTGCCGTACTCGGACCTCGATCTCATGCTGGTGCACGACGGCAAGCCGGCCGAAGAGCTGGGGCGGGTCGCCGATCGGCTGTGGTATCCATTGTGGGACGCCAACATTCGGCTGGACCACAGCGTGCGGACGGTCAGCGAGGCATTGGGCACCGCCAATTCCGACATGACGGCCGCCCTGGGCATGTTGGAGGCACGCCACATCGCCGGTGAGGAGCGCCTGTCAGCGGAATTGATCGACGGGGTCAGGCGCCAGTGGCGCAGCGGAATTCGTACCCGGATGGACGAATTGGTCGACATGACCCACGCCCGCTGGCTTCGGTTGGGCCGCATCGCGCACCGCGCCGAGCCCGACCTCAAATCGGGTCGCGGCGGCCTGCGCGACGTCCAGTTGCTGAACGCGCTGGCGATCGCGCAACTCATCGACCGCCACGGGATGAGCAACCCGGACGTGCCCGGGGGCTCATTGGACGCCGCCTATCTGACGCTGCTCGACGTGCGCACCGAACTGCACCGGGTGTCGGGTCGCGGGCGCGATCAGCTGCTGGCCCAGTTCGCCGACGATATCAGCGCCGCCCTGGGGGTCGGAGACCGATTCGCGTTGGCGCGCTTGCTGTCCGGCGCGGGCCGCACGATCGCCTACCACGCCGTCACCGGGTTGCGCACCGCGGCCAATGCCTTGCCGCGGCGCGGCATCACCGCGTTGGTGCGGCGGCCGAAGCGGCGACCCCTGGACGAGGGCGTCGTCGAGTACGCCGGAGAAATCGTGCTGGCCCGTGAGGCGCGACCCGAACAAGACCCCGGCCTGGTGCTGCGGGTCGCGGCGGCATCGGCGGACACCGGAGTCCCGATCGGGGCCGCCACTCTGAGCAGACTGGCCGACAGCGCCCCGGAGTTGCCGACGCCGTGGCCGCGTGAGGCGCTGGATGACCTACTGGTAGTGCTGTTGGCCGGTCCTACGGCGGTGCCGACGATCGAGGCGCTCGACCGCACCGGGTTGTGGGGCCAGCTGTTGCCCGAATGGGGCGCGATCCGCGATCTTCCACCGCGCGACGTGTCCCACAAATGGACGGTGGACCGTCATGTGGTCGAGACGGCCGTTCATGCCGCGCCGCTCACCACCCGCGTGGCCCGGCCCGACTTGCTGGCGCTGGGGGCGCTGCTACACGACATCGGTAAAGGTCGCGGGACGGATCATTGTGTGCTCGGGGCCGACCTGGTGATCCCGGTCGCCGAGCGCCTGGGGTTGCCGCCCCAAGATGTGGACACGCTCTCTGCGATGGTCCGCCACCACCTTCTGCTACCTGTGACGGCTATCCGCAGCGACCTGAACGACCCCAAGGTCATCGAGTCGGTGTCCGAGGCGCTGGGTGGGGATCCGCAGTTGCTCGAACTACTGCGCGCCCTGTCGGAGGCGGACTCGAAGGCCACCGGACCGGGGGTATGGAGTGACTGGAAGTCCTCCTTGGTGGACGAATTGGTGCGCCGCTGCCGGAAGCTGATGGCGGGCGAGCCGCTACCTAAAGCGGAACCGGCTGCGCCCCACTATCTTTCACTGGCCGACGACCACGGGGTGCACGTGGAGATCAGGCCGGGCGACGGCGAACGCATCCACGCGGTGATGGTTGCCCCCGACGAACGGGGCCTGGTGTCGAACGCCGCCGCGGTGCTGGCGCTGAACTCGCTGCGCGTGCATTCGGCATCGGTCAACATCCACGAGGGCGTCGCGATCACCGAATTCGTGGTGTCACCACTATTCGGTTCCCCGCCCGCGGCCGACCTGTTGCGTCAGTCGTTCGTCGGTGCCCTCAAGGGCGACGTCGACGTCCTGGGCACGCTGGAGAAGCGCGACAGCGAAGCCACGACTTCGGCGACGGCCCGAGCCGGGGAGGTGCAAGTGGGGGTGCCCGTCACGCGTTCGACCGCCCCGCCGCGCATCCTGTGGCTCGACAACGACATGCCCGACCAGATGCTCCTCGAGGTCCGCGCCATGGACCGGATCGGCCTGCTGGCATTGTTGGCGCGGGCCCTGGAGCGCGCGGGCGCCGACATGGTGTGGGCGAAGGTGAACACGTTCGGGTCGACGGCGGCCGACGTGTTCTGTGTGACGGTGCCGGATGGGTACGGCGCCGCAGAGCTGCCCGAGAAGGGACCGGTGGGTGCCCGAGTCGCGGTGGAGAAAGAGCTGCTGGCGGTGCTGGGCGCGCCCGCCGTCGTGCTGCTCGACGAGCCCGTCGGGGACTAAGACGGAGGCGTCACGACTGCTCGGAGTTGAACTCCCGGACGGCGTCGATGCGGGCCTTGAGCTGGTCACGGGTCGCTGCGGCGATCGGCGGGCCGCCGCAGCGGCGGCGCAGTTCGTTGTGGATCCATCCGTGTGGTTTGCCGGTGCGATGGTGGGCAACCGACACCAGAGCGTTGAGTTCGCGGCGCAGTTCGCGAATTTGCCCGTGGGTGGTGATCCCAGACGCGTGGGCGGGCGCCGCTGGTCCTGACCGCGCTGCCCTTTCTTGAGTTGCTCGTCTTGGCGGCGGTGCAGCAGGGCGCGCATCTGCTCGGCATCGAGCAGGCCCGGGATGCCCAGGTAGTCGGCTTCCTCGTCGCTTCCGGCCGGCGTCGCCGTTCCGAACGAGGATCCGTCGAAGATGACCTGGTCCAATTCGGCGTCGGCGCCCAGCGAGGTGAAACCCTGCTCGGTGTCGGTTTTTTCGGTTTGGGTGCGGGTGGCCGGATCGCCGTCGAGGGGATCGTCGATTTCACGGTGCGGTTCGCCGAGCACGTGGTTGCGCTGCGCTTCCAGCTCGCTGGCCAGCTGCAGCAGGTTGGGCACCGACGGCAAGAAGATGCTCGCGGTTTCACCCGGCCGCCGCGACCGCACGAACCGGCCGATGGCCTGCGCGAAGTACAGCGGCGTCGAGGCGCTCGTGGCGTAGATCCCGACCGCCAGCCGCGGCACGTCAACGCCTTCGGAAACCATCCGCACCGCGACCAGCCAGCGGTTGGCGCCCGCGGCGAATTCGCTGATCCGCGCGGACGAACCGGGGTCGTCGGACAGTACGACCGTGGGCGGTTCCGACGTCAGCGTCGTCAGCAACTTGGCGTAAGCGCGCGCGGCCTTCTGGTCAGAGGCGATGATCATGCCGCCCGCGTCGGGTACATGCGTGCGCAACTGGCGCAGCCGCTGATCGGCGGCCGTGATGACCGCGGGCATCCACTCGCCGGCGGGATCCAGCGCGGTACGCCACGCCCGTGTGGTGTGTTCGGGCGACAGCGGCTCACCCAGTCGGGCCTCGTACTCTTCGCCGGCGCTGTCGCGCCAGCGTGCCTGCCCGGAGTAGGCCAGAAACACCACCGGCCGCACCACACCGTCTGCCAGGGCTTCGGCATAGCCATAGCTGTGGTCGGCTTGCGAGCGCAGCATCCCGTCGGAACCGGGCAGGTAGGTGACGAACGGGATCGGGCTGTCGTCGCTGCGAAATGGCGTGCCCGTCAAGGCAAGTCGGCGCGTGCCGTCGCTGAACGCTTCGCGGATCGCGTCACCCCACGTCTTGGCGTCGCCGCCGTGGTGGATCTCGTCGAAGATCACCAGCGTCTTGCGCTGCTCGGTGCGCACCCGGTGCAGCGTCGGATGCGAGGCCACCTGCGCATAGGTGACCATCACGCCGTGATACTCCGGTGAGGTCTGCGGGTTGGAGTTGTTGAACTTGGGGTCCAGCGCCAATCCGTGTCGTTGCGCGGCCTGCGCCCACTGCACCTTGAGGTGCTCGGTGGGCACGACGACGGTGATCTGCTCGACGATGCGATGGCCGAGCAGTTCGGCCGCCACCCGCAATGCGAACGTCGTCTTCCCGGAACCGGGGGTGGCGACGGCCAGGAAATCTCGGGGCTCGCTGGTCAGGTACTTCACCATCGCCCGGCGCTGCCAGCCGCGCAGGGGCCGGCTGCTTTCGATCACGGTCTCGGCGCCGCTGATCGGCTGCAACGACACAGTTCCCCCCGGTAGACCTCGATACGTCGAGACTTAGTCAGCACCCTTGCCGCGGCTGTGAAATGTAGCATGGCAAGGCTTTTCGCGGCTGTATGGCGCAGCCGCGACATGACTTCGGTTTCGCGCGGCTGCTATTTCGTGCTAAACGGTGCGCGCCAGCCGGTCGGCAAGCAGCCCGGCGAACCTCGCCGGGTCCTCGAGCGCGCCGCCTTCGGCGAGCAGCGCCGTGCCGTAGAGCAGCTCCGCGGTTTCGGTGACCCGGGATATCTGGGCGTCGTCGCCGGCGTTCTTCTGCGCGTCGCGCAGCCCGGTGACGAGCGGATGGTTCGGATTGAGTTCCAGCGTCCGCTTGCCCACCGGAACGTCTTGCCCGTTGGCCCGGTACATCCGCGCCAGGGCCGGCGTGATGCCGAAGGCGTCGGTGATCAGGCACGCCGGCGACTCGGTCAGCCGGGTGGACAACCGCACTTCCTTGACATGCTCGCTCAAGGTGTCCTTGAGCCAGCTCAGCAGCTCGGCGAAGTCCTTCTGCTGCTCCTCGCGCTCGGCCTCGCTGGCGTCCTCGTCGGAGTCCAGGTCGACCTCGCCCTTGGCCACCGATTGCAGCGGCTTGCCGTCGAACTCGGTCACCTGTCCCACCCAGATTTCGTCGACCGGGTCGGTGAGCAGCAGCACCTCGTAGCCCTTGGCCTTGAACATTTCCAGGTGTGGTGATTTGAGGAGTTGCTGATGCGACTCGCCGGCGGCATAGAAGATCTGCGTCTGACCTTCCTTCATGCGCTCGACGTACTGGGCCAGGGTGGTGAGTTCCTCGTCGCTGTGTGTGGTGGCGAACGAGGACACTCCCAGCAGCGTCTCCTGGTTGTCGTGGTCCAGCATCAGTCCCTCTTTGAGGACCGTGCCGAACTGGGTCCAGAACTTGCGATAGTCCTCCGGGCGCTCGGATTGCAGGTCTTTGATCGTCGAGAGGACCTTTTTGGTCAGGCGGCGACGGATCGCGTTGATCTGCCGATCCTGCTGCAGGATCTCGCGGGAGACGTTGAGCGACATATCTTGTGCGTCGACGACGCCCTTGATGAAGCGCAGATATCTGGGCATGAGCTGGTCGCAGTCGCCCATGATGAACACGCGCTTGACGTACAGCTGCACCCCGATGGGGGCGTCCCGGTCGAACAGGTTCAACGGTGCGTGGGCGGGGATGAACAGCAGGGCCTGGTATTCGAAGGTGCCCTCGGCCTTCATCGCGATGACCTCGAGCGGGTTGTCCCAGGCGTGTGCGATGTGCTTGTAGAACTCGTTGTACTCCTCGGCGGAGACCTCGTCTTTGGGCCTGGCCCACAGCGCCTTCATCGAGTTGAGCGTCTCGTCTTCGATGGTGACGACGTCTTCGCCGCCGCCCTCAGCGGCGGGGACGCGTCGCTCGACCTGCATCCGAACGGGCCAGGCGATGAAGTCGGAGTACTTCTTGACCAGGTTCCTGATCTTCCACTCCGCGGTGTAGTCGTGCAGCTCGTCCTCGGCGTCTGCCGGCTTGAGGTGCAGGGTGACCGATGTGCCTTGGGGCGCCTCGTCGACAGATTCAATCGTGTAGGTGCCTTCACCGCTCGACTCCCACCGAGTGGCGGCGCTCTCGCCGGCCTTGCGGGTGAGCAGCTCGACCTTGTCGGCCACCATGAAGGTCGAGTAGAAGCCGATACCGAACTGACCGATCAGCTCCTCGGACGCGGCTGTGTTCTCCTGGTTCTTGGCCTCCCGCAATTGCTGACGCAGCTCGGCCGTGCCTGATTTGGCGAGAGTGCCGATCAGGCCCACCACTTCGTCGCGGGTCATGCCGATGCCGTTGTCGCGAACGGTCAATGTGCGGGCGTCGTTGTCCACCTCGAGCTCGATGTGCAGATCGGAGGTGTCGACGTCCAGGTCTTTATTGCGATAGGCCTCCAGCCGGAGCTTGTCCAGCGCGTCCGAGGCGTTCGAGATCAGCTCCCGCAGAAACGCGTCCTTGTTCGAGTAGACGGAGTGGACCATCAAATCCAGGAGCTGGCGGGCCTCCGCCTGAAACTCCAACTGCTCAACCTGCGCACTCATCCGATTTTGATCCTTCGAATCGACAGCTGCCCTGTGACGTCGTGTGGCCGGGGCATGTTCGCAACCATTATCCGGTCGGTGAAGTCGGTCTCAAAACCAGATCGCGGGTTTCGAGCCAGCCGCGGATCCGTTCGGCGACGTCAGCCCACCCGGGCTCGAGCATCATGTTGTGTCCCATGTCGAAGAATTCCGGCTCGGTTCGGTAGGCGCGCGCGGTGGCATGCACGTCGCGCATGCTGACGAATCCGTCGTGCACCGCGCCGAGGACAAGCATCGGGGTGCTCACCCGCCGGGTTCTGACGCGGCGCAGCGTCGGATCGGTCATCGCGGCGCGAACACTCTCGGCTCCGGCGCGTTGCATGCAGGATTCGACGATGGGTTCTGGCGTGTCGGCGCAGAAGAGGTATTCGCGGGTGAGGGTCGGAGTGGCGAGGAATTTGAGCAGCGTGCGGTCGCTCCAGGCTTCCATGGTCATCGACGGTCGGCGGCGCCAGACGCGCACCGCCAATCTGAGCACGCCCTGCGGGGGCACGGAGCCCACCAGCACCGCGGCCGGGGCGCGGCGTTCCTCGAGGTAGCGCTGAATCACGAAGCCGCCCAGGGAATGGCCGATGAGGACCGGAGAGCCACCCAGATGGTCGGCCACCGAACGCAGATCCGCCAGGTAGTCGGCGATGGAAACCTTGTGCAGCGGCTTGGGTGTGGGGCTGGTGCCGTGTCCGCGCAGGCTGATCGCCACGGCGCGATAACCGGCGTCGGCGAAGAAGTCCAGGAAGTGGTCGTCCCAGCACCACGCGCCGTGCCAGCCGCCGTGCACGAACAGCAGCGGTGTGGGATGAGCTTGGCTGCGGGCTCCCTTGTCGATCACCTCGAGCATGAATCGACCTTTCCACCGCGACGAGCGTGACGCCAGCGTCACGCTCGGCGCCGAGTGTGACGCTGGCGTCACGGTCGCGCCCAACTTCCGAACCACTAGGCCTGATGGTGGTGACCCGCTTCGCCCCGCTACGCGGCGCTCGCGATCACCACTAGGCTGGCGGGGTGTTTGAATCTCTGTCCGATCGGCTGACCGGTGCGCTGGCGGGTCTGCGCGGCAAGGGCCGCCTGACCGACGCCGATATCGAAGCCACCACCCGCGAAATCCGGCTCGCGCTGCTGGAAGCCGACGTTTCGCTGCCCGTGGTGCGTGCGTTCGTCCAGCGGATCAAAGAACGCGCCAAGGGCGCCGAGGTGTCCGGTGCGCTCAACCCGGCGCAGCAGGTCGTCAAGATCGTCAACGACGAGCTCATCGGGATCCTCGGCGGTGAGACCCGGCGGCTGGCGTTCGCCAAGACGCCACCGACCGTGGTGATGCTCGCCGGCCTGCAAGGTTCCGGTAAGACGACGCTGGCCGGCAAGCTGGCCGCATGGCTGCGCGGACAGGGACACACGCCGCTGCTGGTGGCCTGCGACCTGCAGCGTCCGGCCGCGGTGAACCAGCTGCAAGTCGTCGGCCAGCGTGCCGGGGTGCCGGTGTTCGCGCCGCATCCCGGAGCTCCGCCTTCTGGCCCGGATACCGGGCCTGCCGGTGACCCGGTCGCCGTCGCGGCGGCCGGTCTCGCCGAGGCCCGGGCCAAGCACTTCGACGTAGTCATTGTCGACACCGCCGGCCGGCTGGGCATCGACGAGGAATTGATGTCCCAGGCCGCGGCCATCCGGGACGCCGTCGATCCCGACGAGGTCATCTTCGTCCTGGATTCGATGATCGGCCAGGATGCCGTCACCACCGCCGAGGCGTTCCGCGAGGGCGTCGGCTTCACCGGTGTGGTGCTGACCAAGCTCGACGGCGACGCCCGCGGTGGCGCCGCTTTGTCGGTGCGCGAAGTGACCGGTGTCCCAATCCTTTTCGCCTCCACCGGCGAGAAGCTCGAGGATTTCGACGTCTTCCACCCGGACCGGATGGCAAGCCGCATCCTGGGCATGGGCGATGTGCTCAGCCTGATCGAACAGGCCGAGCAGGTCTTCGACGCCCAGCAGGCCGAGGACGCCGCCGCCAAGATCGGCGCCGGCGAGCTGACGTTGGAGGACTTCCTCGAGCAGATGCTCGCCGTCCGCAAGATGGGCCCGATCGGCAACCTGCTCGGCATGTTGCCCGGCGCGGGTCAGATGAAGGACGCGCTGGCCGAGATCGACGACAAACAGCTCGACCGGGTGCAGGCCATCATCCGCGGGATGACGCCCGAGGAACGGGCCGACCCCAAGATCATCAACGCGTCGCGGCGGCTGCGTATCGCCAACGGATCGGGCGTGACGGTGTCCGAGGTCAACCAGCTCGTCGACCGGTTCTTCGAAGCCCGCAAGATGATGTCGTCGATGCTGGGCGGCATGGGAATCCCCGGTCTGGGCCGCAAGTCCGCGACGCGAAAGTCCAAGGGGGCAAAGGGAAAGAAAGGCAAGAAGGGTGCGCGCGGCCCGACGCCGCCGAAAGTCAGGAGCCCGTTCGGACCCGGGGCAATGCCGGGCATGCCAGCGGGGTTCCCGGACCTGTCGCAGATGCCCGAAGGCCTCAACGAGCTGCCGCCCGGGCTGGCCGATTTCGACCTGTCCAAGCTGAAGTTCCCGGGTCAGAAGTAGTGGCGATCGCGAGCGCGGCGGAGCCGGGTGAAGCGGGTCGCCACCGCCAGAAGTAGTCGCGTCGTGCGCCTGCACGTGCGGGGTCGGCGACTGCCGGACGAGACCCCGATCGAACTGTGGATCGTCGACGGCCACGTCAGCACCGAGCCGGTTGCGAACGCCGACACCGTCTTTGGTTCGTCTTCTCAAGGCTGGGTCCTGCCCGGGTTGGTGGACGCGCACTGCCACGTCGGGCTCGGCGACCACGGGGAGATCCCGCTCGACGACGCGATCGCCCAAGGGCAGTCCGAACGCAATGTCGGCGCGCTGCTTTTGCGGGACTGCGGCTCACCTACCGACACCCGCAGTCTCGACGATCACGACGATCTGCCCCGCATCATTCGGGCCGGAAAGCACCTGGCCAGACCCAAGCGGTACGCGTCGGGCTTCGCGGTCGAACTCGAAGACGAGTCGCAACTCCCGGCGGCGGTGGCAGAGGAGGCGCGCCGCGGTGACGGCTGGATCAAACTGGTCGGCGACTGGATCGACCGTGAGGTCGGCGATCTGGCGCCGCTGTGGTCCGACGACGTGCTCAAGGCGGCAATCGACACTGCACACGCGCACGGCGCACGGGTCACCGCGCACGTCTTCAGCGAGGACGCGCTACCTGGCCTGATCAACGCCGGCATCGACTGCATCGAGCACGGCACCGGGCTCACCGACGACACCATCGCCCTGATGCTCGAACACGGCACCGCACTGGTCCCCACGCTGGTCAACATCATCGAAAACTTCCCCGGCATCGCCGACGCCGCGAAGCGCTATCCGACCTACGCCGCCCATATGCGCGACCTGCATGCCCGCGGCGTCGCGCAGATCGCCGCGGCGAGGGACGCGGGCGTGCCGATCTACGCCGGAAGTGACGCGGGCACCATGATCGAACACGGGCGGATCGCCGACGAGGTCGAGGCTCTCAAGGGCATCGGAATGAGCGCCACCGACGCGTTGGGCGCCGCGTGCTGGGATGCCCGTCGCTGGTTGGGCCGACCCGGTCTGGACCACGGCGCGTCGGCCGACCTGGTGTGTTTCTCCGAGGATCCGCGGCTGGGCCCCGGTGTGCTGAATCGCCCCGACTTGGTGATCCTGCGCGGCAAGGTGTTTCGGCCTAACCGGTAGCGCCGGCCCAAATGTGGTTACTATCGCGAAATGGCGTTGGCCAGTGGAGCGCCCTTTGCCGGTTACACAGTGGTGCGAAGGCTGGGTTCGGGTAAGACGGGCGATGTCTACCTGGTCCAGCGGCCTGGTTCGCCAGGCTGGCAGGCGCTGAAAATCCTTCCGCCGCAGATGTCGATGGACGGTGAATTCCGCCGGCGATTTCACCAGGAGACCGCGATTCTGGCGAACCTCTATCACCCGCACATCGTCGGAGTGCACGACCGCGGCGAATTCGACGGACAGCTGTGGGTCGCGATGGAATATGTCGACGGCGTGAGCGGCGCGCAGTTGATGGCCGACCGGTTCCCGGCCGTCGCGCCCATTGGTGAGGTGCTCGCGATCATCACGGGTGTGGCCGGCGCTCTCGACCACGCCCATCAACGCGGATTGCTGCACCGCGATGTCAAACCCGCCAACATCCTGCTGACCGGTCCGGGGGAGGGTGAACAACGAATTCTGTTGACCGACTTCGGGATACCACCGCAACTCGGCGCGCCCACCGGCGGCTACGCCCGCAATCTTCCCGAAGGCACGGTCGGCTACGCCGCGCCCGAGCAGCTGATGGGCGCCGACGTTGACGGGCGCGCCGACGAGTACGCGCTGGCGGCAACCGCGTTCTATCTGCTGACCGGCGCCCCGCCGGTGCAGCAATCCGATCCGGGGCCGCCCCGGCTCAGCGACCAGCGCCCGGAGTTGGCGCGCCTGGACGGTGTCTTCGGCAGAGCGCTGGCCACCAGCCCCACCGACCGTTTCGACAGTTGCGGCGAATTCGCCGACGCGGTCAACGAACGGGTCGGCGTCGCACGCGGTGATCGCAGTCCCGAGGCCACCTTTGTCGTCGACTACCCCGCCTACGCCTGGTTCGACAACGACGCCCCGCGCATCGAATCTGCCCCTGCCCCTGCCCCTGCCCCTGCCCCCGCCCCCGTAGCGCGCAAGCAGCAAGGCCGCAACAGGCCCGCGCGATCGTCGGCCGGAGCGGACCGATCGGCGGCTGCGCCGAAGAGGCGCGGAGGGTTCCTGATCGTGCTCGCGACCGCAGCGGTGGTGCTGATGGCCGGCCTGCTGGCACTCGGCGTCGTGATCGGACGGGAGACGACCAACAAGGCTGCCACTCCGGCCGCCGGGCCCACTACCAGCGCCGCGGCCGCCCCGACCACCAGCGCGCCGCCCGTCCCGCTCGACGGCACCTACCGCATCGACGTGGCACGCTCGAAGCAGACGTTCAACTTCACCCCCAACCCACAGCCGCCCGACGTGACCACGTGGTGGGCGTTCCGCTCGGCGTGCACGGCGACGACGTGCGTCGCCACCGGAACGCTGCTCGACGACAACAGCCACACGCACGCCAGGGAGCCGACTCAGCCGCTCATCCTGGATTTCGCGAACGGCTACTGGCAGTCCCGCGCGGATGCGGTGCCGTTTCCCTGCGTCGGACCCAGCGGGGAACCGAAGACTCAGCTGACCCTGCAGGCGTTGTCTTTGCGGTTGCAGGGGCGGGACGAGCTGGTCGGCGAAATGAAGGTGATCGTGCAGAGCAACGAGTGCGGCCAGCAGAACGCCGTCGTGCGCGTTCCGACGGTGGCGACCCGCGACAGCGACGTGCCGCCGGGGATCAATCTGCCGGACCCCGCAGCAATTCCTCCCGGCACCTTGCCGCCGCCGGCGCCGACGACATCGGGACCCGGTCGCTGAGCCAGGCCAATAAAAGATTGCGAGTACTTGCTATCTATGTTAGCTTGATCGCAACCCAACGACCTGGAGGAACCAGTGACGTACGACGTGATCATTCGCAATGGACTGTGGTTCGACGGCGCCGGCAGTGTTCCGCTGACCCGGACCCTGGGCATTCGCGACGGCGTGGTGGCCACGGTGGCCGACCCGTCGAAAGAGCCGCTGGACGAGACCGGCTGCCCCGAGGTGATCGACGCGGCAGGCAAATGGGTCGTGCCCGGCTTCATCGACGTCCACACCCACTACGACGCGGAGGTGCTGCTGGATCCGGGCCTGCGGGAGTCGGTGCGGCACGGCGTCACCACCGTGCTGCTGGGCAACTGCTCACTGTCGACGGTCTACGCGAACAACGAAGATGCCGCCGACCTCTTCAGCCGGGTCGAGGCGGTGCCGCGTGACTTTGTGCTCGGTGCACTGGAAAACAACAAGACCTGGTCGACCGCCGCGGAGTACATCGAGGCCATCGACGCCTTGCCGCTCGGGCCGAATGTCAGCTCGATGCTTGGTCATTCGGACCTGCGGACCGCGGTGCTGGGACTTGAGCGCGCCACCGACGACACCGTCCGGCCCACCGATGCCGAACTCGAGAAGATGGCGAAATTACTCGAGGAGGCGCTCGACGCGGGGGTGCTGGGCATGTCCGGGATGGACGCGGCGATCGACAAGCTCGACGGCGAACGGTTCCGCTCTCGTGCGTTGCCCTCCACCTTCGCGACGTGGCGTGAACGGCGCAGGCTGATCAAGGTGCTGCGCAAGCGTGGCCGGATTCTGCAGAGCGCGCCCGACGTCGACAACGCTGCCTCGGGCCTGCTGTTCTTCCTGAGCAGCAGCCGAATGTTCGGCCGCCGCAAGGGAGTTCGGATGAGTCTGCTGGTGTCGGCCGACGCGAAGTCAATGCCGCATGCCGTGCACGTCTTCGGCATCGGCACCCGCGTGCTGAACAAGCTGCTGGGATCGAGCGTGCGGTTCCAGCACCTGCCGGTCCCGTTCGAGTTGTACTCCGACGGAATCGATCTGCCGGTCTTCGAAGAGTTCGGCGCCGGAACGGCGGCCCTTCATCTGCGCGAACAACTCGACCGCAACGAGCTACTGGCCGACGAGGGTTACCGCCGGCGCTTTCGTCGCGAATTCGACCGGATCAAACTGGGACCTTCGTTGTGGCACAAGGACTTCCACGACGCTGTGATCGTCGAGTGCCCGGACGAGTCGTTGATCGGAAAGAGCTTCGGGGCGATCGCCGACGAGCGTGGACTGCACCCACTCGACGCGTTCCTGGACGTGCTGGTGGAAAACGGTGAGCGCAACGTCCGCTGGACCACCATCGTCGCCAACCACCGGCCCAAGCAACTCAACAAGCTTGCCGCCGAGCCGAGCGTCCACATGGGCTTCTCCGACGCCGGGGCACACCTGCGCAACATGGCGTTCTACAACTTCGGATTGCGGCTGCTCAAGCGAACGCGCGACGCTGCACGGGCCGGCGCGCCGTTCCTGTCCGTGCACCATGCGGTGCATCGCCTGACCGGCGAGCTGGCCGAGTGGTTCGGCATCGACGCCGGCACGTTGCGTGAGGGTGATCGGGCGGACTTCGTGGTGATCGACCCCGCCCACCTCGACGCGTCGGTGGACGGCTACCACGAACAGGAAGTCCCCTTCTACGGCGGCTTGAGTCGCATGGTCAACCGCAACGACGAGACCGTCGTCGCGACCGGCGTCGGCGGGGCTGTGGTCTTCCGGGACGGCCAATTCCGCGAGGGCTACGGCCAGACCGTGAAGTCGGGCCGGTACCTGCGGGCGGGCGAAGTCGAGCGGCCCTCAAGGGCCGCGTTGAGCGTCAGCGCCTGACGTGGCCAGAACCCAGCAGCAGCGCCGCGAGGAAACCGTCGGCCGACTGGTCGAGGCCGCGATCGACACCATCGTCGAGGTCGGATACGCCCGGGCGTCGGCGGCGGTGATCACCAAACGGGCCGGGGTATCGGTGGGCGCGCTGTTCCGGCACTTCGAGACGATGGGCGATTTCATGTCGGCCACGGCCTCCGAGGTGTTGCGCCGTCAGCTGGAAACATTCACCAAGCTGGTCACCGAGATACCGGCCGACCAGCCGCCGCTGGAAGCGGCGTTGACAATACTGCGCGACATCACCGGCGGCCCGACGAACGCGGTGTTATACGAGCTCTTGATCGCCGCGCGCACCGACGAGAAGCTCAGAGAGACTTTGCAAGACGAGCTCGGGCAGTACTCGGCGAAGATCTATGACGCCGCCCGGTCACTGCCGGGCGCCGAGAGCTTCCCGGAGGAGACATTCCCGGTTTTGGTGGCATTGCTGACGAACGTCTTTGACGGGGCCGCTGTGGTGGAAGGGGTGCTGCCGCAGCCGGAAATCGCCGCCCAACGAATACCGGTGCTGACGGCGCTGCTCACTGCGGCCGTGCCCAATCCGGGCCTCTGACAAGCGATTACAGCGAGCCGATACTTGCCTGCGGGCCGAGCGCGAAACCCCAGTCGAACAAGCTCGCCGCCTGATCCCAATAGGTCGGCCCGCCCTGTCGGACCAGCCCGTACATCATGGCGATCACCAATCGGCGGCCACCGCGCGCGGCGGCGCCGACGAACGTCTTGCGCGCGGCGTTGGTGAAGCCGGTCTTGCCGCCGATCGCGCCCGGATAGCGCCCCAACAGCTCGTCCTGGTTCACGATCGGCTCTTCGCCCCCATCACCCGGGCCGCCCGGGAACATCGCCGACGGCTCTGCGGTGATCGCAGAGAACACCGGGTTGGCCATCGCCGCGCGGAAGATGACGGCCAGATCGTGCGCCGTCGACCACCCGGACCCGCCCGGCCCGTCCAGGCCGGACGGAGTCGCCGCCTGGGTGCTCGTCGCCCCCAGCGAGGCCGCCTTGGCGTTCATCTTGGCTACGGCTTCGTCCTGGCCGCCCAGCATGTGTGCCAGCGTGTTGGCGGCGTCGTTGCCCGAAACCAGCAGCAAGCCGTCGAGCAGTTGGCGTGCGGTGTAGGTACGCCCCGGTTTGACGCCGACGCAGTTGCATTCGACCTGGGTGTCGGCGACGTCGGCGACGACGGTGGAGTTGAGGTTCAACTCGTCCAGCGCCACCAGCGCCAGCAGCACTTTGATCGTGCTCGCGGGCGGGTGCGCCTCGTTCTGGTCACGGCCGGCCAGCACCTGACCGCTGTCCAGATCGGCCACGATCCAGGTCTGTGCCGGGCCCTCGGGGATCGGCATCGAGCCGATCGGTTGCATGTCGTTGTCGGCAGACGCGCTGGTCGCGCTGACTGTGGCGACCGTGAGCAGCGCAGCGACTGCGGCCATGAGCTTTCGCATGGCCGTCGAGTCTAACCTCCTAACGCCCCCTAGCTCCACGGCATTTCAGACCAGCGGTAGAAGGCACCGGTGCCGACGTCGTGGACGCCGTAGTAGTCCCAGAAGAAGTCGTGGCAGACGCCGCCGTCCCACGGGACCGGTCGGCCCGCCGGATTGGGGTCACCCGGGCACCACTGCTGGCAGGCCTTTCCGGCCGGGCACGGCGCAGCCTGGGCCGCAGGTGCGGCCACACTCAAACCGCCCCACACCGCCAGTGCGATGCCAGTCCGGGCCAGGCCGATGAGAAATCGCCGGGTTCGGTTCATGTCGGCTCCTTTGTTGTCGGGACTTCTCCCGAGTGGACACCGCTTGCACGACTACCGATCCCAGTATCGGTGGGATCGCGGTGTTGAATCGAGGCATGTTGAGCCTGGCCGAAATTTCCGATCGCTTGGAGATCCAGCAGCTGCTGGTCGACTATTCCACCGCCATTGATCAGCGTCGATTCGACGATCTGGACAAGGTATTCACGCCCGACGCCTACATCGACTACCGGGATTTGGGCGGCATCGACGGCAACTACCCCGAAGTGAAGAAGTGGCTGTCCGAGGTGCTGCCCACATTCCCGGTGTATGCGCATATGCTCGGCAACTTCGCGGTTCAGATCGACGGCGACACCGCGTCGTCGCGGGTGATCTGCTTCAACCCGATGGTGTTGCCGGGGGAGAAGGGCCAGGTGTTGTTCTGCGGGCTGTGGTACGACGACGAGTTCGTCCGCACCGCCGAGGGGTGGCGGATGACCCGCCGGGTCGAAACGAAGATCTACCAGAAGGTGCAGTAGGGGATTTCTGCTCAGACGCCGCGTTCTGGCACAATGGGCCGCTGTCCGCCGCGCGACCCGTCCTCATCGAAGGGCGCTTGCGCGCTGGTCACACACGCGAGGCAAAACCGGACCCCCGCATCCTGCCCGGGTCGCTGAATTGCAGCGTGACACACACAGGAGAAACCGCTTAACCATGGCTGTCAAGATCAAGCTCACTCGGCTTGGCAAGATCCGCAATCCCCAGTACCGCATCGCCGTCGCCGACGCGCGTAACCGCCGCGACGGCCGCTCGATCGAGGTCATCGGCCGCTACCACCCGAAGGAAGAGCCGAGCCTGATCGAGGTCAACTCCGAACGCGCGCAGTACTGGCTGTCCGTGGGTGCGCAGCCCACCGAGCCCGTCCTCAAGCTGTTGAAGATCACCGGCGATTGGCAGAAGTTCAAGGGCCTGCCCGGTGCCGAAGGCACGCTGAAGGTCGCCCCGGCCAAGCCCAGCAAGCTGGAGCTGTTCAACGCCGCGCTGGCCGCCGCCGACGGCGCGCCCACGACCGAGGCCGCCAAGCCCAAGAAGAAGGCCCCGGCCAAGAAGGCCGCCAAGACTGAAGAGGCCCCCGCAGCCGCCGAGGCTGAGACCACTTCAGCGGCCGCTGCGGACGCACCGGCCGAGGCCGGCGAGCAGGCCGCGCCGGCCGAGTCGGCCGAGTCGTCTACGGAAAGCTGACCCCACGCCATGAGCACGGCTGTTGTTGACGCTGTAGAGCATCTGGTCCGCGGGATTGTCGACAACCCCGACGATGTCCGGGTGGACCTGGTAACCAGCCGCCGTGGACGAACGGTCGAGGTCCACGTTCATCCCGACGATCTGGGCAAGGTGATCGGTCGCGGGGGACGTACCGCGACGGCGTTGCGCACGCTGGTCGCCGGTATCGGTGGCCGTGGTATCCGGGTCGACGTGGTGGACACCGACCAGTAGCAGCGCCCACATGGAGCTGATCGTCGGGCGTGTGGTGAAAGCGCACGGCATCACCGGCGAATTGGTCGTCGATGTCCGCACCGACGATCCCGACATCCGGTTCGCACCGGGCAGCAGATTGCGCGCCAAGAAACTCCGCGACCCCGGCCCGGAGCGCAGCTTCGTCGTCGAGGGTGCGCGTCCCCACGGTGCCCGGCTACTGGTGCGGTTGGCCGGGGTGACCGACCGGGACGGCGCCGACGCGTTGCGGGGCAGTTTGTTCGTCATCGACTCCGACGAGCTGCCACCCATCGACGAGCCGGACACCTTCTACGACCACCAATTGGAAGGCCTCGCGGTCCGGACGACGACGGGGCGGGAGATCGGTGTCGTCGCCGAGGTGCTGCACACCGCCGGCGGCGAGTTGCTGGCAGTCAAGCATGAGTCCGGCGAGGTGTTGGTGCCGTTCGTCAGCGCTATCGTCACCTCGGTGTCGCTGGACGAGGGCACCCTCGAGATCGAGCCGCCAGACGGTCTTCTGGATTTGGAGTAGGGGGGCCGATCGACATGAAAATTGACGTCGTGACGATTTTCCCTGCCTACCTGGATCCGCTGCGAGAATCGTTGCCGGGCAAGGCGATTGCGTCAGGCCTGGTCGACCTGCGGGTGCACGACCTGCGGCGGTGGACCCATGACGTGCACCACTCGGTGGACGACGCGCCCTACGGCGGCGGGCCGGGGATGGTGATGAGAGCGCCGGTGTGGGGCGACGCGCTCGACGAAGTCTGTTCCGCCGAAGACGCTTTTGGTTGTTCCCACGCCGGCCGGCCGGTTGTTCGATCAGGCCACCGCGCAGCGCTGGAGCACCGAGGCGCACCTGGTGTTCGCCTGCGGCCGTTACGAAGGCATCGACCAGCGGGTAGTCGAGGATGCCGCCAAACGGATGCGTGTCGAAGAGGTCTCGATCGGAGACTATGTGTTGCCCGGTGGCGAGTCGGCGGCGGTGGTGATGATCGAATCCGTGCTGCGCCTGCTGGCCGGCGTGCTCGGCAATCCGGCGTCGCACCACGATGATTCGCACTCACCGGGTCTGGACCGGCTCCTGGAGGGGCCTAGCTATACCAGGCCGTCGAGCTGGCGTGGCCTCGACGTCCCGGAGGTACTGCTCTCCGGTGATCACGCGCGAATAGCGGCCTGGCGTCGGGAAATCTCGCTGCAGCGCACCCGTGAACGCCGCCCCGACCTCTCCGCGGGACCCCTTGGAGAGTGAGCGGTCAGATCCGCCCTTCGGGAAATATCGTCTTGACGGCGTCGGTGATCGTGGCCCGCGCCACGGAATCATCCGAGGGTTGCAGCGACTCGATCACCATGACGTAGCGGCGGTCCGCTCCGATCACCCCGGTCGACAGGTGCATCCAGTCGGCGCCGATACAGCACATCCAGCCCTGTTTGACCGCGACGGGTTCGGCGTACAAGCCGTCCGGGATACCGAATCGCTGTGGGTAGCCGTCGATCCCGGTGGGGGTGGACGCGGACAGGTCGTCGATGATCATGTCGGCCCGCTCCGGGGGTAGCCCACCCGAGCCGTTGAGCAGCATGTCGTAGTAACGGATCAGGTCAGGCGCCGAGCTGATCGTGTTCCACCAGCGCCCGTCGTTGGGCGGCATGGTCGAGCCCAGACCGTATCGGCTCGCGACCCGGGTGATGATGGCGTCGCTGCCGTCCTGGCCCCAGAATTTTTCGGCGGCGCCGTCGTCCGACGACTGCAACATGACGTCCAACGCCTGATGGTCTTCGGGGGACAGTGCGGTTTGGCCGCGGGATTCCTGCAGCAGCAGTTGGTCGGCGATGAAGAGCTTGGCAACCGATGCGGTAGCGATGAGCTGAGGGTTGCCGTTGGAGACCAGCTGCCGGGTGACGCGGTCGAGGATGGCTATCGAAAGGGTGGCGCCCTTGGCGGCGGCTTCGTCGGTGGCCCGCTGGATACGCGCCTGCACCCCGGTGAACGCGGTGTTGGGCAGGGTCTGGACCGGCGACCCGGGCGGTGTGATGGCCCGCAGCAGCAGTTCAACGAGCTGGGTCTGCGGTTGGAGCGGCGGTTGATATGACTGGCTGTCGGGCGTGCGGGATGCCCGTGCCGCCACCTTTGCCTCGCACCCGGCCAGCACTACCAACGCCACCGCTGCCGCGGCGATGAGCAGTGCCAGCGGCCGTGCCCGCATCCTTGCCCCTCCGGCATCCTCCGACGAACGAAACATGAACGAAACATGCAGGTCGGCGGCCGCATTGACAGCTGCGTTTCGACCCCAGTCATATGTACCACCTGCCGGGGGGTTGGGGCGCGTGCAACCCACCCCTAGTTGTTGTGATTTTCACTGCAAGCGCACTGTCTGGCACAATTGACCAGTTGTCTCCAGCGGCCGGCCGGCCGGGTTGCTTGCCGCCCGCTGCGAGATGCGCTCAGAAGCCCGAATCCATCGGCTTGGTGACCGTCGCACGCTGCGTGTGGGGGCTGCCGAGTCGCGACCGCGAGGAAGTGTCTTTCCAATGAACAGGCTGGACTTCGTCGACCAGGCGTCGCTGCGCGACGACATCCCGGCCTTCAGCCCTGGCGACACGATCAACGTGCACGTCAAGGTCATCGAAGGCGCCAAGGAACGTATCCAGGTGTTCAAGGGCGTGGTGATCCGCCGGCAGGGTGGCGGCATCCGCGAGACCTTCACGGTGCGCAAGGAGAGCTACGGCGTCGGCGTGGAGCGGACCTTCCCGGTGCACTCGCCGAACATCGACCACATCGAACTGGTCACCCGTGGCGACGTGCGCCGCGCCAAGCTGTACTACCTGCGTGAACTCCGCGGCAAGAAGGCCAAGATCAAGGAGAAGCGCTGAGCGCGTGGCTCGGTGGTTCAGCAGGGCGCACGACCCTGATCTCATATCTGCTGGCTAGTCTGATCCCGTGACTGACGCTACGGACTCCCCATCTGAGCCCCAGCCCGACGCTGGTCAGCAGGAGCCGAAGGTCTCCACCCGAAACCCTGACACCACGAAGACGCGCCCGACGCGCCCAACGAGGACGAGCCGAAGCGCTCGACGGTGCGCGAACTCGCGCTTCTGGCGGTTATCGCGGTGGGGCTTTATTACGTCATGCTGACGTTCGTCGCGCGGCCCTACCTGATTCCGTCGGAGTCGATGGAACCCACGTTGCACGGATGCACGGGCTGCGTCGGCGACCGCATCATGGTCGACAAACTCAGTTACCGCTTCGGCGCACCGCAGCCCGGTGACGTCATCGTGTTCAAGGGCCCGCCGTCCTGGAACGTCGGGTACAAATCGATCCGCTCATCGAACACCGCGCTGCGCTGGGTGCAGAATGCGCTGTCGTTCATCGGTTTCGTGCCACCCGACGAGAACGACCTGGTCAAGCGCGTCATCGCGGTCGGCGGACAGACGGTCCAGTGCCGGTCCGAGACCGGATTGACGGTCGACGGCAAGCCGCTGAAGCAGCCGTTTATCAACCCCGGCACCATGATGGCCGACCCGTCGGTGTACCCGTGCCTGGGCAGCGAGTTCGGGCCGGTCACGGTCCCGCAGGGACGACTGTGGGTGATGGGCGACAACCGGACGCATTCCGCGGACTCCCGCGCCCACTGCACCAGCACCCCGAGCGACGCGCTGAAGGGCTTGCTGTGCACGGGCGACCCGATGTCGGGAACCGTGCCGGTAAGCAACGTCATCGGTAAGGCCAGATTCATTGTGTGGCCGCCGTCGCGATGGGGTGGAGTGGGTTCGGTGAACCCCCAGCAAGGTCAGTAGCCATGGCTCTGATATGACCCTGACCTGGCCGCCGCGGGTGGTGATCCGCAAGTCGTCAGGGTTGCGCACCCTGGAGTCCGCGCTGCACCGCAGTGGCCTCGGCCCGGTGGCCGGGGTGGACGAGGTGGGTCGTGGTGCCTGCGCGGGCCCGCTGGTGGTCGCGGCCTGCGTGCTCGGTCCGAATCGGTTGGAAAGCCTTGTCGCCCTGGATGATTCGAAGAAGCTTACCGAGAAGGCGCGGGAGAGACTGTTCCCGTTGATCTGTCGCTACGCACTGGCGTACCACGTGGTGTTCATCCCGTCCGTCGAAGTCGACCGCCGGGGCGTGCACGTGGCCAACATCGAAGGTATGCGGCGTGCGGTTGCCGGCCTGTCCGTGCGGCCCGGCTACGTCCTCAGCGACGGCTTTCGTGTGCCAGGTTTGCCGGTGCCGTCACTGCCGGTGATCGGTGGCGATGGTGCGGCCGCCTGCATCGCCGCGGCCAGCGTGTTGGCGAAAGTCAGCCGGGACCGGCTGATGGTCGCGATGGACACCGACCATCCCGGCTACGGCTTCGCCGAGCACAAGGGCTACAGCACGCCGGCCCACAGCCTGGCGCTGACCAGGCTGGGGCCCTGCGCGCAGCACCGCTATTCGTTCATCAACGTCAGACGGGTGGCGGTGCCCAATCAGGGCCCCACAAAAGCGGATGTTCGGGTGGTGGTCGAGTGTCAACCGGACCCTCCGGGCGAGGGTGGCGAATGCGGGTGAGGAAAGATGGGGACGGTCGGGCAAATTTGCAGGCGGAAGGGCGTCTGAGCGGATGAGTGGCAGATGAGTGCTGAGGATCTCGAAAAGTACGAAACCGAGATGGAGCTCTCGCTGTACCGCGAATACAAGGACATCGTCGGCCAGTTCAGCTACGTCGTGGAAACCGAGCGCCGGTTCTATCTGGCAAACAGCGTCGAGATGGTTCCGCGCAACGCCGACGGCGAGGTGTACTTCGAGCTGCGACTGGCCGACGCCTGGGTGTGGGACATGTACCGCCCGGCCCGCTTCGTCAAGCAGGTCCGGGTGGTCACCTTCAAGGACGTCAACATCGAAGAAGTCGAAAAGCCGGAGCTGCGCCTGCCGGAATAGCCGGCCGTCCGCACCGCGGCGGCGCGCTACGAATCCTGATCGTCGTCGCCGAAGGGCAGTTGACCGCGACTGTCGATCACCTGCCGCGCCACGTCAGCCAGCTTGATGTTGAGGTCCTGGGAGTGGCGCCGCAGCAGTTCGAACGCCTCGTCCTCGCTGAACTGGTGCAGCAGCATCAACATGCCGACCGCCTTGCCGATCTCGCGGTTGCTGATCAGTCCCCGTCGCAGGCTGGCCGCATCTTCTCCCTTACCGATGGCGTTGATGGCAACGCTGGCGAAGGCCGCCAGCACCGCCGCGCTGCCGGCGGACTCGGAGTTGAAGAGGTTGGGGGTGTCGCTGAAGAGGTTGAGCGCGGCGGCTTTGCGTTTGTCGACCAGCAGCCGAAACCCCATGGCGCCGCGAACCGGCGTCTCGGCGACCAGGCGTGCCGAGAAGTGGGGCCACTGGGACGGCGTGCTCAGGTCGGTTTCGATCTGCGGAGTCTCTTCCTCGATCGCGTCGATGCAGGGGCCGTCGCCGGCGCGTCGTTCCAGGTCGTCGACCCGGTGCGCGAGGCGGTCGCTGGCGCCGATGGTGACGTAGCGATCGTTTTGCTTCAGCAGCAGGCTGGCGTGGTCGCACCCGGGAACGATCAGGGTCGCGGCAACGCAGATGGCCGCGTACATCTCGGCCGCGTCCGAGCCTTGATAGATGATCTCTGCCAGCGCCGAAAACACGGTGGTCGGGTCCGCGGTCGGCGGCCCCGGCGTCGAGTCTGCGGTGCTGGAGTCTGGTTGTTCCGCCACGTCTTTCCTCACTTTGGATGCTGGACGTAGATTATCGGCCGCCCAGCATCTCGTCACACTCCGACGGAGCGTTCCAGATCTTTCAACGACGTCTCGAGGTGTCCGAGCATGCGCTGCATATGCGGAACGCTGCGACGGCAGCCGACGAGCCCGAAGTCGAGATTCTTGGCGTTGTTGGTGACCGTGATGTTCATCGCCTGACCATCCAGCGCGATCGACAACGGATAATTGCCCGCCAGCCGCGCACCCCGCCAATACAGCTGCTCCCGGGAGCCCGGCACATTGGAAATCACGATGTTGAACGGCGGCGGGGCGGCCCGGATGAAACCGGGAATCAACCCGAGGAACAGGCCTCCGGTGGTGAAGGCGGACAACGCAAGCTGTTGCACTTGGGGCAGCTTGGCGAACACCTCCTTGTTGTCGGACATCGACGAACTGATCGCCGCTAGGCGTTTGCCCGCGTCTTCGACGTCGGTGCTCAGGTTGCACAGGACCGTGCCGACCGCGTTGCCGCTCCCGTCGGCCTCGTCGCGCTTGCGCATGCTCACCGGGACCATGGCGACCAGCGGAGCGTCGGGAAGTGCCGCCTGCTCGATCAGATAGCCGCGCAACGCCCCGGCAGACATCGCCAGGACCACGTCGTTCAGGGTGACGCCCGCGGCCTCCTTCACGGACTTGACCCGCTCGAGTGGCCAGGACTGTGCGGCAATTCGCCGCGCTCCGCCGATGCGGACGTTGAACATGGTTTTCGGCGCCCGGAACGGAAAGCTGAGTTGCTGTTCGAGTACCGCGGCGCGGGCCAGCGACAACGTCGACGGTCCGAGCGCCGCGACCGACCCCACCGCCTGGGTCAGGGTCTGTAGCGGAGACGGTGATTTCCCTGACTTGCGGCCGGAGTCCGGGCGCTGACGCGGCGGCAGCGCCCACGGCACCCGGACTTCGTCGTCCGCGGGATCGCTGGTGAACGCCCGCTGCATCAACCTCAGGGCCGACACTCCGTCCATCAGCGAATGGTGGAACTTGGTGTAGACCGCGTAGCGCCCGTCGTTCAGCCCCTCGATCAGATGGGCTTCCCACAGTGGCCGATGGCGATCGAGCAGGCTGCCGTGCAGCCGTGCGGCCAGCTCCAACAGCTCGCGTACCCGCCCCGGCCGGGCCAGTGCGGACCTGCGGAAGTGATAGTCCAGCTCGACCTCGTCGTCAATGGACCAAGCGAGGTTGGTGACGGGACCCAAGAACGCCGGATGCTTGCGGAACGTCGGCTGGATGTCGGTGCACCCAAGCATCGAGTCGTAGGCCTCGGTTACGAAACTCTCGTCCGCACCATCGGGTGGCTGAAACAGTTGCAGGCCCCCGACGTGCATCGCGTGTTCGCGGGATTCGCCCAGCAAAAACAGCGAATCGGCAGGCGCAATCAGCTTCATGTTCCTTCTCCCGCGGTAGATGTAGTTCCCGACGGAATAGCCGCCAGCGATCGGCTCGCACACAAGTCGGTTTGAGGCTTCACCGATCTCGGCGTTTGAGCGTGTGCGGCGACGGGAAGAAAGCAACGGGTGGGACTCACTGTCGCTGTCACCGGCCCGACCGGCGAGATCGGTATCTCGGCGGTCACGGCGCTGGAGCGCGAACCGACCGTGGAGAAGATCGTCGCGATGGCCCGCCGTCCGTTCGACCCGTCGATGTACGGGTGGACGAAGACCACCTACCAGCAGGGCAACATCATGGATCGCGACGCGGTCGATGCGCTGGTCGCGCAGGCCGATGTGGTGATTCACCTGGCCTTTCTCCTCACCGGGCCGCGTGACGAGAGCGCACGCATCAACCTGCAGGGCGGCCGGAACGTGTTCGAGGCGACGGTTGCCGCGCGGCGGCCGCGGCGCCTGGTTTACACCTCGTCGGTGGCGGCGTACGGCTACTTCGCCGAGAACCCGGTGCCACTCGCCGAGGAAGTGCCGGCCCGCGGATCCTCCGAGCACTATTGCTCGGAACAAAAGGCCGCTTTGGAGGCCGTGCTCGCCGAGGTCACCGAAGGCTCGTCGCTGGAGGCGTTCGTGCTGCGCCCGTGCATTGTTGCCGGGCCCGATGCGCACGCGCTGGCCGACGCGATGCCGTGGAACCAACTGCCCGCCCCGGTGCGCGCACTGGCAAAGGCGGTGCCAGGGTTGCGGCGGGTGGTTCCCGACCCGGGCTTTCCTTTGCAACTGGTGCACCACGATGACGTCGCGGTTGCGATCGCGCTGGCCGCCAGTGCGCCGGCGCCGCCCAGGGCCTACAACATCGCAGCCGACGGGGTGGTGACGGTGACCGATGTGGCCAAGGCACTGGGTGGGAGGCCGGTTTCGGTGCCGGCTCCGGCCGCCTCGGCCGCGTCAGCGACGATTTCGCGGTTGCCGTGCTTCCCTCCCAGGCTCGAGTGGCTGCATGCCGCGCGGACCTCGGTGGTGATGGACACGACCAAGGCAAAGCGGCACCTGGGCTGGCGCCCGACGCACTCCTCGGCGGAGACTCTGGCAGCACTGGCCTCAGCGGTGTGACGCTGTCCGGCCGACGTCCGACCGGCAATCGATGTACGTTGGGCCAGTGGCGCATGTAACGGCGCGTCGGCGGGTAAAACATCTGACCGCCGATCAAGCGATTACCCGACCCGAGACCCTGGCGGTCGAGGAGCCGCTGGAGATCCGCGTCAACGCTGGCGCGGTCACCGTGACCATGCGCACTCCCGGCTCGGATATCGAACTCGCGCAAGGGTTTTTGCTTACCGACGGGGTCATCGCGCATCGCGAAGACGTGCTGACGATTCGCTACTGCGGCGGGCTCGGCGAGGACGGATTCCAACACGTACAACGTGCTTGACGTGACACTGGCGCCCGGCGTCAAGCCGCCCGATCTCGACGTCACCCGCAACTTCTACACCACCTCGTCGTGCGGGGTCTGCGGAAAGGCGTCGCTGGACGCGGTGCGCCAAATCAGCCGATTCTCACCCGGCGACGATCCGGCGACCGTCGCCGCGGCCACTCTCAAGGCGATGCCAGATCAACTTCGCGGCGCGCAAAAGGTTTTCGCGAGCACCGGTGGGCTGCACGCGGCGGCGCTATTCGGGGTGGACGGCACGATGATGGTGGTCCGTGAGGACATCGGCAGGCACAACGCGGTCGACAAGGTCATCGGCTGGGCCCTCGAGCAGGGCCGGGTGCCGCTGGGGGCGACGGTCCTGCTGGTCAGCGGGCGGGCATCGTTCGAGCTGACGCAGAAGGCGCTGATGGCCGGGATTCCGGTGCTGGCAGCGGTTTCCGCGCCGTCGTCGCTGGCGGTCTCGCTGGCCGAGGAGTCCGGAATCACGCTGGTGGCGTTTCTGCGGGATGACTCGATGAACGTCTACACCAGGACGGACCGGGTCACCTAGCTGGTCCAAACGGCTTGTGCGTCAACTGTATTCGGCCGGCCTGTGGATAGCTGCCCAACTGTGGATAACCGGCCGCATCGCCGGGGACAGGGCCTTCGCCGCGGCACCCCATGTCGGGGCAGGCGTGCAGATTGGTCGGCATGACGACCCAAACGACTATGACTCGGCTTCAGCTGGGAGCGATGGGCGAAGCCCTGGCCGTGGATCACCTGACGAAGATGGGGTTGCGGATCGTGAGCCGCAACTGGCGCTGCCGCTACGGCGAGCTCGATGTGATCGCCGTGGACGAATCCACTCGGACCCTGGTGTTCGTCGAGGTGAAGACCCGCACCGGCGACGGCTTCGGTGGACTCGCCCACGCGGTGACGCCACGGAAGGTGCGCCGGCTGCGCAGGCTCGCCGGGCTGTGGCTGGCCGGCCGGGATGAGCATTGGGCGGCGATCCGCATCGATGTGATCGGTGTGCGGATCGGACGCCGCCGCACCCCGGAGATCACCCACCTGCAGGGAGCCGGCTGATGGCGCTGGGGCGCGCGTTTTCGGTCGCGGTGCGCGGGTTGGACGGAGAAACCGTGGAAATCGAGGCCGACATCACGTCGGGCCTGCCGGGTGTGCATCTGGTCGGGCTGCCCGACGCAGCGTTGCAGGAGTCGCGCGATCGGGTGCGCGCGGCGGTGACGAATTGCGGAAACAGCTGGCCGATGGCCCGGCTCACGCTCGCACTGTCACCGGCGACGCTGCCGAAAGTCGGGTCTGTGTACGACATCGCCTTGGCCGCCGCGGTGCTGTCGGCGCAGCGACGAAACCCGTGGCACCGACTGGAGAAGACAGTGCTGCTGGGTGAATTGTCGCTGGACGGCCGGGTTCGGCCGGTGCGCGGAGTGCTGCCGGCCGTGTTGGCCGCCAAACGCGACGGCTGGCCCGCGGTTGTCGTCCCGGTGGACAACCTGGCCGAGGCCAGCCTGGTCGACGGAATCGACGTGCGGGGTGTCCGCACGCTCGCGCAGTTGCAGGGCTGGCTCAACGGCGCCACCGGCTTGGATGACCGGATCATCAATACAGCCACCAGTCCGGAGCCGGCGGCGGATCTGGCCGACGTGGTGGGCCAATCGCAGGCGCGTTTCGCGGTCGAGGTGGCGGCTGCAGGGGCGCATCACCTCATGCTGACGGGCCCACCGGGAGTGGGCAAAACGATGCTGGCGCAACGCCTTCCGGGATTGCTGCCGCCGCTGTCGGACACCGAGTCGCTCGAGGTCACCGCGATTCATTCGGTGGCCGGTCTGCTGTCGGGGGACACGCCGTTGATCACCCGCCCGCCGTTCGTGGCGCCGCACCACAGCTCTACCGTCGCCGCGCTCGTCGGCGGCGGCTCCGGAATGGCGCGTCCGGGCGCCGTCAGTCGTGCCCATCGCGGGGTGCTGTTCTTAGACGAGTGCGCCGAGATCAGCGTCAGCGCGCTGGAAGCCCTGCGAACACCGTTGGAAGACGGGGAAATCCGCCTTGCCCGCCGCGACGGGGTGGCGTGCTATCCGGCCCGATTCCAGCTGGTGCTGGCCGCTAACCCGTGCCCATGCGCGCCGGCCGATCCACAGGACTGCATCTGTGCGGCCGCAACGAAACGGCGCTACCTCGGCAAGCTGTCGGGGCCGTTGCTGGACCGCGTTGACCTGAGGGTGCAGATGCATCAGGTGCGGGCTGGGGCGTTTTCGACCGAAGAATGCGAATCGACACTGCAGGTGCGCAATCGAGTCGCGGTGGCCCGCGACGCGGCCGCCGCGCGCTGGCGACCATACGGGTTCCGCACCAACGCCGAAGTCGGTGGCCCACTGCTGCGTCGGAAATTCCGGCCCAGCAACACCGCCATGGACCCCCTACGGAAAGCGCTGGACCGTGGGTTGCTCAGCATCCGCGGACTCGATCGCAGTCTGCGAGTCGCGTGGACGTTGAGCGACTTGGCCGGTCGCACCTCACCCGGAGTCGGCGAAGTGGCCGCCGCACTGAGCTTCCGGCAACCGGGAGCTTCGCGATGAGCGCCGGGCGCGGGTTGTTGCAGTCACCGATGGGCGATTGTCAGCCACCCGGTGTGCCCGCCCCGCAGCACTATTGCCGCGGTCACAAGAATGGCGAACGCCCGGGCGAATTGTGCTATTGCACGACCGCGTTCGCCGCGCAGTTCGATCTGATGCAATGCGACGAACGCCAGAATGCCGCTGATGATCGGGATGGGCAGGCCGCACCACCCGAACAGGCTGAGGACGAATGCCGCGACCGCCCACGGGTTGGTCGGGCGGGTGGGCACGGCGCGATTGGTCATCTTCGCTCGCTGATTCGTCGCCGGCCGGTGCGTGGCGCCGGCCTGGGGTTAACCCACCGAGTCTTGCCCACCGGCCTCTACGAATCCTTGGCGAATTCTTGGAACCGGGAGCGCCGCGATGAATGAGCCGAAAGCGCTTGACGATCCGGCCTTGCGGGCCTGGGCGTATCTATCCCGGGTGGCCGAACCGCCCTGCGCGGAACTGGCCGCCCTGGTGCACGAGGTTGGCCCCGAGGAGGCGGCTGCACGGGTCCGGCGCGGACAGGTCGACGACGGCCTGGCGCAGCACACCGAGTCCAGGCGCGAAATCGAAAGAGCCGCGGACGATCTCGAGCTGCTCGCGCGTCGCGGTGGGCGGCTGATCACCCCTGACGACGCCGAGTGGCCGGTGCTTGCGTTCGCCGCATTCCGTGGCGCCGCTGGCCGGGCCCAGCCCCGCGGCGGGCCGCCGATGGTGCTGTGGGCGCTAGGTCCCGCCCGCCTCGACGAGATCACGCAACGGGCCGCGGCGGTGGTCGGTACCCGGGCCGCAACGACTTACGGCGAGTATGTCGCGAGCGACCTGGCGGACGGGCTGGCCGAGCACGACGTCGCGGTGGTCTCCGGCGGCGCATACGGGATCGACGGCGCCGCCCACCGGGCGGCCCTGAGCGCCGACGGCATCACTGTGGCGGTACTGGCCGGCGGGATCGACATCCCTTATCCGGCAGGACATTCGGCGCTGCTGCATCGCATCGGCCAGCATGGGCTACTTTTCACCGAATACCCACCGGGTGTGCGCCCCGCCCGCCACCGGTTCCTGACCCGAAACCGTCTGGTGGCCGCCGTCGCGGGGGCCGCCGTGGTGGTGGAAGCGGGCCTGCGCAGCGGCGCCGCGAGCACGGCCGCCTGGGCGCGGGCCCTGGGCCGGGTGGTGGCCGCGGTGCCCGGGCCGGTGACGTCGTCGGCATCGGCGGGTTGTCATGCGCTGTTGCGCAACGGCGCGGAGTTGGTCACCCGCGCCGACGATGTCGTCGAGCTGGTCGGTCGCATCGGCGAACTGGCGCCCGAAGTACCGCGGCCCACCAGTGCACTCGACGGTCTGAGCGACGGCGAGCGACAGGTATATGAGGCGTTGCCGGGCCGCGGCGCCGCGACCGTCGACGAGATCGCCGTCGCGTCCGGGCTGGTGCCCGAACACGTATTGGGGCCACTGGCGATCCTTGAGCTGAGCGGGCTGGTTGAACGCCACGACGGCCGCTGGCGAATCGTCCGGGCCCGCGCTGCCACGGCTGTGCCGGCGTCTCGGCTCGTATAGTCGACGGGGATTGGGTCTGGACGGGAGGACAAGTGGCAGGTCGGCCTCTACAAACCTTCGAGGTTGTCAGTACCCAACAACTGACACCACACATGGTTCGGGTTGTGCTCGGCAGCAGCGATTTCGACACCTTCGTGCCCAGCAAATTCACCGACTCCTACGTCAAGCTGGTGTTCCTCGCCGACGACGTCGACATGTCTACCTTGCCCCGCCCCTTGACGCTGGACAGCTTCGCCGGCCTGCCCCCGGAACGGCAGCCCTCGGTGCGCACCATGACGGTCCGTCGTGTCGATGTGGCGGCCCGCGAGATCACCGTGGACATCGTGATGCACGGGGAGCACGGAGTGGCCGGTCAGTGGGCACTCACGGCCCAACCAGGACAGCCGATCTACCTGATGGGTCCCGGCGGCGCCTACACCCCCGACCCGGCCGCCGACTGGCATCTGCTGGCCGGGGACGAATCCGCACTCCCGGCCATCGCGGCTGCGCTGGAGGCGTTGCCCGACAATGCAATCGGTAAGGCATTCATCGAGGTGGCCGGCCCCGATGACGAGATCCCACTGACCGCACCGGAGTCCGTGCAGGTGAACTGGATCTATCGCGGCGGTCGCGCTGATCTGGTTCCCGAGGACCGCGCCGGCGATCACGCCCCACTGATCGAGGCGGTCACCACCGCCGAGTGGCTGCCGGGCCAGGTGCACGTGTTCATCCACGGCGAAGCGCAAGCCGTCATGCACAACTTGCGTCCCTACATCCGCAAGGAGCGTGGTGTGGACGCGGCCTGGGCGTCGTCGATCTCCGGTTACTGGCGGCGCGGACGCACCGAAGAGACGTTCCGGCTGTGGAAGAAAGAACTGGCTCAGGCAGAGGCGGGCGCTGGGTAGGGACCGGGGACCGGCTGGCATCCTCATGTCATGGCATACGGGGACTACCAGAACGAGATCTATTTTCAGGGCCTGATGGGGCGAGTTCCCTCGCTGCCGATGGTCTTCGCGGAGTTGGAGGCCAGGGCCGAGTTGGCGCTGCCGCCGTCGGTGTGGTCGTACGTCGCCGGTGGAGCCGGCGACGAGCGCACCCAGCGGGTCAACCGTGAGGCTTTCGACCGGTGGGGTCTGATGCCGCGCATGTTCGTCGGCGCCACGCAACGCGACCTGTCCGTCGAGATGTTCGACCTGACACTGCCTTCCCCGCTATTCATGGCCCCGATCGGCGTCGTTGGGCTGTGCGCCCAAGACGGTCACGGCGACCTGGCGACCGCACGCGCAGCGGCCCGCACTGGCGTCCCGATGGTCGGCTCAACGCTGACGGTTGACCCTATGGAAGACCTTGCCGCCGAATTCGGCGACACTCCCGGGTTCTTTCAGCTGTATCCGCCCACCGACCGTGAGGTCGCCGCCAGCCTGGTCAATCGTGCGCGAAGCCGCCGGCTTCAAGGGCATCGTCGTCACGCTCGACACCTGGGTCACCGGCTGGCGGCCGCGCGATCTGAGCACGGCCAACTTCCCTCAGCTCCGCGGACACTGCCTGGCCAACTACTTCAGCGATCCGGTCTTTCGAGCGAGCCTGCAACGCACGCCGGAGGAAGACCTGCAAGGCGCGACGCTGCGTTGGGCACAAATCTTCGGCGGCCCCTTGACCTGGGATGATCTGAGCTGGCTGCGCTCGCTGACCGACCTGCCGCTGATCCTCAAGGGCATCTGCCATCCTGACGACGCCCGGCGCGCGAAGGACGGCGGCGTCGACGGCATCTACTGTTCCACCCACGGCGGCCGGCAAGCCAACGGCGGCCTGCCCTCGATCGACTGCCTGCCGGGCGTGGTCGAGGCGGCCGACGGTCTTCCCGTGTTGTTCGACTCGGGGATCCGCAGCGGCGCCGACGTCATCAAGGCGCTGGCGCTCGGCGCGACCGCCGTGGGGGTGGGCCGGCCGTACGCCTACGGCCTGGCCCTGGGCGGCGTCGACGGCATCGTCCATGTGCTACGCATGATGCTCGCCGAGGCGGACCTGATCATGGCCGTCGACGGATATCCCGCGCTCAAAGATCTCACCCCGGAAACGCTTCGGCGCGTCGACTGAGATTCGGCCGCCCGTGCCTGCGACCGTGGGGGAGTGCACGCGATCCTCGACGAATTCGACGAGTACCTGGAGCTGCAATGCGGGCGCTCGGCGCACACTCGTCGCGCCTACCTGGGTGATCTGCGGTCGCTGTTCGACTTCCTCGACGGACGCGGATCCGGGCTGGACGCGTTGAGTCTGCAGGTGCTGCGGTCGTGGCTGGCCACGGCGGCCGGTGCCGGAGCGGCCCGTACGACGCTGGCCCGACGCACCTCGGCGGTCAAGGCATTCACCGCGTGGGCGGTTCGCCGCGGCGTGCTGGCTTCCGATCCCGCGGCTCGGCTGCAAGTGCCGAAGGCGCACCGAACCCTGCCGTCGGTGCTGCGCCAGGATCAGGCGCTGGCGGCGATGACGGCGGCGAAGTCCGGCGCCCAGCAGGGCGATCCGCTGGCCCTGCGGGACCGGTTGATCGTGGAGATGCTGTATGCCACCGGGATCCGGGTCAGCGAGTTATGCGGCCTGGACGTCGACGACGTCGACTCCCGGTATCGCTTGGTGCGTGTCCTGGGCAAGGGCAACAAGCAGCGCACCGCACCGTTCGGGGTACCGGCTGGCGAGGCGCTGCAGGCCTGGCTGACCGATGGGCGTCCCGCGTTGGTGACCGCGGAGTCCGGACCGGCGCTGCTGCTGGGCGCCAGGGGCCGGCGGCTCGACGTGCGCCAGGCCCGCACCGTGGTGCATCAGACCGTCGCCGCGGTGGACGGAGCGCCCGATATGGGCCCCCACGGACTGCGGCACAGCGCGGCGACCCATCTCCTTGAAGGTGGCGCCGACCTGCGCGTCGTCCAGGAACTGCTCGGTCATTCCAGCCTGGCGACGACGCAGCTGTACACCCACGTCGCGGTGTCTCGGCTGCGGGCAGTGCATGATCAGGCGCACCCGCGGGCCTAGCCCGGCGACGATGCGGCCGGGACGGCGCGCTGAGGAGGCGGGCAATCGGGCCTCGCCCGGCAGTGTGCGCCGACGGCGTCGAGTGTGCACTGTGGGCGGGATTTTTGGCTGTCGGCCGCCCTGGACACACACTCAAGACCGTCAGCGCACACTCAACGCCTGGCCTAGCGGATCAACGGCTTGAGGCGGATCGGCGTGGCCTTCAGCAGCCCCAGCGGATCGACGTAGTCGGCACCGGAAGCCGGACCCCACATCGCGCCCCAGTGCAGGCACGCCGGTGCCGCGCAGCCGGGGTGCCCGACGACCAACTCGCCGATCAGGGTCGCGGCCGTCACCAGCTGACCGACCCGAACAGTCGCGAGCACCGGCTCGTAGCTGGTGTGCAGACCGTCCGGGGTGGGCCAGCGCAACGACCGGCCGTCCGGCCAGTAGCCCGGCGAACACCACCGTCGCGTCGCCCGCGGCATACACGGGCTGTCCCCGGCGCCCGGCCAGGTCCACGCCCCGGTGTCCGGCATGCCAGTTGGGCGACGGCGCGTCGAACTCCCGGACGACGGCCGGCCGCGGCCGCAACGGCCAATCCAGCCGCTCATCGTCGGCCAGCGCAGGCGCGGCCCACGCAGTGCTAGGGTCAGGAGCAATGGTCCATCGCATCCATCCAGTTCAGCGGCGCCGACGGCGGGGCCAGTCAGCCACCCGCCGCCGACCGTTCTGTGCAGGCAGGGCCTTGTCTGTGGACCACCGCTGCGGACAAACCACCAGCTGGATCGGTGTAAACTTCTCCTCGCAGCTCGCAATAGCGCGCTGACTTCGCGCGTCTGCACCGCCGCTCCCGCTCTTTGAAGGAGTTCGCACCGCATGCCGGGCGGTCCCGTAACAGGGTCCGGCACGCAGCAGACGCCAGGGCCCGGCTTCAACCGATGCCGGGCGACAACCGACATAAAGGAATGGCCGTTAATGGCTGTCGTAACCATGAAGCAGCTGCTTGACAGCGGCACGCACTTCGGGCATCAGACCCGACGCTGGAATCCCAAGATGAAGCGGTTCATCTTCACCGACCGCAACGGCATCTACATCATCGATCTGCAGCAGACGCTGACCTTCATCGACAAGGCGTACGAGTTCGTCAAAGAGACCGTCGCCCACGGCGGCAGCGTGATGTTCGTCGGCACCAAGAAACAGGCGCAAGAGTCCGTCGCGGCCGAAGCGACCCGCGTGGGCATGCCGTACGTGAACCAGCGCTGGCTGGGTGGCATGCTGACCAACTTCTCCACCGTGCACAAGCGGCTGCAGCGGCTCAAGGAGCTCGAGGCGATGGAGCAGACCGGTGGTTTCGAGGGCCGCACCAAGAAGGAAATCTTGATGCTGACCCGCGAGAAGAACAAGCTGGAGCGCAGCCTCGGCGGTATCCGCGACATGGCCAAGGTGCCGTCGGCGATCTGGGTCGTCGACACCAACAAGGAGCACATCGCCGTCGGCGAGGCCCGCAAGCTGGGTATCCCGGTCATCGCGATCCTGGACACGAACTGCGACCCCGACGAGGTCGACTACCCGATCCCGGGCAACGACGACGCGATCCGCTCGGCCGCACTGCTGACCAAGGTGATCGCCTCCGCGGTCGCCGAGGGCCTGCAGGCCCGCGCCGGTGCGGGTCGCGCCGACGGCAAGCCCGAGGCTGGGGATTCGCTGGCCGCCGAGCCGCTTGCCGAATGGGAGCAGGAGCTACTGGCCAGCGCCACTGCCAGCGCCCCGACCGAGGCCGCCACCCCGACGACAGAATCCACCCCCACGGAAGGCTGAGATGGCGAACTACACCGCTGCCGACGTCAAGCGACTTCGGGAGCTGACCGGTGCCGGAATGCTCGACTGCAAGAACGCTCTGGTGGAAACCGACGGCGACTTCGACAAGGCGGTCGAGGCGCTGCGCATCAAGGGCGCCAAGGACGTCGGCAAGCGCGCTGAGCGGGCCACCGCCGAGGGCCTGGTGGCCGCCAAGGACGGCGCGCTGATCGAACTCAACAGCGAAACCGACTTCGTTGCCAAGAACGCCGAGTTCCAGGCGCTGGCCAACGAGATCGTCGCGGCGGCGGCTGCGTCCAAGGCCGCTGACGTCGACGCCCTGAAGGCGGCGAAAGCCGGCGACACGACGGTCGAAGAGACCATCGCCGCGCTGTCGGCCAAGATCGGCGAGAAGCTCGAGCTGCGCCGGGCCACGTTCTTCGACGGCACGGTGGAGACGTACCTGCACAAGCGCGCGGCCGACCTGCCGCCCGCCGTTGGCGTGCTGGTCGAGTACACCGGTGCAGGTGCGGAGGCGGCACACGCGGTCGCACTGCAGATCGCCGCGCTCAAGGCGCGCTACCTTTCCCGCGACGATGTCCCCGAAGACGTCGTCGCCAGCGAACGCCGCATCGCCGAGGAGACCGCCAAGGCCGAGGGCAAGCCGGAGCAGGCGCTGCCGAAGATCGTCGAGGGCCGGCTGAACGGATTCTTCAAAGACGCGGTGCTGCTCGAGCAGCCGTCGGTGTCTGACAACAAGAAGACCGTCAAAGCCCTGCTCGACGAGGCCGGCGTGACGGTGACGCGGTTCGTTCGCTTCGAGGTAGGCCAGGCCTAGCCGGCTGCAGGGTCGGGCTAGCTTCTTCGCTATGTCACGTGTACACGCTTTCGGTGACGATGCTCTCGGCGACCTCGACGCGGTAGCCCTCGCTGACGCGATCCGATCAGGTCGGGTGGGAAGGGCAGAGGTCGTCGAGGCCGCCATCGCGCGCACCGAAGCCGTCAACCCGGCGCTCAACGGCTTGGCGTATGAGGCCTTTGACCTAGCGCGGGCCAGCGCCGCGACGGATCGGTACGAGGGCTTTTTCCAAGGCGTGCCGACCTTCATCAAGGACAACATCGACGTCGCCGGGCAGCCGTCGATGCGGGGCACCGACGCGTGGCGGCCGTACCCGGCCGTCGCCGACAGCGAGGTCACCCGGGTGTTGCTGGGCACCGGGCTGGTATCCCTGGGCAAAACGCAGATGTCGGAGTTCGGGTTCAGCGCCGCCGCCGAACATGCCCGGCTGGGAGCGGTGCGCAATCCGTGGCATACCGACTACACCGCTGCCGCGTCGTCGTCGGGATCGGGTGCGTTCGTCGCGGCCGGCGTGGTGCCGATTGCGCACGCCAACGACGGCGGCGGTTCGATCCGCATTCCGGCTGCCTGCAACGGGCTGGTCGGGCTCAAGCCGTCGCGCGGGCGGATGCCGCTGGATCCCGAATACCAGCGAATGCCGGTCGGCATCGTCGCCAACGGTGTGCTGACCCGCTCGGTACGCGATACCGCGGCCTGCTACCGGGAGGCCGAGCGAATCTGGCGTAACCCCAAGCTGCCGCCGGTCGGCGATGTCACGGGGCCCGGCAGGCAACGGTTGAGAATCGCGGTGATGACCCGCTCGGTTCAGCGTGAATGCAGCCCCGAGCTGCGCAAGCTGACGCTGGAATCGGCCGCACTGCTCGAGGAACTGGGACATCACGTCGAGCACGTCGACAAGCCCCCGGTGCCGGTCAGTTTTGTCGGTGATTTCGTGCTGTATTGGGGACTGCTGTCGCTGGTACAGGTGGGCACGGGGCGCCGCGCGTTCGGCGACACGTTCGATCGGACCCGGCTGGACAAACTCACGCTGGGCCTGGCCCGGCACACCCGCCGCAACCTGCACCGGCTGCCGATGGCGATCGCGCGGCTGCGCCGGCTGAGGCGGCACACGGCGCAGTTCTTCGGTACCTACGACGCCCTGCTCACGCCGACGGTCGCCGACGTGACGCCGCCGGTCGGCCACCTTGCGCCCACCGACTTTCAGCAGGTCATCGACCGGCTCTCCGACTGGGTCGCCTTCACTCCGCTGCAGAACGTCACCGGCGAGCCTGCGATATCGCTCCCGCTGGCACAGTCCGCGGCCGGGCTGCCTGTGGGGATGATGCTGTCGGCCGATGTCGGGCGCGAAGCCCGGCTGCTGGAACTGGCATTCGAACTCGAAGAGGCCCGGCCGTGGGCCCGAATTCAGGACTCGAGCTAGCCGTCAGTCGGATCCGAGCCTGTGCAGCATCCGTTTGAATTCGCGCTGCTGAGGCCCGGTCAACCGGGCGAGAATGCGGGCGTCGGCCTCGCGCACGACCGCCTCGGCGCGCTTCAGCACGGCTCGGCCCTGGCCGGTCAGCGTTGCCGGCAGCGCGCGCCCTGAGGACACCGACGCGGGGCGGGCCACCGTCCCGAGGTCCTCTAGCTTGCGCAGCACCGTGTTCATCGCCTGTGGAGTGACGTTGGCGTGCCGGGACAGTTCGGCGCTGGACAATCCCGGTGACATCGAAAGTAGGCGCAGGCAGACGAATTCGGGGAGGGTGAGGCCAAGGGGACTCAACGCCGCGGCAACCTCTGGCCGCAGTACGGCCCCCACTCGGTACAGCAAGTAACCCAGCGGAGCGTCTTCTCCTCCTTGACCCATATCAAGGATATTGACATACATCTGGAGCCAACTGGTCAGACGAGCCCGATCGAATCGCAGATTCGACGTGTTCCGTCGACCGGCGGCGTCACGCAGAACGGCGAGAACTGTGCAATTTCAGCAGCAGGCCGTAGCCGTTGGCGTACAGGCTCACCAACAATTGCTGGCTGGGCGTGTTGTCGGCGAGCCAAGTCGTGATCGCGTCCCGTTGGCGGGTCGCCGGCTCATGATCGACCCCCAACAACCGCAGCAGCGCGGGCAATGTCGACGGACCCGATAACCCCTGAACCTGACCAGCTGGCTTGCCCACCGTCGTCACCCCTCGCTCGGCCGAGGCGGACCCGCCCCCGGCAACTGGCCAGCCCTCTGTGCTGAACGCTGCAATGTTCGTTCTCTCATACCCGAATCGGCCGGCGAGCAAACGCTTACCCGCAGGTGGCGGTGGGCGATAACCCTGTCTAACTAACCCACGCGTGTGGTGGTTACCGCCTGTTGCTGTCGATGACAGTGGTCTATTTTCGTTGCGCCGCAACACTAATGGCGACTTCCCTATTGCCAAATCGGGTGGGTCCAATTGCTAAGTATGGCAAGCATTTTGACGCGTTGCCGAAAGGCGCGGAACGTGACGTTTCGACGTGCCATGGCAGATCGCTCTTTTCGTGAGTTGCGATGCTTTTGGACCATCTGGTGGCAAGTGGTGCCCGTGTTAAGAAAGTGGTACGAATGATGAAGCGGCGCAAAAAGAATAAATAAGGTTTGCGCAGGTAGCCAGGCATACCAGCGTAATTCGTGATGCGCTCGTTGTTTGAGTGTGCCAGCGCTGGGTAAGCGGACATAGTGCGGTTTTAACGCCCCGGCACAGGGGCGGCCGCTCAAGTCACGAACAGGGAGGATTCAGCGTGAAATTCACGAAGACCACTGTTAAGACGGCCCTCGGCGCCGCCGGAATAGCTGCGGTAAGCCTTTTGACCCCGGCAACAGCGGTGGCCGCGCCACCCGCCATCCAGGGATTCGGCGTCAGCCAAAACCTGGTGGACGGGCCGATGATCACCGCATACACGGTGAGCAACCTGCAGCCGAGCAGCGCCGCGATACCCGGCTACACCCCGAAGGGCACGCTGTACCAGGCGGACATCAGCGCCCGGTCGGACGGCGGAGTTGTCACCCCGATGGTGAACGACTTCATCGCCCGCGGCCCCAACGGTCAGAACTACCGGGTCATCGACAAGGTTCCGGCTCCGAACAGCCTTAACCCGGCGCCGATCCCGCAAGGTACCGAGTCGACGGGGACCCTGTACTTCGACGTGACGGGCGCACCGCCGAACGGTGTCGTCTACAACGACGGAATGCAGGACATTCTGATCTGGACGTCGAATGTCCCGGGCGGTACGGCACCCGAGGCACCCAACACAGTGCCCGGCCAGCCGGCTAGCCCGGTGCCGCCTAACTCGCCTGCGCACACCTAAACAGCGTTTGCGACTTGCCTCCCCGCGCCACGGCCATGGCGCGGGGAGGCTTCATCTGGCGGAACATACAGAATTGGTTTGCGGCGCAACGGGGTACCCACGATCAATGACCCAAACAGACCCCCGGCCAAAGAAGGTCCGCGAGCAGGCGCTGCGACACGCCGACCAAGCGCGTGCGGCGATGGACGAACGGCGCGACAAGCAAGCCGGCGGGATCAGCGGCTGGGTGGCTAAACGCGCCGGCGAATGGGATCTCGACGGCCAGGACGAGACGACACTGCAGCGCCACAAATTCGTGTGGAATGTGTTGGTCGACTATTGGTTCCGGATGGAGATCGACGGCTGGGAGAACATCCCGGAGGCACCGGCGCTCTTGGTCGGCATCCACTCCGGTGCCCCGTTTGTCTGGGATGCCTGGACCGTGGGTCTGCAATGGTGGCGTCGATTCGGACCGGAGCGCCCGTTGCATGGCACCGCGCACGACGCGCTGATGGCAATTCCCGGTTTCGGGCGGTATTTCCGGTCGATGGGAGTGTTGCCGGCCGCTCCGGACGCTATCGCGACGGCGTTGGCCGAGGGGCGCGACGTGGCGCTCTGGCCCGGCGGCGAGGTGGACTCGCTGCGCCCGTGGACCGAGCGCGATCGTGCCAACCTCGCGGGGCGAAAGGGCTTTGTGAAGATGGCGATTCGCGCCGGCGTGCCGATCGTGCCGATCGCGACGGTCGGCGGAGCCGACGCCATGCCCGTGCTGATCCGCGGTGACCGCTTGTCGCGGGCCTTGCGCTTGGACCGGCTATTGCGGCTCAAGGTCTTCCCGGTGGCGGTATCGCTGCCCTGGGGCATCGCGCCGGCCGCACTTCCGCAATTGCCGCTGCCGGCCAAGATCAGGACACGGTTCATGCCTGCCATCGAGCTCGACCAGGATGCTGAGCGCGCGGATGACGCTGACTACGTCGCGGATAAGTACAGCGAAGTCCAGGACAGCATCCAGCACGGTATGGACGCGCTGGCCCGTAAGCGGGCCCTGCCGCTGTTCGGATGACGAGCGACGTTATCGCGCAATCGAATCCGACGTTGCCGTGGTTGCCCAGACAGGGTTCAGCATCGGCTCGCTGACAATCCATCGGGGCTGCGGTGGCGACACGGCCATGTAGCCGACGCCGCGGACGGTCTCGACCACGGATTCGTGCTCGACGCCGAGCTTGGCCCGCAGTCGCCGGACGTGAACGTCGACGGTGCGGGCGCGACCGTTGCAGTCATAGCCCCACACCTCGTGCATCAGCCTGGTACGGCTGAACGCCCGACCGGCGTGCTGCACCAGGAAGTTCAGCAATTTGAACTCGGTGAGCGTGAGGCCCAGATCGTTGTCGTCCAGCGATGCGCTGTAACTGGCCGGGTGCAGGACGAGGTCGCCGAATTGAAGCGTGCCCGCAAACGCGCTGCGCCGGCGATTGATCGCCAGCCGTAACCGGGTTTGCAGTTCGGCTGCGCCGGCGGCGGCCAGCAGCACGTCGTCGAAATGCCAGTCAACGTCGACTTCGACGAAGTCCGCCGGGGCGACAACGGCCACGACCGCGACGGTCGGCGCGTCAGCCGTCAGCCGTCGGCATGCCTTGCGAGCGGCCGCAAGATCGGTCCGTCCGTCGATAATCGCGACGTCAGCGCCGTGATGGAGAGCCTCGCTGCCTTCGCTGAGGGGCTCGTGCCGAATCGTCTGTGCGAACGAGCGCAACCTTGGTAGAGCCGATTCGAAATCAGCTGCATCTGTGACGAGTAATACGTCCAATGGCATCTCCCAACGTGAAAGGGTGCCGTTCCCCCCGACCCCCGTGGACATCTCCCGAGCAGATGTCCAATCGCGCTCCGCAGGATACCCAATACACGACGCAACTAAGCATCAAATCATTTCCGGGCGCCCTGGCATCGCCGGGAGTCGCCGGAAGTACCCCGGACAGTCGACGGGTCCGGCCCGGCTAAGCCGGACCGGACCCATCCTTTCCAACAGGCTACTGGTGGGACTTCTGGCGCTCTTCAGCCGCTTTCGCGCCGCCGCGGGCCGCTTCGGCCTCGGCTTCCTTCTTGGCCGCGTCGCGCTGCGCTTGCGCCTTGTCCTGCTGGGCCTCGCCCTCGCTGGCCAGGTCACCGTGGCCGGTGACAGTGCCGACGAACTCCTTGGCCTTGCCCTTGACGTCCTCGACGACGCCCTTCACAGCTTCAGCAGGTCCCGAGTTTTTGTCAGTCATGAATTGCTCCTTCGTTGGCTTCATTGGGCACTCCGGTGACCTGGACGCGTCAGCGCTCAGTACCAAGCAACGAAGCGATCGATCAACAGCGGTTCAGGTCCTTCTTTTCAAGACCCGCAGATTTTCCCCGCCGCGTAGGGCCGGATTCCCATGTCGCCGGGGGCCCAAACATCCGATGCTGGAAGGGTGATGCAGCAGAGAAGACCGGCTATTCGGGTTGCCAACTGTGCATATAATGCAACCCGCCCACGCCAGAACCCGGTGATGAGGCAGGATGGAGGTGCCATTCCGGGTGGTCGCCGGGATGGCACTCTCGTGCGAGGAGTCTGATGACGGAGTCCAGGGAGCCCCAAGTCGCCGACTCGGCGGCTCCGATGGCAGAGCCGACGAGTGCCAACGGTGCCTCGGGATCTGCAGCAGGCGGCGGTTCTCCTCGGGAGCGGGCGATCGGCGCGAAGTACACGCGAGTGTTACTCAAGCTCGGTGGCGAGATGTTCGGTGGCGGCCAGGTTGGACTGGATCCAGATGTCGTGGCGCTGGTAGCCCGCCAGATCGCCGAGGTGGTCCGTGGCGGTGTGCAGGTTGCGGTCGTGATCGGGGGCGGCAACTTTTTCCGCGGCGCACAGCTGCAGCAGCGCGGTATGGAGCGCAACCGCTCCGACTACATGGGCATGCTCGGCACCGTGATGAATAGCCTTGCACTGCAAGATTTCCTGCAGAAGGAAGGCATCGACACGCGCGTGCAGACCGCGATCACCATGGGCCAGGTGGCCGAGCCCTACATTCCGTTGCGCGCCGTCCGTCACCTGGAGAAGGGCCGGGTAGTGATCTTCGGCGCCGGCATGGGCCTGCCGTACTTCTCCACGGACACGACGGCGGCGCAGCGTGCATTGGAGATCGGCGCGGAAGTGGTCTTGATGGCCAAAGCGGTCGACGGCGTATTTTCCGAGGATCCTCGCGAGAACCCCGATGCCGAACTGCTTACCGCGATCAGCCATCGCGAGGTCATTGACCGCGGCTTGCGAGTGGCCGACGCCACCGCCTTCAGCCTGTGCATGGACAATGGCATGCCGATTCTGGTGTTCAACCTGCTGACGGATGGCAATATCGCCCGGGCGGTCGCTGGTGAGAAGATCGGAACGCTGGTCACCAGTTGAGGCGAAGACGCGATATCCGCGCCGGAGACGACCCAGAGCGTAGCGATGAGAAGGAACGGCGCAAATGATTGATGAGGCACTCTTCGACGCCGAAGAGAAAATGGAAAAGGCAGTTTCGGTAGCCCGTGACGACCTGTCAACCATCCGTACCGGCCGCGCGAACCCCGGCATGTTCACCCGGATTTCCATCGACTACTACGGTTCGGCCACCCCGATCACTCAGCTGGCCAGCATCAATGTCCCGGAGGCGCGGTTAGTCGTCATCAAGCCGTACGAATCAAACCAGTTGCACGCCATCGAGACCGCGATTCGCAATTCCGACCTGGGCCTGAACCCCACCAACGACGGCACCCTGATCCGGGTGGCGGTACCGCAGCTCACCGAGGAGCGTCGCCGCGAGCTGGTCAAACAGGCCAAACACAAAGGCGAGGACGCCAAGGTCTCGGTGCGCAACATCCGTCGCAAAGCGATGGAGGAGTTGCATCGTATCCGCAAGGACGGCGAGGCCGGCGAGGACGAGGTCGGCCGCGCGGAGAAGGATCTGGACAAGACCACTCACCAGTACGTCACCCAGATCGATGAGTTGGTCAAACACAAAGAAGGCGAGCTGCTGGAGGTCTAGCGACCGCTCAGCAGCTTCGATCATCAGGTCCGTGGCAACCACCGATGCCGGCGCCGGCACCCCACCCGACGAGCCAGCGCACGGGTTCCACGACACCACACAGCAACCGGCGAAGAAGAAGTCACGGGCTGGACGTGATCTGCCCGCCGCGATCACGGTGGGCGTAAGCATTGGTGCTGCTCCTCATCGCGACAATGCTGTTCGTTCCGCATCTCTGGGTGGCCTGCTGCGCCGGGGCCACCTTGCTCGCCAGCCATGAGGTGGTGCGGCGACTGCGGGAAGCCGGATATGTCATTCCGGTCATCCCGTTGCTGATCGGCGGCCAGGTCACCGTCTGGCTGACCTGGTGGTTTCGTGCCGTCGGCGCGCTGGCCGGCTTCGGCGGCATGGTCGTGGTCTGCATAATCTGGCGGTTGTTCATGCACGACAGCCGGCGAGACGACACCGCGGACGGACAGCCGGCGCCGTCGACGTACTTACGCGACGTGTCGGCCACCGTCTTCCTGGCCGCGTGGGTCCCGCTGTTCGCCTCCTTTGCCGCGATGCTGGTCTACGGCCACAACGGCGCGGGGCGGGTGTTCTGCATGATGATCGCGGTGGTGGCATCCGACACCGGCGGCTACGCGGTGGGGGCGCTGTTCGGCAAGCATCCGATGGTTCCGACGATCAGCCCGAACAAGTCGTGGGAGGGGTTTGCCGGCTCGATGGCCTGCGGGATCACCGCGACGATCCTGACCACGACATTCCTGGTCGGCAAAGAGTGGTGGGTCGGAGCTCTGCTCGGGATTCTTTTCGTGCTCACCACCACGCTCGGCGATTTGGTGGAGTCTCAGGTCAAGCGCGATCTCGGCATCAAGGACATGGGCCGGCTGCTGCCCGGTCACGGCGGCCTGATGGACCGCCTGGACGGGATCCTTCCGTCATCGGTCGCGGCCTGGATAGTCCTGACGCTGCTTCCCTAGGCATCCCCGGCCCGCGACAGGACCGATACTGGATAGGTCATGGTCCAAGAGTTGATTTTCGAGGCGCCACGCCGCGGCATGCCGCCGCGGCACCTCGCCGACCTCGACGCGGCGGAGCGCGCGTCCGCCGTCGCGGAACTGGGCCTGCCGGCGTTTCGGGCCAAGCAGCTGGCGAACCAGTACTACGGCCGACTGATCGCTGACCCGCGACAGATGACGGACCTGCCGGCGGCCGTTCGCGACCGTATCGCCGAGACGATGTTCCCCAACCTGCTCACCGCGGCCCGCGAAGTCACCTGCGATGCCGGTCAGACTCGAAAGACGTTGTGGCGGGCCATTGATGGCACCACCTTCGAATCGGTGCTGATGCGTTACCCGCAGCGCAACACGCTGTGCATCTCGTCGCAGGCCGGCTGCGGTATGGCGTGCCCGTTCTGCGCCACCGGTCAGGGCGGCCTGAACCGGAACCTGTCGACCGCCGAGATCCTCGAACAAGTGCGAACCGGCGCCGCCGCGCTGCGCAACGAGTTCGGCCTCCCTAGTCAGCGGCTGTCCAACGTGGTCTTCATGGGAATGGGGGAGCCGCTGGCCAACTACGCCAGGGTGCTGGCGGCGGTGCGGCGCATCACCGAGGCGCCGCCGCACGGGTTCGGGATTTCGGCTCGCGCCGTGACGGTGTCGACGGTGGGTCTGGCACCGACGATCCGCAAGCTGGCCGACGAACGACTGGGCGTGACCCTGGCGCTGTCGCTGCACGCGCCCGACGACGAGCTGCGCGACACGCTGGTTCCGGTCAACAGCCGGTGGAAGATCAGCGAGGCACTCGACGCCGCGCGGTACTACGGCGATGTGACGGGTCGGCGGGTGTCGATCGAGTACGCGCTGATCCGGGACGTCAACGACCAACCGTGGCGGGCCGACCTGTTGGGCAAGCGGCTGCACGCTGCGCTCGGGCCGTTGGTGCACGTGAACCTGATCCCGCTCAACCCGACGCCAGGCAGTGATTGGGACGCCAGCCCCAAGCCGGTGGAACGTGAATTCGTCAAACGGGTGCGCGCCAAGGGGGTGTCGTGCACGGTCCGGGACACCCGCGGCCGGGAGATCAGTGCCGCGTGCGGACAGCTGGCCGCCGACAACGGGTAAACCAGGGCATGAGCGTGCATTGAACCACAGGGGTGGTGTTCTACGTCTCCCTTGCATGACACCAGCAAATCAGGTCTGCCCATGAGAATCAGCCAAGTGTTCCCGTTGAAGTTGGTTGCCGCAGGCATGCTCGCCATCGCTTTGATGTTCTCGCTGGCCACGCCCCGTGCGGTGGCCGCCGATGATCGTCTGCAGTTCACCGGCACCACCCTGGGCGGCGCGCCGTTCAATGGCGCAAGCCTGCAGGGCAAGCCGGCGGTGTTGTGGTTCTGGACGCCGTGGTGCCCGTTCTGCAACGCCGAAGCTCCCGGCCTCAGCCAGGTGGCCGCGGCCAATCCGCAGGTCACGTTCGTCGGCGTAGCGGCCCACTCCGACGTCGGCGCGATGGAGAGTTTCGTCTCGAAGTACAACCTGAACTTCACCAACCTCAACGACACCGACGGCGCCATCTGGGCCCGTTACAGCGTGCCGTGGCAGCCGGCGTGGGTGTTCTATCGCGCCGACGGTTCGTCGACGTTCGTGAACAACCCCACCTCCGCCATGTCTCAAGGGGAACTGGCCGGCCGGGTGGCCGCGCTGCGCTGACGCCGTGGACCAGGCCCTGATCGGTTTGGCTTTCGCCGCCGGATTGGTGGCAGCGCTCAACCCCTGCGGGTTTGCCATGCTGCCCGCGTACCTCCTGTTGGTGGTACGCGGGCAGCAATTCGGTGAAGAGCGCGCATTGGCGTCGCTCGGGCGGGCCCTGCTGGCCACCGTCGGGATGGCGCTCGGCTTCTTGACGGTGTTCGGGTTGTTCGGTGCGCTGACCATCTCGGCGGCCTCCACGGTGCAGCGTTACCTGCCGTACGCGACGGTGCTGATCGGCGTGGTGCTGGTCGCGCTCGGGGGGTGGTTGCTCGCGGGGCGGGAGCTGACGGCGCTGACGCCGCGACCGCTTGCGGTGCGATGGGCGCCGACGGTTCGGCTGGGGTCGATGTATGGCTACGGCGTGAGCTACGCGCTCGCCTCACTGTCCTGCACCATCGGGCCGTTTCTGGCGGTCACTGGGGCGGGGCTGCGCGGTGGTTCGATCGCCGGCAGCGTGGCGATCTACCTGGCCTACATCGCGGGCCTGACGTTGGTGGTCGGCGTGCTGGCGGTCGCTGTGGCGACCGCGAGTTCGGCGCTGACCGACCGCATCCGGCGAATCCTGCCCTTCGTCAGCCGGATCAGTGGTGCGGTGCTGGTGCTGGTCGGGCTGTACGTGGGCTACTACGGCCTCTACGAGCTGGCTCTGATCAACGGCGCCAGGGCGAACCCCGAGGATGCGGTGATCACCACCGCGGGTCGGCTGCAGGGCCTGCTCGCCGGCTGGGTGCACCAACACGGCGTGTGGCCCTGGGCGGTGGCGTTGCTGGCGCTGGTGGTCGGCGCGCTCGCCGGCACCTGGTACCGGCGCGCCCGGCGCTGACTGACACCATTTTGACTTGCATGCGACGTCAATCTGGTGTCACTATGACACTATGGATTTGCAGCCCTACGTCGATGCGGTCCGTCACGAGTTGAACCTGGCCGCGGCGGCGGCCGGCGAGACGGCACAGGATCTCGCCGACCGATTGAGTGCTCCGTTGGAGTCGGCGCTGCGGCTCGCACTGCTGGAAGCGCTCTCGGCCGCTGCCGAAGAGATCACCGGCGAACTGGCGCCCCGATCCGTGGACGTCCGGCTGCGAGGCCGTGACCCGGAATTCATCGTCAGCGCGCCGCTCGACGAACCACCTTCGGCGGACGAGAGGATGCCAAGATGTTCGCCGCCGAATACGACGACGACGGCGGCACGTGGCGGGTCACCCTGCGGCTTCCGGAGGGACTGCGCTCAGCGGTCGAGGCGGCCGCCCGCCGTGAGGGAGCGTCGCTGAACGCCTGGCTGATCCGCGCCGCGGCAGCCGCCAGTCACGGGGCCGGTCAGTCAGGGGCGCAACGTTCCACCCGACACGGCGGCCAGCACGTCACCGGCTGGGTGCGCTGACCTATCGCTTGGTCACGTTGGATCCAGCAGGGAGAAACGACAGATATGCCGACGTTCGAGACCCCCGAACCCATCAGCGTGCGAATTGAGGTCGGCAGCGGTTCGATCCGCCTGATTGCGACCGAACGCAGCGACACCGTCGTCGAGGTACGCCCACGCGACGGAGCACGCAACTCCGACGTCTGGGCGGCCGAGCACACCCGCGTCGACTTCCGCGACGGCGAACTGACCATCGCGGGCGCCAAGCGCGGGTTGCCGCGGTTTCGGGGCGGCGCCGTCGACGTCGAGATCGCCGTGCCGTCGCGGTCGCGACTGCATGCGTCGCTGGGGTCGGCCGATATGCGCGCTGTCGGCGAATTCGCCGACGTCAGGTTTTCCTCGGCCAGCGGGAACGTCGAAGTCGACAAGGTCATCGGAAAGACGAAGGCCGCCAATGCATCTGGATCTATCACCGTGCACACTGCCGAAGGGAAAGTCTCGGCGGCGACCGCGTCCGGCACAGTGCGCGTCGGCGATCTCGACGGCGATCTGAAGTTCCGGGCCGCCAGCGGCTCGCTCACTGTCGACACGTTGCGCGGCCGGGTCAGGTCAAGCACCGCCTCGGGATCGACGGCCGTCGTCGCGGCGGTTGGTGGTGGGGTGTCGGTGCACACCAGCAGCGGCGAGGTGACCGTCGGCGTCGTCGAGGGCACCGCGGTACGGCTCGACATCGTCACCCGATCCGGTGTCGTCGCCAACCTGTTGCAGCCGACGGACGGGCCCGAGCAAGGCGACGAAACACTGCACCTAGAGGTGCGCAGCGCCTCGGGCGGTGTGAACATCCACCGCGCGAGGCCTGCGCATCAAACGCCGGTGGCGGCTACCTGATCCAGCCGCGCCGACGGCCCCACAGGTCGCGTACCAGGACAAAGAGCACGATCGCGGCGAACATGACCAGGAATATGTCCTCGATGTTGCCGACGTGGTTGCCGCGCAGCATCGCCAGCAGGAACCCGAACATGATCAGACCGGTGATGTGCCAGGTGCGGTGGTTGATTGCGCTCCAGCCCCACTCCGCGGACGGCACCTCAGCTTTGTCGACGCCGGTGAACTGCTCCACCTCGGTACTGGCCACGGCGATTCCTCCGGTTCGGCTGCGGTACGACAGGGTTTGCACAATCTCACGACATTCTGGCACACACCGGTTCTGCGTTCCGGGCAGCGACTACATCGGCGGCATCAGCACGGTGTCGATCATGTAGACCGTCGCGTTCGCGGTCGCCACGCCACCGCAGACGACTGAGGACTTGTTGACCATCAGGTTGTTGCCCGATCCGGTCACCGTCACCGGCGCACCCTGCAGGGTGTTGTGCGTGCCACCGACCTGGTTCGGGCTCAGCTGCCCGGGAACCACGTGGTAGGTGAGGATCTTGGTCAGAAGCGGCGCATCGGTTTTCAGCGAATCGATGGTCGCGGCGTCGAGCTTGGCGAAGGCCGCATCGGTGGGAGCGAAGACGGTGAACTGCCCGCCGTCGAGGGTGTCGACCAGGTTCACTTGCGGGTTGAGCTTGCCCGACAGTGCCGCGGTCAGCGTGGTCAGCTGCGGGTTGTTCGACGCCGCCACCGCGACCGGGTCGGCAGCCATCCCGGCCACCGAACCGGGCCCGGTGGGTACTTGTTGCGCATAGGCCTGGCAGCCGGGACCGACGAGATTGGACGGGGGAGAGGCCGCTGCAATCGGGCTGCTGGCCAGCGCGAGACCTATGGCGGCCGCTGCCGCGAAACTTGTTGCGGCTATTGCCTTGTCGTGAATCTTCATGGGCTTGTGCTCCTCAGCATGCTTCGTCGCGGTGTAGTTCCCGCTTGATTTTGTTTCGAACACAAGTGATTCGGAGCTGTGCGGCGTTCGGATTGGAATTCAGCCGTAGGTAAAGGAATAAACCTGCAGCCCGCGACTGGGCCGTACCTCGAGCGTGCCGTCGGCAACCCGATCACCGGCGACGACTTGGTGAGCCTGCGGTGCTCCGTTGATCGGCAGCGTCGTCGATTGTCCGTCCCGCGTCACCGTGAGAGTGCCGCTGCCGCCGACGACGAGATAGACGTTTTTGGCGTGATAGTTGAGTTTGACGTGCGAATCGTCGCTGTCGGCCGTGGCGGCGTCATTGTCCAGCGACCACCGGCCGCTGAGCGCGAAGGTGCTCGGTGGCAGCGTCGGCGGGTAGCTGAACGTCGCCGAACCCTTGTCGTATTGCTCAGTTCCGCCGAAGTTGACCGCCTTGCCCACCCCGAAGTACGTCTCGGGCGTCAGTCCGTAGTTGGGCGTTTGGTCGGCTGCGTCGACGGGCGACGGCAGCTTCGCGCCCCGGTTGGCGTCGAGAAGCAGTTGCCTGATCAGGTTTTCGGTGCCGTCGTAGTCGCCTTCGCCGAACTTGATGTGCCGCACGGTGCCGTTCGCGTCGATCAAATACTCGGCGGGCCAGTACCTGTTGCGGTAATTCGTCCAGGTTGAGTAATTGTTGTCCAGCGCAACGGGATACGTGATGCCCAGATCGGCGGCGCCGGATGCCACGTTGTTCGGGACTCGTTCGAACGCGTACTCGGGGGTGTGCACGCCGATGACCTCGAAACCGCTGTCTTTGTACGCCCGGTACCAGCCGACGACGTGTGGGATAGCGCGCTGGCAGTTGATGCAGGAATATGCCCAGAAGTCGATCAATACGACCTTGCCCCGCAACGACTTCAGATCGATCGGCTTGTTGTCAGGAGTGTTCAGCCAGCCGGTGATGCCCTTGATATCGGGTGCGGGACCACAGCTTTCGAGCTGCCTGCCTCCGTCGGTGCAGTTCGACAGCTGAGCGTTCTGGTCGGTGACGATGCCGCCGAGGTTGAGCTCGCTCTGGATCTGGTCTCCGCCGCCGAGCCGCTGTTGCAGTGTGCCGGTGTAGTCCGGAATGGCGCGCTGCAAGGCTGCCGGCACGTTGAACACCAGCGCGACCGCCAGCAGGATCGTCACAATCCCCGCCGCGACGCGAATCTCGCGCTGACGACGACGGAATGCACCCACCCGTGCCGCCACCTGCTGGCCGGCGAGTGCGAAGAACAGCAACGGCAGCGCGGCGCCGACCGCGAATGCGCAAGTGAGGACGACAGTGTTGAGGCCGATGGTCATGGTGGCCCCGGCCACGATGATCGCGGCCAGTACCGGACCCGCGCAGGGAACATAGAGGACACCCAATGCCAGGCCCAGTCCGAAACCCCGGGAACTATTGCGGCGAGCCATGATCTGTTTCTGCGGGATCCGGGAAAACGGCCGCTCCAGCAGCTGCTCGAAGCGGGGAAAGATCAGCCCGAGACCGATCGCCACCAGCGCCACCAAGGCCACCCAGCGGATTGCGTCCTGCCGCAGGTGCAGCAGCGACAGCAGTGCGGTGCCGGCAAGGGTGACCACGCTGAAGCTCACCACCAGGCCTGCGATCACCCGGTAGGGGCGCAAGGTCTCCGATAGCGGACGCTTCGGCTTGACGGGCACCTTGACCGGACTGGCGACCGCGACGGTGCCGGGCGCATCGCTACGCGTGCGATTCGTCGTCGGCGATGCTGCGCGCGCCCGAGAAGAAAATCACCGGCAGGACGGGCAGGATGCACGGGGATATCCCGGTGATCAGGCCTCCGACGAAGCCGATGAACGCGAGGGTCAACATGAGAGTCATTCGTAGCCGAAGCCGCTGTGGATCGGTGGATAGTATGCGAAAAGCATTGCAATCTAAGCATTTTAGTCACAGCAATAGGGCCGGCCCCTAACCGGACCCCGAAGTCGGATGGGTCGGGCCCGAGTCTGCCATCACCGGTTAGGGGCCGTCCGATCTTGTATTCGGTGCCGGTCGGGGTCTGGATGGGACGGGTCGGGCACTGCGCGCATCGTCGGCGGGCGGGCACAATGAATGCGTGACCAACGCGACCGAAGGGCCCGCCGACGGCCGCCTGCGGGTGGTGGTGTTGGGCTGCACGGGCTCCATCGGCACCCAGGCGCTGGAGGTCATCGCCGAGAATCCGGACCGTTTCGAGGTGGTCGGGCTGGCGGCAGGCGGTGCGCATCTGGACACGCTGCTGCAACAGCGAGCCGAGACCGGTGTGACCAACATCGCCATCGCCGACGAGAACGCCGCGCAGCTGGCCGGCGATGTGCCCTACCGCGGCCCGGATGCGGTCACCCGGCTGGTCGAGGAGACCGAGGCCGACGTCGTGCTCAATGCCCTGGTCGGGGCGCTGGGCCTGCGGCCGACACTGGCCGCGCTGGAGTCCGGCGCCCGGTTGGCGCTGGCCAACAAGGAATCGCTGGTCGCCGGGGGCCCGCTGGTACTGCGGGCGGCACGGCCGGGTCAGATCGTGCCCGTCGACTCCGAGCACTCCGCGCTGGCCCAGTGCCTGCGCGGCGGTGCTCCCGACGAGGTCGCCAAACTGGTGCTGACCGCCTCCGGTGGGCCGTTCCGGGGCTGGTCGGCCGCCGATCTCGAGCACGTCACGCCCGAGCAGGCCGGCGCGCACCCGACCTGGAACATGGGGCCGATGAACACGCTGAACTCGGCGTCGCTGGTCAACAAGGGACTCGAGCTGATCGAGACACATCTGCTGTTCGGCATTCCCTACGACCGCATCGAGGTCGTCGTACACCCCCAGTCGATTGTTCACTCGATGGTCACCTTCGTCGACGGCTCGACGATCGCCCAGGCCAGCCCCCCGGACATGAAGCTGCCCATCTCGCTGGCCTTGGGCTGGCCGCGGCGGGTGCCCGGTGCGGCGGCATCCTGCGATTTCAGCACCGCGTCTACCTGGGAGTTCGAGCCGCTGGACACCCGGGTGTTCGCCGCGGTCGAGTTGGCCCGGCACGCCGGTGAGACGGGCGGTTGTATGACCGCCGTATACAACGCCGCCAACGAAGAGGCGGCGGAAGCGTTCCTTGCCGGCCGGATCGGATTCCCCTCGATCGTGCAAATCATCGCTGATGTCCTGCACGCCGCCGACCAATGGGCCGCTTCACCCGCTACCGTGGAAGACGTACTAGACGCGCAGCGCTGGGCCCGTGAGCAAGCGCAGCGCGCGGTGGCAGCAAAGAAAATGGTTTTGGAAAGGTTCTGACGCACCTGATGATGTTCGTTGTCGGCATTGTGTTGTTCGCGCTGGCCATATTGATTTCGGTGGCCCTGCATGAGTGCGGCCATATGTGGGTCGCGCGCGCCACCGGCATGAAGGTGCGTCGCTATTTCGTCGGCTTCGGGCCCACGCTGTGGTCCACCTGGCGCGGTGAAACCGAGTACGGCCTCAAGGCCGTGCCGCTGGGCGGCTTCTGTGACATCGCCGGCATGACCTCGGTCGAAGACCTGGGGCCCGACGAACACGAACGCGCGATGTTCAAGCAGTCCACCTGGAAGCGCGCCGCGGTGCTGTTCGCCGGGCCGGGCATGAACTTCGTCATCTGCCTGGTGCTGCTCTATGGCATCGCGGTGATCTGGGGCCTGCCCAACCTGCACCCGCCCACCAAAGCGATCGTCGGCGAAACCGGTTGTGTCGCAGCGGAAGTCTCCCCGGGCAAGCTGGACAAGTGCAACGGCCCCGGTCCGGCGGCGCTGGCCGGAATCCGGGCCGGCGACGTCGTCGTCAAGGTCGGTGACACCCCGGTATCCAACTTCGACGACATGGCCGCCGCGGTGCGCAAATTGCACGGCACAATCCCGGTCGTCGTCGACCGCGACGGAACCGCGATCACCACCTACGTCGACGTCACGCCCACCCAGCGCTACATCAGCAACGGCCAGGGTGGTCAGGCCCAGGCGGCCACGGTCGGCGCCATCGGCGTCGGGGCAGCCCACGCCGGGCCGACGCACTACAACGTGCTGTCGGCGGTGCCGGCGACGTTCGTGTTCGCCGCCGACCTGACCGGCGAGGTGGGCAAGTCACTGATGGCCATCCCGACCAAGGTCGGCGCCCTGGTGCACGCCATCGGCGGCGGACAGCGTGACCCGCAGACACCGATCAGCGTGGTCGGGGCCAGCATCATCGGTGGCGACACCGTTGACCACGGGCTGTGGGTGGCGTTCTGGTTCTTCCTGGCTCAGTTGAACCTCATTCTGGGGGCGATCAACCTGCTGCCGCTGCTGCCGTTCGACGGTGGCCACATCGCCGTGGCGGTGTTCGAGAAGATCCGCAACATGATCCGGTCGGCGCGCGGCAAGGTGGCGGCCGCACCCGTCAACTACCTCAAACTCATGCCGGCGACATACGTGGTGCTGGTCTTGGTTGTCGGCTACATGCTGCTGACGGTCACCGCTGACCTGGTCAACCCCATCAGGCTGTTCCAGTGACGATCGGTCTCGGCATGCCGGCACCGCCGGTTCCCACGCTTGCCCCCCGCCGCAAGACGCGTCAGCTCATGGTCCGCAATGTCGGCGTCGGCAGCGACTCGCCGATTTCGGTGCAGTCGATGTGCACCACCAAGACTCACGACGTCAATTCGACGCTGCAGCAGATCGCGGAGTTGACCGCGACCGGCTGCGACATCGTCCGGGTGGCCTGCCCGCGTCAGGAGGACGCCGACGCGCTGGCCGAGATCGCCCGGCACAGCCAGATCCCGGTGATCGCCGACATCCACTTCCAGCCGAAGTACATCTTCGCCGCCATCGACGCCGGGTGTGCCGCGGTGCGGGTGAACCCGGGCAACATCAAGGAATTCGACGGCCGGGTCGGCGAGGTCGCCAAGGCGGCCGGCGCCGCCGGCATCCCTATCCGCATCGGCGTCAACGCGGGCTCGCTGGACAAGCGGTTCATGGAGAAGTACGGCAAGGCCACCCCCGAGGCGCTGGTCGAGTCCGCGCTGTGGGAGGCCTCGCTGTTCGAGCAGCACGGCTTCGGCGATATCAAGATCAGTGTCAAGCACAACGACCCGGTGGTGATGGTCGCCGCCTACGAGCAGCTCGCCGCGCAATGCGACTACCCGCTGCACCTCGGCGTCACCGAGGCCGGTCCCGCGTTCCAGGGCACCATCAAGTCCGCCGTCGCCTTCGGCGCCCTGCTGTCGAAGGGCATCGGCGACACCATCCGGGTTTCGCTGTCTGCGCCGCCGGTCGAGGAAGTCAAGGTCGGCAACCAGATTCTGGAGTCACTGAACCTGCGGCCGCGTGGTCTGGAAATCGTGTCCTGCCCGTCCTGCGGGCGCGCCCAGGTCGACGTCTACAAACTGGCCAACGAGGTGACCGCCGGCCTGGAGGGTATGGACGTGCCGCTGCGGGTGGCAGTGATGGGCTGCGTGGTCAACGGGCCGGGCGAAGCGCGTGAGGCGGACCTCGGTGTCGCGTCCGGCAACGGCAAGGGACAGATCTTCGTTCGGGGCGAAGTGATCAAAACCGTGCCCGAAGCCCAGATCGTGGAGACGCTGATCGAAGAAGCCCTGCGAATTGCCGCAGAGATTGGCAATGATCTCGGCGATCCGGGCCAGACTACGAGCGGTTCGCCGGTTGTCACCGTAAGCTGATACAGGCCTTCAAAGTGGCCAATATCACTGGCTTGTAACCCGTACCACCACAGAGAGTTCGTCAGATGTCGGCTCCGCCCATTTTTCGCCTGGTCGGCGACCGACGGGTGTCCGTGGTGCGCGATGTCGCCGCGGTCTGGCGGGTGCTCGAAGACGACCCGGTCGCCTCGTGCATGGTCGCCGCACGCGTCGCGGACTACGGCATCGAACCGAATTCGATTGGCGGCGAACTGTGGACCGTTCGCGGCGCAGAAGAATCGCTGTGCTTCGCCGGTGCCAACCTGATCCCGCTGCGTGGCGGGCTGATCGACCTGAACGCGTTCGCCGACGAGGCGATGAGCTCGTCGCGGCGGTGTTCGTCGCTGGTCGGCCGCGCCGACCTGGTGTTGCCGATGTGGCGGCGGCTCGAGACGGCCTGGGGTCCGGCGCGCGATGTGCGTGAAGACCAACCGCTGATGGCTTTGAACAGCTTCCCCAGCTGCGAGCTCGACACCGAGGTGCGCCAGGTTCGGCCCGACGAACTGGACGCCTACCTGGTGGCCGCCGTCGACATGTTCATCGGCGAGGTGGGGGTGGACCCGCGGCTCGGCGACGGCGGCCGGGGTTACCGGCGCCGGGTGGCCAGCCTCATTGCGGCCGGGCGCGCCTGGGCCCGCTTCGAGCACGGTCAAGTCATCTTCAAGGCCGAGGTGGGCTCGCAGTCGCCGGGTGTTGGGCAGATCCAGGGGGTCTGGGTGCACCCCGAGTGGCGCGGGCTGGGCATGGGCACCGCCGGCACCGCGACGCTGGCCGCCGTGATCGTGAGTACCGGCCGCACCGCCAGCCTCTACGTCAACGACTTCAACACGGTGGCCCGCGCCGCCTACGACCGCATCGGCTTCAAGGAAGTCGGCACCTTCGCGACCGTCCTGCTGGACTGAGCCGCGCCGAGCGTGCATCTGGCGACGGCTTTGCGGCGCGTCGCGTCGTGAGATTCACTCTCGCCTGCGTCGCAATAACGGTTGGGTCTCGGTGTGTCTGCGCCGTTGCCGAACCCGGAGTTCTTAACATCAGCAACGATGGTAACTCGAATAACACTAGCCTCATCAGTCGCAGCGTTCCTGCTTGTAGCGGTGGTCGCGCTGCCGGGCTGCACACCGCGGCCCGAGGGACCTGGCCCGACGGCCGAGAAGTTCTTCGCCGCGTTGGCCATCGGCGACACCGCCACGGCCGCCCAACTCAGCGACAACCCCAACGAGGCCCGCGAAGCGCTCAACGCAGCGTGGTCGGGGTTGCAGGCCACGCACCTGGACGCGCAGCTGCTCAGCTCGAAATACGCCGAGGACACCGGCACGGTGGCGTACCGGTTCACCTGGCATCTGCCCAAGGACCGCACCTGGAGCTATGACGGACAGCTGAAAATGGCCCGCGACGAAGGGCACTGGCAAGTCCGCTGGACGCCCACCGGGTTGCACCCCAGGTTGGGTGAGCACCAGACGTTCGCGCTGCGGGCCGACCCGCCACCGCGTGCCTCGGTGAACGAACTCGGTGGCAGCGATGTGCTGACGCCGGGCTACCTCTACCACTACACGTTGGACGCCACCCAGGCCGGGCCCGCCCTGATCGAGACGGCACACGCGATCGTGGAGACCCTGAATCCGTTCAATGACTCGCTCAACGATCCGCAGCTGCTGGCCGAACAAGCCAGCTCGTCGACCCAGCCCGTCGACCTGGTCACCCTGAAACCCGACGACAACGACAAGGTCTCCCCGGCGATCGGGCATCTGCCCGGCGTCGTGGTCACCCCGCAGGCCGACATTCTGCCGACCGACCCCCATTTCGCGCCGGCCGTCGTCAGCGCGGTGAAGAAGGCCGTGATCGAACAACTCGACGGCCAGGCGGGCTGGCGGGTGGTCAGCACCAACCAGAACGGGGTGGACGTCGCGGTGCTGCACGAGGTCGAGGGATCGCCGGCGCCGTCGGTGTCGATCACCCTGGACCGGGTGGTGCAGAACGCGGCTCAGCACGCGGTGGATACCCGCGGCGGCAAAGCGATGATCGTGGTGATCAAACCGTCGACCGGGGAGATCCTCGCGATCGCGCAGAACGCGGGGGCCGACGCCGAGGGCCCGCTCGCCACCACCGGCCTGTTTCCACCGGGGTCGACCTTCAAGATGATCACGGCCGGCGCCGCCGTCGACCGCGATATGGCCACGCCCAACACGATGCTGGGCTGCCCCGGCCACATCGACATCGGACACCGCACCATCCCCAACTACGGCGGCTTCGATCTCGGGGTGGTGCCGATGTCGCGGGCCTTCGCCAGTTCCTGCAACACCACATTCGCCGAGTTGAGCAGCCGGATGCCGCCCCGAGGTCTGACCCAGGCCGCCGCCGAGTACGGGATCGGTCTCGACTACCAAGTCGAGGGCATCACCACCGTGACTGGTTCGGTGCCGCCGACGGTGGACCTGGCCGAGCGCACCGAGGACGGCTTCGGCCAGGGCAAGGTGCTGGCCAGCCCGTTCGGCATGGCGCTGGTGGCGGCCACGGTCGCCGCCGGAAAAACCCCGGTTCCGCAGCTGATCGCCGGGCGGCCGACGACCGTGCAGGGCGACAGCACACCGATCAGCCCGAAGATGATCGACGCGCTGCGGCCGATGATGCGGCTGGTGGTGACCAACGGCACCGCCAAGGAGATCGCCGGCTGCGGCGAGGTGTTCGGTAAGACCGGTGAGGCCGAGTTCCCGGGCGGATCGCACGCCTGGTTCGCCGGTTACCGCGGCGATCTGGCGTTCGCGTCGCTGATCGTCGGGGGAGGCAGCTCGGAATACGCGGTCCGGATGACCAAGGTGATGCTGGACTCACTGCCACCGGGATACCTCACTTAGGGCTTGCTTCGCGTGCTGTGCCGCCCGCGAGCAGCGTAAATTGCGAGGGTGGGCGGAACATCATGACGGACACCAATGGAGACATGGTCGCCTTGCGCGTCTCCGACGCCGACCGCAACGGCACGATGCGGCGATTGCACAACGCCGTTGCGCTCGGGCTGATCGATATCGACGAGTTCGAGCAGCGCTCGTCCCGGGTGTCCTACGCGCGCACCCGAAGCGAGCTGGACGGGCTGGTCGGCGACCTGCCCGGGCCGGGTGCGATCGTCACGTCCGCGGCCGACCGGGTGGAACTGCGTGGCTGGGCCGGCTCGCTGAAGCGGCACGGCGAATGGATGGTGCCGACCCGGCTGGCGCTGGTGCGCCGGCTCGGGTCGATCGAACTCGACCTCACCAAGGCCCGGTTCGCGGGGCCCGTGGTGGTCATCGAACTCGACCTGAAATTCGGCTCGCTGGACCTCCGGTTGCCCGACGGCGCCAGTGCGTCGCTCGACGATGTCGAGGTGTATGTGGGCAGCGCGAACGACCGCCGCAAAGACGCACCCGCGGAGGGAACGCCGCATGTCGTGCTGACCGGTCAGGTGGTCTGCGGTTCGGTGGTCATCCGGGGTCCCCGGCGGTCGTTGCTCCGCCGCGCCTGAGTCTGCTGTAGGGGCAGCGAGCCTGCGCACAGATCGCCCCTGGCCGCCCGCACGCGCGCTGACCGCAGTCTCGGCGAGGCTTTCCAAGCTTGATTAAGCTAGCGGACATGCCTGCTCGCACCGCGCTTTCCCCCGGCACGTTGTCCCCGACCCTGCCGGTGCCCACGTGGATCGCGCGCCCGGAGTACGTCGGCAAGCCGACTGCCAAGGAGGGCACCGAGCAGTGGGTGCAGGAGCCGGAGGTCATCGAGAAGATGCGCGTCGCCGGCCGGATCGCGGCCCATGCACTCGCCGAGGCCGGCAAGGCGGTGGCTCCTGGCGTGACGACCGACGAACTGGACCGGATCGCGCACGAGTACATGGTCGACAACGGCGCCTATCCATCGACGCTGGGCTACAAGGGATTCCCGAAGTCGTGCTGCACGTCGCTCAACGAGGTGATCTGCCACGGCATCCCGGACTCGACGGTGGTCGCCGACGGCGACATCGTCAACATCGACGTCACCGCCTACATCGACGGGGTGCACGGCGACACGAACGCGACTTTTCTGGCCGGCGACGTGTCCGAAGAGCACCGGCTGCTCGTCGAACGAACCCGGGAAGCCACGATGCGTGCCATCAATGCCGTCAAGCCCGGGCGGGCGTTGTCGGTCGTCGGCCGCGTCATTGAATCGTATGCGAATCGGTTCGGCTACAACGTGGTTCGCGACTTCACCGGTCACGGCATCGGCACCACGTTCCACAATGGGCTGGTGGTGCTGCATTACGAGCAGCCGGCCGTCGCGACCATCATGCAGCCGGGAATGACCTTCACCATCGAGCCGATGATCAACCTGGGCGCGCTGGACTACGAGATCTGGCAGGACGGCTGGACAGTGGTCACCAGGGACCGCAAGTGGACCGCCCAGTTCGAGCACACCCTGCTGGTCACCGACACCGGCGTCGAGATCCTCACGTTGCCGTGACCTTCTCGGCGCGAGCAGACGCAAAAGCCCCTATTTCGGAACGAAATTGGGGGCTTTTGCGTCTGCTCGCCAGGGGAAACCGGCGACCGCGCGCTGCTAAGTCGGTGTTAACACATTCCGCAATCAACTCAGCGGAAACCTAAATCCGGTAACTTACGTAGATGCCCTCGGTGATGACCACGCTCGACGGGTTTCCGGTCCCGGTGGCAGTGTCCGGTCCGGAGAAGGGCGTCGTCGTCGTCATCCTCGCGGCCGAACAGCGCGCGCCGGCCGCCTATGACGCGGTGTGCGACCGGCTGCACAACGCGTCGCTTCGCACGGTCGTCATCGGCCCGGAACCGCGGTTGACCCCCAAGTCGGTGGTCGGCATCCTCGACGCCCTGGGTGTCGGGTGGTCGGTGGTGGTCGGTGACCGGGCCGGCGGCGACCTCGCCTGGGAGCTGGCCGCAACCAAGCTGGGCCGGTTCGTCGGTCTGGTCGCCATCGATCGCGGACATCCGGCGGTGGCCGATCCCAATGGCGTGGTCCGCGACGACCACTGCCCGCCCGTCGAGATCAGCACCACCGTCCTGGTGAGCTCTCCAGCGGTGCGGGCCGTCGTCCAGGACAGCCAGCGGCTCGTCTACGGCGACTACCGCGTCGTGGATCTCCCGGGCCGGCGCAACGCACACGAGTCGACGGCGCAGCTGGCCACCGAGATCGTGCTGCGGACCAGCGCCTGGTAGCGGCGGACTCAGCAGCGCACCCGACGGGTGATGGTTGACTTGCCGTCATGACTCCGGAGAATCACAGTCCGGGATCCGCGACGTTGTCGCGGGTCGAGCTGGAGCGACTGGTCGCGGCGGGCGACGTCGACACCGTCATCGTCGCGTTCACCGACATGCAGGGGCGCCTCGCCGGTAAACGGATCTCGGGCCGGCTCTTCGTCGACGAAGTCGCCACCCACGGCGCCGAGTGCTGCAGCTATCTGCTGGCCGTCGATGTCGACCTGAACACCGTGGCGGGCTATTCGATGTCGAGTTGGGAGACCGGATACGGCGACATGGTGATGACGCCCGACCTCGACACGTTGCGGCTCATTCCCTGGCTACCCGGCACCGCGTTGGTGTTGGCCGACTTGGGTTGGGCCGACGGCAGCGCGGTCGCCGCCTCGCCCCGCGCGATCCTGCGCCGCCAGCTCGACCGGCTGCGCGAGCGGGGACTGGTCGCCGACGTCGCCACCGAACTGGAGTTCATCGTGTTCGACGAGCCGTATCGCCAGGCGTGGGCCACCGGCTACCGCGGGCTGACTCCGGCCAGCGACTACAACATCGACTACGCGATCGTGGCGTCGACACGGATGGAGCCGCTACTGCGCGACATCCGGCTGGGCATGGAGGGCGCGGGCCTGCGGTTCGAGGCCGTGAAAGGGGAGTGCAACCGCGGTCAACAGGAGATCGGGTTCCGCTACGACGAAGCGCTGGTCACCTGCGACAACCACGCCATCTACAAGAACGGCGCCAAGGAAATCGCCGACCAGCACGGCAAGAGCCTGACCTTCATGGCGAAATACGATGAGCGCGAGGGCAACAGCTGCCACATCCACCTCTCGCTGCGCGCTGAGGACGGCACCGCGGCGTTCGCCGGCGCCAACCCCCCGCACGGCATGTCGGCGATGTTCCGCGCCTTCCTCGCCGGCCAGCTGGCCACGCTGCGCGAATTGACCTTGTTCTACGCGCCGAACATCAACTCCTACAAGCGATTTGCCGACGGCAGCTTCGCGCCGACGGCGGTGGCCTGGGGCCTGGACAACCGCACCTGCGCCTTGCGGGTGGTCGGGCACGGGCGCAACATCCGGGTCGAATGCCGGGTTCCGGGGGGCGACGTCAACCAGTACCTCGCGGTCGCGGCGCTGATCGCCGGCGGACTGTACGGTATCGAGCAGGGACTGGACCTACCCGAGCCCTACCGCGGCAATGCATACCAGGCCGCTGACGTTGAACGGCTGCCGACGACGCTGGCCGAGGCCGCCTCGCTGTTCGGCGATTCGGGCCTGGCGCGCAACGCTTTTGGCGACGACGTCGTCGCGCACTACCTCAACAACGCGCGTGTCGAAATAGCGGCGTTCAACGCCGCGGTGACCGATTGGGAGAGGATCCGTGGGTTTGAACGCCTCTAAACGTCCGGTGGTGGGCCTGACGACCTATCTGGAGCAAGTGCAGAGCGATGGCTGGGACGTTCCCGCGGGGTATCTGTCCTCCAACTACTTCGAGGGCGTCATCGCGGCCGGCGGTATCGCGGTGCTGCTGCCGCCGCAGCCGGTGGATCCCGAGATCGCCGGCTCCGTCCTCGACAGCCTGGACGGGCTGTTGCTCACCGGGGGTTACGACCTCGACCCCGCCAGCTACGGCCAAGAGCCGCATCCCAGGACCGACCAACCGCGCAGTGTCCGAGACGCTTTCGAGTTCGCGCTGTTGCGGGGTGCACTGGACCGGGGGCTGCCCGTGCTGGGGATCTGTCGCGGCATCCAGGTGCTCAACGTCGCGTTCGGCGGCACGCTGCACCAGCACTTGCCGGATGTTCTCGGGCACAAGGGACACCGGGCCGGCTACGGAAACTTCACCAGGCTGCCGGTGCGCACCGTGCCGGACACTCGGCTGTCCGCGCTGCTCGGCGAGGCCGCGGAGGGACCGTGCTATCACCATCAGGCCGTCGACAAAGTCGGGGACGGCCTGCTGGTCAGCGCATGGGATCCGGAGGGCATGGTCGAGGGGCTGGAGGTGCCCGGGGACAACTTCGCGGTTGCGGTGCAATGGCATCCGGAGCAGTCCCTGGACGACCTTCGGCTGTTCAGGGCGATCGTGGACGCCGCCCGAACTTACGCGGACAGCCGATGAGCTCAGTGCAGCTGGTCAACCCCGCCACCGAGCAGGTGCTGCGGTCGGTCGAGCACGTCGATGCCACCGGCGTCGACGACGCGGTGCAGCGGGCCCGGGCAGCGCAGCGGCGGTGGGCGCGGTTGGCGCCGGCGGAGCGGGCCGCCGGGCTGCGGGCCTTCGCGGCCGCGGTGGACGCGCACATCGACGAGCTGGCCGCGCTCGAGGTGGCCAACTCGGGGCACCCGATCGCGTCTGCCGAGTGGGAGGCCGGCCACGTCCGCGACGTGTTGCAGTTCTACGCCGCCAGCCCGGAACGCTTGTCCGGCAAGCAGATTCCGGTTGCCGGTGGACTGGACGTGACATTCAACGAACCGTTGGGCGTGGTCGGCGTGATCACGCCGTGGAATTTCCCGATGACGATCGCGTCCTGGGGTATCGCGCCGGCACTGGCCGCCGGCAACGCGGTGTTGGTCAAACCCGCCGAGGGGACGCCGCTGACCACCATGCGACTCGGCGAGTTGGCGGTCGAGGCCGGGCTGGACGAAGACCTGCTGCAGGTGTTGCCCGGCAAGGGCTCGGTGGTGGGGGAGCGGTTCGTCAGCCATCCCGATGTCCGCAAGATCGTGTTCACCGGGTCCACCGAAGTCGGCAAGAAGGTGATGGCCGGCGCCGCGGCTCAGGTCAAGCGGGTGACGCTGGAACTCGGCGGCAAGAGTGCCAACATCGTCTTTTCCGACTGCGACCTGGAGCGCGCGGCGGCGACCGCGCCCGCCGGGGTGTTCGACAACGCCGGCCAGGACTGCTGCGCCCGCAGCCGGATCCTCGTGCAGCGCAGCGTATACGACCGGTTCATGGAGCTGCTGGAGCCGGCGGTACAGGCCGTCGTCGTCGGGGACCCCGGATCCCGCGACACCGAGATGGGCCCGCTGGTCTCCGCGGCGCACCACGCCAAAGTGGCCTCCTATGTGCCCGACGACGCACCCGTGGCGTTTCGCGGCACCGCGCCGTCGGGGCCCGGATTCTGGTTTGCGCCAACGGTTCTCACTCCGGCGCGCACCGACCGTACCGTCATCGACGAGATCTTCGGCCCGGTTGTCACCGTGCTGATGTTCGACGACGAACACGACGCGGTCACCCTGGCCAACGACACCGCGTACGGGCTGTCCGGATCGATCTGGACCGACGACCTGTCCCGCGCGCTGCGGGTGTCCCGCGCGGTCGAGTCCGGCAACCTGTCGGTGAACTCGCATTCGTCGGTGCGCTACAACACCCCGTTCGGCGGGTTCAAGCAGTCGGGCCTGGGCCGCGAGCTCGGGCCCGACGCGCCTTTGCATTTCACCGAGACCAAGAACGTGTTCATCGCCGTCAAGGAGGAGCACTGATGGACCTCACCCAACGGCTGGCCGGCCGTGTGGCGGTCATCACCGGCGCCGGCAGCGGCATCGGCCTGGCCGCCGCCCGCAGGATGCATGCCGAAGGCGCGACGATCGTCGTCGGCGACCTGGACCACGACGCCGGTGAGGCGGCCGCTACAGAGCTCGCCGGTTTGTTTGTGCCAGTGGATGTTTCCGACGAGGACGCGGTCAACCGGCTGTTCAATGCGGCGGCGGAAGCCTACGGCTCGGTCGACATCGCGTTCAACAACGCCGGCATCTCACCGCCCGACGACGACCTGATCGAGAACACCGAACTTCCCGCGTGGCAACGGGTTCAAGACGTCAACCTGAAATCGGTGTACCTGTGCTGCCGGGCGGCGCTGCGGCACATGGTGCCCGCGGGCAAGGGCTCGATCGTCAACACGGCATCGTTCGTCGCGGTGCTGGGTTCGGCGACGTCGCAGATTTCCTACACGGCGTCCAAGGGCGGGGTGCTGGCCATGTCGCGCGAGTTGGGTGTGCAATTCGCCCGGCAGGGCATCAGGGTCAACGCGCTGTGCCCCGGCCCGGTCAACACCCCGCTGTTGCAAGAGCTTTTCGCCAAGGATCCCGAGCGGGCCGCTCGCCGGCTGGTGCACGTGCCCGTCGGCCGGTTCGCCGAGCCTGATGAAATCGCCGCTGCCGTTGCGTTTTTGGCGAGCGATGACGCGTCGTTCATCACCGGTTCGACGTTCTTGGTCGACGGCGGGATCAGCTCGGCCTACGTCACGCCGCTGTGAACCAGCGTTGGTCTTCCGCCGCCGAAGGTGGACTTATTGCGCGCTCACGCGCCTCGAAGCGTGCATCAAGCACACATTCGGCAGCTATCAGCCACGCAGGGAGATCAACGGAATTGCCATTTCGGCTGCGGTGGCTGCGCCGTGAAAGCCGATGAGGCGAGCCGTCTCCGGAGGCTCATGCGCCGTCGCGAGCACCGCCGCGTCGCCGGTGCAGATGACCACGACATCGCCGATCCGGTCCAGGTTGCGAGGGGCCACGGGTCCGAACATTCCGGTGGCCACGGCCTGCTCGCGGGTGCGCACCTCGGCCCGGCCGTCCAGCAGTTCGGTCCAGGTGGCCAGCACGTCGCCGACCGCGCCCGGCTGGGTGTGCAAGTAGCGCACCCGCGGCTCGCCGGCGACCACCCGAACCCCGGCGCCCAGGCGCGGATCGGCGTCGAGATCGACGCGAGCATTCTGCGGAACATTGAGGCCGCCGTGATCGGCGGTCACCAGCAGGGCCGCATTCGGTGGCAACGCCTCCAGCAACCGGGACAGCAACACGTCGACCCGGGCCGCCGCATCGTGCCACTCGGGCGAACCGATGCCGAAAACGTGCGCCGCCGTATCCAGCTCGGCCGTATAGCCATAAACCAGTCCCGGCCCCGCATACAGCTCGTTGGTCACCAGTTCGGCATAGCCGTCGGCCGCATTCGTCGGGACGAACCGGGCGCCGCCGTAGGCCGCCTCGGTCAGTCCGCTGCCGAGAAACCACACCGGCAGCACCACACGAGCATCCAACCCGGCCCGCGCCAGTCGTTCGAACCAGGTGGGAAGCGGCTGCCACTGCCGGTGCGGCGGATCGTCGCGCCAAGTGATGTGGGTGAGCACCCGGTCGGTGCCGGGGACGTTGAGCGTGAAGCCCAGGATGCCGTGCTCGCCTGGTTGTACGCCGGTGCCCAGGGACACCAGGCTGCTCGGCGTGGTGGACGGGAAGGTACAGGTGAGCTGCCGTAGCCGTCCGGTGCCGCTGCGCAGAACATCGGCGAGCAATGGGGCATCGGCAGCCAACCGCGGCAGCAAGTGCCAGCCCATGCCGTCGACGAGCACGACGGCGACCCGATCAACGTCGCCGACCTCATCCGACAAACCCAGCCTGTCAATCGCGCCGGGGACCCCCAGCAGTGCAGCGGCCGCAGGCAGCACGTCGCAGATCGAACCGGCCGCTGGACCAGGCATGGGGTCAGTCTGGCAGAGATCGATCACACGTGCGCGAGTCGTTGGCTGGTGACCCGCAATTGGCGCTCCGTGCTCTGGGCCAGCGCGCGAACCTGTTCCCCGCTCAACCGGCCGCACAGCCGGCCCCAGTGCACCGCGACCTCGTCGCCGACGGCGGCGTCGGGCACCGCGCTGTAGCCGTCGGCCCAGACGCCGAGCACCCGGGCCGAGGGCTCGGACAGCGTGAGCGCCCGGCCATCCCAGACCAGCGTGCGGCACAGCACCTCGACGTCGTCGCCGGATCGGGAAAGCACTGTCCCCCAGGTGATCCGGCAATTGTCCAGCACGCCCAACGGATGCTCGTCCACCCCGCGCCCCAAGAACCGTGTCCACGGATACACGCCGAACACATGGAAGCAGTGATTGCCGGCCGCCTCACCCGCGAGATCGGGCGTGAGGTGCGACCAGTAGCGGCCGGCCTGCGGGCCGATGATGGCCAGCAGCTTGTCGAAGAACTCGCGCGGGTCCAGCCCGGCGCCGACGCCGCCGCCGAGCCAATACGACTCGACCAGGCGGTGATCCAGCGGGTCGGCGATGCCGGTCAGGGCGGACAGCACCCGCAAGTACGGCCACGCCCCGGAAAACTTCGTCGCCGCGCGGCGCACGTCGTCGACCGAGCCGTCTCGCAGTGTCGCACCCAACGGGGGACCGCAATAGCCCAGCGCGTTGGGGGCGTAGGCGTAGCGGGCGAACATCTCGGTGCCCGTCTCGGTGCTCGTCTCGGAGCCCTCGGTATCGGTCAAGCCGTCCCCACCAGCTTGGCCGCGTCGCGGTGCATGCGGCCGAAGTTGTAGTAGGCCGCACACGCCCCCTCGGGGGACACCATGCACGTTCCGATCGGAGTCTCCGGCGTGCAGGCGGTGCCGAAAACCTTGCATTCCCAAGGCTTCAACACGCCCTTGAGGACTTCACCGCACTGGCACGCCTTCGGGTCGGCCACCCGCACGCCGGGCATCGCGAACCGCAGCTCGGCGTCGAACTCCGCGAAGTCGTCATGCAGTCGCAGCGCGCTCTGCGAGATGAAGCCCAGGCCGCGCCATTCGAAGTGCGGACGCAGCGTGAACACCTTGCCCATCAGTGCCAGCGCGGCCGGGTTGCCGTCCTCGGGCACCACCCGCGTGTACTGGTTCTCCACCTCGCAGCGGCCCTCGCGGATCTGGCGCAACAGCATCGCCACCGACGCCAAGATGTCCAGCGGCTCGAAACCGGCTACCACCAACGGCTTTCGGTACACCTCCGGGACAAACCGGTACGGGCGGTTACCCACCACGGTCGAGACATGCCCAGGTCCGATGAAACCCGACAGCCGCAGGTCGGGCGATTCCAGGATGGCCTTGATCGGCGGCACGATGGTGACGTGGTTGCAGAACACACTGAAATTGGGCAGACCCAGATCGCGTGCGCGTACCAGCGTCACCGCCGTCGAGGGCGCGGTGGTCTCAAAACCGATGGCGAAGAACACCACTTGCTTGTCGGGGTTGTCGACCGCGACCTTCAGCGCATCCAGCGGGGAGTAGACGAACCGCACATCGGCGCCGCGCGCCTTGGCGTCCAGCAGGCTCCCGGCCGAGCCCGGCACCCGCATCATGTCGCCGAAACAGGTGAAGATCACCTCGGGTTGGCTCGCCAGCCACATCGCGTCGTCGATGCGGCCCATCGGAATCACACACACCGGACACCCCGGCCCGTGCACCAGTTCGACGTTGTCGGGCAGCAGGTGTTCGATGCCGTGCCGGTAAATGGTGTGGGTGTGCCCGCCGCACACCTCCATGAACTTGAAGTGATCGGTATCGCCGGCCAAATGCTCAATGGCGCCAAGCAGTTTGCGGGCTGCCGCCGGATCACGGAATTCGTCAACGAATTTCATTGCCGTCCCCTCAGATAATCGCCGACGAGTCGAAGGCTTCGAGCTCGGTCGTGTAGGCATCGCCGAGTTGCTTGACGGCCGCCAAAGTGAGCAGCGCCTCGGTTTCGTCGATCTTGGCCATGGCGAAGCCGACGTGGATCAGCACCCAATCGTCGGGTTCGGGCATGTCGTCGTCCAGTAGCCGCACGCTGATGGTCCGCCGCACGCCGCTGACGTCAACTTTCGCCAAATAGTTTGCCGGATCGGTGATCTCGACGATCCGGCCCGGAATCCCCAGACACATGAGCAGCACTCCCTTCTTCAGCAGATTCGCGGCAGCGGATCCCCGACAAGCATGTCGACGATCCGGGTGCCGCCGAATCCGGTACGCAATACGACGCTTTCGGCCGGTTCGGTGACGATCTCCCCGACTTCGGCCGCATCGGCGCCCAGTGGATGCGATCGCAACGCGGCCAGCCCGGCCGGCGCCTCGTCGGGTGCGACGACAGCGACGAACTTGCCCTCGTTGGCGACGTAAAGGGGGTCGATGCCGAGCAATTCGCACGCCCCGTTCACGGTGGGCCGTACCGGCAGTCGTTCCTCGATGAGCAGCACCCCCAGGCCGCAGGCCTGCGCCAGTTCGTTGCAGACGGTGCCCACCCCGCCCCGCGTCGCGTCGCGCAGCCAGCGGGTGGCCGGCGCGGCGGCCATCAGCAGTTCCACCAGCGGGCTGAGGGACGCGGTGTCGGAGTCGATGTCGGCCTCGATGGCCAGGTCGCCACGGGCGAGCATGACGGCCATGCCGTGCTCACCCATCGACCCCGACAACAGCACCTTGTCGCCGGTGCGCACCGACTGCGCCGACAAGGTGCGGCCCGCGGGAACGACACCGGTTCCGGTGGTGGTGATGAAAAGGCCGTCGGCGGCGCCCTTGGGAACCACCTTGGTGTCGCCGGTGACGATCTGCACTCCGGCCTCGACGGCGGCGGCGGCCATGTCGGCGACGATCTCCCGCAATTCGGCGATGGGGAAGCCCTCTTCGAGCACGAAGGCCGCCGCGATCCAGGACGGCACGGCGCCGGCCATCGCGAGGTCGTTGCAGGTTCCGTGCACGGCCAGCGAACCGATGGAGCCGCCGGGAAAGCGCCTGGGCTGCACCACGAATGAATCCGTGGACATGGCGATCCGCTCGCCGCTGGGCAGGGTGAGGACCGCGCCGTCGCCCAGCGACTCCAGTGTCGGGTTGCGGAACGCCTCCATGAACACCGCGTCGACCAGTGCCGCCGACGCCTTGCCGCCGGCCCCGTGCGCCAGGGTCACGTGGTCGTCGAGCAGTCGGGGGCGACGTCTGCGGAACACCTCGATCCGTTCGATAACCTCGCCCTCGGCGAATCTCGGCCCCGACGACAGGTATTCGCCGGCTGACTTGTTGTTCATGCGGCCCCCAGACCTTGCTCATCGAAGCGTTGGTGGGTTGCCGACCACAGTTCATAGCCGAGCAGCGCTTGCGATTCCTGAATGCGATGCACGCTCTGCGAACGAACGATGAAGCAGGCGTCCACATTCGGGTTGTTCGCGAAGGCGCCGCCGTCGTAACCGGCGAAACCGACGGTGTACAAACCACGTTGGCGCGCTTCGGCCAGCGCGGTGAGCAGGTTGGGCGAATTCCCGCTGGTCGACATGGCGATCGCGATGTCGCCGGCTTTCGCGCGGGCGATCAGCTGACGGGCGAACACCAGCTCGAATCCGACGTCGTTGCCCAGTGCGGTGACGATCGCCTGGTCGGCGGTCAACGACCAAGCGGGTAGCGGCGTTCCGATCGGTGGCCGGGCGAACAGCCGCGCCAGGGTGGTGGAATCGGTGCAGCTGCCGCCGTTTCCGAAGGTGAACATCCGTCCCCCGGCCGCGAAGCGGCGTGCCAGGTCGGTGGCGGCCCGGTTCAGCAGGTCGGTGTTGGCTTCCAGCGTGGAGCGCCGCAGCGCCAGGCTCTCGGCCGCTTTGGCCTGCGCCGATGCGGTCAGGTCGGCGAGCAGCGACTCGGCGTTGTCTTCCTGCGCGTCGATGAACGGGTAGAGGAAGTTGGTGGGTTCTTCGTCAGCCATCAGACCTCCTCGATCTTGCTGATCGCGGTCCCAGCATGCACCAGCACCAGTTCGCCCGCGGCGACCGGGTCGATCAGCGTCGTCACCACGTTCTCGACACCCCGTGCGGTACGTACCAGTGCAATGTCAGGGGCCATCGCGTCGGTCGACGCCGAGACCACCTCGCCCAGGCGGCCCTCGTCGCTGCAGGTGACGCACACGGTCTCCGTGCATTCAGGTTTCAGCAATCCCGGGTGCTCGAAACATACATGCGTCAACTCCCACAACAGGTGATAGAACAGCACGAAGCCACCCGTGGCGGGCACGCGCGGGTCGGGGTCGTCGAGCCACAGCACATGGTCTGCGAGGCCGGCTTCGGGTCGATCACCGCTGCCGATCCAGATCGTGGTGGCGCCCCAGGCCGGGCCGCGGCGCATCACCGAGCGCACCTGGGCGTCGTCGGCGCCGGAGACCGCGACCACCATGTCACCGGGTCGCACCGAAACCCGTACTTGGTCCACCAGATCCGGTCCGGTCAAAGCCACCGCCGGCAGCGCCCGCTTGCCCACGATCACCGGGTGCACGAACTCGACCGCGATGTGCAGGGCGTGCGGTTCCCACGACGGCGCGATGGACCACATGGTGGCGCCCGCCGCGAACCGCTTGGCCAACGTGAAGGCGGTGGCGGCCAGATCGGCGGCCAGTTCGGCGCTGAGCCCGCTATCGATCGCGGCGATCGTCATGACCCCTCCTGCGCGGCGATCAGCACCGAGATCGCCGCCTGGCCCAGCGCCAGCCCGCCATCGTTGGGCGGCACCAGGTGGTGGGTCAGTACCTCGAATCCGTTCTGCTGCAGTCGGTTACGGCATTCCCTCAGCAGCAGCACGTTCTGGAACACTCCGCCCGTGAGGCCCACCAGCCGGGTGTCACCGGCCACCTGGGTGACCACTTCTGCGACGGCCACGGCGACCGCCCGGTGAAACGCGATGGCCAGCGTCGCCGGCCGTGCGCCGGCACGCAACTCCGATACGATCGCCCGCATCATCGGGGCCGGGTCGAGGATTCCGTCGGGCCGCACCGTGAGCGCCAGTGCCGCTTGGTCGTCCGCGGACTCGGCCAGCGCTTCGAGTTCGATGGCGGCCTGTCCTTCGTAGTCGATCCGGTGCCGCACGCCCAGCAGGGAAGCGACCGCGTCGAACAGCCGGCCCATGCTCGAGCACAGCACACATCCCGTTCCGGATTCCAATTGTGAACGGGTGAGGCGCAGTTCGTCCGGTGTTGCCGCGGCCACCGGCGCCAGGTCGGGCGTCCACTCGATATCTGCCATCCACAACTGGGACAGCGCCATCCGCCACGGATTGCGCACGGCGGCGTCGCCGCCCGGCAGCGGCACCGGCAACAGCTGCCCGACCCGCACGAAACGGTGGCTGTCGTGTCCGAGCGCGAGAATCTCGCCGCCCCAGATGGTCTGATCGCAGCCGTACCCGGTCCCGTCGAAAGAGACCCCCACGATCGGTTCGCCGATGCGGCCGTGTTCGGCCAGCAGCGACACCACATGCGCGTGGTGGTGCTGGATCAGGTCCAGCGGGCGGTCGCCGGCGTGCCGCTCGGCCCAGTCGCGGGTGTGATACCCGGGATGCAGATCGGCCGCCAATCGCGTCGGTTCGCCGCGTATTTCGCTGAGCTGACCCACCGCGCGCTCAAACGCGCGCAATGTCTCCCAGGTGGCCATGTCGCCGATGTGCCCGGACAGGTAGGCACGTGACCCGTCGGTGAGGCAACAGGTGTTCTTCAGCTCGCCGCCCACCGCCAGCACCTGCGGCGCGTCGGGGTCGATGAGCCCGAGGTCGATGGGAAGCGGCGCGAAGCCGCGGGAACGCCGGATCGGCAGTTCCCGGCCGTCGATGATGCGCACCACCGAGTCGTCGCACGGCACATGGATAGGGCGGTCGTGCTCCAGAACGGCATCGCAGAGCGGTGAAAGCCGTTGCCTGGCATCCTCTTCGGTGAAGCAGATGGGTTCGTCGGAACGGTTGGCGCTGGTCAGCACGAGCGCCCCGCCCGCCCGCCAGGGACCGTCTGCCAGCAAAAGGTGGTGGACGGGGGAGTACGGCAGCATCAGCCCGATCAGCGGGCTGCCGGGCGCGACGGCGTCGGCGACCGCCGCACCGCGGCGTCTGCGTAACAACACGATCGGCCGCGCGGGGCTCGACAACGCCGCCGCCTCGTCTTCGTCGACGTAGGCGAACCGGCGGGCGACGGCGAGGTCGCGGACCAGCACGGCGAAAGGCTTTGCACCCCGTGCCTTTCGGGTGCGCAGGCTGCGCACCACCGCCTCGTCGTCGACGACGCAGGCCAAATGGTAGCCGCCGATTCCCTTGATCGCGACCACCGCGCCGGCCGCCAGTGCGCGCTGGGTGGCCGCCAGCGCGGCATCCGACCCGCGAGTCTCGACCGCGTCCGACCAGAACCACAGCGACGGTCCGCAGTCCGGGCAGGCGATGGGTTGGGCATGGAACCGGCGATCGGCCGGATCGTGGTACTCCGCGGCGCAGCGCTCGCACATCGGGAAGGCCGACATGGTGGTGGCCGGACGGTCATAGGGCAACGTCTGGATGATGGTGAAGCGCGGCCCGCAGTTGGTACAGGTCACGAACGGGTGGCGGTAGCGCCGGTTGTGCGGATCGAACAGTTCGGCCACGCAGTCGTCGCAGACCGCGATATCCGGAGGAATCGGCGTCGTGGCGCCGGATGCGGTGTGGCTGGCCACGATCCGGAACGCACCGTCGCACGTGGTCTGCGCGGGGACATCGGACACCGATACCGTGCTGATCCGCGCCAGCGGCGGAGCCTGCGCGCGCAGCCGGCGTCCGAACTCGTCCACCCGCAAACGCTCGCCCTGCACCTCGAGAAAGACCGCGGCCGAGTCGTTTCCGACGAACCCGGCCAAACCCAGCTCGCTGGCGATCCGGTGGACGAACGGACGGAAGCCAACGCCCTGGACGACACCGGTCACGGTGAAGCGCTGCCGCACCGCGACGTCGGGGGGGTCGGACCGCATCAGCACAGGGATATCGGTCACCTGCGTGATCATCTCAGACGCCGCCGGGAATTTCCGCGGGACCGCCGCGGCCCATCAGCTCCAGACCGGCCATCGCCTGCTCGGCCCCTGCCCGGTCTGTCTTCTCGACCACGAACCCCATGTGGATGATGACCCAATCGCCCGGGGCGAATGTCTCTTCCGGAAGCATGCCGACGTTGACCTTGCGTTGCTCGCCGACCACGTCGACCAGCGCCAGCTGGCCTTCGTAACCGTCCAGCATTCTGATCACCTGACCCGGTATGCCCAGGCACATGGGTCAGCACTCCTCTCGGACGGACCCCGCGGCGGACGGAACCCGCAGCGCCGCAACGATTTCCTCGACGGCTCGGGCGGCGCGGGGGACCGCGTCGGCAACCGGTTCGGTCAGACCCATTCCTTCCTCGACACTGCCCACCTCGCACCCGACGACCACCGTGTAGGGGGGACTACCGCCCAGCGCTTGCAGGCTGGCGAAGACGGCTGCCGGATCCATGCCATGGGCATCCACGCCGGCCGGGCCCTCAAAACCGCCTGTGGCCGACAATGATTCATGATCGGCCTGGAAGACGTGCAGCGTGCCCGGTTTGCCACGGTCGGGCACCGCGTCGACCAGAACCAGCGTGTCCCACTCGTCGAGCAGGTCGTAGGCCAGGTGCATGCCCCGGATGCCGTAGTCGATCACACACACATCCGCATCGTGTTGCGGGATCTCGGTGCGCCGGACCACCTCGGATCCGAACCCGTCGTCCCCGAGAAATATGTTGCCGATTCCGGCAACCAGGATGCGTCCCGCCATCGGGCTGACCGCGCAGCTACATGCGCCGCATCTTGAGGTAACGGCGGGCATCCGGTAGCGACAAGAGTCCCATCACCACCGCTGCCGCGACGGTGGTTCCGACGATGACTAGGAACACCCAGCCCAAGACTTCCATGTCGAACTCCTTTCAGGGATTCTCAATTTTGGAGATTTGTACTGGTTTCTTCAGCTTTAAGCGGTTCAATCTCGTCCGGGGAGAAATAGAGATAACGGCCGTACCAGTCGTGCAGATCCGCGGCCGGGTCGTCGTCGACGACCACGCCGACATGCTTGTTGCCTTCGACGTCCTCGTGTACCGACGTGACGCGGGCGGTCTTGCCTGCGACGAATATGTCTTGTGCGTCGGCATTGCGCCTGGGCCGCAGCCGCACCTGGCTGCCCCGCGCCACCCGGGTGCCGTTCACCAGCACGGCATCTATCTCGGGGCGAACCGCACTGTCGGCCAGCGGATCCCACCAGTCGATACCCTCGGGAACCTCAGGGACCAGGCCCGCGTGCGGGTCACCATGCGGGTTACGTAGCACGCCGTGCAGGCGGGCCATGTCTTCAGGTGCCATGGCGTCGCACTGGTCGATGATCTGGGCCGCCCGCGGATCGGTGGCCCGGGCCTGCGCCTTCTCCTCGTCGGTCATCGTCATCACGCGCAGGGTCAGGATCTCGTCGATCTCGGTGCAGTCGAAGAGGGCGGTGTTGCTCTGCTCGGCGACCTCGGGGTGGTCGTAGAGGATGATCGGAGTTATCAGCAACACGTCGGATGCGCCCGGCGGGCCCGCCAGCACGGGGAAGCAGCGATGCTGAGCACACCGGTCCACCGCGCCGGCCGCGGCCTCCGGTGGTTCGAGTAGCGAGACGAATTGACCCCCAACGGCTTCGGCGATGACATGGGTGCCGATCATGGACCGCGCAATCGAGTCGCTCTTGTCCTTTGCGGGGGCGCCGACATTGGCCAGGCGAACCGAGACCCGGCGCAGGGCGCCGTCTGGTTCGCTGGTGACGGTCAGCTCTCCGCGGACCTCCTGGCGCTGGCGGACCAGGCGGCCACCGTCGACCGACTCGACATCGGTCGCCGCCGGTGCCACCACCGGCAGGGTGGTCGTCGGCTCTTCGAATGTGATTGGTCCCAATGATGTTTCGTATTCGACAGCTTCATCCCAGCTCAACCACGAACCGGACGCGGTCGGCCAGTTCGTGGACGGGCTCGAAGCCGCCGGCGTTCTCGCGTTCGGTCTGGCGATGCTGCAATTGCAGGAAGCGCACCACCACGGTGATCGCCGGCGCCCCGTCGACCAGGAACTGCGCCGCCAGGGTGTCGTTTTCGCCCAGCCCTGCCTCGGACGCGCCGGGCGGACCCAGCACCCCGAACTGCCAACGGGATTGGTTCTTGCTGGACGTCCCGCGGTACGGGTAGAGCAGATAGCCCTCGTAGAGCACCGCGTCCGCGACGGCGCGGGCCCGATCCCAGCTCGAGGTCTCGAGTCTCATGTGGCGGCCTCCCGCTGGGAGGCGGTCGCCAATAGTTCGGTCACCGCGTGGTCGAGGTCGAGCATCCCGTGGGCCGATTTGTACCGGGCCAGTTCCGTGATGGTGTCATGGCTCAGCCGCAGCCAGCCGCTGTTCGGATAGTGCTGACTGATCAGATCCCGCCAGACCGCGACCGGCATCCGGTAGCGGTCCTCGCAATCCCAGGACACCTGCTGAACCGAGAACCCGCGCTCGGACTTGACGAAAATGGTCCCGCTGAACAGGAATTGGAGGGGCAGTACGTCGTCGCGCAGCGCATGCAGGTACTTGGCGGCGGCCACCTCGAAGTCGTAGGTGCAGTCCAGCGGCAGCGCCACCGTGGTGCGGCCGGTGAAACCGGGCACCATCGCGGTGCAGTGCTGCCACAGGAAGGTGCGTTGCGTGTTCGTCCAGCGCTCCCGGGGTCCGAACAGGTCGATCAGCCCGGCCGCCTCCTCGTCGGAGTAGGACCGCCGCGGCGGTTCGATGCGGACCTGGCAGCGCAGCGCGATGGCGTGTACCGGGTCCTCGGTGTCGGCGGAGACGTCAATGTGGGCGGTGAGCACCGGGGTGACGGTGTACGGCTCGGGAACCACATCGAGCACGGCGAAGCTGGTCATCGCGGCGTCTCCCGGGCCCTCACACGGGCGCGTCCGGCGATCTGAGCGAAGAAGCTGTCGATGAACTCCCGGGCCTGTTGGCCGCCGTCGAATCCCCGCCACAGCATGCGCAAGCGCCCGACGAACTCGTAGCAGGCGTCGATCGGAACGAGATAGGTTTGCGGACCCGTCGTCTTCGGCCAGGCCTTCGGTCCTTCGGGAACCCGGACCAGCAGCGCCTCGACGTCGTCGGCAGTAGTCCGCCCGTGGGTCGGCACCGCTGATCGCGTTCCACGCGTCGAGGTCCAGCTCGGATTCGGTAGCGCCGGCCGGGCCGGGTAGAAGGCGACGATACGCCCGAGCTCGGAGTTGCCGAAGAAGAACGCCATGCCGACCGGAATCTGCAAGGCCGACCACGCGCGTCGGTCCAGCGCGAAATCCGGGAATGCCAGATACCGATCGGGCACCGCCCGGTAGCGCAGCTCGGCCTGGGAGTCGGTGAACAGTAGGTAGCACCCGCGACAGGTGCACATCAGTTGTCGGGCGGCCACATTCACCACATGCTGGTGCTCGTCGGCGATCGCTTCGGAGCACATCTCGCATCGCTCGCCCGCCGGCTCGGGGGCTTGCCGGGCGCGGTGATGCGAGACAGCACGTCATAGGGGCTCGTCATGTGCAAGCCCCCAGCGCTTCGAGCCGGCACCGCGATGGACAGCGCCCCGTCGCGGATCAGCAGCGGGAGGGGTTCGAGGTGGCAGTCGGCATCGCGATCGACACATGCCCCGGCATGCACGACGTCAAAGTGCGCGTGGCACTGCGGACAACGCAACACAGCATCGACATTGCCCAGGACGCGGTGCAAGGCCGCCCCGGCCAGTGAACGCTCGCACGCCGGGCAATGGTCACGGTAGGCATACAGCTGGTCGCCGACGCGACACGCCAGCACGGTGAAGCCGCCGGCCTCGTCGATGGCGAAGCCACCTACTTCGCCGGCCGACAGCTCGCCGAGATCGGGCACCGGTGCCAGGCTGCGCCGTGCTGGGCGTCGACTTGATCCGGGCCAGCAACGATTCGGCCGGAATTACCGCTGGTGTCGAAGTCGTCTCGGCGGCAACGACTTCAATTGACAAGACCTCCGGGGCAGCCGCCCGGATCGCATCTTCGACGGCGAACTCCAGTGTCACCGCTGACGACGGACAACTCTTGCAGCTGCCGGCGAACTGGCAGCCGGACGGTGGCCCCCTCGGGTTCCTGAGTGACTTCGATCAGGTCGACGTCGCCGCCGTGCGAGCCGAGGTAGGGCCGCACCCGGTCCAGCGCCTCGGAGACCCTTCGAGACACGTCGTGCGGATGCAGACCGTGCACCAGGAGCAGGCTGGCCACCAGGTCGTCGGTGGCCAGCCGCTCGGCTAGGCGGGGGTCCTCGAGCAGCGCCATGATCCGTTCCAGCCCGGCCCCGTAGAGCCCGACCACTTCGCGGACCAACAACTGGGCGCGCTCATGCGCGGCTGCCCCACTCGCCGCACAGGAATCCAGAAGTGTCTGGATCCGATCGCCCGCTGTGCGCCACTGCGAGTCGGGGATTTCTGGGCGATCGGCCACACGTCACTCCCCGACGGGCGACTGCGTTGGCGTGTGCAGTCTGTCCAGCGTCTTGCCGTCCCCCAGGTACATGTGCACGCCACACGGCAGGCACGGGTCGAAGCTGCGCACCGTGCGCATGATGTCGATGCCCTTGAAGTTCTCCCGGCTGTTCTCCTCGAAGATCGGCTGGCCCTGCACCGCGTCCTCGTAGGGGCCAGGCGTGCCAAAGCTGTCGCGTGGGTTGGCATTCCACGGTGTGGGCGGGTACGGATGATAGTTGGCGATCTTCCCGTCACGAATCACCAAGTGGTGGCTGAGCACGCCGCGCACCGCTTCGGTGAAGCCGCAACCGATCGCCTCGTCGGGGACCTCGAACTTCTCCCACGTCTTGGTACGCCCGGCGCGGATTTCCACCAACGCCTTCTCGGCGAAGTGCAGCGCGCAGGCCGCCGCGTAAGCCTGGAAGTAGGTGCGTGCCCGGTCGCGTTCGATCGTGTTGCTGCCGTACTTGGGGATCTGCCACTCGAATTCGACCGGACCCTTGAGGATGGTCTTGGGCAGGTTGATCTTCACACTGTGTCCGGTCGCCTGGACATAGCCGATGTCGACCAGGCCGGCCAGCGCGGTCGACCACAGCCGGGCCAGCGGGCCGCCGCCGGTATCCAACGCCAGGTGATCCTTGCCGTCGAACCAGCGCGGCGACATCACCCAGCTGTACTTGCCACCGTCCAGGTCGCGCTTCTGCGGGTGCGGGTTGGTGTGCTGGTTCCACGGATGACGCCGGTCCATCTTGTTGCCCAGCGGATCGGTCTTGACGAACATCTCCTGGTCCGACCAGTCGTCGTAATACGAACTGCCCAAAAGGATCCGGATGCCCAGGTTGATGTCGACCAAGGAGTGGGTGACCAGCTTGCCGTCGACGACCACGCCCGGGGTGACGAACATCGCGTTACCCCAGCGCTCCATGTCCTTGTAGTTGAAGTTGCATACCTCGGGGTCCTGGAACGAGCCCCAGCAACCCAGCAGCGTGCGGCGCAGGCCGACCTTCTCGTAGCCGGGCAGGGCGTCGTAGAAGAAGTCGAACAGGTCGTCGTGCATCGGGACGACTTTCTTCATGAACTCGACGTAGCGCATCAGCCGCGTTATGTAGTCGGTCATCAGCTGGATGGTCGCGACGGTGCCGACGCCGCCGGGATACAGCGTGGACGGGTGCACATGGCGACCCTCCATGAGGCAGAACATCTCTCGCGTCCATCGGCTGACTTGAAGGGCCTCCCGGTAGAACTCGCCGCTGAACGGATTGAGCGAGCGCATGATGTCGGCGATGGTCTTGTAGCCGTGCTCGCCGGCGTGCGGCGACGCGGTGTTCTCCGCCTTGGCCAGCACGCTCGGGTTGGTCTCGGCGACCATTTTCTCGCAGAAGTCGACGCCGACCAGGTTCTCCTGAAAGATGTTGTGGTCGAACATGTATTCGGCGGCCTCGCCGAGATTGACGATCCACTCGCCGAGGTGCGGCGGCTTGACTCCGTAGGCCATGTTCTGCGCGTAACAGGAACAGGTGGCGTGGTTGTCGCCGCAGATGCCGCAGATCCGGCTGGTGATGAAGTGGGCGTCGCGGGGATCCTTGCCCTTCATGAAAATCGAGTAGCCACGGAAGATCGACGAGGTGCTGTGGCACTCGACGACTTCTCGGTTCTCGAAATCGATCTTGGTGTAGATGCCCAGGCTGCCCACAATCCTGGTGATCGGGTCCCAGGCCATCTCGACGAGCTGGCCGGGTTCCCGCTTGGCTGTTGACGGCTCGGGAATGATGGTTGTCATCGCATTACTGCTCTCTGCCGGAGGGCTATGTGTTTTGTCGAGAGAATGAAGCCCGTGACCTGGCGGGGTGATCTACCAGGTGCTCACCAGGTTCGGCGGGCTCCAGTGGTGAGTTCGGTCCCCGTGTGCCGCCAGCGCGGCTCCTTGTCGAGGGTGCGTCCCGTGATACCCCGCAGGCTGCGGATCACGGTCCCGTAGAGGCCCGATGCGATGCTGGAGAGCTTGCCACCTGGCGGCTCGTCCATGAACGGCATGAACTTGTCCGGGAAACCCGGCATTGTGCATCCGATGCAGATGCCGCCGACGTTCGGGCAACCGCCGATGCCGTTGATCCATCCGCGCTTGGGCACGTTGCACTTCACGACCGGGCCCCAACACCCAAGCTTGACAATGCATTTCGGCGACCCGTACTCGGTCGCGAAATCGCCCTGTTCGTAGTAACCGGCCCGGTCACAGCCTTCGTGCACGGTCGCCCCGAACAACCACTTGGGACGAAGTGCGTCGTCGAGCGGGATCATCGGTGCCTGGCCGGTCGCCATGTAGAGCAGGTAGGTCAGCGTCTCGGACAGATTGTCCGGATGGATCGGGCAGCCGGGAACGCAGACGATCGGGATGCCGGCCTTGCTCTTCCAGTCCCAGCCGAGATAGTCGGGCACACCCATGGCCCCGGTAGGGTTGCCGGCCATCGCGTGGATGCCGCCGTAGGTGGCACAGGTGCCCACCGCGACGACCGCGGTGGCCTTGGGCGTCAGCCGGTCCAACCACTCACTGGTGGTCATCGGCTGCCCGGTCGCCGGATCATTGCCGAACCCGCACCAGTACCCCTCGTCTTTTGATCTTCTCGTTAGGAATCGACCCCTCGACGACGAGCACGAACGGTTCGAGTTCACCGCGATCGGCTTTGAAGAACCACGCGAGGAAATCGTCCGCGCCACCGGTGGGTCCGCATTCGAAATCGATCAGCGGCCAGTGGACGGCGACCTGCGGCAGACCGGGCAACGCACCGAGTGCGATCTCCTCGACGCTGGGCTGGGTGGCGGCAGTCAACGCCACCGAATCGCCATCACAACTAAGACCGGCATTGATCCACAGCACATGAATCAACGTTTCTTCCGCTTTGACTGCGGCTTCTGTAGGCATGCTGCTGCAGCTTTCCGGGGCCGGGCTGAGACCCCTGCGCTGCCGGAGTCGACCGTCGGCCCACTTGCGCAGCGCTTTTTTGGGTCTACTCCCGCTGTCAAAGGTTGTCAACGGTGCCCCGGATTCGGGGCAACTGAACGGCGGCGCGATACTTAGATAAATGCCTGTACTGCAACGGGTTTCGGCCCTTAGGTCACGGCCTGCGCCTTCGGTGAGTCCGGCTGATCGATGGTGGTCCGCCGAAACTGCCGTGATGCAAATGATTTGCAGGTAGGTCAGTCGTCGGGGCCTTCCGCGAACCGTCGCAGCCAGCCGAACCACGCGTCCCATGCCGGCCCCGGTGCGCGCACTGACAGGCAGGATCGTCGCGGCCGCATTGACCTCGCGGACATGCGCGATATACGCGTCGACATCGGCGTCCAGGTAGGGCACCAGATCGATCTTGTTGAGCAACACGAGATCCACCGATCGGAACATCACCGGATACTTCAACGGCTTGTCCTCGCCCTCGGTGACCGAGTAGACCATCGCCTTGCCGTGCTCGCCGACGTCGAATTCCGCCGGGCAAACCAGATTGCCGACGTTTTCGATGATCACCAGATCCAGACTGGGCAGATCAAGCCCCGGCAGGGCGCGGTTGACCATCGGTGCGTCGAGGTGGCATTCGCCGCCAAACCCGTTGCTGGTGTTCAGCAGCGACACCTGGGCGCCGCGACCGCTGAGCTTGGCCGCGTCGAGATCGGTGGCGATGTCGCCTTCGATCACCCCGATGGCCAACTCGCCCGCGAGTTCGTCGAGCGTGGCCTGCAGCACCGTCGTCTTCCCCGAGCCGGGGGAGCTCATCAGGTTGAGCGCGCGGATCCCGTTGCTTTCGAAGGCCGTCCGGTTGAAATTGGCGCGGACATCGTTTTCGGCGAAGATCTCCTCCAACACGTCGATGCGCTGGGTGCCGGTCTCATAGCCACTGTGATCCCCGTGGTGATGGTCGTGATCTCCGTGCTCGTGAGTGTGCACCGTCCCGTCGTCGTGCCGGTGAAATCTACCCATGACGAACACCTTTCACGAGACATCCAACGACGTCACCAGGAACTCGTTGCCGTGCAGTACCTCGACGTCGGTGCTGTCGCAGGCCGGACACCAGATCGACCAGGCCGACGTGATCTCCGACTGCTCGCCGCAGGCGCGGCAGCGCACCTCGGCGGTGACGCATTCGAGTTCGAGTTCCGCATCCGGCATGTTCTCCGAATCCCGGACCAGGGTCCAGCAGAACGACAGCGATTCCGGAACCACCTGCCGCAGCGCGCCGACCCGGACCCGGACCACGTCGACGTGGCGGCCGTCGGCATGGGTTTTGACCACGCCGGCGATCGCTTCGCAGAGTGACAGCTCATGCATCGCCGAGCCTCATGGAACGTTTCTACACCCGGGGTGCGCTCACGTCGTGCTCTCTGCGGGGCTTCTTTTTAAGGCCCATTTCTCCTCGATGCGCCCGAAGCGCCACACCAGCAGTGCGACGGCCCAGGTGAGGACGAACATGCCGACGATGACGAAGCCGACGGCGTTGAGGTCGAGGCGGCCGATCCAGTCCCAGAACGGGCCATGCCAGCCGAGCTGGCCGGCGAACAAGCCGAGTAGTTCGATGCTGCCGATCAATAGCGCGACGGCCACCGACAGCCCGGTGATCGTGATGTTGTAGTAGATCTTGCGCACCGGCTTGGAAAAGGCCCAGCCATAAGCGAAATTCATGAACGAGCCGTCGATGGTATCCAGCAGGCACATGCCAGCGGTGAACAAAACCGGCAGGCACAGGATGGCGTACCAGGGCAGCCCGGCCGCCGCGCTGGTGCCGGCAAGGACCAGCAGCGCAATCTCGGTGGCGGTGTCGAATCCGAGCCCGAACAGCAACCCGATCGGGTACATGTGCCAGGACTTGGTGATCGATTTGGTGAAGCGGCCGCAGAAACCGGTTGATCAGTCCGCGGTTGTCCAGCTGCTGTTCCAGTTCGGTCTCGTCGTATTCGCCGCGGCGCAGCCGGCGGAATACCCGCACGATGCCGACCAGGACGATCACGTTGAGAAAGGCGATCACATACAGGAACACGCCCGAGATGCTGGTGCCGACCAAGCCGGTGTAGTGGTGCAGCGCCGAGGTGTCGTCTTCGACCGGTCCGACGATGGCCCGCAGTCCGCAAGCCAGCAATGTCGCCAGACCGAAGACCACCGTGGAGTGACCCAGTGAGAAGAAGAATCCGACGGCAAGCGGACGCTGGCCGTCGTTCATCAGCTTTCGGGTGGTGTTGTCGATCGCGGCGATGTGGTCGGCGTCGAACGCGTGCCGCAGGCCCAGGGTGTAGGCCGTCAACCCCACTCCGATGCCAAATGCCTTGCCGCCCAAGCTGAGCCGTGCTGGCTCCACGAAGTACACCAGGGTGATCCAGCCGATCAGATGCAGTGCGACGATGACTGCCGACATGAATCCCAGACGCCACCATTCCGATGGCGTGAAGGCGCTGCGCAATGTGGACCACCGTGACGGCTGCCAGTCGAGCAGGCTGCTGGCCATGGCCCGACTGTAGGTTCGGTCGTCGGCTGGATGCAACTGGTTTGCAGGTGAGCACTGGAGATCCCGGGTTTTGGGCGCGACACTGAAGAGGTGACGGCCAAGCGGCTGGGGTTGGATCCTGCAGTCACCGAGCGGATCGGCGAATTGCTACGGGCCCGTGGGTTGCGGCGGATGGCATCGCGAATCCAGGTACTGGCGGTGCTCGAGCCGATCAACGGGCATCTGTCGGTGGCCGAGATCCACCACAGCCTGCCGCGCAGCCTGTCCGCCGGCACGCAGCCCCCAGATCTCGCGACCATCTACCGCACCGTCACCACCCTGGTCGACCAGGGCGTGTTGCACGCGCTGACCCTCGACGGCGGGGTCACCACCTACGGGTTGGCCACCGCGCCGCACCACCACGCGGTGTGCACCCACTGCGGCTCGATCATCGAAGTCCCGGCGCGACAGCTCAGCTCCGCACTGGAACACGCGATGGCGGGCAGTTCTTTCGCGCTGTCGGAGCAGGCCGGCTTGACGCTGCACGGCCTGTGTCCGCGGTGTCAGGACCGCGCTTAGGCGCCTCAGCGCAAGCCCAGTAGCGCGTTCTCGACGACCTCGGGCAGCGCCGGATGAATCCAGTACTGGCCGCGCGCCATCTCGGGCGCGGTAGTCCGAAACTCATCGCCTGGATCAACGGCTGGATGATCGAGGATGCCTGGTGGCCCATGATGTGCGCGCCCAGGAGACGCCCGCTGCGGCGGTCGGCGATGAGCTTGACGATGCCGGTGGTGTCTTCCATGGCCCAGCCGTATGCGACGTCGGCATAGTCCTGGATGGCCACCGAGATATCGAAACCTTTTGCAATTGCCTGGTTTTCGGTCAGTCCCACGGTGGCCAGCTGGGGATCGGTGAACACCGCCGAGGGAACATAGCGGTGGTCGGTGACGGCCATCGAGGCGGTGTCGTCCCAATCGCAGAGCAGATTGCGCTGGACAACGCGGGCCTCATGGTTGGCGACGTGCTTGAGCTGATACGGCGACGAGACGTCGCCGAGCGCGAAAACATCGCGCGCTGAGGTTCGTTGGTATTCGTCAACCACCACTCGACCGTTCTCGACGACGATTCCGGCTTGCTCGGCGTCCAGTAGGTCGCCGTTGGGCTCGCGGCCGGTCGCCACCAGCATGAGGTCGGCGTTGATCTTGCGACCGTTGTCGAGCTCTACCGTGACGCCGGAGTCGCGGTTCTGGGCGCCCACTACGGTGCGACGGGTGTGCAGCTCCCACTTGCTCGCCGCGATGCGGGTGAACCGTTCGCAGATGGTGTCGTCGTATTGCCGCAGTAGGGTGCCGCCGCGGATAACCATGCTGACGCGCACCCCGAGCGCGGAGAAGACGTGCGCGAATTCGGCTGCCACGTAGCCACTTCCGATGATCACCAGGTGTTCCGGTAGCTCGGCGATCCGCATGACGGTGTCGCTGGTGTGATAGTCGACGCCGGACGCGCGGATGGCCGGCGGAATCAGCGGCCGCGCGCCGGCCGCGATCACCACCTGTTCGGCGGTGAACTGTGCACCGGCGTCGGTGCACAGCAGATAGCGTCCGTCCGCCTGAACCGGCCCGAACCGGGTGTGCCGGCCGTACACGTCGATATTGGGCGCGGCAGCGCCGATAGTCTTCGCCGCTGAGCCCGATGGGATCGATCCGGCCGAAGACGCGCGAGACGATGTCGTCCCAGCGCACCCGGTCGATGTGGGCGTCGACGCCGAAACGGGCCGCACCCCGAATGGTTTGGGCTACCTCGGCGGCGTAGACGAACATCTTGGTCGGGATGCACCCGACGTTGAGGCAGGTGCCGCCGAACGTGCCCTGCTCGCAGATCGCCGCTCGCTTGCCGGCATAGCGATCGTCGAGAATGCTGTTGCCCGAACCGGTTCCGATGATCGCGATGTCGTAGGTCTCCATCGTTGTGACCGTTACCCTTTCCCCGACGATGCCGAGGCGTCCCTGCCGCCGATGCTGTCGATGCGCAGGTAGCCGTCCAGCCAGCGATCCAGTTCGCGATAGGCCTGCTGCCGCGGCCCCGGCAGCGACAGGAACACATCGTGTTTGGCGTCGGCCACCGGAACGATCGTGGAGAGGTTCCCGATACAGCCGGCCCACCGCGCGATCTGGGTGACGTCGAGGACCGCGTCCCCGCAGTGCAGCGCCGCCGGGCCTGCGTCCTCGCGCACGTTGTGATCCGACCGCAGAATCAGATTGGGCACGCCGACGTCGAGCCCGCGATGCAGCCGCGTCTGGCCGCGGCGTACGGCGTGCAACCACCCGAACGTGATCGGGAAGCCGCCCACCGGTTTCCACTGCAGGTTGTAGTCGAACTCGCCGTGGTAGTCGCGGTGCAGGCTGGTGCCGTAGCCACCCTTGCTGGTGCCCCTGGCCACCCCCTTGGTGCGCACTCGTGACAGCGCGCCGATCGTCGCCGCGGTCACGCGCAGCCGCAGCACCGCCGGGCCGTGCAGATCCAGGAACGGGCTGTTGAGCACCAGCCCGCCCACGCCGGCCCCCGTCGTCGCGCCACGTCGATGCAGCCGATCCAGCCACAGTGAGACGATCAGCCCGCCCGCAGAGTGGCCGTACACCAGGATCCTCGGAGAGCGGCTGTCCTCGCGGATGAGCGCGAGCGCGCGTTCGAGTTCGGTGTCATAGTGCGCGAGCTCGGTGATGAAGTGTGGGGTCTGGCCGTCGCGGTGCGATCGGCCGCACTTCTGCAGGTCCAGCGCGTAGAAGGTGAAGCCACGACCGGCGAAGTGGTCGGCGACCTCGGTGTGGAAGAAGTAGTCGGTGTAGCCGTGTACCGCCAGGACCGCGCGGTCCGCGGACGCGGGGTCACCCCGTCGTATCAGGGTGGCGACGACCTCCCCCTCGCCCTCGGGGTCGGGTCCGAGCGGGATCGAGCGCTGCCAATAGCCGGGCAATACATCGGGCACCCAGCCGGTCACGGGGCCAGCTTAGAGCTTGGCCAGTGCGCTGGTGGGGATAACCTGGTGACCAGCAAATCTGCGGAAGGAATCGAGCTGGCTACCTCCCGGGTTAACAAGGGGGCCACCACAGCGCGGACCGACGTGGTCCTGGTGGGCGCCGGCATCATGGGCGCCACGCTCGGCGCGCTGCTGCGGCGGCTGGAGCCGGACTGGTCGATCACGCTGGTCGAACGGCTGGACGCCGTCGCCGCCGAGAGCAGCGGACCCTGGAACAACGCCGGCACCGGGCACTCCGCCCTGTGCGAGTTGAATTACACACCGGAATTGCCGGACGGCTCGATCGACGTCAACAAAGCCGTCCGCATCAACGAGCAGTTCCAGGTGACCCGCCAGTTCTGGGCGTATGCCGTCGAAAACGGCATCCTGACCGACCCCGGCTTCGTCAACGCGGTCCCGCACGTGAGCTTTGTGCATGGTGCGCACCGGGTCGACTACCTGCGGCGGCGACAGCGGGCGCTGGCCGGCAACCCGCTGTTCGCGGGCACCGAGTTGGTCGAAGATACGGACGAGTTCGCGCGCCGGCTGCCGTTCATGGCCGCCAACCGTGACTTCTCCGAACCGGTCGCACTCAACTGGGCCCAGGACGGCACGGACGTCGACTTCGGTGCGCTGTCTCGACAGCTGATCGGCTACGCGGTGCGCACCGGCACCACCGCGCTGTTCGGTCACGAGGTGCGCAACTTGTCCCGCGAGTCCGACGGCAGCTGGACGCTGCCGTCGGCAATCGGCGGACCGGCGAAAAGCGCAAGCTGAGATACCAAATTCGTGTTCGTCGGCGCCGGAGGTGACGCGCTGCCGCTGCTGCAGAAGTCCGGCATCAGTGAGGTCAAGGGTTTCGCCGGCTTTCCGATCGGCGGCCGGTTCCTGCGCGCCGACAACCCGGCGCTGACGGCCGCGCACCGGGCCAAGGTGTATGGCTTTCCGGCGGCGGGCGCCCCGCCGCTGGGTGCGCTGCATCTGGATCTGCGGTTCGTCAACGGCAAGTCGTGGCTGGTATTCGGACCGTACGCCGGGTGGTCGCCGAAATTCTTGAAGCACGGCCACTTCACCGACCTGCCGCGGTCGGTCCGGCCGGACAATGCGTTGTCGATGCTCGGCGTCGGCGTCAGCGAGCTCGACGCTGGTCAACTACCTGATTCGCCAGCTGCGGCTCTCCGAACCCGACCGAGTGCGGTGCCTTACGCGAATTCGCGCCGAGCGCAAGGGATTCGGATTGGAAATTGACGGTGGCTGGTCAGCGGGTGCAGGTGATCCGGCGGGACAAACGCAAGGGCGGGGTGCTCGAATTCAACACCACCGTGGTGGGTTCCGCCGACGGCAGCATCGCCGGTCTACTCGGTGGTTCCCCGGGCGCATCGACCGCTGTACCGGTGATGTTCGAGGTATTGGAGCGCTGCTTTCCCGAGGCGGTATCAGTCCTGGCTTACCTACGCTTAAGGAAATGGTGCCGTCGCTGGGGACCGAGCTATCAAAGGAGCCGGCGTTGTACGACGAGGTGTGGTCACGGGGCACCAAGGTGCTAAGGCTGGAGGCGTCATGACAGAAACGTTGCATCGCGTCTGGGCCAAAGACCTTGACGCAGAGACTCTTTACAAGCTGCTCCAATTACGGGTAGAGGTGTTCGTCGTCGAGCAGGCGATCCCGTACCCGGAACTCGACGGCCGCGACCTGCTGGCCGAGACTCGGCACTTCTGGCTGGAAACCGCTGAGCGCGAGGTCATTTGCACGCTGCGGCTGATGGAGGAACACGCCGGCGGGGAGAAGGTGTTCCGGATCGGCAGGTTGTGCACCAAACGCAGCACACGCGGACAGGGCCACACCACCCGGCTGCTGCGCGCGGCGCTGGCCGAGGTGGGCGATTATCCGTGCCGGATCAACGCGCAGGCCTACCTGGTGGATATGTACGCCCAGCACGGGTTTATCCGCGACGGTGACGACTTCATCGACGACGGCATCCCGCATGTGCCCATGTTGCGGCCCGGCTTTCATCCGCCGGCGCACTCGTGAAGCCCTATCCGTTCAGCGCGATCGTCGGCCACGATCAGCTGCGGCTGGCACTGCTGTTGTGCGCTGTCCGCCCGGAGATCGGTGGGGCCCTGATCCGCGGCGAGAAGGGCACGGCGAAGTCGACGGCGGTGCGCGGGCTTGCCGCGTTGCTGTCCGCCGCGACCGGGAGTGCGGATGCGGGCCTGGTCGAGATGCCGCTCGGCGCAACCGAAGACCGGGTGGTCGGTTCGCTGGATCTGCAGCGGGTATTGCGCGATGGTGAGCACGCGTTTTCACCGGGCCTGCTGGCGCGTGCCCACGGCGGCGTCCTCTACGTCGACGAGGTCAATCTGCTGCACGATCACCTGGTCGATGTGCTGCTCGACGCGGCCGCGATGGGACGCGTGCACGTCGAGCGCGACGGTATCTCGCATTCGCACGAGGCCCGGTTCGTGCTGATCGGCACCATGAACCCGGAGGAGGGCGAACTGCGTCCCCAGCTGCTCGACCGGTTCGGCCTGACCGTTGACGTGCACGCGTCCCGCGATGTCGACGTGCGGGTGCAGGTCATCCGGGAGCGGATGGCCTATGAGGCCGACCCGGACGCGTTCGCCGAGCGGTACGCCGATGCCGACGCCGAACTGGCCCGACGGATCGCCGCCGCGCGCGCACTCGTCGACGACGTGGTGTTGCCGGACAACGAGTTACGCCGCATCGCGGCGCTGTGCGCGGCATTCGACGTGGACGGGATGCGAGCCGATCTGGTGGTGGCCCGAACCGCCGTCGCCCACGCCGCCTGGCGCGCCGCGACGACCGTCGCGGAGCAAGACATCCGGGTCGCGGCCGAACTGGCATTGCCGCATCGGCGCCGCCGCGATCCCTTCGACGATCACGGCATCGACAGCGATCAGCTCGACGAGGCGCTGGCGCGGCCGGCGCCGAATCGACGGGCGACCCCGAGCCCGATCCCGACCCGCCCGGGGGCGGTCAGGCTGCGAACGAGCCTGGCCCACAAAAAAATTCACACTCCGCGGGTAATCCTGTACCGGCAACGCAAAGCGCGCCGCCGTCGAAGGTCTTTCGCACCCGCGCGCTGTCCGTACCCGGTGTCGGCGAGGGTGCACCGGGGCGACGGTCGCGGGCTCGCAACACCTCCGGCAGCGTGGTGGCGGCCGCTGACCCCGGCGACGCCGATGCCCACGGCTTACATCTGTTCGCCACTCTGTTGTCCGCCGCCGAGCACGCCGCGGGAGCCGGTCGACTGCGCCCACAACCCGACGATGTCCGCCGGGCCATCCGCGAGGGACGCGAAGGCAACCTGGTGATTTTCGTGGTCGACGCGTCCGGTTCGATGGCCGCGCGAGACCGGATGGCCGCGGTCAGCGGCGCCACCTTGTCGCTGCTGCGGGACGCATATCAGCGGCGTGACAAGGTCGCCGTCATCACGTTCCGCGGTCACGAGGCGCGGCTGCTGCTGCCGCCGACCTCGTCGGCGCATATCGCCAGCCGGCGGCTGAACCGTTTCGACACCGGCGGCAAGACACCGCTCGCCGAAGGACTGCTGGCCGCGCGTGAGCTGATCGTCCGCGAACGGGTGCGCGACAAGGCCCGTCGGCCGCTGGTGGTGGTGCTCACCGACGGTCGGGCCACCGCCGGACGAGACCCGTTGGGCCGCAGTCGAATCGCGGCCGCTGGGTTGGTCGCCGAAGGCGCGACCGCGGTGGTCGTGGACTGCGAGACGTCGTACGTACGCTTGGGTTTGGCCGGTCACGCTGGCTCGCCAGCTGGGCGCGCCGGTCGTGCGGCTGGAGCAGTTGCACGCCGACTATCTGATGCACGCCGTGCGCAGCGTGGCCTAGATGCGTGCAGGTAACCGCTTATGCCACAAGGTAATCCGTCCCAAGTTCCCGACGACGGCCTGACTACCCGGGCCCGTCGCAACACGCCGGTGCTGGCGGTGCATACCGGTGCGGGCAAGGGGAAGTCGACGGCGGCGTTCGGAATGGCGTTGCGGGCGTGGAGTGTTGGCCTCGACATCGGCGTGTTCCAATTCGTCAAGAGCGCCAAGTGGAAGGTAGGGGAGGAGACGGCGTTCCATTTGCTCGGCCAGTTGCACGACGAGCGCGGCGTCGGCGGAGCCGTGGAATGGCACAAAATGGGCGCGGGCTGGTCCTGGACCCGTAAGGTCGGCAGCGACATCGATCACGCGGCGGCGGCCGCGGACGGCTGGGCCGAGATCGCGCGCCGGCTCGCCGCGCAACGCCACGATTTCTACCTCCTCGACGAGTTCACCTACCCGCTCAAGTGGGGCTGGGTGGACGTCGACGAGGTGGTCGACGTCTTGCGGGCCCGGCCCGGTCACCAGCACGTCGTGATCACCGGGCGCGATGCCCCGCCGCGGTTGCTCGAGGCCGCCGATCTGGTGACCGAGATGACCAAGATCAAGCACCCGATGGACCAAGGACGCAAGGGCCAGAAGGGCATCGAGTGGTGAGCGCCCTCCCGCCTTCGTCCCGCGAGTGTGCGTGTTTGTACGCCGACACGCCGTCCAGCGTGTCATCTTGCGCACGCTCGCGGCAGGGGGTGACGCACGTGACCGCGATACCCGCGATCGTGGTCGCCGCCCCCGCGTCGGGCAGCGGAAAGACCACGGTTGCAACGGGTTTGATCGGCGCCCTGCGGCAGGCGGGCCATGCCGTCGCACCGTTCAAGGTCGGCCCGGACTTCATCGACCCCGGCTACCACACCCTGGCCGCCGGCCGGCCCGGCCGCAATCTGGACTCGGTATTGGTGGGCGACCAGCTCATCGGCCCGTTGTATGGCCATGGTGCCCGGGGCGCCGACATCGCGGTGGTCGAAGGCGTGATGGGCCTGTTCGACGGGCGGATCGCGAATGCTGCGACGACTCCGGCGGCAGGGTCCACCGCGCAGGTCGCCGGCCTGCTGGGCGCCCCGGTGATCCTGGTGGTCGACGCGCGCGGCCAGAGCCACAGCATCGCCGCACTGTTGCACGGCTTCTCGACATTCGATACCGCAACCCGGATCGTCGGCGTCATCCTCAACCGGGTCGGCTCGAGCCGACACGAGCAGGTGCTGCGGCAGGCCTGCGAACAGGCCGGCGTCCCGGTTTTGGGCGCCATTCCGCGGACCGCTGAATTGGAGCTTCCGACAAGGTATCTCGGTCTCGTCACCGCCGTCGAGTACGGCCGTCGGGCACGGCTGGCGGTCGACGCGATGACCGCCCTGGTCGCTCGCCATGTCGATTTGGCCGCGGTGTTCGCCGTCGCTGCAAGCCGCGTTGCCGAGCCGCCCTGGGACCCGGCGACGGCGGTCGGCGAGACACGCCGGCGACGGCACCCACGCCGTCGTCGCGCTGGCGTCCGGCAAGGCATTCACCTTCGGCTACGCCGAACATGCCGAGCTGCTGCGAGCGGCAGGTGCCCAGGTGGTCGAGTTCGATCCGCTCGTCGACCCGCTGCCCGACGGCACCGATGCGCTGCTGTTGCCCGGCGGTTTCCCCGAACAGTTCACCGCCGAGCTGTCCGGCAACGACGTCGTGCGGCGGCAGATCAACGAGCTGGCGGCCACCGGGGCGCCGGTGCATGCCGAATGCGCCGGACTGATCTACCTGGCTGCCGAGCTGGACGGATATCCGATGTGCGGGGTGCTGGGCGGCTCGGCGCGATTCACCGAGCACCTCACGTTGGGGTACCGCGACGCCGTCGCGGTCACCGATTCGTCGCTGTACTCGGTGGGGCAGCGGGTGGTTGGACATGAATTTCACCGGACCGCAATCACATTCACCGACAGCTACCAGCCGGCATGGGTTTACCGGGCGCACGATGCGGCAGCGGTGCGAGACGGGGCCGTACATGCCGGGGTGCACGCGTCCTACCTGCACACCCATCCGGCCGCGACACCCGACGCCGTGCTGCGCTTTCTTGGCCATGCCGCCCCCAATCGACCGCGAGCGTAGCGGCACGGCGAAAAACCCGACCGAAAATCGCCGTGGCGTTACGCTCGCGACGCGAATATTCGAGGCCTCTAAACTTGGCCGGTGACCGAGAGCCCCTACCTGGTCGGACTGCGGCTGGTCGGCAAGAAGGTCGTCGTGGTCGGCGGGGGCACGGTCGCGCAGCGCCGGCTGCCGTTGCTCATCGCCAGCGGCGCGGACGTGCACGTCATCTCCCGAAGCGCCACTCCCGCCGTCGAGGCGATGGACGGAATCTCCCTGGCGATTCGCGAATACCGCGACGGCGATCTCGACGGCGCCTGGTATGCGATAGCAGCCACCGATGACCCGCAAGTGAACGCGGCCGTCGTCGCCGAGGCCGATCGCCGCCACGTCTTCTGCGTCCGGGCCGACATCGCCATCGAAGGAACCGCGGTCACCCCGGCGTCATTCAGCTACGCGGGACTATCGGTGGGGGTCCTGGCCGGCGGCGAGCACCGTCGTTCGGCCGCGATCCGCTCGGCCATCCGGGAGGCGTTGCAGAAGGGCCTAATCACCCTGGACAGTCCCGAGAGTTCCGACGTTGTGCCCGGCGGGGTGGCGCTGGTCGGCGGCGGCCCGGGTGATCCGGAACTGATCACCGTGCGCGGGCGCCGGTTGCTTGCCCAGGCCGACGTGGTGGTCGCGGATCGGCTCGCGCCGCCCGAACTGCTGGCCGAGCTGGGGCCGCACGTCGAAGTCATCGACGCCGCCAAAATCCCGTACGGCCGGGCCATGGCCCAGGACGCCATCAACGCGGTGATGATCGAACACGCCCGGTCCGGGAAGTTCGTGGTGCGCCTCAAAGGGGGCGACCCGTTCGTGTTCGCCCGGGGTTATGAGGAAGTGCTGGCCTGTGCCGACGCCGGGATTCCGGTGACCGTCGTGCCAGGTGTGACCAGTGCCATAGCTGTGCCTGCATTGGCCGGCGTTCCGGTCACGCATCGGGCCATAAATCACGAATTTGTAGTGGTCAGCGGCCATCTCGCGCCCGATCACCCCGAATCGTTAGTGAATTGGAATGCTTTGGCAGCATTGTCGGGCACGATTGTTTTGCTGATGGCGGTCGAACGCATCGAGCTTTTCGCCGACGTCCTGCTCAAGGGCGGCCGACCTGCGGATACGCCGGTGCTAGTGGTGCAACACGGAACAACGCCCGCTCAACATACGTTGCGGGCAACGCTGGCTGACGCGCCGGAAAAGGTCCGGGCGGAGGGAATCCGGCCGCCCGCGATCATCGTGATCGGCCCGGTAGTAGGCCTTAGCGGCATTCGGGGTTTAAACAATTCTTAAGATTACTGTAAGGTAACCCGTTATGACGGCTCTCAACGACACAGAGCGCGCTGTCCAGAAATGGACGTCCGCGCGCCCCGATCGTCCGGCCCCGTCGCGCGCTGCGCGCTCGGAGGAGACCGCCGCACCAAGCACGAGCAGGTATTACCCGACCTGGCTGCCCTCTCGCCGCTTCATCGCCGCGGTCATCGCGATCGGCGGCATGCAGTTGCTGGCGACCATGGACAGCACCGTCGCCATCGTCGCGCTTCCTAAGATCCAGAACGAGCTCAGCCTGTCCGACGCTGGCCGGAGCTGGGTCATTACCGCGTACGTGCTGACCTTCGGCGGGCTGATGCTGCTCGGCGGCCGGCTCGGCGACACCATCGGGCGCAAGCGCACCTTCATCGTCGGCGTCGCGCTGTTCACCATCTCCTCGGTGCTGTGCGCGGTGGCCTGGGACGAGGTGACGTTGGTCATCGCCCGGCTGTCGCAGGGCGTCGGCTCGGCCATCGCTTCACCGACCGGCCTGGCGCTGGTCGCAACGACTTTCCCCAAGGGTCCGGCGCGTAACGCCGCGACAGCGGTGTTCGCCGCGATGACCGCAATCGGTTCGGTGATGGGTCTGGTGGTCGGCGGGGCGCTGACCGAGTTCTCCTGGCGGCTGGCATTCCTGGTGAACGTGCCGATCGGCTTGGTGATGATCTACCTCGCCCGCACCGCGCTGCGCGAGACCAATCGGGAGCGGATGAAGCTCGACGCCACCGGGGCCATGCTGGCAACCCTGGCGTGCACCGCGGCCGTTTTCGCCTTCTCGGTGGGCCCGGAAATGGGCTGGATCTCGGTGACCACCATCGGTTCGGGCGTGGTGGCCCTGGGCGCCGTCATAGCGTTCATCATCGTGGAACGCACCGCCGAAAACCCCGTCGTACCGTTCGAGTTGTTCCGCGACCGCAACCGACTGTTCACGTTTGCCGCAGTCCTGGTGGCCGGCGGCGTGATGTTCAGCCTGACCGTCTGCATCGGCCTCTACGTGCAGGACATCCTGGGTTACAGCGCGCTGCGCGCGGGCGTCGGCTTCATCCCGTTCGTCATCGCCATGGGCATCGGCCTGGGCATCTCCTCGCAGTTGGTGTCCCGGTTCTCACCACGGACGCTGACGATCCTCGGTGGACTGGTGCTGATAGGCGCCATGCTCTACGGCTCGATGTACATGCATCGTGGCGTGTCCTACTTCCCCAACCTGGTCATGCCGATCGTCGTCGGTGGCATCGGTATCGGTATGGTCGTCGTCCCGCTGACGCTCGCGGCGATCGCCGGCGTCGGGTTCGACCAGATCGGTCCGGTATCGGCGATGACGCTGATGCTGCAGAGCCTCGGCGGGCCGCTGGTGCTGGCCGTCATCCAGGCCGTGATCACCTCGCGCACGCTCTACCTGGGCGGTACCACGGGTCCGGTCAAGTTCATGAACGACGCTCAGTTGCACGCGCTCGACCACGGCTACACCTACGGCCTGCTATGGGTGGCCGGAGCGGCCCTCATCGTCGGCGGCGCGGCGCTGTTCATCGGCTACACCCCTGAGCAGGTTGCCCACGCGCAAGAGGTCAAGGAAGCGATCGACTCCGGCGAGCTGTAGCGAGGCTGGATAAGGCCCTGAGTCGCAGCCAAGTCGGCCAGCAACTCGCGCAGCCGGTGACGGGCACTGTGCAACCGCGACATCACCGTTCCAACGGGTATGCCCAATATCTCGGCGCTCGTCGTCGCCCCGGAATTCAGTCAGTTGGCGGGCTGACTCACCCGAGTGTCGACGCGCGCAACGGCCAAACCAGTTGGCGCACATAGCCCGTGGGTTCGGGCTCGTCGATGCCGTACTGGGCCGGCCAGCGGTGCGCGGGCAGGTAGAGAGTGCCGAACAGCGCGTCGATGGCGGGAAACTCCCCGGCGTAATTGGAGTTGTGTGCCCGCGGTTCCCGGGCGTGATGCCAGTGGTGAAACTGCGGTGTGGCGATGATCCAGCGCAGCGGTCCGAACGTCATCCGGACATTCGCGTGGATGAAGATGGCCTGCAGCGTCAGCACAACGACGAACACACCCAGGCTGACCCGGCCGAAACCCAGTGCATAGACAGGTATGACAGCGGCGGAGCGGATGAATATCTGGTCCAGGGGGTGTAAGTGGTTGGCGGCCAGCCAGTCCAACTCCCGGATGCTGTGGTGCACGCGGTGCAACCGCCACAAGAACGGCACCTCGTGCGCGGCGCGGTGTCCCGCGTAGCCGCCCACGCTGACGATCGCCAGGACGGCGACGATTTGCACCCAACCCGGGCTCGCCGCGACCGCGGCGCGAGACGACGCCGGGACAAACGCCCGCAGGACGGTCCCCACCACCGCCACCGCGATGACGAGTCCGATCTGCAGTACGGCGCCGTTGATCAGATAGTGCACGACGTCGGTGCGCCATCCCCGCCGCAACACTTGACGTGGGCGCAGCGCGAACAGCCGCTCCAGCGGAATGAAGATGATCGCCAGCACGACCAGCCCGACCACGATTCCGCCGCGGACACTCAACGCGGCCAACACCAGCGCCGAGGTGAGCAGCACCAGCAGCACGCCGCCGATCGAAGTCTTGCCCGGCTGGTCGGTCGTCCGGGAGGCCTCAGGTGGTGCGGACGTCGTCGCCGACGGGGTCGCCGGGCGTCGCAGTCGGCCCCACGCCGCGAGCACGCCGCCGGCCACCAGGATTCCGGCCACGCCGACGGTCGGTCGCTGGGTGGCCAGCGCTATGGCGGCGATAAGCAGCACCGACTGCATGGCCAGTCCCGATACGCCGAGCGTTCGGCGGCCCCGCAGGAGCCGTACCGCCTGCCAGCTCACCAGTCCCGCGGCCGCCAGCAATGACAACACCAGCAGGCCCGCGCCCCGACCCAGATGCGGACGCCCCAGTCTCGCGATAATCGTTGCGGTCCAAAGGATCCCGAATAATTCGAGAGAGTACAGAACAATCAATGTCCGGGTCACCGCTGCGCCCATGGGCGAGAACCTAACTCGCTTAGCTGAGGAACTCCTTAATTCCTCAGATGAAAACGGGATGTTTTCGGCCGGGCCGCGGATCGAGCCTGCGCTGACGGCGCCGAGTCTGCGTCCAGATCGAGATTTCGTTCGACGCCCTACCCGCAGGCTCGATCGGCGACCAGGATCGGTCGCCACTAGGCCTGTCTGGTGTCGACCCGCTGCGCCCGGCTGCGCCGCGCTTGCGGTCGCCACTAGGCCTGTCTGGTGTCGACCCGCTGCGCCCGGCTGCGCCGCGCTTGCGGTCGCCACTAGGCTTGCGCGCTGTGATCACCCGGATGTCCGAGTTGTTCCTGCGCACTCTGCGCGACGATCCCGCCGATGCCGAAGTGGCCAGCCACAAACTGCTGATCCGCGCCGGATACGTCCGACCCGTCGCGCCCGGACTGTACAGCTGGCTGCCGTTGGGGCTGCGGGTGCTGCGCAGGATCGAACGCATCGTCCGCGACGAGATGAACGCGATCGGCGGGCAGGAGATTCTGTTTCCCGCGCTGCTGCCGCGCGGGCCGTACGAGACGACGAACCGCTGGACCGAATACGGCGACGGGGTCTTTCGCGTCAAGGACCGCCGCGGCAACGACTACCTGCTGGGTCCCACGCACGAAGAATTCTTCACCCTGACGGTCAAGGGCGAATACAGCTCCTACAAGGACTTTCCGCTGACGCTCTACCAAATCCAGAACAAATACCGCGACGAGGCACGTCCGCGCGCCGGGATCCTGCGTGTCCGGGAGTTCGTCATGAAGGATTCCTATTCCTTCGACATCGACGACGCCGGCCTCAAGGCCGCCTACCACGCGCACCGGGAGGCCTATCAGCGCATCTTCGACCGGCTGCAGGTGCGCTACGTGATCGTGTCCGCGGTCTCCGGTGCGATGGGCGGCAGCGCGTCCGAAGAGTTCCTGGCCGAGAGCCCGATCGGTGAGGACACCTTCGTGCGGTGCCCGCAGTCGGGTTACGCGGCCAACGTCGAGGCGGTCGTGACCGCACGCCCGGACGCGCTGCCCATCGACGGGCTGCCCGAGGCGGTGGTGCACGACACCGGTGACACCCCGACCATCGCCAGCCTGGTGATCTGGGCGAACCAGGCTGACCTGGGCCGCACCATCACCGCGGCCGACACGTTGAAGAACGTCATGGTCAAAGTCCGCGAGCCGGGCGGTGACTGGGAGCTGCTGGGCATCGGGGTGCCGGGCGACCGCGAGGTCGACGACAAGCGGCTGGCCGCTGCGCTGGAACCGGCCGAGTACGCGTTGCTCGACGACGGCGACTTCGCCAAGTACCCCTTTCTGGTCAAGGGATACATCGGTCCAAAGGCGCTGCAGGACAACGAGGTTCGCTATCTCGTCGACCCACGGGTGGTCGACGGCACCGGCTGGATCACCGGGGCGGACCAACTCGGCCGCCATGTCGTCGGGCTGGTGGCCGGCCGGGACTTCACCGCCGACGGCACCATCGAGGCCGCCGAGGTCCGCGAGGGCGATCCCTCTCCCGACGGCGCCGGCACGCTGGTGATGGCCCGCGGGATCGAGATCGGCCACATCTTCCGCTCGGTCGCAAATACACCGACGCCTTCACCGCCGACGTGCTCGGCGAGGACGGCAAGCCGGTGCGGCTGACCATGGGCTCCTACGGCCTGGGGGTGTCGCGGCTGGTTGCCGTCGTCGCCGAGCAGCACAACGACGAGCTGGGTTTGCGCTGGCCGTCGTCCGTCGCGCCGTTCGACGTGCACCTGGTGATCGCCAACAAAGACGCGGAGGTACGCGCCGGAGCCGTCGCGCTGGCCGCCGACCTGGACCGATTGGGTGTCGAGGTGCTGCTCGACGACCGCCAGGCATCGCCGGGCGTGAAGTTCAAGGACGCAGAGCTGCTGGGCATGCCCTGGATCGTCGTGGTGGGACGCGGCTGGGCCGACGGCGTGGTCGAGTTGCGTAATCGCTTCACCGGGGAGACCGGCAACGTGACCGTCGGCGCCTCGCTGGCCACCGACATCGTGGCGGCCGTCGCAAGCTAGACGCTGGCCTGCGCAGGTCGAGTTCGCGGAAAACTCACATGAGCGGCCGGGATCGGAATACGCTGGCAAATTGCCGTCGAATGCGTCGATGACCACCCGGGCCGTCGCCTGAGTGTCCTCCGTTGGGGGAGGCAGCCGATGTCATTTGTGATAGCGGCCCCGGAGATAGTGACGACAGCCGCCACGGATCTGGCGAGTATCGGCTCGGCGATCAGCGCGGCCAATACCGCCGCGATGACCCCGACAACGAAGCTGGTAGCCGCGGCAGCCGACGAAGTGTCGGTCCAGATCGCGGCGTTGTTCGGCGCCCACGCGCAAAACTTTCAGACACTGAGCGCCCAAGCGGCGGCGTTTCATGACCGATTCGTGCAGGCCTTGACCGCGGGTGCGGGGTCGTACGCGAGCGCCGAGGCCGCCAACGCCGCGCAGACCGTGCAGCAGGATGTGCTCAACGTGATAAATGCGCCCACCCAGGCACTGTTCGGGCGCCCGCTCATCGGCAACGGCGCCGATAGCACCACGCCCGGGATTCCCGGCGGGCCCGGCGGGTTGTTGTACGGCAGCGGCGGCAACGGTTTCAGCGGCACCAGCCCCGGGATCCCCGGCACGAACGGCGGCAGCGCCGGGTTGTTCGGCAATGGCGGTGCCGGCGGGGCCGGCGACTTCGCGGCCAGTGGTAACGGCGGCACCGGCGGGCTGCTGTACGGCAACGGTGGTAACGGCGGCAGCCCCGGTCTGGCCGGCCATCTCGGACCCGGCGGCACCGGCGGCAACGCCGGGCTGATCGGCAACGGCGGCAACGGCGGCAGCGGCGGCAGCGCCACGGTGTTCACCGGGTTGGCCGGCAGTCCCGGCGGTCACGGGGGTAACGGCGGGCTGCTGTACGGCAGCGGCGGCAACGGCGGGGCCGGCGGCAACGGCGCCGCCCCCGGGAGCCCCGGTCCCGGCGGGGCCGGTGGACTTGGCGCTGACGGCGGCCACGGCGGGCTGATCGGCAACGGCGGGGCCGGCGGGGCCGGCGGGGCTGGCGCCCCCGGCACGCTCACCGGTAACGGCGGGGCCGGCGCGAGCGGCGGTAACGGCGGCGCAGCCGGGTGGATCGGCACCGGTGGAGCCGGCGCAACCGGCGGTAACGGCGGGTTCGCGATCGGCACCGGCCTCGGTGGTGCCGCCGGCATCGGCGGTGACGGCGGCAGCGGTGGGCTGCTGTACGGCGACGGCGGCAGCGGGGGTGCCGGCGGCGGCGGCGGGACAATGAGCGGCTTCGGCGGGGCCGGCGGGAACGGTGGGTTCGGCGGCGCCGCCGGGCTGATCGGCACCGGCGGGGCCGGCGGGAACGGTGGGATCGGCGGCTCCCCCTCCGCTAAGGGAGGCATCGGCGGTCATGGCGGCGCCGGTGGGATGCTGTACGGCAACGGCGGAGCCGGCGGATTCGGCGGAGCCGGCGGGCAGGCCGGTGTCTTCGGCGGCGGTACTGGCGGCATGGGAGGTAACGGCGGTGCCGCCGGGCTGATCGGCATCGGCGGGGCCGGTGGGGCCGCCGGGCAGGGCGGGAACGCTAGTACTCAAATCGCTGGCAACGGGGGCACCGGCGGTAACGGCGGCGCCGGCGGGATGCTGATCGGCATCGGCGGGGCCGCAGGGGCAGGTGGGCCCGGCGGGAATAGCACATCCAGCGCTGGCGGCAGCGGCGGCAACGGTGGTAGCGGCGGTGGCGGCGGCGGGATGCTGATCGGCTACGGCGGGGCCGGAGGGGTAGGCGGGGCCGGCGGAACTGGTGTCATCAACGGCCACGGTGGCAACGGTGGCGAGGGCGGCGATGCCACGTCGATCGGCAACGGCGGTGACGGCGGGGCCGGTGGCGGCGGCCTCGGGACCCCTGGGTCGGGCGGTGTCGGCGGCGCCGGCGGAAAGCTGTTCGGTCAGTCCGGTCAAACCGGCCCGCCCGGCTGATAGTCAGCGCGCTACTCGTTGCCGCCCGGGAACGACGAGGTGATGGGCCAGGCGCCCAGCACCCGATTCCATCGGGCGGCCATCACCGCGCTTTGGGTGAGGGCCGTCGAGGCGAACGTGCGGTCTTCGGCCGCCTCGGCGTGCTCGACGACCGCGCGCCACGCCGTGGCGCCGTCGTTCTCCATCCGCACGGCCAGCCGTGCCGCATCGGCCGCGCTGCCCACCTGCATCGGCAGTTGGTAGCCTGCGGCGGCGACCGGGACGGTGACCTTGCGGGCGTTGAGCATCGCGATGGCGTCGTCACGACGTTGGCGGTGCTGGTTCAACGCGTCGACCACCAGCGAGTTGACGCCGGGGGGCGACAGCGCCGACACGATGCCGTAGCCGTAGATGGTCGCGTATTCGATGGCCAGTGCGTCGCTCAGCGATGTGTTGTCGGCGTCCTTTCCGGTTGTCGGGCCGCCGGGGGAGCGCTTGGGTGTGGCGCCGGGCGTGGGCTGGAAGGAGGTCATAGCGACGGCCCACCGGGTACCAGCGCAACGGTGAAGGACGCGGTGCACGAAGCGGCGATGGAGGCCAGCAGCCCGGCCCGATAGCCCGGCGACGTCGCCACCAGGTGGCTGGCACTGTCCGCCGAAGCACGCAGTGAATCGATCACGTCCGATACCGGCGGCGGCGGTGGTGGCGGCGCCGCCGGCTCGGTCGGGTTCGGGCTTGGGCTTGCAGTCGCACTCGTGCCGCTGGTTTCGCTCGTCGACGAGATCAGCTTTCCCGCGGCCCGGGCGATCTCAGTGGACAAGGCGCGCGCATGTGCGGCGCGCTGGGTGGCGACCACGGTCAGCGCCGCAGCGATCTGTGGCGCGAGGCCGACCGCCCCGGCGGCTGCGGATGCCAGTGAACTGTCGCGTCTGGCCTGGTCCAACGGACCTAACAGCTCTTCGACCGCGGGCGGCTTGGGCTGGGATTCGCCGCAGGCGGACACCACCACCCCGAGCACAGCAAGAGCGGCGCCACCGGCGAGCGCACCCCGCCTGTTGATGACGGGTACGGCTCTGGGCACAGCAACATCCTGCCATCAGAACCGTCTCGGCGACGGCTGGCACGATGCGGTGACGTTGCACGATCAAAGCTTGTTTGCCGATTTACTGGCGTATCGTTGATAGCTGGCTCTTCAAGGAGTCTGACCGGACAACTCAAGACGAGGAGCTCGCCGTGACCACCGGGCTACCTTCACAGACGCAGGTTATCGAGCTACTCGGTGGAGAGTTTGCGCGAGCCGGCTACGAGATCGAAGACGTGGTCATCGATGCTCGGCTGCGCCCGCCACGGATCACGGTGATCGCCGACGGTGATACCGCCCTGGATCTGGACACGATAGCCACGTTGTCGCACTCGGCCTCAGCTTTGCTGGACGGCCTGGAGAACGTCCAGGACAACTATGTGCTCGAGGTCAGTTCACCCGGCGTCGAACGCCCGCTGACCAGCCAGAAACACTTCCGCCGCGCGCGGGGCCGCAAGGTGGAACTGGAGCTCTCCGACGGATCGCAACTGACCGGTCGGGTCGGTGAAACCGAGGGTGACACGGTGGCGCTGGTGGTGCGCCACGGCCGGGACTGGGCGATACGCGATATCCCACTTACCGAGATCGTGAAAGCAGTTGTCCAGGTTGAGTTTTCGTCACCTGCCCCACCCGAGTTGGAATTGGCGACTGGGCTCATCGGGGGGCAGGCCCGCAGGACGGAGGCCGGAGCATGAACATCGACATGGCGGCACTGCACGCGATCGAGGTGGACCGCGGCATCTCGGTCACAGAATTGCTCGAAACCATCAAGTCGGCGCTGCTGACCGCCTACCGGCACACCCAGGGCCACCAGATCGACGCGCGCATCGAGATCGACCGCAAGACCGGTGTCGTTCGCGTGATCGCCAGTGAGAGCGACGAAGACGGCAATCTCATCAGTGAATGGGACGACACCCCCGAGGGGTTCGGCCGCATCGCCGCCACCACCGCACGGCAGGTGATGCTGCAGCGCTTTCGTGACGCCGAGAACGAGCGCACCTACGGCGAGTTCTCCACCCGCGAGGGCGAGATCGTCGCAGGAGTCATCCAGCGCGACAACCGGGCCAATGCCCGTGGTCTGGTCGTGGTTCGGATGGGCACCGAGACCAAGGCCTCCGAGGGCGTCATCCCGGCCGCCGAACAGGTCCCCGGCGAGAGCTACGAGCACGGCAACCGGGTGCGCTGCTACGTCGTCGGCGTGACCCGGGGATCCCGTGAGCCGCTGATCACCTTGTCCCGCACCCACCCCAACCTGGTCCGTAAGTTGTTCTCGCTGGAAGTCCCCGAGATCGCCGACGGCTCGGTGGAGATCGTGGCGGTGGCGCGGGAAGCCGGCCACCGCTCCAAGATCGCGGTGGTGTCACGCGTTCCGGGGCTCAACGCCAAAGGCGCTTGCATCGGCCCGATGGGGCAACGGGTTCGCAACGTGATGAGCGAGCTTTCCGGGGAGAAGATCGACATCGTCGACTACGACGAGGACCCGGCCCGCTTCGTCGCCAACGCCCTGTCGCCCGCGAAGGTGGTCTCGGTCAGTGTCATCGACCAGACGGCACGGGCCGCCCGCGTGGTGGTGCCCGACTTCCAGCTGTCGCTGGCCATCGGCAAGGAGGGCCAGAACGCCCGACTGGCCGCTCGGCTCACCGGGTGGCGCATCGACATTCGCGGCGATGCTCCCGGGCATCCGGCTGCACCATCTGAACACGGCGCCAGCCGGGGAATGGCGCACGAGCGGTAGCACGCCGACGGCGCTGCCCCGGGTGGTTCGGACCAACCGTTTAGTGACGCTAGACTTAGCCGTGATCCAGCGCGAGCCTTCGGTCCCCGAAACCAGAAGGGCGCACCGCAGCATCGAAGGACCGGTGCGAACGTGTGTCGGGTGCCGAAAGCGAGAGCTGGCCGTCGAACTGCTTCGAGTGGTGGCTGCGTCGACCGGAAACGGCAACTACGCCGTGCTCGTTGACGTGGCACATAGCCTGCCGGGGCGGGGTGCCTGGTTGCATCCCACACCGCAGTGCGTGCAACAGGCGATTCGGCGGCGGGCTTTCACCAAAGCGCTGCGCATCGCCGGTTCACCGGACACATCCGCGGTGGTCGAGCGCATCGGTTTTGCCGATGAGCTTGTCCCACCGGGCAACAGAACAGGTAGCGAAGAACATGAGCACACCGTGAAGTCCCGATGACAATGCGTCATAGCTAAACCCGAGGCGCGGCCCACGACTGTCGCCTCATAGACAGGAGATGTAGTGGCAGGTAAGGCCCGCGTACACGAGTTGGCTAAGGAACTCGGTGTTACCAGTAAGGAAGTTCTCGCCCGGCTGAACGAACAGGGCGAATTCGTTAAATCGGCATCATCGACGGTGGAGGCCCCGGTCGCCCGGCGGCTGCGCGAAGCGTTCGGCGGCAGCAAGCCGGCGCCCGACAAAGCGCCGGCCAAGGCGCCCGCGGCGGCTAGTCCCGGCGTCAGTGCCAAAGCCCCAGACGCGTCCCTGGATCGGGCCCTCGACAAGGCTATTGACAAGTCGGTCGGCAACGGCGAGGCGGCCAGACCGGCCGCCAAGGCCCCGGACGCGGGGGCAGTGGCAACCGCCACCGCACCTCCTGCGTCGTCGGCGACCGCCCCGGCTGCCGCACCTCCGGCGCCGACTCCCGGACCGCCGCCCACCCCGGCACCCGCAGCGCCGCCGAGCCCCGCGGCGCCCAGCCCGGGTATGACTCCGGGTCCGCGTCCGGGCCCGCCGCCGAAGCCGGGGGTTCGTACCCCGCGCGTCGGCAACAACCCGTTCTCCTCGGCGCAGCCGGTGGACCGGCCCATCCCGCGTCCGCAGGCTCCTCGCCCCGGAGCAGCCAGGCCCGGGGCCCCACGACCGGGTGGTGCGTCGCCCGGCAGCATGCCGCCCCGTCCGGGTGGTGCGGCCGGCGCAGCTCGCCCGCCACGCACGGGTGCGCCCCGGCCAGGCGGTGCCCGGCCCGGTGGACCCGGCGGCGGACGCTCGGATACCGGTGGCGGTAACTACCGTGGCGGGCCAGCGGCGGCGGAGTAGGTGCCGCTCCCGGCGGCGGCTTCCGCGGCCGCCCCGGTGGCGGTGGTGGTCCCGGCGGGGGGCGGCGGTGGTGGCGGCGGTGGCCGCCCCGGCCAGCGCGGAGGTGCCGCAGGTGCCTTCGGGCGTCCCGGTGGTGCCCCGCGGCGTGGCCGCAAATCCAAGCGGCAGAAGCGGCAGGAATACGACTCGATGCAGGCGCCGGTCGTCGGCGGCGTGCGGTTGCCGCACGGCAACGGTGAGACGATCCGGTTGGCGCGTGGCGCGTCGCTGAGCGACTTCGCCGAGAAGATCGACGCCAACCCGGCGGCCCTGGTGCAGGCGCTGTTCAACCTCGGCGAGATGGTGACGGCCACGCAGTCGGTCGGCGACGAGACGCTCGAGCTGCTGGGCGGCGAGATGAACTATGTCGTCCAGGTCGTCAGCCCGGAGGACGAGGACCGTGAGCTGCTGGAGTCCTTCGACCTGACCTACGGCGAGGACGATGGCGGCGAGGACGACCTGCAGACCCGTCCTCCGGTGGTCACCGTGATGGGTCACGTCGACCACGGCAAGACCCGACTGCTGGACACCATCCGTAAGGCCAACGTCCGCGAGGGCGAGGCCGGCGGCATCACCCAGCACATCGGTGCCTACCAGGTCGGCGTCGACTTCGAGGGCAACGAGCGGCTGATCACCTTCATCGACACCCCCGGTCACGAGGCGTTCACCGCCATGCGTGCCCGTGGGGCCAAGGCCACCGACATCGCCATCCTGGTGGTCGCGGCCGACGACGGCGTGATGCCGCAGACGGTGGAGGCCATCAACCACGCGCAGGCCGCCGACGTACCCATCGTGGTCGCGGTCAACAAGATCGACAAGGAAGGCGCCGACCCGGCCAAGATCCGCGGTCAGCTCACCGAATACGGTTTGGTGGCAGAGGATTTCGGTGGCGACACGATGTTCGTCGACATCTCCGCCAAGCAGGGCACCAACATCGAGGCGCTGGAAGAGGCGGTGCTGCTGACCGCCGACGCCGCGCTGGACCTGCGCGCCAACCCCGACATGGAAGCCCAGGGTGTGGCGATCGAGGCGCACCTGGACCGTGGTCGCGGGCCGGTGGCCACCGTGTTGATTCAGCGCGGCACGCTACGGGTCGGCGACTCGATCGTCGCCGGCGACGCCTATGGCCGTGTCCGCCGCATGGTCGACGAACACGGTGAGGACATCCACGAGGCTCTGCCGTCGCGCCCGGTGCAGGTCATCGGGTTCACCTCGGTGCCCGGGGCCGGTGACAACCTGTTGGTCGTCGACGAGGACCGCATCGCCCGGCAGATCGCCGATCGGCGCAGCGCCCGCAAGCGCAACGCGTTGGCGGCGCGTTCTCGCAAGCGGATCAGCCTGGAGGACCTGGATGCCGCGTTGAAGGAGACGTCGCAGCTCAATTTGATCCTGAAGGGCGACAACTCCGGCACCGTCGAGGCGCTGGAGGAAGCCCTGCTGGCCATCGAGATCGACGACGAGGTGGAACTGCGCGTCATCGACCGCGGCGTCGGTGGTGTGACCGAGACCAACGTCAACCTTGCGTCGGCGTCGGACGCGATCATCATCGGATTCAATGTGCGCGCCGAAGGCAAAGCGACGGAGCTGGCCAATCGCGAAGGCGTGGACATCCGGTACTACTCGGTGATCTACCAGGCCATCGATGAGATCCAGAGTGCGCTCAAGGGCATGCTCAAGCCGATCTACGAGGAGAACACCCTGGGCCGTGCCGAGATCCGGGCACTGTTCCGTTCCTCGAAGGTCGGCAACATCGCCGGCTGCCTGATCACCTCCGGGGTGGTGCGGCGCAACGCGAAGGCCCGCCTGCTGCGGGACAACATCGTGGTCACCGAGAACCTCTCGATCGCCTCGCTGCGCCGGGAGAAGGACGACGTGACCGAGGTCCGCGAGGGCTTCGAGTGCGGTATGACGCTGGGCTATTCCGACATCAAGGAAGGCGACGTCATCGAGTCCTACGAGTTGGTGCAGAAAGAGCGGACCTGATGGTCGATCAGGCTCGGGCGCGACGCTTGGAAAAGCGGATAGCCGCGATTGTCGCGTCGGCAATCGAGCGTGAGATCAAGGACCCGGGGTTAGCCGGTGTGACAATCGTCGACACCAAGGTGACCGCCGATCTGCACGACGCGACGGTGTACTACACGGTGATGGGGCCGACGCTGGAAGACGCGCCGGACTACGACGGTGCGGCCGCGGCGCTCGAGCGGGCCAAGGGCACGCTGCGCACCAAGGTCGGGGCGGGTACCGGGGTGCGATTCACTCCCACCCTGACCTTCAGCCGGGACACGACGACGGACAACGTGCAGCGGATGGACGAACTGCTGGCCCGCGCTCGCGCCGCCGACGCCGACCTCGCTCGGGTCCGGGTCGGGGCTAAGCCGGCCGGGGATCCCGATCCGTATCGCGTCGGGGCGTCGGAGGGCGCGGCTGAGCCGTCAGCCGACGGGGGAGTGCTGGCTCATGGGACTGGCGACAGGCTCGACCCCGAGGACACCGGTGACGGCGATCGATCCGAAGACTGAGCTGGCGGGTGACCTCGGGCGGGTCGATGCCTCCGGGGCCGCCGAGCTGTTGTCGGCTGCGGCGACGGTCGCGGTGATCTGCCACGTCCATCCCGACGCCGACACCATCGGAGCCGGTCTTGCGCTGGCCACGGTGCTCGACAAATGCGGCAAGCAGGTCGAGGTCAGCTTCGCTGCGCCGGCGACACTGCCCGAGTCGCTGCGGTCGCTGCCGGGCTGCCGCCTGCTGGTCACCCCGGAGGCGATGCATCGCGATGTCGATTTGGTTGTGACCGTTGATGTTCCGAGCGTCAAGCGGCTCGGCGCCCTGGGTGATCTGGCGGTTGAAGGACAAGAGCTGCTGGTCATCGACCATCACGCTTCCAACTGCATGTTCGGCACCGCGAATTTCGTCGACCTGTCCGCGGATTCCACCACGATGATGATTGCCGAACTGCTCGACGCGTGGGGAAAGCCGATTGACATCGACGTCGCGCATTGCATCTACGCGGGGCTGACGACCGACACCGGGTCGTTCCGCTGGGCCAGCGCGCGAGCTTTGCGGCTGGCGGCGCGGCTGGTCGACATCGGTGTGGACAACGCCGCCATCAGCCGGAACCTGATGGACACCCATCCGTTCATGTGGTTGCCGCTGCTCTCCCGGGTGCTGGGCTCGGCGCAACTGTTGCCGGACGCGGCCGGTGGCCGTGGTCTGGTGTATGCGGTTGTCGACAATCAGGAATGGGTCCGCGCGCGCCCGGAAGAAGTCGAGAGCATCGTCGACATCGTGCGCACCACGCAACAGGCCGAGGTGGCGGCGGTGTTCAAAGAGGTTGCCCCACAGCAGTGGTCGGTGTCCATGCGGGCCAAGGCCGACGTGGATCTGGCGGCGGTCGCTGCCGGGTTCGGCGGCGGTGGCCACCGCCTGGCCGCCGGCTATTCGATCACCGGCTCGATCGCCGCTGCGGTGGCGTCGCTGCGCGCTGCGCTTGGCTGACGCGAGCGGGCGCGACGCGGACCGGCCCGCCGCCGGTGGCCGGCAGATCGCGGCACTGGCGTTCCCGGCCCTGGGCGTGCTGGCAGCGGAGCCGTTGTATCTGCTGTTCGACACGGCCGTGGTCGGTCGGCTTGGCGCATTGGCACTGGCGGGTCTGGCGATCGGCAGCCTGGTGCTGGGTCTGGTCGGCTCGCAGGCGACGTTTCTGTCCTACGGCACCACGGCGCGCTCGGCACGCCACTTCGGGGCCCACGACCGCACCGCGGCGCTCGTCGAAGGTGTGCAGGCGACCTGGTTGGCGCTGAGTCTGGGTGGGTTGGTCATCGTCGTCGTGCAGGCCACCGCGGTGCCGCTGGTGTCAGCCGTCGCGTCCGACGATCGGATCACCGCTGCGGCGTTGCCGTGGTTGCGGATCGCGATTCTGGGCGTGCCGGCGATTCTGGTGTCGCTCGCCGGAAACGGCTGGATGCGTGGCGTTCAGGACACCGTTCGGCCGCTGCGCTACGTGGTCGCCGGGTTCGGGCTCTCGGCGTTGCTGTGCCCGCTGCTGGTCTACGGCTGGCTGGGATTCCCGCGCTGGGGGCTCGCCGGCTCGGCGGTGGCCAATCTGGTCGGTCAGTGGCTGGCCGCGCTGCTGTTCGGCCGCGCATTGCTGGCCGAACGGGTGCCGCTGCGGCTCGACCGCGCGGTGCTGGGTGCCCAGCTGGTGATGGCCCGGGACCTGATCGTGCGCACGTTGGCATTTCAAGCGTGCTACGTCTCGGCGGCGGCGGTGGCCGCGAGGTTTGGCGCCGCCGCGCTGGCAGCGCATCAAGTTGTGCTGCAGGTGTGGAATTTCCTTGCGCTGGTTCTTGATTCGCTGGCCATCGCGGCGCAGTCCCTGGTGGGTGCGGCGCTGGGTTCCGGCGACGTCGCGCACGCGAAGTCGGTGGCGTGGCGGGCGACGGCGTTTTCGGCGCTGGCGGCGGCGCTGCTGGCTGCGTTGTGCGCGGTGGGCGCGCCGGTGCTGCCCGCGCTGTTCACCGACGATCGATCCGTGCTTGCTGCGATCGGCGTGCCGTGGTGGTTCCTGGTGGCCCAATTGCCGTTTGCTGGAATAGTTTTCGCGCTCGACGGGGTGTTGCTGGGCGCGGGCGACGCCGCGTTCATGCGCACTGCCACCGTCGTCAGCGCGCTGGCGGGTTTCCTGCCACTGACCTGGCTGTCGCTGGTGTTCGGCTGGGGGCTGGCGGGCATCTGGTCGGGCCTGAGCTCTTTTGTTGGGCTGCGGCTGATTTTTGTGGGCTGGCGGGCGCTCTCCGGGCGGTGGGCGGTGACCGGAACGGCGTAGCGCCGCGGATCAAGCGCGCCGATACACTGCGCGAATGACCCGCATGCCGATGCCGCGGCGCACCCGGCCTTGGCGGGATTACGCGCTGTTCCTCGTCTTGGTGGGGCCCAATGTGGCCCTGCTGCTGGTGTTCATCTACCGCCCGTTGGCCGACAATATCCGGCTGTCGTTCTTCGACTGGAATATCTCCGATCCCACCGCGCAGTTCATCGGGCTGTCCAACTACGCCGAGTGGTTCACTCGGCCGGATACCCGGCAGATCGTGTTGAACACGGCGGTGTTCACCGCCGCGACGGTGGTCGGCTCGATGGTGCTGGGGCTGGTGTTGGCCATGCTGCTCGATCAGCCCCTGCGGGGCCGGAATCTGGTGCGCTCGACCGTGTTCGCACCGTTTGTGATCTCCGGCGCCGCCGTCGGGCTGGCCGCCCAATTCGTCTTCGATCCGCATTTCGGCCTGGTGCAAGACCTGCTGCACCGCATCGGGGCCGGCGTGCCCGACTTCTATCAGGAGCCGCACTGGGCGATGTTCATGGTGACGGTCACCTACATCTGGAAGAACCTGGGCTACACGTTCGTCATCTACCTGGCGGCACTGCAAGGGGTACGGCGAGACTTGTTGGAGGCGGCCGAAATCGACGGCGCCGGCCGGTGGGCCACCTTCACCCGGGTGCTGTTGCCCCAGCTGCGTCCGACCACCTTCTTTTTGTCGATCACGGTGCTGATCAACTCGTTGCAGGTGTTCGACGTCATCAACGTCATGACCCGTGGTGGGCCGCTGGGCACCGGCACCACCACGATGGTGTTCCAGGTGTATCTGGAGACCTTCAGGAATTTCCGGGCCGGCTACGGCGCCACTGTTGCCACGATCATGTTTCTGGTGCTACTGGCCGTCACGTACTACCAGGTACGCGTGATGGATCGAGGGCAGCGACAGTGACGCCTTCCCGCTCGGCACGGTTGCTCGGCTATGCCGCAATGCTATTGGTCGTCGCGTTGGTTGCCGGGCCACTGTTATTCGTCTTGTTCACCTCGTTCAAAGACCAGCCCGACATCTACTCGCAGCCGACCACCTGGTGGCCGCCGCACTGGCATCCGCAGAATTACCGGACGGCCACCAGCCAGATCCCGTTCTGGACGTTCCTGCGCAACTCGGTGATCATCACGTCGCTGCTGACCGTGGCGAAGTTCATCCTCGGTGTGCTCAGCGCATTCGGGTTGGTGTTCGTGCGGTTTCCGGGCAAGACCGCGGTGTTCCTGTTGATCATCACCGCTCTGATGGTGCCCAACCAGATCACCGTGATCTCCAACTACGCGCTGATCTCCCAACTCGGCCTGCGCAACACGTTCCCGGGCATCATCCTGCCGCTGGCCGGCGTCGCGTTCGGAACTTTCTTGATGCGCAACCACTTTCTGTCGCTGCCGTCCGAGGTCATCGAAGCCGCCCGGATGGACGGTGCTCGCTGGTGGCAACTTCTCTTTCGGGTGGTACTGCCGATGTCCGGGCCCACCATGGTCGCTTTCGGCATCATCACCGTGGTCAACGAATGGAACGAATACCTTTGGCCGTTCTTGATGTCCGACGACGAATCGGTGGCGCCGCTGCCGGTGGGCCTGACCTTCCTGCAGCAAGCCGAGGGTGTCACGAACTGGGGTCCGGTGATGGCGGTGACGCTACTGGCGATGCTGCCGATCCTGCTGATCTTCATCGTCTTGCAACGACAGATGATCAAGGGCCTCACCTCGGGCGCGGTCAAAGGCTGACCGGCGATGAACATGTTGCGCAGACGCGATTTTCTGGCCCTGGCGGGTGTTTCCGGGGCTGGGTTGGTGGCCGGCTGCGCCGGGATGGGCGGCGGCGTCTCGATCAAGTCGGGAGACGGGCCAATCGCCTTCTGGTCCAATCACCCCGGTCAGTCGACCGCGGTGGAACGAGAGCTGATCGGCCGTTTCCAAAGCCAGTTCCCCGGATTGTCGGTCAAGCTGATCGACGCCGGCAAGGACTACGACGAGGTGGCGGAGAAGTTCAACGCCGCGCTCATCGGCACCGACGTGCCCGACGTCGTTGTGCTGGACGACATTTGGTGGTTCCACTTCGCGCTCAGCGGTGTGATCGCCCCGCTCGACGATCTGTTTCGTCAAGTAGGTTTGGCGACAACGGATTACGTCGACTCGCTGCTGGCAGACTACGAGTTCGACGGCCACCACTACGCGGTGCCCTACGCGCGCTCCACGCCGCTGTTCTACTACAACAAAGCGGTGTGGGAACGGGCCGGCCTACCCGACCGCGGACCGCAGAGTTGGCAGGAATTCGACGAATGGGCTCCACAGCTGCAGCGCGCCGTCGGCGCCGGACAATGGGCACACGGTTGGGCCAACGCCGAGTTGATCTCCTGGACGTTCGAAGGGCTGAACTGGGCGTTCGGCGGAGCATATTCGGACAAGTGGCGATTGACCTTCACCGACCCGGCCACCATCGCGGCCGGCAACTTCATGCGGGATTCCATCCACCGCAAGGGTTATGCGGCCGTCGCCAACGACGTCGCCAACGAGTTCGCCACCGGCATCCTGGCCTCGGCGCTGGCGTCGACCGGTGCCCTGATCGGCATCACCGCCGCGGCCAGATTCGATGTCGGAGCGGCACCGCTGCCCACCGGCCCGGCAGGAGCGCCCGCGTGCCCGACAGGCGGGGCGGGGCTGGCGATCCCCACCAAACTCTCGCCGGAACGAAAGCTGAACGCGCTCAAGTTCATCCAGTTCGTCACCGACCCGGTCAACACCGCGTACTTCGGTCGGCGCACCGGGTATCTGGCCGTGCAGAAGTCCGCCATCGACGATCCGGCCGAACAGCAGTACCTGGCCGACAATCCGCGCGCCCGGGTGGCACTGGATCAACTCGCGCACACCCGGCCGCAGGACTACGCACGCGTCTTCCTGCCCGGCGGTGACCGCATCATCTCCGCCGGCCTGGAAACCATCGGACTGGAGGGATCCGACGTGTCCGCAACCTTCACCGACATCGACAAACGACTACAGGTCATCTACGACCGCCAGATCAAACGGAAGCTGGCGGGTCATGGCTAGCGTCGCATACTCCGCGGTCACCTATCGCTATCCCGGTGCCGATGCCCCGGCGGTCGACCAGTTGGACCTCGACATCGCCGACGGCGAATTCCTGGTGCTCGTCGGACCTTCCGGCTGCGGCAAGTCCACCACGCTGCGCATGCTGGCCGGGCTGGAATCGGTGGAGAGCGGCCGTATCACGATCGGCGACGTCGATGTGACCCACCTGCCGCCGCGGGCTCGCGACGTCGCGATGGTGTTCCAGAACTACGCGCTGTACCCGAACATGACGGTGGCGCAGAACATGGGGTTCGCGCTGCGCAACGCCGGCGTATCGCGTGCCGATACCCGCCAGCGGGTGCTCGAAGTCGCCGGCATGCTGGAACTGACTGAGCTGCTTGACCGTAAGCCGTCGAAGCTGTCCGGAGGGCAGCGGCAACGGGTGGCGATGGGCCGTGCGATCGTGCGCCGTCCCCAGGTGTTCTGCATGGACGAGCCGTTGTCGAATCTGGACGCCAAGCTGCGGGTGAGCACCCGATCGCAGATCTCGGGACTGCAGCGGCGGCTGGGCACCACCACCGTCTACGTCACCCACGACCAAGTGGAGGCGATGACGATGGGGGACCGGGTCGCGGTCCTCAAAGATGGTGTGCTGCAGCAGGTTGACGCACCGCGGGCGCTGTACGACAACCCGGTCAACACGTTCGTCGCGACGTTCATCGGGGCGCCGGCGATGAACATCATCGAGGCCACCGTGGTCGGCGGTGTGGTGAAAATGCCGGACTTGTCGATACCAGTGCCGCGTGGCGCGTCGGACCGGGACCGGGTGCTGATCGGTGTTCGGCCGGAATCGTGGGATGTCGCGTCGGCGGATACCCCGGGAGCGCTGACCGTGCAGGTCGAGCTGGTGGAGGAGCTCGGCTTCGAATCCTTCGTCTACGCAACGCCCGTCGCGCAGCAGGGGTGGTCGTCGCGCGCGCAACGGATCGTGTTCCGCACCGACCGCCGCACCGCGGTGCGGGTGGGTGACGCGTTGTCGATCGTGCCGCACTCCCACGAGGTCTGCTTCTTCGACACCCGGACCGAGAACGTCATTCGCTGACGGCCGCTAACGCACCTGGGAGCGCCCGCGTTGCAGCACGGCCTCGCGGTTGGCGGCGATGTCGTCGCCGCTGGTCCGGAATTGTCTGGCCGCCATCGCTTCGAGCCACAGTCCCTCGCTGGTCTGCGACTCGTCGATCCGGTGGTAGGACGCCAAGAGCGCCCGCACCGCGTTCTGGTTGTTGCCGACGATCGACGTCGCCACCTGACGCGCGCTCGGCAACAGCTGCTCGTGCGGCACCACCTCGGTGACCAGGCCGCCGCGCAGCGCGTCGGCGGCCGACAGGTAGTCCCCGGTCATGCTCATCCGCCGAGCCAGGCCGACCCCGACCTTCTGCGGCAGCCGCACGCTGAGCCCCCAGGTGGGCAGCAAGCCGACCCGGGCGTGCGTGTCGGCGAAACGGGCTTGCTCCGAGGCGATCACGATGTCGCAGTAGAGGACCAGTTCCAGTCCGCCGGTGACCGCGGCGCCGTTGATCGCGCCGATCACCGGCTTGGTCATTGACGGCCACCGCGGCGAGATGTCGGGCAGCGCCGACTGCCCGCCGAGCTCTTTGAGATCCAGTCCCGCGCAGAACACCGGATCTGTTCCGGTGAGGATGACGACGTCGACGTCGTCGTCGGTCTCGGCGTCGCCCAGCGCGCCGAAAAACTGATCCCGCAGCGCCCCGGACAGCGCGTTGCGGGACTGCGGCCGGTTCAGGGTCAGGGTGCGGACCCGCTCGTCGGTTTCGATCAGGAGGATCTCGTCGGTCATGAGATCACCGTAGCGGGGTGCAAAATCGCGCCAACGCGCCGAGCGTAGCGCCACTGCGAAAAACCGGCCCGGATTTCGCCGTGGCGTTACGCTCGCGCCGCAAAGATATCGTGGAGACCATGTGCCGGAACATCACCGAACTGCGCGGACTCGAGCCGCCGGCGACGGCCCAGGAGATCGCGGCGGCGGCCCGCCAGTACGTCCGCAAGGTCAGCGGCATCACCCACCCGTCGGCGGCCAACGCCGATGCCTTCGAGACCGCCGTCGCCGAACTCACCGCGACGACCAGCCGGCTGCTCGACGCGCTGCCCGCAAGGCGTCAGCCCCCGAAAACCGTGCCGCCGTTGCGCCGGCCCGAGGTGGTGGCCCGGATCGCTGGGGCCAGATCACCGTGACGCTCGCGCTCAAGGAGTGGAGCGCGGCCGTGCACGCCCTGCTGGACGGCCGCCAGACCATATTGCTGCGCAAAGGCGGCATCGGGGAGAAGCGGTTCGACGTCGCGGCGCGGGAGTTCGTGTTGTTCCCGACGATCGCGCACAGCCACGCGCAGCGGGTGCGGCCCGAGCATCGCGACCTGCTGGATCCCGCTGCCGCCGACAGCGCCGACGGTCACCTGCTGATCCGGGCTGCGGCGAAAGTTGTTGCCGCACTTCCGGTTAACCGCCCCGACGGCCTTGGCGCCATCGAGGATCTGCATATCTGGACCGCCGAGTCGGTGCGCGACGACCGGCTCGACTTCCGGCCCAAGCACAAGCTGGCCGTGCTGGTGGTGTCCGCGATTCCGTTGGCCGAGCCGCTGCACCTGACCCGCACCCCCGAGTACGCGGGGTGCAAAAGCTGGGTACAGCTGCCATCAACGCTGACGCCGAGGCTTGCGGCCCCGGTGCACGACGACGCGGAGCTAGCTCGGGTCGCTGCCCGGGTTGCCGACGCCATCGGCTGACGAGCCGGGCGTCTCAACGGGAAGCAGCAACCGGGAGCGTCCGAAGTACACCGAATGGGTGGTCGGCTTGACCTCCCGCCCCGTCAGCGGGTGCTCCAGGGTGCCGAGGTTGCGTGCGTAGCGCGGGAACCAGCCGCCCGCGATCACCAGGCGAATGCGTGAGCCGGCCTGGAACCGATGCGCGATGGCGTCGAGTTCGACGCTGACCATCTCTTCCCCGTTCTGCTTGTCGGGCGTATTTACCAGCCGCCGGTAGCCGTCGCTGACGTTGCGCGACCGCCCCCGCACGTCGACCTCGCTGATCCGGACGAACACGTCGGCCTGGGGATTGTCGGCCGTGTGTGCCAGCTCGATCACCGGGTTTCCGTGCACACACAAATCGTGAGTGAGGGTGGCGGCGGTGAACGTGAGTACGTCGTTACGCAATCCCATGTGGGTGTCGTCTCGGTAGCCGCCGTTCGGCGAAAGCAGCGGCCCACCGACGGTGGGCGTCGGGTCAGTGGGGTTGAAGCGGAAGGTCGCCGGCCGCAGCTGCCCGGCCGTCGGCGGGGTTTCGGCCAGCGCACCGCCGGGCTGCAGGTAGAGCGCGTATTCGGTGGTGCAGGTTGGCCAGTCATGCAGGTGGTGCCAGCCCTGGCCGGCGACGAAGACACGGACGGGGCTGCGGCGGCGCAGGGCCGGGGCGCCGCCCAGATGAGCGTTCAGCCAGTCCAGAGTTTCCTGCGCGGAAGTTCTCAGACCCTTGGTGAGCATCTGGACGTGCGTCCACGGACCGATCGTCAGCGCCACGTCCACACCACGATCGCGGAGATGCCGATACTGCTGCAGGGTCTGGCGCAGGAAGATGTCTTGCCAGCCGCTCAGCAGCAGCACCGGTACCTGCACGCGGTCCAACGCGGCGGGAACCCGCAGCCGGTCCCAGAACGGATCGTCGGGGTCGGTGTGTTCGACCCACGACTCGAACCAGGGTGCGCCGTCACCGAGCAGGGTGCGGGCTGACTCGCCCATCGGCACCTGGGCCACCGCGCGAGCCACCCTTCGGGGCGCGGTCAGCTGGCGGATCCCGGCCCGGATGCGGCTGGGCTCCTCCTGACGGGAAACCAGATCGCTCCAGCCCAGGAAGTCGTTGACCGCGAACGAACCGGTGCCCCACACCGAGGCCCGAAAATCGTGCGGTCCTACGGTGATGACGGCCGCGGCCAGCTCGGGCGGTGGATCGGCCAGCAGCGCCCACTGGGTGAAACCCAGGTAGGACAGGCCGATGGTGGCGAACCGTCCGGTGAACCAGGGCTGCTGACGAAGCCACGCCACGGTGTCGGCGGCGTCGTCGACCTCGTTGACCATCGGCTCGAAGACGCCACCCGACCCGAATGTCCCGCGCACGCTCTGCAGCACGACGTGGTAGCCGCGAGCGGCATACAGTTCCCCGAATACCAGCGAAAAGGGCCGCTTTCGCCCGTAGGGCCCCCGCACCAGCAAGGTGCCGGCGGGCTCCGATGTCCCCGTCGTGATCGGTGCGTAATGGTCGGCCACCAGGGTGACGCCGTCGCGCATGGGGATTTCGACCCGGCTCATGGTGTAACGGTTGGTCGCGCGCGGCAGACGCAAGACTCTGCCGAGCGCGCCTACGCCGACTCGATTGGCCAGATCGCGCAGCCTTGGCTTGGTCACGACCCCAGGTTAAGCGGCGTCAGAACTTGTAGTACGGCGCGAGGTCGTTGGCTCGCTGCAGGTTGGTGGACATGCAGTCGATCTCCGGGTTGGAGTAGACCGTCGAGAAGAACAGCGACTGCTGAATCACGCCGTAGCTGGTCCTGAGCGTGATCATGCAGGAGTAGTACCAGAAGCTGTTGTGATAGGTCGGCTTCATCACCCAGAACTGCGCGGCGCGGTGCCCGGCGATCGTGGTCTCGACGGCGTCCGCCGGCAGCGACTGTTCGTAGGTGCGCCAGACGATGGGTTCGACGGCCAGCTGGTAGTTGCCCGCGTCGTAGTGGCAGCGCAAGCCCTCTTCGGCTTCGGGCGGTGTGAACCCCAGGCCGAGCCGCTGCACCACGTCGAATGGGATGTCGTTACACGGGTCGAACGGGCTCGGATCGGTGGTCGCCACGATCGGGCTCTTCATGGTGGTTTCCATCGGCTGGGCGGTCGACCGCAGCTGCACGGGCCCGCCGCCGCCGGGCGCGGGCGGCGCGTACTGCCAGCCCACCAGGCCCCCCACGACCGCTGTGATCAGCGCACCAAGCGCTCCCACCAGACGCACTTTGGTGAACACGACACCCCCTGCCCTCCGGCGGCCCTTTGCCGGGAGTGTACAAGTCGCCTTCCCGCCGTCACAGCGGCTTCGTTAACTTTGTCTCACACCACCAGGGAAAATGGGCCAGGTCGTTAGGGTGGAATGTTGTGACAAGCCAGGAGCAGACAGGCGCCGGACCAGGCTCGCAGCCGACGCTGTGGGCGGTCTCCGATCTGCACACCGGTCACCTCGGCAACAAGCCCGTCGCCGAATCGCTGCACCCGTCCTCGCCCGACGATTGGCTGATCGTCGCCGGCGACGTCGCCGAACGCACCGACGAGATCCGCTGGACGCTGGATCTGCTGCGGCGGCGGTTTGCCAAGGTGATCTGGGTGCCCGGCAACCACGAACTGTGGACCACCACCCGGGACCCGATGCAGGTCTTCGGCCGCGCCCGCTACGACTACCTGGTCAATATGTGCGACGAGATGGGCGTCGTCACGCCCGAGCATCCGTTCCCGGTGTGGACCGAGCGTGGCGGCCCGGCCACGATCGTGCCGATGTTCTTGCTGTACGACTACAGCTTTTTGCCCCAGGGCGCGACCAGCAAAGCCGAAGGCATGGCGATTGCGCGGGAGCGCAATGTGGTGGCCACCGACGAATTCCTGCTCTCGTCCGAGCCGTACCCCACCCGCGAAGCCTGGTGCCGCGAACGGCTCGCGGCCACCCGCAAACGGCTCGAACAGCTCGACTGGATGCAACCGACCGTGCTGGTCAACCACTTTCCAATGGTGCGGGAGCCCTGCGACGCCCTGTTCTACCCGGAATTCTCGCTGTGGTGCGGGACCACCAAGACCGCCGACTGGCACACCCGCTACAACGCCGTCTGCTCGGTCTACGGCCACTTACACATTCCGCGCACCACCTGGTACGACGAAGTCCGCTTCGAAGAAGTGTCGGTCGGCTACCCGCGGGAGTGGCGGCGCCGCAAGCCGTACAGCTGGCTGCGCCAAGTGCTGCCGGATCCGCGGTACGCGCCGGGATACCTCAACGACTTCGGCGGTCACTTCGTGATCACCCCCGAGATGCAGGCCCAAGCCGCTCAGTTCCGGGAAAAGTTGCGCCAGCGGCAGTCTCGATGACGGCGAGCATGCTGGTGTCGTCGGTGCTACCCGCCACGGCGATCGACCTGGCGTACTCGGAGGTGTACTCCGACCCGCCTGGGCTGGACCCGCTGCCCGAAGAGGAACCGTTGATCGCCAAATCGGTTGCCAAGCGGCGCAACGAGTTCATCACCGTACGGCACTGTGCCCGGATCGCGCTGGGACAGCTCGGCGTGCCGCCGGTGCCGATCCTCAAGGGCGACAAGGGAGAGCCGTGCTGGCCCGACGGGGTGGTGGGCAGCCTCACCCACTGCACCGGTTACCGCGGCGCGGTGGTCGGGCGCAGCGCCGCGGTGCGCTCGGTGGGCATCGACGCCGAACCGCACGACGTGCTGCCCAACGGCGTGCTGGACGCGATCAGCCTGCCCGAGGAGCGCGGCGAGATGCCTCGGCAAATACCTGCGGGACTGCATTGGGATCGAATCCTGTTCTGCGCCAAGGAGGCAACCTACAAGGCGTGGTTTCCGCTGACCAAGCGGTGGCTGGGTTTCGAGGACGCGCACATCACCTTCGAGGCGGATGGCCCCGGGTCGACGGCGGGCGGGTTCGTCTCCCGGATCCTGATCGATCCGGAGGCGCTGTCCGGTCCGCCGTTGACCGCGCTGAGAGGTCGTTGGTCGATTGACCGCGGACTGGTGCTGACCGCGATCGTGTTATGAGCGAAAGCCCCACCGGCCCAGGCATTCTCGTGGTTGACAAGCCGGCCGGAATGACCAGTCACGACGTGGTGTCGCGCTGCCGCCGGATCTTCTCCACCCGACGGGTGGGACACGCCGGGACGCTGGACCCGATGGCCACGGGTGTGCTGGTGATCGGGATCGACCGCGCCACCAAGATCCTGGGCCTGCTGACGGCGGCCTCGAAGTCGTACGCCGCCACCATCCGTCTGGGGCAGACCACGTCGACCGAGGACGCTGAAGGTGAACTGCTGCAATCGGTTTCGGCCGAGCACCTGACCGACGGCGCGATCGCGGAGGCGCTGGCCGGATTACGCGGTGACATCAGTCAGGTGCCGTCGGCGGTGAGCGCGATCAAGGTCGACGGCCGTCGGGCGTACCGGCTGGTTCGCGAAGGTCACCCGGTCGAGCTCGAGGCACGGCCGGTGCGGATCGACCGGTTCGAGGTGCTGACCGCTCGTCGCCACGACCGGTCTCGTCGACCTCGACGTCGAGGTCGACTGCTCGTCGGGGACTTACATCCGCGCGCTGGCCCGCGATCTCGGAGACGCGCTCGGCGTGGGCGGGCATCTGACCTCGCTGCGGCGGACCCGGGTCGGCCGCTTCGACCTGGACCAGGCGTGGTCACTGGACGACCTGGCGCAGCGCGATGCCTCTCCCAGGCTCAGCCTGACCCTCGACGAAGCGTGCCTGCTGCTGTTTCCACGCCGCGACCTGTCCGCCGAGGAGGCCGAGGCGACCAGCCATGGGCGGCCCCTCTCGTCGGCCGGTATCGACGGTGTTTATGCGGCCGCGGACGCCGGCGGACTGGTGATCGCGCTACTTCGTGACGAGGGTCCGCGGACCAAGCCGATGGTGGTGATCCGCCCGGCCACGCTGTGAGGCACACTGGGGTAAATCGCTTCTCAAGTCGAAGGGGCAATGATGCCTAGCAAGAGTGCCAACAAGGTTTTCGTCGTCGGGGTCGGAATGACCAAGTTCGAGAAGCCGGGTCGGCGCGAAGGCTGGGATTACCCGCAGATGGCCAAGGAGTCCGGCACCAAAGCGCTGCAGGACGCCGGGGTCGAATACGGCGAGATCGAGCAGGGCTTCGTCGGCTACTGCTCGGGGGATTCCACCAGCGGGCAGCGCGCCCTCTACGAGCTCGGCATGACGGGCATCCCGATCGTCAACGTCAACAACAACTGCTCGACCGGGTCCACGGCCCTGTACCTGGGTGCGCAGGCCATCCGTGGCGGTCTGGCCGACTGCGTGCTGGCGCTGGGTTTCGAGAAGATGCAGCCGGGCGCGCTGTCCGGCGGCGCCGACGACCGCGAGTCGCCGCTGGGCAGGCATATCAAGGCGCTGGCCGAGATCGACGAGTTCGCTTTTCCGGTGGCGCCGTGGATGTTCGGTGCGGCCGGACGCGAGCACATGAAGAAATACGGCACCACCGCGGAGCACTTCGCGAAGATCGGTCTGAAGAACCACAAGCACTCGGTGAACAACCCGTATGCGCAGTTCCAGGAGGAGTACACCCTCGACGACATCCTGGCCGCGAAGATGATCTCCGACCCGCTGACCAAACTGCAGTGCTCGCCGACCTCAGACGGCTCGGCCGCGGTGGTACTGGCCAGCGAGGAATACGTGGCCAAGCACAACCTGGCCGGGCAGGCCGTGGAGATCGTCGGGCAGGCAATGACCACCGACTTCGCGTCGACCTTCGACGGCAGCGCCCGCAACATCATCGGCCACGACATGAATGTGCAAGCGGCGCAACAGGTTTACCATCAGTCCGGGCTCGGCCCCGACGACTTCCAGGTGATCGAGCTGCACGACTGCTTCTCCGCCAACGAGCTGCTGCTCTACGAGGCACTGGGGCTGTGCGGCGAGGGCGAGGCGCCCAAGCTGATCGACGACAACCAGACCACCTATGGCGGACGGTGGGTGGTGAACCCGTCGGGCGGGCTGATCTCGAAGGGACACCCGTTGGGCGCGACCGGCCTGGCGCAGTGCTCCGAGCTGACCTGGCAGCTGCGAGGCGCGGCCGACAAGCGCCAGGTCGACAACGTGACCGCGGCGTTGCAGCACAACATCGGGCTGGGCGGGGCGGCCGTCGTCACCGCCTACCAGCGGGCCGAGCGCTGAATGATCGAGTGGTCCGACACCGACCTGATGGTCCGGGACACGGTTCGCCAATTCATCGACAAGGAGATACGTCCACACCTGGACGAACTGGAATCGGGCGAGATGTCGCCGTATCCGCTTGCGCGCAAGCTGTTCAGCCAGTTCGGTCTGGACGTGTTGGCAGCCGAATCGGTCAAGAAGATGCTGGACTCGAGAGCGCGCCAAGCAGGAAGGCAAGCAGCCGGAAGCTGACGAAAAGCCCGACGAGGCAGGTGGTTTCGACGTCGGCGGCGGCGGCCAGGGGTCGATGATCGCGGTGCTGGTCTCCGAGATCGCCCGGGTCAGCATCGGAATGCTCAGCACGGCGTCCGTCAGCCTGGGCCTGGGTGCGGCCACCATCATGAGCGGCGGCACCCTGGCGCAGAAAGAGCGTTGGCTGCCCGATCTGATGACGCTGAAGAAGATCGCGGCGTGGGCCATCACCGAGCCGGACTCCGGCTCGGACGCGTTCGGCGGCATGAAGACAACCGTCGGCGCGACGGTGAGGACTACATCCTCAACGGGCAGAAGACGTTCATCACCAACGGGCCTTACGCCGACGTCCTGGTGGTGTACGCCAAGCTCGACGAAGGCGATTCGTCGATAGACCGGCGGAACCGCCCGGTGCTGATCTTCGTGCTCGACGCCGGCATGGAGGGTCTGACGCAGGGCAAGCCGTTCAAGAAGATGGGCATGATGTCCTCGCCGACCGGCGAACTGTTCTTCGACAACGTGCGGCTGACCCCGGACCGGCTGCTCGGCGAGAACCAGGACCGCAAACGCGGCGACGGCCGCGACAGCGCCCGCGAGAATTTCGCCGCCGAACGGATCGGGATCGCGATGATGGCGCTGGGCATCATCAACGAATGCCACCGGCTGTGCGTGGATTACGCGAAGACCCGCACGCTGTGGGGCAAGAACATCGGGCAGTTCCAGCTGATCCAGCTGAAGCTGGCGAAGATGGAGATCGCCCGGATGAACGTGCAGAACATGGTGTTTCAGGTCATCGAGCGGCAGCGGAAAGGCAAACCGCTGACGCTGGCCGAAGCGTCGGCGATCAAGCTCTACTCCTCGGAGGCCGCCACCGACGTCGCGATGGAGGCCGTGCAGCTGTTCGGCGGCAACGGCTACATGGCCGAGTACCGGGTGGAGCAGCTGGCCCGCGACGCCAAATCGCTGATGATCTACGCCGGCAGCAACGAGGTCCAGGTGACGCACATCGCCAAGGGCCTGCTGTCTAGTTAGGCGAGTGCAGGAGCGCCGAGCGTAACGACGGGGCGAAAAGTGCCACGAAATTTGGCAGTGGCGTCACGCTCGCGCGGCGAGAAATCCGGACCGCTAGGCGACCACCCAGATCGCCCGCGCGGCGGGGCTGCCGAGCTCGACCGTGCTGGGCTCGCCGTCGGCCGACTCGATGGCCACCGAGACCATGCCGGCGAATTCGCGCCGGGTCAGCACCCGCAGCCGCGAGTCCAGGTTGATCCCGACGCTGTCGAAATACCGCAGCATCTCCGGGTCCGCGTCGGAGATGCGGGCCACCGTCCCGGTGTCGCCGTCGCGGCAGGCCCACAGCTGGCGCGCCGGCGGGGTCGGCACCTGCCCGTCGGATGCCGGGATCGGGTCGCCATGCGGGTCGCGGCGGGGATAGCCCAGCTTGGCGTCGATCCGGGCCACCAGCCGATCCGACACCGCGTGCTCGAGCACCTCGGCCTCGTCGTGCACCTCGTCCCAGCTGTAGCCGAGTTCGTTGACCAGGAACGTCTCCAGTAGCCGATGCCGTCGCACCATGGCCAGCGCCGCCCGCCGCCCGGAGTCGGTCAGGGTCACCGCGCCGTACTTCTCGTGATCGACCAGGCCCTGCTCGGCGAGCTTGCGGATGGATTCCGAGGCCGTGCTGGCGGACACCCCGATCTTCTCGGCGAGCATCTTGGTGCTGACCTTTTCCCTGGACCATTCCTGTGCGGTCCAGATGACCTTGAGATAGTCCTGGGCAACCGCGGTCAGCCCGCCACGCTCTTGGTCAGCCGTCACAAAATCAAAGTTTAGGCAACCTATATCTGATGTGGGGTCCTGCCCGGCGAACCTTGGGTGAGTAGCCGGTGATCTGGCAACCCGGACGCTTGCACGCGCCGTAGGCTAGCGGTCGTGGATCGGTGGCGCGGCCAAGACGAGATCCCCACGGACTGGGGCAGATGTGTACTCACTATCGGGGTGTTCGACGGTGTCCATCGCGCGCATGCCGAGCTGATCGCGCACGCGGCGAAAGCCGGCCGTGCGCGCGGCGTGCCGAGCGTGCTGATGACATTCGACCCGCACCCGATGGAAGTGGTGTATCCCGGCAGTCATCCGGCGCAGCTGACGACGCTGACCCGGCGCGCCGAGCTCGTCGAAGAGCTGGGCATCGACGTCTTCCTGGTGATGCCCTTCACCACCGATTTCATGAAGCTCACGCCGGAGCGCTACGTCCACGAGCTGCTGGTGGAGCACCTGCATGTTGTCGAGGTCGTGGTGGGGGAGAACTTCACCTTCGGCAAAAAGGCGGCGGGCAATGTCGAGACCCTGCGCCGGGCCGGCGACCGGTTCGGGTTTGCGGTGGAATCGATGTCATTGCTGTCCGAACACCACAGCAACGAGACCGTGACGTTCTCGTCCACCTACATCCGGTCCTGCGTCGACGCCGGCGACATGGTCGCGGCCACCGAGGCGCTGGGCCGCCCGCATCGCGTCGAGGGGGTCGTGGTCCGGGGTCACGGGCGCGGCGCCGAGCTGGGCTTTCCCACCGCGAACGTAGCGCCGCCGATGTATGCGGCGATTCCGGCCGACGGCGTGTACGCCGCGTGGTTCACCGTGCTCGGGCATGGGCCGGTGACCGGCAGCGTCATCCCCGGCGAGCGCTATAAGGCCGCGGTGTCGGTGGGCACCAACCCGACATTCTCCGGACGCACCCGCACCGTCGAGGCGTTCGTGCTCGATACCGACGCCGATTTGTACGGCCAGCATGTGGCGCTGGATTTCGTCGCGCGCATCCGCGGGCAGAAGAAGTTCGACTCGGTGCGCGATCTGATCACCGCGATGGGTAAGGACACCAAGCGGGCGCGCGCCATGCTGTCCGCTGGTTGATGCTCGTCGCCCGTCCGCGAGCGTAACGCCAGGGCGAATTCCCGCGCGGTCTTTGGCCTTGGCGTTACGCTCACGCCATCACGCTCGGCGAGTTCGCGATATGACCCTGGACACGAACCGCTGCTAGACTGCCCGACGACATCGGCGCGTGCTGCGGTTCGCGGTGGCCGTGCTGTGAAATCCCTGATCGCGGACCGATTGATGGAGATATTTTCGTGGCGCTGACAGCCGAGCAGAAAAAAGAGATTCTGAACTCTTACGGCCTGCATGAGACCGACACCGGATCCCCGGAGGCGCAGATCGCGCTGCTGACCAAGCGGATCGCCGACCTGACCGAGCACCTCAAGGTGCACAAGCACGACCACCACTCGCGGCGCGGGCTGTTGCTGCTGGTCGGACGGCGCAAGCGGCTGGTCAAGTACCTGACGCAGGTCGACGTGGAGCGTTATCGCTCGCTGATCGAGCGCCTGGGCCTGCGTCGCTGACCTGTCTTCGCAGAACAGTGCGAGTGCCCGTGTAGAGTGAGGGCGTTCTGGGCCGGTTCGGTCCAGCAAATGGTGCGGAACACGCAGATCCGCGTGTTCTGTTCCAGCGAGTCACAACGAAAGCAGCCCAGCCTGCATCGGGCGGTCTTCGGTAGTGGCTGCCGGGCTCCCCGGATCTGGGGTAGGTCGGCCGCTTCGATCGACGGCCGTAGCCGCATTCAGGTTTTGCTCTTTGGGACGCTCTCAGGGCGGCTCGCAGGCCCTTCCGCCTGTGGGTTGCGCGTGGCGACGCGAAACAGCTGAATAACCCAGAGAGGGCCGCACGGACGTCATGTCTGTAGCTGAAATTGACGAGGGCGTGTTCGAAGCAACCGCCACCATCGACAACGGGAGCTTCGGCACCCGCACCATCCGTTTCGAGACCGGCCGGTTGGCCCAGCAGGCCGCCGGCGCTGTCGTCGCTTACCTCGACGACGAGAACATGCTGCTGTCGGCGACCACCGCCAGCAAGAACCCGAAGGAACATTTCGACTTCTTCCCGCTGACCATCGACGTCGAGGAGCGGATGTACGCCGCCGGCCGCATCCCCGGCTCGTTCTTCCGTCGCGAGGGCCGGCCGTCCACCGACGCGATCCTGACCTGCCGCCTGATCGACCGCCCGCTGCGCCCGTCGTTCGTCAGCGGCCTGCGCAACGAGATCCAGGTCGTGGTCACGATCTTGAGCCTGGACCCTAACGACCTGTACGACGTGCTCGCGATCAACGCCGCATCGGCGTCGACTCAGATCTCCGGGCTACCGTTCTCCGGTCCAGTCGGTGGTGTGCGGGTCGCGCTGATCGACGGCCAGTGGGTTGCGTTCCCGACCGTGGAGCAGCTCGAAGGCGCGGTGTTCGACATGGTCGTGGCCGGCCGCAGTAGGCGGGCGATGACGTCGCGATCATGATGGTCGAAGCCGAAGCGACTGACAAGGTCATCGAATTGGTCGAGGGCGGCGCTCAGGCGCCGACGGAGACCGTGGTCGCCGAGGGCCTGGAGGCTGCCAAACCGTTCATCGCCGCGTTGTGCACCGCTCAGCAGGAGCTGGCTGATGCTGCGGCCAAGGAAACCGCTGAGTACCCGGTGTTCCCCGAGTACGCAGGAAGACGTGTACTACTCGGTGGCTTCGGTGGCCACCGACGAGTTGGCCAAGGCCCTGACCATCGGCGGCAAGGCCGAGCGCGACGCGCGCACAGACGAGCTCAAGGGCGAAGTCCTGCAGCGGCTCGCCGAGACCTACGAAGGCCGCGAAAAAGAGGTCAGCGCCGCGTTCCGCTCGTTGACCAAGAAGCTGGTCCGGCAGCGCATCCTCACCGATCACTTCCGCATCGACGGCCGGGGCATCACCGACATCCGCGCGTTGTCGGCCGAGGTTGCCGTGGTGCCGCGGGCGCACGGCAGCGCGCTGTTCGAGCGCGGCGAAACCCAGATCCTGGGTGTGACCACGCTGGACATGGTCAAGATGGCCCAGCAGATCGACTCGCTGGGGCCCGAGACATCCAAGCGCTACATGCACCACTACAACTTCCCGCCGTACTCCACCGGCGAGACCGGGCCGGGTCGGCTCGCCCAAGCGGCGTGAGATCGGGCACGGCGCGCTGGCCGAGCGGGCGTCTGATCCCGGTGCTGCCGAGTGTCGCGGAATTCCCGTACGCGATCCGGCAGGTGTCCGAAGCGCTGAGCTCGAACGGCTCCACCTCGATGGGCTCGGTGTGTGCGTCCACGCTGTCGCTGCTGAACGCGGGTGTGCCGCTGAAGGCGCCGGTCGCCGGTATCGCGATGGGCCTGGTCTCCGACGATGTCGAGGTTGAGGGCGGCGGTACCGAGCGCCGCTTCGTCACTTTGACCGACATCCTGGGTGCCGAAGATGCGTTCGGCGACATGGACTTCAAGTGCGCCGGCACCAAGGACATCGTCACCGCGCTGCAGCTGGACACCAAGCTCGACGGGATCCCGTCGCAGGTGCTGGCGGGTGCGCTCGCCCAAGCCAAGGAGGCCCGGTTGACCATTCTCGAGGTCATGGCCGAGGCCATCGACGCACCCGACGAGATGAGCCCGTACGCGCCGCGGGTGACCACCATCAAGGTTCCGGTGGACAAGATCGGTGAGGTCATCGGCCCCAAGGGCAAGATGATCAATTCCATCACCGAGGAGACCGGCGCGCAGATCTCCATCGAGGACGACGGCACGGTGTTCGTCGGCGCCGTCGACGGGCCGTCGGCGCAGGCCGCGATCGACAGGATCAATGCCATCGCCAACCCGCAGCTGCCGACGATCGGGGAGCGGTTCCTCGGAACCGTGGTCAAGACAACCGATTTCGGTGCGTTCGTGTCGCTGCTGCCGGGTCGTGACGGTCTGGTCCACATCTCCAAGCTCGGCAGGGGCAAGCGCATCGCGAAGGTCGAGGACGTGGTCAACGTCGGCGACAAGCTGCGCGTCGAGATCGCCGACATCGACAAGCGGGGCAAGATCTCTCTGGTCCTGGTGGCTGACGACGAAGCAGCGCAGACGCTACCGCCGATTCGGGGACCGCACCGGTCGATGCCACTGTCTCCTAAGACGGCCAGCAGCTGATCCCGTCGGCGCCTTGCATCGCGGCAAGCGAGGCGCCGAGGTCACGGCTGACAAGCACGCGGGACTGCGCCGTACCACCCTGCCCGGGGGTTTGCGGGTGGTCACCGAGTACCTGCCCGCGGTGCGCTCCGCATCGGTCGGGGTGTGGGTCGGCGTGGGATCGCGCGACGAAGGCGCCACGGTGGCCGGGGCCGCGCACTTCCTGGAACACCTGCTGTTCAAGTCGACGCCGACTCGCACCGCCGTGGACATCGCGCAGGCGATGGACGCCGTCGGCGGTGAGCTCAACGCGTTCACCGCCAAAGAGCACACCTGCTACTACGCGCATGTCCTCGACAGCGACCTGGCGCTGGCCGTCGACCTGGTGGCCGACGTGGTGCTCAACGGTCGTTGCGCGCCCGAGGATGTGGAGCTGGAACGCGACGTCGTCCTCGAGGAGATCGCGATGCGCGACGACGACCCCGAGGACGTGCTGGCGGACCTGTTCCTGACGGCGTTGTTCGGCGACCACCCGGTGGGCCGGCCGGTGATCGGCAGCCCGAAGTCGGTGGCGTCGATGACGCGGGCCCAGCTGCACTCGTTTCACGTTCGGCGCTACACACCGGAGCGGATGGTCGTGGCGGTGGCCGGAAACGTCGACCACGACGAGGTTCTCGCGTTGGTGCGCCAGCATTTCGGGCCGCGGTTGGTCCGGGGGCAGCGTCCGACCGGGCCGCGCAAGGGCGCCGGGCGGGTGCCCGGAACTCCGGGACTGATCCTGGGCAGTCGCGACGCCGAGCAGACCCACGTGTCCCTGGGCATCCGCACGCCCGGGCGCGGCTGGGAGCATCGCTGGGCGATGTCGGTGCTGCACACCGCACTGGGCGGTGGGCTGAGCTCGCGGCTGTTCCAGGAAATCCGTGAGTCGCGCGGACTGGCTTACTCGGTCTATTCCGCGCTGGACATCTTCGCCGACAGCGGCGCGCTGTCGGTGTACGCCGCCTGCCTGCCGGAGCGTTTCGCCGACGTCATGCGGATCACCACCCAAGTGCTCGAATCGGTTGCGCGGGACGGCATCACAGAGTCGGAATGCCGCATCGCCAAGGGTTCGCTGCGCGGCGGGCTGGTACTTGGGCTGGAGGATTCGAGTTCGCGGATGAGCCGGCTGGGCCGCAACGAATTGAACTATGGCGCGCATCGCAGCATCGAGCACACCCTGCAGCAAATCGACCAGGTCACCCTTGAGCAAGTCAACGCGGTGGCCCGGCAGCTGCTCAACAAACGCTACGGCGCCGCCGTCGTCGGGCCGTATCGCTCGAAACGATCGCTGCCGCAACAACTTCGGGCGATGGTAAATTAGCCCGATGGTACTGGGCTTTTGGGACCTCGCGGTGCCTATAGTGGCTGCGCCGATGGCTGGCGGCCCGAGTACCCCGGCCCTGGCGGCGGCGGTGTCGAACGCCGGCGGGCTGGGTTTCGTCGCCGGCGGCTATGTGAGCGCGGAGCAGTTCGCCAGCGACATCGCTGCCGCGCGCGCCGCAACCACCGGTCCGATCGGCGCCAATCTGCTGGTACCCCAACCCAGCGTCGCCGACTGGATGCATCTGGAGTACTACGCGGACGAACTCGAAGAGGTTGCCGACTACTACCGCGTTGAGGTGGGCTATCCGCAGTACGGCGACGATGACGACTGGGAGCGCAAGCTCGAGGTGGTGGCCGATGTCCGGCCCGAGATGGTGTCGTTCACATTCGGAGCCCCGCCGCCCGACGTCATCCGGCGGTTGAGCGCCCTGGGCCTGCTGGTGTCGATCACCGTGACATCGGCCTACGAGGCCGGGGTCGCCATTGCCGCCGGCGCGGACAACCTGGTGGTCCAAGGCCCCGAGGCCGGCGGTCACCGCGGCACGTTCGCGCCGGACATGGAACCCGGGGCCGAGTCGCTCTACCGGCTACTCGAGCGGATCGGCGGTGCGCATGACGACATCCCGCTGATCGCGGCGGGTGGTCTGGGCACCGCCGAGGATGTGGTCGAGGTGATGCGCAGGGGAGCGGTGGCCGCTCAGGTTGGCACGGCGCTGCTGCTCAGCGACGAAGCCGGCACCAATTCCGCGCACCGGGTGGCATTGAAGAATCCCGAGTTCGACGCCACCTTGATCACCCGGGCGTTCTCGGGCCGCTATGCGCGCGGTCTGGCCAACAACTTCACCCGCCTGCTCGATCGCATAGCACCGCTGGGCTATCCCGAGGTCTACCACTTGACGATGCCGATAACGGACGCGGCGATCGCTGCCGACGACCCGCACGGCACGCCGCTCTGGGCGGGAACGGCGTACCGCGAGGCCAAGCCCGGGCCGGCGGCCGACATCGTGTCGTCGCTCGACCCCGACCTGCACTCGCTGTAGCGTCAGGCCAGCACTGTGGCCGGTTCGGTGAACGGCAGGCCCAGATCGGTGCCGACCTGCTCCGACAGCAGCGCCCCGGCATGCGTCGAAAGCCCTTTTGCCAGAGCGGGATCCGACTGGCATGCCGCTTGCCAGCCGCGGTCGGCGAGCTTGAGCACGTAAGGCATCGTCGCGTTGGTCAGCGCTCGGGTCGACGTCTTCGGCACCGCGCTGGGCATGTTCGCCACGCAGTAGAACAGCGTGTCGTGCACCGCGAACGTTGGCTGATCGTGGGTGGTCGGCCGCGAGTCTTCGAAGCAACCGCCCTGGTCGATGGCGATATCCACTAAGACGGCCCCGGATTTCATTTGTGCAACAAGCGAATTCGATATCAGCTTGGGAGCCCTGGCACCCGGCACCAGCACGGCCCCGATGACCAGGTCGGCACGTTTGACGGCACCTTCGAGGTCGTAGGCCGACGAGTAGCGGGAGTGGATGCGGCCGGCGAACTCCGCGTCGAGGTGCCGAAGTTTGTCGATGTTGACGTCGAAAACCATCACGGACGCGCCCATGCCGCTCGCGATGCGCGCGGCGTTGAGTCCAGCGGTCCCCGCGCCGATCACCACGACGTCGGCAGGTTCGACGCCGGGGACCCCGCCCATCAGCACGCCGCGGCCACCTTGGGTCCGCATCAGGTGGTAGGCCCCGACCTGGGCGGAGAGCCGCCCGGCGACTTCACTCATCGGGGCCAGCAAGGGCAGCGCGCCGTCGGCGGTCTGGACGGTCTCGTAGGCGATTGACGTTGTGCCGGAAGCCAATAGCGCGTCGGTGCAGGCGCGTGAAGCCGCCAAATGCAAGTAGGTGAACAGGATCTGCCCGGAGTGCAGGTGCGCGTATTCGGCCGGTATCGGTTCTTTGACCTTGAGCAGTAGCTCGGCGTCGGACCACACCTGGTCGGCGGTGCTGATCAGTTGGGCGCCCGCCGCCTTGAAGTGGGCGTCGGTGATCGCCGACCCGTCGCCGGCGCCGGCCTGGATCAGCACCGCATGGCCCCGGCGAGTCAGTTCGGCAACGCCGGCCGGAGTGAGGGCCACTCGGAATTCGCTGTTTTTGGTCTCGGTCGGAATGCCAACACGCATGCCCCAAGTGTGAAGAAAGTTCGAAGGCACCGCAAACATGGTGGTGATAATTCGATAGGGTCGTGTCGTGCTTGATGAATCAACGGAACAGGCGGGTGAGTTAGTCGACCTGCCGAAGGATGTTCGGCCGGCTGATCTCGACGCGGTGGACCGCAAGATTCTGAGCCAGCTGCACGGTGATGCCCGAATGCCCAACAACGCGCTCGCGGAGGTGGTCGGGATCGCGCCCTCGACGTGTCACGGCCGGGTTCGCCGACTGGTGGACCTCGGCGTCATCCGCGGGTTCTATACCGATATCGACCCGGTCGCGGTGGGATTGCCGCTGCAGGCGATGATCTCGGTGAACCTGCAGTCCAACGCGCGCGGCAAGATCCGCAGCTTCATCCAGCAGATTCGTCGCAGGCGACAGGTGATGGACGTCTATTTCCTGGCCGGCGCCGACGATTTCATCCTGCACGTCGCCGCCCGCGACACCGAGGACCTACGCTCGTTCGTGGTCGAGAACCTCAATGCCGACGCCGACGTCGCGGGCACTCAGACCTCGCTGATCTTCGAGCATCTCCGCGGGGCCGCGCCAATTTAGGTCTTATGATCAGCGGATGCCTCCCCCTTCTGGGCCACCCGCCTCGCCGTGTGCCAGGGCCACCGTGCAGATCGACGCCAGTCCCGATCTGGTCTACGGCCTCATCACCGACCTACCGACGCTGGCGGCGCTGGCCGAGGAAGCGGTGGCGATGGAATGGCGCAAAGGTAATGCCGTGTGTCAGGGGGCGGTGTTCGTCGGGCACAACGAAAACGGCGGAAAGCGCTGGAGCACGACGTGCACCGTCACCGACGCCGAACCCGGTCGAGTCTTCGCGTTCGATGTGCGCTACGCCGTCCTTCCGATTGCGCGCTGGCAATACGACATCGCGACCGCCGACGGTGGTTGCCGTGTCACCGAGAGCACCTGGGACCGACGGCCCGGTTGGTTCCGCAAGCTCGCTCCCAGAGCCACCGGTGTTCCCGATCGGGCGGCGGCCAATTTCGCGCACATTCAGCTCACCCTGCAGCGCCTCAAGCAACGGGCCGAAACCCGATAGCGGACAGACCGGCGGCAGACATGACCAGACGCGACCCCTCGGTAGCCGTCGTCGGAGCCGGCATGTCCGGGTTGTGCGTAGCGATTGCGTTGCTGCGCAACGGGATTAGCGATGTGACCATCTACGAGAAGGCCGACGAGGTGGGCGGGACGTGGCGGGACAACACCTACCCCGGTCTGTTCTGCGACATACCTTCGCGGATCTACCAGTACACGTTCGCCACCAACCCGAACTGGACGCGCCTGTTCTCGCCCGGCGACGAAATCCAGGCCTATTTTCGGGGCATTGCCGACCGCTTCGGGCTCCGGGAACGGATCCGGTTCGGCACCGAAATCGTCAGCGCCCGATTCGAGAACGGTCGCTGGGTGCTGCGCACCGGGGACGGCACCGAGTCGGCAGTCGACTTTCTGATCTCGGCCACCGGGGTGCTGCATCACCCGCGGCTGCCGACGATCGCCGGGTTGGCTGACTTCGGCGGGGCCGTCTTCCATTCCGCGCGTTGGGATCACGACGTCGCCTTGCAGGGGCGCCGCGTCGCCGTGGTGGGCACCGGGTCCACCGGTGTCCAGCTCGTCTGTGGCCTGGTCGACGTGGCGGGAAGGACGATGCTGTTCCAGCGCACCGCACATTGGGTGATGAAGTTGCCCAACCCGCACTACACCCGGTTCACCAGCATGACCCGCCGGCGGATTCCGTGGCTCAGTTTGCTGGCCTACCGGCTATACAGCGCCGGCTACGACTTCTTCGCGGTGGGACTGACCAAGCCGGGCCTGCGCCGAAAGATCATGGGAGCGCTGTGCCGCCTGAGCCTCCTCGAGGTGCGCGACCCCGAGTTGCGGCGAGCCCTGACGCCCGACTACACGCCGATGTGCAAACGATTGGTCATGTCCAGCGGCTTCTTCAAAGCGATTCAGCGCGAGGACGTCGAACTCGTCACCGCCGGCATCGACCACGTGGAACGACGCGGCATCGTCACCGAGGACGGCGTCTTGCACGAGGCGGACGTCATCGTGCTGTGCACCGGATTCGACACCCACGCGTTCTTCCGGCCGCTGCGGTTGACCGGCCGCGACGGCATCGCCGCCGACGACGTGTGGCGCGATGGTCCGCACGCGTATCAAACCGTTGCACTTCCGGGCTTTCCGAACTTCTTCATGATGCTGGGCCCGCACAGCCCGGTGGGGAACCTGGCGCTGACCACCGTGGCCGAATCGCAGGCCAGTCACATCGTGCGGTGGATAGAGCGTTGGCGCCGTGGTGAATTCGACTCAGTCGAGCCGACGTCGGTGGCGACGGACACCTTCAACGCCGCGCTGCGTGCCGCGATGCCGAAGACCGTATGGACCACCGGCTGCAACAGCTGGTACCTGAATAAGGCTGGCGTGCCCGAGGTTTGGCCGTTCACGCCGGCCAAGCATCGCGACATGCTGGCGAATCCGGATCCAGCGCAGTACGAATTCAACGCTGGCGCGGTCTAGCTTGCGCGAAGGTCCAGGGTGCCCTTCGAGGTCCTCGGCCTGATACGCGCGGAAGCCCGTCTGTTCGATGTCGCGGATGATCTTCGCCCCGCCGGCGCGGGCGTGGTCCAGGTGTGCGTCGAGATCGTCGACGAACACCCAGGTCTCATGGGCGTTCGGGGGTGTCTTGTCGCGGTTCGGGAACAGCATCAGCGAGCAGTTGCCGACCCGGAATTCGATCCATGGGTGGCCGTAGCCGCCCTCCGGCTCACCCTCTAGGGGGTCGGGCCCCTCGGGTAGCGGATCAGGGGAGGACGCAGCCGGCGTAATCCACCACGGCCAGCCGCGCGAGTTCGGGCTGCGGCCGGCGACGCGTCGCGCGGCGATCACACCACGGCCTGCCAGTCGCGACGCAGCCAGTCACCGCGGTCGTGCGCGTCGGGCGGCGATGGTGGGTGCAGGGACCTCGGTGCCCGAGGGACCGGCTCGATCGGATGGACGTCGCGCTGGTCGCCAGTCGACAACTCGGTGAACGCCCGGAACGCCGTCTGCGGGTCCACCGTGACCGACACCGAGACGCTAGTGCTTGTTGTCATTGCCGCCTCCCTCTACGTGGCGCTTGAACGAACGCAACTGCTCGCTCCAATGCGCCTGCAGCTGATCGAGCCACGCCTGGACCGCGACGATCGAATCGGGACGCAGGCGGAACACGCGCAGCCGCGCGTCGTTCGGAGAGCGCTCGTCGGTGACCACGCCGGCCTCGAGCAGCACCCGTAGATGCCGGCTCATGCGTGGACCCGACACACCTGCCGCGTCGGAGATCTCGCCCGCCCGTCGCGGCCCTTCGCTGAGCAGCTGCACTACCCGCCGCCGGGTGGGATCAGCCAGCGCCTCGAACATCGGGCCGATATCATTCCGCATATCGTTAATAATTAACGAAGCTGTGAACAATTGGAAGAGCGTCTTTTCCCGCGCCAGGGTCGCCGACTTATACTTTCGCGAGAACCGTGAGGTAGGGGGGCACGATGTTCACCGTTGACGACCAGGCAGTCGGTCCGCACAACGCGTCCACGGATAGCGAGCGCCTCGTGCTCGAGGCCCGCGACGTCGAGTTCGACTGGGCGAAGCTGCCGTTTCACTATGTGCCGAAAGAGCCATTGGCCACGCACGTCCTCAATGTCCTGCACCTGCTGCTACCCGCCGGCGAGGAATTCTTCGTCGAGGTGTTCAAGAAGACGCTGCCGCTGATCAAGGACGATCAGCTACGGCTGGATGTGCAGGGATTCATCGGTCAGGAGGCGATGCACTCCCAGGCGCATTCGGGGGTGCTGGACCACTTCGCCGCGCAGGGTGTCGACCTGACACCGTTCATCGACCAGGTCAGGTGGTTGTTCCAGACGCTGCTGGGGGAGCGGCCGCGGCGAAGCGCGCGACGGCAGCACATCTGGTTGCTCGAGCAGGTGTCGTTCATCGCGGCCATCGAGCACTACACCGCCGTGCTGGGCGAGTGGATCTTGAATTCCCCGCAGCTCGACGTCGTCGGCACCGATCCGGTGATGCTGGACATGCTGCGGTGGCATGGCGCCGAAGAGGTCGAGCACAAGGCCGTGGCCTTCGACACCATGAAGCATCTGCGGGCCGGGTACTGGCGGCAGGTGCGCACTCAGCTGGCAGTCTCGCCGGTGCTGTTGCTGCTGTGGATCCGCGGGGTCCGCTTCCTGTACTCGGTGGATCCGCAGCTGCCGTCGGGGACCAGGCCGCGTGGGCGGGACTACCTCAAGGCCGCACGCCGAGGTTTGGTGCCCGGGCCACTGCGGTTGTTGCGGGTCGTCGGCAGCTACTACAAACCGGGTTTTCACCCGTCGGAGCTGGGTGGGCTGGGGCTGGCCGTCGACTACCTGGCCGTCTCACCCGCCGCCCGGGCGTCGCACTGATCGATGACCGTCATCACCGCGACTGACGGCGTCGCCCTGGCCGTACACCGCTACGCCGAGATCGACCCGCAGCGCCCGACCATCCTGGCCATTCACGGCTGGCCTGACAACCACCACGTGTGGGACGGAGTGGCCGGCGAGCTCCTGGGGCGAAATAACCGGTATAACTTCGTCGCCTACGACGTGCGCGGTGCCGGCGAATCATCTTGTCCGGCAAGCCGGTCCGGATACCGTTTCGAGCAGCTGGTGTCTGACGTCGATGCGGTGATCGACAGCCTGGGAGTCGGCAGGGTGCACGTGCTGGCCCACGACTGGGGCTCGATTCAGGCGTGGCCGGCGGTCACCGATGATGCGGTGATGGGCAAGATCGCCTCGTTCACGTCGATCTCGGGCCCGCACCTCGAGTACGCGGCCGCCTTCCTGCGCTCGCCGCGTACCCTAAGGGCGCTCGCCCAGGTCGCCAGGCAGCTCGTTGCCTCGGGATACATCGGCTTCTTTCTCTGCCCGGTCGTGCCGGAGCTGGCTTTGCGCTCCCGGATCCTGGTGAAAGTTGTTGCCGCTTTTGAACGTATCGGCCGATCCAGCACCCGCAGTCGGCACGCGGCACCGCCACGCGCGATCGGCGACTACGTCAACGGGCTCAACCTGTACCGGGAGAACATGCCTGGGCCGCTGTTGTCGCCCGCGCCAGAGCTGCCGCAAACGACAGTTCCGGTGCAGGTGCTGTTGCCGCGCAAGGACATTTTCGTGACGCCCGCACTGCAGCGGTTCACCGGCGCAATTCCATTGGGCGGCAGGGTAATTCCGATTGAGGGCGGCCACTGGGTGGTGACGTCGCACCCCGACGTCGTGGCCCGGCTGACCGCCGAGTGGGTTGACCGGGCCGCCGCTGGTGCTGAGAGACGTGATCGTGGGGGATTGAGAAGTGCCGGAAAACATTTGGATCAGTAGGCCCGCTGACCTGTATGGTCGTCGCGACCGCGACCGCTTCTACACGGCGCTGTGGGGTGTGCGCACGTTGTTCGAGGGATTGGCCTCGGCATCGCGGTGGACGCCGTCACGCGTGCTGCCGGTGCAGCGGACGCACACCGCGGTGGTCACCCAGCGCGAACTCGTCGCCCCCGACGTGGTGGCCTTGACATTTGCCGACCCCGACGGGGGACTGCTCCCGTCCTGGACGCCCGGTGGGCATGTCGATGTGCAACTGCCGTCGGGCCGCCGCCGGCAGTACTCGCTGTGCGGTCCGCCCGGGCGACGCACGGACTACCGCATCGCCATTCGCCGGATCGCCGACGGCGGCGGCGGTTCGATCGAGATGCACGACGCGTTCGACGTGGGTGACACCCTGGTCTTCGAAGGCCCCCGCAACGCGTTCTACCTCGGAACGGCAGAACACCAGGTGCTTTTCGTGATCGGCGGCATCGGCGTGACGCCCATTCTCCCGATGATCCGGGTGGCTGCGCAGCGCGGAATCGACTGGCGTGCAATCTATGCCGGCCGCAGCCGCGAGTACATGCCGTTCCTGGACGAGTTGGTGTCGGTGGCGCCAGACCGCGTTACGGTGTGGGCCGACGACGAGCATGGCCGGTTCGCCACCGTCGACGACCTGCTGGCCGGCGCCGGATCGACGACGGCTGTCTACGTGTGCGGGCCCACCGGCATGCTCGAAGCCGTGCGCGTGGCCCGCAACGAACACGCCCACGCGCCACTGCATTACGAGCGGTTCAGCCCGCCTCCGGTAGTCGACGGAACTCCTTTCGAACTGGAACTCGCGCGGTCCAAACATGTGCTGCAGGTTCCGGCGAATCGTTCGGCGCTCGACGTCATGCTCGACCGGGATCCGACGACCGCGCACTCTTGCCAACAGGGGTTCTGCGGGACCTGCAAGGTCAAAGTCCTTGCCGGGCAAGTCGATCGGCGTGGCCGGACAACCGAGGCCGACGGCGAGATGCTGATCTGTGTGTCGCGGGCCAGAGGTGATCGATTGGTGGTTGACGTCTAGGCCGCCTAATTCGGACCCGCCGTGCGGTATAGCCGGTAGCCCACGTGGGGCACATCCACGCCGGGCAGTGGCGTCCAGGTGAACGTGCGGTCGTCGATTTGGAAGTGCTTCTTCTCGTAGAAGCGGCGGCCCCTGGCGTTCTTCTCCGCGCACCACAGGATCAGGTCATTGGAAGGATGCAGGCGCAGAACCTTGTTCAGCAGGCGGCCGCCGACGCCGCGCCGCTGGCTGTTTTTCGCGATGTAAAGTGCGTCGATTTGAATGTGGTCGGGTTGACCCTGGTCTGGGCCGAACATGGCCATGCCGAGAATCTGGCCGCTGGACTCGGCGATCCACATGCTCCATCCAGGACGGCTCAGGGTTTGCGGGTAGAACTCCGGGGCCCAGCGATGTGGCTGGCCTACCAAGTCGAGTAAATCCGGCCCCAGCATTCCGCTCCAGGACTGTCGCCACGCCGGATAGTGCATGGCCGCGATCTTGGGGAAATCGATCGGCGTGGCTTGCCGAAGCCTGATGTCGTTGGATTTCGCCCGAGCGGCCACGCCCGTTAGCCCTGCCGAGCCGGTTCCAGGTAGGCGACCAGAGCGTTGGTCAGGCCGCGCCGCGCCATGTCGAGGTCGGCGTAACAGCCCAGCTGACGCTCCGACGTCAGGCCGCGCATCGCACCGGGGATGAGGGTGGCCACCTCGCGCACCCGGTTCGGGTCAACGTCGAGACCGGCGAAGGCGTTCTGGCAGGTCTCCTGCCAACTCTTGCCCCAGGAGAACAGCTCGGCAGCGGTACGTGGGTAGAGACGTTCGAGCTCGTCGGGGTCTCGGGGCAATGCCGCCCGCAGGTTTTCGATCGCGCGTGAATCCGCCGACGCCAAGCCGCGGTACAGGATTTCGATGATGGCGCCGACGCGCTCGCTCAGCGGTGCGTCGGGTTTCTCTGTTGTCGACAGCGCCTCGAAGGTCGCCTCGCGACGCTCGGCGGTGCGGTGCAGCACCGCGGCCCAGAAGCCGTCGGTGTCGCCGAATTGGTATTGCACGGTTCCCCAGGTCGCGCCGATCTCTTTGGCGATGCGGTTGGCCGACACCGAGCCTGGCTCGCCGGAGGCCAGCGACCGTAGCGCGGCCTCGAGCATGCTCTCGCGGGTCGCGTTGCCCCGCCGGTTGGGACGCCGGACCACGATCGCGGCCTCCGAAAGATGCTCGGAAAGATGCCGAGTAGCCTGCCGAGTCATCTACCGATCGTATCCAGTGGTTGATTGCGCGCCACGGGCCGCGTAGATTTTTCATAGAACCTACGATGATTTCCGGAGGACTGCTCGGATGGCCAAGCCGCCGTTGTCGATGAAACCCACCGGCTGGTTTCAGGTCGCGTGGTCCGACGAGGTCGGTATTGGCGACGTCCACACCATGAAGTACTTCGATCAGGAGATGGTGGCCTGGCGGGCCGAGTCGGGTGAGCTCAGCGTGATGAACGCCTACTGCGAACACCTCGGCGCCCACCTGGGTTACGGCGGCAAAGTCGTGGGCGAGGTATTGCAGTGCCCGTTCCACGGATGGCAGTGGAGCCAGGAGGGCCGCAACGTTCGCATCCCCTACCAGGACCGCCCCAACCGTGGCAGGCGCCTGCGCACCTATCCGGTCGTGGAGCGCAACGACTCGGTCTATATCTGGCATGACGTCGACCGTCGCGAGCCGTATTTCGACGCGCCGGACGTGTTCGCTGCGTTCGATGACGGCAGCAACGCCGACGACTACTACCCGCAGCAGCGGCTGTACCGCCAGAGCCTGGAGCTGCATCCGCAGTACGTGCTCGAAAACGGGGTGGACTTCGCACATTTCAAGTACGTGCACAACACCCCGATCGTGCCGGTCTTCACCCGCCACGACTTCGACGAGCCGGTCTCCTTCGTCGACTTCACCATCACCTTCGAGGGCGACGACGGCCAGCGGATCGAGGACGTCAACAGCGGCGTGCAGGCCATCAACGGCGGCCTGGGCGTTGCGGTGACCAAGAGCTGGGGCATGGTGGACAACCGCACCATCTCGGCGATCACGCCGGTCGACGAATTCACTTCCGATGTCCGTTTCATGGTCTACATCGGGCGCAAGCCGAGCAAAGACCCGCAGCGGGCCGCGACCAAGGCGCAGGAATTCGGGCAGGAAGTGATCCGGCAGTTCGAGCAGGACGTCGAAATCTGGCGGCACCAGCGCTATTCGGATCCGCCCGCGCTGGCCACCGAAGAGTTCAAGGGTTTCACCGCAATTCGCAAGTGGGCCAAGCAGTTCTATCCCGATGGCATCGGTGGCAGCGCCGCCGAAGTGTATGCAGCATCCCAGAAAGGCTGAACCGAATGAAGGCACCCGATCGGCCGGTCCGCGTCTTCCAGGTGGCCACCGGAAACGTCGGCTCGGAGATGATCAAGCGCATCGCCGCCCGGCCCGACCTTGAACTCATTGGCGTGCACTGCTATTCGCCAGACAAGATCGGCAAGGACGCCGGGGAACTGGCCGGCATCGAACCCAATGGGGTGACAGCCACCGGGTCCGTTGACGAGATCATCGCGGCCAAGCCGGATGTGCTGACATTTCATGGCGTCTTCCCCGACGAGGACCTCTACGTCAAAGTGCTGGAGGCGGGGATCAATATCGTCACCACCGCGGACTGGATCACCGGGTGGCACCGTGACAGGAACCACCCGCACCCGTCGGGAAAGCCGGTGACCCAGCTGCTGGCCGAGGCTTGCGAAAAGGGCGGCGCGACCTTCTACGGCACCGGCATGAACCCGGGCCTGAACCAGATTCTCGGCGTGGTGTGTTCGGCCGACGTCGCCGAGATCGAGAACGTCACCACCATCGAGTCGGTCGATGTGTCCTGTCACCACTCGCGCGACACCTGGATCGAGGTCGGCTACGGGCAGCCGGTGGATGATCCGGAGATCCCCGGCAAGCTGGAGAAGTACACCCGCGTCTTCGCCGACAGCGTGCTGATGATGGCCGACTGTTTCGACGTGCCGCTCGACGAGGTCAAGTTCAGCTACGAATTGGGTGCCTGCACAAAGGATGTCGACCTGGGCTGGTACACGCTGCCCAAGGGCTCGCTGGGCGGCAACTACATCAAGTACCAGGGCATGGTGAACGGCGTCCCGCGGGTCGAGACGCACCTGGAATGGCAGATGACCCCGCACACCGACCCGAGCTGGAACATCAAGGGTTGCTACATCACTCAGATCAAGGGCGATCCGTGCGTCTACAACAAGCACATGATCTTTCCCAAGCGCGGAGTGGACCTGTCCAACCCGGACAACTTCGCCTCCATCGGCATGACGGTGACCGGTATGCCGGCGCTCAGCGCGATCAAGTCGGTGGTCGAGGCGCGGCCGGGGCTCATCACCAGCGCCGACCTGCCGCTGCGCGGCTTCGCCGGTCGGTTCAAGTTGTAAGGCGGGTCGGGCGATTCGCCCGACCCGCCAGGCATCAAATGTTCGGGATCACCGCGGAGAGGTCGGCAGCACCGTTGGTTGCCTGCCCGTTGGACGCCGGGTTCGGCTTGGCCGCGAACATGCTGGTGAGCATTTGGTAGAGCGGGCCGACGGCACCGATCACCTCGGCCAACCCTTGGCCACCGTTGAGAATGTTCAGGTTGGCGCTCTGTAAACCCAAGCCCTGCGCCAACTCGCGCGCGATCTGGGGCATCACTTCGACCCGCTTGGCCTCGATCTGCGCATTGTTGTTGGCGGCCAGGGCTTCCGCCTTGGCCAGATCACCTTCGGCTTCGGCCAGACCGTAGGCCCGCTTGGCGGCAGCCTCGGCTTCGCCCTCGGCTTGGCGGGCGGCCGCTTTGGCTTCGCCCTCGGCGCGGGTGGCCTCGGCGTTGAAACTGGCGGCGTCGCGTTTGGCTTGGGCGTCGAGTTTGACCTTGGCGGCGGCGGCCTCGGCTTGCTTGACCTGACGGGTGGCCTCCGCCTGTGCCTCGAATTCAGCGCGCTTGGCGGCAGCCTCGGCCGCGCTGGTCTGGGCGTCGGCCTCGATGCGCACCCGGCGTGCGGTGGCCTCGGCGGGCTTGATCTGCTCGGTGACCAGCTCACGCTCCTTCAGCACCGCGTTGGTGTCGGCCACGGCTTGGCGGCGCTCGGCCACCTGGCGCTCCACGTCGGCCTGGGCGAGTTGGCCGGCAGCAGCGGCCTCGGCATTGGCCTTGTCCACCTCGGCCTTGATCGTGGCCTGCTTGAGTTGGGTTTCGCGGATCTGATCACATTGCTTGCGCTGGCTTTCCTGCAGCGCCTGAGCCGACTCCTGTTCGGCCTTGGCCCGGGCGATGGCGGCGTCTCGTTGTGCCTCGGCCAGATGAGGCGCGGCCAGGTTGTCGAGGTAACCGATGTTGTCGTCGTCGAAGTGCTCGATCTGCAGCGAGTCCACCGTCAGCCCGAGCTTGCTCATCTCGAACTGCGAGTGCTTGAGGATTTCTTCGGCGAGCGCATCCCGGTTGCGATGGATGTCCACCACCTTCATGGCGCCGACGATTGAGCGCAGATGACCCGCGAAGATCCGCTGCGTCATGGACTCCATCTCGCCTTTTCGCTGCTCACCCAGGAAGCGCTGGGCGGCCGCATTCACCGAAGCGACATCGGACTGGACCTTGAACGCTGCCACTGCCTTGAGGTTGAGCGTGATGCCCTCGGTGCTCCGGCAGCGCTCCTCGACCTCGACCGTGTGCAGGTCCAGACCCAGGAAGCCCACTTTGCGGAATCCGGGCAGCACCCAGGCGCCGTGACCGATGACCACCCGGAACGTCGCGCCTTCGGTTTTTTGTTTGCCGCCCGAGATCAGCATCGCCTGATCGGGACGCGGTACTCGGTAACCGAGCATTTCTTCTCCTTGTTTCTCCTGGTTGGGGTTAGTGGGGGCGTGCGCCGCGGGCGCGGCGGGCCGACGCCGAATCAATCCCGCTGGCTGTCAATGCTTACCGAAGTCACGGCCAGGCTCTCCCGGAGGCGGTTACGGCCACGGAAGCGTGCGCCACGAGTAGAACTGGCCGGTGCTGATGTCATGGACGCCATAGGAATCCCAGTACCAATCGTGGCAGACGCCGCCGTCCCAGGGAATGGGTCGGCCAGCCGGATAAGGATCCCCAGGGCACCAGGTCGTGCAGGCTTGCAGACGTGGGCACGGCGCGGCTTCGGCGGACGGCTCGCCCAGCTCAACACTGGCCACGCCCAGCATCAGCAGCGCGCAGATAGCCCCACAAAACTTGTCTTTATGCGGTTCATGTTGACCCCTCGGATCGTTGTCAGACCATTGGCCTGATCACTCTGTCGCACACCGGTTGCCAGTTTTTCGCGGAATCCTTGCGAATTTCTTGCGCCGGTCAGCCCGGGTCTAGGGTGAAACGCATGCGAGTAGGCGTGCTGGGGTCCAAAGGCAAAGTCGGAGCGACAATGGTGGCGGCCGTCGAGGCCGCCGGGGACCTCACCCTGTCCGCGGAAGTGGACGCCGGCGATCCGCTGAGTCTGCTGACCGACGGCAACACCGAGGTTGTCATCGATTTCACCCACCCGGACGTGGTGATGGGAAATCTAGAGTTCTTGATCGCCAACGGAATTCACGCGGTAGTCGGTACCACCGGCTTCACCGCGGAGCGGATCGAGCAAGTCGAGTCCTGGCTGGCCGACCACCCCGACACCTCGGTGCTGATCGCGCCCAACTTCGCGATCGGGGCGGTTTTGTCGATGCATTTCGCCAAGCAGGCCGCGCCGTTCTTCGACTCGGCGGAGGTCATCGAGCTGCATCACCCGCACAAGGCCGACGCGCCGTCGGGCACCGCGACGCGCACCGCGAAGCTGATCGCGGAAGCCCGAAAAGGGTTGCCGCCCAACCCCGATGCCACCAGCACCGGCCTGCCCGGCGCCCGCGGCGCCGACGTCGACGGCATCCCGGTGCACGCGGTCCGGCTGGCCGGGCTGGTCGCTCACCAGGAGGTGCTGTTCGGTACCGAGGGGGAGACGCTGACCATCCGGCACGACAGCCTCGACCGCACCTCGTTCGTGCCCGGAGTGCTGTTGGCGGTCCGCCGGATTCGGGAGCGCCCGGGCCTCACCGTCGGTCTCGAGCCGTTGCTCAACCTGAAATGACCGCTGCCGCGCGCACCGTGCGCATCCAGTTGCTGATCGCGTTCATGTGCGTGGCGATGCTGGCGTATTTCGTGCTGCTCGGCCGCGCGGCGGTCGCGATGATCGGATCAGGCCGCGGCGCTGCCGTCGGTCTGGGGCTGGCGATCCTGGTCATGCCGGTCATCGGACTGTGGGCGATGATCGCCACCCTGCGAGCCGGATTCGCTCATCAGAGACTGGCGCGTCTGGTCGCCGAAGACGGAATGGAACTCGACATCAGCGCGCTGCCGCGACGGCCGTCGGGCCGTTTCGAGCGAGACGCGGCAGACGCGCTGTTCGCCACCGTGCGCACCGAAGTGGAAGACCATCCCGACGACTGGCGCCGTTGGTACCGGCTGGCCCGCGCCTACGACTACGCGGGGGATCGGCGCCGTGCTCGCGAGGCCATGAAGACGGCCCTCGAATTGCAGGGTCGCCAGTGAGTAAGACCGCGCCGGCGCTCACCGTTTCACCGACTGCTCATCACGTTGATCGAGCATCATCTTTCACCGCACGCTCACGCCCGCAACGATCGAAAAAGGATTTGTGAGATGACCGAAGTCGACACGACAGTGGTTCGGCACCGAAGCGGAGTACTCGTGTCCACGCTGCCACAGGCCTTTCAGGAGACCGCAGCGTTGGAGCCGGACGCGGTGGCCATCCGGACGGTCGGTGATAAAGAGGTCATCACCTGGCGCCAGTACGCCGATCGGGTGCGGAGCATCGCCACCGGGCTGTCGGCGCTTGGTGTCGAACGTGGCCACACGGTCGGTCTCATGCTGCGCAACCGTCCGGAGTTCCACTTGACGGACACCGCCGTCATGCATCTCGGCGCGATCCCGTTCTCGATCTACAACACCTCGGCGCCAGAGCAAATCCGGTACCTGTTCAGCAATGCCGAGAACAAGATCGTACTCACCGAAAAAGATTTTCTGCCTGCTATCAAAGCAGCCGGGGCGGACCTTGCTCGGGTGATCGTCGTCGACGCCGACGTGGACGGCTGCCTGACCCTCGAATACCTCGAATCATTGGGAGCCAAAGCAGATTTCGATTTTGATTCGGCGTGGCGAGCGGTGCGGCCAGACGATGTCGCCACGCTCATCTACACCTCTGGAACCACCGGGCCACCCAAGGGCGTCGAGCTTACGCATGCCAATCTGATAGCCGCGTTCTCGGCAATCGTCGATCTTCTTGGCATGCAACCAAGCGACCGGATCACCTCATACCTGCCGCACGCGCACATCGCCGACCGGGTGTCTTCGCACTACGCCAACATGGTCCTGGGCATGCAGGTGACCGACGTCGCCGACCCCAGGGCCATCGCGGAGGCGCTACCCGATGTTCACCCCACGACGTGGCTCGGGGTGCCGCGAGTGTGGAACAAGATCAAAGCCGGGATTGAAACGAAACTGGCCACCGAGGGCACTGGCGTCAAGGGACGGTTGGCGCTGTGGGCCATCGACACCGGCATCCGGGCCGCCCGCCTGACATTGGCCGGCAAATCCGTGCCTCCGTCACTTGCCCTCCGCCGCAACATCGCCGACCGCCTTGTGCTGGCAAAGTTGCGCCACGCACTCGGCCTGGACCAGGTGCGTTGGGCGGTAATCGGTGCCGCACCGACTCCGGTCGAAACGATCGAATTCGTTTGGGGACTGGGCATTCCCGTGTACGAAGTGTGGGGATTGTCGGAGAGTGTGGGCTGTGGGACCTCCAGCCGACCCGGCGCGAACAAGGTCGGTTCGGTCGGGCAGGCGCTTTCCGGCGTCGAGATCTCGGTGGCCAGCGACGGCGAACTGCTGATCCGCGGGCCAGTCGTGATGCGAGGCTACCGGCATCAGCCGGAGAAGACCGCCGAAGCGATCGACGCCGACGGCTGGTTGCACACCGGTGACGTCGGCACCATCGACTCGCAAGGCTTCGTCACGATCGTCGACCGCAAGAAGGAGTTGCTGGTCAACGAAGCGGGAAAGAATCTCTCCCCCGCCAACATCGAGATGGCGATCCAGTCCACGTCCCCGTTGATCGGCCAGGTGGTGGCCTTCGGCGACGCCAGGCCTTACGTCACCGCGCTCGTCGTCCTCGACAGTGATGCCATCGCGGCACAGGCCGCGGCGCTGGGTCTCGCCGACCCGTCGGTGGCCGCCTTCGCGCAACATCGGCAGGCCAGGGAATTGCTTACCGCCGCTGTCCGCGAGGGGAATTCCAAACTTTCCCGTGTCGAGCAGATTAAGCGGTTCCTCATCGTCGGCACACCGTGGGAGCCGGGCGGAGACGAGCTCACGCCAACGATGAAACTGAAACGCCGGCCTATCGCGGAGAAGTATTCCGCGGCGATCGAAGAGCTCTACGCCGACACGCCCGGACCAGAGGTCATCGCCTTACCGCATCCTGACTGACGCTGTCACGCGGATATCACTCGTCGGATCCGCGCCATTCGTAATCCTCGATGGAAGGTGCCCCCGTGGACACTGCAGCCGGCTCTCAATGAGGTGAGCAGCGACTAAGCCTGTTACCAAACCCTAGGGACCAGTCCGGCTATTTCCGAACTCGTTGTACGACAAGCACATTTGAAACCTTTAATTTGCCGAGCGGTTAGCGGCACGTGCCAGCCGGTGGGGGTCTGGTGATGCGCGAGATCTGGCTGCCGCGGCTGCGGGTTCTGCTGGCGCGGGCTCACGGCGATGCCGCGGCGTACGCGCAATTTTGGGTCGCTACCGCGACATGGCGACATCGCTTGGCTTCGAAGGACATATCGCCTGGGCCGACACAATGCGATGACGTGGTAAGTCCAGAGGCCTGCCCACCGTCTCGTAATAGACGACATACGAGGGTCTCAAAACTTCGTGTCGGAGATGCACGGCGATATGACGGACATCGTCGACCGGCATGAAACGATACTGACGTGGACCCCAGCGGGGATGGTGGCGGTGGACTGACCGCGACGGGGCTGTCTCTGTGGGTCCTGCGGCACCGAATTGACCACCGAACTCCAAGTTCTGTAACGAGTGCGGTGCACCGGTCACACAGGCCAGCCGATCGGCGGAGTACAAGCAGGTGACGGTGCTGTTCGCTGACGTGGTGCATTCGATGGACATCGCGGCGGCTGTCGGTGCGGAGCGGCTGCGCGAGATCATGGCCGAGCTTGGTCGACCGTGCTGCGGCGGTGGTGAAGCGCTACGGCGGCACGGTGGACAAGTTCACCGGTGACGGGATCATGGCGGTGTTCGGTGCGCCGGTGGCGTTGGAGGATCACGCTGTTCGCGCCTGTCTGGCGGCGTTAGGCGTTCAAGAGGAGGCGAAGCGGCTTGCCGCCGAGGTCCAAGACCGCGACGGTGTGGACCTCCAGTTGCGCGTGGGCCTGAACTCCGGTCAGGTGATTGCCGGTGAGATCGGTTCGGGGTCTTTCGGTTACACCGCCGTCGGTGAGCAGGTCGGGATGGCGCAGCGGATGGAGTCGGTCGCTCCGCCGGGTGGGGTGATGCTCAGCGCATCCACGGCGCGACTGGTTGATGGCGCAGCGGATCTCGGCTGAGCCTGAGCTGGTTCAGATCAAGGGTGCCGACGAACCGGTCGCGGCCCATCGGCTGTTGGGCATGGAGGAACGGCATCGCGCTGTCGGGCGTGCTGAGTCGAATCTGGTCGGTCGGCGGTGGGAGATGTCCGCCGTCGAGGGCTTGTTGGACCGCGCGTCGACGGCCACGGCGCTGTGGTCGGTGTGGTGGGGCCACCTGGCATCGGCAAGAGCCGTCTCGTGCGCGAGGTTGTCTGCGATGGCGAGTGCCCGCGGCGTGGAGGTGTTCACCGCCTTCTGCGAGTCGCATACCAGCCAGGTCCCCTTCCATGCCGTCGCGCGGCTGCTGCGCGCGGCCACCGGCGTCGAGCGGTCTTGACGCACAGGCCGCCCGCGATCGAGTGCGCGACCGGCGTTCCGGACGCAGACCCCGAGGACTTGCTGCTGTTCTGATGACCTACTGGGCATCGCCGACCCGAATGCTCCGTTACCGGCAGTTGATCCGGATGCTCGTCGGCGGCGGTTGACAGCGCTGGTCAATGCCGCCTCGTTGGCCCGCGAAACCCCGGCGGTCTACGTCATTGAGGACGCGCATTGGATCGATGAGGTCAGCGAGTCGATGCTGGCCGATTTCCTGACCGGTGATCCCGCAGACGCCCTCGCTGGTGCTGGTCACCTACCGACCCGAGTATCGAGGGTGCGTTGAGCTCGGGTGCACGGTGCTCAGACCATCGCCCTTGCGCCGCTGAGTGATTCAGAGACTGCGGCACTGGTCGCAGAGCTGCTCGGGCCGGACCCCTCGGTCGGCGCACTGGGCCACATGATCGCCGAGAGGGCCGCCGGTAACCCGTTTTTCGCCGAGGAGATCGTGCGCGAACTGGCCGAGCGCGGTGTGCTGCACGGGCAGCGCGGCGCATACCATGTCGACGGCAGAGGTTGCCGAGGTCGAGCGTGCCTGCCACGTTGCAGGCAACCATCGCCGCGCGCATCGATCGCCTCGACCCGAAAGCCAAACGCACCTTGAGCGCAGCAGCGGTCATCGGCTCGCGGTTCAGCCTCGAGTCTGCTGGAAACGCTGGGCGATTGATCCCGTCGCTGGACGACACTGGTGGGCGGCCAGCTCATCGATCAGGTCAGCTTCACCCGAGAACCGGAGTATGTGTTTCACCATCCGCTGATTCGCACGGTGGCCTACGAGTCACAGCTCAAGTCGGATCGCGCCGAGCTGCACCGGCGCGTCGCCGACCGCCATCGAATCCCGCGAGCCCGGAATCGGTCGAGGAGAACGCTGCGCTGATCGCCGAACATCTGGAGGCCGCCGGTGATCTGCACGCCGCCTACGGCTGGCACATGCGGGCCGCAACGTGGGCGACCAACCGCGACATCGGCGCGGCGCGACTGAGTTGGGAGCGCGCCCAAAAGATCGCCGATGCACTGCCCGCCGATGACCCGCAACCGGGCAGCCATGCGCATCGCGCCGCGCACCATGCTGTGCGGGACCGCCTGGCGAGTCCATGAACATGTCGCCGGTGCGCGCTTCGAGGAATTGCGGGAGTTGTGCATCGCCGCCGGGGACAAGGCGTCACTGGCCATCGCCATGGCGGGGCTGGTGATCGATCACGCGTTCGACGACCGCATCCGCGAGGCGTCGCAGCTGGCATCGGAAGCCTGGGCGCTCGTCGAGTCGATCGGCGATCCGACCCTGACGGTGGGGCTGTCCTTGCTAGCTGATCTACGCCAAGTATGAAAGCGGTGAGTGGTGTGACGTGCTGCGACTGGTCACAGGGAGTCATCGACCTGGCCGATGGTGACCCGTCTAAAGGCAACTTCCTTTTCGGGTCTCCGTTAGCGCTCGCCTTGACGATGCGGGCGGTCGCCCGTTGATGCCTGGGTCGTCCGGGATGGCGCGACGACCAGCGGCAGGCCCTGTCCATGGCCCGCAGCGCCGACCCCGTGACCTACGCCGCGACTGGCATCTTCGTCTACTTCCCGGGGATAGCCTGTGGCGTGCTGACGCCCGACGATTCCGCGCTGCGTGAGATCGAGGCAGCCCTACAGATCGCCGAACGATCCGGTGATGACTTCGCGTTGGCCGATTGCTCGGATGACGCTGGGCCTCGCGCTTGTGCACCGCGACACGGCCGCGGAGCGTCACCGCGGGCAGCAGCTCCTGGCGGAGGTCAGCGATGTGTTCCTGCGCTGGGGACAGAACGTGGGCGAGTTACCGATTGTCAACGTGTACTTGGCACGTGAGACGGTCTAGGCGTGGAGATCGCGACGACGCGATACCGCTCATGCGCACCGCCGTCGACCATCTGTCCCGCGAGGGACAGCTGCTGCCGTGGGGCATTCCAGCGACAGGTGTGCTGGTGGAGACCCTGCTGCGATCGCGGGGCCGAGGGTGACGTGGCCGAAGCCGAGGCCGCGATCGAGCAGTTAGCGGCCGCGCCAGCCGATGAGGGTCTGGTGATACGCGACATCTGGCTGTTGCGGCTGCGTGCTCTCCTGGCGCGGGCACACGGCGATGCCGAGGCGTACAGCACTTCGGGATCGCTACCGCGACATGGCGACATCGCTTGGCTTCGAAGGACATATCGCATGGGCCGAGGCGATGCCATGACGGGTGCTGCTCCTTCGGGGGTCGTGACGTTTCTGTTCACCGACGTCGAGGGTTCGACCCGTCGGTGGGAGGCGGACGCCGATGGCGATGCGGGTGGCGCTGGCCGCCCACGACGAGGTGTTGCGGTCGGCGATCGAGGCACACGGCGGTTTCATGTTCAAGCACACCGGCGATGGTGTGTGGCGGCATTCGCGTCACCAAGGTCAGCGGTCGATGCCGCTATAGCCGCGCAGCGGGCATTGGAGTTGCCGGTGCGGATGGGGTTGGCGACCGGCGAGGCCGAGCTACGAGACGGGGACTACTTCGGCACGGTGCTCAATCGTGCAGCGCGGGTGATGGCTGCCGGGCACGGCGGTCAGATCCTGCTGGCCGATTCGACGGCGGTGCTGCTCAGCCGGAGTTGATCTGCGTGGATCTGGGGCCGCGACGGTTGCGGGATCTACCGACGCCGGTGGGGGTGTTCCAGGTTCGAGCGCCGGGCCTGCGCACAGAGTTTCCATCGCTTGCGGGCGCTCGATGTCGAGTCCGGGAAACCTGCGACCCGCGATCACCAGCTTCATCGGGCGCGACTCCGAGGTCGCCGAGGTGGAAGCCGCGCTGCGAACACATCGGCTGGTCACGTTGACCGGGGTGGGCGGGGTCGGCAAGACCCGCCTGGCGCTGGAAGTTGCGGCGCGGCTGGCCGACGAATTTCCAGACGGGGTCTGGTTTTTCGAACTGGCCGCGGTCACCGATCCGGCGCGGTGCCCGACGCGGTGGCCGCGGTGCTGGGCATCACCCAACAACCGGGCAAGAGCGTCAGCGAGTCGGTGGCCGCCGCGTTGGAGGGCAGGGTCCGGTTGTTGGTGTTCGACAACTGCGAGCACGTGCGTCGACGCCGCGCCGATCTGGTCGAGGCCATCCTCGCGGCCTCGGCGACGGTGAAGATCCTGGCCACCAGCCGCGAAGGATTGGGGGTCGCCGACGAACAGTTGTGGCTGGTGCCGTCGCTGGACGTCGGCGCGGGTATCGACTCGGCAGCAGTGACCCTGTTTGTCGAACGTGCCGCATAGCGTTGCGTCCGGATTCTCGGTGGCCAGACCGACGAGGCGGCCGCGGTGGTGGAGATCTGCCGCCGACTCGACGGGATCCCGTTGGCCATCGAGTTGGCGGCCTCGCGGATGGCGTCGATGACCGCGAGCGAGGTGCGTGATCGTCTCGATCACCGATTCCGGCTGCTGGTCGGGTCGACGGCGCGGCCTGGAACGCCACCACACGCTGCGCCACGCGGTGGCGTGGTCCTACGACCTGCTCGACGACGCGGAGAAGACGCTGCTGGATCGGTGTTCGGTGTTCGCCGGGGGATTCGACCTCCAAAGTGCCTGCGCGGTCATGGGTTCCGAGGTCGATGACTTCGCCATCCTGGATCTGCTGGATGCGCTGGTGCGCAAGTCGCTGCTGGTCGCTGACCGGTCTTCGGGGCGGACCCGGTTTTCGATGCTGGAGACGATCCGCCAGTTCGCCGAGGAACAACTCGTCGCCCGCGGTGAAGCATCCGAGGTCCGGGCCGCCCACTGCGCGCTACTTCGCCGGACGCGAAGCCGACATCCTGGCCCTGTGGGACAGCCCCCGCCAGCGGGAGGCCTACGACTGGTTCACGATCGAGCTGGCCAATCTGCGCACCGCGTTTCGGTGGGCCGCCGACCACGGCGATCTGGATGTCGCCGCCACCATCGCCACCTATGTGGGGTTGCTCGGCGCTATGGTCCAAACCCTTGAGCCGATCGCCTGGGCCGAAGAACTCATCGAGCCCGCCCGCGCCGTCGACCACCCCCGGCTGGCGTTCCTGTACGTGATTGCGTCGCTGTGCTACACGACCGGACGGATCGAGGCGGCTGTCCGCTACAGCGACGCGGGCCAGATCGTTCTCGGCAGGAGCCGCGATGCGCTGCCGTACGGCATCGAAGCCTGTGCTTGGAGCTGTATACCTAGCCATCGGGCAGCCCGAGCGGTGGGCCGAGTTGTGCCGCGCTCAGCTCGCACGCCGCCGCGACACCCACGTCCACATCCGGGCATGGCTGGTTGTCGCCCTTGCATTGGCCGGTTCCGGTGGGGAGGCGATGGATTCCGCGGATGGCCTCATCGAGGCTGCGGAGGCAACAGGCAACCCGTTCTTCGCTCGCGTGGGCGCTCGGTGCCTACGGTGTCGCTTTCCGTGACGCAGATCCCGTCGGGGCGCTTAACGCCCTGGGCCGGGGTCTGGTGATCGCTCAAGACAGCGGCAACCGCGCCCACGCGTCAGTGCTGGCGCCGTTTCTGGCACGACTTGAGGCCGAGCACGGCGACACCGTGTCCGCGTTCGATCACCTCACTCTGGCGATCCGCAACTTCCACAATGCGGGCGACACCACGACGATCCGCGTCCCGCTGGCCGTCCTCGCCGCTCTTTTCGACCGGCTCGGACGCTACGAACCGGCGGCCACTATCGCCGGGTTCGCGCTCAGTCCCCTCTCTGCGGCGGCGTTCCCCGAAATCACCACCGCGATCGCCCACCTCCGCGAGGTCCTCGGCGACCAGACCTACGAATCGCTCGCCCGCAAGGGTGAGACGATGACCACCGCCGACATGGCGACCTACGCCTACGACCAAATCGACCAGGCCCGAGCAGACTGAACGCGGTCTCGGAATAGGCGGAATATGACCTTCTCGACAGCAGGCGAAATGAATATCGCCGAAACCCACCGCTATGTAGACGCGACGGCGAAGAGGCGCCACTCGCCGGGCACACCCTTGAGTTCGTGTGAGCCGCGCTCCTCGAATTTCAACCCTGACCCGATCACCAGGTCGCGCAGCGTGCTCGACACGAGCACGTCGTTCGGCCCTGCCAACGCGGCCACGCGAGCACCGATGTGCACGGCGATCCCGCCGATGTCATCGCCACGGACCTCACACTCGCCGGTGTGCAACCCGGCGCGCACCTGAATACCCAACGCCTGCACCGCGTCGCGAATCGCCATCGCGCAGCGGATCGCTCGCTGCGGACCGTCGAACATCGCAAGAAAACCGTCACCCGACGTGTTCACCTCACGGCCCCGAAACCGGGCGAGTTGTGAGCGCACGATGGCGTCGTGCGCATCGAGCAGCGCGCGCCAGCCACGGTCGCCCATCTCCGCAGCCCGGCGCGTCGAGTCGACGATGTCGGTGAACAACACCGTGGCTAGGACCCGGTCGTCGGCCACGTCGGGCTGCTGTCCCGTGAGGAACTCGGCGATCTCCTGGAAGGACTCGCGCCACGGTTCGACGAAGTGGTAGTTGTTGCGCCCCGGCAGCTCAATGTATTTCGCGCCCGGTGTGTGATCGGCGATGTCCTTGCCCATCACCGGCGTAACGACTCGGTCGTCGGTGTGCTGGAGGACGAGGGTGGGCACACGGACTGTCGGAAGGATTTCGCGCGCGCTCAATTCGGCGATGAGCGGCAACATCAGCGCGACGGTCCGCGGGCTTACTGCCAGGCGTTCTTCTCGCGCCCACGCGGCGCGGATTTCCTCGTTCCACGGCATGTCCGGATTGAGCAGATGTTGAAATTCGCCGGTTCCCCACATGGAAACCAACGCAGCGGTGGCTTCGTCTTGAACCTCTGCCGGATCTGCTTCGCCGTCAAGCACGACAAGCGCAGTTGTGCGAGACGGATGCGTTGCCGCGAATAGCGCCGCTGTCGCGAGTGCTCCCGGGGCCGTGACCAGAGCTGCTTCGCGGCTCCCCAGAGCGTCGAGCACCGCGGTGATGCTGTCGGTCCATTGCTCCAAGGTCGGAAGTGCGTCCGTGGTGACCGGATCGGACGCACCGGTGCCTGGCTGATCGAAGAAGATCAGCCGACCGAGCGATGTCATCGCCTCGACCCACCCCCGAACAGACGGCAGCTCCGGAAAAAGCTCACAGCACGTGAACCAGTTAGAGACGAACACGATGTCACGAGGTCCCTCACGTGACGCGCGATAGGCGACGCGCAAGTCCCCGTTCAGCGCATACCGCGTTTCCGAGAACACTGCAGAAGTGTAAGCCGAGGACCGCGTCGAGTTTCGGTGTCATGCAACATGCTGAAACAAAGTGTTCTTCGCGTTCGGTGTCAGGAAATCCTTATAACCGCAGTCTCGAAAACGACGACTTACGAGGGTCTCGAAACTCGCTGCTGCATTCTTCGCGAACACTTCGACCCTTCAGGTTGACTGGCTTTACTGTGAGGTTTGGCGCGTACGGCGTCGAAGGAGGCCTTGCGATGGCGCTGCCCGCTTTGGTCCTTGTGCACGGGGGCGGGCTCGCCGCTGATTCTTGGGACCTCACCGTCGATGAAATCCACCGGTTGGCACCGGAATTAACCGTGCTTGCCCTCGACATGCCGGGACGGCGAAACAAGCCGGGGGACCTGACCGAGATGACCATCGCCGACTATGTCGACTCGCTCGTCGGCGACATCCAGAGCGCCGCGCTGGAGGAGATCGTCATAGTTGGTCATTCGATGGGCGCTATGACGTTGCCAGGATTGGCCAGCAAGCTTGCAGCGGTGCGGGTGTGCGAAATGATCTTCGCCGCCGCCTTTCTGCCGCCGGAAGGCACGTCCATCGTGGAAGGCTCGCCGTGGCTGGTCAGGACAGTCGCCAGGCGCATCGCGAAGAGAAACGTGCCGACGAAAACGCCGAAGTGGATGGCAAGGTTCACGTACTTGAACGGAGTTCCTTTGCATCGCCGCCGATTCATGACCGGCAAGCTCTACGCGGAATCACTTCGTATCCTCACGGAGAAGGTGTCTCGGCGGGGAATGCCTGACGACATCCCGCGCACCTGGATTCTGACCCTGCGCGACCGTGCCCTTGCGCCGAAGGTACAGCGCAAGTACATCGAAGCGCTCGGCGGTGTGCAGACGCTTACTGAGATCGACACCTGTCACTGCCTCATGGTCAGCGAGCCGGAACGGCTGGCCGGGATTCTTGTTGACCGCTGTCGGCTGTACATGTAACCGCGACAGTCGACTTCGCCCGCCGAACGTCCCTTTCGCAGTTGTTCTGCTGTCTCGAATATGACCAAATTCGAGACGTCCCGGACAGGCCACCCAGCGCGGAGGAACTGCCAGTTCGTTGCGTCTCAAAAATCTGTCTCAGAGGAAATCGTCGCAATATTGCGACACAGCGCTGATGCGACATGCGTCTCGAATTGAATGCACCAATGTTCTTTGGAGCCCGTACCCGATACTCCGGCAACGTGCCTAGGGACGCAACGGACCGTCCCCTTCTTGTGCCGCAGTGGTCGTCGCGACTGAACGCCTGAACAACCGCACAGTTCTTGACATCCCAGGGTTGCAAGTCGTTGAGCCGAGGCCGCAGTACGGTGCCCAGCGATGCGTTCGTGAGTTACGGTTTTCCTATGAAATCCGCCTTCGTCACGGGTGCCGCGACGGGAATCGGTGAGGCACTTGTCCTACGACTCGAACGCGGGGGATGGCAGGTATTCGCGGGTTGCCGGAACACTGCGCCTGACGATGCGCGGTGGTTCGGCAAGTCGAATGTCATTGCAATGCAATGCGATGTGACAGACCTCGACCAGGTTCGCGCCGCGGCGTGCGCGGTCGAAGCGGGCACCGAGGGCAGGTTGGACCTGCTGATCAATAACGCGGGATATTCCCCGCATGAGGGCGTGATCGAAGCGGCAGACATGGCTGAGTACAGGCGTGCATTCGAGGTCAACTTCTGGGGCCCGGTGAGTGTCGTCCAGGCGATGGCGCCATTGCTACGGCAGGCGAAGGGACGGATTGTCAACACCGCTTCCTCATCGGTGTACATGACCATCCCGATGTACTCGGCGTACCCGTCATCAAAAGCGGCGTTGAAGACGCTCACCCAACACCTGCGGATGGAGTTGGCGCCGTTTGGGGTCGAGGTGACTACTCTCGAACCCGGTGGCGTCGACACCGCAATGGTTGACCTCGGGCCGGAAGCCGAAGAACGACAGTGGGCGGCCATCCCCGACGCCCTGCGGGAACAGTACCGTCAGCACTTTGTTTCCGGCGGGACCGCGATCGGCGACAATTTCACCTTCATGGCTCCCGATGCGTTTGCTGATCTGGTGTGGAAACGGATCATCTGTGCGAAGCGGCTGAAGCCGTTGTACACCATCGGGCCTAAGGCGGCGGCTCTACCTTGGATGCACCGCGTGCTACCGGCCCAGCAGGTCGAAAACATCTGGCGCCGTATGTTCGCCAAGAAGGCTTGAGGGGAGTCCGTGCCACGCTTGCTGATTGTTCACCACACCCCGTCGCCGCACACGCAGGAGATGTTCGAGGCCGTGATCGCCGGGGCGACTGATCCCGAGATCGAGGGCGTGGAGGTCGTGCGGCGACCGGCGCTGACGGTGTCGCCGGTCGAGATGCTGGAGGCCGACGGCTACCTGCTGGGCACTCCGGCGAACCTGGGCTACATTTCGGGTGCGCTGAAGCATGCCTTTGACTGCGCCTATTACCAGTTGCTCGACAGCACCCGAGGGCGCCCGTTCGGTCTGTACCTGCACGGCAACGAAGGTACCGAAGGCGCCGAGCGGGCAGTCGACGCCATCACCACCGGCCTGGGTTGGGTCAAAATCGCAGAGACAGTGGTGGTTTCGGGGAAACCGAGCAAGGACGACGCAGAGGCGTGCTGGAACCTTGGGGCTACGGTCGCCGCTCACTTGATGGGCTGAATCGGTCCGTCTTTGGGTCGGTCGTTCTTGGTCTTCCGGTGTCAATGGCATTCAGCTAGGCTCCGTTTCACTCCGAGCTTTGACTGGCCGATGCGTCGGGTCGCGCGGAAGGCTTACGGGCCACCCATGAAAGGCGAACGCATGCGCCAGTTGACGGTCTCACTCGCCATTGCCGCCGTCGGGGTGTTGGTGGCGGCGTGCGGTGGAGACAACCAGAGCAGCCCCGCATCATCGGCCACGACCAAGACCACGACTACGACGACAACGACGACCCCGTCGCAGCCTCCGGTCGCGCAGGCCGCGCTGCCAAATATCTTGCTCAGCCCCGCCGAGGTGGACGGCGTGCTGGGCATGACCGGAACGACGAGCAAGAAGAAGTCCGACAAGCTGTCCGACGACAACGCCAACCAACCGAAGTTCCCCGCCGAATGCTTGTACGCGCTCGACCCTGGACAGACTCCCGTCTACGCGAACAGTGGGTACGTTGCGGCTAACGGGGACGTTGATTCTGCGCCCCTTCCGCCGGGATCGGATGGCCCGGACCCTGAGGTGGCCCAGTTTGTGGTGTCGTTCCCCTCCGCCAAAGAGGCGAGCGCATTCTTTACCACCTCCTCCCAACAATGGCCGGCCTGCAACAACCGTCAGTTCTCCGCTCCCGTCGGCCCCGATACCCCAGACATGGCGTTCACGATCGGACAGGTCTCCAACGCGAACTCGACTTTGACGACCACCATCAGCGCAAACATGAAGTTTGACGGCAAGGTCCTCACCAACAACTGCCAGCGGGCGCTGACCGTGCGCAACAATGTCGTGATTGACGTCAGTGGCTGCGGCAAAGACCCAGGCGGCCTAGCGGTCAAGGCCGCCAATCAGATCGCCGGCAAAGTCGACTCAGCGAATGCCGCCTTCCTGGCCACGTCGCTGTCGAAAGGCTACGGCCTCAACAATTGTCAACCGGTGGCGGCGGCTCAATTGACCGGTTTCGTGCTTGCCGAACTCGATTGCGGACAAAGCCCCGACCCTGCGGGACCGGCCTCCGCCGTCTACCGGCTCCTGCCGCACGCCGACGCTCTGGCCAGCGACTTCAAAAACATGATTCAGGGCATGGCTCTGACTGCGTGCGGCCCGAACACCGGTGATTCACCAGGCAAATGGCAGCAAGGCCAGAGCTCCGGACAGACGGCTTGCGGAACGCAAAAGGACGTCGCGACGATGATCTGGACCACCGATGGAAAAAACGTGTTGGGCTCGATCCGTGCATCTAACGCTGACCTCAACGCGCTCCACGATTGGTGGCTGGCCAACGGCTGATTCGACGTCATCCCGTCAAAGTTCGGCGATGACGTCGTTTGCCAGGAGATCGAGCGTGAGGTCCGATGCGCGATCGTGGGTGAACAGCACCACCTGTTGAAAGCCCATCAGGTGCAAGCGCATTCAGTCTGTCGACGATGAGCTCGGGTGTTCCGATCAGGCCGCCTTCGTGCAGACCGAATCCAGGGCCACCGAAGCGTCGTTCTGCGAGCCGGCGGACCTGCGGCAGGGAGGAATCGTCGGGGGCAAGGGCCAGCACGGCTTCCACCGACATGACGATGCTGGCAGGATCGCGGCCGATTTCGTCGCAGATCGAGCGCAGCACCGCCACCTTGCGTTCCAGCTCGCCGAGCGCGTAGGTCGGGACGTTCCAGACGTCGGCGTAACGCGCGACCAGCGGCAGCGTGTACTTCTCCCCGACCCCACCGACGATGATCGGGGGTCGCGGCTGCTGGACGGGTCCCGGGATGATCGGCATGTCCTGCACGGCGTAGTGCTTGCCGGTGAAGTTGATGTGGTGGTTGGCGAAGGCCTGGGTGAGAATCTCCAGTGTTTCGCCCATCCGCTCGGACCGTTCGGCGAAAGTTCCCCAGGGCAGACCAGTTCGGTTGTGCTCATCTTCGATCGACCCGCTGCCGATGCCCAGCTCGAGCCGGCCTGCTGACACCTGATCGAGGGTCGTCGCCATCTTGGCCAGCACCGCAGGATGGCGAAACTGATTGCATAGCACCAGATGTCCCACCCGCAACCGGTCGGTGCGGCTCAGCAACGCGGTGGCCAGTGTCCAGGCTTCCAGCGACGAGATGTCAGGCACACCTGGCCCGTAGAGGTGGTCATACAGCCACAGCGATCCGATGCCCAGCTCTTCGCAGCGCTGCGCGCGATGCAGGACATCCTGATAGGAGAAACCTATCTGTGGCACATAGACACCGATGTCGAGTCCGCTCACGATCGCAGCTCCAGTCGTCCGTGGGTGATGACGTTCGCACCGTCGCAGGTCGCCTCGAATGCGAACGACCCGGGAGCGATGCCGTACGCGTCCACGGTCAGATCACCACCCAGCCGTGTTGGTGAAGCAAAACGCACGGCCACCCGTCCGACGGCGCCGGGATCGTCCACACCGATGATGGCCAGCACCTGGTGTGTGCACATCGCCATCGTGCACAGGCCGTGGGTGAAGAGGAAGTCGAACCCGGTTGCCCGCGCTGCGTCGATGTCGAAGTGATGAGCCGACCAGTCACCGGATACCTCGGCATAGCGCTGGGCCATCTGCTCATCGACGTGTTGTATCGCCGACCCGATCGGGTTGTTTCTCGCCGAGTCAGGAAAACGGTGGCCGGCGGGCAACGATCCGAGGTCAGCCATCCGGTGCAGACCGAGAAGCATTGTGGTCCAACATTGTTCGACTACCAGCTGGCCTTCTCCGTCGAATTGTTCGATATGCAGCACGACCTGGGCACCGGCTCGCGCCGTGCGCACCGCCGCAAGTCGTGACCAGGTGTCCAACGCCTCCCCGGGTATCAGAGGGCGGTGCAGCAGGATGTCATGCTCGCCGTGCACGCCACCGTGCGCCTCCCGCCACGCGGCTGGCGGTACGTCCCCGTTGGCTGCTTCCTGCGCGCGAAAAGCCAAGACAGCCGGAAAGACGGCCGGCACCGCCGCGCCGGTCAGTACCGCTGCCGTCTTATCGGAGGTGGCCACCGCGTATGCGGCAATCCGTTGCGGCTCAAGCTCTTCGGAAAAAGGCCCGTGCCGCGGCGAGTGTTCTACGGTGATTTCACTCATGGACTTACATGTGCGAAGGCTGGAATGCGTCGGCGGGTTGACCGAGGGCCAGCGCCGAACTGGTGCCCAGCGGCCCGTGCCGGTCGAACAGGGTCGCGGAGCCGGTGGCAACACCGGCCGTCCCGTAGTGGGACTGGGCGGCCAGCCCAATGTATTCGCCGTCGGGTAGCCGGCTCGCGGTGACGGTGTAATCGGCGTTGATGTAGCGCAATCCGGTGGTGCCCCAATGCGTGAGCGAACTCGTGATATCACCGACGAACGCCAACCGGACAAACGGTGTGAGCGGGTGCCCTTGCACCATTGGGCGGAACAACCGCGTCCAGGCGAACTTCTGCGAGTGGGATTGTTCCCACTCGCCCGCCGCGATGCCGGGGGTGCCGGCGAAGGTGGCCCCGTACCCCCAGATGAAAAACGGCATGTCGGGCGGGAAGCCGTCGGAGTCGACCGGAATCGGTGGCATCTGCGGCTGGGCGGACCATACCTCGCCCGTCGGGATGGTCGCCGCGTCGCAAGAACAGCGCGCTGGCCCTGGCAACCGTCTTCCCGTTCTGCAGCAGCGTGCCGTCGACGAGCTTGATCCGCCGGCCTTCCCGCTGCACGGAGGTCTGAATCTGCACCGGCTCCATCAGGACTGGACGCAACAGATCAATCGTGAAGCGGGCAGGCTGAAGGTCGGGATCGACACCGGATCGCTCGATGCCCCAACCCAGCAGGCCCCCGACGATCTGGCCGCCCATCGCCGCACCCCACGGTCCCCGGGTCAGCACGCTCGGCAGATAGGAGTCGCCGTCGACAGTGAAGAACGCCTCGGGCATGATGGCGGAATCTTCGATGGTCACCGCTAAGACGATAGGACACCACGGAACGAGGTGTGGGCATGCCTCCGACTGCCCCTGTGACCGAGATTTCACGCAGCAACAACCCGTTTCCGACGACGGGTGTGTCCCGCGACAATTACGGCGCTCCGTATTACGAGCGCTTGCCCGCAACGCTGCTCGACATGCTCGCCGAACAGGTGGACAACCGCCCAGGCGCCGAGGCCGTCGTCGAGCTGGGTGGTGACCGGTTGACTTACCGGCAGCTGTGGGAACGCGCTTCGCGGGTCGCCGGCGGGCTGCACGCGGACGGTCTGTCGCAGGGCGACCGCGTCGCCATCCGGTACCCCGCGGGAATCGACTGGGTGCTGGCGTTCTGGGGCATCGTGATGGCCGGTGGCGTTGCGGTGCCGGTAAATACGCGATCGGCGCCACCCGAAATCGAGTTCGTCTTGTCCGACGCGGGCGTCCGGATAGATCTCGCGCCTGAGCACGCGCTGCCCGACGGGCACCCGTACGTGACGCACGAACTCCACCACTTGGAAGCGGCCGCGCTGTTCTACACTTCGGGCACCACCGGTCATCCCAAGGGCGTGCCGACCACGCATGAGGCCTTTGTGACCAACACCGAGAACGCGGTCCGGTGTCTTGGTCTGCCAAGGGATCTCGGTACGGACATGCGCACGCTGATCTCGGTGCCGCTGTTCCATGTGACCGGCTGCAACTCGCAGTTGTTGGCGGCCATGCGGTTCGGGGGAGCATCGGTGATCATGCCCGCGCTCAACCTCGACGAGTTGATCGCGACGCTGACCGCCGAGCGCATATCGATGATGGTCACCGTCCCGGCGATCTATTCGCTGCTGCTGCGGCACAAGGCGTTTGCCGACGCAGACGTTTCCGGTGTGCGTTGGGTAGGCTATGGCGGCGCGCCCATCGCCCCGTCGCTGGTTCGGGCGGTGAAGGAGGCGTTTCCACAAGCCACGGTGTTCAACGGGTACGGCATGACCGAAAGCGCGTCGTTGATGACCGTGCTGCCCGACGCGGAAGCCATCGAGCACGCCGACTCGGTCGGGTATGCCGTTCCGTCGGTGGACCTCGGTGTGATTCCGCTCGGCGATGATCCCTTGGTGGGCGAGTTGGTCACGCGCGGCGGCAATGTGACCGCCGGCTATTGGAATCGGCCCGAGGCCACCGCTGCCACCATCGTTGACGGATGGTTGCACACCGGCGACGTGGTACGGGTCGACGAAGCGGGTCGGGTGCACATCGTCGATCGGCTCAAGGACATCATCAACCGGGGCGGCGAGAACGTCTCCAGCGTCGAGGTCGAAGGCGTGCTGCTGTCGGCCCCGCACGTCGCCGACGCCTGCGTGCTGGCGGTTCCCGACGAGGTCATGGGGGAGAAGGTGGGCGCGGTGCTGTTCGGCGGCGAGGAGTCGATCGATGTGGCGGCGGTACTCGAGCATTGCCGCGGGCAGCTTGCCGACTTCGAGGTTCCGCAATACGTCACGATTGTCGACAGTGCGCTGCCCCGCAATGCCGGCGGCAAACTGCTGAAGGGCAAGCTCCGCGAGCAGGTGCGCTGGGGCGACCCGCTCCGATGAGCCCGACCCTGCTGATTGCGAACCGCGGCGAGATCGCGCTTCGAATCATCCGCACGGCAACAGAATTGGGCATCCAGACGGTCGCCGTGTACGCCGAGGACGACGCCGACAGTCCGCACGTACACGTGGCGGACGAAGCGATCGGATTGGCCGGCACCGGTCCGCAGGCTTACCTGGACCATTCGGCGATCTTGACCGCGGCCAAGGTGTCGGGCGCCGAACTAATCCATCCCGGCTATGGGTTCCTCAGTGAGAGTGCCGAATTCGCCCGCGCGTGTACGAGCGCCGGGTACACGTTCGTCGGGCCCAGCGCCGAGGCGCTCGAACTGGTCGGCAACAAGTCCACGGCTCGTGCTGCCGCCGTCGCCGCCGCGGTGCCCGTGTTGGCCGGGACGGAAGGGCCGAGCAGCGTCGAGGACATCCGTGCGTTTTTCAATGCACAGAGTGGCGCGATCATGATCAAAGCGCTGGCCGGCGGCGGCGGCCGGGGAATGCGCAAGGTGGACAGCGCTGATCGGATCGACGACGCCTACCGCCAGTGCGCCGCGGAGGCGCAACTGGGTTTCGGCAACCCGGCGCTGTTCGCCGAGGCGGTTCTCGACGACGCCCGTCACATCGAGGTCCAGATCGTCGCCGCACCCGTCGGGCACCAGACCCGCGCGCTCGCGCTCGGCGACCGTGACTGCAGCATCCAGCGGCGCTTTCAGAAGCTCGTCGAAATCGCGCCTGCCCAGGGACTTTCGGACACCGTGCGGCATGCGCTGCACCGGGCCGCGGCCCGGCTGTGCGCCCGGGTGGGCCTGCACGGGCTGGCCACCGTCGAATTCCTGCTCGCCGGTGAAAAGGACGGGGCGAACTTCGTCTTCCTCGAGGTGAACCCGCGAATCCAGGTGGAACACACCGTCACCGAGGAAGTCACCGGGGTTGACCTGGTGGCTGTGCAGTTGGCAATCGCCGGCGGCGCGTCGTACTACCAGTTGGGCTTGCCCTCCGGAATCGCCTCGGACGGAACCGAAGTGATCGGCGAGCCCGCCGCCCGACGCGGTATCGCGATTCAGGCCAGGGTCAATATGGAGACGTTCGCGCCCGACGGCGCCGTCCAACCGGCGGCGGGCACTCTGACAGTGTTCTCGCCACCGAGTGGTCCGGGTGTCCGAGTCGACACCTACGGCCGGCCCGGGCTGGCCCCCAGCCCGCGGTATGACTCATTGCTGGCCAAGGTCATCGTGCACACGCGCGGATCGTCGTTTCCGGCGGCGGTGCGCAAGGCGCGGACCGCGCTGGCCGAGTTCGCTGTCGAGGGTATCCGCACCAACATCGGATTCCTGCGAGAGCTGCTGTCTGACAACCAGATCCAATCCGGCGTCGTCACCACCGGTTTCCTGGACCAAAAGCTTCCCGGACTGGCAGCCGCCGCGCTGTCGCACCAGCATGAGGCCCGGGTCCCGGCGGTTGAGCTCTACCCGGGCGAGGAAGCGCTGCGCGCGCAGATGGCCGGCACCATCGTCGAGGTGGCGGCCGCTGACACCGAGTTCGGCGCCGGCGCGCAATTGGTGGTGCTGGAGGCGATGAAAATGCAGCACGTGCTGGTCGCCCCGGATGCGCTGCACACGGTGCGCAGCTTGGTGACGCCGGGCCAGGTTGTCGGCACTGGGGACCCGCTGCTGGTGTTCACCCGCACGGGCGCTGGCGCGGACGGTGAATCATCTTCGGCTGCAGTAGATTTAGACCGCTCGCGGGCTGACCTCGACGAGGTCCGCCTGCGCCATCTGGTAACCCTCGACGAGGGTCGCGAGGCCGCTGTCAGCAAGCGGCACAAGCGGGGTCGCCGCACGGCCCGGGAGAACATCGCCGATCTGGTGGACGCGGGCAGCTTCATCGAGTACGGTGCGCTGGCGATTGCCGCGCAGCGCAGCAGGCGCTCAGAAGAGGACCTGATCGCCAACACTCCGGCCGACGGACTGGTGGCGGGCGTGGCGACGATCGGCGCAGACCGGTTCGGGCGGGCAGCCGCGGAGGCGGTCGTGGTGTCCTACGACTACACGGTGCTCGCCGGGACGCAGGGTATGCGCAACCACGCCAAGACCGATCGCGTCTTCGACCTGGCCGTCCGAAAGTGTTTGCCGGTCGTGCTGTTCGCCGAGGGTGGCGGTGGCCGGCCCGGCGACACCGACGTCGGCGGCAGGGCCGGGCTGGAAGTGCCGACGTTCCGGGTGTTGGCCGGCTTGAGCGGACGGGTGCCGTTGGTGTCGATCGTGTCCGGCCGTTGTTTCGCCGGCAATGCAGCACTGGCCGGAGTGTGCGACGTGATCATCGCGACGCCGGACGCTAACATCGGGATGGGCGGGCCGGCGATGATCGAGGGCGGCGGGCTCGGTGTGTACCCGCCGGAAGCGATCGGGCCGATCGAGGTGCAGCGGCACAACGGTGTGGTCAGTCTGGTCGCCCGCGACGAAGCGCACGCCGTGTCGTTGGCCAAGCAGTACCTGTCGTATTTCCAGGGCAGCATCGACTACTGGGCGGCGCCGGATCCGCGGCTGGCCCGACACGTGGTGCCGGAGAACCGGTTACGCGCCTACGACGTGCACCGGGCGATCGATTCGATTGTCGATGTCGGCTCCGTGCTCGAGCTGCGGCCCGACTACGGGGTTGGGGTGGTCACCGCATTGGTTCGCGTCGAGGGTGTGGCGTACGGGTTGATTGCCAATAGCAGTCACCATCTCGGCGGTGCTATCGACGCCGAAGCCGCCGACAAGGTGGGTGACTTCCTCACCCTATGTGAGTCTTTTCGGCTGCCGGTGGTTTCCCTGTGCGATACACCAGGATTCATGGTCGGTCCGGATGCGGAGAAAGATGCTGCCGTCCGCCGTTTCGGCCGGATGTTCGTCATCGGTGCGCGATTGACCGTGCCGGTGGGAATGATCATCCTGCGCAAGGGATATGGACTGGGGGCCATGGCCATGGCGGGCGGATCATTCCATGCGCCGCAGTTCACCGTCGCCTGGCCGACCGGAGAGATCGGCGGCATGGGGCTGGAAGGTGCTGTGCGCCTTGGCTTCAGCAAGGAGCTGGCCGCGGCGGCCGACGACGTTGAACGGCAGAAACTGTTCGACCGTCTGGTGCAGGCCGCCTACCAACACGGTAAGGCGCTGCGGTCGGCCACCACGTTCGAGCTTGACGACGTCATCGACCCGGGGGAGTCGAGGGCCTGGATTTCTCGACTGCCGGGCCGATGACGTTGCTTGTCACTACTATCCGTGACCGCTACCGCAGCCGACGCCCGGGAGACAGCCCTGGCCACCTGGCTCGCCGTTAGGGCCCCAGAATTGGCCACCCGAGCCGCAACCGACGCCGGGCACGCAGCCCTGGCCACCCGGGCCGCCGTTGGGGCCGCCGTTCTGGCCGCCGGAGCCGCAGTTGCCGTTCGCGTCGCAGCCTGCACCGCCCGGATCTTGCTTGAAGACAACGTGAGTGGGTGCTGTTCCTGATATGGACGGGCCGGTGTCAGCCGTAGCCATCGGTGCCGCCGCGATGGACGCAGCGACAGCCCCGGCTAGTACCAGTGGTTTCATGAATTCGGATATCGCTAACATTCCTTTCGATTACCCCTGTACTCGTGTACAAAACCTCGCAACAGGAATCGGGTGCAACCGATGAACTCACTGGATCTGACCGGCCGTACCGCCATCGTTACCGGCGCTTCCCGAGGTATCGGGCTGGCAATCGCCCAACAGCTGGCGGGCAACGGCGCCAATGTGGTGCTCACCGCCCGTAAACAGGACGCCGCCGATGCCGCCGCGGCCCAGGTGGGCGAACGCGCCCTGGGAGTCGGCGCCCACGCGGTCGACGAGGAAGCCGCGCGGCGCTGCGTCGACCTCACCCTGGAACGGTTCGGCAGCGTGGACATCCTGGTCAACAACGCGGGGACGAACCCGGCCTACGGCCCGCTGATCGAGCAGGACCACGCTCGCTTCACCAAGATCTTCGACGTCAACCTGTGGGCCCCGCTGCTGTGGACCTCGTTGACCGTCAAAGCCTGGATGGGTGAGCATGGCGGCGCCGTGGTCAACACCGCCTCGATCGGCGGCATGCACCAATCGCCGGCCATGGGCATGTACAACGCCACGAAAGCCGCCCTGATCCACGTCACCAAGCAGCTGGCGCTGGAGCTTTCGCCGCGTGTCCGGGTCAATGCGATCTGCCCCGGCGTGGTGCGCACCAAGCTGGCCGAGGCGCTGTGGAAAGACCATGAGGATCCGCTGGCGTCCTCGATAGCGCTCGGACGCATCGGTGAGCCGGCCGACGTGGCCGACGCGGTCGCCTTCCTGGTCTCGGATGCGGCCAGCTGGATCACCGGCGAGACCATGGTCATCGACGGTGGCCTGCTGCTCGGGCCCGCGCAGGGCTTCCGCGCCTGAGGGAGGCAATCAGATGAGTCAGGCAACGAGCAACGACGCTATTGCGAAAGATCTGGATGTGCGGGTGCGGGCACTCCTGGACGAGCACGACCCGGCCACCAGCGACCCGCGGGATTTCCTTGGCGCGCGCTTCGATGCGGGGCTGGCCTGGGTGCACTTTCCGGTCGGCCACGGCGGCCTCGACCTGCCGCACACCTACCAGGCGCAGGTCGAGACCGCGCTGGCCGCCGCGGGCGCACCGCCGGCGGGCGGCGGCAGAAACATCATTGGGATCGGCATGGCGGCACCGACGATCGCCGCGTTCGGGACCGACGAACAGAAGCGAAAGTTCCTGCGCCCGTTGTTCACCGGTGAGCATCTGTATTGCCAGCTGTTCAGCGAGCCGGGTGCCGGATCGGACCTGGCCGCGGTAGCCACCCGTGCGGTCCGCGACGGAGACGACTGGGTTGTCAACGGCCAGAAGGTATGGACGTCGATGGCGCAGCATGCCCAGATGGCCATCCTGGTCGCCCGCACCGACCCGACGTTGCCCAAACACGCCGGCCTCACGTATTTCCTGTGCGACATGACGCAACCGGGCATCGACATTCGGCCGCTGCGCCAGATCACCGGTGAGGCCGAATTCAACGAGGTTTTCCTCACCGACATCCGGGTGCCCGACGCGAACCGGCTCGGCCCCGAACGCGGCGGCTGGCGGGTCGCGACGACCACGCTCAACAACGAGCGAGTCGCCATCGGCTCCCGCTCCGATATTCCGCGCGAAGGCGCCCACATCGGCAAGGTCGCCAAAGCCTGGCGGAACGAACCGGCGCTGCGCAACCCGGCGATGCACGACGAGATGATGCGGCTGTGGGTCGAGGCCGAGGTCCTGCGGCTCAGCAGCGAGCGGCTCCGTCAGCAGGCCGTGGCCGGTCAGCCCGGACCGGAGGGCGCCGGCATGAAGGTGGCGTTCGCCAAGCTGGCGCAGGCGGTCTCGGGTTTCGAGATCGAGTTGCACGCCGAATCCGGGCTGCGCTACGACGACTGGACCATGCGCAGGCCCGAAACGGTCGACCTGGTCGGTCGCGGACCGGGATATCGCTACCTGCGGGCAAAAGGCAACTCGATCGAGGGCGGCACCTCGGAGATATTGCGAAACACCATCTCCGAGCGGATCCTCGGCCTGCCCGGCGAACACCGCGTCGACAAGACCGCCGCCTTCAAGGACCTGGAAAGGTGAGCCCCAATGAGTCCTGAGCGCGCAGCGGATCTGTTGTACTCCGATACCGAAGAGGCACTGCGCGACAGCGTCCGCCGGCTTTTCGCCGACCGCTGTCCGCCCGAGTTGGTTGCGCGCGCATACGACACGGATAGCCCTGCACCGCAAGGCTTTTCGGATATCTGGCGCACGCTGTCCGCCGAACTGGGCGTGGCCGGACTGCTGGTACCCGAAGCGCTCGGCGGCGCTGGCGCGAGTGCCCGCGAGGCCGCGGTCGTCATGGAGGAGATCGGGCGGGCCGTCGCCCCGGTCCCGTTTTTGTCCAGCGCGGTATTGGCCACCGTCGCGCTGCGCAGCGCCGGCGACACCGAAACCGTGTCCGCGCTGGCTGAGGGCGCGGCCACCGCGGCGCTGGTGGTGCCATTGTCGACCGCGCCGGGCGATTCGGTGGCGGGCGTGAGCGCCGGCGCCGGTGGCCTGACCGGATTGGTCAGCAGCGTCGCCGGGGCGAGCGAGGCCGACGTCCTGGTGGTGCCTGTCGCGGGCCCGGACGGACTCGAGTTGCACACCGTCTCCACGTCGGCGTCCGGTGTCGAGGTCTCGCCGGTGCTAGCGTTCGATATGACCAGGCCCCTTGCGGATGTTGGATTTTCGGGCGCGGCTTCAAAACTTGTGGGGCCGGGGACCGCGGCCCTCGCCGCGGCTCTGGATACCGGTGCGGCGCTGCTGGCCTCCGAGCAGCTGGGCGTGGCGCAGTGGTGTTTCGACACCACGCTGGGCTACGCCCGCGAGCGCAAGCAATTCGGCCGCGCCATCGGCTCCTACCAGGCGATCAAACACCGGCTGGCCGATGTGTGGTTCGAGGTCAGCGCGGCGACCGCGGCGGCGCGCTACGCAGCCGACACCTGCGCCCGCGGAGACGCTGACGCTCCCGTCGCGGCGGCCATCGCGCAGGCCTACTGCAGCGGCGTGGCGGTGCACCTCGCAGAAGAGTGCGTCCAAATGCACGGCGGCATCGGAATGACCTGGGAGTATCCCGCGCACCTCTATTTGAAGCGGGCCAAGAGCGACCAGTTGGCGCTGGGCACTGCCTACCGACACCGGGCCCGCCTGGCCGATTTAGTCGATCTGCCGTCGAGCTGACGCGTCGCTGTCGTCGGGGTTGCTAGGCAATCAGGCCGATAGGTTTAGGAGGCGCCATTGAGCCATAGCTCCTCGGAGCGGTCGGCGAACGTGGCCAACGCAACGGCGTCATCAGCGCGCCGCATGGCCGATTTGCTCATGCTCGCCAACACGGGGTGGCCGTGCTTGTGTGTCAGTTTGACCAGCCGGGCGGCGTTGGAGGGAAACCGTGCAAACGTACCGTCGGCGGACGGGGCCATAGAAGAACTCTGCGAAGTTCATCGCCAGCAGCTCGTCGGGTGCGTAGCCCAGCATGTGGCAGAACGCTCGATTGGCGAACACGATGGCTCCGGTGCGATCCATACGTCGCACCCCGTCGGGATCTTGGCGGCCTGCTGGGAGCCGGGTGGCGAGTATTCACCCATTTACGGCAGCGCTGCACCGAAGACCTCGGTCATGGCCGCCCAATGCCGCTCGGCGGCCGCGGCGTCGAAGGGCGCATTGTCCGGGACCGCAAACCCATGGCCGGCCTGATACCACTCGATGGTGTGCCGCACCCCGGCTGCGGTCAGCGCTTTGTCGAGCTGTTCTGCGTGGTCGGCCGTGAACGACGCATCGTTCTCGGCACCTCCGACGTACACCATGGCGCTCATCCGGTCGGCCAGCAGGTGCGGGCTGTCCGGGGTGTCGGTCACCAGGCCGCCGCCGTGGAAGGACGCGGCAGCCGCGACACGGTCGGGAAGGCGGCCGGCCAACAGCACCGAGATGCGCCCACCCATGCAGTAGCCGCACACGCCGAAGCGTTCGCCGGCCACCTCGGGACGGCCGGCCAGGTAGTCGAAGAACGCGGTGGCATCTGCGGTGATCTTGTCCGCTGACAGGCTGGCGATCATCGAATACAGACGCCGTCGCTCCTGTTTGTCGGCGAATACGGTCGCCATCTCGAACGGGGCCCAGTCACCCTCCCGGTAGTACACGTCGGGTACCAGCACCGCGTAGCCGAAACCGGCGAGTTTGGCCCCCATCTGGTCGAAGGTCTCGCGGGCGCCGCCAGCGTCGGGGAACATGACCACGCCGGGCCACGGTCCCTCGCCGTCGGGAGTGAACAGGTGGACGGTGCAGGTGCCATCGGGTGCGGTGACGGAGTCTTTGATGTTCGGCATGGCTCCGTTCTACTCTTGGCACGGCGACGCAGATTCATCGCGGCGCCCGGCCGCGCCCGGCTTCGCCGCGCTTGCGATCGCCGGCAAATTAATCGGCGCCGACCCGCCGCGCCCGGCTTCGCCGCGCTTGCGATCGCCCGCAAATTAATCGGCGCCGACCCGCCGCGCCCGGCTTCGCCGCGCTTGCGATCGCCGCTAAGCTGGCCGCGTGCCGATCGCTACGCCGTACGAGGACCTGCTGCGGCTAGTGCTCGAGACCGGCGCGGCCAAGTCCGATCGCACCGGTACCGGGACCCGCAGTCTGTTCGGCCAGCAGCTGCGGTACGACCTGGCGGCCGGCTTCCCGTTACTCACCACAAAGAAGGTGCATTTCAAATCCGTGGTGTACGAGTTGCTGTGGTTCTTGCGCGGCGACTCCAACGTGGGCTGGCTGCAAGAACACGGCGTCACGATCTGGGACGAATGGGCAAGCGACACAGGAGATCTCGGACCGGTTTACGGTGTGCAATGGCGGTCGTGGCCGACCCCGTCGGGTGAGCACATCGACCAGATCAGCGCCGCGCTGGATTTGTTGCGCACCGACCCGGATTCCCGGCGCATCATCGTGTCGGCGTGGAATGTCGGTGAAATCCCGCAGATGGCGCTGCCGCCGTGTCACGCGTTCTTCCAGTTCTACGTCGCCGACCGCAAGCTGAGCTGTCAGCTCTACCAGCGCAGCGCCGACCTGTTTCTCGGGGTGCCGTTCAACATCGCCAGCTACGCGCTGCTGACCCACATGATGGCCGCCCAGGCCGGGCTTGGCGTGGGCGAATTCGTCTGGACGGGTGGTGATTGCCACATCTACGACAATCACGTCGAGCAAGTGCGGCTGCAGCTCACGCGAGACCCGCGCCCGTATCCGGAACTTGTTCTGGGCAAAAGAGATTCGATCTTCGACTACGCCTATGACGACGTCGTCGTCAAGAACTACGATCCACACCCGGGGATCAAAGCCCCAGTCGCTGTATGAACTGCGCCGACGACGATGACGCCGGCGAAGCCGGGGTCAAGGGGTGGCGCAGATGAACCGGGTGGGCCTGGTCTGGGCTCAATCAACATCGGGTGTCATCGGCCGCGGCGGCGATATCCCATGGCGGGTGCCCGAGGACCTGGCCCACTTCAAGAAGGTGACCATGGGGCACACCGTGATCATGGGCCGGCGCACGTGGGATTCGCTGCCCGCCGCGGTCCGGCCGCTGCCGGGCCGCAGAAATGTCGTAGTGTCCCGGCAGACTGACCTCATGATCGACGGAGCAGAGGTGCTCGGTTCGTTGGAACAGGCCCTCACCGAGCCGGAGGCGTGGGTGATCGGCGGTGCGGAGATCTACCTGCTCGCGCTGCCGCACGCGACCCGATGCGAGGTCACCGAGGTGGACATCGATCTGCCCCGCGATGACGACGACGCGCTTGCCCCGGTGCTCGACGAGGCATGGCTGGGTGAAACGGGAGAGTGGCAGGTGAGTCGCACCGGGCTGCGCTACCGGTTTCACACCTACCAACGGTCATGAGCACGCTGACCGTCGCGCAGGCCCGCAGGGTGGCCGTCGCGGCGCAGGGTCTTGCCGAGGCCAAGCCGCGCGGGCCGATCGCCCGTGCGCATCTCAAACGGCTGATCTCGCGGATCCAAGTGCTGCAACTGGATTCGGTGTCGGTGGCGGTGCGCGCTCACTACGCGCCGGTGTTCAGCCGGCTCGGCCCCTATGACCGCGACGTGCTGGACCGCGCCGCCTGGGGGCCGCGTTCGGCGCGGCTGCTCGCCGAGTACTGGGTGCACGAGGCCGCGTTGATGGCCCTCGACGACTGGCCGTTGCTGCGCTGGCGGATGCGCCAGTACGCCCATGGCCGCTGGGGCAGCCACATCGTCAAGGCCAACCTCAAACTTGCCGACGACATCGTCGCCGCCGTCACCGAACTCGGGCCGAGTACCGCTGGACAGATCGAGGCGTATCTGGAGGCCGAGCCGCGCGGGAAAAAGGGCCCCTGGTGGGGGCGCAGCGATACCAAATGGGTTGCCGAGGCGTTGTTCGCCTCCGGCGTGCTCACCACGGCCACCCGGGTGGGCTTCGCTCGTCACTACGACCTCGTCGAGCGGGTGTTGCCGGCCGAGGTGTTGGCGCGGCAGGTGGACGACGACGAGGCCGTCCGCGAGCTCGCACTGCGCGCCGCGACCGCGCTGGGCGTGGCCACCGAAGCCGACATCCGCGACTACTTCCGGCTGTCGGCCCAGCAGATCAAGCCAGCCGTCGCCGATCTGGTAGCGGCCGGCGAGCTTGAGCGGGTCAGCGTCGACGGCTGGTCGGCGCCGGCGTATCTGCGGGCCGGCCGGACGGTGCCGCGCCTGGACCGCGGCACCGCGCTGTTGTGTCCGTTCGACCCGTTGATCTTCTTCCGGCCCCGGGTCGAGCGGCTGTTCGGATTCCATTACCGCATAGAGATTTACGTGCCGGCCAATAAGCGCCAGTACGGCTACTACGTGTGGCCGCTGTTGCTGGACGGCCAGCTGGTCGCGCGGGTGGACCTCAAGGCCGATCGCGCCGCGGACACGTTGCGGGTGGTCGGCGCCTTCGGTGAGCCGGATACTCCGCGCGCCCGCGTGGCCGGGGCACTGGCCGGCGAGCTGGGGTCGATGGCGTCGTGGCTGGGATTGGGTGGCGTCACGGTGTCCGGCCGGGGTGACCTGGTGCCGGAATTACGCACCGCGGCCAAGCGAGCCAGCTGATGACTCCGGCGACCACGAAGGAGCTCAAAGACACGCTCTGGAAGGCGGCGAACAAACTACGGGGCTCCCTTTCAGCCGGCCAGTACAAGGACGTGATCCTCGGCCTGGTGTTCCTCGAGCACGTGTCAGACGTGCATTGGAAGCTGTTGGCGGACAACGCGAAATCGCCGAATATCGGTCAGCTCGTCGACGAGGCGATGGACGCCGTGATGGCGGCCGATCCGCCGCTCGCGGGAATGCTGCCGCGGTGGTACGGCAAGGACAACATCGACCAGCGCCGACTCGGCGAGTTGATCGAATTGCTCAGCGGTGCACGCGTCAGCCAGGATGCCGCCGGCGCGCGCGACCTGATGGGGGAGGTATACGAATACTTCCTGGGCAATTTCGCTCGCGCCGAGGGTAGGCGGGGCGGCGAGTTCTTCACCCCGCCCAGCGTCGTGCGGCTGATCGTCGAGGTTCTCGAACCGTCGGGCGGGCGGGTTTACGACCCCTGCTGCGGTTCCGGTGGAATGTTTGTGCAGACCGAGACATTCGTCGCCGAGCACGACGGCGACCCGAGCGAGGTCTCGATCTGCGGTCAGGAAAGCGTCGAGCAAACCTGGCGGATGGCGAAGATGAACCTCGCCATTCACGGCATCGACAACGCCGGTCTGGGAACCCGTTGGGGCGACACATTTGTCACCGACCTGCATGCCGGACTGCTGATGGATTATGTGATGGCCAATCCGCCGTTCAACATCAAGGATTGGGCCCGCGACGTCGAAGACCCGCGGTGGCGCTTCGGCGTTCCGCCGGCCACCAATGCGAACTACGCCTGGATTCAGCACATCCTGTCCAAGCTGGCGCCAGGAGGCACGGCCGGCGTGGTGATGGCGAACGGCTCGATGTCGTCGAATACCGGTGGGGAAGGCGCGATTCGCGCCCGGATCGTCGAGGCGGACCTGGTGTCGTGCCTGGTCGCGCTGCCGGGCCAGCTGTTTCGCAACACGGGAATTCCGGTGTGCCTGTGGTTTTTCGGCACTGACAAGACCGACCGCACGGGGCAGGTGCTGTTCATCGACGCCCGTGAGTTCGGCTATCTGGTGACTCGTGCCGAGCGCGCGCTGACCACCGAGGAAGTCGTCCGGATCGGCGACACCTACCACGCGTGGTGCGGATCGCCATCGGCGGCTGCCAAAGGCATCGCCTACGAAGATGTCCCGGGATTTTGCAAATCGGTTCCGCTGGAAGACATCAGAGCGGCGGGCTACATCTTGACGCCGGGCCGTTATGTGGGTGTGCCCGCCGCGGCGGACGACGGGGAGCCGGTCGACGCGAAGATCGCCCGGCTGACAAAGGAGTTACTGGGAGCGCTCGACGAATCCGCGCGATTGGACGGGATTGTCCGCGAGCAGGTGGAGCGCCTACGGTGACGGCGAAGCTGGGCGATCATCTCGACTTCAGCAACGGATCAAGCTCGCCGGTGCGACAGCGGGACGGGCGCTACCCGGTCTACGGCGCCAACGGATCGATCGGCTACGCGTCAGAACCCAACGCGCGGGGCCCGCTGATCGTGCTCGGTCGCGTCGGATCGTATTGCGGCACTGTGCGTTATTGCGATTCCGATGTCTGGGTTACCGACAACGCACTGGTGTGTCGCGCCAAAGACAGTCAAGAGACCCGGTTTTGGTATTACGCGCTACAGACCTGCCGGCTCAATGAACACCGCGCGGGCTCGGGGCAGCCGCTGCTCAACCAGAGAATTCTGCGTGACGTCCCGGTGTGGGCGGTGCCCGCGCGCGATCGCAAGGGGATCGCCGAGCTCCTCGGCGCGCTCGACGACAAGATAGCGGGCAACCGGCGCGCCATCGAAGTGGCCGAGGCCCTGATGGTCGCCACGACCGAGTCGGTCACCGATTACGTTGCGCTGTCGAGCCTGGCGACCCGCTCCACGAAGATTGTTGAACCTGAAGATTTCGACGACGTAGTTGCGCACTTCAGCCTCCCGGCATTCGACGAAGACGCCAAACCCGAGTTCGTCGCCGGGGCGTCCATCAGGAGCGGCAAGTCTTTGTTGGGGCAGCCGTGCGTGCTGTTCGCGAAGCTGAACCCCAGGATCGCGCGCATCTGGAATGTGGTGAGCCTGCCCCCGGAGAATGAGGCGATGGCATTGGCGAGCACCGAGTTCGTCGTGCTGAGGCCGGTGGGCGTCGACACGTCGGCGCTGTGGTCGGCGGTGGTGCAGCCTGCAGGTCTCGGAAACTTTGCGGCAGAAAGTCGCCGGGACTTCGGGCAGCCATCAGCGGATCCAGCCGCGTGACCTGCTGGACGTCCAAGTGCGTGATGTCCGCCGGTTGGCGCCGGACGCGGCGCAGACGATCACCAGCCTCGGCTCGATGTGTCACGCGCGCCGCGACGAGTGCGTACGGCTGGCGGCCTTACGCGATGCGCTGCTGCCACTGCTGATGTCGGGGAGGGCACGGCTCGAGCCCGCCACCGGCTAGATCCCCGACAAGGACACGCTGATCGACTCCCATTAGGGTGAGCGCCGTGGCCGAGACCGCGCCGCTACGCGTGCAACTGATCGCCAAGACCGAGTTCCTGGCGCCGCCCGATGTGCCGTGGACCACCGATGCCGAGGGAGGCCCGGCGCTGGTCGAGTTCGCCGGCCGGGCGTGCTATCAAAGCTGGTCGAAGCCCAATCCACGGACCGCGACCAACGCCGGCTACATCCAGCACATCATCGACGTGGGGCACTTCTCGGTGCTCGAGCACGCCAGCGTGTCGTTCTACATCACCGGCATCTCGCGGTCCTGCACCCACGAACTGATCCGGCACCGGCATTTCTCCTACTCGCAGCTATCGCAGCGCTACGTGCCGGAAAAAGACTCGCGGGTGGTGGTTCCGCCCGGGATGGAGGACGACCCGGAACTGCAGCAGATCCTGACCGACGCCGCCGACGCCGGCCGTGCCGCGTATGCCGAGCTGCTGGCCAAGTTGGAAGCCAAGTTCGCCGACCAGGCCAATGCCGTGCTGCGGCGCAAGCAGGCTCGCCAGGCGGCGCGCGCGGTGCTGCCCAACGCCACCGAAACCCGCATCGTCGTGACCGGAAACTACCGGGCGTGGCGGCACTTCATCGCCATGCGGGCCAGCGAGCACGCCGACGTGGAAATCCGGCGCCTGGCCATCGAGTGCCTGCGTCAACTCGTCGCCGTCGCACCTGCGGTTTTCGCCGACTTCGAGGTGTCCACGCTGGCCGACGGCAGCGAGGTCGCGACCAGCCCGCTGGCTACCGAAGCCTGAAGGGCCCGCGAGCGCGCGCAAATGTACAGCCCGTGCGGTGTGTCGCCGGACAAACATGCACGCTCGCGCTGCTGCTAAGTGCGCTTGCTACCGCCAGGTAATCTGGAGGATCGTGAGTACCGTCGGATTCGACGCTCCAGCGCGTCTGGGAACCTTGCTGACCGCGATGGTCACCCCGTTCGGCCCCGATGGTTCCCTGGACAAGGCGGGCGCGGCTCGGCTGGCGAACCACTTGGTGGACGCCGGATGCGACGGCCTGGTCATCTCGGGAACCACCGGCGAGTCGCCGACCACCACCGACTCCGAGAAGCTCGAGCTGCTCCGCGTCGTCCTGGAGGCGGTGGGAGACCGGGCGCGCGTGATCGCCGGCGCCGGCACCTACGACACGGCACACAGCGTTCATCTGGCCAAGGCCTGCGCGGCCGAAGGCGCGCATGGGCTGCTGGTCGTGACGCCGTATTACTCCAGGCCGCCGCAGAGCGGGCTGGTCGCACACTTCACCGCCGTCGCCGACGCGACCGAGCTGCCGGTACTGCTCTACGACATTCCGGCACGGTCGGTCGTGCCCATCGAATTCGACACCATCCGCACGCTGGCCTCGCACCCGAACATCGTCGGCGTCAAAGACGCCAAGGCGGATCTGCACGGCGGAGGCCAGATCATCGCCGAGACCGGGCTGGCCTACTACTCCGGTGACGATGCGCTGAATCTGCCCTGGCTGGCGATGGGCGGCATCGGCTTTATCAGTGTGATTTCTCATCTGGCGGCAGGTCAGCTTCGAGAGTTGTTGTCCGCGTACGCTTCTGGCGATGTGACCACGGCCCGGAAGATCAACGTCGGCGTCGCGCCGTTGTGCAACGCGATGGGCCGACTGGGGGGAGTGACGATGTCCAAGGCGGGCCTGCGGCTGCAGGGTATCGACGTCGGGGATCCGCGGCTGCCGCAGATGGCGGCCACGCCGGAGCAGATCGACGCGTTGGCGGCCGATATGCGCGCAGCCTCGGTGCTCAGATGAGTCAAAAGTGACCCAAAGGGTGGCCGACAAGTGAACGAAGACCTGGCGCCACCAGGCCCGCTGGCCGCAGGTGGGTTGCGGGTCACCGCGCTGGGCGGCATCAGCGAAATCGGCCGCAATATGACGGTTTTCGAACACCTTGGGCGGCTGCTGATCATCGACTGCGGGGTGATGTTCCCGACCCACGACGAGCCGGGCGTCGACCTGATCCTGCCGGACCTGCGGCATATCGAAGACCGGCTCGACGACATCGAGGCGCTGGTGCTGACGCACGCGCACGAGGACCACATCGGGGCGATCCCGTTCCTGCTCAAGCTGCGCCCCGACATCCCGGTCGTCGGGTCGAAGTTCACGTTGGCGCTGGTCGCCGCGAAATGCCGCGAGCACCGGATCAAGCCGGCATTCGTTGAGGTCAAAGAGGGACAGAGCAGCCAGCACGGGGTGTTCGAGTGCGAATACTTCGCCGTCAACCACTCCATCCCGGACGCGCTGGCCATCGCGGTTTACACCGGCGCGGGAACCGTCCTGCACACCGGTGACATCAAGCTCGACCAACTACCGCTGGACGGGCGCCCCACCGACCTGCCCGGGATGTCCCGGCTCGGCGACGCCGGTGTGGACCTGTTCTTGTGCGACTCGACCAACTCCGGGATCCCCGGCGTCGGGCCGTCGGAAAGCGAAATCGGCCCGACCCTGCACCGGCTGATCAGGGGCGCCGACGGGCGCGTCATCGTGGCGTGTTTCGCCTCCAATGTGGATCGGGTGCAGCAGATCATCAATGCCGCAGTCTCTTTGGGCCGGCGGGTGTCGTTCGTCGGGCGATCGATGGTCCGCAACATGGGCATCGCTCGCGAGCTCGGATTCCTGCAAGTGGCCGATTCCGACCTGATCGACATCTCCGCAGCCGAGATGATGCGGCCCGAGCAGGTGGTGCTGGTCACCACCGGAACTCAGGGCGAGCCCATGGCGGCCCTGTCGCGGATGTCCCGCGGTGAGCACCGCAGCATCACGCTGACCTCGGGCGACCTCATCATCCTGTCGTCCTCGCTGATCCCCGGAAACGAGGAGGCGGTATACGGCGTCATCGACGAGCTCTCCAAGATCGGCGCCCGAGTCGTCACCAACGCCCAAGCGCGGGTTCATGTTTCAGGCCACGCTTACGCGGGCGAGCTGCTGTTCCTGTACAACGGGGTCCGGCCCCGCCATGTCATGCCGGTGCACGGGACGTGGCGGATGCTGCGGGCCAACGCCAAGCTGGCCGCCACCACCGGAGTGCCGCAGGAGTCAATTCTGTTGGCCGAGAACGGTGTCAGCGTCGACCTGGTCGCCGGCAAAGCATCGATTGCGGGTGCGGTTCCGGTCGGCAAGATGTTCGTCGACGGCCTGATCACCGGCGACGTCGGCGACATCACCCTGGGCGAGCGGCTCATCCTGTCCGAGGGCTTCATCGCGGTGACCATGGTGGTAACGCGCGGCACCGGACGCGCGGTGGCGCCGCCGCATCTGTATTCGCGCGGCTTCTCCGAAGACCCCAAAGCGTTGGAGCCCGGGGTGCGCAAGGTCGAGGCCGAACTGGAATCGCTGGTCGCCGCCAACGTCACCGATCCGATCCGGATCGCGCAGGGGGTGCGCCGCACCGTCGGCAAGTGGGTCGGCGAAGCCTATCGCCGGCAGCCGATGATCGTGCCCACGGTCATCGAGGTGTGACGCGCTTCAGATCTTCTCGGCGTATGCCGACCATTCCAGTTGCGAGGCACCGAGTTTGCGTCCGGTGGGCTTGACGTAGCGCTGCACCAGCTCGTCGGGCCCGGCCTGCTCAGCCAGCCGCCAACCGTACTCGGCGATGAATCCCGCGACCTCATCCGGATTCAAACCGAAGTGCCACAGCTGCTTTCGCTGACGGACTGAACGGTATAACGTCCGGGTGCCATACCGATTCGTGCCGTCGATGAAGTCGCGGCGGACATAGGTGAACACCAATCTGCTGCCCGGCGCGGTGGCGCGCAGTCCCTCCAAGGTTCTCCGGACCGCGTCTTCGGTGAGGTATTGCGTGACGCCCTCCCAGATGAAGAAAGCCCGGTAGTCGAGGCGATAGCCGTGCTCGGCCAAAGCGGTGAGCAGGTCGTCGTCCTCGAAGTCCAGTGCCACGAACCGCACCGACAGTGGCAGCTCGCCCAGCACGCGTCGGACCGTCTTGACCTTCCTGGCGATGTTGACCGGTAGGTCGACCTCGAAGACCGGCTTGCGGACCCGACGTGTCAATCGGTAAGCGCGGGTGTCCAATCCAGCGCCGAGGATGACCACCGCGTCGATCTCGTCGAGCGCTTCGGCGAGTTTGTCTCCGATGAACCGCTTGCGGCAGGCCAGGTTCGCCCATAGCCCGCGCCCGGTCCATTCCGACGAGCCGATGAGTGCGCGGCGCAGCGGCGGCCAGCGGGTTGCCCCGACGAGCAACCGCATCGGCATGGGCAGGAACAGCGCGGCGAGGTCGTCGTCCACCAACCGGCGCCCGGCCGGCTCGTTCTGTTCGACAGCGGCCAGCACCATCGGGCCAAAGGCTGTCTGCGCAGCGGGATTTCGCGCCATGAGTCGTTACTTGTTCAAGAAGCCCGCGTCGACCGGCAACGTGACGCCGGTGATGTAGCGGGCCTGATCGGACACCAGCCACGCCACCGCGTTCGCGATGTCCTCGGGCTGCAGCACTTCCACCGGCATGGCATTGCCCATAGCGCCCGGCGTATCGGTCGCGGCGGCCATCTGGGCAAGCCAGCCTCGGGTGAACTCGTTGTTGATCATCGGGGTCTCGACGCCCGTCGGATGGATCGAGTTGACCCGAATACTCTGCTGCGCCAGCAGATTCGCGTACACACGCATCAGCCCGACCACCCCGTGCTTGGCGGCCGCGTAGCCCACCGAGCCCGCATCGGGGCTGCCCACACCGGCCAGTCCCGCGGCGGAACTGATCAGCACGATCGATCCGCCGGTGCCCTGCTTGACCATGGTCGGTATGGCGGCCTTGATGGTGTTGTACACGCCGGTGAGGTTGACGTCGATGACGTCGCGCCAGCCGTCGTCGCCGGATTGCATCGGGGCGATGCCCGCGTTGGCCACGACGATGTCGAGCCGGCCGAATTCGTCGACGCCCGCCTGCACCGCGGCCGTCAGCGCAGCACGATCGCGGACGTCGGCCTCTTTGGCCACGATGCGGGCTCCGGTGTCCTCGACGAGCTTGACGGTGGCCGCCAGGTCCTCGGCGGTGCCCAGGGCATAAGGCACGCTGGCGATCTGGCCGCACAGGTCGATCGCGATCACGTTCGCCCCGTCGGCCGCCAGCCGAACCGCGTGTGCGCGACCCTGACCGCGGGCGGCCCCGGTGATGAACGCGACGCGCCCTTCCAGTGGCCGATCCATCAGGGGCGCAGCTGTCCCTTGCCCGGATCGCCCGCGGGAACCGGCTGCAGCATCTTGATGTCCGGCGCCCCGGCCAGGTGCTCGCCGGCCGCGGTGAACAGCTTGGCGATCGCGGGCGCGCTGCTGTGCACCTTGAGCGCCTCTTCGTCGGCCCATTGCTCGACGAAGACGAAGGTCTCGCCGGTTGGTGCAGCGAATACAGCTGGCAGCCGGGTTCGCCGTGCACCTCTTCGACCGCGGCGGTCATGATGTCGCGGACGGCGTCTACCGATTCCGGCTTGACGGTCAGCGTGGCGACGACGACGACGGGCATAGTGAGGCCTCCTGGGTGAGTCCGCGGACGGTGGCGGCGTGACTTCTGTCACCGCTCGTCACCCTACTCACGCCATTCGATCGTCGGTCGGGGGCCGGGGCCCATCGAGTGCCCGGGGTTAGTCGCCCGTTCGTTCCAGGGTGATGTCGAGTTGCTGTGCGGGGCACGAATTTGCGGCGTCGAAGCTCATAGTTCCGGTGATCCGAGACAGCGGATACGCGACGGATTGCGGGAGCGCATATTCCTCGTGCTTTACCGTCGCGGCGGTGGTGCCGTCCGGGCAATTGACGTCCGTGCGTTGATGGAGACGCCATTTGCCGTGGAGAACATCAGCGAGTTGACGACAGAGGTCTCGGATGCCGTGAGGTACGACTTGAAGGTCGTGCAGTCGATGGTGTTGCGCACGCACATCGTCTGCATGCCGACTCGTCGCACCCCCGGTTTCGAGGACCCTTGCAGAACGCTTGTCTCGCTGTAATGTCCGCTGAGGCTTTCCGGCGCAGACGGCGAACGCGAGGGCTGTTTGCCGGGATCGGCCACTGCATATACCGGCACTTGTGTCGCTCACGCGCGTCACCGTGATCGGTGTTTGGGTCGCCACGGCGCACTCCGGACTCGGGATTCATGGCGACGTAGGAAATTCCGGTCAGCGCGCCGTCGGGTTGGGGTTGCAGCACCCACGCGGTGATTGACGGACCCTTGATGTCGCCGTCGGTGCATGTGCTGTCCTCGCGGTGCACCATTTGCCAATGACCGTCGAAATAGTCGAGAACCAGGTCAAGCGGCGGATCCGACTTGCGCTTCGAGTCATTATCCGCCAATTTCGTCGCCGTCGCGATGCAGCCCGAATCGGTGCAGTGCGAGCGCACCGCGTAGTTGCGCGCTCTCGATTGCGTGGGCTTGGGCGCGCCACCCGCGAGTTGCTGCGTGCCGTCGAAATCAAATCGGTAGGTGCCGTCGAATTTCGGACCGGACGGCGTGGGCGCCGGTGCCGCCTTGGGCGGTAAACCGCCCGAAGAACAGGCGGCCACCAAGGCGATGCTGAGGACAGCCATACAGCCGGTTCGGAAGATCGGCATCTGATTCCCTCTCGGTCAAATCCGTCAGAGAGCCGGCGCGGGCGCTCAGGAGTGATCGAAGCATGCCTGCCGACCCAGGTGCCGGTCAGATCGGTGCTGAGTATCAAAAGGATTACAGGTTTTGCCTCCACAGTTCGCGGTTGCAGCAGCTGATTTTGGCGTCGGACTCCCCGGCAGCGGCGACCTTCGGCAGCTAGAGCGACTCCGGACGCACTCTATGAGTCCCCCGGGCGACCCGAATAGGCCAACGCGTCAAACGCTGGTGACCAGTGTGGCGGATGGTGCGGATGGTGTATTTGCGACTAGTCTTGCTGGCATGGCTAGCAAGACCGCCGCCCGCTCCGGCACCCGAACGAGCAGGTCAAAGGCCACTTCGCGGGGCGCGTCCCGAAGTGGGCGATCGACCGCGCCCAAGAGAAGGCCGGCCCAGCCCGCCAGGCGCCCGAGCAGGCCGTCCAGGCGGCGCAATCAGTCCCTGCTGGTCACCGCCGGGCGCGCCTGCGGCCGGGCCATGCGCGCGACCTGGATGATGGCGGCCAAGGGAACCGGCAGCGCAGCACGCTCGATCGGGCGCGCCCACGACATCGAGCCCGGGCACCGCCGCGACGGGATCGCGCTGGTCCTGCTGGGCATCGCCGTGATAGTCGCGGCCAGCTCCTGGTTCGATGCCGCCCGGCCGGTCGGCGCCTGGGTCGACACGATCTTGCGCACGTTCATCGGCTCGGCCGTGCTGGTGCTACCCGCCGTCGCGGCCGTGGCAGCGGTGGTGTTGATGCGCACCGAGCCCAATCCGGAAGCGCGGCCCCGGCTGATCCTCGGTTCCGCCCTGATCGGGCTGTCGGTCCTGGGCCTGTGCCATCTGTGGGCGGGATCGCCGGAAGCCCCCGAGGCGCGGCGGGGTGCCGCAGGCTTTCTGGGCTTCGCCATCGGCGGGCCGCTCTCGGACGGGTTGACCGCGTGGATCGCCGCGCCGCTGTTGTTCATCGGGGGGCTGTTCGGGCTGCTGCTGCTGGCCGGGATCACCGATCCGTGAGGTGCCCGATGCGCTGCGCGGCATGTTCGGCACCGGAATGTTCCAGCGCGACTACGCCGGCGAGCATGGGTACGCCGACGACGTCGATTTCGCCGGCGACGACGCGGACACCGTCGAGGTTGCGCGCGAGGACTTTTCCGACGGCTATTACGACGCTCCCGTCGACGACGGTCCAGCGGCCTGGCCGTCCGCCGGCGACGCCGACACGGACGATCTTGCGGCCGCTGAGGAACCCGCCCCGCGGGCACGTCGGCGCGGCGCCCGCAAGGACACCCCACCCGTGGATCGGGTCGTCGAGGGCCCCTACACGCTGCCGTCGATGAGCCTGCTGGTGGCGGGGGACCCACCCAAGAAGCGCAGTGCTGCCAACAACGTGATGGCCGACGCGATCAGTGAGGTGCTCAACCAGTTCAAGGTCGACGCGGCCGTCACCGGCTGCACCCGCGGACCGACCGTCACCCGCTATGAGGTCGAGCTCGGGCCCGGCGTCAAGGTGGAGAAGATCACCGCGCTGCAGAAGAACATCGCCTACGCGGTGGCCACCGAGAGCGTGCGCATGCTGGCGCCGATCCCGGGCAAGTCCGCCGTCGGCATCGAGGTGCCCAACACCGACCGCGAGATGGTGCGGCTGGCCGACGTGCTCACCGCGCCGTCCACGCGCCGCGACCACCATCCGCTGGTGATCGGGCTGGGCAAGGACATCGAGGGCGACTTCATCTCGGCCAACCTGGCCAAGATGCCGCACCTGCTGGTCGCCGGGTCCACCGGATCGGGCAAGTCCAGCTTCGTCAACTCGATGCTGGTCTCGCTGCTGACCCGGGCCACCCCGGAAGAGGTCAGGATGATCCTGATCGACCCGAAGATGGTGGAACTCACGCCCTACGAAGGCATTCCGCACCTGATCACCCCGATCATCACCCAGCCGAAGAAGGCGGCGGCCGCGCTGGCCTGGCTGGTCGAGGAGATGGAGCAGCGCTACCAGGACATGCAGGCGTCCCGCGTGCGCCACATCGACGACTTCAACGCCAAGGTGCGATCCGGTGAGATCACCGCGCCGCTGGGTAGCCAACGCGTCTACCGGCCCTACCCGTATGTGCTCGCGATCGTCGACGAGCTCGCCGACCTGATGATGACCGCGCCGCGTGACGTCGAGGACGCCATTGTGCGGATCACCCAGAAGGCGCGTGCCGCCGGCATCCACCTGGTGCTGGCCACCCAGCGTCCGTCGGTCGACGTGGTGACCGGCCTGATCAAGACCAACGTGCCGTCCCGGCTGGCGTTCGCGACGTCGTCGCTGATCGACAGCCGGGTGATCCTGGACCAGGCGGGCGCCGAGAAGCTGATCGGCATGGGCGACGGCCTGTTCCTGCCGATGGGGGCGAACAAGCCGATTCGGCTGCAGGGCGCCTACATCACCGACGAGGAGATCCAGGGCGTCGTCGCGGCGTGCAAGGACCAGGCCGAACCCGAATACACCGAGGGCGTCACGGCGGCCAAGCCCAGCGGCGAGCGCACGGACGTCGACCCGGACATCGGCGACGACATGGACGTCTTCCTGCAGGCCGTGGAGCTGGTGGTGTCCAGCCAGTTCGGCTCCACCTCGATGCTGCAGCGCAAGCTGCGGGTGGGCTTCGCCAAGGCGGGCCGGCTGATGGACCTGATGGAGACCCGCGGCATCGTCGGGCCCAGCGAGGGCTCCAAGGCGCGAGAGGTGCTGGTCAAACCCGACGAGCTGGCCGGCACCCTGGTCCTGATCCGGGGCGGCGCCAACGCCGACGGGTCCGAGGACAAGGACTAACTCGGCGAGCAGACACAAAAGCGCCATATTCTTCGGCGTAGCGCGGGCTTTTGCGTCTGGTCGCGGGGACTAGAGCACCAGCAGCATCCGGGAGTTGCCCAGAATGTTGGGCTTGACGTAGCTCAGATCCAGGAATTCGGCGACACCGATGTCATACGAGCGGCACATCTCTTCGAACACTTCGGCGGTGACCGGCGTGCCCTCGATCTCGGTGAACCCGTGCTGGCCGAAGAACTCGGTCTCGAACGTCAGCACGAACAGTCGCTGCAGCTGCAGGTCCCGAGCGACCTCGAGCAGCCGATCGACGATCGCATGGCCGATACCGTGGCCTGTCATGCCGGGATCGACTGCGACGGTGCGGATTTCGCCCAGATCGGACCACAACACGTGCAATGCCCCGCAACCGACGACCTCGCCGGGAATCTCGGGGTGTTCGGCCACCCAGAACTCCTGGACCGCTTCGTAAAGCGTGACAAGGTTCTTCTCCAGCAGGATCCTTCCCGCGTAGGTGTCGACGAGGTGTTTGATCGCTGGGACATCAGAGGTTCGGGCGCGCCGGACGACCGGCCGGTGATCCTGGGGACTTTCGGTCACGGCTAACAGTATCGACATTCTGGGACGGCGAGCTGGTCAACAGCTATTCTATTGCGGTGTCGGGGCAGCCGCAGACAGGTCAGATGCCAGGTCCCGCTCGTATCGCCAACCTCGCCAATGTCCTGACCGGCTTACGGCTGGTGATGGTCCCGATTTTCTTGTTCGCCCTGTTCTATGACGGCGGCCACGAATCGTCAACGCGCATAATCGCCTGGGCGATCTTCGCCGTTGCGTGCATTACCGATCGATTCGACGGCCTACTGGCGCGCAACTACGGGATGGCCACCGAATTCGGCGCCTTTGTCGATCCGATCGCGGATAAGGCTCTGATCGGGTCGGCGCTGATCGGCTTGTCCATGCTCCATGACCTGCCGTGGTGGGTCACGGTGCTGATCCTGATCCGCGAGGTCGGGGTGACCGTGTTGCGGTTGGCCGTGATTCGCCGCGGCGTCATCCCGGCCAGCTGGGGCGGCAAGCTCAAGACCGTGGTCCAGGCGGTGGCGATCGGCCTGTTCGTGTTGCCGCTGTCGGGTCCGCTGCACGTCGCCGCGGAGGTGGTGATGGGCGTCGCGATCCTGCTCACGGTGGTCACCGGCATCGACTACGTCGCCTCGACCGTCCGGGAAGTGCGCCAGACGGACAGCTGATCGCCGATCCGCCGGGAACCAACACCACCGGTGGCTGCGTTCAACGTAGTGGCGCCTGTCTTCTAGACGGTTTTGCAGGCGCTGAGCTGCTGGAGCGGACAAAGGAGAGCACGATGGCGTCATTGGTGCGCGAGGTCATTGGCGACGTGTTGCGCCAGGCCCGGACTTCGCAGGGCCGCACGCTACGCGAGGTGTCGGACTCGGCGCGCGTAAGCCTCGGGTATCTGTCCGAAGTCGAGCGCGGTCGCAAGGAACCGTCCAGTGAGCTGCTCAACGCGATTTGCGACGCGCTGGAGGTTCCGTTGTCAGAGGTGCTCACCGACGCCGGCGAGCGGATGGCACGCCAGGAGCGCGCGGCGGGCGCCGGGGCTGGTGGCGGGGCCGGTGGCAACACCATCGATGCCAGCACCAAGGTGGTCATTCCTCAAGTGACGTCGTTGGCAGTGGCTTGAGGGCGCTCTGGGCAGTCCGTGTCGACCAGATACGCACCATGGGTGGGGCGAAGGGCTGCGACCCGATAAATTGAGCGGCAGGCGTTTGCGGCCCACCCCGGGCCGATCCGGCGAACCCAAGAAGCGAAGGCGGAGCTAACTGATGGCCAATCCGTTCGTCAAGGCGTGGAAGTACTTGATGGCGCTGTTCAACTCGAAGATCGACGAGCACGCCGACCCCAAGGTGCAGATTCAGCAGGCCATTGAGGAGGCGCAGCGCAACCATCAAGCGCTGACCCAGCAGGCCGCGCAGGTGATCGGCAACCAGCGGCAACTGGAGATGCGTCTCAACCGGCAACTGGCGGACATCGAAAAGCTGCAGGTCAACGTGAGGCAGGCGCTGACCCTGGTCGACCAGGCCACGGCCAACGGAGATGCGGCCAAGGCGACTGAGTACAACAACGCCGCCGAGGCGTTCGCGGCCCAGCTGGTCACCGCCGAGCAGAGCGTCGAAGACCTCAAGACGTTGCACGATCAAGCGCTTGGCGCCGCCCAACAGGCCAAGAAGGCGGTCGAGCAGAACTCGATGGTGCTGCAGCGGAAGATCTCGGAGCGCACCAAGCTGCTCAGCCAGCTCGAGCAGGCCAAGATGCAGGAGCAGGTGAGCAATTCCTTGCGGTCGATGAGCGAGATCGCGGCGCCGGGCAACACCCCGAGCCTCGACGAGGTGCGCGACAAGATCGAGCGACGCTACGCCAATGCGCTCGGCTCGGCCGAGCTGGCCCAGAATTCAGTGCAGGGCCGGATGCTCGAGGTCCAGCAGGCCAGCGTGGAGATGGCCGGCCATTCCCGGCTGGAGCAGATTCGCGCCTCGATGCGCGGGGATGCGTTGCCCGCCGGGGGAGCTGCGGCTCCCGGGGCCACCCCGGCCACGCCCGCAATGCCGCCCACTCAGGCCGAGAAGCCATTCGGTCAGTAGGGGTCTCTAGATGTCGAATCAGCGCGGGCAGTGGCGTGGGTTGCTGGAGCGCGGCTTCGACACCGCCGCTGACCTGACCGACCTGGTCGCCAACAGGATCAGTGCCGCGACGGATCCGCGGGCACGGTTGCTTCGCCGGCGCCGACGGGCGTTGCGATGGGCCTGGATCTTCACCGGCGGGTGCGTGTTGTGGGGCTTGGTGACGGCAGGCCTGGCGGCGTGGGGCTGGTTTGCGCTGCTGCTTGAGATCACCGGCGCGGTCGCGGTCGTGATGGCCATCCCGGCGACGTTGTTGTTCTTTCGCTACTACTGGCTGAAGTCGGAGCCGCTGCCCGCGCAACGGCCGAAGGAGACGCGCCGGCTGCCTCCGCCCGGTTCGGCGGCGCGCCCCGCGATGTATGCGCTGGGTGCCTCGCAGCGCGGGTTTTTCTCGCTGCTGGGCGTGATCGAGCGCGGCGCGCTGTTGCCGGCCGACGAGATCGTTGATCTGACCGACGCGGCCAAGCGGACCTCGGCGGCGATGTCCGCCACCGCGGCCGAAGTGGTGTCGATGGAACGGGCCGCGCAGGCCGCCGAATCGTCGCGCGCATATCTGGTGCCGACCATCAACGCGTTCACCGCGCAGCTGAGCGCCGGTGTCCGTCAGTACAACGAAATGGTCACCGCCGCAGCGCAATTGGTCTCATCGGCGAACGGCGATGGTGGCGTTAACCTTGCCCAGCAGCGCTACCGCGAGGAGCTGGCAGGCGCGACCGATCGGTTGATGGGTTGGGCGCAGGCCTTCGACGAGCTCGGCGGGTTGCCGCGGGCGATGTAGGCCTTGGACAGGGCGGGCTAAGGCAGCAAACCGTTCTGGCCGTTCTCTCCCAGCAGCAGCCCGCCGGTGCCACCGGTGCCGATCTTCCCAACCGTATTTGCGGTGTTGCCGGCGTTGCCGCCGTTGCCGCCGTTGCCCGACAGGAAGGCGTTGCCGCCGTTACCGCCGTTGCCGCCGTTGCCTACAAACCCGTCACCGCCGTTACCGCCGCCGCCGCCGTCGCCGAACAACGCACCTTTGCCGCCGTTGCCGCCGTTACCGCCGTCGGCGCCATCGCCCGACCCGCCGCTGCCACCAGCGCCGCCCGAGCCGTAGAAAGTGCCGGCATTGCCACCGGCCCCGCCTTGCCCACCAGTGGAGGCGCCCAACCCGCCGTTGCCGCCGGCGCCGCCGCTGCCGTAGAACCCGCCGGTACCGCCGCCGCCGCCGGTACCGCCGAGGCCGCCGTACCCGCCGACGCCGCCGCCCCCGCCGGTGCCGAACACTTGGCCGGCATTGCCGCCCTGGCCACCGCCACCGCCGGCCCCGGCTTTGCCGGAGTCGCCGCCCGCGCCACCGAACCCGCCGGAGCCGAAGACCGTGCCGCCGGCGCCGCCCGCGCCGCCCTTGCCGCCAGCAGTACCGCCGGTGCCGCCGTCTCCGCCGTCCCCGCCCTCGCCGTACAGCCCGCCGGTGCCGCCGCCGCCGCCGAGGCCGCCTGCGCCATTTGTGACATTGCCGGTACCGCCGGCGCCGCCAGCACCGCCGCCGGGGCCGAACAGCCCGGCGGCGCCGCCGGCCCCGCCGTTGCCGCCGGCCGAGTTGGTGCCAAGGGTGGCGCCGCCGGCGCCGCCGTGGCCGCCGGCGCCGAACAGTCCGCCGGCCCCGCCCGCGCCGCCAATGCCACCGGGGCCACCGGTGGCGAAGTCGGAGGAGCCGCCCATTCCGCCGGTGCCGCCGGCGCTGAATAGCCCGCCGGCGCCGCCAGCACCGCCGGCACCGCCGGCCTTGCCCGCGACATTTTGGGCGAAGCCGCCCATACCGCCGTTGCCGGCGGTGCCCCATAGCGCCCCGGCCGCCCCGCCGTTGCCGCCGGCGCCGCCGTTGCCTGTCGTTGAGAACGCGCCAGCGCCGCCGGCCCCGCCGTTGCCGAACAGCCCGGCCGCCCCGCCGTTACCGCCCTTCTGACCGGAGCCGCCCAGGCCGGTTCCGCCGTTACCCCCGTTGCCCCACAAGATCCCGCCGGCCCCGCCGTCTGCCCCGGACCCCGGTTTGGCGTTGGCGCCGTTGCCGATCAGGGGACGTCCCAGCGCCGCCTGGAAGGGCGCATTCAGTACGTCGAGCAGTTGCTGTAGCGGCGATACGCTGGCCGCCTCGGTGGCCGCATACTGCGCCGCACCCCCGGTCAAGGTCTGTACGAATTGCTCATGAAACGCCGACGCCTGGGCGCTCAGGGCCTGATACGCCTGGCCGTGCGCCCCGAACAAGGACGCCACCGCCGCTGACACCTCATCGCCGCCTGCGGCCAGGACCGCGACAGTGGGGGCTGACGCGGCGGCACCGGCCGCGCTCACCGACGAACCGATGCCTGCCAAGTCCGTTGCTGCTGCCGTCAAGAACTCCGGCGCCGCGATCACAAATGACATGTGAGACCTCCAAATACGCCATGGCCAATAGGTCATGCCTATCCGGGGGTCGCCAGCTCACCCTCGAGACTCGGCAGACAGACGATATCTGTTTCGGCGCCAAATCTGCGGGTTTTGCCCAACTCAAATAAATGTCAAATATTCGCCATAGCAAAGGCAATCGGAGGTCTTGCCCTTCGCAACGGCGTTCGGCTTCGTTCGGACGGTGCCGCTGTTACATGGTCGCCTTCAATGACGGGATCACCAGTCCAGCCACACCGCGCACGAACCCCTTGAACATGTCGTAAACGTCGACGTAGTCGCGCCACAAAGTAATCCGGCCGTTGTGCACCTCGAAGATGCCGCAGGCCCAGAACTGAATCCGCAGTGGCCCGAAGATCAGTGCGTCGGTGCGTTCGGTGAGCACGGCGGTGCCGTCGGCGGCAATACGGTGGATTTTCACCTCGAAACTCATGCGGCCTTCCATTCGGCGCATCATCGCAGCCGTGCGGCGGCCGCCACGGATTCGTGAAAGCCCGACGTTCTCGTAGACGAGATCGTCGTCCAATGCCGCATCCGCGGTTTCGAAGTCCTCATCCTGCAAGGCGTAAAGGAAACCCTCGACCGTGCGGATGTTTTCAGCACTTTGTGGGGATGTCTCGGTCAGCTCGGTCATGAGCATCAGCCTACGGCCGCGGCGCTGTGGCAGGCTAAGGCGGATGCGCGTCGCCGTGGTCGCCGGACCGGATCCGGGACACTCTTTTCCCGCGATCGCGCTGTGCCAACGGTTCCGCGAAGCCGGCGATGCGCCCACCTTGTTCACCGGTGTGGAATGGACCGATACCGCCCGTGCCGCCGGGATCGACGCCGTCGAGCTGGACGGGACTCGTGGCCACCGACGACGATCTGGATGCCGGCGCCAGGATCCATGGTCGTGCCGCGCGGATGGCGGTGCTCAACGTGCCCGCGCTGCGCGAACTGGCGCCCGATCTGGTGGTGTCCGACGTCATCACCTCGGGCGGCGGCATGGCCGCCGAACTGCTGGGGATTCCGTGGATCGAACTGAGCCCGCATCCGCTCTATCTGCCGTCCAAGGGGCTGCCGCCGATCGGCAGTGGACTCGCGCCGGGTACCGGCATCCGCGGCCGGCTGCGCGACACCACCATGCGGGCGCTGACGGGGCGGTCCTGGCGTGCCGGCCTGCGGCAGCGCGCGGCGGTCCGGATGGACATCGGGCTGCCGGAACGCGACCCGGGGCCGTTGCGGCGGCTAATCGCCACCCTGCCCGCGCTCGAGGTTCCGCGTCCGGATTGGCCGGACGAGGCCGTTGTGGTGGGGCCGTTGCATTTCGAGCCCACCGATCAGGTGCTCGACATCCCGGCGGGAACAGGTCCGGTAGTGGTGGTCGCGCCGTCCACGGCGATGACCGGGACCGTCGGATTGGTCGACCTCGCACTGCAATGCCTGACACCCGGGGAGACTCTGCCGCCGGGGTCGCGGCTGGTGGTTTCGCGTCTGGGCGGGGCGGATCTGACGCTGCCGCCCTGGGCGGTGGCGGGGCGGGGACGCCAGGACGAGCTGTTGACGCACGCCGATCTGGTGATCTGCGGCGGCGGCCACGGGATGGTCGCCAAGACGTTGTTAGCCGGGGTGCCGCTGGTGGTGGTCCCCGGCGGCGGGGACCAGTGGGAGATGGCCAACCGGGTGGTACGGCAGGGCAGCGCACGGCTGATCCGGCCGCTGACCGCCGAGGCGCTGGTGACCGAGGTCAACGAGGTGCTGTCGTCGCCGGGATACCTCGAGTCCGCGAAAGCCGCCGCCGCGAGCGTCGCCGGGGTCGCCGATCCGGTGCGGGTATGCCGCGAAGCGCTTGCGTTAGCCGGCTAGCCCGCTGGGTATGTTGGCTGGCGTGCGGCTGACGGAGTTCAACGAGCGGGTCGTCTTGCGATTCGGCGCTGCCTATGGCGCATCGGTGCTGGTCGATCATGTATTGGCGGGCTTCGGCGGCCGCAGCGCCGCCCAGGCGATCGAGGGCGGTGCCGAACCCCGTGATGTGTGGCGGGCATTGTGCGCCGACTTCGACGTCCCCCGCGAACAGTGGTGAGTTTCTTGGCGCTCGAGACTGCATCCAGAGCGTCGTTGCGCGCGAAAATCGCGCGCTCGCCGCAGGCTCGGCGCCCCCACCGCAGACTCGGCGTGCAGGTTAGAGCGGACAATCGCCGCAGGTGCCGCCGCCGGGCAGCCGGTAGAAGAGGCAACAGCTGCGGCGCCTGAAAGCCAAATCGCCGCCGGTGATCACCCCGGATCCGGCCAGGCAGCCGGTGTCGAGCAGGTCGTTGGTCATCTCGACGACCGGTCCACGCAGGTCCGGTCGCGCCGCAAGCAACGCCCGAGACGTTCCGACGAGGGCCGACGCGATGTTGCCGGACAGCAGTCCGGGCGCCAGGTCGACGCGCAGGCCGGCCGCCAGTGGCTCCATATGGTGTTGCACGACAAGGCGATACAACAACTCCGGGGTAGGGGTGACGGGCTCTCCGGCGGGTTCCGGCAGTCGTAGCGCCGCGCCGTCGTCGGCGCGTTGCAGATCGCTCAGATCGGGCACGACGCCGTGGCCCAATGCGCAGGCCAGCACCGGGGACCACAGCCGGGCGGCGTGGCCGAGGTGGACCAGAGAGGCGCCGACCCGCGACTCCGCAGTGCGGTAATGCCTGACGGTGGCATCGATGAGATCCGCATAGCCGTCGGCATAGGACTGGACGACGGGATGCCATCCTGCCGGGTCCCCGCCCACAGTCAACGCGAAAAACCCGCCATAAGAGGAAATTTCGGATAGCTCCGCGGAGATGTTCATGGGCTCTCTTCGGTAGCCGATATTGCCACACCGCGGCGTGTCGGTACTTCGAATCGAACAGGTGTTCGGCTACTGTGGTCGATGTGCAAACCGAACTTGTCAGACCCCGCGCCTAGTGTCACGGCCAACCGACCGATACCGGTCATCGAACACCGACTACAGGAGAGGCACCATGGCACAAGCCCCCGATCGCGAGAAGGCTCTCGAACTGGCAATGGCCCAGATCGAGAAGAGTTACGGCAAAGGATCGGTGATGCGCCTCGGTGACGAGGTGCGTCAGCCTATTTCAGTCATCCCGACCGGATCCATCGCATTGGACGTGGCGCTGGGCATCGGCGGCCTGCCGCGTGGCCGGGTCGTGGAGATCTACGGCCCGGAATCCTCGGGTAAGACCACCGTGGCGCTGCACGCGGTGGCCAACGCGCAGGCCGCCGGCGGTGTCGCGGCGTTCATCGACGCCGAGCATGCGCTGGATCCGGAGTATGCCAAGAACCTCGGCGTTGACACCGATTCCCTGCTGGTCAGCCAACCGGATACCGGTGAACAGGCACTCGAGATCGCCGACATGCTGATCCGGTCGGGCGCGCTCGACATCGTGGTCATCGACTCGGTGGCCGCCCTGGTGCCGCGCGCGGAACTCGAAGGCGAGATGGGGGACAGCCATGTCGGGCTGCAGGCCCGGCTGATGAGCCAGGCGCTGCGGAAAATGACTGGTGCGCTGAACAATTCGGGCACCACGGCGATCTTCATCAACCAGCTCCGCGAAAAGATCGGAGTGATGTTCGGGTGTGGGTCCTGGTACACCAACGTCACCCTCTCCGACGGATCGACTGAGAAGCTCGGCAAGATTGTGAACCATAAAATGGACGTCGAGGTCTTGTCATACGACTTCGAATCCGGGCAAATTGTGCCGCGCAGGGTGACCAATTGGTTTAACAACGGGAGAACGGAAGAGTTCCTGCACTTCAAGGTCGATCGAGCAGGAAGCGGGACGGGACGTGGGCACGCCAGCTTGGCGATGACTCGCAACCATCTCATCCGAACCCCTGCTGGCTGGCGTGAAGCTGAAGACATAAGTGTCGGCGATCGAGTGATGTTGGCGCAGCCAAGCCTGCTCAGTGATCAGCAGTGGGAAATCGTGCTGGGTTCGTTGATGGGTGATGGGTGTCTATCCCCGCCAGTTCGACAGGATTCCGAGAGCGCGCCGCTCCGCATAGGACACGGAGCCCAGCAGTCGGCATATCTTGATTGGAAAGTCTCTCTACTAGAGAACATCCCGCACAGCCGCACCCTTAACAGCAAGGGTGCAGTGTTCGCCGACTTCTCCCCGCTCGCGGAACTCCATGAATTGCGAAGCGCGGTGTATTTAGGTGATGGAAAGAAGTTCCTCTCCGAGGAGTACCTCAAGGGGCTCACCCCGTTGTCGCTAGCGATCTGGTACATGGACGACGGTTCGTTCAGCCTCCGCTCCAAGGGTCTGCAGCAGCGCACACAAGGCGGAAGCGGGCGAATCGAGATCTGTGTTGAGGCGATGAGTGAGGGTTCGCAAGTGCGCCTCCGTGACTATCTGCACGACACTCACGGCCTCGATGTACGACTACGGAAGGCTGGTGCGGCCGCCAAGGCCGTGTTGGTGTTCTCTACCGCAGCCACCGCGAAGTTTCAGGAACTAGTGGCGCCATACATGGCGCCATGCATGGAGTACAAGCTGTTGCCGCGGTTCCGTGGCCACAGCATGGTGACGCCACAGTTCGTCGAACCGACTATGGAGCTGATTCCGGCACGTGTCACCGAGATTGAATCAAAGACCGATTACCCCATCATGAGTCGCTTCGATATCGAGGTCGAGGGTTCGCACAACTATCTTGCTGACGGGGTGATGGTGCACAACTCGCCCGAAACGACAACGGGCGGAAAGGCTTTGAAGTTCTACGCATCGGTGCGCCTGGATGTGCGGCGGATCGAGACGCTCAAGGACGGCACCGATGCGGTCGGCAACCGCACCCGGGTCAAGGTCGTCAAGAACAAGGTGTCGCCACCGTTCAAGCAGGCCGAGTTCGACATTCTCTACGGCAAAGGCATCAGCCGAGAGGGCTCGCTGATCGACATGGGCGTGGATCAGGGCTTCATCCGCAAGTCGGGTTCCTGGTTCACCTACGAGGGCGAGCAGCTCGGTCAGGGCAAGGAGAATGCCCGCAACTTCTTGAAGGAGAACGTCGAAGTGGCCGACGAGATCGAGAAGAAGATCAAGGAAAAGCTCGGCATTGGTGCGGTGGTGACCGATGACGGTGTCCTGCCCGCCCCCGTCGACTTCTGAGCCATCTCGCGAGGAGCTGGCGCGGGCCTTGTGCCTGCGCCTGCTCACCGCGAGAGCGCGAACCCGGGCCGAGTTGGCCGGCCAGCTGGCAAAACGCGGGTATCCCCAGGAAATCAGCGAGCGTGTGCTTGATCGGCTGACCGCGGTCGGCCTGGTGGACGACGCCGACTACGCCGAACAATGGGTACAGTCGCGGCGGGCCAGGTCGGGAAAGAGCAACCGTGCGTTGACCGCTGAGCTGCACCAGCAAGGGCGTCGACGACGACGTCATCACCGCGGCGCTGGGCGGGATGGGTGCCGGCGCCGAGCGGGCCCAGGCCGAGCAGCTGGTCCGGACCAGGTTGCGTCGCGAGGTGCTCGGCGACGACAGCAAGGACGAGGCGCGGGTGAGTCGCCGGCTGGTGGCGTTGCTGGCCCGCCGTGGGTACAGCCCAACCGTGGCCTGGGAGGTGGTCGCCGCCGAGTTGGCCGCCGAACGGGAGCGCCGCCGGGTCTAGTTCGGATGGTGGCGACCCGCTGCGCCCGGCTCCGCCGCGCTAGCGATCGCCAGGTCCAGATGGTGGCGACCCGCTGCGCCCGGCTCCGCCGCGCTAGCGATCGCCAGGTTCAGATGGTGGCGACCCGCTGCGCCCGGCTCCGCCGCGCTAGCGATCGCCACTAGCCGTCTAGCTGCGGGTTAATCCCGTGGGCCCTGGTCGCCGTACCATGGCCCGGTGACTTCGGTGTTGGCGCGAAACGCGGCGGGCACGGTAGGCGAAGCTGCGCGCACCTATCAGGTCCGCACGTACGGCTGTCAGATGAACGTCCACGACTCCGAGCGCCTGGCGGGTCTGCTGGAAGCCGCCGGCTACCAGCGTGCGGCCGACGGCGCCGACGCCGACGTGGTGGTCTTCAACACCTGCGCCGTCCGGGAGAACGCCGACAACAAGCTGTACGGCAACCTCAGCCACCTGGCCCCACGCAAGCGAGACAACCCGGACATGCAGATCGCGGTCGGCGGGTGCCTGGCCCAGAAAGACAAGGACGCCGTGCTCGGCAAGGCGCCGTGGGTCGACGTCGTCTTCGGCACCCACAACATCGGGTCGCTGCCCGCATTGCTCGATCGGGCCCGGCATAACAAGGTCGCTCAGGTGGAAATCGCCGAAGCGCTGCAGCAATTCCCGTCTTCGCTACCGAGTGCCCGCGAATCCGCCTATGCCGCTTGGGTTTCCGTCTCGGTCGGGTGCAATAACAGCTGCACTTTCTGCATTGTCCCCTCGCTTCGTGGCAAGGAGGTGGACCGCAGCCCGGCAGACATCCTCGCGGAGGTGCAGGCGCTGGTCGACGACGGCGTCCTCGAAGTCACCCTGCTGGGGCAGAACGTCAACGCCTACGGGGTTTCTTTCGCCGACCCCGGATTACCCCGCAATCGCGGCGCATTCGCCGAACTGCTGCGATCTTGCGGACGCATCGACGGCCTCGAGCGGGTGCGGTTCACCTCGCCGCATCCGGCCGAGTTCACCGACGATGTCATCGAAGCGATGGCGCAGACGCCCAACGTCTGCCCGGCCCTGCACATGCCGTTGCAGTCCGGATCCGACCGGATCCTGCGGGCGATGCGGCGGTCCTACCGGGCCGAGCGGTACCTCGGCATCATCGAACGGGTCCGCGCAGCCATGCCGCACGCGGCCATCACGACAGACCTGATCGTGGGCTTTCCCGGTGAGACCGAACAGGACTTCGCGGCCACCCTCGACGTGGTGCGCCAGGCCCGCTTCTCGGCCGCATTCACCTTCCAGTACTCCAAGCGGCCCGGCACACCGGCTGCCGAGCTGGACGGGCAGCTGCCCAAAGCCGTTGTGCAGGAACGTTATGAGCGCCTGGTCGAGCTACAGGAAGAGATCTCGCTGGAGCACAATCGCGCCCTGGTCGGCCAGACCGTGGAACTGCTCGTCGCCAGCGGCGAAGGTCGCAAGGACAGCCGCACCGCCCGTATGAGCGGGCGCGCCCGTGACGGTCGGCTGGTGCACTTCGCCGCCGATCAAGCCGCCGATCAAGCCGTCGATCAGCCAGTGCGGCCCGGCGACGTGGTCACTACCGCGGTCACCGACGCCGCGCCGCACCATCTGATCGCCGACGCCGGAATCTTGACCCACCGCCGGACCCGTGCCGGTGACGCGCACGCCACCGGCCGGCGACCCCGCGGCATCGGCCTCGGCATGCCGGGTGTCGGACTACCCGTCAGCCGGCTAGAACCGCTGGGATGCGCCCGATGAGCGGTGCACGCGGCCCCGAGGATTTCGACGCCTACCGCACCGAGATCGAGGCGGCAGAGCGCCGCGTTGCGCGTGAGATCGTCCCTGGTGCGCGGGCGCTCGTCGTCGCCATCTTGGTGTTCGTGCTGCTGGGGTCGTTCATCCTGCCGCACACCGGCCACGTGCGGGGATGGGATGTGTTGTTCAGCACCCATGGCGCCGGCGCGGCCGCGTTGGCGTTGCCCTCGCGGGTGTTCGCCTGGCTGGCGCTGGTGTTCGGCGTCGGTTTCTCGATGCTGGCGTTGATAACCCGCCGCTGGGCGCTGGCCTGGATCGCGCTGGCGGGTTCGGCACTCGCCAGTGGTACCGGGCTGTTGGCCGTATGGTCGCGACAGACCGTGGCCGCGGGTCATCCCGGCCCGGGCATCGGGCTCTTCGTCGCATGGATCACCGTGATGCTGTTGACCTTTCACTGGGCCCGGGTGGTCTGGTCGCGCACGATCGTGCAACTCGCGGCCGAGGAGCAGCGTCGCCGCGTCGTCGCGCAGCAGCAGTCCAGGACGCTGCTGGAAAGCCTGCAACCCGATAACGAGGCGGCCCCGACGCAGCCGGGCCAGGACGATACCGACCGCTAGGGTCGGCGGCTCAGCGCCTCGGAGGCGGCCTCAGCCCACTGGCGCCACTGTTCGGCGTTCGCCTTGGCCTCTTCGGCTTCTTTGGTCCGGCCGGCGGCCTCCGCCTTCTGGGCTTGGCGTTCGAACTGCTCGACTCGGGCGCGGAACTGCTCGGCGCGGGCTTGCGCCTGCGGGTCCGACCAATCCGACTCACCGGCATCGCGCACCTTCTTCTCGATCGTGCGCAGCCGCCGTTCCAACTCGGCGGCCCGCTCCCGCGGCACCCTGCCGATCGCGTCCCACTTGTCGACGATCGAGCGCAATGCTGCTCTGGCGGCGTCGTGGTTACCCACGTCCAGCTTTTCGGCTTCCGCCAGTAACGCCTCTTTGGCAGTGGCATTGGCGCGCAGTTCGGTGTCCTTCTCGGCTGTCGCGGCGTTGCGCGCTGTGAAGAACGCGTCCTGGGCGGCTTTGAACCGCTTCCACATGGCGTCATCGACATCCCTGGACGCTCGTCCCGCCGCCTTCCACTCGGTGAGCAGCTTGCGAAACTCCGCGCTCGTAGCGGTCCAATCCGTGGAATCCGACAACTCTTCGGCCCGCACGCACAGCCGCTCCTTCGATTGCCGGACACCCGACCGCTCCCGGTCCAGCTCGGCGAAATGCGATCCCCGTCGCCGGTTGAAGGTTTCCCGGGCGGCGGTGTAGCGCTTCCACAGCGCGTCATCGACCTTGCGATCCAGACCGCTGATCGTCTTCCATTCGTCGAGGATGGCCCGCATCCGGTCGCCGGCGGTTTTCCATTGGGTGGAGTTGGCTGGCCAGCTCTTCGGCTTCGGCGGCCAGCGCTTCCTTGCGGGCGGTCTGCGCGGCGCGTTGCTCGTCACGACGGGAGCGATCGGCGGCGGTAGCGGCGTCGGCGTGCTCACGAAGGGTGTCCAGCCGTGCGGCGAGCGCGTCGATATCGCCCAGCACGGATGCCGTCGCGAACGTCTCGGCCAGGGCAGCCGCGTGGGCTTTGATCTTGCGCGCATCGCCGCTTCCGGAGGCCAGCCGCTCCTCCATCAGCGTGATCTCGGTGCTCAGGTCGTCGAATCGCCGACCGAAATGGGCAAAGGCGGCGTCCGGATCTCCGGTCTGCCAGGAGCCGATGATGCGCTCGCCGGCCGCGGTGATCAGCCATACCGTTCCATCGTCGTCGACACGGCCGAACCGATGCGGGTCGCTGTGCGGTGGTGCGGCCACTGGGTGGGAGGTGGGTCGCGGCGTTGGCCGGGGGCCCGGTCGCGGTGCCGGGCGGGGCACCGGGGTCGGGATGGGTCTTGAAACCGGTTCCTGTGCCATCAGGGCTGAATTGTCGGCTGAATCGTCGCTGCGGGGCTCGTCCGCTGTCATGCGCTGGTCACCTACCCTTCGCGCGGTAATACCCCGCGCACCTGCCGCGCGAAGCGGCACCTGTACGGCAGGAAGACAGCGTGCGGCGCATTGCCGTCACACCGATTTCCTAACCGGTTCCAAACAGTATTGAAGCAGCTTGTCGGGATGTGCGCCGCCACCATTAGTCGCGAGGGTTTTTCCTGAGCTTCCGATAACAACTCGCGCCGCCTTAGGTCAGCATCCGATAACAGTTCGATTAGCAGTTGGATTCGCTTGATGTGTCGGCGTCGCGGTGGCCGGTACCGTTCCGGAGCAGTGGATTTGGGTCGGTCGGGGGCGTTGACAGTGGAGGTCGCACCATCGCCAAAGTGGATATCGCGGCGTTGCTCGCGCTTATCGCCGCGCTGATTTCAGGTGTTGGAGACGTGGTCCGTCAGCGGTCCGCACAGGAAGTCACCGACGAGGAAGTCGGCCATGTCGAGTTGCTCCGAATGTCGTTGCGTCGACGCCAAGTGGTGGCTGGGTGCCGTGGCCGCCGTCGCCAGCGCCGCGCTGCAGGCGGTGGCGCTGGCACTGGGGTCGGTGGTGCTGGTCCAGGCGCTGCAGGTGACCGCGCTGCTGTTCGCGTTGCCGGTGTACGCGTACCTGACCAAACACGCGTTGACCCGCCGCGAATGGGTGTGGGCGGTGGTGCTGGCCGGCGCGGTCGCGGTCTTCGTCACGGTCGGCGATCCAGACGCCGGCTACCAGCGGGCGTCGCTGGCGACCTGGGCGGTGGTGGCGGTCGTGATCGGCCCGTCGATGATGCTGTGTGTGCTCGCCGCGCGGATCTGGTCCGGCTCGGTGGCCGCGGTGCTGCTGGCGGTGGTGTCGGCGTCGGCGTGGGCGTTGTTCGCGGTGCTCACCAAGGGCATCGTCGACGTGTTCGACGGCGGTTTGCCGGCGCTGCTGCGCAGCCCGGAGCTGTACGCCTGGCTGCTGGTAGCGGCGATCGGAACGGTGTTTCAGCAGTCGGCATTTCGGGCCGGTGCGCTGACCGCGTCGCTGCCGACAATGACTGTTGCCGAGCCGGTGGTCGCTTCGCTGCTGGGTGTCACCGTGCTGGGCGAGTCGTTCGGCGCCGACGGCACGCAGGTGCTCGTGTTGGTGGCTTCGGTGGCGGTGGTGCTGGTCGCCACGGCCGCACTGGCTCGCGGTGAGGCCGCCACGATGGCCGCTTCAGAAGAGGCGGCTGCAGATCCGGTCTTCAGTGAGGAGGATGTGTCCACCGTCCGGCTACCCCGAGAGCGCTTCGTGCTGGTCCCGCTACCGGCCGAGGCTTAGCGCAGGCGCAGTGCCGGACGCGTCGACCGTACCGAGGTTTCTCACAGCCGCCGCATAGCTTGCGGTGGGTCGCGACATAGGTGGGTGACATAACTTCAAGATCTTCGAACATCGTCCTCGCCGGGCCCGTGCCATAAAGTGGTCGTTGAACAGAAAACGAACACCGCAGGTACGCACAGCTTCCGGGAGAACGCTGACAGGAACGCCGCTGAGGGGGTCTGCATGTCCAAAGTGGACATCGCCGCGCTGATAGCCATCTGTGCGGCCCTGGCGTCCGCCGTCGGGGATGTGATCCGCCAGCGTTCCGCGCATGAGATCACCGATCGAAGAGGTCGGCCACCTCGAGCTGTTCCTGATGTCGTTGCGCGACACCAAATGGTGGCTGGGCGGCATGGCGGCGGTCCTCAACTACAGCCTGCAGGCCGCGGCGCTGGCCTGGGGATCGGTGGTGATGGTGACGGCGCTGCAGGTCACAGCGCTGCTGTTCGCCCTGCCGATCTACGCCCGGCTGACCCATCGCAAGGTGACGCGGTGGGAATGGATGTGGGCGTTCGTGCTGACCACCGCGCTGGCCGCAGTTATCGTCGTCGGCGACCCGGAAACGGGTCAGGAGCGTGGGACGCTACACAGCTGGCTCATCGTGGCCCTGGTGATGGGCCCGACCTTGGTGTTGTGCGTGCTGGGCGCGCGGATCTGGGCCGGTCGTCCCACCGCCGCGATACTGCTTGCGTTGGTGGCCGGTTCGTCGCTGGCGCTGTTCGCCGTGCTGACCAAGGGCATGGTCGAAGTCGCCGAAGACGGTTTGGGGGCGGCACTGCGGGCGCCGGAATTCGTTCCCTGGCTGTTGGCGGCTCTGGTGGGCATGATTTTCCAGCAGTCGGCTTTCCGGGCCGGTGTGCTCACCGCATCGTTGCCGACGATGACGGTGGCCAAGCCGGTCGTCGCCGGTGTGCTCGGGATAACCGTGCTCGCCGAGACGTTCGACGCCCGAGGCCCGGAGGTGTTTGTGCTGATCGCGGCGGTGGTGATGGTCTTCGTCGCGACGGTGGCGCTGGCCCGTGGCGAGGCCGTCACGATGGAGGCTGAGCTGGACGGCGAACCGGAAACCGATGCGCCGCTCGAACAGGCTGTCAGCACCTAAAACGCCGAGACGTTAGTTTGGTGGCGTGCTCAGCGCGATCGCGATCGTTCCGTCCGCGCCGGTGCTCGTTCCCGAGCTTGCCGGTGCCGCGGCCGCCGAGGTGGCCGACCTCGCGTCGGACGTCGTCGCAGCGGCCGCCTTGTTGCCGCCGAGCTGGATTGTCGTCGGAACGGGTCCAGCCGACGACGTGCTGGGCCCGAACGCGGTGGGTACGTTCGCGGGATTCGGCGCCGACGTGCCGATACGGCTGACGCCGCACGAACCGGTCGAATTGCTCGACTTGCCGCTGTGCGCGCTGATCGCCGGCTGGGTGCGCGGCCGGGCCCGCCCGGAGGCCGTCGCACAGGTCCGCGTTTATGCCGGCGACCATGACCCCGACGCCGCGCTGGACCGTGGCAGGCAACTGCGCGCCGAGATCGACCGGATGCCCGGTCCGGTCGGTGTGCTGGTCGTCGCCGACGGCGCGAACACCCTGACACGGAGCGCTCCCGGCGGTTACGACCCGGGCAACGCCGCTGCGCAACTGGCCCTCGACGATGCGCTGGCCACCGGCGACGTCGCCGCGTTGACCCGGCTGCCCGCGCAGATCGTGGGGCGGGTGGCCTTTCAGGTGCTGGCCGGCCTGACCGGGCCCGCGCCGCGATCGGCGAAGGAGCTGTACCGCGGAGCGCCCTACGGGGTGGGGTACTTCGCCGGCATCTGGCAGGTGTGAGGTCAGCCGTGCGGCCACTGGCGATCATCGGCCCGACGGGCACCGGCAAGTCGCAACTGGCGCTGGACTTTGCAGAACGTGTCGAGCGGCTCGGCCACAGCGCGGAGATCGTGAACGCCGACGCCATGCAGCTCTATCGCGGCATGGACATCGGCACCGCGAAGCTGCCCGTCGCGCAGCGCCGCGGTATCCCGCACCACCAGCTCGACGTCCTGGGCATCACCGAAACCGCCACCGTCGCCCGCTACCAGCGCGACGCCGCCGCGGACATCGAGGCGATCGCGGCCAGGGGAGCGCTGCCGATCGTGGTCGGCGGTTCGATGCTGTACCTCCAATCGCTGCTTGACGACTGGTCGTTTCCCGCGACCGATCCGGCGGTGCGGGCGCGATGGGAACAGCGACTTGCCGAGGTCGGCGTGGGCACGCTGCACGCCGAACTGGCCCGCCGCGACCCGGCCGCAGCCGCGGCAATCCTGCCCACCGACGGCCGGCGCACGGTGCGCGCGCTGGAGGTCGTCGAGCTCACCGGACAACCGTTCGCGGCGTCCGCGCCGCGCATCGGCGCGCCGCGCTGGGACACCGCTATCATCGGATTGGACTGTGAGACAACGATTCTCGACGACAGATTGGCGCGGCGTACGGACCAGATGTTCGAGAACGGTCTGGTCGAGGAGGTGCGCGCACTGTCGGACCAGGGACTGCGGGATGGCGTCACCGCATCGCGTGCGCTCGGCTACGCCCAGGTGCTCGCCGCCCTAGACGCCGGTGGTGGGACGGACCTGCTGCACGACGCACGCGAGCAGACGTTCGTGGGCACCCGCCGGTATGTGCGAAGGCAGCGGTCGTGGTTCCGCCGGGACCACCGGGTGCACTGGCTCGACTCGGAAGCGCGCGACCATCTCATCGACGGAGCTGTGCTCGCGTGGCGCCACGTATCCTGATCTGGTGATCTTCACATGATCTTCGCCAAGGGCCACGGCACCCAGAACGACTTCGTGCTGCTGCCCGACGTGCAGGCGCGGCTGGCGCTCACCCCCGGCCAGGTGGCGGCATTGTGCGACCGGCGCCGGGGCCTGGGCGCCGACGGGGTGCTCCGGATCACCACCGCGGGTGCGGCGGTGACCGCCGGCGTGCTCGACCGCCTGCCCGACGGTGTCGGCGCCGACGACTGGTACATGGACTACCGCAACGCCGACGGGTCGACCGCGCAGATGTGCGGCAACGGGGTGCGGGTGTTCGCGCATTACCTGCGCGCCAGTGGCCTGGAGACTCGCGACGAGTTCGTCGTCGGGTCGCTGGCCGGACCGCGACCGGTCACCGTGCACCACGTCGACCACGTCAATGCCGACGTCACTGTCGACATGGGCAAGGCCAACAAGGTCGGCGCGGGAGAGGCAGTCGTCGGCGGTCGCCGCTTCCAAGGCATCGCCGTCGACGTGGGTAACCCGCACCTGGCGTGCGTCGATCCAGAGCTGACCATCGACGAGCTGGCGGCGCTGGACGTCGCCGCGCCGGTGAGCTTCGACCAGGCGCAGTTCCCGAACGGCGTCAATGTCGAGGTGCTGACGGCACCCGTCGGCGGCGTGGTGTGTATGCGGGTGCACGAACGCGGGGTGGGGGAGACCCGCTCGTGCGGCACCGGAACGGTCGCCGCGGCGGTCGCCGCGCTGATAGGAACCGGCACTGACGGGGTAGCGACCGGCACGCTCACCGTGCGAGTGCCCGGTGGTGATGTCACCGTCACCGTCACTGACGCCACCAGCTACCTGCGCGGACCGTCGGTGCTGCTGGCGCACGGCGAGCTTGCCGACGACTGGTGGAATTCGCTGGCGTGAAAATTCAGATGCGCGGTCTTCCCAGACGTGCCACCATCGGAGACTGCTTATGACACATCCAGATTGGTCCGAAACGGACTCCACGCCGAGCCTCGGTGAGCTCGCCCTCGACGACAGATCGGCACTGCGCCGGGTCGCCGGTCTGTCGACCGAACTCACCGACATCACCGAGGTCGAGTACCGCCAGCTGCGACTCGAGCGAGTCGTCTTGGTCGGGGTATGGACCGAGGGCAGCGCGACCGACAACAAGGCGAGCATGGCCGAGTTGGCGGCACTGGCCGAAACCGCCGGGTCTGAGGTGCTCGAGGGTCTCATCCAGCGCCGCGACCGGCCCGACCCGTCGACCTACATCGGCTCGGGCAAGGCGGCCGAACTTCGCGAGGTGGTCGTCGCGACCGGCGCCGACACGGTGATCTGCGACGGTGAGCTGTCCCCGGCACAGCTGACCGCGCTGGAGAAGGCCGTCAAGGTCAAGGTCATCGACCGCACGGCGTTGATCCTCGACATCTTCGCCCAGCACGCCACCAGCCGCGAGGGCAAAGCCCAGGTGTCGCTCGCCCAGATGGAGTACATGCTGCCGCGGCTGCGCGGTTGGGGTGAGTCGATGTCGCGGCAGGCCGGTGGCCGCGCCGGTGGCAGCGGCGGCGGCGTGGGCCTGCGCGGCCCCGGTGAGACCAAGATCGAGACCGACCGGCGCCGCATCCGCGAGCGGATGGTCAAGCTGCGCCGCGAGATCAAGGACATGAAGCAGGCCCGCGACACTCAGCGCAGTCGCCGGCTGGAAAGCGACCTGCCGTCGATCGCCATCGTCGGCTACACCAATGCCGGCAAGTCCAGCCTGCTCAACGCGCTCACCGGGGCCGGCGTGCTGGTTCAGGACGCGTTGTTCGCCACCCTGGAACCCACCACCCGGCGCGCGGAGTTCGATGACGGTCGGCCGTTCGTGCTGACCGACACCGTCGGCTTCGTGCGGCACCTGCCCACCCAGTTGGTCGAGGCGTTCCGATCCACGCTGGAAGAGGTCGTCGACGCCGAACTCCTGGTGCATGTCGTCGACGGTTCCGACGTCAACCCGCTGGCCCAGATCAGCGCGGTACGCGAAGTGATCTCCGAGGTCTTTGCCGACTACCGAGCCGACCATAACTCCGATGCGCCGCCCGAGCTGCTGGTGGTGAACAAGGTCGACGCCGCCGGGGATCTGATGCTGGCCAAGCTGCGTCACGCGCTGCCCGGCGCGGTCTTCGTCTCCGCCCACACCGGTGACGGGATCGACGCCCTGCGGCGGCGAATGGCAGAGCTCGCGGCCCCCACCGACACCGCGGTGGACGTGCTGATCCCCTACGACCGCGGCGACCTGGTGGCCCGCATGCACGCCGATGGTCGGGTGCAGCAGGCCGAGCACAACTCCGACGGCACCAGGATCAAGGCCAGGGTTCCGGTGGCGCTGGCCGCCAGCCTGCGCGAGTTCTCGGCCCACTGAGTCGCGACCGTAACGCCACGGCGGAAAAACGCCCGAAATCTCGCCGTGGCGTTACGCTCGCTGGCGGCCAGCTGCCGACCAACCGTCTGGTTGGTATATGTTGGGCGGCAATGGTCGCTTTTTTGGATAGCCGGAGGTCGGACGCATGAGCAGTGCCGTCAAGTACCAGCGCACTCTTTTCGAGGCCGAGCATGACTTGTTCCGCGAGTCGTACCGAGGCTTCCTCGAACGCCACGTCGCGCCCCACCACGAAGAGTGGGAGAAGGCGAAGATCGTCGACCGCGGGGTGTGGCTCGAGGCCGGCAAGCAGGGCTTCCTGGGGATGGCGGTGCCCGAGGAGTACGGCGGCGGTGGCAACCCCGACTTCCGCTACAACACGATCGTCGTCGAGGAAACCGTCATCGGGCGTTACAGCGGCATCGGGTTCGGCCTGCACAACGACGTTGTGGCGCCCTACTTGCTGAAACTCACCTCCGAAGAGCAAAAGCAGCGCTGGCTGCCAGGATTCTGCACCGGCGAACTGATCACCGCGATCGCGATGACCGAGCCGGGGACCGGTAGCGACCTGCAGGGCATCAAGACCCGCGCGGTCAAACAGGGTGACCACTACGTCCTCAACGGCGCGAAGACGTTCATCACCAACGGGATCAATTCGGATCTGGTGATCGTGGTGGCCCAGACCGATCCCGACAAGGGCGCGCAAGGCTTTTCGCTGCTCGTTGTCGAGCGCGGCATGGAGGGATTCGAACGCGGCCGGCATCTGGACAAGATCGGCCTGGACGCCCAGGACACCGCCGAGCTGTCCTTCACCGACGTGCACGTTCCGGCCGAGAACCTGCTCGGCCAGGAGGGCTTGGGGTTCATCTACCTGATGCAGAACCTGCCGCAGGAACGGATCAACATCGCGATCATGGCTGCCGCGGCGATGGAAGACGTGCTGGAACAGACACTGCAATACACCAAGGAGCGCAAGGCTTTCGGCAAGCCGATCGGCAGCTTCCAGAACAGCCGGTTCGTGCTGGCCGAGCTGGCGACCGAGGCCACCGTGGTGCGCATGATGGTCGACGAGTTCATTCGTTTGCATCTGGACCACAAGCTGACGGCCGAACAAGCCGCGATGGCCAAGTGGTACGCCACCGAGAAGCAGGTGCATTTGATCGACCGCTGCCTGCAGCTGCACGGCGGTTATGGATACATGCGCGAATATCCAGTCGCCCGTGCCTATCTCGATGCCCGGGTACAGACGATTTACGGCGGAACCACCGAGATCATGAAGGAGATCATCGGCCGCAGCCTGGGTGTCTAGCTGCGGCGATACTCGTCGTGTGCCTCGTGGGCTTTTCGTACTAGCTCCATCAGCTCGACGTCGTTCCAGATCTGCGCACGATATTTTGCCGGGAGCCCGCCGATCTCGCGCTCCTCGGAAAGCAGTGCGGCGAAGATCTTCTCGCGTTCGCCCGCATCCGCCTCATAACCCAGGTCCAGGTATTCGGTGGTGTGCCGGCGGGCTCGTGCCAATAAATTCTGCGCTCGGCCACGCGCCGACAGCACCGACGCCGCGGTGGTGATGAGCAGGATGACGATGATGACTGCCAATGACACTGGGGTGCTGACTTCCACGACCGTGACCGGCTTGCCGTGGTTGATGAACGGAATGTTGTTGTTGCTCAACGCTTCCAGCATCAGCTTGACGCCGATGAAGCCGAGAATCGCAGCCAGTCCGTAGGACAGGTAGACCAGCCGGTCCAGCAGACCGTCGATCAGGAAGTACAACTGGCGCAGGCCCAGCAGTGAGAACGCGGTGGCCGCGAAAATCAGGTAGACATTCTCGGTCAGACCGAACAGCGCCGGAACCGAATCGAACGCGAACAGTACGTCACTGCCCCCGATCGCGATCATGACCAGAACCACCGGGGTCAGCACCCTTTTGCCGTTTTCGATGGTGAACAACCGGTCGCCGTCGTAGTGCTGCGAGGTGCGCAAGAACCGGTTGGCCAACCGGATGACGATGTTGTCGGGGCTGCGATCGTCCGGCTCCGCGGGTTTGGCCAGGTTGCCCGCCATGACCAGCAGGGTCAGACCAAACACGTAGAACGCCGAGTTGAAATTCTCGATGAGGGCGGCACCGAGCAGGATGAACCCGGTGCGCGCGACGAGCGCGAAGGTGATGCCGAACAGCAGCACCTTCTGCTGGGCCACCCGGGGCACGGCGAAGCCGCACATGATGAGCAGGAAGACGAACAGGTTGTCCACAGACAGGGCTTCGTTGCTCAGGTAGCAGGCGAAATACTCCATCCCCATGCCCGGGCTGCCGAAAATGACCACGCCGACGCCGAACACGAACGCGATCCCGGCATAGGTCGCCGACCAGATCACGGCCTCGCGCAGCGTCGGCACGTGCGTCTTGCGCACCTGGAAGGCGTAGTCGAACACCAACAAGCCGGCGATCAAGACGATGGTCAGGGCCCAAACGGGTCCGGAGACACCCATGTCCGCTGTGCTTCCTCTCAGCGCATCTGTCCGGTTTGCCGCTCCCGGCACGGTAGCCCGACACCGCTCGGGGTGCAGCCCAGGTGGTCACGACACGGGGTGGCTCGGCATCATTTCGACATCGGCTGTGTAACCCTTTTCGTATTATTTACGATTTGACTACTGAATTGTCTTTCGCTGGAGCAAAGTTATGCGAGCCCCGGACGGCCCACGGTGGGCGAGCCACCGTGTCACGGGGTAGGCAGGGCACGGGCATGGCCACAGATACGGGCATATCCGTCGGCTGGGAGGCTTGGTGAACGGGCAAAGAGGTCAATTGAGCAGACTGGTCGCGCGCGCGCTGGTCAGCTTGGCGACCGCAGGGTTGGCCGCGGGACTGTTGGCTCCGGTCGCGGTGGCGTCACCGATCGGCGACGCCGAAGCGGCCATCATGGCCGCGTGGGAGAAGGCCGGAGGCGACGGTTCACCGCTGGGTGCCAGGAAGGGCGACGTCTACCCGATCGGTGACGGATTCGCCTTGGATTTCGCCGGTGGCAAATTCTTTTACACCACGGCTACCGGTGCCAGGCTGATGTACGGGCCGGTCCTGGACAAATACGAACAATTGGGCGGTCCGGTCGGCAGCGATCTGGGATTCCCGACCATCAATGAAGTTCCAGGCCTCGCCGGCCCCGACAGTCGGGTGAGCACTTTCGCCGCCAGCGACAGCCCCGTGATTTTCTGGACTCCGGATCACGGCGCCTTCGTCGTCCGCGGCGCGCTCAACACGGCGTGGGACAAACTCGGCAGCTCGGGCGGCGTGCTGGGTGCCCCGGTGGCCGATGAGACGTACGACGGCGACATCGCTGCCCAGAAGTTCAGCGGCGGTCAGGTCTCCTGGAACAGAAAGACGAAGGAGTTCTCCACCGTCCCGGCGGCGCTGGCCGAGCAACTGAAGGACTTGCAGTTCTCGATGGATCCCAGCGCGGCCGTCAATATGGCGTGGCGCGCGGCTGGCGGCGCCACCGGTCCGCTGGGCGCCAAGAAGGGCGATCAATACCCCATGGGTGGGGATGGGATGGCCCAGGACTTCGTCGGCGGCAAGATCTATTTCAGCCCGACCACCGGCGCCAATGCGATCGAGAACGACATCCTGGCGAAGTACGAGTCGTTGGGCGGCCCGGTCGGCAGCGACCTGGGCTTTCCGATCGCCAACGAGTCCGACGGCGGTATCGGGCCGTCCAGCCGTGTTGTCACGTTCGCCGCAGCGGACAAGCCGGTGATCTTCTGGACCTCTGAGCATGGCGCCTTCGTGGTCCGCGGAGCCATGAAGGCCGCGTGGGACAAGCTCAAAGGTCCCTCGGGCAAGCTCGGCGCCCCGGTCGGCGACCAGACCGTGGACGGCGACGTGGTCTCGCAGAAGTTCACCGGCGGCAAGATCTCCTGGAACCGGGCGAAGAACGCGTTCAGCACCGACCCGGCGAACCTGGCGCCGTTGTTGTCCGGTTTGCAGGTACCCGGTCAGAATCAGCCCAGCACCGCGGCGGCGTCGCCCCCGCGTGCCAAGACGTTTGTCTGGCAGTGGTGGTACCTGTTGGGCGTCATCCCGGTGTTGCTGCTCCTGGTGGCGGTCGTGTTGGTGGTGATCGGATGGCGCCGGCGTCGTAGCACCCCGGACACCACCACCTACGAGCAGGACCGCGACGTGGACGCCGGCTACGAGGCTCACTACGAAGGCGCCGCCGAGGGGCCCTGGCCACACGAGGATGCCGACGCCGGCCCCGACCGCTTCGCCCCGAACGACCAGTATGCGCCGGAACAGTATGGGCCCGACGCGGGTTCCGCCCCGCGGGTGAGCTGGCGGCGTGGCGCCGAGGCGGCGGCCGGAGTGACTGAGCCTGTCCAACTCGACGACGCCTACCACGGTGCGCCGGAGCCGGAGTACGAGCTTGAATCGGACGCCGAATCCGACTTTGAATCCGACATCGAGTTCGAGCCCGAAGAGGAGCAAGATCCCGACACCGTGGACACCACCTCCATACCGGTGGTGTCGGATGCCGACCTTCGCGAGCCCGACTTCCCGGATGAGCCGGTGCTGGAGACCGTTACGGATGCGGAGGTCGCCGAGCCCTTCGTTCCTGAAGTCGTCGGGGCCGAGGACCTCGTCGAAGACGACTTCATTCCTGGGGCCGCGGCTGACGACGCCGAGACCTCAGCCGCAGAGGTGAGAACCGGGCGTCATGCGGCGCTGGATCCCGGGCTTTCTGCCCCGGAAATGGCCCCGCAAGTGGCCCCGGAAATGGCCTCGCGGATGGCGTTCGAAAGGTTCCCGGAAGCGCCCGCCGCCCCGGCCTACGAAGCGCCCAGCACGCCGGCGCGTCCGACGATCCACCTGCCGCTGGAGGACCCGTATCTGGCGCCCGACGGATATCCGATCAAGGCCAGTGCCCGCTTCGGCCTGTACTACACGCCCGGCAGCGCGCTTTACCACGACACGCTTGCCGAAATCTGGTTCGCCAGTGAGGAAGTCGCTCAGGCCAACGGCTTCATCAAGGCCGACTGACGTTCGGCGCTAAACCTTGCGGATCACCGTGACAACCTTGCCGAGTACGGTCGCATCGTTGCCGGGGATGGGATCGAACGCCGGGTTGTGTGGCATCAGCCATATTTGACCGCCCGCGCGTTTGAAGGTCTTGACGGTTGCCTCGCCGTCGATCATGGCCGCAACGATGTCGCCGTTGTCGGCGACATGCTGCTGTCGAACGACCACCCAGTCGCCGTCGCAGATCGCGGCTTCGACCATCGAGTCGCCGACCACTTTGAGCAGGAACAGCGTGCCCTCGCCGACTAGCTCGCGGGGCAGCGGGAACACGTCTTCGACGGCCTGCTCGGCAAGGATCGGGCCACCGGCCGCGATGCGTCCGAGAACCGGGACGTAGGTGGGCTCCGGTAGGGCGTCCGACCCGGAGACGTCGGTCAGTACGGCGGCATTGGTTTCGTCGGTGCCGCGGACATCGACCGCGCGCGGGCGGTTCGGGTCGCGGCGCAGGTAGCCCTTGCGCTCGAGGGTGCGGAGCTGGTGAGCAACCGAGGACGTCGAGGTCAGGCCCACGGCATCGCCGATTTCCCGGATGCTCGGCGGATATCCGCGGCTGGTGACCGAAGCGCGGATGACGTTCAGGATGGTGCGTTGCCGCTCGGTCAGCGCTGAATCCACAGTGTCGTTGCTGTCGCCCATGGCAATGAATGTAGCGGCACCCGGCCGAAGAATCAAACATGTGTTCGACCCGCGTGTCGAAATCGCCTCACGCCTGCGGATACGCCGTGAAAAATTTCCTGAATTACAAACGCGTAACTTTCGCTGAGATCGGGTATCCGCGACTCATGCAGGTGGTTGCCACAGACGAAACGTGTCGGTGGGGCCGTCTAACGTTTTGCCCATGCGACACGCTTCGCTCAAATGTTCGGGTATCGAACACACGAGCGACTATGGTTTACAGGGTCGAACATACGAGCGAGAATCCGTCGACCGGAGGAACGAGATGACCATCATCCACGAGGGCCCGTCGCGTATGCGCAGTGCGCGGGGGCCGATCAACGCGCCCGTTCAGTTGCCTCGCCCCGGCCGGGCCGGGCTGGCCCCCTCCCGCCGGCCCCGCCCGCCGAGGCCGGCAGGCGCACCGCTGCGCTACCACGGCACGGGTGTCGCCGTGTCGACGGCGCCGCACGGCCCGCGTTCGGTCACGGTGGCGACAACGGTGGGGCTCGCCCTGGTCGCCGGGTTGATCACACTGTGGCTCGGCCTGGTGGGGCATTTCGGCGACGTGACCAACGGCAACTCGGCGTCCGCCCAGGTGCCGGACCGGCTCGCGGTGGTGCGGGTCGAGGCCGGGGAGTCCTTGCAGGATGTGGCCGCCCGGGTCGCGCCCGATGCGCCGGTACGCCAGGTGATCGAGCGCATCCGGGACCTCAACGCTTTGGACTCGACCTCGCTGGCCGCGGGCCAGACCTTGATCGCGCCCGTCGGTTAAGTGCACCCGGTGGGCAGCGAAAGCCGCTGCGCGCCAAGGATCCTCGCCGACCGCGGCAGTGAGCACGCCGGCATGGACCCGCCAGTTCAGGGCGTTGCGCCCGCGACGGAGCGCACAGGTACTCTCGGAGTGGTCTTCGGTACCTGGATGTCAGCGCGGCGAAGGAGCGGCCATGCACTGTCCGTTCTGCCGGCATCCCGATTCCCGGGTGATCGATTCCCGAGAAACCGATGAAGGTCAGGCCATTCGGCGCCGTCGGTCCTGCCCGGAGTGTGGGAGACGATTCACCACCGTGGAGACCGCGGTCCTGGCCGTGGTCAAGCGCAGCGGTGTCACCGAGCCGTTCAGCCGGGAAAAGGTCATCAGCGGCGTCCGCCGGGCCTGTCAGGGCCGTCAGGTGGACGACGACGCATTGAATCTGCTGGCCCAGCAAGTGGAAGACACTGTGCGTGCCTCGGGATCGCCAGAGGTACCCAGCAACGAGGTCGGCCTGGCGATCCTGGGACCACTGCGCGACCTTGACGAGGTGGCTTATCTGCGGTTCGCCTCGGTGTACCGATCGTTTTCGTCGGCGGACGATTTCGAACGCGAGATCGAGGCGCTTCGCGCGCACCGCGACGTATCTGCTCCGGGTTGACATGACCCCGGAACTGCATCCCAACCTCGAGGCGCTGGTGCCGCTGTTGGGTACGTGGGCCGGCCGGGGCGCGGGCAAGTACCCGACGGTCCAGTCGTTCGAGTACTTCGAGGAAGTCGTGTTCTCCCATGTGGGCAAGCCGTTTCTGGTTTACGCCCAAAAGACCAGGGCGGTCGCCGATGGCAGACCGCTGCACGCAGAGACCGGGTATCTTCGCGTGCCGCAGCCGGGCCAGGTTGAATTGGTTCTCGCCCATCCGAACGGGATCACCTCGATCGAGGTGGGCACCTATTCGGTGACCGGCGACCTGATCGAGCTCGAATTGGCCACCACCACTATCGGATTGACTCCTACCGCCAAACAGGTTTCCGCGCTTGGCCGTTCGTTTCGGATCGAAGGTGACGAGCTGTCCTACGTGTTGCGGATGAGTGCGGTCGGGCAGCCACTGCAGGATCACCTTGAGGCCGTGTTGCGCCGCAAGCAGTGAAAACTGGTTCAGTCAACTTGCCTGACACCGTCGTTGACGACGCGGCCGGCGACCCGAACCCAGCCTTCGGGACTCCAAGCCGTCTCGATGATCGATCCCTTGCCCTGGGTGATGGTGAGATCGCGACTGAGGTATTCGGTCATCCGCACCGCGGCAGAGCCGGTGGCTTCGTCCTCCTCGACGCCCAGGTGTGCGGCGAACATCCGGGCACGCAGCGCTCCGGCGGCCCGGTCGGTCCACGTCCACAGGTAGTGCGCGGTGTCGTCGGGAAAATCGGCGGGATCCGCGGACGCCAACGTGTCCAGTGATTCGAGATCGTGGATGGCGAACTCCGGCGCCCATTCCGCGGGTGCGGTGACAGCGGTGAGGTCGCCTTGATAGTCCACTTGGACGATGCCGGCCGGCACCTGCAGCGTGTTGATCGCCATGCCGTTGTCGCGCAGCCACCACGAAGCGCCCACCGTCGGGTGGCCGGCGAATGGAATCTCGGTCTGCGGAGTGTGGATGATGGCCTGCGCGGTGTGCGAGCCCGCATCCGGAAGAGCGATGAATACGGTCTCGCTGTAGCCCAATTCGGCAGCCAGCCGCTGACGGTCGCCGGGCTCCACCGTCGCGGCATCGACGACACCGAGCGGATTACCGAAGTTCCCGTCCGAATCGGTGAAAACCCGCAACACGGTCACGTTGATACCCATGGCCCGACTGTACGACCCGGCTATTGGCCCCGGCGGCGTGGCTAGATCAGGTAGCGCTGCGTTCGTCGGAACCCATGGCATTCAGCACCGCGACGCGTGTGTCGGCCGGGCCCGAGACGGTACCTTCGCCGCCGCCGCTGCGCAGTAACTCGCGAAGCGCGACCTGGTCGTACTGGGCCGGCTCAGTGGAGTCGATGAAGCGCTGGACGATGTCGATGAAACGCGCGGGGTCGTCGTGGAACGGGAAATGTCCGGAGCCCTCGAAGATCTCGAGCCGAGAGCCCGGCATTGCGGCATGTGCCATCTGGGCATGACGGACGGGAACCACCGAATCCTTTGTGCCCCAGATGATCTGCACGGGGACGGACTCGGTCAGATAGCATCGGTCCAGCATGGTGACGATCTGTCCGCGCCAGTCGACGACCGCCCGCAGGGTGCGGCTGAAGGCCGCTGACGCCGTCGGTTCCGGTAGGCCGTTCAGTACCCGCAACATGTTGGGCAGGTCGTGTCCAAGGCCGGTGCTGCCGAGCGCCTTCCCGACGATCCGGCCCGGCCACCTGCACGGCCGGCAGCAGCAGGGGTAATCGCAGCACCGCCACGGCTTCACTGCCCATCGGCAGCGAGGCCAGTCGCAACACGAAGTTGACGTCCTTGGTGACGCCACCCGCACTGACCAGGATCAGCCGCTCGACCAATTGTGGAAACTGGTAGGCGAATTGCATCGCCACCCCGCCGCCCAGCGAATGCCCCACGATCGTCACCCGCTCGATGTCGAGCACGCTGAGCAGGTCGCGCATTCCGTTTGCGTAGGCCGCACACGAGTAGTCAGCGCGTGGCTTGTCGGACTTCCCGTGGCCCAATAGATCCGGGGCGATGACGGTGAAGCGCTGAGCGAGCTTGGCCTGTATGCCATTCCAAGTGGTGGAGTTGTCACCGATGCCGTGTATCAACAGGATGGCCGGCCCGTCGCCGGCGATCCGGAACGCCCGCTTATAACCGTGGATGGTGCGGAACTGCAGTGACGGTGCAGTTACCTCCCGCACCGGGCGAAGATTGCGCTTCCGCTCGGTCATGTCGCCAACCTCGTTGTCGGCCCCGTGAATGGGCTCTATTGGAGAGGGCTACTTCGGGTCGTCGTCGTCGAACTTCTTCTCGGCCTCCTGAGCCAGGAAACGCTCAAACTCCGCCCCAAGCTCGTCGCCGCTAGGCAGGTCTTCGTCGTGCGCTAGTAACGACCTGTTCTCCTGAGCGTCGATGAAGGCATCGTACTGGCGCTCGAGCGCCGCCACCACTTGAGCGACTTCGGCGCTCGCCTGAACCTGTTCGTCGATCTTGGCCCGGATGTCGGTGGCCGCTTCGGTGAGCGCCGTCAGTGGCAGCTGCAGCGAAGCGGTCTTCGCCACTTGCTCGAGCAGCGCTTCAGCGGCGGCGGGGTAGTCGGTCTGCGTCAGGTAATGCGGCACGTGCACGGTGAAACCGACAACCTCGTGGCCATGCTGAGCCATGCGGTATTCCAAAAGATTGGAAGCGCTTCCGGGAACCTGTATTTCGGAGATCCACGGCTGGAAATCGGCGATCAGTTCGCCGTTGTTGGAATGTGCGGTCATCGTGATCGGCCGGGTGTGCGGCACCGCCATTGGCACGGTACCCAGACCGATGGTCTGCCGAACGCCCAAGCGGTCGGCCAGCAACCGCACCGCGGTGATGAAACGCTCCCACTTCAGATCCGGCTCCATGCCGGCCAGCAACAGAAACGGTGTGCCGATGCTGTCGCGCAGCGCGTACAAGCTGAGTTCTGGGTCCTCGTACTTGGTGAAGTGATCGGTCTTGAACGTCATCAGGGGGCGCCGCGAGCGGTAGTCCAGCAGGTCGTCGATTGCAAATGAAGCGACCAGCTCGGTGTCCAGCGCTGCCTTGAGGTGCGCGGCGGCCAGTTTGATCGCGTGACCGGCGTCGGAGAAGCCCTCCAGGGCGTGCACCAACACCGGGCCGCGGCCGTCGGAGGTCACCAACTGGGGCGCCGGCAGTTCCAATTCGTAGATGCCGGGTTGTCCTGGCTGGTACTGCTGCTCCTCGTCGGATTCATGGTCGTGCTCCATCGGTGTTGCCTCCTCTCGGGGATCGCTCCACGGGTTACCCAACCAGTGTCCCTCAAATCGACGGGCAGCATCATTGAACGGCCCTCCGGGCATGTCTTAAGCATCGCAACGCGATTGCAACAAACGCTATTTCGCCCGGCTCGGGAAGCGGGCCGATCGCGCATTTGCTGGTGAGCCTATTGTCGCATCTTCACGGATTTGGCGCGCTTGCCGGTGCCGGTTCGGGCATGATGGAAATCGATGCGTCCGAGGCCGGTATTGGTTTGTTTGGTCAGCCTGTCGATTTTGTTGACGTCATGCGGCCGGGCAATTGATCGTGCGTCCATCACCGGCGGGTCCCAGCAACCAGCCGGCAGTTCGGCGCAACAGCTCAGCCAACCCGAAAGCGGGTCGCCGGCCGGCCCGGTGGACCCGGATCCGCGGGTGGGGGCGGTCTTTATCGACGGCCGCGCGGACCACGTCTGCACGGGTTCGGTGGTGCATTCGACCACCGGTGACCTCGTGTTAACGGCGGCCCACTGTCTGCCCCGTGGCAGCACGGCAACCTTTGTTCCGGGGTTCACCGGCGACGCCGCGACCCAAGCGACCTGGACCGTTGACGCGATCTACCTGGATGCCCGCTGGATCACCGGAAAGGACCCGCGCGGCGATTACGCGATCGCGCGGGTCAGCAAGGCCGGGGGCGGATCGGTAGAGGCGCAGGCGGGCTCAGCGCTGTCGTTGGGCACCGCGCCTGCGCCGGGCAGCCGGGTCACTGTGACGGGCTACCCGGCCGGTGTGGGCGGCCGGCCGGTCCGCTGTCAGGGCAGCACCGGACTCACCGACGGCGGGTTTCCCTCATTGCCGTGCGAAGGGCTGGTCGACGGCACCAGCGGCGCACCCTGGATGAGCGGTTCGGCGGTCACCGGGGTGATCGGTGGCCTCGAGGCCGGTGGGTGCACACCAAACGTGTCGTATTCGGCGCCGTTCGACGAACGCACCGCGCAGTTACTGGCCCGTGCCGAAGCACGCGGGCCCGGCGACACCCCGCCGGCCCATTTCGACAACAGCTGCTAGATCTAGTGGCGATCGCAAGCGCGGCGATGCCGGGCGCAGCGGATCGCCACCATCAGGCCCAGTGACGGAATTGGCTGAGCGCCCGCATCTTGTTCGTGACGTCCAGCGCGGCCACCTTGTAGGCCTCGGAGAACGTCGGGTAGTTGAACACCGCGTCGACCAGGTAGTCGACGGTGCCGCCGCACCCCATCACGGCCTGGCCGATGTGCACCAGCTCGGTGGCGCTGGTGCCGAAGATGTGCGCTCCGAGCAGCTTGCGATCCTCGGTGGACACCAGCAGCTTGAGCATGCCGTAGGAGTCGCCGGCGATCTGGCCGCGGGCCAGTTCCCGATACCGCGACACCCCCACCTCGTAAGGGACGGAGTTCTTGGTCAGTTCGACCTCGGTGGAGCCGACGTAGGACACCTCCGGGATCGAGTAGATACCGATCGGCTGCAGCGCGGTCATACCGTCGCACTGCTCCTCGAACGCGTGATAGGCCGCCAGCCTGCCCTGATCCATCGATGTCGCGGCCAGAGCCGGGAAGCCGATGACATCGCCGACGGCGTAGATGTGGTCAACCTTGGTCTGGAAGTTTTCGCCGACGAAGATCCGTCCGCGGCCGTCGGGTTCCAGGCCGGCGTTGTCCAGGTCCAGATGCTCGGTTTGGCCTGAGCGCCCGGCGGAGTACATCACGGTCTCGGCGGGTATCTGCTTTCCGCTGGCCAGCGTGGTGACGGTGCCCGAGGCGCCGACGTCCACGGCGGTCACTTCCTCGCCGAACCGGAAGGTGACCGCCAGGTCGCGCAGGTGGAACTTCAGCGCTTCGATGATCTCCGGGTCGCAGAAGTCCAGCATGTCCTGCCGCTTTTCCACGACGGTGACCTTGGTGCCCAGCGCGGCGAACATCGAGGCGTACTCGATCCCGATGACCCCGGCGCCGACGACGACCATCGATGTCGGAAGCGACCTGAGGTCCAGGATGCCGTCAGAGTCCAGCACCCGCTTCTCGTCGAAGTTGACCCCGGCTGGCCGCACCGGCTTGGTGCCGGTGGCGATGACGATGAAATCGCCGCTGAGCGTGATCTTTTCGCCCGCAGCGTTGTCCTCGACCAGAACGGTGTGCGGGTCGGTAAAGCGGGCGTGCCCCTCGACCAGGTCGATTCGGTTGCGCATCAGCTGCGAGCGCACCACGTCGATCTGCTTGCCGATCACGTGCTGGGTCCGGGCCAGCAGGTCGGCCGGCGTGATCTTGTCCTTGACCCGGTAGCTCGCGCCGTAGAGTTCGCGCTGGCTCATCCCGGTGAGATAGACAACCGCCTCGCGCAACGTCTTTGACGGGATCGTGCCCGTGTTGACGCAGACGCCGCCGAGCATCTTGCCGCGTTCGACGATCGCGACGGACTTGCCGAGCTTGGCGGCGGCGATGGCGGCCTTCTGGCCGCCGGGACCCGAACCGATAACGACCATGTCGTACTCGCGCATCGAACTCATGGCATAGACCATAAGGCCCACAGTCCAGACTTTCTCCACAGACGGGCGTCTGAATTGGGTTGTGCGGGCACAACTGACGGTGGCGGCCGTCAGCGTTGGGCCTCATGACGAAGCATGAGCCTGACTTTGCACTCAATCGCCCCGGGGCGTTGATCGCCGCCCTACCGGCCGTTCTCGGTTTCGTGCCGGAGAATTCACTCGTCCTGGTGTCGTTGGAGGGCGGCGCGCTGGGTTCGGTAATGCGGGCGGACCTGTCCGAAGAACTCGCGAGCCGGGTCGAGCAGCTCGCGGAGTTGGCCGCTACCGCCAAGCCGCAGGCCGCGATCGCGGTGATTGTGGACAGTGAAGGTGCGCACTGTCCGGTGTGCAATGAGGAGCACCGGATGCTGTGTTCGGCACTGACAGCGGCGCTGGCCGAACACGACATCGTGCTGTGGGCAGCGCATGTGGTGGACCAGATAGCCGTCGGCGGTCGCTGGCACTGTGCGGACGGCTGCGGTTCGGCCGGCGAAGTCGACGATCCGTCGGCCTCGCCGATGGCCGTTGCGGCGGTGCTGGACGGGCGGCGGCTCTACCCGCGGCGAGTCGATCTGCAGGCCGTCATCGCGGTCGACGATCCGGTGCGCAGCGACGGGCTGGTCGACCTGCTCGAACGGCAGGCGGCCGCGCGTGAGATCGCCTACCGCGCCGATCCTGCGGGCTGCGGCCGGCGCGACGTGCAGCACGCGATGGCCGCGGCCGTCCGGGTCGCCGGCGGGCACGCCCTCTCTGACAGCGAGCTGGCGGAGTTGGGCTGCGCGCTGAGCGACGTGCAGGTGCGCGACACGCTGTATGCCCTGGCGGTCGGTGAAAGCGCCGGCGAGGCCGAGACATTGTGGGCGGTTCTGGCGCGGGTGCTGCCGCAGCCGTGGCGGGTTGAGGCGCTGGTGTTGCTCGCGTTCAGCGCCTACGCCCGCGGTGACGGTCCGCTTGCCGGGGTGTCGCTGGAGGCCGCGCTGCGCTGCGAACCGGACCATCGGATGGCGGGCATGCTGGACACGGCATTGCAGTCCGGCCTACGCCCGGAGGACATCCGCCAGCTGGCCGCCAGCGGCTACCGGCTGGCGAAACGACTCGGTGTGCGGCTGCCGCCGCGGCGCTCTTTCGGCAAACGCGCCGGATAGGCGCGAGGGTCAGACTTTCTCGACCTTGACCGCGTGCGCCATCTCGTGGGGCAGGGTGACGTTCTCGTGGCCCGGGATGAGGATCGTTACCCCGCCACCCGGGCTGGTTTCGACGGTCACCCGTGCGTTGGGCACCACGCCGGCGTCCTTGAGGCGCGCAATCAGATCGATGTCGCCCTGAACGTGCTCGCTGAGTTGGCGGACGACGACTGCCACCGGCGATCCGGACGGCAGCTCGGTCAACCGGACGAGGTTGCCATCGTCGGCGCCGGACTCCGGACCCACACCCAGGTCCAGCAGCCCCGGAATAGGGTTGCCGAACGGCGACGTGGTCGGGTTGTTGAGCACCTTGACCAGCCGGCGCTCGACGTCTTCGCTCATGACGTGCTCCCACCGGCAGGCCTCGGCGTGCACTTCTTCCCATGGCAATCCGATGACGTCGACGAGGAGTCGTTCGGCCAGGCGGTGCTTGCGCATTACCGCGATGGCCAGTGCCCGGCCCTTGTCGGTGAGTTCCAGGTGGCGGTCCCCGGCCACGCGCAGCAGGCCGTCGCGCTCCATCCGGGATACGGTCTGGCTGACGGTGGGCCCACTCTGCTCGAGCCGCTCGGCGATCCGGGCGCGCAGCGGAGTCACGCCCTCTTCCTCGAGGTCGTAGATCGTGCGCAGGTACATCTCGGTGGTATCAACCAGCTCGTTCATTCAGCACCCTCCATCGCAGCTGAGTCTACTTGGCCAGCTGCGCAAATGGTTCTGCAACGCTCCCGGCAGCAGTATGCCCGCCGCAACCGCGGCGGGCATACTGTCTGCTACCAAGTTTTGCGATATCGGCGTTAACTCGCGTAGGACCGCAGCCGGTCGGCACGCTCGCCGTGCCGCAGCTTGCACATCACGTCCCGCTCGATCTGGCGGACCCGCTCGCGAGACAAACCGAACAGCTTGCCGATCTGGTCCAGAGTGCGCGGCTGACCGTCGTCCAGGCCGAACCGCAACCGGATCACCTGGTGCTCACGCTCGTCGAGAGTGGCCAGCACACTGCGGATGTCGGTGTGCAGCAGCTCGGCGATAACGGCGTTCTCCGCCGACATGGCCTCGGCGTCCTCGATGAAGTCGCCCAACGGTGCCTCTTCCTCCGAGCCGACGGGCATGTCCAGGCTCACCGGGTCGCGGCTGTGCTCGAGCAAGTCGTTGATCTTCTCGATCGGGATGCCCGACTCGTTGGCGAGTTCCTCGTCGGTGGCTTCGCGGCCGAGGTTCTGGTGCATCTCGCGCTTGATCCGGGCCAGCTTGTTCACCTGCTCAACCAGGTGGACCGGCAGCCGGATGGTGCGGCTCTGGTCGGCCATGCCGCGAGTGATGGCCTGACGGATCCACCACGTGGCATAGGTCGAGAATTTGAATCCCTTTGTGTAGTCGAACTTCTCCATCGCGCGGATCAGACCCAGGTTGCCTTCCTGGATGAGGTCGAGCAGCGGCATTCCGCGGCCCGTGTAGCGCTTGGCCAGCGACACCACAAGCCGCAGGTTCGCTTCAAGCAAGTGGCGGCGGGCCGCCTGGCCGTCGCGCGCCACGGCCGCTAAATCGCGTTTGCGGTTCTCCCCGAGACGTTTCCGGGTTTCCAGCAAGTGCTCGGCGTACAGCCCGGTCTCGACGCGTTTGGCCAGCTCGACTTCGTCGGCGGCGGTGAGCAATGCCGTCTTGCCGATACCGTTCAGATAGACGCGCACCAGGTCCGCTGCGGGGCTTTGAGCATCCAGATCGCTGTCAAAGCGGCTTGTGGTGGCCCTTGTGGTGGGTCCGGCCCCCCGTGTGGCTGTATTAGCCATGGCGCCCTCCTGATTGGCTTGTACTGTCATGAGTTGTAACGACAGATCCGGGCTTAGAGTTCCCACGCGCCTGCGGTCTCACACCCCGTGACGTGCAGAGATGTCCCGACGACCTGAGAATGTCCTGAGAGTGTGGCGATCGGACGGCTGGTCGGAAACCGCGACTAAGCGTGGTCTTCAAAACCAGGTGAGTAACCGGGTGAGTAGCCCGGCGAGTCCTGATCCGGTGCCGGCCGCCGGCGGGCTTCGAGTGCGGGCCGCTCGGCCGTCGGGAACAGTGGGGTGCGCCGCTGGGTCGCCTCGAATCGCCGAGGTTCGTCGGCGCGGCGCGGGGGGCGGTCGTTGGCGATCAGGACGGCCATCCATGGCAATGGCACCGAGGCCGCCACGATCGCCAGCGAGATAAGACCGTTGTGCCACGCGCCATAAGCGAGCGCGGCCAGAATGAGCGCCGGAACCCGGATCGACATCAGGGTCAGGTATTTGCGCACGCGGGCGCGGTGCTCCTCCTCATATGACGGAGCGGCGGAGGTGATGAGGACCGGGTGATCGTTGTCGTCGAACTCGTCGGGACCCAGCTCGGGGTCGCGCTTCATACCTCCACTCTGTCACACGCAATCGATTCCGGCTTATTCGGTTTCCGTACGAGTCAGGGCACAATGTGAGGCATGGACACCCAGACGATCGAGCGGACCGACACCGACGAACGCGTCGACGACGGGACCGATAGTGATACTCCCAAGTACTTCCACTACGTCAAGAAGGACAAGATCGTCGAGAGCGCGGTCATGGGAAACCACGTAGTTGCGTTGTGCGGCGAGGTATTTCCCGTCACCAAGTCCGCCAAGCCGGGGTCCCCGGTCTGTCCGGACTGCAAGCGGATCTACGAGACGCTCAAGAGGGGCTGATCAGGCCTTCGGTTCTGCAGCGGCGGTCTCCTGCTGCGGGATCGCCACTGCTTTCACTTCGTGCTCGACACCCGCGCGTGACAACAGCCAGTTGCGCAGCCGGTGGGCATGCGTCGCCGGCGCCGGCCATTCCTCTTGGATTGCGGCGTTGAGTTCGGCGCCCATCATGATCGAAAAGCCGCCGAAGAAAGCGAATAACAGGAACGCGATCGGGGTGGCGAGCGCACCGTAGGTGTAGCCGGTGCTGCCTATCCACTTCAAGTAGAACCGCAGGCCCAGCGTGGCAACCAGGAACGACGCCGTGGCCAGAATCGTGCCAGGTATCAGCCGGTGCGTCGGCAGCGGTACCGGTAGCGCCACCCGGTACAGGATGGTCACTCCGGTCATCAGGGCGAGAATCACCAGCGGGTAGTAGCCGTAGTGCAGCAGGTTTTGCAGGCCCTCCGGAATATGCTCGCTCACCTTGCGCGGGCCAACCACCGCCACCGGCGCGGCCACCACGACGAACACCAGCATCACCAGGTACAGGAACAGCGCAAAGAACCGCTGCCGCACGGGATGGCGCAACGGAGTCTGGTCGTGCGCTTCCACCACGGCATCTACGAAGGACGAGATTGCCGAGGAACCCGCCCACAGCGAAATCAAAAAGCCGACCGACACCACCTCACCGCGGGCAACGCCGGTGATATCGCGGATCGTGGGCTCGATGATCTGGTCTACGACGTTGGAGGAGAAGAAACTGCGCGCCGTGGACAGCGTGCTTTTGATGATGGAACCCAACGTGTCGTGCCCGAAGAGCGGCGCAACATAACCCAAAATTCCCAAAATCCCCAGGAGCAGGGGCGGCGTCGACAGGCAAGTCCAAAAACCCGCTTCCGCCGACTCCGAGAAGATCGAGTCGTCCCAGGCCTTTGACAGGGTCCTCTTGCTGATGTGCCAAATACGGTGGGACGGTTTGGCGCGTTGGTCGCTCATCACCGTCCAGCATTGCCGAATAATCCTCGCAGCGCTCAGAACGCGTTGAGTTCGGCGTGTTTAGCTGGCGCTGACCTCCAACACGGCGGCGAGCTCGATCAATTTCGCCTCGTGCTTGTTGGCGTGGTGTTGGCAGAAGAGGAGTACGCCTCCGGTGGGCAGCTTGGCGCGGACGCGGGCTGCTGCACCGCACCGGTCACAGCGGTCGGCTCTTGTCAGTTCAGGACTAATCAGAGTTGCGTTCATGACGTCTCCGTTCTCGTATCAACACTCTGTCAGACGTTGGGGGTTTTCGCGTTGTTCCCTGGTCGTTCTGTGGTGTGTCGTTTCTCACGCATATTCGCCCGAAAATCGGGCAGGGTGTATAGCATGTCCGGCACCCCTGGGCCACTGGTGCGTCTCTGCGGGGCAGAGGAGTGGGCCCGCGCCCGCGACCGCGGCGTGATTCACCCCGAGTCGCCCGGTGAGTTCGTCCACCTCTCGACGGTTGAGCAGGTGCACCTGCCCGCCAACCGGCTCTACCGCGGCCGCGATGACATGGTTTTGCTCTACATCGACCCGGCCGCGCTCGTCGACGCCGGTGCGGTGGGAGCCCGGAGTTGCGACAGATCCGGAGTCGATGCGGTTCCCGCATCTGTACGGACCTCTTCCGACGCACGCCGTGGTCAAAGTCACCGCCTACCTGCCGGCTCGGACGGCACGTTCCGCACGGCCGCGGGCACTGCGCCTGACTCGACGTAGGCGTCGACTTCGATCTCCACCAGCAGCTCGGGCGCGATGAGCGCCGAAACCTCGACCATGGTGGCCACCGGACGAATCGCACCGAAAACCTGTGCGTGCACGTCGCCAACCTCGCGCCAGCGTGAAATATCGGTCACGTAGATGCGGGTGCGGACCACGTCGGCGAGTGTGGCGCCTACCTGTTCGAGCGCAGTCTCGATGCGGCGCAAGGCGTCTCGCGTCTGAGCCGCGATATCGTCGGCCGGTCCCGCTCCGGTCGTTCCGGCTACCGCGACGTGCGGGCCAATGCGCACTGCGCGCGAGTAACCGACAGCCGATTCGAAGTCGGATCCGGACGAGACAATAGTGCGGCTGGGTGACATCCGGTCACAGTACGACGCAGGTATCGGCGGCGCAGCCGAATTTCTTGTGCCGCAGGGGCATAACGGGTGCTTTACCTTCGGAGATGCTGCTGGTAGAGGTGCTGTGTGGGCCAAACACCTGCGGCGAGAAGACGCGCGCGCTCGATTGCCGTCACCGTGCTCGCCGTCACAACCTCGGTCACGGGCTGCCTTGGCTGGGCGCAGTACGCGTCTGGGACCGCCTCGTTGAACGAAGAGGTGCGCGTCGGCACGTTCGCATTCACCGTGAAGTCGGTCAACATCGGGACGCCGAAGGTTGGAATCAGGACCGCGCAGGGTGTGTTCGTGGTTGTCGAGTTCACGGCCAAGAACATCGGCGACACCCCGCGATCCGTTTACTGCCAAAACCAGAAGCTCAAAGACCTGTCGGGTAGGACCTACGACGACGCCGTCAACGTCGGCAGTGGGGAAGACCTTTTCAGCATCAATCCCGGCAAACAGGTTCGGTTCAGCTGCGCGTTCGACGTGCCGAAGGGCACGCTGCCCGGGACCGTCGAAATCCACGATTCGGCATATTCCAAGGGCGTGCCCGTGACGGTCCTGGAAAGGCGATGAAGGAGGGTCGGTGACTGTGGGCGGCATCTCGGAGGACGCGCTGCGTGCGCAGGAGGCGGTCTTCGCGCGAGCGTTCGCCGACGGTGATCCGGCACTCGCGCGAGACCTGTACCAGCCCGACGTGGTTTACCTGAGCCCGACGGTGCGGCTCTTCGATTGGCCGCAGCGGGTCGACGGTATCGAGCGCACGCTCGAGTTCATCGGGCTCACCATCCGCGGCTGCACCGATATCCGCTACGAAGCGGCGGAGCACGCCGTCACGCCGGGCGCCGACGCGGCGTTCGTGCGCGTGCAGTTCGACTGGACGCAAGGCGCGCAACGGCTGCGCTCGACGTATGTGGTGATTTACCGCTATCGCGACGGCCGGATCGCGAGGCAGGAGTTGTACTACGACCCGAGCGGGTCGCTGGAGCGAGTCGATTGAATGCTGCTCAGTCCAGGTAGTCGCGCAGCACCTGCGAGCGGCTGGGGTGGCGCAGCTTCGACATCGTCTTGGATTCGATCTGCCGGATGCGTTCGCGGGTGACGCCGTAGACCTGGCCGATCTCGTCCAGGGTGCGGGGCTGGCCGTCGGTCAGGCCGAAGCGCAGCCGTACTACGCCGGCCTCGCGTTCGGACAGCGTGTCCAGCACCGACTGCAACTGGTCTTGCAGCAGCGTGAAGGACACCGCGTCGACGGCGACCACGGCTTCGCTGTCTTCGATGAAATCGCCCAGCTGGCTGTCGCCCTCGTCGCCGATGGTCTGATCCAGCGAAATGGGCTCGCGGGCGTACTGCTGGATCTCCAGCACCTTCTCCGGCGTGATGTCCATTTCCTTGGCCAGCTCTTCGGGCGTGGGCTCGCGGCCCAGGTCCTGCAGCAGCTCGCGCTGGATGCGGCCCAGCTTGTTGATCACCTCGACCATGTGCACCGGGATGCGGATGGTGCGGGCCTGGTCGGCCATGGCGCGGGTGATGGCCTGGCGGATCCACCAGGTCGCGTAGGTGGAGAACTTGTAACCCTTGGTGTAGTCGAACTTTTCGACCGCACGGATCAGGCCGAGGTTGCCCTCCTGGATCAGGTCGAGGAACGCCATGCCGCGTCCGGTGTAGCGCTTGGCCAGTGACACCACGAGTCGCAGGTTGGCTTCCAGCAGATGGTTCTTGGCGCGGTCGCCGTCGCGGCAGATCCATTGGTAGTCACGGCGCTGAGCGGCGGGAAGCTTCTCACCCTTTTCGGTGAACTCCGTCATCAGCTGGGTGCAGTACAGGCCGGCTTCGATCCGCTTGGCCAGCTCGACCTCTTCTTCGGCGTTGAGCAGCGCCACCTTGCCGATCTGCTTGAGGTAAGCCCGAACCGAGTCAGCCGATGCGGTGAGTTCGGCGTCCTTGCGGGCCTGGCGCAACGCCTCGGACTCGTCTTCGTCCCAGACGAAATCGCCGGAAGCCTTGTCCTTTTCGGTGGGCTCGGCGATCTCCTCGTCTTCCTCGGTGGCAGCCGGGCCCGCCGTTACGACGGCAGGCTCCTTGGCGTCCTCGCCGTCACCCGTCTCGAGCTCGGCGTCGGTCGCCACCTCCTCCAGGTCGTCGAGAGTGAGGTCGGCCGCGTCGATTTCCAGCTCCTCGCCGGGCTCGACGTCAATGTCCGGCTCGGCGTCGAGCTCCTCGGCGACGTCGACGACGTCGGCGACATCGGCGCCCGCCACGGCGTCCGCGCCGTCGGCGCCGTCGGCGCTCGGCTCGGCTTTCGCAGCGGCGCCACGTGCGGACGCCTTCGCGGGCGCCTTGGTTGCGGTGCGGGTCTTCTTCGGGGCGCCGCCGCTGGCGCCGTCCTCGATCGCCTCGGCAGGCGAGTCGGCCGTGGCGGCGCGAGCTGTGGTCTTGGTGGCCCGCTTTGCAGGGGCGGCGGAGCCGTTGGCGGACTTGGCCGCCGCTCGCTTGGCTCCGGCTTTGGCCGGGGATGCGGCAGCCTTCGCGGCGGTGCGCTTCACCGGCTCATCGGTCGCCGGGCTTGCCTTGATCGCTGCCACATAAACCCCTTCGGTTGGGCTCACTTCCGGCGGGTCTGGGCATGCTTAGACCGAAAGTGTCTGCTATGTCGAATGTCGGCGTTGATACCAGCGTGAGTACTCTCGCGCTATCGGTCGGGCGGCCGCCGTTGACCATTGTAACGACAGTGCGGGCCCATACTGGCCCAGCCGCCGAAATTCAATGGGTCACGTCTGTGGTGGATGCCATAGCCGCGCCGACTATCCCGGCGGTGTTCTGCAGGGCCGCGGGCACCACCGGGGTGCGATTGTTGAGCAGCGGGATCCATTTGTCGGCCTTGCGGCTGATGCCTCCGCCGGCGATGAAAAGGTCGGGCCAGATCGCGTTCTCTATGGCGACCAGCACCCTGGTCACCTGCTTGGTCCACTTCTCGTAGCTCCAGTCGAACTTCTCTTTGACCGATGACGCCGCGCGCAGCTCGGCCTCCCGGCCGCCGACCTCGAGATGACCGAATTCGGTGTTGGGAATGAGCGTCCCGTTATGAATGACCGCCGATCCGATTCCGGTTCCGAACGTGAGCAGCACGACCAAACCTGAGTGGCCCTTGCCGGCGCCGTAGCGTTCTTCGGCCAGCCCGGCCGCGTCAGCGTCATTGAGAATCGTGACGTCCTGGCCGCCCAGCTCGGCGCTGATGATGTCCGTCGCGTTGGTGCCGATCCAGGCCTTGTCCACGTTGGCCGCCGTCTGCACGACTCCGTGGGTGACGACGCCGGGATAGGTCACCCCGAGTGGACCGGTCCATCCGAAACCGTTGACGACCTCGGCGATGGTCTTGGCAACCGCCGACGGCGTGGCCGGCTGCGGCGTCAGCAGCTTGATCCGGTCGCCGATCAACTGTCCGGTGTCCAGATCGACGATGCCGCCCTTGATGCCGCTGCCTCCGACGTCGATGCCGAACCCACGACGCTGTCCAGCGCCGTTGTCGGTCGCAGGCGTTTCCGTGGTCGAGTCGGTGCTGCTCATCGAATCTCCTCGGCGAGACGTGACTGGTCCGCTCACCTTAGCTGGCGACCCCGCAAGTTCCGGCCAGCCGGGCTGGGGAAAAGCCATGGCGACTGTGATGCGATAGAGCGGTGATATCACCCGACGACGAGCCCGCGCGGCTGCGCTCGGTGGCCGAGGCGCTTGCCACTGAAGCCGCGGCCTTCGTGCGCCGTCGGCGCGCCGAAGTATTCGGCGCCGTGCCGGGCGCCGCCGCCGGTCCTGCCAGCGGTGCGGTGCGATCGAAGACGACTCCCACCGATCCGGTGACCGTCGTCGACACCGACACCGAGCGACTGTTGCGTGACCGGCTGGCCCAACTTCGGCCCGGTGAACCGATTCTCGGCGAGGAAGGCGGCGGGCCCACCGATCCGACGGCCACGTCCGCCCAGACGGTCACCTGGGTGCTGGATCCTATCGACGGCACGGTGAACTTCGTCTACGGCATCCCGGCCTATGCGGTGTCGGTCGGGGCGCAGGTCGACGGGGTGTCAGTCGCCGGCGCGGTCGCCGACGTCGTCGCCGGCCGGGTGTATTCGGCGGCAACCGGTCTGGGCGCGCGCGTCACCGACGGGACGGGGACGCATGCGTTGCGCTGCAGCGCCGTCGACGACCTGTCGATGGCGTTGCTGGGCACCGGGTTCGGCTACTCCAAACGCCGTCGCGCAATTCAGGCGGAGCTGGTGGCCAGGATGCTTCCGGTGGTGCGCGATGTGCGTCGGATCGGCTCGGCGGCCCTGGACCTGTGCATGGTCGCGGAGGGCCGGCTGGACGCCTACTACGAGCACGGGCTGCAGGTGTGGGATAGCGCCGCCGGTGCGCTGATCGCGGCCGAGGCGGGAGCACGCGTGGTGTTGCCCGCCCGGGACGAGGATGGCGCGGGGGTGGTGGTCGCCGCCGCGCCCGGCATCGCCGACGAACTGTTGGCGACCTTAGAGCGATTCAACGGTCTAGGGCCGATCCCGGACTGAGCCGGCGATCAGCAGCTGCTGGAGTGGATCTTCGACAGCAGCGCCAGGTCTGACGGTTCGGTGGCGCCGGGGCGCAGGGTGGTCAGCACGGCGTCGATGTTGTCGTTGTGAGCCAGCGCGGTGAAGTCGGTCCCGAGCACCAGGTCGACGGAGTCGTCACCGCGACTGTCGCGGAGGAGTTCGGTGCAGGGCGCCACCAGCCACACGGCGGCGGCGGTGGCCTGTCCTGCCGTGCCGAAGCGGAGCTGGCCCTGGCAGGTCAGCCGGGTGCCGGCGTAGATCGGGTCGTTGGCGGCGGTTGGCTGGGCGAAGCCGAGATCCTGCATCGCGCCGGCGACGTCGGCGGCCTGACCGCCCCGGCCGCTGGCGTTGAGTACTTTGACCTTGGTGTCGGCGAGTTTGGCGGGCACCACGTCGGCCATCTCGGTCCGCGACACCGGCTCGCCGAGCTTGACCGGTTGCGCCCCGGCGGGCGGCTCCGGCGGCGGGTTGCACACCGCGGCCTCGTGAACGTCCACCGGCCGCGTCAGCGCCACGGTCCACGCCACGCCGGTGGCCACCACCAGCAACACCAGCACCACGATCGCCGGCCGGGGGTTGCGCCGCCGGAAGGGCCGACCGTGCTTGTCGAAGGCGGTACCCTCGGTGATTTGCGCGACCACACGTGCACTGTAGTCGCCAGCCGAATGCGGCGTTATCGCACGCCAAACGCACCGTTGACGGACGAATACAAGGGTAGCCGAAAGGATGTGACGTAAATCACACTCGAATGGGCCTGGTTCGGGGCACGAATCATTTGGTGGATGCGTTCGACGCTGGTACAAAGCGTTGGGCTTATGAGGCATGTGAGGGGATAGGGCGATGCCTACCGACTATGACGCTCCACGGCGTACCGAGACCGACGATGTCTCGGAGGACTCGCTGGAGGAGCTGAAAGCGCGACGGAACGAGGCCGCGTCGGCGGTGGTCGACGTGGACGAATCCGAGTCCGCTGAGTCTTTTGAGCTGCCTGGCGCCGACTTGTCCGGTGAAGAGCTGTCGGTGCGTGTGATTCCAAAGCAGGCCGACGAGTTCACCTGCTCGAGCTGCTTCCTCGTGCAACACCGCAGCCGGCTGGCCAGCGAGAAGAACGGCCTGATGATCTGCACCGACTGCGCGGCCTGATAGCTCCACTCAGCGTGTCAGGGCCGACAGCACCCGTTGCGGGTGGCGGCAGCTCACCAGCCAGTACGGCGTGGGGTCATCGGGGTCGTCGAGGACGACGAGAACCATCGGACCGACCCATCCGCGGTGCAGCACGAAGGCCGCCGGGTCGAGCTGGCGACCCAGGGCCGCGGACTTGGCGGTGCGCGCGATTTCGGCGGATCGGGCGATCACGGTGATGGGCAGATGCGCGTCACCGGCCCAGAGTTCCACCTCGGTCTGGCCCCCAAAGGCTTTAGCGCCTTCGGTGACGCGGATCTCGACGCGGCCCAGCCATAGCAACGTCGCGCCCGCAACCGTGAACAGCGTCGCGAACGGAAGCCAGTCGGGCAGGGCGGTGATGCCCATGTTGACTTCGAACGCGATGAGCGCGGCCAGCCCGAAGCCCAGGGGCCACCACCACCACGGCACCCACAATCGTTCGCGATATCGCACGATGTGCGGCGCGACGCGCGTATCGGACATCGGGTCAAGGGTAGTCTGTGCCCCCGTGTCGACCACTCTGGCGGTTATCCGTCTCGATCCCGGGCTCCCGCTGCCCACCCGCGCTCACGACGGCGATGCCGGGGTGGATCTTTACAGCGCAGAAGACGTCGAGCTGGCACCCGGGCACCGCGCGCTGGTGCGGACGGGCATCGCGGTCGCCGTGCCGTTCGGAATGGTCGGGCTGGTGCACCCGCGCTCGGGATTGGCGTCGCGGGTTGGGCTTTCGATCGTCAACAGCCCGGGGACCATCGACGCGGGCTATCGTGGCGAGATCAAGGTCGCGCTGATCAACCTCGACCCGGCCACGCCGATCGTGGTGCATCGGGGCGACCGGATCGCCCAGTTGCTGGTGCAGCGGGTCGAGCTAGTCGAGCTGGTCGAGGTCTCGTCATTCGACGAGGCCGGGCTGGCCGAGACAACCCGTGGCGAAGGCGGTCACGGTTCCTCCGGCGGACATGCGAGTTTGTGATGGCATTTGGCAGGCGCAAAGACGACAACGACGACAACTACGACAAGGAACAGGCGCCTGTCGAGCCTGAAGACGAACACGTGGAACCGCAAGCCGAGCCCGAAGACGCTGTCGAGCGAGAAACCGAACCGGCCGGGGAACTCGAGGGCCCGTTCGACATCGAGGACTTCGACGACCCGTCGGTCGCGGAGCTGGCCCGACTGGACCTGGGCTCGGTGCTGATTCCGTTGCCGGCCGGCGGGCAGGTGCAAGTCGAGCTGACCGAGACCGGCGTCCCGAACGCGGTGTGGGTGGTCACGCCCAACGGCCGATTCACCATCGCGGCTTACGCGGCGCCCAAGACCGCCGGCCTGTGGCGCGAGGTCGCCGGCGAGCTCGCCGACTCGCTGCGCAAGGACTCGGCCAAGGTCTCCGTCAAGGACGGGCCGTGGGGTCGCGAAGTGGTCGGCATCGCTTCTGGCGTGGTGCGGTTCATCGGGGTCGACGGCTATCGCTGGATGATCCGCTGCGTCGTCAACGGGCCGCACGAGACGATTGACGCGCTGACCAACGAGGCCCGGGAAGCGTTGACGGACACGGTGGTTCGCCGCGGTGATACGCCGCTGCCGGTTCGGACGCCGTTGCCGGTGCAGCTGCCCGAGCCGATGGCCGAGCAGCTGCGCGAGGCGGCGGCCAGCAAGCCGAGGCGCAATCGCAAGAGCAAGCCGGCGACCCGACCGAACGCCGCGGAGCCGAAGGATCGGCGATGCAGCAGTTGCGCAGCACCAGCGGCAGCTAGTCGCTAGACGTCGGCGAGAGCGGCCAGGCACGCAGCGCCCAGCGCGGTGGCGTCGGCGCCGATCTGATCCAGCGTCACCGTTCGCAGTGCCGCATGCGGCGCCGCGCCGGCCCAGTCGACGCCGACCTGCAGCGGATGAATCGGATCGTCGAGCGCGGCGGCCACCCCGAGCGGCGTCGCGAGCTGCTGTAGTTGGTCGCGGCTGGGCGCGACATAGGCCGCCGCTTCCTCCATCGCGTCGGGCAGCTGCGGCCACTGGGCCCGCCAGGACCGGGTCAGCTCCTCGGCCAGCCAAGCCGGGCTGGAAGCCTGCATTTGCGCCGTCGTCGCCGCCAGACCGTCGCGACGCAACACCGACGCCGAATACCGTGCCGCCAGAGCAGCGGGCGCCGAGTCGGGCGCCCCGGTCCAGGCCGGCAGCGCGGCCAGGACGGCGACCGCGCGATCTGGATGGGCCAGCGCCCACGCGGCAGCCACCGCGGCGCCGATCGAGACGCCGCCGACGCCGATCGGGCCCGCGGCAGCCGCGTCGTCCAAGGCGGCCAGGTAGCCGGCGACCAACCGGGCAGGTTCGGGTGGCGGCGTCACCAGCACCGCGCCCACCTGGTGCAACGGGCGGTAAAACGCGCGGCGTACGTACTCGTCGTCGGATCCGGTTCCGGGCAGCAAAACGGTCGTCACACCGCGCAAATCGACAGCCACTCCTCGATAGTGCCCGGCGTCTCTCCGGGCCCAGACACCGACGTTCGGACATCGGTTTTGGCTTGGCTTCGTCCCTGTTTACGCTGTGTAGCGCCCGGGAACCAACAGGTCTAGCGTGACCGTTGGCATAGATGGAATGCGCCGATAGCTAAGACGACTTCCATAACTATTGGTGAAGTGTCAGGAGAGGCCATGGGGGCCCAGAGTTATCTGCGCCGGCTCACCCGTCGGTTGACGGAGGACCCGGAGCAACGCGATCGCCGAGGAGTTGTCCGACGAGGTCGCGAGCACCGGTGCGCAGCGCGCCATCGATTGCGAGCGGGGCCAGGAGGTCACGATGGTGGGCACCCTGCGCAGCGTGGAAATGAACGGAAAGGGTTGTGCCGGTGGGGTTCGCGCCGAATTGTTCGACGGCAGCGACACCGTCACGCTGGTCTGGCTGGGTCAGCGCCGGATACCCGGCATCGACTCGGGGCGCACGCTGCGAGTGCGGGGGCGGATGGGCAAGCTGGAGAACGGGACCAAGGCCATCTACAACCCGCATTACGAAATTCAGCGGTGATCGTCACGAGCCTGTCGAATTTGCGGGGACCTCATGAGCGCTAATCGGGCTGAGCGCGGAGCGGCTGCTGGAACAGGCCGGCGGGTTCGGTGGCCTCGTCTACTCGTCGGTGCCGGTCGTGACCTTCGTTGTCGTGTCGAGCGCCGCCGGTCTTCTGCCCGCAATCGGGTTCGCGCTGGGCGTGGCCGCGCTGGTGATGATATGGCGGCTGATTCGGCGCGACTCGGTGCGGCCGGCGCTCGCGGGGTTCTTCGGGGTCGCCGTGTGCGGGCTGATCGCCTACGTCGTCGGGGAATCGAAGGGCTATTTTCTGCTGGGCATCTGGATGTCGCTGGTGTGGGCGGTGGTCACCGCGCTGTCGGTCGTGCTCCGCCGGCCGATGGCCGGTTATGCGTGGAGCTGGGCCACCGGCCGCGATCGCGGTTGGCGCGAGGTGCCCCGGGCTGTGCTCGTGTTCGACGTCGCCACGCTCTGCTGGACGCTGGTGTTCGCCGCCCGGTTCGTCGTCCAGCGGCATCTGTATGAAGCCGATCAGACCGGCTGGTTGGGGGTGGCGCGGATCGGGATGGGCTGGCCGCTGAGCGCGCTGGCCGCGCTGGCGACGTACTGGGCGATCAAAAGCGCCCGACGCTCCCTGTCTGCCGTCGAGGAGATCGTGGCCGTGACCGGCGGCGTCGATGTCAACGCCGACGCTCACCGCGACTAGACCGGGGGCTACTCCTCCGGGAGCAGCAGCTTGCCCAGCTGCTCCTCGGTGTCGGCGGCCGCGACGAATAGCAACTCGTCGCCGCCTTCCAGCGGCTCGTCGCCTTCCGGGACGATGACCCGGGGCCCACGCAGAATCGTCACCAGCGAGACATCCCGCGGCAGTTGCAGTCGGCGTACCGGCTTGCCGCCCCACGGCGTGTCGTCAGGCAGGGTGATTTCGACCAGGTTGGCCCGACCACGGCGGAACTCCATCAGACGCACCAGATCGCCGACGGCGACGGCCTCCTCGATCAGGGATACCAGCATGCGCGGCGTGGACACCGCCACGTCCACCCCCCAGGCGTCGGTGAACAGCCACTCGTTGCGGGGATCGTTGACCCGGGCCACTACTCGCGGTACCGCGAATTCGGTCTTGGCCAGCAGGCTGAGGACCACGTTGACCTTGTCGTCGCCGGTGGCGGCCACTACGACGTCGAAGTCTTCCAGGTGGATCGACTCCAGCAGGCTCAGCTCACAGGCGTCGCCAAGCCGCCAGTGCGCGGCCGGGATGGCGTCGGGGTCGACGTGGTCGGGATTGCGTTCGATCAGGGTGATGTCGTGTCCGTTTTCCACCAACTCACGGGTGACGGAGCGGCCCACCGCCCCGGCTCCGGCTACGGCTACCTTCATTTGCCCGGTCCCGTCTCGAAGTCGTCGCTGGGCGGCAACGCCGCAATGGCGACCGCCTCGGCGGCGCGGCCGGATATCGCCGCGACGTAGACCTGGTCGCCGGCCTGCATGACGGTCTTGGGTTCCGGCAAAACACCGGTTCCGAACCGGATCAGGAACGCCACCCGGGCCCCGGTGGCCTGCTCGAGATCGGTGGCCCGGTGTCCCACCCAGTCCTCGTGCAGCGCGACCTGGGCGACGGCGACGGTACCGGTCGGATCTCGCCATTTGGCGGTCTCCGTCTCCTGGGTCAGGGCGTTGAGCAGTCGATCGGTGGTCCATGGCACGGTGGCGATCGTCGGGATGCCAAGGCGTTCGTAGACCTCGGCGCGCTTGGCGTCGTAGATGCGCGCCACGACGCGCTGCACTCCGAAGGTCTCCCGGGCCAGACGCGCCGAGATGATGTTGGAGTTGTCGCCGGAGGACACCGCGGCGAACGCGTCCGCCTCCTCGATGCCGGCCGACAACAGGACATCCCGGTCAAATCCCTGACCCAGCACCCGGTCGCCGGCGAATTCCGGGCTGAGCCGGTTGAAAGCGGTGCTATCGCGGTCGATGACCGCCACGTCGTGGCCTATGCGGGACAGTCCATCGGCTACCGACGACCCCACCCGGCCGCACCCCATCACTACCACCCGCACTTGAGGTCCTCTCGGCTGCATCCTGCGTATCGTGCTAAATCGGCAACCCAAGTTGGCCAGCCAATATCGGTCCAGAGCATTCCCGCCTTGGGAACGCTACCAAGCCCGTATGGGCTTACTCTTGGCTCTCGTGTCCAAACTTTCAACCGCAGCGCGCAGGCTGGTAATCGGCCGGCCCTTTCGCAGCGACCGGCTGAGTCACACCCTGCTGCCCAAACGTATCGCTTTGCCGGTGTTCGCGTCCGACGCGCTGTCCTCGGTGGCGTACGCGCCCGAGGAAATCTTCCTGATGCTCTCGGTGGCCGGCGCGGCCGCCTACGCGATGACGCCGTTGATCGGCCTGGCGGTGGCCGCGGTCATGCTGGTCGTGGTCGCCAGCTACCGGCAGAACGTGCATGCCTACCCGTCGGGGGGTGGCGACTTCGAAGTGGTCACCACCAACCTGGGTGACACTGCCGGGCTGGTCGTCGCCAGTGCCCTGATGGTGGATTATGTTCTCACGGTTGCGGTTTCGACGGCGTCGGCGATGTCGAACATCGGTTCGGCCGTCCCGATCGTGGCGCAGAACAAGGTGTGGTTTTGTGTGGCTGCGATTCTGCTGGTGACGGCGATGAACCTGCGCGGGGTCCGGGAGTCCGGGCTGGCGTTCGCGATTCCGACCTACGCGTTCATCGTCGGCATCGTCGGCATGATCGGCTGGGGTTTGTTCCGGATCTTCGTGCTGGGCAATCCCCTGCGGGCCGAATCCGCGGGATTTCAGATGCATGCCGCCCACGGCCAGGTCATAGGTTTCGCGCTGGCGTTCCTGGTGGCGCGGTCGTTCTCGTCGGGTTGTGCGGCGCTGACTGGTGTCGAGGCCATCAGCAACGGGGTGCCGGCCTTTGAAAAGCCCAAGTCGCGCAACGCCGCAACGACCCTGCTGCTGCTGGGCGTCATCGCGGTGACGCTGCTGATGGGCATCATCGTGCTGGCCCAGAAGATCGGCGTCCAGCTGGTCGAGGACCCGGCGACCCAGCTGGGCGGGGCCCCGGCGAATTACTACCAGAAGACCCTGGTCACCCAACTGGCTGAGACGGTGTTCGGCAGCTTTCACATCGGGTTCCTGCTGATCGCCACGGTGACCGCGCTGATCTTGGTGCTGGCTGCCAACACCGCCTTCAACGGCTTCCCGGTACTTGGCTCGGTGCTGGCCCAGAGCCGCTATCTGCCGCGCCAACTGCATACCCGTGGCAACCGTTTGGCGTTCTCCAACGGCATCGGGTTCCTTTCTGCGGCTGCCCTGTTGGCGATCATCGCGTTCCGTGCGGAACTGACCGCGCTGATCCAGCTGTACATCGTCGGCGTGTTCATATCGTTCACGCTGAGCCAAATCGGCATGGTCCGGCACTGGACCCGGTTGCTGCGCACCGAGACCGATCCGCGGGTGCGGCGCAAGATGATGCGGTCCCGGGTGGTCAACACGGTCGGCTTGCTGTCCACCGGTGCGGTTCTGCTGGTCGTCCTGGTCACCAAGTTCCTCGCCGGGGCGTGGATCGCGATCGTGGCGATGAGTTTGCTGTTCATCCTGATGAAGCTGATCCGCAAGCACTACGACACCGTCAACCGGGAACTGGAGGAGCAGGCCGCGGCCCAACACGAAGTGATGCTGCCCAGCCGCAATCACGCCCTGGTGTTGGTATCGAAGGTGCACCTGCCGACCCTGCGCGCACTGGCCTACGCGCGGGCAACGCGTCCGGATGCGCTCGAGGCCATCACGGTCAGCGTCGACGACGCGGAGACCCGCGCGCTGGTGCGGGCGTGGCAGGAAGCCGACGTCAGCGTGCCGCTGAAGGTCATAGCTTCGCCCTACCGTGAGATCACCCGTCCGGTACTCGAATACGTCAAACGGGTCAGCAAAGAGTCGCCGCGCACTGTGGTGACCGTGTTCATCCCGGAGTACGTGGTCGGCCATTGGTGGGAGCAGGTGCTGCACAACCAGAGCGCGCTGCGGCTCAAGGGCCGGTTGCTGTTCATGCCCGGGGTCATGGTGACTTCGGTTCCCTGGCAACTGAATTCGTCCGAGCGGGTCAAGACGTTCCAGCCGCACGCCGCTCCCGGTGACGCCCGGCGGGGAATTTTCGATTGAACCGCGCCGCCGACGATGCAGAGCGCAGCGATGAGGTGGGGGCACCTCCCGCTTGCGGGGGAGAGCGGCGCTTTCGGGCGCAGCACCCGGCGCCCGCGTCCACTGAACTGACCGTTGTCACCGGCGCTGCCGCGAATGGCGGCAGTTGCGTTGCGCACCACGAAGGCCGGGTGGTCTTCGTGCGCTATGCGTTGCCCGGCGAACGGGTGCGGGTGCGGGTCACCGCAGATCGCGGTTCTTATTGGCACGCAGAGGTTGTCGAGGTGATCGAGGCATCGGCCGATCGGACCGAGTCGCTGTGCCCGATCGCCGGGGTCGACGGCGCCGGATGCTGCGACCTGGCGTTCGCGGTCCCGGCGGCGGCCCGGGCGCTGAAGGCGCATGTCGTGGCCAACCAGCTGGAACGACTCGGCGGGTACCAGTGGTCCGGCGTCGACACCGGGGCCGAACCGCTGTCGGATGCCGAGACGGGGTGGCGGACCCGGGTTCGGCTGGACGTCGGGCCAGACCGTCGTCCCGGCTTTCACCGCTACCACAGCGAGGAGCTGGTGACCGACTTGCGCTGTGGACAGTTGCCCGCCGGAATGCTGGAGGGGCTGGACAAGTCCAATTCTGGCGACGATTGGCCCCCCGGCGCCCACTTGCACGTCGCCGTCGACGACGACGGGCGGCGCCACGTGGTGCGCAGCCACAAGCAGGGCAAGCGGACCGCGACCAAGGTGGTGGAGGGTGACTACCACGCGACGCAGCGGGTGGGCCGGCGCAGCTGGCGGGTGCCGGTGACGGCCTTCTGGCAGTCGCACCGCGACGCGGCGGAGGTCTACAGCGGGCTGATCGCCGACTGGACGCAGCCGTCCGCCGGCATGACCGCCTGGGACCTCTACGGCGGCGCGGGCCTTTTCGCCGCGGTGCTGGGTGAGGCGGTGGGGGAGTCCGGGCGGGTGTTGACCGTCGACACCTCCCGGGGGGCGTCGGGGGCCGCGCGCGCCGCGCTGGCAGATCTACCGCAGATCGATGTCGTCACCGATTCGGTGCGACGGGCGCTGGGGGCGCAGCAGGCCGGCGCCTTGACAGCTGACGTGGCTGTGCTGGACCCGCCGCGGTCGGGCGCCGGACGTGACGTGATCGATCAACTGGCCGCCGCCGGGGTGCCGCGGATAGTGCATATCGGTTGCGAGGCAGCGTCTTTCGCTCGCGATATCGGCCTTTACCTCGGTCACGGCTATGGCGTGGAGAAGATCAAGGTGTTCGACGCGTTCCCGTTGACCCATCATGTGGAGTGCGTCGCGCTGTTGACCCGTTAGGGCTCGCGCCGTAGGCGCAGGTTCGCCGCGTTCTCAGGCCAACACGAAGTACCGCAGCCACAAGTAGAGCGCGGATATCCCCACGGACACCACGGTGACGATGGCGCCCTTGCGGGTGAACTCCCAAAACGAGATGGGATTGTCGGCGCGCTGGGCGATCCCCAGGACGACGACGTTGGCGCTGGCTCCGACCGCGGTGAGGTTGCCGCCTAGGTCGGCGCCGAGGACCAGGGCCCACCACAGCACGTGCGAGTGGGCCTCGTTCACCGCGGCCGGCACGAGTTGCCCGACGATCGGCGCCATCGTCGCGGCGTATGGCACGTTGTTGATGATCCCGCTGAGCACAAACGACACCATGAGGATCAGCATCGTCGTCAGCAAGAGGTGGCCGCCGGTGGCTTCGGTGGCCAACTGCGCCAGCCGGTTCACGACGCCGGTCTTGACCAGGGCGCCGACCATGATGAACAGGCCGGCGAAGAACAGCAGCGTGTCCCACTCGACGCTGGACAGGTAATCGGAATGCTCCAGCCTGGAGATCAAGACGAGTAAGCCGGCGCCGAGCAGCGCCACGATCGAGGGCTCCATGTGCAGCAGGGAGTGGGCGACGAACCCGGCGAGCACCGCCAGCAGCACAACCCCGGATTTGATCAGCAGCCGCGGGTCGCGGATGGCCTCGCGTTCTTCCAGCGACATGACGTCGGCTACTCGAGCCGGATCGACGTCGAACGCGCCGGGGAACAGGCGGGGCAGCAGCGCGACGAGGACGCCCATGATGATGAGCACCACCGGCGCGATGTGGATCAGAAAGTCGTTGAAGCTCAATCCCGCCCGGCTGGCGATGATGATGTTGGGCGGGTCGCCGACCAAAGTGGCCGCGCCGCCGATGTTGGATGCGAACACCTCGGCCATCAGAAACGGGGCCGCGTTGATCGCCAGCCGGTCGCACACCAGCAGCGTGACCGGGGCGATCAGCAATACCGTGGTGACGTTGTCCAGCAGGGCCGACGCGAAACCGGTCACCACCACCAGCAGGATCATGATCCGCAGCGGTGAGCCGCGGGCGCGCTTGGCGGCCCAGATCGCGACGTATTCGAACACACCGGTCTGCCGCAGCACGCTGACGATGATCATCATGCCCAGCAGCAAAAAGATGACGTCCCAATCGATTCCGGTCTCGCGGGAGTAGAAGACGTCGTCAGACCCGATCACCGGCAGGAGAATCACGAGCGCCGCGCCCACCAGCGCGACCATCGTCTTGTTGACCCGGTCGCTGGCGATGAGGGCATAGGCGATCACGAAAACGGTGACCGCGACGAGGCTCATCGATTGTCCTGTCTGGCTGAGGGCATCAGTGCGTCAGCGCCGCCGCCAGTAGGCGCGAGGCGGTGATGACCCCGAGCAACGCCCCGTCTTTGACCACCGCGATCAGCGGCAGGTGCAGCCGTGCCATCTGCGCCGCCACCTCGACGATGGTGTCGTCGGCCTGGGCGGAGGGCAATTTGTCCAGCTTCTCGGGCAGCACCTCGCGGACCGTTTTGCCGCCCAGCTTGTCTGCGGCGCGGTCGGCCATGGATTCGTTGAGCACGCCGGCCAGCGAGGGATCATCCTGCACGTAGCGGGGCACGATGAAGCGCACGACCTGTGATGCCGGCAACACGGCGCACGGTTTTCCGGATCTGTCGGTGACGACGATGCCGGGCAGGCGGTGCTCGGCGAGCAGCCGTGCGGCGGCCAGCGCGTCGGAGTCGATGGTCACGACCGGGAAGTCCTCGGCGAGATCCTGGGCGCGCATACGCCGACAATACGTCCGGGCGGGTGCGCAGGCACGGGCGCCGGCGCCGGTTTCGGCGTACTGATTTGAGGACCCGCTGCGTAGACTGGCGTGATGCTGGAACAGATCCGCGGCCCCGCTGATCTGCAACACCTTTCCCAGCAGCAGCTACGTGATTTGGCCGGCGAGATCCGCGAGTTCCTGATCCACAAGGTTGCCGCTACCGGGGGACATCTGGGGCCCAACCTGGGCGTCGTCGAACTCACGCTCGCGCTGCACCGGGTGTTCGACTCGCCGCACGATCCGATCATCTTCGATACGGGTCACCAGGCGTACGTCCACAAGATGCTGACCGGACGCTGCCCGGACTTCGAGACCCTGCGCAAAAAGGGCGGGCTGTCGGGCTATCCGTCGCGCGCCGAAAGTGAACACGACTGGGTCGAGTCCAGCCACGCCAGCGCCGCGCTGTCCTATGCCGACGGCCTGGCCAAGGCGTTCGAGCTGACCGGGCACCGCAACCGGCACGTGGTCGCGGTGGTGGGCGACGGCGCGCTCACCGGCGGGATGTGCTGGGAGGCGCTGAACAACATCGCCGCCTCGAATCGGCCGGTGATCATCGTCGTCAACGACAACGGCCGCAGCTATGCGCCGACGATTGGGGGCGTCGCCGACCACCTGGCGACGCTGCGACTCCAGCCGGCCTACGAGCAACTCCTGGAGCGGGGCCGCAATGTGGTGCGCTCGGTCCCGCTCATCGGCGAGATCGCCTACCACTTCATGCACAGCGTCAAGGCCGGGATCAAGGACTCCCTGTCCCCGCAGCTGCTGTTCACCGACCTCGGGTTGAAGTACGTCGGCCCGGTCGACGGTCACGACGAACGTGCCGTGGAGGTCGCGTTGCGCAGCGCCCGCGGCTTCGGCGCCCCGGTGATCGTGCATGTGGTGACCCGCAAGGGGATGGGCTACCCGCCGGCCGAGGCCGACGAGGCCGAGCAGATGCACTCCACGGTGCCGATCGATCCGGTCACCGGGCTCGCCACCAAGATCGCCGGACCGGGCTGGACCGAGGTCTTCACCGAGGCGCTGATCGGCTACGCCAAGAAACGCCGCGACGTCGTCGCGATCACCGCGGCGATGCCTGGACCCACGGGACTGAGCGCGTTCGGACAGCGTTTTCCGGATCGGCTGTTCGACGTCGGCATCGCCGAGCAGCATGCGATGACGTCGGCGGCCGGGCTGGCGATGGGCGGCATGCACCCGGTGGTGGCGATCTATTCGACGTTCCTCAACCGGGCCTTCGACCAGATCATGATGGATGTGGCGCTGCACAAGCTGCCCGTCACCATGGTGCTCGACCGGGCCGGCGTGACCGGTTCGGACGGCGCCAGCCACAACGGCATGTGGGACTTGTCGATGCTGAACATCGTGCCCGGCATCCGGGTGGCCGCTCCCCGCGACGGCACCCGGTTGCGTGAGGAACTCGGCGAGGCACTGGCCATCGATGACGGCCCGACGGCCATCCGGTTCCCGAAAGGCGATGTGGCCGAAGATGTTCCGGCAGTGGATCGGCGAGCCGGCATCGATGTGCTGGCGCTGCCTGCCGAGGGGTTGAACCACGATGTGCTGTTGGTGGCGGTCGGCGCGTTCGCGTCGATGGCGCTGGCGGTGGCCAAGCGGCTGCACAACCAGGGGATCGGCGTGACGGTGATCGACCCGCGCTGGGTGCTGCCGGTAGCCGACGGGGTGCTCGAACTGGCCCGAGCAGCACAAACTGCTCGTCACGCTGGAGGACAACGGGGTCAACGGCGGTGTGGGCTCAGCCGTATCGGCCGCATTGCGCGGCGCCGACATCGACGTGCCCTGCCGCGACGTCGGGCTGCCGCAGCGGTTCTGCGAGCACGGGTCGCGGAGTGAGGTGCTGGCCGACCTGGGCCTGACCGACCAGGACGTGGCCCGCCGGATCACCGGCTGGGTCGCTGCGCTCGGGGCTTGTGCCACCGAGGCGGAGATCCGCGAGCATCTCGACTAACCGTCACCCGTTCCGGGATCCGTGCCGGGCTCGGCGTCGACCTCCGGTGTCAGCGCTGCGGCCAGAATCGACACCACCAGTTCCCGTTGCCACGCTCGCGCTTGACCCGCTCGTAGATACTCGTCCACGACCTCGACCGGGGCATCCCCCTTTTTCGAGGCCTGGTCCGAGGTGTCGTCCCAGTCCCAGCACAGCCGTCGTATCAGGTCAGGTGAGACCAGGTTCTCCGCCGGTACCGCAACCCGCTGCGACACTATTCGCCAGCCCGGCGCGGACCGCGTCCAGCCGTGCGGCGGCATCCGGCTTGCGCCGCGCCCACCGCGCCGCCGGCGGCGGCCCGTTCAATTGCTCGATCCCATCGGGCGGGTTCCGGTTTTCCCGCGCCACTTCCAGCGCCGCCAGCCACATCGCGGCGCTGCGGCGCTGATTGCGCCCGCCGAACACCGGCAGTGCGACGAGGTCTTCGACCGTCTTCGGGTCGGCCAGGGCGGCGTCGATGATGGCCGAGTCGGGCAGGATCCGGCGGGGTGCGATGTCGCGGCGCTGGGCGAGGCTGTCGCGGGTGAGCCACAATTCGCGGACGGCGGCCAGGGCTCGCCGGTCGCGCACCCGGTGCAGGCCTGAGGTTCGTCGCCAGCGCTCCCGCCGGGCGGCCGCCGTGGCCGCCATCGTCGCCTCCCGGGTCTCGTAGGTTCGCAGATACTCGAATTCCTCTGCGGCCCAACCGGTTTTGCCTTGCTCGGCCAACACCGCCGCGATTGCCGTGCGCAGTTCCAGGAGCAGTTCCACGTCCAGGGCCGCGTAGTTGAGCCAGGCCGGGGGCAGCGGGCGCTGCGACCAGTCGGCCGCGCCGTGGCCCTTGGCGAGCCCGAAACCCAGCAACCGCTCCACCATGGTCGCCAGGTTCACCCGGTCGAACCCGGCCAGCCGGCCGGCGAGCTCGGTGTCGTACAGCGTTGCGGGCCGCAGGCCAACCTCGGCCAGGCACGGCAGATCCTGATCGGCGGAGTGCAGGATCCATTCGTCTTGGCTGAGCACCTCGGCGACCGGGCGCAGCACCTCCAATGGGTCCCCGCCGTGGCTGACCGGGTCGATGAGCACGGTGCCGGCACCGGCCCGCCGGACCTGGATCAGGTAGGCGCGGTTGGAGTACCGGAAGCCCGAGGCCCGCTCGGCGTCGACGGCAAACGGTCCGGTCCCGCGGTCCAGGAGTGCGGCGGCGGCGTGGATCTGGCTGACGGACACGGCGAGGTCCGGGACGCCGCCGGCTGGGTGCAGTAACGGAATGGGGCCGGGTTCCGTGCTGCCAGGCTCGGCCCCCGCCGGCGACAGGTCGGAGCCCATATCAGGCGCGTGACCGTGAGCCTAGGTCGGTGACCCCGGCCGGCGGTAGGCCCGCGGCGTGCTCTAGGACGTCGCAGAACGCTTGGACGTGGGTGCCCACCTCGGGGGTGGTCGCCGTCCACGAAGCCCGAAGCTCCAATTGGTGGGCGCGCGGAGGTCCGGAGATGTCGCCATAGCGCACCGACGTGGTGGCCGTGACGGTGCCGCCCAGTGCGGTCATGTGCTCGGTGTGCGATTCCAGTGCCTCGACCAGCCAGCTCCACGCCACCTCCGGCAGCAGGGGATCGATGGCCTCGTGCGAGTCGAGGTCGGCCTGGACGTAGGCGACCAGGCGGATGGTGCCGTCCCAGGCGTCGGCGCCGTCCGGGTCGTACAGCAGGATCAGCCGGCCGAACGCATCACCCTCGGAGCGCTCCGGGACGATGTCGACCTCGGGGTGCTTGATCTCGGCGCCCAGGGCGTAGCTGTACGGCGCGAGCCGCTGTGGTGGCCGGATCGGGCCGAGCTCGATTTCCGGGCGCGGAGTGACAGCGTTCATGGCCGCTACCGCATCGCGGAATGGGGCCGGTTCGGCTGAAGTCATACGCGCCACTCCTCCTCGTCGCTGCGCTCCGCATCGTCGCTGGCGCGGGTCACGGGCGCCGCTCCTCTTCGTGGCTGCGCTCCGCATCGTCGTCGGCGCGGATCACAGATTTCGACGGTAGACCCATCCACCGACGCGTGTGCACAGGCGCGCCGAATCGCGCTCAGCTGTCCCGGCCGGCGGCAAAACGCGCGGGGCGTTTCTCTCGGTGTGCGGCCAGGCCCTCTTGGACGTCGGGGCCGCTGAACCCGAGGAATTCCAGGCCGAGCGACGTTTCGAAGGTGGGCCCGAACATGCGGTACCAGTGATTCAGGCTGCGTTTGGTCCATCGGATCGCGTTTTGCGCGCCGTTCGCCAGATTCTCGGCGATCCGCGTTGCGGTGGGCAGTACTTCTTCGTCGTCCACGCAGGTCGAGACCAGGCCGATGCGTTCGGCTTCCTCGCCGGACAGCGTCTCGCAGGTCAGCAGGTAGTACTTCGCCTTGGCCATGCCGACCAGCAGCGGCCAGCAGATCGCCGCGTGGTCGCCGGCGGCCACCCCGAGTTTGGTGTGACCGTCGATGATCTTCGCGGTGCGGCTGGCTACCGAGATATCGGCGAGCAGCGCGACCACCAGGCCCGCGCCGACGGCCGGGCCGCGAATCGCCGACACCACCGGCGTCTCGAGGTTGACCAGGTTGAGCACCAGATCGCGGGCCTCGCGCAGGATGCGGATCCGGCCTTCGTAGTCGTTGATGGTTTCGTCGATCAGGTCGAAGCTGCCGCCGGAGGAGAACGCCTTGCCCTCGCCGCGGACCAGGACCACCTTTGCCGCAGGGTCGCGGTCGATCACCGGCCAGATGTCGGCGAGGTCGCGGTGCATCTGCGGACCCACCGAGTTCAGCCCGGGCGCGTCCAGGACCAGATGCAGGATGCCGTCTTCGCCGTGTTCGCAGCGCAGGCTGGGGAATTCGTCGTAAGAGACTGACCTATCTGGCACCTTGGACATCGAGGTGATGTTACGCAGGTGCCGATCGGCGCCCGTGGCAGCATTGAGACCAGTGAATACTTCTGCGCGTAGACGTCGCGAGCTTGTTCAGTCGCCCTATCTGGCCGCGGCCGGCGGCCGCAAACCGGGCCGGGTGCCGGTGTGGTTCATGCGGCAGGCCGGCCGCTCGCTGCCCGAATACCGGGCGCTGCGGGTGCAGCACAGCATGCTGGCGGCCTGCTTCGAGCCGGAACTGGCCTGCGAGATCACCATGCAGCCGATCCGCCGGTACGACGTCGACGCGGCGATCTTGTTCTCCGACATCGTCGTGCCACTGCGCGCGGCGGGTGTGGATTTGGACATCGTCCCCGACGTCGGGCCGGTGATCGCCGAGCCGGTGCGCACCGCCGCCGACATCGAAGCCATGAAACCCCTTGATCCACAAGCGATTCAGCCGGTGCTGGACGCGGTTTCGCTGTTGGTGGCCGAGTTGGGCGACGTGCCGCTGATCGGGTTCGCGGGTGCCCCGTTCACCCTGGCGTCCTACCTGGTCGAGGGTGGCCCGAGCCGCAACCATGCCCGTACCAAGGCGATGATGCTGGCCGAACCGGCGAGCTGGCATGCGCTGATGACCAAGCTGGCCGACCTCACCATCGAGTGCCTGCGCGGCCAGATCGACGCGGGAGTGGACGCCATCCAGATGTTCGACTCGTGGGCCGGGACGTTGTCGCTGGCCGACTACCGCCACTACGTGCTGCCGCACAGTTCGCGGGTGTTCGCGACGCTGGCCGAACACGGTGTGCCGATGACGCACTTCGGGGTCGGGACCGCCGAACTGCTGGGTGCGATGTCGGAAGCTGTCAAACCGGGGGCGGCGAAGGTCGTCGGCGTGGACTGGCGCACCGCGCTGACCGATGCCGCCGCGCGGGTCGAACCCGGCACGGCGCTGCAGGGCAACCTCGATCCGGTCGTGTTGCTGGCCGGTTGGCCGGTGGTGGAGCGCGCCGCGCGGGCCGTCGTCGACGACGGGCGCCGCGCCGTGGACGCCGGCGCGGCCGGCCACGTCTTCAACCTTGGCCACGGCGTGCTGCCGGAGACCGATCCCGGCGTGCTGACCGACCTGGTGTCGCTGGTCCACTCACTATGACGTCCCGCTCGTATTGTGTTGTGGGCGGCGGTATTTCGGGGTTGACGGCGGCGTACCGGCTACGGCTGGCCGCCGGTGACGACGCGACGATCACGTTGTTCGACCCGGCCGACCGGCTCGGCGGGGTGTTGCGCACCGAACAGGTCGGTGGGCAGCCGATGGACCTGGGTGCCGAGGCGTTCGTGCTGCGCCGGCCCGAGATGCCGGCGCTGCTGGCCGAGCTGGGGCTGACCGACCGTCAACGCGGCACCAGCGGCGCCCGGCCGCTGGTCTACAGCCAGCGGGAATTGCACGCGCTGCCGTCGCAAACGGTGGTGGGGATCCCGTCGTCGGCGACGTCTGTGGCCGGTCTGGTCGACGACGCGACACTGGCGCGCATCGGCGGCGAAGCCCAGCGTCCGCTGAGCTGGCAGGCCGGCAGCGATCCGGCGGTGGCCGAGCTGGTGGCCGACCGGTTCGGCGAGCAGGTTGTCGCGCGCTCGGTGGACCCGCTGCTGGGTGGTGTTTATGCGGGTTCGGCGGCGACGATCGGGTTGCGCGCGGCCGCCCCGAGTGTGGCGGCGGCGCTGGATCGCGGTGCGACCAGCCTGACCGACGCGGTTCGGCAGGGGTTGCCGCCGAACACCGGGGCACCGGTTTTCGGTTCGTTGGCCGGCGGCTACCAGGTGCTGCTCGACGAACTGGTCGACCGTAGCCGGTTGCGCTGGGTGCGGGCGGCGGTGATCACACTTGAACCCGGGCTTCAACCCGGCTGGTCGCTGCACGACGAAACCGGGGCCCGCTGGCACGCGGACGCGGTGGTCCTGGCTGTGCCGGCGCCGCGTCTGACGCGCCTCGTTGCGGATGTCGCGCCGCGCGCGGCGGCCGCCGCGAACCGGATCGTGAGTGCCTCGTCGGCAGTCGTGGCGCTGGCCGTCCCCGCCGACACGCCGTTCCCGCAGTGTTCCGGTGTGCTGGTGGCCAGCGGAGAGCCGTTGCGGGCCAAGGCGATCACGTTGTCGTCTCGCAAGTGGGGTGCGCGGGGGGACACGCAACTGCTGCGGCTGTCGTTCGGGCGGTGCGGCGACGACCTGGCCGGCAGCGCCTCCGACGACGAGTTGCTGGCCTGGGCGGCCGCCGACCTGGCCGATGTGTTCGGCCTGACGGTCGACCCCGTCGATGCCCGGGTGCAGCGGTGGATCGAAGCCATGCCGCAGTACGGACCCGGCCATGCCGATCTGGTCGCCGAATTGCGGGCCGGTCTGCCGCCTGGTCTCGCGGTCGCCGGCAGCTACCTTGACGGCATCGGCGTGCCTGCGTGTATCGGGGCGGCCGGGCGCGCGATCGAGGCTCTGAACGGCCCTGCAGCGGAAGTGGCACGATAGGTTTCATGGCCCGCCTCGACTATGACGCCCTGAACTCGACGCTTCGCTACCTGATGTTCTCGGTGTTCTCGGTGCGACCCGGTGAGCTGGGCGACCAGCGCGACGACGTCATCGATGAAACCGCGACGTTCCTCAAGCGGCAAGAGGAACGCGGCGTCGTCGTGCGCGGCCTCTACGACGTCGCGGGCCTGCGGGCCGACGCCGACTTCATGATCTGGACCCACGCCGAACGCGTCGAAGCGCTGCAGGCGACCTACGCCGATTTCCGTCGCACCACCACCTTGGGCCGAGCCAGCGTGCCGGTGTGGAGCAGTGTGGCGCTGCATCGGCCCGCGGAGTTCAACAAGAGCCACATCCCGGCGTTCCTGGCCGGCGAGGACGCGGGCAACTACATCTGCGTGTATCCGTTTGTGCGGTCCTACGAGTGGTACCTGCTGCCCGACGAGGAACGCCGCCGCATGCTCTCCGAGCACGGCATGGCCGCCCGCGAGTACAAAGACGTCCGGGCCAACACGGTGCCGGCGTTCGCGCTCGGCGACTACGAATGGATCCTGGCGTTCGAGGCGCCCGAATTGGATCGAATCGTCGACCTGATGCGTGAACTGCGGGCCACCGACGCCCGGCGGCATACCCGCGAAGAGACGCCCGTTTTTCACCGGGCCGCGGGTGCTCAGTCGAGCAGTTGGTGAACGCGCTGCCATAACGAAGGGGGATACATGACGACCGCGCCGACGACGATCCAGAGCGAAGCGATGAGGAGAAGTGGCGCCAGATGACGAGTTCGACCCGACCGACCCCACCCGTTTCGAGGAGATGTACCGCGACGAGCGGCTGCAGCACGGCCTGCCCGCCGCGACGCCGTGGGACATCGGCGGTCCGCAGCCGGTGGTCCAGCAGCTGGTCGCGCTGGGCGCGATCAAAGGCGAGGTGCTCGACCCGGGCACCGGCCCCGGCCATCACGCGATCTACTACGCGTCCAAGGGTTTTAAGGCCACCGGCATCGACGGGTCGGCGGGCGCCCTGGAGCGGGCCCGGGACAACGCGCGCAAGGCCGGGGTGTCGGTGGACTTCCAGCTGGCCGACGCCACCAAGCTGGAGGGGCTCGACGGCCGGTTCGACACGGTCGTCGACTGCGCGTTCTACCACACCTTCAGCACCGAACCCGAGCTGCAGAAGTCGTATGTGCAGGCGCTGCACCGGGCCACCAAGCCGGGCGCGCGGCTCTACATGTTCGAGTTCGGCGAAGGCAATGTCAACGGCTTCACGATGATGCGATCGTTGTCCGAGAGCGACTTTCGCGACGTCCTCCCGCTCGGCGGCTGGGAGATCACATACCTGGGACCGACCACCTACAACGTCCAGATCAGCGCCGAGACGATCGAGGCAATGGCAGCCCGCAACCCCGACATGGCCGAGGAGTCGAAGTCGCTGCTGGAGCGGTATCGGGCGATGGAGCCGTGGCTGGTCAACGGCAGAGTGCACGCGCCGTTCTGGGAAGTCCACGCGACCCGGGTTGACTGAGCGGCGGCGGCGGGCGCAGCAGAATTCCCGCGGCGCTGTGAATCCTGTGACGCGACACGCCGGGTTGCCGTCGTGTAGTTCACGTTCGGCGGTGACGTGCGACAGCCGGGAAATTTGCTAATCCGTCGGGACCAGGGTCAGCGAGATCGAGTTGATGCAGTAGCGCTGGTCCGTCGGGGTGGGGTAGCCCTCACCGGAGAACACGTGGCCCAGGTGGCTGTGGCAGTTCGCGCACAGCACCTCGGTGCGCGTCGTCCCCATCGAGTGGTCCGGCCGCAGGATCACCGCGTCCGAGTTCGACGGGTCGAAGAACGACGGCCAGCCGCAATGTGACTCGAATTTCTCTGTGCTGCGGAACAATTCGGCACCGCAGGCCCGGCACTGGTAGATCCCTTGCGTTTTGGTGTCGGTATAGCGACCGGTGAAGGGTCGCTCGGTGCCGGCGCGACGCAGCACGTCGAATTCTTGCGGGTTGAGTTTCTTGCGCCATTCGTCGTCAGACAGTTGGAGCTTGGGAGGCGCGATCTCGGAAGTCATTGGCGCCACTCCTGATCGCTTGGCTCTGCATCGTCGTTGTCGCGAGTCACGCCTCCACGGTAGCGCGCTCCCGCTCGGGCGTCACCCACGCCGGATCGATCCCGTCCTCCAGCCGGTTCTCGGCTTTGGCGTCCAGATAGCGGAAGTAGAGCACGGTGAACGTCACGATCAGCAGCAGCGACCAGCCGTAGGTGATCTTCAGGTATTCCAGGGCGCGGCCATACCTCATCCAGTTGAAGAGCAGCCAGCGGTCCAGGCCCATGAAGCCGTAGACCGCGAGCCACGCCGGCCAACTGCGGATCAGCGAATTGGGCAGCACGACGGTCATCAGGAACGGGAACAGCATCATCGAGTAGTAGCCCTGGGACAACGAGAGCACCAGAAACGACCAGAGCAGCAGCACGCCCGTCGAAGTGGTGAACCAGAATCGCGGATCTCTGGTGCGGTAGTAGCGGTACAGCAGCCACAGCGCGCCGATCGCCAGCACGGTGAACAGCAGCCGCAGGAACACGATCAGCCAGGTGGGCAGTCCGTAGTACACGCCGTTGCCCTCGATCGAGCTGTTGAAATAGTCGCGGGTGCTCAGGAAGTAGGGCACCGTGCGGGTGAAGAAGTCCATCGGGTCGCTGATCAGCGGCAGCGCGGCAAGGTTGAACGCCACCGGCACCACGACGGCCGGCACCAGCGCCCGCCATTGGCGGTTGAGCAGGGGCAGCAACAGCAGCGGCCCGAGCACCGGTTTGACCACCAGCGTCAATCCGATCGCAAGACCGGCCCACCATTGATGGCCCACTCGATTCTTCGGGCCGTCCAGCAGCCAGCGCAAGAACAGCACCTCGAGCAGCAGGATGCAGCCGTTGATGTTGGTGAACACCAGCGTGTTGGTCACGGTCTCGGTGCAGAACATGGCCAGCAGCAGGGCCGGGGCGGCCACCGAGGACAGCGTGTAGTTGAACAGCCGCAGCAACAAGTACCACGCGAGCAGGATGGCCACGATGTTGATCAGGATGAACAGGTAGCGCGACGGCGCGAAGGGCAGATAGCCGAAAGGCGCCATCAGCAAGGTGCCGCCGGGTGGGTACAGGTAGTGCGGGTCGACGTAGTCGAAGTGCTCGTTGTAGATGTCCCAGCCCTGCCGGAAGTTCAGCGCCGCCCGGTAGACCGGTTTGAAGTCATCGGTGACGTTGCCGTTGGTCGTGAGCACAATGCCGCGGTGCAGCACCGTCAGGATGGCCGCCGGCCATAACGCCGACCGCAACACGATCGCCGCGGAGGGTGCGCTGGTGCGGGGACGGAACGCGGCCAACAGCCGTTCGCGCAGGCCGGTTCGGGGCGAGTCAGCAGCCGTCACCAGCGCACCGTACACCGGCGCTTGCCCGGTCGACGATGCGGCCGTGTAGCGGCCGAGGAGGAGCCGGGCAATCAGACCGAGAGCCCAAGTGTCAGGCGGGACAGTAGGTGTCGGTTCCGGGCAGCTTGCCGCTGTTCAGGTAGCCGACGATCGGCGGGACGGCACACGACGAATAGATGCTGGCGCCGTGGCCGATGCCCTGCCACATCACCCGCTTGCTGGCCGCGCCGGCGTTGATGATGGTGGCCGCTGTCGCGGCGACGCCTTCCGAGCCCACGATGGGATCGTTCTGCACACCCAGCAACAGCACGTCGATCTTGAGGTCTTTGGGCGCTTGCACGGGCGAGCCGGTGGGCCAGTGCAGACATTTCACCAGACTCAGCGCGCCGACCGCGCCGAACTGCGGATAGAGCTTCGCCCAGGCGACCACGAGTTCGCGAACCCGGTCCGGGGTGGGACGGTTGAGCGCGTCGCTGCAGGAATTGACGAATTCGCCGTCACTGTCCCGGGTGGTGGCGGTGCGGTTGATCATGTTGTTGAGCTGGTTGATGTCGCCGGAGCGCGCGCTCGCCAGTGCGTTGGCCAAGCTCGTGGTGGCGCTGACACGGTCGCCGACGGGGAAGCCCAACGCGGTGGTGATGGCGTTGGTGACCGACGCGACCGAGGCGCCGCCGGGACCCTTGCCGGAACGCGCGGCGGCCAGCAGCGCGGTGATCGCACCCTTCGGGTCGGGCCCCAGCGCGCAGTTCACCGCGACACACTGTGCGGCGAACGCGTCGAGCGCCGCCTGCTGACCCTTGACCTGCTGCTCAGCGGCGGCTTCGGCGTTGATGCCCAACGCAACCGGGGAGTCCAGGATCAGCCGGGCGACCTTGTCAGGACGCGATCCGGCGTAGGCCAGCGCCACTTGGGCGCCGTTGCCGATTCCGACGACCGCGACCGCGGGTACGTCCCAAAGCTTGCGCAGACGCTCGATATCCGAGGCGGCGTGGGCGTTGTCGTAGGCGGAGTCGCCCGGCGCGATGGCGTCGGTGCAGTTGGTGGTCGCGGTGTTCGAGACGTCGGACAGGTTGGCCACCGGGTCGTCGCCCGATTGGAACTGCGCCTGATCGCGCATCTCGTCGCGGTCCATGCGATCGCGGCAGTCGATCGGGCTCGACAGGCCCATGCCGCGGCGGTCGATGGCGACGACGGGGTGGCTCTTGAGCACGTCGGCGCCGGCTCGCGTCAGCCAGACCGGCAGCTGCGTCGACGAGGGCAGATCCGATCCGGTGGTGAAGATCAGCGGCCCGGCGTCGGTGGGTGTCTCGCTCGACCGTGCGCGGACCACGCCAATGCTGATCGTCCCGGAACTACCGTTGACCGGGTCGAGGTCGGAGTCGAAGGTCGCGCAGTCCATCTTGATGCCCGCGGGCGCGGCAACTGTCGCGTCGGCGAAGACCCGCGATGTGCAGTCATGCCACGACAGGTCGTTCTTGGGCTTGGCGATCGGCGGCGGTCCGCTGACCGGTTTCGGTGTGGTGGCCACGCCCTGCGGTCGGGCACCGGAATCGGTGGCAAAGCGCGGGTCGGCGCCCAGGGCCGGGGCGCATCCGGCCAGCACCGTGGTCAGCCGCGATCAGGATCGTGGCGGACGTGATGTGCCGACTCATGCCGACCACAGTAGCTAGTGCCGCTGGAGTTCAGGCTTTGACGTAACGCGTGTACAGATAACCGGCGTCGTCGGTCAACATGTGAGCGCAGCGCATCCGGGTCAGCACTTGGCCCGGACCCGTCGCGATGCGCCGGGCCAGGCCGCCCACCACGACAGGCGCGATCGTCAGACACAGCTCGTCGAGCAGGCCGCGGTCGATGAACGAGCCGTGCAACATCGGCCCGCCTTCGGTGAGGATGCGCGTCATACCGCGGGCCGCCAGCTGCGCCAGCACCACCGCCTCGTCGACGCTGCCGGGATCGTCACCAGAGCAGGCGATGACCTCGGCCAGGCCCGCCAGGCGATGCTGCGTCTCGGCGGCCGCCGCCGCGGCGGTGAGCACCAGCGGCGGCACCTCGGTCCGGGTGAACACCCCCAGATTCCGGTCCAGCGCACCGCTCTTGGTGACGATCGCCAGCGGCGGCACTTCGCTTTGGTTGCGCGCCTGCCGTCGCTGGCGCTGGGCGACGTTGACCTGTGCGCCCGAGTAGTTCTCGATGCGAACGGTGCCCGCACCGATCAGGATGACGTCGGCGAGTTCACGCAGCAGGTTGAAGATGAATTTGTCGCCAGGTCCACCCATTGCGCTGGTGGTGCCGTCGGCGGTGGCCCCGCCGTCCAGGCTGGTGATGAAGTTCGACCGCACCCACACGCCGTCGTGGTCTTCGGGGTAGCCGTAGAGCTGGGCGAGTTCGCCGTCCTCGAGTTGGCGATCCGATCCGAGCAAAGTCAGGGGCGGGCCGCCGGGAGAGTCGGGCATGAGTTTGATTGCAGCACGCCGCTACAGTGCCTGCATGCGCGGGTCCGTCGGCCATCTGGTGGATCGGCATCCCACGGTGTCTCCGGAGCGGCTGATCGCCCAGCTCAGGCCGCCGCCGACATTCGCCGACGTGAGCTTCTCGACGTATCGGCCCGACCCGGCCGAACCGACCCAGGCCGCCGCCGTCGGCGCGTGCCGGGACTTCTGCCGGCAGGCCATCGAGCGGCGGGCGGGCCGCAGGAAGCTGTTCGGCAAGCGGGAGGTGCTGCCGGGCGTCGGGCTGTATCTGGACGGCGGCTTCGGGGTGGGCAAGACCCATCTGCTGGCTTCGGCCTATTACGAGTTGCCCGGCCCAGGGCCAGGTGCGGCGCCCGACGCTGCAACGCAGCCCAAGGCCTTCGCCACCTTCGGCGAGCTGACTCAGCTGGCCGGGGTGTTCGGCTTCGTCGAATGCATCGATCTGCTGGGCGGCTACTCGGCGGTCTGCATCGACGAGTTCGAGCTGGACGATCCGGGCAACACCACGCTGATCTCGCGGCTGCTCTCACAGCTGGTCGAGCGCGGTGTCTCGGTGGCCGCCACGTCCAACACGCTGCCCGAACAACTCGGCGAGGGCCGCTTCGCCGCCCAGGACTTCCTACGCGAAATCAACACGCTGGCAAGCATTTTCACCACAGTCCGGATCGAGGGGCCGGACTACCGGCATCGCGACCTGCCGCCGGCGCCGGTGCCGTTGTCCGACGCGGACGTCGCGGCGCAAGCGGCCCGGGCTGCCAGGGCTGGGGCGACCCTGGACGACTTCGACGGGCTGTGTGCGCACCTGGCCACCATGCATCCGTCGCGCTATCTGACGCTGATCGAGGGCGTGACCGCGGTGTTCCTGACCGGCGTACACGGCATCGACGACCAGAACGTGGCACTGCGGCTGGTGTCGCTGACCGACCGCCTCTATGACGCCGGCATTCCGGTGGTGGCCTCCGGGGCCAAGCTGGACACCATCTTCAGCGAGGAAATGCTGGCCGGCGGCTATCGGAAGAAATACTTGCGGGCCACCTCGCGGCTACTGGCGTTGACCGCATTCGGCCAAGCGGGAATCAACCAAGCTCGCGAACCATGACGTAGTCGTTCTCGGTGTGGGCGCCCAGCTGAAATGTCCTGGTACCGCTGATCGTAAACCCGCTTTTGGTGTAAAAGCGTTGCGCACGTTGATTTTTCTGGTTGACGCCCAGCCAGACACGGTGGGCGCCCCACTTCGAAGCCGCGGCCAGCGCGGCGTCCATCAAGGCCGCTGCGGCGCCGGTGCCGTGCTGGTCGGGCACCAGGTACAGCTTGGACAGCTCGACACCGGAATCGCCGCGAATCAGCATGGCGTAGCCCACAATCCGCCCCTCTTCGTGGGCGGTGAGGATCGCGCGGTCCGGATCGGCGAGGAACTCGGCGAACCGTGCGGCCGACAGGTTGGCTGCGATGAACGACGCGACGTTCTCCGGTGTCACCGAGGGCGGACACGCCAACGGAAAGGTATGTGCGGCAACGGCTGCCAGCTCTTCGGTGGCGGACGAGTCCAGGGAATCCGCCGTCGCGAGGTGGACGGTCAGAGATTCCACTGCGCCAGATGCTGACCCGTCTTCCTGTCCAGCAGCACGACATTGGAGACCGGATCGCGGTAGGCGTCCCAATAGACCTCGCCGCGCACAATCGCGCCCTGCGGCGCATTCACCAGCACGTTGTCCAGCGCATCGGGCGCGTCAGAGGTGCGGGGCTTGTAGGCGTCGGCGTAGGGGGTCACCCCGTCGAAGCTGAAGTTGGTCGCCATGATGTAGGGATTGGGCACTCGGACCGCGCGGATGGTCACGTCGGCGCGATTGACCGAGCTGTCGGGGTAGCTTTTCACCGGTACGCCGCTGCGCGTGTAGCCGAATCCTGGCGGCGGGTCGCACGGTTCCACGCTGCTGACGGTGATGTCGGCGACGTAGGTGCCGGTGTCCACCCGAAGCGTGTCGCCGATGTGACCGATCGGCGCGTCGCCGGCCCACGCGCGCGGCGCAGACACGCCGATAGCCGTGATGCTCGCCGCGGCGATGAAGAACGTGGACAGGACGATCAGCCAGCGGTGCATCTTTGCCTCCTGGGTTCCCTTCGGGGACCTTCGCATGATTACACGTTGCCGGTCAGTGATTCCAGCGTGGCGATCAGATCGGTCTCGAGCCGTTCCTTGTCGATGCCCGATTCCCGCAGCGGCCCGTCTTCGAGCTCGAGCAGCGCAAGCAGCAGGTGTTCGGTGCCAATGTAGTTGTGCCCCAATCGAAGTGCTTCGCGGAAAGTGAGCTCCAGCGCCTTTCGTGCCGGGCCGCTGAACGGAATCAGCTCGGCAGGTTCGTCGCCGGGGGGCGGCTAGCTGCACCGCGGCCCGCACCGCCTCGGCGTCCACGTCCTGACGCTGCAGCAGCACGGTGGCCAGCGCGGCCGGGTCGCTGAGGGTACCGAGCACCAGGTGGCCGGGAGTGATCTCGGCGTTGGCGGCGTCATGCGCGGCATTCTGGGCAACGACAACGGCATTGCGGGCTCGTGGGGTGAAGCGCCCGAAACCCTGGCTGGGGTCGAGCGTGGTGGCCTCGGCCCGGGGTACGAATCGTTTTTGCGCGGCCTGCTTGGTGACGCCCATGCTCTTGCCGATATCGGTCCAGGAGGCTCCCGAGCGGCGGGCCTGGTCGACGAAATGCCCGATCAGATGGTCGGCGACCTCGCCGAGATGCTCGGCGGCCAGGACGGCGTCGGTGAGTTGATCCAGTGGCTCGGGGTGCACGTGCTTGATCGCGGTGATCAACTCGTCGAGGCGGACGGGATACGCGATGGGTGTCGGTTCGGCCATGCTCGTCAACAGTAGGTTGACGTTTTGGACGTGTCAACCGCAGGTTGACGCACGTGTCGAGGGCATTGTCACAGCCGACTGACAGCCGAAGTCGGGGTGCATCCGGACGCCGCCCTGCAAGACTTATGCGGTCATGTCCAGCGTCGATCCGGGTCCGCTGACATGGGCCACTGTCGTCGAAGCTTGGCATCTGGATCCGAGCTCCGCAGCGGTTGTCGTGTTGCTGGCTGGTGCATATGCGTTGTGTTACAAGCGCACTCGTGATCGCGGGGGTTCGGTCGCACCCGCGCGTGCCTGGTGTTTCGGCGTCGGCATCGCGCTGTGGGCGCTGGCCACGATCAGCGTCATCGGTGTCTACGCCTACGTGCTGTTCTGGGTGCGCGCGTTACAGGTGCTGCTGCTGCTCTACGTCGCGCCGTTCTTCATTGCGCAGGGCACGCCGGTCAGCGTGCTGCGCGATGCGCTGGGCCCGGCCGGGCACGATCGCGTAGATCGGCTGTTGACAACCCGATTCGCCCGGGTGCTCGCACACCCGCTGACCACGTCGCTGACGATGCTGGCCACGCCTTGGCTGCTCTACCTGACGCCTTGGTATTCCGCGGCTCTGCGGAACGACTGGATCGGTGCGCCTACCCGAATTCTTCTGGTGGCCATCGGTTTTGGGTACTTCTATGCCCGTCTGCAGGCAGACCTGGTGCCCCGCAGGTACTCCCAGCTGATCTCCTTGCTGATCAGCGTCGGCGAAACCCTCGGTGACGGACTGTTGGGATTGGTCATCTGGCAGGGCTCGCTGATTGCCACGACGTATTACGCGGCACTGCATCGCACTTGGGGTCCGGATCAGCGGCTGGATCAGACGATCGGAGCCGGCGTCCTGTGGATCCTCGGCGATGTCGTCGGGTTGCCGTTCGTATTGCTGTTGATGCGCGCATTGTCGCGCGATGAAGAGGCGCACGCGATCGAGGTCGATGCCGAGTTGGACACCGCGGACGCCTCAGAGGCCTTTGGGAGCGAGAACGTGACGCCGGCACTGTGGTGGGAAAACGATCCGCAACTGCGGGAGCGATTCCGCCGGGGCTGATGCCGGATCGGTAACGTGTGGATTCCGATGGCGCGCTGGGCGGCGAGAGGATCCGTAATGGGAACAAAGCTTGCCGCAGGCGCGGCGCTGACCGGGGTGCTGGGCTGGGCGGGTGCGCGGGCGGTGGTCGGCTGGATCGAGCGAAACCCGGACCCCTATCCGCGCGAGCGGCTTCTTGTCGAACCTGTGGGTGAGGAGACGCTGATCAACCGTCCCGACGGGACGGTGTTGCGCGCGTTGGTCGCCGGAGAAGGGCCGCCGGTGGTTCTCGCCCATGGCTACACCGCCACCGCCACCGAGTGGAATGTGGTGTGGGACGACTGTTGGCCCGAGGCTTCCGCGTCATCGCCTTTGACCATCGCGGTCACGGGCGCTCGACGCTCGGGATCAGATGGCATCGGCTCGGAGCCGATGGCCGCCGATGTTGCCGCGCTGCTAGAGCACTTCGATATTCGCGACGGGGTGCTCGTCGGCCACTCGATGGGCGGGTTCGTCACGATCCGCGCCATGCTCGATCACCCCGACCTGACGCATCGGCTGCGCGGACTGGTGCTGTTCGCGACCTGGGCGGGCCGCGTCCTGGACGGAGCCCCGCAGAATCGGATTCAAATCCCGCTGATGGAACGTGGCATCCTGCGACAGTTGCTGCGCAGCGAGACCTTTGCGACGTTGTTCTTGGCGCCGCACAATGCGGATCGCGCCCCTCGCCGGCGATGGTCTCGGTGTTCGTCGAAGGGTTCATCGAACACCTCGATAAACACGGACCGCACACACCGATCGTGCGGGCGTTCATGCGCGAGGACCGCTACCCGCGCCTGGGGGAGATCGCGGTGCCGACCGTGGTCATGGTCGGCTCGGCCGATCGCACGACGCCGCCCAGCCACTCGCGCCGGCTCGCCGACGGGATACGTGGGGCTCGGTTGGTGACGGTGCCCCAGGCGGGCCACTTGCTGAATTGGGAAGCCGCCGAGGACCTGGTCAAGGTAATCGAATCTTTTCCCGCGCAACGGGATTCGGGTCTGGGCTAGAAAGCGCGTGAGCCCGGTCGCGGGGCTTGAACGGTGAATTCGACGGAATCTACGTCGTTGAACAGTTTCTCGGGTGTGTCGTCCTCAAACTCAACAGACAATGCAGCTACCCAACCCAGCATGTCGTTGTGGACCACGCTGACCGGATGCCAGGTATCTGGATGGTCGGGGTCGCCTTCGACGCGCAGGTGCAGTGGCATGCCCATGCTTTGGTATTTGAGTAGGTCCGCCGCTGTCCCGGCGAAACGTACTGGACGCATGCCAGCGAGATTAGTGGTTTTGTCGACGGCGCGCGAGGTTGGACACACTTTCCGTCGTCAGCCGTTCAGGACTTCGAAAAATCTGACACCGCGTTCAGCAAACGTCCGACCGCTAGCCTACTTGCTTCAACGTGTAGTGCGCGGTCATGCGTTTGGGATCGGCGGCGAGCCTGTCCACCTCTTGGCGGATAGGTTCGACGGGACCGCCGAGCTGGCCGGGGCAGCCGTCGGGGCATCTGACTTCCCACCACATGTCGGTCTGGTGCGGCGGCCACGCGCCCAACATCCCCCCGCGCGGCTTGTAGCCGATCTGGGTTGCATGCTTCTGCAGATTGCCGATGTGGTGTTGTGCCGGGCAGAAGAGCGAGACGTCAATTTCGTTCATGGTCGCTATTCTTCACTGTTTGACGACGCGGCGATCTCGTCGGGGGAGGGATCGACACAGGTCGGATATTTCGGCGAGATCGCCGGCTCGAACAAACCAAATATTTGTATCGGTGGAGGGTGCCTGAACAGCTGCGTCGGTTCGACCCCATCGATCTTGAACCAAATATATGTTCTGGATAGAGTGCCCGAGTAGGTCGAGCAACTAGCCGGCGACGGGGGGAGCCATGGCACCAGGGGCAGCCAAGGTCCGCCCACTGGCGGTGACGAACGCGGCGCTTCGCATCGGGGTCACGGTCATGCCATGGATACCGCCGTGTCTCAAACGGCTTCTCGCCGGCGGCCGAAAGGTCACCATCGACGGCAATACGCTTGACCCCACGCTGCAACTGATGCTGGCCGCCCAACGAAGCACAGGTACCGGCGGCCTGTCGGCTTCCGGTGATCTGGAAGTTGCCCGTGCCCTGATGCGAAGCTCGCACTCGGTGATGAAGACCGACGTGGCCGTGCCTACCACCGACCTGACGATCCCCGGTCCGGACGGCCCGTTGCGGGCGCGGCACTACCGGCCAACCGTCAGAGGGGAGGCTCCGTTGCTCGTCTTCTTCCACGGCGGCGGTTTCGTGGTGGGCGACATCGAATCCCACGACGGACTGTGCAGTCTGATCTGCAGCGACGCCGGGGTACATGTGTTATCGGTGGAATATCGGCTGGCGCCTGAACATAAAGCCCCGGCCGCCGTCGACGACTGTGTTGCGGCCTATCGATGGGCGCTCGACCACGCCGCCGAACTGGGCGCGTCGCGAATCGGCGTTGGCGGCGACAGCGCGGGCGGGAACCTGGCAGCCCTCGTCGCGCTGCGCAGCCGCGAAGAAGGCATTCCGCAGCCAGCGCTGCAGATGCTGCTCTATCCGGTCCTCGACCTGTCCGCGAAGACCCGGTCGCGCACCTTGTACGCGGAGGGGTTCTTTCTGTCGAAGATGGACACGGAATTATTCGCGGACCTGTATCTGGGCGGTGCCGACCTCGCCGCCGACGATGCGCGGGTGTCGCCGCTGAAGGCCGCTGATCTCTCCGGCCTGGCGCCGGCGCTGGTGGTCACCGCGGGATTCGATCCGCTGCGCGACGAGGGCAACGACTACGCCGCGGCACTGCGCTCCGCCGGCGTCGCCGTGGACCACCGGCAATTCGACGCACTTACGCATGGTTTCGCCAGTGTCGCGCCGTTTGGAGGCGGCAGTGCCGATGCCGTCGCGGCCACCATCTCGGCCATCCGCGCCCACCTCAGCCGCGACTGAGGGTCGCGCCGCACCGCCGCGCCGAGTGTGAACCTCGCGACGCGACGCGCCGCAGAGGCGTCGTCAGATTCACGCTCGGCAGCGGTCTGGTGCCGCAACTACATGCCGGTGACCGCGTGGGTTATCGCATCCCCGATGCCGGCGAAGATGCCGCCGAACTGGGTGCCGGTCAACGGAAACTGCGTTACCGACCCGTCGGAGCCGAAGAGTGTGAGCGTAACGGGCTGAACGGGGGAGAAGATCCCTCCGACCGGAATCTTGTAGTCCACCCCCGAGTATCCCGTGTAGGCGGGTATCGCTGCCGACCCCTCGATGTTTTGGCCGCCGACGAAGAACGAGCTCACGGCATTGAACGGCGTTTGCGCGAGTGCAGTGACCGCCGCCGTTGTATTCCCGGTCTGCATGGCGCTCATGAATGCTGAGTTGCCGTTTTGAAACGCCAGTCCCACGTTGACGAACGGACTGATCGCGTCCAAGCCCAGCGTTATCGGTGTGGGCACCTGCAGTGATCCCCCTGTCACGGAGATTGTGCCCAGTAGGGACTGGTCCCCGTACAGCGTCAGGAGAATGGGGCCGAGCGCCGTCGGGTAATTGATAGCGGGGAAGCTCGCCGCCTGCGCGGGGATGATCCCGCCGGCGCCCGTCCCGATCAACGGCACACCCAGCAACGCTTCGGCGGGTGGGTTCACCGCATGCAGCAAACCCTGTGACGCGTAGGCTTCCGCGATCGCGTACTGCTTCATGCCGCCGCTCAGCGTGTTCACGAACTGGTCGTGAAACGCCTGCGCCTGCGCGCTCACGGCCTGAAACTCCTGGCCGAAGCCGCTGAACAGCTTCGCGATCGCTGCCGACACCTCATCTTGAGCCGCGGCCGCTATCCCGGCGGTCGGGGCCGCCGCGGCCGTTCTGGCCGAGCTCAACCCGGAGCCGATGCCCTCCAGCGTCTTAGCAGCATTCGCGACAGCGTCCGTCGCCACGGTGAGAAACGACATCGACCAACCCCCAAGAGATCCCCCGAGCAACATCGTGCGGCCCGATGTGCACTAATGGCCCGTTTCAGCTCTGCTGAAACCTGTTTGGCCTGTTTTCAAAAATGCTTAACCGGCTGCTAACCCGGCTAGAAGCCGAAAAGCATCTGTGACCTGCGCTCCAAGGTTCCTTGGACGATCCTTCTAGGGCCTTCGCCGAGCCTTTTCTCAACGCACCGATACGAGAAGAGGGAATCCCATGGCCGACATCAAGATCATCGCCGCGGCACGCAAGGCCGGACAGGCCGCCCTGCTGGGCGCCGCAGCCGCGGCCGCAGTCATCGGATTCGCCGGTGCGGCCCACGCAGCCCCGGACACCGTCCCGAACGTCACGATGTACGGCAACCCGACCGAGGCCGCCCAATGGTGGCGCCACCAACACCTCGAAGACTGCGGGCCGATGTCCGCCGCTGATGTGGTCGGCCAGATGACCGGCAAGGAACCCTCCGAGACGGCGATCTGGGGCGTGGCTGTCACCATGCACAGCACGGTTCATTCCGGCCCGGTCTCGTACGGCATGGGCATCGCGCCGGAGGACTTGCCCAAGCTGCTGGCGCACTACGGCGTCAAGGCGACGATCACAGACACCACGACACAGGGTCAGACGGGCCTGGCCACCGGGCTGGACGCGCTCGAGCAGTACCTGGCCCAGGGCCACGCGGTGATCGCCGGTGTCAACGCAGAGACGATCTGGGGCGTGTCCGGCGACACCACGAACGCCGACCACGCGCTCGTGGTGACCGGCATCGACGCCAAGGCCGGGGTGGTGCACCTCAACGACAGCGGCATCGACTCGGGCCGCGACGAGCAGGTCCCGATCGCCACCTTTGAAAAGGCCTGGGCCACAAGCAACAACGAAATCGTCGTGACCACCGACACCATCAAGGTCTAGCGGATTGCGCCGTGGCGCCGGCTAGGGCAACCCTTTGATCCCGTCCAGGCCGAGCAACACCCCGCCGGTGCCGCCGGGCCCGCCGCTGCCGGGGCTCTTACCGGTGCCGCCATTGCCGCCGTTGCCGCCGTCTCCGATCAGCACGGCATTGGCGCCCCCGTTACCGCCCTTTTGTCCGGGCATGCCCGAGCCGCCGGCGCCGCCGTTACCCAGCAACCACCCACCGGGTCCGCCATCTTGCCCGGTGTCCGGGGTTCCGTTGGCGCCGTTGCCGATCAGCGGGCGCCCGGTCAGCCTCAGGAACGGCGAATTGATCACGTCGAGCACGCTCGTCAAAGGCGACGCGGCGGCAGCCTCGGCGGTTGCGTATGAGCCGGCGCCGGACGCCAAGGCGCGCACGAACTGGTCATGGAACGCCGCTGTCTGGGCGCTGAGCGCTTGGTATTCCTGGCCGTGGGCGGAAAACAGCGACGCGATGGCTGCCGACACCTCATCTTCGCCCGCGGCCAACAGCGCCGTCGTCCCAGCGGTCGCGACCGTGTTGGCTGCCTTGATCGCCGACCCGATACCGGCCAAATCCGTTGCCGCCGAGGCGATTATCTCCGGCGTCACGATCACATACGACATGTCTGTCCGCATTCCTTGCTCGTCGGGCCGATGGGGGAGTGAGTTAGGTGCCGCGCACACCAGATTCGCCCGAAACGACAGGGCTGGCTTGAGTAGTCGAGTACTTCATTTTTTGCCATGCGGCGATACCTACCAGCAATCACGTGCATTTCTATGGCAAAGCATCGGTATTGAATGGGCATTTCGTGTGTACTTGCCGAGTTGCGACGCGGAAGCTTGTCAATCCTGTTTATTGCCTGAGCATTTCGACGTGATGGGGCTGACCGCTGGTCACTCTGGCATCGGGCTACGACCGCAATAGACCTGTTGGGCCGAGATGCTCATGCTTTGTCGAGCAAAGATCCATGTGGCTGCCACGTTGCCTGAAAGCAGCGCAAACACCCATCCGATCTTCGACGTCGGGTGGAAGTTACCCCTTCGTTTTTGGGGCAGCCTGTTCGAAAAGGTTCTCCGGTTTTCCGAACGAGTCCATGAGTTTCTCAAATCTGTCATCGCCGACCTGCATCGCAGCTTCTGCGCGCTCAACGAAAGATTTGAACGCGGTGGCCTCTTCGACATCTTGGAGGTCTACGAGCAGCAGTCGGCGGGCGTTGGTCAGTCGACACGCGGCATGGTGATGCAGCGTCGCCAGGCGGCCATCTTGGAGTATCTGCTGGATGCCTTGGCCGGCAGCGGCGAGAGAACCAAGCAGGGCGGCGACTCATCCGGGCACGTTCGTTGCGATGACCACTGGGACCGCGCTCGCGGTAATGATCGACAGGGACACAAATGCGATCTAGCGGTCCCGTAGCCGACGCGCTAGCCGGCTGTTTCGGACGATGGAGTGGTCGATGCCGGCGAGATAACGCGCGTGGTTGTCGGCCGCTATCTCAAATTGCTGCCGTTTTGCGGCACTGCCGATGTCACCTCCATCTTCTTCCTCCTCGCCTAAGAAGAGCAGGCGCACGACCATGAGCAAAGACAAGAACTTGATGTATCGAGCTAGCGATTTTCCGAGTCCGGCACGCCTGTCCATTTGTGAATGATCGCACTGGGACCCCCGCGACCACTCGCCTTCACGGATTACGCACGCCCCGGTTGTCCGGCCGGATCCCCTCAGCCATCAGGTTCACTGCCTCCGACAGGGGATTTTGCCTGAATGCCGTTGTGTGCCAACGCGTCACCGACTTTGAGGCGGCACGCCGGTATCGGGGTGCTGCTCGCCGGCATCCGGACTCACAGGCGCCTGCCAGCTGCGTCCGTCACCCAACGGCGCTGGGGCAGAGCTACCATGTTTTCCTGCCGGTTGGCCGAATGGTCCAGCAATCTCCCGGTCGGCATGACGTAGTTGTCATGATCTGACTGGGAAGGCATCCGATGTCGTATGTGATTGCAGCGCCCGAGGCGCTGGTGGCGGCGGCGTCGAATGTGGCCGCTATTGGTTCGACGATCGGTGCGGCCAATGCGGCGGCGGCGACCTCGACCACTAGGGTGATGGCTGCTGCGGGGGATGAGGTGTCAGCGGCGATTGCGTCGCTGTTTTCCGCCCACGGCCAAAACTTTCAGGCGCTCAGCGCGCAAGCGGCGACGTTTCACGCTCAGTTCGTGCAGGCGTTGACCGGCGCGGGGGGCACGTATGCGAGCGCTGAGGCTGCCGCCGCGTCGCCGTTGCAGAGCGTGCTGGGCGCGATCAATGCGCCGTTCCTTGCGTTGTTGGGGCGCCCGCTGATCGGCAATGGCGCCAACGGGGCCGCGGGGACCGGGGCACCCGGCGGAGCCGGCGGGATTTTGATCGGCGACGGCGGCAACGGCGGGTCCGGCGCGGCCGGCGGCCATAACGGCGGCGCCGGCGGGGCCGCCGGGCTGTTCGGCAACGGCGGCAACGGCGGCACCGGCGGGAACGGCGCCACCGGCGGGGCCGGCGGGGCCGGTGGCGCCGGCGGGCTGTTGAGCGGCGCCGGCGGGGCCGGCGGCGGCGGCGGGTTCGGCGCTGTCACCGGCGGGATCGGCGGGTTCGGTGGCGCCGGCGGCCTGTTCGGCGGGGCCGGCGGGACAGGCGGGGCCGGCGGGGTCGGCTCCACCAACGGCGCGGCTGGCGGAGCTGGCGGTGCCGGCGGGCTGTTCGGCGGCGCCGGCGGGTTGGGCGGGGTCGGCGGGGCCGGCACCTCCACGGGGAGCGGTGGGGCCGGTGGGGCCGGCGGGACCGGCGGGGTGTTCGGTGCTGCTGGCGCAGGCGGAGCCGGCGGCTCCGGCAGCAACACTGCGGGGACCGCCGGCGGCGCAGGCGGGGTTGGTGGCACCGATCTGTTGTTCGGCGCCGGCGGGGCCGGCGGGACCGGCGGCGCGGGCCGCGCCGGCGGGGTCGGCGGGGCCGGCGGCGCCGCCGGTCTGCTGTTCGGCGACGGCGGGGCCGGCGGGATCGGCGGGGCCGGCAGTGCGACCACCGGGGGGAACGGCGGGGCCGGCGGGGTCGGCGGCCTGCTGTTCGGCGCCGGCGGCGTCGGCGGCCTCGGTGGCGCGGCCGGGGACCTCGGCGGTACCGGGGGGGCGGGCGGCAGGGCCGGCATGCTGTTCGGCACCGGCGGCGCCGGCGGCGGCGGCGGACTTGGCGACACCACCGGCGGGGGTGCGGGCGGGGCCGGTGGCAATGGCGGCATGCTGTTTGGCGACGGCGGTACCGGCGGCAGCGGTGGCATGGCGCAAGGTGGCGGCGGCGGTAACGGCGGTAACGGCGGCAACGCCGGGCTGATCGGCAACGGCGGCAACGGCGGTAACCCTGGGATTGGCGCACCCAAGGGCAAAGTCGGCATCGGCGGCAGCGCAGTGATCGGCCTGCCCGGGATCAACGGAGCGTAGCCTTCGCGGGCGTTCAGAATCAGCTTCTCGGGAGGTGACCAGCCGCCGATTGGGTAACATTCCCTAGTGGTTTCAGTTTCGCGCACCTTTACGGTCAGCGCCTTGCCCAGCGTCGTCATCGATTACCTCAAGGATTTTTCCAACGCCGAACAGTGGGATCCGGGCACCCAGCGTTGTACCCGAAACGACAGCGGGCCGCTCGCCGTCGGTGCGACGTGGCACAACGTGTCGAAGATTATGGGCGTGTCCACCGAATTGACGTACACGCTCAAAGAGTTGACCGATACGAAGCTGGTCTTCGTTGGTGAAAATAAGACGGCGACCTCGACCGACACCATCTCCGTTTCCCCGGCGGCCGGGGGTTCGGAGATTACCTACCGTGCCGACCTCAGCATGCACGGCGCCGCCGCTCTGTTTGCGCCGGCAATGAAGTTGGTGTTCGAAAAGGTGGCCGGCGAGACCAAAGACCAGTTGACCCGGGTAATCAACGCGCTTCCGCCCGTTTCCTGAGAGCAGCTCCTTGGCTCAAAAGGCTTGGACGACAACCATTCAGGTCGCCCAGCTTCACCGCCCCGCGTGTTCCATCCGGCAGACCGGGAATCCGATCCCTCTTAACTGGGGGAGGTACCGGTACGCGGGTGGCGGGTCTGAGTTGCATAGCTCGAACTTCGCGAAAAGCATTGATAATGCAGAGGGGGCCGATGCGGGAGAGGGAGTCGGGCAACCGGTGTAGCGCGACGTGGCCAACTCGGCGCCCGGCGACCGGCGACCGACACGCTGCGCACCGACATCAAAGTCCCCCCACCGGCGCGCCTCGTCGAGCAGCTCGTCTATCAACGCCGTAAACGGGATCCGGCCGCTCAGCTCCAGGGTTGCACGACGGAAAGCGGCCAGTAGGCAGAGCTCGGAGTCGATCACCTCGATGTCGCGCATGCGCGGTCTACCGCCTTTGCGCTTCCGCGAGGTTCCGGAGGCCGGCGAAGGTGTACGGCGTCGACTACTTAAAAAAGGTCGAAAAAGAACGATCCGTTCGGGCCGTTGGGAGCCCCAAACGTGCCGGTACCGCCAAAGCCAGGAAAGAGCAAAAGGGCGGGGCCGCCGAACCCGCCGCCGCTTTTAAACCCGAGATCACCGGTGAATGGCAGGGGGTAGCCGTCCCCGCCAAACCCACCAAGGCCGAAAACTACGGCGCCGCCGGGACGCCCGAAGGCGAGCCTCCCGCCGACTCCACCGCTGCCGCCAAGGCCGAATAGGACGTGTCGGGTGGATGCCGCCCTGCCCGCCGTCGCCACCGATGCCCAACAGCCCGCCGTCACCGCCTTGACCGCCCGTCCCTAATCCAGAACCGGGCGTCGAGGAAACGGCATCGAAACTACCGCCGGGCCCACCAACGCCGAACAGCAGGGCCGAGCCGCCGGTACCGCCAACCCCGTTTGGGCCGCCGGACATCCCGCCCGCGCCCCCGAAGCCGACCAGAAGTCCGCCGTTGCCGCCGTGGCCGCCGTTGCCGATCAGCACGGCATTGGCGCCACTTCCGCCCGCCCCGGCTAGTCTCGCCGAGCCACCGGGTGCGGGGTCGTGAAAAGCGCCCGTGCACTAGGTACTTAGCGCAACCAAGTGCAGACCATCACGCCCAGAAACTAGCGGTGTGGGCACCAAGCCGGTGGTCCCGTGCAAAAACCGGTATCGGTTGCCCCTAAAGCGATACGATTCGAATCTGCGAGTGACCCGATGCTGGCCGGGCGATTCCAGGTCCCCATGACGTATCGGTCATGTCGGGGTGGGAGGTGTGCCATGTCGTTCGTGATCGCGGCCCCAGAGTTCCTGGCTTCGGCGGCAACGGATCTGTCCAACATCGGCTCGACGCTCGGCGAGGCCAACGCGGCGGCGGCCACCCAGACGACAGGGGTGTTGGCCGCGGCTGAGGATGAGGTGTCGGCGGCCGTTGCGGCGGTGTTCTCGGCCCATGGTCAAGGCTTTCAGAGGCTTAGTGCGCAGGCGGCGGCGTTGCATGAGCAGTTCGTGCAGTCGTTGACCGCGGGTGCGGGATCTTATGCCAGCGCGGAGGCCGCCAATGTTGCGGCAGTTGTGGCCAATCCGGCGCAGTCGACACAGCAGGATCTGCTCGGCCTGATCAATGCGCCCAGCCTGGCGTTGGCCGGGCGCCCGCTGATCGGCAACGGCGCCAACGGGGCCCCGGGTAGCGGGGCCGACGGGGCACCCGGCGGTCTCCTGATCGGCAATGGCGGCAATGGCGGCTCTGGCAGCGGAACCCACCTGGCCGGCGGCAACGGCGGGGCCGGCGGACTGTTCGGCAACGGCGGGGCCGGCGGAGCCGGCGGCCCGTCCGGTGCCGGCAACGGCGGCACCGGAGGCAACGGCGGGGCTGCTGGGCTGTTCGGCACGGGCGGTGCTGGCGGCTCCGGTGGCGTATCACTTGTCAGCGCCGGTGGGACGGGCGGCGCCGGCGGCGCTGGCGGGAAACTGTTCGGCTCCGGCGGCGCCGGCGGGGTCGGCGGCTCCACGATTGCCGCCGCAGGTAGCGGCGGGGCAGGCGGGATCGGCGGTAACGCCGGGTTCTTCAACGGCACCGGGGGCACCGGCGGCAATGGCGGCACCGGGTTCAACGGCGGGTTCGGCGGGGCCGGCGGGCATGGCGGCACACTTTCCGGCTCCGGCGGCGTCGGCGGCAGCGGCGGCGCGGTCGCCAGCGGCGGAGCCGGAACCGGAGGTACCGGCGGTGGCGGCGGCGATGCCGGCATGCTCTTCGGCTCCGGCGGAGCCGGCGGCTCCGGCGGCGCCGGTATCGCCCCCGCAAGTATCGGCGGCGACGGCGGCAACGGCGGCAACGCCGTGCTGATCGGCAACGGCGGCAACGGCGGCAACGGCGGCTACTCCGTGCTGATCGGCAACGCCGGCAAAGCCGGCGCCGGCGGCACCGGTGGGCTGCTCGGCGCACCCGGGATGCCCGGGTTGACCTAGCCCGCGGCCTCGATGGGGGTGGCGCCGATTACGGATCGGTGGTGATGACCGGGCAGTGCTCCGAGGAGAGCAGGGCGGCCCGATCAACCATTCAGACGCGGACCAGGCCTAACGTGTTCCGGCTGGTTACCTCTCACGTGGGTGCTAGCCACCAGAACCGTCAGGTCACGTAGAGGTCATGGCGCCCGGTGGCCCGGGCAAATACCATCGCTGACCTGCAAGAATTCTGGTGCGCGATACTGGGATTGATTGTCCACCGGAGCCGGAAACCCCTAGCTCGGAACAGGTGGCTGGACAGGATTGTCGACCCGAGCCGAAGCCTGCTGCGGTTACCGAAGACCCGATTGCGAAGTTGAAGTGGTCATGTCACTCACCAATGTTCGGGGTGACCGGCGTCAGATTTTCCCTGACAGTCCCCGGCGGACACACGAACGCATCACACGGAATGCCCTCCACCACATGGTTGGGGGCGCGGAAGGTGTAGTCGTGGCAGACGGTGGGGTCCCACGCCGGGTTTGTGTGGATACTGCCGTAACTGGGCGGCGGCTGGCCGGGACACCACTGCCAGGACCCCGCATGGGCTGTACCTGCGCTGAAAGTGGCGAACATGGCCCCACCGACCAGCAGCAACCCGGCGGCGAACAGTTCTGCTAGACGGTTCATCGCGCCACCACACCGACGAGCCCACAAAAATTGTGGCACTTCAAAAGGTTGTCATTTCAGGTTTCGCGCCGTCAAGCGAATATTGGCCGCTCATGCCGTGGAAGACGGCTACAGGACGCAGACTGGCTAGGCTCCATTGCATGAATGTTGCATGGAATCTGTCTAGACGGCCTAGCTACATACTCTGAACTGCAATAGAGCTGGTGCGCGATACTGGGATTGAACCAGTGACCTCTTCCGTGTCAGGGAAGCGCTCTCCCGCTGAGCTAATCGCGCCGGGGGAAAGATCTGGAGGTGGAGACGGGAATCGAACCCGTGTACACGGCTTTGCAGGCCGTTGCCTCACCACTCGGCCACTCCACCGCAGGGATTGATGCCACTTGCACCTTCCGAGCGGACGACGGGATTCGAACCCGCGACCCTCACCTTGGCAAGGTGATGCGCTACCAACTGCGCTACGTCCGCGCGCAACGGCCGAGATCGTCGCCCGGTGCGAAGCACGACGATAGTCCAAGTGAGCGGGCCCACACAAATCTCTTGGTAGGGACCGTGTCCCAGGCTATCGTGAGCTCTCGCGATGCGCAGGTAGTTTGTTCTACGGACATACCGCTCGTGTTAGTGTTCGACGTCGTTCGCCCTCTCGGCGCCGGTCCCGTGGCTCAGTGGAAGAGCGTCCGCTTCACACGCGGAAGGTCGCTGGTTCGATCCCAGCCGGGA
>CAVTLW010000047.1:0-165988 GCA_963735655.1 uncultured Actinomycetota bacterium
CGAAGGGCTGTCGACTTCGCCGTCGTATTCCTCGACCAGGCAAAGGTCATCCAGGAACAGCGAACCGGTTTGATGCAGAAGTTCGGGCAGCCTGCCCAGGGCGGCGAGCACGCACACGTAGTACGGGTGATTGTGGATCACCACCCGGGCGTCGTCGCGGACCCGGTGCAGTTCGGTGTGGATGTGGATGGCCGGGGTGACGTCCCACCGACCGCGGACCACCCGTGCGTCGGCGTCCACCACGCAGATGTCCGACGCGGTGAGTTCGGCCCACCACAATCCCCACGGATTGACCAGCATGTCCGTTTGCCCGTCCAGCTGCCAGGTGATGTGGCCGGCCATGTTCTCGGCGAACCCGATGCCGGCGAGATGGCGGAAGGCCACCGCGAGCGCCTGTTCGTGCGACAGCTCGACGCCGATCGGGGGCACCACGGAAGGCGCCCACACCTCCAGCCCACCACGACGCGCGTTACGTGCGTTCATTTTCGGCCTCCATCCTGGCTCGAATATCTTCGCGGAGCTGGCCTTTGGCGACTTTTGCCCCGGACGACCGGGGTAGCTCGTCGAGCACGATGAGTCGTTCGGGCAGCAGTTCCTTGGAAACTCCCAGGGCCAGCAGATGCTGGACAAGCTCGGGCAGGTCGATGGTCGCAGAAGCCGCGAGTTCGGTATAGACACAGACCTTTTCGCCGAACACCGGGTCGGGCATCGCGACCGCCGCCGCCACCGCGATCTTGGGATGCGTGGCGACGGCGTCCTCGACCTGGGCCGCGCTGATGTTCTTGCCCCCGCGCAGGATGAAGTCGGACGTTCGGCCGGTGACGGTCAGGTAGCCGTCCGCGTCGATCTCGCAGATGTCGCCCATCCGCATCCACCCGTCGTGGGTGAACAGTTTGTCGTGGTCGGTACCGCCCAGATAGCCGAGGCTGGTCGCCGGGCCCCGGCACGCGGGTTGGCCGTGTCCGGTCGCTGTGACGTCGCGATCGCCGTCGAAGAGTCGCACCGACATCTCCGGCACAATCCGCCCACAGGTGCGGAGGCGGCGTTCCCGCGGGTCGTCCAGTGTGGTCCCGCTGAGCAGCCCGGTTTCATTGGAGCCGTAGAACTGCAGGATCTTCGCGCCGGTGACGTCCTCGAACTCGGCGGCGGGCCGGTACGGCAACGCCTCGCCGCCGGCGAAGACGATCCGAAGCGAGCTCAGGTCGTAGTCACGGCAAGCGGGGTCGGCCATCAGCATCGTCAATTGTGTACTGACACAGAGCAATACGGTGACGTGGTGCCGGGCAATCGCCTCACAAGCTGCCGTTGTGGTGAAGCGCGGCAGGATGACCGTGGTCGTACCCAGGTGGATCGGGGTCGTGTGGCTGGTCCAGATTCCGAAGCCGAACGGCATGGGTATGACCGGCAAGAAGATGTCGTCGGGCGTCAGGAGCGCGTTGGCGACGGCCTTGCGGTGGAAGTAGTGCCAGCGGTTCTGGGTGTGCACGACACACTTGGGCAGCCCGGTGGTTCCGGAGGTGGAGTTGATCAGGAAGACGTCGTCGGGGCCGAGTTGCGCTTCGACCCCCAGCGCGGCGGGCTCCGCGTCGACGTTCAGCCGCAGCGTGCCCCCGGCCTCGTCCAACACCAGTAGCGGCAGTCCGAGGTCGGTCGCCACCAGTGCCGCGGCCTCGCAGTGCGGTCGATCGCTGAGCAGGACCTTGGGCCCCGCGCCGCGCAGAATCGCGGCCACCTCACGGGTGCCGGCGCGAGCACCAACGCCGACGACGACGGCGCCGCAGCGTTCAATGGCGACGAACAACACGTGCAATGCTGCGGAGTCACCGTGCCACACCGCGACTCGGTCCCCGCGCGCCACGCCGGCGCCGGCCAGTCGACCCGCCAGATTTGTTGCAGCCGAGTCGAATTCACGCCACGTCAGTGCCGCGCCGGGGTGGTCGGCATAGGCGAGATGGTCCGGCGACTGGCCGGCGTTGCGACGCACCGCGTCGGACAGCGTCGAGTCGGACCACCAACCGGCGGCGCGAAACCGTGCCTGGTCCTCGTCGGTGAATGCCGGCGAGCCCACGGTATCCAGCCCGCCGGCGCTCATCACTGAATCATAGGAAAACAATGTAGCCCGCTAGCCTTGGGCCGTCGGGCGGATCGTGATGTCGCCAATTTCCACGTCGTCGGGCTGTTCGATCGCGAACGCGATGGCCCGCGCGCTGCACAGTCCGACGTTACCGACGAGCCCGCAGTCGGGTCGGGAATTCTGGCGCGTGCGCCGGCACTGAATCCCCTCTATGGTCGGCGTGTGCTGATCGGTTTCGTTCTCGCTCTGGGTTGTTCGGTGTGCTACGGCACGGCAACGGTGCTGCAGGCGGTGGCGACGCGATCGGTGGAACCGGGCAGCGGCTCGGGTGTCGACACCAAGTTGCTGATGCGTGCCCTGCGGCAGTGGCGTTACCTGGCCGGCGTCGGTCTCGACGGCCTCGGCTTTCTGTTGCAGGTGGCGGCACTGCGCTTGGTGCCGATCTACGTCGTCGCCGCGGCATTGGCGTCCTCGATCGCCGTCACCGGCGTGGTGTCCGCATGGGTGCTGAAGACGCGGCTGTCAAGAGTCGAGTGGACGGCCGTGGCGGTGGTCTGCACGAGCCTCGCGGCACTGGCTTGCGCCGCCGGCCCCGGGCACTTCCGGCGTGCCCCGGCCGGACTCGGCTGGGCGCTGTTGGGCGTGGTGGCCGCGATATTCATCGCGGGCGCCGTCGCGGGCCGATTAGGGGATCGCCCGCGCGCACTTGCCCTGGGGTTCGGCGCCGGAAGCGGCTTCGGCGTCGTCGAGGTCGGCGTGCGCATGCTCGAGGTGATCGATCCCACCAAACGCGCGTTTTACACCAACCCGGCCCTGTATGCGGCCGCCGCGGGCGGGGCCGCGGGGTTTCTCCTGCTCACATCCGCGTTGCATCGCGGGTCGGTGACGACCACCGTGGCCGCCATGGTTGTCGGTGAAACGATCGCGCCCGCGCTGGTCGGAGCGGTATGGCTGGGCGACAGCGCCCGCGCAGGCCTCGGCTGGCTGGTTGTCCTGGGTTTCGTCGTCGCACTGGCCGGGACACTGGTGCTGGCCCGATTCGGCGAACCGCCCGCCGAACCCGTCGGCCCCTAGATCTTCGAGTAGGTCGCCCCGCGCACCGGGCGCGTCCACAGCACGCCGTCCCCCGCGCTGACACCGGCGACGATCAGCTCCCGCTTGAGGATCTTGTTGGTGGCCGTCGCCGGCAGGTCGTCATTGATGCGCACGTGGCGCGGCCACGCCTTCGGCGACAAGTCGGGTTGAGCTGCCAGGAACTCCTCGAAATCCGTTGGCTCCAAACTCATCCCGTTACGCAGCACCAGGGCCGCCATCACCTGGTCGCCGACCTGCTCGTCGGGCACGGCGTAGACGGCGACCTGGCTGACCTGTGGCAGCCGTTCCAGGATCCGTTCGATCGGCCCCGCCGCCAGGTTCTCGCCGTCCACCCGCATCCAATCGGCGGTGCGGCCGGCGAGGTAGATCCAGCCGTCGGCGTCGCGGTAGGCCAAGTCGCCCGCCCAGTACATGCCGTGCCGCATCCGCTCGGCGGTCGCCGACGGATCGTTGTAGTAGCCGGTGAACGGCCCCGCGCCGGTGGTGTTGACGAGTTCGCCGACGGCTTGGTCGAAGTTGGTCAACGCGCCGTGCTCATCGAACTCCGCTACCGCGCATTCCTGCCGGGTCGTCGGGTTGTAGATGCTCACCCCGGGGTAGGGCTTGCCGATCGAGCCCGGCGGGGTGCCGTCGTCGCGCACGACGATCACCGCGAACTCACTGGAGCCGAAGCTGTCGATCACGCGGCAGCCGAAACGCCTTGCGAATTCCCGGATATCGCGATCGGTCGCTTCGTTGCCGAACGCCACCCGCAAGGTGGTGTCGGCGTCCTCAGGACGCTCGGGTGTGGCGAGGATGAGCGCCAGTGGCTTGCCGACGTAGTTCCAGTACGTGACGTGGTAGTGGCGCACGTCGTCGAGAAAGCGTGACGGCGAAAACCGGGCCGGGACCATGGTGGCGCCACTGCCGATGGCCACGGCCCACCCCGCGGCGACGCCGTTGGAATGGAACAGCGGCATCGACAGGTAGCACACGTCGTCGGCGGTGACGTCGTACTGGTAGATCAGGCTGGCGCCGCACATGATCGCCATCGCGTGCGCGAACCGGACCGCCTTGGGGTCTCCGCTGGTGCCGGAGGTGAAGATCATCATCAGGGTGTCGGCGCCGACGACCTCGCGATGCGGAACCAGTGCCGGCGCCGCGCCGACCGCCTCGGCGTAGCGGTTCCCGGTTACGTCGAGCACGTCGACCCCGGCGAGGTCCAGGCCGTCCAGCAGGGCCCGGTGCTCGGCGTCGACGAGCAGGATTTGGCAGTCGGATCGCCGGATGTCGGCGAGCAGGCCCGCTCCGCGCCGGGTGGTGTTGATGCCGCACAGCACATAGCCGCCCAGCGCGGCGGCGGCCATGGCGCGAAGCATCGCCGGCGAGTTGGTGAGCACCGCGCCCACGTGCAGCGGACGCGTCGCGTCGGCCAGCGCTATCAGGGCGGCCGCCTCGGCCTCGGCCTCGTCCAGGTACTCGCGCCAGGTCCAGATCCGCTCGCCATAGGCCACCGCGGGGGTGTCGTCGTGCCTGCGCTGGCGCAGTAGCTGCTGAACTGTTTCCGGCACCGTCTTACCTCGTCAGCGGGTGGTCAATACCAGCCCGGCGTAGTTGTCACGGGCAACGTCTTCGCAGTGGCGGCGGTAGTTGCCGAACCCGCCGATGTAGGGCATGAAAACTCGTTTCTTGCCTTCGATGTTGGACCCCAGATACCACGACGATGCCGCCTTGGGGAACAGCGTCTGCTCGGCGGCATGCGCCACGTGGTCGGTCCAGGCGCCGGCCGCGTCGCGACGGGGTTCGACCTCGCTCAACCCGAGCCGCCGGGCGGCCAGCATCAGGTCGATGACCCACTCGACCTGAACCTCGGCGTGCAGCACCATGTTGGCCAGCACCGAGGGGCTGCCGGGCCCGCTGATGGTGAACAGATTCGGCAGGCCGGGCACCATCAGACCGAGGAACGTCACCGGGCCGTCGGCCCAGATGTCGGACAGCCGCTCTCCCCCTGGCCCGGTCGGGTCGATACGGGTCAGCGCACCGGTCATCGCGTCGAAACCGGTGGCGAAGATCAGCACGTCGCAGGGATAGGTCGTGGCGTTGGTGCGGATTCCGTCGGCGGTGATCGCGTCGATGGGCTCACGGCGCAGATTCACCAGCGTGACGTCGTCGCGGTTGAACATCGCGTAATAGCCCGCGTCGGTGCAGATCCGTTTGGCTCCGATCGGGTGATCCACCGGGATGAGATCGGCGGCGACGGCGGGATCGTCGACGATCTCGCGGATCCGCTCTTCGGCGAACTCGCGGGCGATGTCATTGGCCGCCAGGTCCGAGCTCTGGTCCGGGAAGGTCTTGGCGAACAGCACGCCGCCCTCCCGCCAGCGCTCCCACAAGGCTTGGGCGCGTTCCTGCGGTTCGGTCTCCACCGCTTTCTTGTGATACGGGGCGTGCGGTGTGCCGGCCGACGCGTACGCCGCCATCCGGCGCCGCTCGGGATACTCCTCCTGGATCTGCCGCCATTCCTCGGCCGACCACGGGCGGTTGGGCATCGGGATGGTGTAGTTCGCGGATCGCTGGAATACCACCAGATTCCGGGCTTGCGCGGCGATGATCGGCGCCACCTGAATGCCCGAGGAACCGGTCCCGATCAGCCCGACGCGCTTGCCGCTCAGGTCAGGGTCCTCGCGCGGCCACGCGGCGGTGAAGTACACGTCGCCGGCGAAATCGTCGATGCCGTCGATGTTGGGCCGGTTGACCGCCGAGAGACAGCCCGTCGCGCAGCAGAGGAACTGTGCGGCGAAAGTCTCACCCGCCGCGCTGCGGACCTGCCAGCGGCCGGAATCGGAGTCGAAAGCGGCGCCGACGACGTCGACGCCGAATCGGTAGTGGCGGCGCAGCTCAAAGTGGTCGGCGATGTGACGCAGGTAGGCCAAGATCTCGGGCTGGGCGGCGAACCGTTCGCTCCACGTCCAGCTGCGCTGCAGCCCTTCGTCGAATGAGTAAGAGTAGTCCACACTTTCGACGTCGCAGCGAGCGCCGGGATAGCGGTTCCAGTACCAGGTGCCGCCCACGTCGGGGGCGGCCTCGAGGGCGATCACCGATAGGCCCGCCGATGCCGCGAGGTGCACCGCGTAGAGGCCGGCGAACCCCGCTCCGATGACGATGAAGTCTGCAGTCTCGGTCAAGTCACCATGCTCCCGACTGGTTGGAACAGCTGCCGCAGGTCACGGCACACCAGCTGTAGCGCTGAGGACGCCGCGGGCAAGGCCTGCACCGTCATGAAGCCGTGGAACAGCCCGGGGAAGTCCCGGTGTACGACGCGCACGCCGGCGTTGCGCAACTGGCGCGCGTAGCCGCACCCCTCGCTGTGCAGCACGTCCAGACCGGCGGTGACCACGACTGCGGGCGGCAGGCCCGCATGGGACTCCGCGCGGGCCGGCGCCACCAGGTAGGGCGGGTCGAATACCCTTGCACCGCCGAGGTATTGGTGCCAGTACCACTGCATGGCGGCACGGGTGTTCACGTATCCGGTGGCGTAGAGGTGGTAGCTGTCCGTCTCGACTGAGGGATCGATCACCGGGTAGATGAGCAGCTGCGCGACCGGAAGGGCGACATTGCGGTCACGGCAGAGAATTGCGGTGACCGCCGCCAGATTCCCGCCCGCGCTGTCACCGGCGATCGCGATGCGCGTCGGGTCGATTCCCAGCGCGGCGGCGTGTTCGACCGCCCAGGCGAAGGCGGCGAACGCGTCGAGCGCGGCCGCGGGCGCGGGGTTTTCGGGCGCCAGCCGATAGTCGACCGAGATGACGACCGCTTGGCTGCCGCGGGCCAGGGCGCGGCAGAAGCCGTCGTGAGATTCGATGTCGCAGAAGACGAATCCACCACCGTGACAGAACACGATGCCGGGACGACTGGTTGAACAGCTCGCCGTGCGGGTAGTAGATCCGCACCGGAATGGCGCCGCCCGGGCCCGCAACTGAATGGTCGATGGTGCGGCGAACGTCGTCGATGTTGGTGACGGGCAAGCGCCGCTGGGCGATCGCGGCGCGCGCCTCGGGGGCGGTCATGGTCTCGACGCGCGGGAATCCGGCGTTCAGGTCGCGCAGCATGTTCCGCACGGTCCCGTCAAGGGGCTCATCCATGCGCGCCTCCGCCCGCACCGTTGGGCCGGTCATGCCGGCCGATACTTCAGCAGGGTGATCCCGGCCTCGCGGCAGATCGTAGAACACCGGTCGCACCCGCATCCCGATCCGAATGTCGTCGGGGTCGATCTCGACCAATTCGGTGCTGAACTTGGGCCCGGCGTCCCACTGCACCACCGCGAGAAGTTGCGGCACCGCGTCGGCCCACGGCGGACCGGTGGGTCGGCGAGCGATCGTGTACGTGTACAGCGTTCCGGCACCGTCGATTTCGCGCCATTCCAAGTCGTCGGCCAGGGTGCCGGGGGCAAGGGTGCGCGGATAGAAAACGTAGCGGCCCAGCGACGGCGAATACTGCACCATGATCCGGTGCTGGACCAGCCCGTCCCAGAACGGCCGCGAGACCGGCGTCGGCTCGGGCAGCGGGAGAGGTTCGCCGTCCGGCCACCGTCAGTCCCCCCGCATCAGCAACGCGACCTGTTCACTCATGATGCCGCCGTTGCCGGTGACGAACGCGGTGTGGCAATCCGCCACCTGTGCGTCGGCGGCCCGGCCCATGATCTGGCGCGCGCCGTCGGCGACGTGGTGCATGCCGCCGGCCATGCCGGCCTGGCCGAAGGACAGTTGTCCCCCGGCCGTGTTGAGCGGAAAGTCGCCGCGATAGGTCAGATCGTGGTCGGTAACCCAGGACATGCCTTCGCCTTTGGCGCAGAAGCCGGCGTCTTCCAGGCTCATCAGCACCGTGATGGTGTAGCAGTCGTAGATCGACGCGACGTCGACGTCCGAGCGGCCCAGCCCGGCCATCGCGAATGCTTTGTCCGCGGCCCGCGCGATCGGCGTGTGCAGCAGGTCGTCGGCGTAGGTCGGGGTCTTGAAGGCGATGTGTTCGCCGAAGCCTTTGATCCAGACCGGGCGGTGACGGCTGCGGCGCGCGATGTCGGCGTTGGCGATCAAGACGCCAACGCCACCGTGCACCCGCATCACCGTTTCCAGCATGTGGATCGGGTCGGCGATCATCGGACTGGCCAGCACGTCGTCGACGGTGATCGGGGTGCCGTGGAAAACCGCGCCTTGATGCGCGCACGCGTTGGTGCGCTGGTCGACGGCGATCTTGGCGACCGCGGCCGGGTCGTAGCCGAACTGCGCCGCATAGCGCTGGGCTATCTGCGCGTAGGGCGCGTTCTGGCCGACGTTGCCGTAGGGGATCTCGAACTCGGCTTGCGGCGACCCGTAGTTGTTCGACGACGCGCCATACCAATTCGGGGCCGAGGGCGTGCTTTTCCCGGATTTAGGTTCGGATTGCGGCACCGCGGCCGACCCGGGCACCACGGCCAGCACCGCGTCGCAGATGCCGAGTTCCACGGCCGCCGCGGCGCGCCACACCATGCCCGCGGACGTGGCGCCGCCCAGGTCGACGCGTTCGCCGAAATCCAAAGGCAAGCCGAGGTATTCGCAGAGAGTGGCCGGCGCGAACATCGCCGATTCGGCAATGCCGTGGGTGAGCAGCCCGTTGACGCACCCGGGGTCGACCCCGGCGTCCTCGACGACCATCTTCGCCAACAGCGCGTACTGGTCCAGGGTGAACATCGGCGCTCGGGTGGGTCGGCGTTCGGCGGGCAACTCGGCGATGCCGACGACGGCCGCTTCGCCACGCAGTCCGGTCATGAAGGCGTTCCGCTCAGCGTTTTTCGTAAGGGTAGCTCGACCGTCGCCGTTCCGGGCATCAGCACGGTGTCCTCGCGGCGCCCGGCGATGTCGAGATCGACCAGTCCGGCGCCTTCCTCGGTAAGGCGCTTGGCGGTGACGGTTCCGCCGAAGGTCAGCGCCTGGCCGGGATACGCGACCGCACGGTTCTGCACCGAGAAGGACACCAGACGCCCGCGCCCGCCGATCCAGTCGCCGATGGCGCGCGCCAGCAGCGCGGCCTGCAGCGGGCCGTGCACCAGCACATCGTCGTACCCTTCGACCGATTGCGCCCATTGCTTGTCGTAGTGAATGCGGTGGCCGTTGTAGGTGGCGGCGCCGAAGAAGAACAGCTGCGTCTCGTCGACGGTGACGGTCAGCGCGGGCAGCTGCTCGCCCACTTCGACGTCCTCGTAGCACACCTGCTCGTTGGTCATCAGCGCCGCTCCTAAGGCCGGGCGATCATCGACGTCGAAGCCTCGGCGACCAGCTCGCCGTGCTGATTCCGGTACACCGTGTGCCAGGTGACCAGAACGAATCTGCCAGAACGGCCCTGCTTTTCAGCGATCGACTCGATGGTGCGGACCATCTCGATTTCGTCGCAGTGATAGGCGGGCAAGTGGAAGGTGAAACTCTCGCCGCCGGCCATCCGTTTGGGCGCGCGCGGAAACGCAAGACTGCCCGAGGCCGCACCGGACGAACCGTCGGCCCGTAGGCCCGTCAGACGCGTGACACCGAGCACGGCGTACTGCAGAAACAGCGGAGGGCAGATGATGTCACGAAAACCGTTGGCACGGGCGTACTCCGAATCGAAGTACAGCGGGTTGTGGTCACCGACCGCGGCCGCCCAGCGCTGCCAGTCGCGCCGGTTCACCTCGCCGGTCGCGGACGCGGCGACGCTGCCCACCCGGGACGCCGAATCGGCGTCGATCAAGGACTCCTCACTCACCGGCGCTCCCTTCCGTCTCCAGCCATGCCGCGGCGACATCGGCTCCGCCGCCGAGTGTCGATCCGACCCGTGCCCGTTCGCTCCACAAATGCAGATCCGTTTCGGTCACGTAACCCATTCCGCCGTGCAGTTGATGCGCGTCTTGGGTGATCAGCCTGGCGGCGCTGGCCGCATGCATACGCGCGATGGCGGTTTCTCGGGTTCCGCCGCGGCCGCGCCCGATCCAGAAGACCGCCGAGTGCGCGGCCAATCGCGCTGCGGACAAGGCGATGTGCATGTTCGCGATCAGGTGCTGGGCCGCCTGGAAGGAGGCGATCGGCCGGCCGAACTGGTGGCGCAACGTGGTGTAGTCGACGGTGCGGTCCAACACGGCCTGCCCGACGCCCACCAGGTCGAGCGACCCGAGTGCCACCGCGGTATTGGCCACTCGGCGCAGCGCCGCGTCGCCGATCTGATCGGCGACCAGCGCAGCGTCGGCGACACCGTCGAACCGCACCGCGAACGCCGCGTGTCCGCCCGACATCTTCAGCGGCTCCATGGTCACACCCGCCGCGCGGGCGTCGACGACGAAGACCGATGTGCCGTGGCGTGTCGCGGCGGAAACCACGATGAGGTCGGCGACCTCGGCGTCGGCCACGTAGTCTGCGAGGCCATTGAGCCGCCATCCGCCTTCGGCCAGCGGATCAGCTTGCAGCACAGCGGAAACGACCGCGGCATCGCGCGCGTTCCACAACGCGGTGGCGGCGCGGGTGGCGCCGCCGGCCAGCGCCGGCAGCCAGGCGGCCTTGACGTCCGGCGAGCCGAGCTGGTCGATGGCCAGCGCGGCTTGCACGGTGCTGTGCACGGTCGTCGGGCACAGCGCGCGGCCGGCCTCGGTGTAGACGACGGCGAGATCGTCCAGCGAGCCGCCGGAACCTCCGTACTCCTCGGCGATGGCGAGCCCGAACACCCCCGCGTCGGCCAGCGCTTTCCACAACGTCGGCGTGCTGCGGTCGGCGCCGGGCTCGGCCAGGGCGCGCACCATGCTCACCGGGTTCTCGCTCGCCAGCAGCCCGCGCAACATGGCGGCGAACTCGCGCTGCTCGGCGGTGGGTCTAACGTCCATACGAAGGCATCCCGTGGCCGCGCTGGGCGATGATGTCGCGCAGGACCTCGTTGGTGCCACCGCCGAAGCGCATCAACGGGGCGGCTCGGTAGAGCCGCTCGAACTTGCCTGCCAGCGGCGCGTTTTCGCTGCGGTGTGCCAACAGACCGTCCGGGCCGAGCAGATCCAGGGCCAGATCGGCGATGCGCTGGCGCAGTTCGCTGGTGAACACCTTCTCGACGCTGACCTCCACGGTGGGTATCACGCCGCTGTCCAGGATCGACGCGGCCTCGTATCCCATCAGGGTGGCCGCCTCCACGTCGGCTTCGGCCTGGCTGAGCCGGCGGCGGAGGGCCGTGCTATCGGCCGGCACCGAGCCGTCGCGGCGCGGTTGCCGCGCAAGCTCACGCAAGTCGTCCACGGCGCGACGAAGATCGCCCGCGTTGGTCAGCGCACCACGCTCTAAGTCGAGCGCGCCGGTGATGTACATCCAGCCGCGGTTTACCTCGCCCACCAGATTCGTGACCGGAACCCGCACGTCGCGGAAGTAGACCTCGTTCGTGCGGTAGCCCGACCAGGCATACAGCGGGCGAATCTCGATGCCGGGGCTGTCGACCGGGACGATGATCACCGAGATCCCGCGGTGGCGAGCGCTGTCGGGATCGGTGCGCACGCAGAGCCATTCGTGGGTGGCGCGCTGTGCTCCGCTATTCCAGATCTTGGTGCCGTTGATCACCCATTCGTCACCCGCGCGCGTCGCGCTGGTGCGCAGGCTGGCCAGGTCGGTTCCGGCTTCCGGCTCGGAATAGCCGACAGCGCAGATCATTTCGCCTTTGGCGATCAGCGGCAGCCAGTCGGTCTTGTTCCGTTCGGTACCGTGCCGCATGATCATCGGCGCCACCGATGTGACGGTCAGGTCCGGGCCCTGGCACTCCCCAGTATTCGAATTCGCTCATCAGCAGGTGCTGGTGCACGGCGCCCAATCCGAGCCCACCGTACTCGTGTGGCCAGTTCAGCCCGAACCAGCCCTTCTCGCCGATCTTGCGACGAAACCGGGCCACCTCGCCGCCGGGGAACTCCAGATCATGCTCGGCAAGTTCGGCTCTCAGCGCCGCGGTGACGTTCTCGTGGAGGAATTCGCGAACCTCGTCCAGCCAGGCGCACTGCGCGGCATCGAGTTCGAAATCCATTCCGGTGCCCACCTGGCTTTCTGAACGTTTCCGGCCTCAATGCGAAATTCCGCACTGACGTTACGCCCGGCGCTCCCGCGGGGCAGCGCCTGTCGGCAACCACTGGCTGACAGTCGTCATTGACAGTCGTCAGCGACGTCGATAGGTTCGTGACATGCCGGTTCTGGCCACCCGAGAAGCCCAGCGACTGCAGACACGAGCGCGGCTGTTCGACGCTGCAGTGGCCGAAATCGACCGATGCGGATTGGCGGGCACCGACGTCGCGAAGATCGCCGCGGCCGTCGGCGTGGCGCGGGGGACGTTCTACTTCCACTTCCCCACCAAGGAACACGTACTGGTGGAGTTGGAACTGGCCGAGGAGGCCACAATCGTGGCGCATCTCGCCGACAAACCCAGCGCCACCGGCGATCTGATGTCGGTGCTGACGGCGCTGGTACGCCAGGTGCTCGCGGCCGAGCAGCGATTGGGTCCGGTGGTCTTCCGGGACATGCTCAGCCTGCACTTCTCGGCGACGCGCCCGGTCGACGACGAGCCCGGCGAGCATCCGCTGGCTCAGTTCGTGATCGCCGCGATCGCCGACGCGCAAGCCGCCGGACGCGCCGTTAGGGATGGGGATCCGAGCGAACTCGGGGTCATCTTCCTCACCGGGCTGTTCGCGCTGCTGGCTACCGCCACCACCGCATCCGCCCCGAGAGCAGCGCTGCTCGATCAATACGTGAAGACGATCGTCAAGGGAATGGAGGCACCGTGAACAACACCGGCATCGAGGGCTATCGAAACTACTTGGCACGACGGGACGGCGACGCCGATCTGCTGCACCGTCGCCTCGCCAGCCGCGAGGAATTCTTCGAATCGCTGGAGGCCGACCCCCTGCGTTCGGCGCATCCCGTCGATCGAGAGGTGTTCCTGCGCAACCTGCGTCGCCGCCGTCCCGAACCGGGGTTGGACCGTCAGACACTGTTCCTGTTGGCCACCGCCAAGCTCAACCAGGCGGAGCGGTTCGGTGTCGATCTGGGCGATACCTACGGCCGCATCGGCGTCGCGGACGAGGCCCCCGAGCGGGTGTACCTGGCGCTCGAGGAGCACTATCACACCCGGCTATTGGCCTATGTGCTGGACATTTTCGGTCTGCCGTTCCAGGTGGTGGTTCCCCCGTTCGTGATGCGTCAGTTCGTCAAAATGGAGGTGTTCCTCCCCGAGCGATTCGGCATCGCGTTCGTGGGCGCGGCGGAAATGGCCGGTTGCATCATGTTCGACGAACTGCGTCGCGTCGGCGTGGAATTGTTCGCCGACGAACCGGATGTCGCCGCACGGATCGGAAGGCTATACAGCGAGATCCTCACCGACGAAGTGGGCCATGTCGGGTACTGCGCGGCGCGCTGCAGCACCGCGGAGCGGGCGATGATGCGTTGGCTCTACCCGCTTTTCGGACGGCTGTTTGCCCGCCAGACCGCCGAGATCAACCTGCTCACCGATCGCCGGACGCTGCATGCCCGGCTCGACGAGCCCTTCGACGTCGAAAGGCTGACCGCCGGGCTGTGCAACGAAACGTTTCTCGCGGCATATCCCTGACGGCACCCCAGGGGACGCGGCCGGTATGGCGGGGTATGTTCGGGGAGTCTCTGCCGGCTGCCCTGGAATGTGAATGGATATCTCGACAGCGGTTCCCCACACCGAGCTCGAAACCCTATCCCGCAGGTACGCGGCGGCGGTCGATCACCGTGACAGCGCTGCGCTGCTCGCGCTGTTCACTCCGGACGCGACGCTGCGCGTCGAGCGAGGCGGCCACGAACCCCGGATTCTGACCGGTCACGACGAACTGGCCGGGATCATCGGAGTCGTCGCACGCTTTCCGCGCACGTTCCATCTGGTCGCCCAATGCCTGTACGTGGTCGACGGCGATTCCGCAGCTGGTGAAGTCTATTGCGTCGCAAATCATTTCAGCGAAGACGAGGCTGGGTCCGGCCACAACCACATCTGGTACATCCGCTACCACGACCGGTATTCGGCCGACAACGACGGGCGCTGGCGGATCGCGCAACGGACCCTCGCAGTCGACGCGACCGAAGACCGGCCCGCGTCAATCGCCGGCGGTGCCGCATGACCGCGATACAGCTCTCGATGGGCATCCCGTCGTTCTCGGCCCAGCCGACGGCCGACTGGGACCACCTGACCGAATGGGCGCAACTGCTGGAGGGCTGCGGTGTCGATCGTGTGCTGGTGTCGGAGCACATCGCGTTCGGAATGAACATGGACGCCTACGCGAACCCGGCGGCCGGGGGCCAGGAAGGTGGACGCCAGCCCACCGGGCCGGACGGGGACTGGTTGGAGCCACTCACGATCCTCACCTACCTCGCGGCGCGAACCGAGCGCCTGCGGCTCGGAACGAACATTTTGCTTGCCGCGCTGCGCCCGGCCGCGGTACTCGCGAAAACCGTTGCCACTATGGATGTCCTATCAGGCGGGCGGGTCGATCTCGGGGTGGGCGTGGGGTGGCAGCGTGAGGAATACGATGCTGCCGGCGTCGACTTCGACAACCGTGGAGCCATCCTGGACCAGACGCTCGAAGTGTGCCAACGGTTCTGGCAGGAAAACGAAGTCAGCTATGCCTCGGAGGGGCTGAGCTTCGACCGGATACACATGATGCCGAAACCCACCCAGTCGGGCGGCGTGCCGGTCTGGGTGAGCGGAACGGTCAACCGTGCCGTCGCCCGTCGGCTCGCTCGTTTCGGAAAGGGTTGGATCACTTGGGGCCCGGACGCGCGGGATGTCGCCGGTGGGATCACACGCATGCGCGCCGCGGTCGAGCGTGCCGGCGGCGACCCGCACGGGTTCGCGGTCGCCGCCCCACTACGGGTGAAGGCCGCCGACGGTCGACCCGATCTGGCGGCCGTTGCCGCGCAGGCGGCAGCACTGGCCGATGCCGGGGTGACCGACCTGAGGACGACGTTCTGGCCGTTTCCCGACGAGAATCGAGAACGCGACCTCACCGCTTTGGTCACCGCGGTGCGTGAGGCCACCGGAGACTGACGCGGCTAGCCGGGCAGCCGGGCCGCGATGTCGTCGATCTGCCACGCCCCCTCGGTCTCGATGGTCGCGACGTCATGCCAGCCGGCCAACTGCGAAATCGCGCCACCCTGAACGGCATACACCTGGCCGGTTACCGGGCACTTCTCGCTCGCCAGGTAGGCGACCAACGGCGAAATGTTGGCCGGGCTGAACAGATCCAGCTCGCCCGCGTCCGGCTCGGCCATCAGCGCGCCCATGCCCGGTGTGGCCAACGTGAGCCGGGTCCGCGCGATCGGCGCGATCGCGTTCACCCGCACGCCGTAACGCTCCAACTCATTGGACGCCACCAGCGTCAGCGCCGCGATCGCGGCTTTTGCCGCACCGTAGTTGGCCTGACCGGCATTGGGCAGCGTCGTCCCCGACGCCGACGCCGTGTTGATCACCGCGGCGTTGGGCGGGTTGCCGGCCTTGTACTGCGCCTTCCAGTACTCGGCCGCATGCCGCAACAGCGTGAAGTGTCCCTTGAGGTGCACGGCGATCACCGCGTCCCACTGCGCCTCCGCCATCCCCGCGATGAACGAGTCGCGCAGAATGCCGGCATTGTTCACCAGCACATCGAGCCGGCCGAATTCGTCGATCGCCTGCCGCACAATCCCTTTCGCGCCGTCCCAGTCGCAGACGCTGTCCGTGTTGGCGACGGCCCGGCCGCCGGCCGCGACGATCTCGTCGACGACGCCGTGTGCGGGCCCACTGTCGGCGCCTTCGCCGGCGTTGCTTCCGCCCACGTCGTTGACGACGACGGCGGCACCCTCCCGGGCGAACAGCAATGCGTGCTCGCGTCCGATGCCGCGGCCCGCGCCGGTGATGACGGCGACCCGTCCTTCCAGTGCACCCATCTGGTTGTCTCCTGATCCTCAGTCGGCGATTTCGGCCAAGCCGTCGGTGATGACGAAGTCGTCGCCACGGGCCGTTTCGAATGCGTACGTCGTGACACCGTCACCGGCGCTCTTCACCCAGATCCGCGTCTCGAGATCGTCGCCCGGCAACACCATCTTGGCGAAGCGCACCGCGAATCGCTTGAGCCGGTGGACGTCTGAGTCGGCAGCCTCGGTCAGCAGTGCCCAGGACGCAAAAGCCATGGTGCACAACCCGTGCGCGATGATGCCCGGCAGGCCGGCATCCCGGGCCACCTCGGCGTCGAGGTGGATCGGCATCGGATCACCTGATGCCGCCGCGTAGCGGAACGTCTGATCGTCGTCGATATGCTGGCCGACCTTGGCCAGCGGGGCCGCCGCGCGCAAGGTGTCCTCGAATTTGTGCTCCGGGCTGAGTTCGCCGACGGATTTGTCGGCGGTATGGCCGCGCACGAAGCACGTCACATACTGCTCGTTGACCAGTTCGCCATCCTGGCTGCGACATTCGACCAGAATCGCCGCCCGAGTGCCCTTCTTGAGGCCCTGGTAGCCGATCATCTTGCCGCGCGACACCAGCTTGTCGCCGGGCCGGATCGGCCGGTAGAAGCGAAAGTCCTGTTCCCCGTGCACGACTCGCGGAATCAGCTCGACCGGGAACACATCGACGGCCGGCATCATCATCGAATCGAACACCGGGACAATGCCGAACACCGGCGGCGCCACGTCACCGGCGCGATGCGCGGCGATCGGATCATTGGTCGCGGCAGCGTATTCGGCGATCCGCTCCCGGGTCACGTCGAAACGGTCGTCGTCGCTCCACTGGTCCAGACCGGAGTCGTCGAACTCGAACTGCTCGCTCATCGGATCGGCTCAGACCGGCTCAGACGCCAGCGCGCCCAGTTGTCCGAGGGTCTTGTCGAGTTGCCGCATGCCGTCCTTCTCCACGGCCTTGGCCAGCGCGCCCTTCACCAGGGCGCCCTCGAAGTCACCGGCCACGGTGAATTTCACCGTCTCGCCTGCCGGTTCGATGGTGAACCGGAACTCGGCCCGCACGCCTGCCATACCGGTGCCACCGAGCACCAGGCCGCGCGGAGGGTCGACCGAGAGGACCGTCCACTCAATCTTGTTCGCCATGTTCAGCATGACGATCTTGGCGGTGAGCTTGGCGCCTTCGGTCAACACGGCCGGGGGTTGTTCCATCCACTTGTCGTGCACGGTGAACCAACTGTCCCAGGTGTAGGGATCCGATATCAGCGCCCAGAGCGCATCGGGCCCGGCGTTCAGTTCGCGAGTGGCTTCGATATGTCCCATGCCCGTGCTCCGTTCGATCGTTCTTGTCTTGCGTTCCTCTCCGACCGCGATTACCCGTAACACTAACAAAACATACCGACTAGATTGCATCTTTTGAAAAAGAATGCGGGAAGTCAGCCGATCGGGCCGGATAGCCAGATTTGGTCTACGACTTGGCTGGCGCGACGGGAATCTGGCGCAGATGTGCACACGCGCGGTCCCAGCGTCGCCGGGTGCGGTCGGAATCCTGGTCGATGACGGCCGAGACCAGAATCCCCCGCAATGCATCCATCGCGGTGTAGACGATGTTGCGGATCTCTATTTGCGCCGACGGGTCCGCCACGATCTGAGCAATCGCGGCGATCAGGGTGCTGTTGACCACCGGTTCGACGTGGGCGATCTCGCGAGCCAGTACCGCATCGGTACGCGCGGCCATCCAAAGTTCCAGTGTCGCAATGAACATCGGGCCTTGATGGGCCTCCCAGAGGAAGTCCAGCACCGTCGGCACCGGGTCGGCGCCGACGTCGACGCGCCGCAGCCCCGCGATCGCCGTCTGCGCACGCTGCTGCGCTAAATGCTCGATTGCCGCGACGACGAGGTCCTCCTTGGACCGGAAATGATGGATCTGCGCGCCACGGGTGACCCCGGCAACCTCCGCGACCCGGGCCGTCGTCGTGCCGGCGTACCCGTAGGACACCAGGCATTCCACCGTCGCCTCGAGCAGCCTGGTCCGCATTGCGGCGCTGCGTTCTGCCTGGGTACGCCGAACGCGCCCGTCGACGCTTGCCGCCATCGCTGCAGCATACCTGGTCAGCTAAAGAAACCGGCTAGCTGGTATCTAACTGTGAGATGCCAAGAATCTTTTGAGAATCCTCCAAGGGCGGCCTCCGACCCTGTTAGCGACAAGAACGGATGGAGCTGGAAGGACACTGATGGCCACCCTGGATTCGCCGGCGCAGCCTTACGCACCCGGCCCGTACTACGGCGCGCCGCCCGGAGCCGGACAGCCCGCGACGGGCTACCCGGAACAGCCCCATCGTCACCCCTGGGAGATCGGGCTTCTCGTGCTGGTCATCGCCTCGAGCGTGGTGCTCTATCTGCTCGCGTTCGCGGTCGTGCTGTCGGGCAGGGCCAGTTTTGTGTGGCTGTCGATCCTGGCCACGCCGGTGGCGCTGTACTTCATCCGCGGGTTGACCTATGGCCAGCAACAGGCCAACGGGGTCAAGATGTCCCCCACCCAATTTCCCGAGGGCTACTGGCTGGTCGTCGAGGCGGCCCAACGGTTCGGCCTCGGCCAGGTGCCGGACGCGTATGTCGTCCTGGGCAACGGCCAAATCAACGCATTTTCCAGCGGACACGGCTTCCGCCGTTACGTCGTGGTCTACAGCGACTTGTTCGAGATCGGCGGGCAGGCCCGCGACCCCGAAGCGCTGGCGTTCGTCATCGGCCACGAAGTCGGTCACATCGCGGCGGGCCACACGTCCTATTGGCGCCAGCTGAGCCAGCTGGCGATGAAGATCCCGTTCCTGGGCCAGACACTGTCGCGGTCGATGGAATACACGGCAGACAACTATGGATACGCGATGCGCCCCACCGGCGCCCGGCGAGCCATCGGTGTACTGAGCGCCGGCAAGTATCTGCTCAGGTCGGTGGACTTCGACGGCATGGCCGACCGGGCCGGCGCGGAGACCGGATTCTTCGTGTGGCTGGCCAACATGTGGTCGTCGCACCCGGTCAACACCTGGCGCGCGTCGGCGCTGCGCAACCGTGCCGTCGCGGGCTCGCTGTTCTTCCGGCCCAAGACACCGGCGCCGGTCGCGCCGCTGCCGGCGAACGTCCCCTGGATGCACTAGCTCCCGGAGATGTTTTGCGGTAAGCCATAGCTGGCAATGCCCGACGGCCCAGGAGGCAATCGCAGTGAAAACCCCACAGCCGTCCCAGCTCTGGCCTGGAGTGTTGAGCGGCGCCGCCGCCGGCGCCGCAGGAACCAGCGCGCTCAATGTGATCGGCTACCTGGACATCGCGGTGCGGGGCCGGGCGGCCAGCACAACACCGGAAAGGAGCGTCGAAGCCATGGCCCGGCTGTTCGGTCTCACCGTCCCGGGAACCGGTGACACGCTGGCTAACCGGCTCTCCGGCCTCGGGGCGCTGACCGGGTACGCCGCCGGCATCGGAATGGGCATCATCCTGGGGCTGGCCTACGCGTGGGGCTGGAAACCCCGACTGCTGGTCGCCATGCTGACCGCGACGGTGTTGGCATTGATCGGCACCAACGGGCCGATGACGGTGCTCGGCGTCACCAACCCGCTGACCTGGGGCGTCGTCGGGTTGATCAGCGATCTGATTCCGCACCTCGGATATGGGGTAGTCACCGCGCTCGTGCTGCATTACCTCTATCGGTTTGATCAGCCCGTGCGCCCTGGACGCAATGAGATTGGGATCGGTAGCGACACCGGGGGTGTCGGCTAGGCAGACAGACGCTGCGGGGGCAGCGAATCACCAGGAGGAATACCCGGATGAAGACGAAGGTCGTCGTGGTGGCGATCGGGGGAATGGTCGCCCTGCTGCTCCTGCTGCGCTATTTCGCGCTGAGCCGGACCGGGTTACCGGTGGGCTGGATGCTCTACTTCGGGCTGCCGGTGACGGCGGCCGGCGTGTTGTTCGCGCTGCGACTCGCCGACCTGGGCGCGGGATGGGGTACCCGCGTCGACGACGTGCGCACCGACAACGGCATGCCGTCGCATCCTGAAACCGACGGGCCGGCCCCCGATCAGTCCCCCGCTCAGCCGCCCTTGAGGCGGATCTTCCAGCGCACGAAGCCGAGGTAGATAAAGCTGAGCGCGACCAGCATGCCCATGTCGAACCACCACGCACCGGCGGTGTGATGCCAGTGCGAGTCGTGCGGGGTTGCCGGGACTTTGCCCTGCAGGGTGAGCAGGTCGACGGTCGACGCCGACGTCGCGAAACCCCACCTCGCCGGTGTGGCCCAGGACATCTGGTCAAGCCCGGCACGGTCGGTGACCGGAATCATGCCGCCGGAGAACACCAGCTGTGACATCACGGCCACGACCAGCAGCGGCATGATCTGTTCGTTGGACTTGGCGAGGGACGACAACAGCAACCCGAGCATCGCCGAGGCGACAGTGGTCATGGCGATGTCGGCGAACAGCTCCAGCTCGGGGCTGCCCAACGCCACGGCCCCCTGGGTCGGGCCGCCCTTGCCGACGATCGTGATCGCGACCACGATTCCCGACTGAACAATCGCGAACACGGTGTAGATGCACACCTTCGCCAGCAGGTATGCGGTGGTGGACAGGCCGACCGCCTGTTCGCGCAGGAAGATGGCGCGTTCACCGATGAGATCTCGGATGGTCAGCGCGGTCCCCATGAAGACCGCACCGACATTGAGCAGCACCAGGATCTGCCCGGGCTCGGTGGGCGCGTTGCCCATCGGGTCCGGCTTGCCGAAGCCGACGTCGCCGGGCACCGACATCGACAGCGCCCCCATGATGAACGGCAAGATCGCCAGGAAGATGAAGTAACCCCGGTCCGAGATGATCAGCCGGACCTGCCGCCTGCCGATCGTGGAGAACTGCCGGAACAGGCTGGTGTGCGACGGATCCCCCAGCTCGGCGGGTTCCTCGGTCGGCGGCACCGGCGGCGGCCCACCCGTGCGCGCCAGGTAGCGGGCCTGGGCCGCGTCCGGGTCGTCGGCGACCGTGCTGAAGATGTCCGCCCAGTTCGTCGTCCCCATGGCCGGGCCGATCTGGCTGGGCGGCCCGCAGAACGCGGTCTTGCCGCCGGGGCCCAGCAGCAGAACCTGGTCGCAGACGTCCAGATAGGTCAGCGAGTGAGTGACCACCAGCACCACCCGGCCGGCGTCGGCCAACTGCCGCAGCATGGTCATGACCTGCCGGTCCAGCGCGGGGTCCAGACCGGACGTCGGCTCGTCGAGGATCAGCAGGGACGGCCCGGTCAGCAGCTCCAGAGCCACCGACGCACGCTTGCGCTGGCCACCCGACAGCTTGTCGACCCGAGTCTCGAGGTGTTTGGTCATCTCGAGTTCCTCGAGCACCCGGGCCACCACCTGCTCGCGGTCGGCCTTGTTGGTGTCCGGCGGCAACCGCAGCTCGGCGGCGTACATCAGCGCCTGTTTCACGGTCAGCTGACCGTGCACCACGTCGTCCTGCGGAACCATGCCGATCCTGCTGCGCAGCGACGCATATTCCGCGTGAATGTTGTGACCCTCGAACACCACCGTGCCGCTGCTCGGGTGCGTGTACCCGGCCACCAGCTTGGCGAAAGTGGACTTGCCCGCCCCCGACGGTCCGATCACCGCCGTCAGCGTTCCCGGGCGCGCTACCAGCGAGATGTCGTCCAGCAGACGCTTGTTCCCCTCGATCGTCCACGCCACCGCGCGCACGTCGAGCCCGCCGGTACCGGTGGCCGCCGCCGTCTCCTCGCGGCGTGAGAGTGTGCCGTCGGCGAAGACGAGGTCGTTGTTGCCGATCGTGACGACGTCGCCGTCGTGCAGCACCGCCGATTCGACGCGGGCACCGTTGACGAAGGTGCCGTTGATGCTGCGGTTGTCCCGGATCTCGGTGCCGCCGGCCGTCGGGACCAGGGTGGCATGGTGACGTGATGCCAGGACCTCGGGAATGACGATGTCGTTGTCGTCGGCCCGGCCGATCTTGATCGAACCCGGCGGCGCATCCCCCGCCGGTTTGCCCTGCCGCAGGATCTTCATCATCGACGTGGCGATGTTGCCCGTCTCACCGCCGGCCCGGGCGCCCGCTTGGCCCACGGGGATCTGCGCCTGCGTGGGCCGGTAGATCTGCGGCTGCGCTCCGGTGTGCTGCGGCGTGGGCTGCGCTCCGGTGGGCTGGCGGACCGGTTGTGCTCCGGTCGGCTGGCGGGGCTGGGCTGGTTGCGGCCCCGACTGAAAGCCCGGCTGGGCCGGTTGGGGTCCGCTGCGGCTGTCCGGGCATCCGCGAGGTGGACGGTTCCTGCTGGCCGAGCGGCGCGCGGCGCGGTGGGCCCTGCACCGGGGCCGGTGTGCTGGCGCTCGGGATCCGGAACGCAGTCGTCTGGGGCGGCCGCCCGACCGAACCGTGGTGGCGGCCGACCTCGAAGGTCAGCGCCGGACCGTCCGGGTTGCCGATGTGGACCTGCTGGCCGTCCTGGATGTCGACGCCCGGCACACGGTGGTTGTTGACGTAGAGCCCGTTGAGGCTGCCGTTGTCGATGGCGACCCATCGGCCCTGGTCAAACCGCAGTACCAGGTGTGCCCGGGATATCAAAGGATGTCCGACGCGGACGTCTGCCCGTAGGTCACGCCCCACCACGACATCGTGACCCGCCGCGAAAGTGCGCTCTGCCCCGTTGTATCGCACCGTCAGCACAGGTGCGGCTGATTGGCTCATCAACGCCAACTGTAACGGCACATGCGCCGAACGCGAGCGCCCAACGCACCCGAATTGGGTCCGTCGGCGCGCGACGGTTCGGCGCGGCGGCAGGCGAACCGTGGCTCAAGATAGTGAGCATGCAGGAGCCAACGCAGGTGAGACTGCTGGATGATCGGGTCGCGGTCGTGACCGGCGCCGGCGGCGGAATCGGCGCGGCAACCGCGCGGCTGTTCGCCCAACACGGCGCTCACGTGATCGTCGCCGACATCGACGCCCAGCGCGCCCACGACTGCGCCGCGCAGATCACGGCGTCCGGCGGGTCGGCCATCGCGGTCGTCACCGATGTCCGCGAAAGCGACCAAGTCAGTGAGTTGACGCGTGCCGTGCTGGATCGCCACGGCCGGGTGGACGTGTTGGTGAACAACGTGGGCCATTGGGTGCGCCACCCAGGCAGCTTCGCCGGCACCGACCCGCGGCTGTGGGACGAGCTCTACCGGGTGAACCTGCACCACGTCTTTCTGGTCACCCGCGCGTTCCTACCGGCGATGATCGACCGGCACGGCGGCGCGATCGTCAACGTCTCGTCCGTCGAAGGGCTGCGCGGCTACCCCGAAGACCCGGTCTACGCCGCCTTCAAAGCGGCCGTCATCCACTTCACCCGCAGCCTGGCCGTCCAGGTCGGCCGCGACGGCGTGCGGGTCAACGCGATCGGCCCCGACGTCACCGAATCACTGCAGGTGCCCTACTCGCAGTGGCTGTCGGCCGAGGAACAGACGCAGTGGCCGCAATGGGTGCCGGTCGGACGGATGGGGCTGCCCGAGGACCAGGCCCGGGTGATCCTGTTCCTGGCCTCGGACCTCTCCGGGTTTGTCACCGGCCACACCATTCCGACCGACGGCGGCACCGGCGCCGCCGGCGGATGGTTCCGTTCCGCGCGCAGGACCGACCGGGAATGGACGAATCGACCCTTGCAGCCCTAGACCGATATGGATCTGTGCTTGATGGGTCGGCCCCCGATGGCGCACGATGACCGGTTGACGTCCTCCACCGGCTTATGCCGGTGGATTCCAACCCCGTCGCAGCTAGGCAGCAGGAGAACAGAGTTGAGGTTCACGGTTCGCAGACCGGCTAGCGCCGAGGTCTCCCCGTGCTGTCACCGCCCGTCCGGCGGCGATATTGCGTGCGGCGTTCACGTCGGCATTGCACGGCCCCGCACCACACGCGACGCACCGGAAAACCGCTTGGCTCTTGCGGTTTTCCGGCGCGACATGCCCGCAGTCAGAGCACCGTTGCGACGTGAACGCTGCCGAGACGCGTTCCAAGCGCCCCGCGGCCTTGTGCTGCAACCGGGTGACCAGCATTCCCCATCCCTGGCGGCTGATCTGACGGTTGAGGCCCCGCTTCTGCGCGACGTTATTGCCCGGGCACTGTCGGGTACCGCGCGCGGAGCGGGTCATCGCACGCACGTTCAAGTCCTCCACGCGGATGGTGTCGAACCGGCGCGCCACCTCGGTGCTGGTCTTTTCCACCCAGTCACGGCGGCGATCTGCCTCACGGGCCCGCAACCGGGCAATGGCCAGCTTCGTGCGCGCCCGCCGACCAGATCCGCAGCGCGCACGGGCCAAACGCCGCTGCAACCGCCGCAGCCGCTTAGCTTCCCCGCCACTAAGTCCAGGGACACACAACAGCTCCCCGGTGGACAGGGCCACCGTGACCGCCACGCCGCGATCGATTCCCACGACGCTGCCATCACCGGGGCCAGCAACAGGTTCCGGGATGACGGCAAACGCGATATGCCAGCGCCCCGACCGATCCAAAGTGACTCGATAAGACTTCACGGTGCCGGCGATGGCGCGGGTCCAGCGGAACCGCACCCAACCCACCTTGGGGATCCATACCTGCCCGTAGCGGCGGCTGAGCCGCTGGATGTGGCGCGGTTGCACTCCGACTTGCCGAAATCCTTCATGCGTGCCGGCTTTACGCCAGGTCGGGCGACGGTGGGTGCCGTTAAAGAAATTGCGCATCGCGTGGGCGAAGTCCCGCAACGCTTGCTGCTGCACGGTCTGCGATCCGGCGGCCAGCCAGTCGTATGCGGCGCGCGCCGCGGTCAACTGCGCACATTGCTCGCCGTATCCGGGTGCGTGGCGGCCCGGCTGCCAATGCCGCTGCTGCTCCACGGCCAGATTCCACATAAACCGGGCATGGCGACAGTGCTCAGCCAACGCGCCTGCCTGCTCAACGCTGGGCAGCAACCGAAACCTCGACACCACCACAACATAAACACGACCACCGCAACCCGTTGAAAGGAGGAGACGGCGTTTTCTCCCCCGGCTAGAGCGAGGGATTTCCACGCCGCAATTCTCATGACCGAATCTGGCGCCACCCGCGTGGCGGTCTACTTCGACTTCGACAACATCGTCATCTCGCGGTATGACCAGGTGCACGGCCGCAACTCGTTCCACCGGGACAAGGCGAAGGGCCTGGAGAAGGAACGGCTGCAGGTGGCGACCGTCGACCTGGGCGCCGTGATGGACTTCGCTTCCTCCTTCGGCACCCTGGTGCTCACCCGGGCCTATGCCGACTGGTCTGCCGACGTGAATGCCCGCTACCACAGCCAGCTGGTCGGTCGCGCGGTCGATTTGGTGCAGCTGTTTCCGGCTGCGGCGTACGGCAAGAACGGTGCCGATATCCGGCTGGCCGTCGACGCGGTCGAGGACATGTTCCGGCTGCCCGACCTGACACACGTGGTGATCGTCGGCGGCGACTCCGACTACATCGCGCTGGCCCAGCGCTGCAAACGACTCGGCCGCTATGTGGTCGGCATCGGCGTGGCCGGCGCCAGCAGCCAGTCGCTGGCGGCAGCCTGCGACGAGTTCGTCACCTACGACGCGCTGCCCGGGATCCGCAGCGCACCGCCTACTCCGCCGAAGAGACGGGGCCGGCACGCCAGCGGCGCCGAACGCGACGACGAGCTGCCCCGGCCCGAGCCGCAGGAGGCCGCCACCGGACTCCTCGAGCGCGCGCTGCGCATCGGCCAGGAAAAGGATGACGCCGACTGGCAACACAACTCGGAAGTCAAGGCCCAGATGAAACGAATGGACCCGTCGTTCAGCGAAAAGTCTTTGGGGTTCAAAACATTCAGCGATTTCCTGCGTTCGCGCAGTGAAGTGGTCGACCTTGACGAAAGCAGCACGACGCGAATGGTGCGCCTGCACAGTGACGCGAGCCCGTAGTCCTCGACAATCCTGCTCAGCGACCAATGGTCACAACGCGATTCGCCGATTTCTACCGCCGCGTCAAGTTAGCTGTTGTATCCAGGCCGTCAAGCTCTTGTTAAAAATGGCTCGGGCGTCTCGCGCGGAGGCTGATGGAGCGCATAGATTTTGAACTCAGCCGGTCTAGAAAAAGGACGTGCAATGCTTACCACTGATACGCGACTCCACGAGGATTTGCGCAACTACGCTGTCGAATTGCGCCAGTTGGCTTACACCCTGCCCAACGGGGTCGGCGAGCATGCGCTGCTCGGCTTAGCCGACCGGATGCGCGCCGCCGCGGACAACGCTGTCCGCCGGGGAGCCTGATCAGGCATATCCCAAAGCCGTATTCTCCGTGCGGATCCGCACGGTGAGCACCAGGGCATTGGCGATGCTGAACGCGATCGCCGTCAGCCACGCCGAATGAACCAGCGGGAGCGCCGCGACCTCGACCACCACGGCGGTGTAGTTGGGGTGATGCAACCAGCGGTAGGGCCCCCGTCGGACCAACCACGCGCCCGGGATCACGATGAGCCGTGGGTTCCAGTGTTTGCCGAGCACGCTGACGCACCACCAGCGGACAACGGTGCTGAGCACGACGATCGCGAGCATCGGCCAGCCCAGCCATGGGATGAACGGCCGGTGCAAGTCCGCGACCTCGACGACACACGAAACCAGCAGCAGCGCATGCATACTCACCATCACCGGATAATGACCCTGACCGAACTCTTTGCCGCCCTGGCCAATTGACCATGCGGCGTTGCGCCGGGCCACGACGAGTTCGACAAGGCGCTCGATGCCGATGGCGAGGATGAACAGGTAGTAGTACATGGTTGCTCTCTGTCGCCCCTTACCAGCGCAGCAGCAGGAGCTCGAAGCTGAAGCCCGGGCCCATCGCAAGCATCACACCGTAAGAGCCGTCCGGCGGCGGCGCGGCGACCGTGCGACCCAGCACATCGAGCACCGAAGCGGACGAGATATTGCCGTGGTCCCGCATGGAATTTCGGCTGTGCACGAGTGCCTCGGGAGGCAGGCCCAACGCATCTTCGATCGAATCGAGCACTTTGGGGCCACCCGGATGGCAAACCCACGTCGAGATGTCGTCGATGGACAGACCATGGTCGGCGAGAAAACCGCCGACCTCGTCAGCCAGGTATTCGTCGGCCATCTTGGGGACGTCACGGGTCATCACTAGCTGGAAAGCCGCTGGAGCCGACGTTCCAGCCCATGACATCGACGGTCTCCGGAATCACCCGGCTCTGGGTCGCCAGGACCCGTGGACCGTGATACGCGTTGGGGCTCAGGGCATTACGGTGCGACGTCCAGTCAGCTCCGGTGGCGACCACCGCGACCGCGCCGTCGCCGAACAGCGACACACCGATGAGGGCCGGGATCGAGGTGTCGTCGTGCTGCAGGGTGAGCGAGCACAGCTCGACCGACAGCAGTACCGCCACGTCGTCCGGGTAGCCGCGCAGGTAGTCGTAGACGCGCGACATCCCGGCAGCACCGGCAACGCACCCAAGTCCGAACAGCGGGACACGTTTGATGTTGGGCCGAAATCCAATTCGCGAGATCAGCCGCGCATCGACGGTCGGCACCGCGATGCCGGTGCTCGAGACCATCACGATGGTGTCTACCTCGTGGGGTTCGATGCCGGCGTCGGCCAGCGCCGAAAGTACCGCCTGCTCGCCCAAATCGACGGCGACCTCGATGTAGGCGTCGTTCGCCTCGGTGAAGCCGGACAGCGTCGGGTAGCGCGAAAGCGGAAGGGCGAGATTGCGATAGTCCACGCCGGTGGTGCGGGCGAAGCGCATGAACTCCGGCCCGGCAGCGGCGGCGAGTTCGCTCGCAACTTCGTCCTGGTTGTGCCGGTGCGTCGTGAACGCCGCCGCGGTGCCGGCGATGTATGGCGCGCTCCGGTTATGGCGGGCAACTGAATCCGAGGACCTGAAATGCGTTGTAACGGTCATACCTGTGCCGACGACAGGCGCACCGCCCACAGTTCACCAGGGTGAACTAGAACACACGCGACCTAAAAGGTTTGGGCGGTCACGAAACCCACGGCCCGATGCCGCCGACCTTGTCGATGCGGATGCGGGTGAGGACTCCCGGCGGTGCTCCGGCCGGCGGGAATTCGGTGTTCGGGTCGCCCAGAACCGGGTTCAGCTCCTTCAGCAACTCCGGCGCCCCGCCCTCGACGATCCGCGCGGTTCCGGTGATGGAGAGATAGGGCCGCATCCCGTGGCCGGGCTCGACGAGCGACACGATGGTGACGGCGACGCGGGGGTCCTTGCGGACGTTGCGGACCTTTTTGTCCTCGGCCAGGTGCGCGGTGACGAGTTCGTCCCCGTCCGGCGTCGACTGCAGCGCGACCCGGACCAGGCTGACCTGGGGGCTGCCGTCGGGATTGATGGTGACCAACGTGGCGTCGGCGCCCTTTCCAATCAGGTCACGCGCTGCGTCGTTGAGTTTCATGCAGCTATCCAACGCCGCGCTTGCCAATTCATTCCCAGTGGCAATCCAGCCGTATTCAAGGTTCAGCTGATCGTTACCGGGATGCCGTTGAGAGCGCCGTTGCCCGACGGCTCGTCGATAAACGTCGGCAGCGAAAGCGCGTTGGTGTTGGCGCCGGGCGAGCCGTTGGCCACCGACATGCGGGTGCCCGGCTTGCCGTGTCCCCAGCCGTGCGGCATCGACACCACACCGGGCTTGATCGCGTCGGTGATCTCGACGGGCACCCTGATCTCGCCCGCTGCCGATTTCACCGTGACGATGTCGTCAGCGCCGACGCCGCAGCGGGCGGCGTCGGCGGGATGCATCAGCAGCGTGCAGCGGTCCTTGCCCTTCATCAGTGCCGGCACGTTGTGCAGCCAAGTGTTGTTCGATCGCAGGTGTCTGCGGCTCACCAGGACCAACGACTCGGCCGGCCGCTCCATCCGGGCGGCCAGCCGGGGCAGGTCATCGAGCAGGTATTGCGGGGCGAGCCGGATCTTCTTGTCGGTGGTGCCGAGGATTTCGGGCAGTTGCGGCACCATCGGGCCGAAGTCGATTCCGTTGGGGTTGGCCTTGAGCAGGTCCAGCGTGAGACCGCCGGGGTTCTCGCCGTATCGGTCCCCGAAAGGCCCGGTTCGCAAGGTGAGGTCCAGCATCCGCTCCGGGCCGCCGTGCTCGTAGAGCTTGCGGATTTCTGCGCCGTCGACTCCTTTGGTGAACGCCAGGTAGTCGAAAAAACCGTCGTCGATGGCCGCCACGTCGACATCCTCGGCCGGCGTCCCGGTGCACAGCCCGGTCAGCCGGATCAGGATCTCCCATTCGTGTGGGCGATCGCCCGGGTCGAACACCGGCGCCGAGTAGTTCGCGATGCTGTGGATCGCGAAGAGCAGGATCAGATCGTCGTGATGCGGCTGCTCGAGCGGGGACAGCCCGGGCAGGATCACATCGGCGTGCCGTGTCGTCTCGTTCAGCCAAAGGTCAACGGAGATCATCGCTTCCAGCATCGGCAGCACTTCGTCGAGCTTGTCGCCACCCGGCGTGGACAACACCGGGTTACCGGCGACCGTGATCAGCGCCTTGAGTTGTCCCTCGCCCGGTGTGGCTATCTCTTCGGCCATACACGACACCGGCGCCTGGCCAAGTACTTCTTTCGCGCCGCGCACCCGGGTATGCCAGCGCCCGAATTCGGGCGCGCCGTCCTCCAGGCCCGGCAGCGGCTGTGTGGTGATCGACCACGCCGCCGGTTTGGGGAACATTGCGCCGCCGGGGGTGTCGAAATGGCCTGTCAAAATGTTGACGACATCAACCAGCCAGCTGGCCAGGCTGCCAAACTCCTGGTTGCACAGGCCAATTCGCCCGTACACCACCGATTTCTCGGTACCGGCGAGTTCGCGGGCAAGCCGGCGGATGCGGTCTTCGTCGATACCGGTGACAGCGCTCACCCGCTCCGGCGGCCAGTCCGCGGCGACCCGGCGCATCGTGTCGACTCCGTCGACATGCGGTCCGGGATCGATCAGACCCTCGTCGAAGAGCGTGTGCGTGACGGCCAGCAACAGTGCCGCATCGGTGCCCGGCACGATCGGCAGCCACTCGTCGGCCTGGGCGGCGGTCTGCGTGCGGACCGGGTCGATGACGATCACCTTGCCGCGTTTGCGAATCTCGTTGATCAACCCCATCACATTGGGTGCCGCCAGCAGTGAACCCTGCGACGCGGCGGGGTTGGCGCCCATGATGACCATCAGGTCGGTGCGTTCAATGTCGGGCACCGGGAAGTTCCACCAGAGGCCGTACATCAGGTGCGACGACAGGTTCTTGGGCCATTGGTCGACCGTCCCCGGCGAATACGTCACCGGAATTCCCGACATCCCCATCAGCACACCCGCATATCGGGCCAGCGAAAATGAGTGCGCCAGCGGGTTTCCGGTGTAAGCCGTGACCGCACCGATCCCGTACTTCTCGATCACCGGCGTCAGCAACTCGGTACAGCGGCGAAACGCCCGGTCCCAGCTGACCTCCTGCCAGCGTCCGTCGACTTTGATCATGGGACGCCGGATACGGTCCGGGTCGTGGTGCACCGCGCCCAGCGACACGCCCTTGGGGCAGAGATGTCCGCGGCTCCACACGTCGTCGCGGTTGCCGCGAATGCTGGCCACTCGGCCGTCTTCGACGCGAATCTCCAAGCCGCACATGGCTTCACACAGTGGACACGTGCGGATGTGCCTGCCGTCTTCGCCGATCGTCACCCCACCCACATTATTCCGCTACCAACCGTAGCGGAAGGGGTAGAAGCGCTGCCGAACGGTTCTGGTAAAGAGTGTTGCTACCTTGGGTTTTCGTGCGACACCGGCAAGAGTTCGAGACCGACCAGAAACCGACCAGGCCGTGGCCTATCTGCTGATGCGGCTGACGATCGGAGCCAGTCTGTTCGGGCACGGTTTGGTCCGACTTCCCAAATTGGACGCTTTTCACGCTCAGTTGACGGGCGAATTCACCACGTCGATCTTGCCGGCCATGCTGGTCTCCGTCTGCGGCTACGCCCTCCCATTCGCTGAGTTGGTCACCGGCGTTCTGCTGCTGGCCGGTGCGCTGACACGAGCGGCCGCCGTGACCGGCGGACTGGTGATGATCGTCCTGGTCTTCTGCGCGACGTCGATCGAGCATTTCAACGTGATCGGCGATCAGCTTGTCCACGCCGGCTTTCTCGCCGCCGTGATTGCCTTCCGAAGCCACAACAGGTATTCCGTCGTCGACCACCTGTTTTTCGGCGGCCGCCCTGGCCGGGGTTGACGCGACTCAGTAGCCGTTGCCCCGGCGGATGTCTTCGCGGCATTGCCAACGGGTCTGGCCGGTCTGCTGCATGCACACGCGGATCGGCGGTTCCTGCTCGGTGGGTAGCGGCGCCTCGCTGGGCTCAGCGGTGGCGGTGACGGTCGGACTGGGGACAGTGCCCTGGGTCAGCGACCAGATGGCCGTGTTGGTGCCCTCCAGCGTCGAGCAGTAGGCGGTCGCCCCGGTCTTGGTGACGCCGGTGCTGCCGAGCGGGGTGCAGTTGGCGCCGATCACGACCGTCACCGGCGCCGCCGGTGTCGCAGAGGTCGCCGGTGGCGGCGGGGCGGCAGCGGAGGTCGACGGGGCCGTCTGCGACGACGTGGTGGGTGCCGCTGATGACGTCACCGGAGCCGCCGAGCTGCTCCGGCTGCTGGCGGACGGCGGCGCGGGGTGTTCGTCGTCGGCACGCATGGTCTCCATCATCGCGACGGCGACCGCGGCCACCAGCAGGATCGCCAGCACCGCGGGGACGACGACACCACGCCGCAGCAGTGAACGTCCGCCCGGCGCGCCCGCGGCGACGGGCAGGGCGAGGCTCGTCCCGTCGAGATCACCACCGCCACCGCCGAGCTGGTGACTGAGGGCGCGGGCGAAGTCGACGCACCGCTCGTAGCGCTCGTTGGGCTCCTTGGCCAGCGCCTTGGCGAAGACCGGGTCGAGGCCCGCCAGCACCGGATTGCGCTCGCCGATCGCCGGGGGTGCTGCGCTGAGGTGCTGACTGATCACCACGGCCGGGTTCGAGTGCTGGAACGGTGGCGCGCCGGTCAGCAGGTGAAAGGCCGTCGCGGCCAGCGCGTACTGGTCGGCACGTCCGTCGAGCTCCTTGCCCATCAGCTGTTCGGGAGCCGCGTAGGACACCGTGCCCACCGTCATGTTCGTGGCGGTCAGTCCGCTCGGGTCATCGACCAAACCGGCGATCCCGAAGTCGGCCAACAAGACTCGGCGGTCCTCGGAGTCCGGCTTGGACAGCAGGATGTTGGCCGGCTTGACGTCGCGGTGCAGCAGCCGGTGTTGGTGCGCGTAGTCGAGCGCCTCGGCGACCGCGGTGATGATCTCGGCCACCTCGGGCCCGGGCATGCCGTTCGGGATACCGGTCCTTTTGCAGTTGCCCGGCGTCGGTGCCGTCGACGAAGTCCATGTCGATCCACAGCTGGCCGTCGAACTCACCGCGGTCGTGTACCGCGACGATGTGCGGGTGCCAGAGCGAGCAGGCCACTTCGGCTTCGCGGTTGAACCGTTCTCGGTACTCACGGTCGGCTGACACCTCGGGCCGGAGCACCTTGAGCGCGTCCTGGCGGGGCAGCCTGGGGTGCTGGGCCAGGTAGACCTCGCCCATTCCGCCTGATCCCAGGCGTCGGACGATGGTGTATCCGGCGAACGTCGAACCATCGGCGTGCGGCATTGCGGCATCCTAGCCCGCGGGGCGGGTCACAGGTCCAGGGTCTGCCGCGATGCTCAGCCTGTCCCTGCCGGTACCACTAGCAGCCGGGCCTATCCATCGGGACCGGCCGGTTCCTAGTTTGAGTGAATCGGCACGCAACGACAACGGGAGGTTTCACATGTCGACATATCGCGCTTACCAGGTCACCGGGCAGCGACAGTTTGAGCTGGTGGAGCGAGAGTTGCTCGCTCCGCAGCCGGGCCACGCGCGCATTCGGGTGGACAGCTGCGGTGTATGCCACAGCGACGTGCTGGCGGTCGAGGGGATGCGCCCCAACCCGCAGCAGCCGGTGGTACCGGGGCACGAGGCCGTCGGCGTGATCGAGGCGGTCGGCGACGGGGTGACCGAGTGGCAGGTCGGTGACCGCGTCGGCGTCGGCTTTCTCGGTGGTCACTGCGGCGTCTGCGCCTGGTGCCGGCACGGGGACTTCGTCAACTGCGAAAACCAGCCTCAGACCGGCACCACCGTGGACGGCGGATACGCCGAGGTGATGTACGCCCGCGCCAGCGGACTGGTCCGCATTCCCGACTCCTTGGCATCTGTCGATGCCTCTCCCCTGCTGTGCGCCGGCATCACCACCTACAACCCACTGCAGAAGCTGAACGCGCCAACCGACGCGCTGGTCGCCGTCCAGGGCATCGGCGGCCTCGGCCATTTGGGGGTGCAGTACGCCAACAAGCTCGGTTACCGTGTCGCGGCCATCGCCCGGGGCACCGACAAGGGTGCTCTGGCGGAAAAGCTCGGCGCGCACCATTACATCGACACCACGGAAGTCGATCCCGCGGCGGCGTTGCAGGAACTCGGCGGAGCCGCCGCGATACTGGCCACCGCGGCCAGCGGCGCGTCGATGTCGCCGCTGCTGGGCGGGCTCGCACCGCGCGGCCAGCTGATCGTCGTCGGCGTGGCCACCGACCCCATTGCGGTCAATACCACCGATCTCGTCTTGGGTGGCCGCTCGGTCGTCGGCAGCCTCACCGGCACGCCGATCGAAAACGAGGCCAACCTGAAGTTCAGCACCACCCGCGGGGTCGCCCCGATGAACGAGGTGCTGCCGTTCGAAGACGCACCCGCGGCCTATGAGCGAATGATGTCCGGCCACGCCCGATTTCGCGTGGTGCTCGACATCGGCGGCAACTGACCATGACCGGGCTCCTCGATGCCGTGCTCGAAGCACACGGCGGGTTGGATCGGTGGCACCGATTCAGCACCGTGCAGGCCACCATCGTCACCGGCGGCAAGCTCTGGGAGATCAAGGGCCAACCGCAGGATCCCGTGCCGCGCCGGATGACCGTTGCGCTGCACCGCGAATGGGCGTCGGTACAGCCGTTCGGCGCCGACGACCAGAAGACCGACTTCACGCCGGAACGCGTCGCCATCGAAAAGCTCGACGGCCGAGTGGTGGCCGAACGTGACAACCCGCGCGAATCGTTCACCGGTCATGTCCTGACGACACCGTGGAATCCGTTGCAGCGCGCCTACTTCAACGGCTACGCACTGTGGACCTATTTGACCACCCCGTTCTTCATGGCGCTGCCCGGGTTCGAGGTCGCCGAGATCGATCCGGTCGAGGATCGCGGCGAGCGGTGGTTTGGACTGCAGGCGCGTTTCCCGCAGGGCTTCGCCAGCCACAGCGAGCTGCAGGAGTTCTATTTCGACAGCGACTTACTGGTGCGCCGGCACGACTATCGTGTCGACATCGCCGGCGGATTCGCCGCGATCCAATACCTCGACGACATCGTGGAGGCCGACGGAATCAAACTGCCGACCAGGCGCCGCGCATATCGCTGCGACGCCGACGGACGGCTGATGCCCGACGAGCTGATGGTCGCCATCGACGTCAGCGACGTCCGTTGGCTTAAGATGCGCGCTGTTCGGATGGAGTTTCAGCGGCGGTCACTTCTCTGATGAATTCACCGACGTACCGAAGGGCGCGCCTTCCTTCGGGCAGGATGTCCGCCGCCAGCGGGAAGTCGTGAATCTGACCGTCCCACAGGTGTAGATCGCACGGAATTCCAGTGGTCGCCAATCGGTTAGCCATGAGTTCGGCGTCCGGGAGCAGTAACTCGTCGGAACTGGCATGGATGGCGACCGGCGGCAGCTCGGACAAATCGGCATCCACCGGCGAGACAACGTCGCCGAGATACGCGGCGAACATCGACAAAGCCCCGCCGGTGAACATCGAACACTTACGTGCGTTGCCGGTGGCGAAGTTTCGGGACGGGATTCGCATCGGTGAACGGTGAAATGGCGGCAATTCCGGCCGGCTTCGCGAGGTCACTACGAATGGCCGCGAGCGCGGTCATGAACGCGAGGTAGCCCGCCGGCCGAATCGCCCGCGATGACAATGCGGTCGCCGTCATATCCGAGTTCCTGCAACCAGCGCAGCCCGCTGATTCCGTCCTCGATCGCATCGGCTATCCCGTGCGACGGCATCTTCCGGTAGCCGACGTTCAGCACCGCCGCATCCGCCGCCTTCGACAAGCGCGTCACCAGGCAGCGGTGGGTGTTGAGACCGCAGGTCAGGAATGCACCACCGTGCAGGTACAGGATCGCCCGTGTTGCCGAGACTCCTTGCGCACGAACCCATTCGGCATTGCAAGTGGTCGAGTCGGACCCGCTGGACCTGCGCGGTGGAGCCGAAACGCGGCAGCAGACCCGCAAGGGAGTCAACGTATTCGAGTCCCCAATTTCGATTCGGCTGGGTGCTCCAGACACGTACCGCATTCTTGACGATCAACCGGCTGGCCAGCGCGACGCCAACCGATTGCGCGCTGTGACGACGATGAATTCGCGGCCTGACCGCAGTGCTGTACAACAAATGCTCTGAGCGCTTCATTGCGATCACGCGGTCACTCCTTAGTCGGGCAATAAATACCCTGCGCCGTTGAGCTCAAACTGCGGCGCGGACAGTGCCACCGTGTAGCGCTTCTCACGTTTGGTCGGAGTAGCCAACGGGTACTGCCCTCTTCAAATTCTGGGCTTCATTTCACACGTTCACGCCGTTGCGGGCTTCGATGGCCTTGATGCTGGTGGCGAAAGCCTTTCCGAAGACGCGGGTTCCGACGATCCCGAGCAGGCCGGCGAACAACCGTCCCCTCAAGTTCTTGCCCTGACGAACAATTAGGACGCTGATGTCGGTGGTGCCATCGGGCAGCCGCTTGAAGGTGTAGGTGTGGCCCGAGGCGCCGCCCCACAGGTTGGAGTCGGTGGTCGTCATCGTGACATAGGTGGGGTCGGACCAGTCGTAGTGCAGGCGCTCCCAGATGCCGTTCGAGCCCTCGGTGACATCGGCCTCATAGCGGCCCCGGTAATGCACCTTGAGGTACCCGTCGGCGCTGTTCGGGAACAGCTCCGCGCGGCCCGGCCCGAAGTCGGTGAGCCCGGCGATGAACTGCTCGGGGCTCAGGGTGGTCGATTTGCGGAAGTGGATGTTTGACATGTTCGTGAGACCTTCTTTTCGCCAAGGGTTTTCGTGGTCGTGTCTGCGCCCGGTCGGCGCATCCGCCCACAACAAGCGCATCGGCCCCGGTGCGAATTCCCGTAACCGGGCCCCCAGCCTGGCCCAGCTGGTCGTGGTAGCGGCAGGGACACCTTCGCATCGGCGCCGAGCTGATTACCGCCCCTACCAAGACATTTGAATTTAACCAGTTCGCTGGACGGGCGCGCCGCCCGGTTTTAGTCTCAGCACGACATGAGTGAAATGCAGCAGCAGACGACCGTCGAGCACCTCCGGGCTGAACTGTTCGAGCGGGTCGACGTGCACCCATTCGAAGACTGGTCCCCCGCTTTGTTGCGGGCCCTTATCGCCGTCTTTGACCTCAACGGTGTAACTCCGTTGGCCCAGCGCAACTTTAGGCCCTACGTGGTCAAGTAGTTCGGCCACGTCAACCCTTACCGGTGCCGCCTCGCACGCGGGCTTCGTAGGCGGATCGCGCGGCGGTGTCGAGCGTTTTCAGCACGCGGTCGCGGGTGAGTCGCCCACGGATCGCGGCGACGAGCCGGTCGGGCACCAGAGCCGCGGTCGGTTCGTAGGCCCGGACCCAGGACGGCACGGCGACCACGGCCCGGCGGTGGGCACACGTCGCGACGACCGCGGCCGCGATGTCCTCGGGGTCCACCGTCGGCAACAGGCCGCCGAGCTTGACTCCGGCCGTCAGTTCGGTGCGCACGGCCGACGGCAGCACCGCGGTGACCGTGACGCCGGTACCGGCGAGTTCGTCGCGCAGCGCCTCGCTGAACCCGACGACGGCATGCTTGCTCGCGCAGTACGTGGCCAGTCCGGCGGCGGGCATCTTGCCCAGATACGAGCCGACATTGACGATGTGTCCGGTACCGCGTTCGAGCATCCCGGCAAGCGCCAGTTTGGTTCCGGTCAGCACGCCTTTGACATTGATGTCGAGGATGGCGTCGGTGATCGCGTCGTCCTCATCGGCGAACCTGCCGGCCGGCATGATGCCGGCGTTGTTCACCAGCACCGTCAGCGGTATCCCCAATTCTTCTGGCGTCGAGAGGAATTCGGCGAAGGATTCGCGCGACCGCACGTCCAGCGCCTGCGCGTGAGCGCCGATTTCCGAGGCGGCCGTTGCGGCCAGGTCAGCGTCCAGGTCACCGATGAATACTCGTGCACCCTTGGCCGCGAAGGCTTTTGCGGTGGCCAATCCGATCCCGCGGGCGCCGCCGGTAATGGCCACGGCGGCCCCGTCGAGCTGAATCGGAGCCACGGTCAAGCGGTGATCGGTGATTTGGCCGCCCAGTAGGCCAATTGGCGGTATCCGTTGTCCTGGTGCCAGAGTTTGGCACCCAGGTAGACGCCGGGCACGATCTGCACCGCCTCGTCGCGCACCCGGTTGATGGGCCACGGATTGGTGCCGATGGTCTCGTAGTCCAGCACCAGCACCCGGGTGCCCGCGGAGACGACGCTGTCCTCGACCCGGTTCAGCATGTCGAAGCCCTCCCAGTGATCGCCCGCTCGGCGCAGCCGGTAAGTCGGTGCCAGAAATTTGGCGAGTACCACGGCGATGCCGGTGACCGAGTTGGTTCCGCGCTGGGCGGAGCGATCGAACTTCTTGCCCAACCACGGCATCAAGCCCAGCCGTTCGGTCGTGGTTCTGGCGGCGACGTATATTGCTCGCCCCGCGCGGTCGAGGTCGGCGTCGGGTGTGGTCCAGCCGACCAGCATGCCGTGCGTCTGCCCGTCCACCTCGGCCGGTGTGCCCGCGGCGAACAGTTGCGCCAGGGCGGTCTCGGCGTCGCGCCCGGGTAATCCCGCGCCGAGGCGTTCGATCCACGCCCACGCCGCATCCTGGGCGGCCTGCGGGTCGATGTTCGCGATTGCCTGCAACCGGGAGAGCTGGTCATCAACCGTCGCGCGTGCCTTCATGGATGCCGTCATCGGCAGGGCTCCTTAATCACTTCATTGAGATCATTGTTGGGAGTCACGTATTCGCTACGGAATCACGATTCCATTCGGGAATCAAGTATTCTGTGGCGGTGACCCGACCTTCCTACGCCGAACGGCGCAAGCTTGCGCTGCGGGAAGAGATCATCGATGCGGCCATCGAGGTGTTCGCGGAATCGGGCTATCACGAGGCCGGCGTGGCCGACATCGCCAAACGGGTCGGCATCGGGCACTCCACCTTTTACCGCCACTTCGACAACAAGCGCGCGATCCTCGACGAGGTGATCGATACCCTCATCCAGCGATCCACCGCAGCGCTGGCCGCCGACAACGCGCCGGAGGCCGCGCACACGCTTGACGAGTACCGCGAACAGGTCACCCGGATCGCCGCCGCACTGGCCGACATCACCAGCGATCTGCGCACGGTTCGGCTCATCCTCATCGAGGCAGCCAGCATCGACACCGAGTTGCGCGAGCGCATCGACGCCCTGTTCGACCTCGCCGTCACCCTCACCGGCGGCTACTACGAACACGGCCGGGAGCGCGGCTACTTGCGCACCGACATCGACACCACGGCCACCGCCCGCGCCGTAGTCGGAATGATCCTCGGGCTGGCCATGATCGGCCTCAACCCCGCCCTCGATGCCGACGACCGCACCCGCTCGGTGAACGCCGCCACCCGGTTGATGCTCGACGGCATCGTCGCCTGACAGCCACGAAAGACCCCAAATGTACGTGCTCCCGGAGTGTTTCGCGCACAAATGGGGACGCTCGCGGAACTGACTGGCTGGTGCGGGACGCTCAGGCCCGCGAGTAGCCCCGGCGCACGGTGCGGTCGAGAATGCCCAGCGTCGCCCGCAGCGCGCCCTCGGAGATAACCGGGAAGATCCCGGCCTCGCGCCACTTCGGGTCGATGCTCGACCAGTCGTAGAACGACGTGACCTCGGTGGCTGCGCCGTCGTCGGTCGGCTGCAACCGGTAGCCGTAGATGTGGCCGATCTGCGGGCGGAGCTGGCCGAGAACCGTCCACGCGATCAACCGATCCTGTTCGAACTCTTTGATTTCGACCGTGACGTCATACTTGCCGAGCTGCGGATAGTCGTTGAGTGATTCGCGGTCCATGTGCACCACGAAGGTGTCACCGACCGCGCTTGCCGCGTCGCCGTCGGCGTCCTGCAGCATGCCCGACGAGTCGATGGCGACGTGACCCTTCGGGTCACACAGCAGCGCGAAGATGTCGGGCGCCGGTGCGGCGATGGTGCGTTGGATCTCGATGCGTTCGGTCATGGCGCTCACTCTAAGCGGCGCCGGGGAGGCTCCCTAGAGGCTCCGCTAGAACGTGTTACAGTTTGCCGACCCCGGACCACGGTCCGGCGCAGCCGGGCAGGACGCGTGAGGAGGGCCGCATGGCTTCCGCCAGTCCCCGAAAATCCCCGAAAAGAATTGCGGCATAAGTGAACTGGACGACAGGATGAGCCGTAAGCGCGTGGTTGTCGCCGGACTCGGCGACGTCGGTGTGCTGACCGCGATCCGGCTGTCGTCGCACGCCGACGTGGTCGGCATCTCGCCCAAACCCGGACTGGTCAGCGGCCAGGAACTCGGCGTCCGGCTCGCCCGCCCAGACGATTGGGCGCGCGACTACTGGATCTCGTTCGATAGGTTCAAGCGCCTGGATCGGGTACGGAAGGTGCAGGCCACGTTGACCGGAGTGGACCTGGCGGCCCGAAAGGTCTTCGGCCGTCTCGATGACGGCGCGACCATCGCCGAGGAATACGACGCGCTGGTCATCTCGACCGGCGTCACCAATGGCTTCTGGCGCCGCCCGGCGCTGCAATCCGCCGCCGAGATCGGCGCCGACTTGACAGGCGGACCACGAACGGGTCGCGGCCGCCACATCGGTGATCGTCGTGGGCGGCGGCGCGGCGGCGATCACCAGCGCGGCCAACATCGCAACCACCTGGCCCGACAAGCGGATTGACCTGTACTTTCCCGGAGAGCGGGCGCTGGGCGAGTACCACCCGCGGATCTGGAAACGCATCCAGGCCAAGCTGACCGACCTCGGGGTGGGCCTGCACCCCGGGCATCGCGCCGTCATCTCGAACGACTTTGCGGGCGACGAGATCACCAGCGAGCCGGTCCAGTGGAGCACCGGGCAAGAGCCGGTCGCCGCGGACGCCGTGCTGTGGGCGATCGGGCGAGTGCGGCCCAACACCGACTGGCTGCCGCCGAAACTGCTCGACGAGCACGGGTTCGTTCGCGTGACGCCCGAGTTGCGCGTACCTGGACATCCCGGCGTCTTCGCGGTTGGCGACATCGCGGCGACCGACCCACTTCGCAGCTCCGCGCGCAATCGCGGGGACGCGTTGGTGGCCCACAACATCCGCGCCGAGTTCAACGGCGGAAGGCTGCGCAGCTTCAAAACGCCCGGCCGACGGTGGGGCTCGCTGCTGGGCGCACAGGCCAACGGGCTGGAGGTGTTCCTGCCCACCGGTCAGGCGTTCCGGCTGCCGTCGTGGTCGGTCGAACGGATCGTGATGCCGGGGATCGTCCGGTGGGGCATGTATCGCGGGATCCGAGAGAACAACCCGCTTCGGTAGGCACCGCTCAGTTATGCCACCTGGCTGACGGGGCCCGTTGATGAGGCGGTCCAGCTCGGTGCGTGAGTTGATGCCGAGCTTGGCGAATACGTTGCGCAGGTGCGAGTTCACCGTGTGGGGAGACAGCGACAGGTTGTTGCGCTACATCACGATTCGTGTTCCCGCGGCGACGAGATGCGCGACCTTGAGCTCGCTGTCGGTAAGGCTGTCCACCCCGGTCTGCGGGCGTGGCGTGCCGACCACGCGTCGCGAAACACCGTGTTGGCGCAGGAGTTGCCCCACCCGTTGGGCGTCGGCGGTCGCACCGCACTGCAGGTACGTGTCGAAGGCGGTGCTGAGCTGATCAATGCTCTCCGGGCCGCGGTTGGCCCGCGCCAGTTCGACACCGGCATCTTCGGCCGCGGCGGCGTGCAGCAGCGGCCGCGGACAACACGCTCAATGACTTGGCCGCGTCGGCCAGCGCGTCGGGGTCGCGCTCGAGGATGGCCCGAGCGTGCTTGGCAACCGCGATGAACAAGGGCATCCCGGGATCTTCTCCGGCGAGTTGCCCCGCCGCCCGCAGCACCCGGGAGCGCAGCCCGGCGTCACCGGCGGCGGCCGCGACCCGGGCGCTCAACACGATGTGATCGAGATCGACAGCCCACACGGGCGCCTGCAGCAGCACGAAGTCGTCGGTGAGCCAGCGCAGTGCTTCCTGGGTGTCACCGCGCTGCCAGGCCGCATGCGCGAGAGCGGCCAAACCCTCCCGGCGCTCACCAGGTCCGCCCGCGGCGTAGGCGTCACGGGCCTGGGCTGCGACCGCGCGCGTCAGGGCGCGGTCGTCGGTGTGGGCCGCCACGTGAGCAAGGGTCGTCATGCCTATCCGGCCCGGGAGGCGTGTCCAGACCATCCGGTCCTCCGGTGGAAGCGACTCGACAGCCGCCCGGGCCTGATGCAGCCGACCGGCGGCGAGATGGATCTGCGCCTGCACCTGAGTAAGCAGCTGGATCGCCACCTGGTGGTGTTGCGCGCGCGCCAGCTCCAATCTGCCGGCCACGCTCGCGGTTGCTTCGTCGAGCGAGCCGAGGGTGGTGAGAATTGTGGCGTGGATCGCCCCGCCGAGGTGTGGCATCGAACCGCGGCCGGGGCCGGTGCTGCGAACGATGCCGGTGAGCCGCTCGAGGGATTCCTCGGTACGCCTCGTGAAGCCGTCCGCGCAGTGGGTGAGGGCCACCCCTGCTTCGGCGAGTATGCAGGTCAGCGGGTCATCAGTCGCGACCGTGATCGCCAGCGCGGCGTCGGCGGTGCGCAGTACCTCGCTGGTTTGGCCATCCATCGCGAGGTTGAAGGCCAGCCAGCCAAGATGCCGGGCTCTGGTCAGATCACTCATGCTGTCCAACTCGAGGGCACGCCGGTTTACCTCTGCCCGCTGGCCGGACGGGCGCGGCGACATCATGGACAACCCCAGCCGAACGTCGGCCTCCTCGTGAGGTGACGGATTGTCGGACAGGGTGGTGGCGCCCAATTGCTGCGCTTCGGCATAGCGCATCGACTGGTTGAGGAGCACGACCGTTTCGGCAACCAACGGTCCTCGCTCGGGGGATTGCCACGGGAGCAATCGCAGGGCACGCTTGCTGATATCGGCCGCGGTGCACGGGTCGGAGGCTGCCAGCGATTGCGCGGCTTGCCGCAATACGTCAATCGCGGCCTGATCGCCCACTTCGGCACTGCGCGCGAGCTGGGTTGCCACCTCCGCCGGCGGCGCGCCTGTGTCCAGCAGAACGGTTACCACGTCACGCTCCATCGCCCGTCGCAGCGATTGCGGCAGCGATTGCCGGGCGGCTTCCCGCAGCAGATCGTGCCGGAACCGAAGCCGGTCGCCGTCTTCGGCCAGCAGGTCCGCTCGCACCACCTCCTCCACCGCCGAGATCAATCCCATCGGACGGCGTTCGAGCACCTCGGCCAGCAGGCCCGCCGAAAAGCGCTCGGGCATAACGGAAGCCACCTGCACCACCCGGCGGGCATCCTCCGGCAGGGCATTCAACCGCTCCTGCATGGTGACGGCGAGCCTGCGCGGCAACTCCTGTCCGGTGACGCTGGCGCGCCCGGCGGCGACGCTGATCCTGTCCTCTTCTTGGAGCCCCTGGATCAGCTCGATCACCAGCCAAGGGTTGCCGCCCGCATCGCCGGCCAGACTCAGCAGTGAGTCGTCGGGTTCCGCGCGCACGACGTCAGCCACCAGGTGGGCCACCGCGGTCGACTCGAGGGGGCCCAACTTCAGTACCCGCGCGCCGTTACGTGCCAGCTGGTTCACGGTCGTCGCGACCGCCGCTCCCCCGGCACCGGTGCGGGTGGCGAACACCCATCCCACCGGGGCGTCGGCCAGGGTCACGGTCAATGACTGCACGGCCAGCAGCGTCGCGTCGTCAGCCCAGTGGATGTCGTCCAGCACGATTTCGATGGGGGTCTGCGCCGCCGCCCCACGGATCGCGGCCTGCAGATCGTCCACGCCGAGGTGCCACAAGTCGGCGCTATCCGTGCCCCGCACTCCCGCGCCAAAACTCGCCATGAGTAGCGGCGCAAACGGGACCGTCCGCTGATGTTCGAAGCCCTGCCCGAACAGCGGCCGCACGCCGGCGGGCGCGACGAATTCTTGCAGGAGCCTGGTCTTGCCGATGCCCGGTGGGCCCTCGATGACGACGACCCCGCCGCGCCGATCCGCGAGCGCGCCGACGAACTCGCGAGCGACCTTGACCTCATCGGCGCGCCCGCGGATCGGCGGCGTCACGCGCCGCCCCCAAGGAGCCCTTCAAAAGCCGGTGCAGTACCCATAACACGCTCGTTGAGCGGTCCTCTCGAGCCGCGGTGTAAGGCTGACGCTGTTCAGTTTGGGGTCTGACGGCGGTTCTTCGAGTCCGCCATTGGCCAGTCCGTATGGCTGGTCGGCGGGTGTAGCGTCGAGCCATGAGATCGGGGGCCACCACGCGGCGATGCGCGCTGTAGGGCTGATCGGCCGGCACTCGGAGACCGGTCTGCTCGCTGAGTTCATCGACGACGTCCGGTCGGGTCGAAGCCGAGTTCTCGTGGTGCGCGGCGAATCCGGCATGGGCAAAACGGCGCTGCTGGAATGGGTTGTCGAACACGCCGGCGGTTGCCATGTGCTGCGGGCGGCCGGCGTTCAGGCCGAGATGGAACTGGCGTACGCGGGACTCCACCAGCTGCTCGCACCTGCCCTGTCTCGGCTCGACAATCTCCCGTTGCCCCAGCGCCATGCGTTGCAAATGGCGTTCGGCCTGCGTGCCGGCGCCGCCCCGGATCGATTCTTCATCGCGCTGGCGGTGCTGAACCTGCTGGCCGACACCGCCAAGGAGCGACCGCTGATATGCCTCGTCGATGACGAGCAATGGCTCGATGGCACGTCGGCACAAGCATTGGCGTTCGTCGCGCGGCGCCTCGGGGCAGCGTCGGTGGGGTTGATCTTTGCCGCCCGGGTCAGCACCGAGGAACTGACCGGCCTGCCCGAACTGCACCTGCAGGGCCTGGCCAGCCTAGATGCCCACGCACTGCTTGACTCGGCTCTTGACGCGCCGCTCGATCCGGGCGTCCGCGATCGGATCGTCAGTGAAACGCGCGGTAATCCCTTGGCACTGTTGGAGCTGCCGCGCGGCGTGACATCGGCCGAGCTGGCGGGCGGGTTTGCACTGCCCGACGTCATGCCGACACCGGGCCGCATCGAGGCGAGCTACCTGCGCCGCGTCGACGCGATGCCGTCGGCGACCCGGCGACTACTACTGCTGGCGGCGGCGGATCCGGTGGGCGAGCCGTCGTTACTGTGGGATGCCGCCGCACGGCTCGGGATCGACGCCGAAGCCGCTGCCCCTGCTATTGAGGCCGGCCTGATCGAGTTCGGCACTCGCGTTCAATTCCGCCACCCGCTCGTTCGCTCCGCGGCCTATCGGTCGGCGTCGCTGGCCGAAAAGCAAAGCGCGCACAGGGCGTTGGCCGAGGCCACCGACCCACGATTGGATCCGGACCGGCGTGCTTGCCATCGCGCTCAAGGGGCTCCCGGACCCGACGAGACCGTCGCCATGGAGCTGGAGAACTCCGCCGACCGGGCGCTGGGCCGTGGCGGAGTGGCAGCCGCCGCGGCGTTTCTGGAACGTGCGGCGATGCTCACGCCGTCGCCGGACCGCCGCGCGGCACGAATGCTGGACGCGGCGAAGGCGAAGCGTGATGCCGGCGCCCTCGACGCCGCGCTCAGGCTGTTGGTCGCGGTCGAGAACGGACCCCTCGACGCGGTGCAAACCGCACACGTCGACTACCTGCGGGGAGAGATCGCCTTCGACCGATGGCATGTACGCGATGCGGTGCGACTGTTGCAGAGCGCGGCCGGACATTTCGAAGGGGTGAGCGCCGAGTCATCCCGTGAGATGCGGTTGCGAGCGCTGGATGCCGCGATGTGGCTGGCGGGACTCGACGGTCCTGGCTCCAGCAGCATCCTCGAAACGACCGCCGCCGCCCTTGCCGGCCCGCCGAGCCCGCAGCCACCGCGGACCGCCGACGTACTCCTGGACGCGTTCGTCGCACGATTCACCGACGGCTATACGGCAGCCGCGCCTCTGCTCAATCGGGCCATCGAGATGCTGCTCGCCGCCGACGTGGAGGCCGGCCGGCTCGACAGCTGGCTCCCCACCACACGCTCCAAGATGAGGGCCGCCCTTGCCGCCGAGGTGTGGGACGCCGAGTCCTGGTATGCCTTGGCGCTGCGCGAAACAGAATTCGCCCGTACGACCGGCGCTCCGATCCAACTGCAGTTAGCGCTGCACTACCTTGCCTGGACGCTTGTGGTGCGCGGTGAATTCGGGAAAGCGGAGTCGGTGATCGAGGAGGATTTCGCGGCCGCGGCCGCGACGGGCAACCCTCCGCTGAACTTCGTCACGTTGCTGCTTGCCGCCTGGCGCGGCCAGCACGACAAGGCGTGCGAATTGATCGAGGAGACCGCGGCAGCCGCAGCGGCCGAGGGGATTGGCAGGGTTGCCGATTTCGCCGCCTACGCGCGTTCGGTGCTCGACAACGGGTTTGGCCGCCACGGCGACGCGCTGGCGGCCGTCAAGCCGGTGTTCGACCACGACCACGCGGGCTTCGGTGCGGTGGTCCTCCCGGAGCTGATCGAGGCCGCGTCCCGCACCGGCGATCTCGGGACGCTTGCCGCCGCGCGGGACTGGATGGCGGTACGCGTGCAGGCGACACCGACCCCGTGGGCGCTCGGCATCGACTCACGCATCGGGGCGCTGATGAGCGAAGGCGATGCGGCCGAACACCTTTACCGCGAATCGCTCGAACATCTTGGCCGCGCCCCGCTCGGTGTCGAACGCGCCCGCGGGCACCTCATTTACGGCGAATGGTTGCGCCGCCAGAACAGGCGCGTCGACGCCAGGGCTCAGCTGCGGGTGGCCGATGAGCTGTTCTCTGCCATGGGCGCCGACGGGTTTGCCGACCGTGCTCGCCGCGAGATCTTGGCCACCGGCGACTCGGCCCGCAAGCGCTCGTCTGATGGCGGGGTCACCCCCACCGACCTCACGCCGCAGGAGCTGCAGGTCGCCGAGCTTGCCCGCGGCGGCCTGTCGAACCGTGAGATCGGCAGGCAACTGTTCATCAGCCCCCGCACCGTGCAGTACCACCTGCGCAAGGTCTTCGCCAAGCTCGGCATCCGCTCCCGCGGGGAGCTTGCCCACGTGTTGCCAGGGGGCACAACGCAACTCGAGCCGAGCGCGTGAGGTTCACCCGAGATGAAGGCCGGCCCCGGCTGAGCCGGGCGGCCTTCATCTGCGCCTCCTTGAACCGTCAACGACTAGAACAGCGGCGGCAGTACCGGAAAGACAGGGGCCGTGCCGCCGATTGCGCCCGCGAGGTCTCCGGGCAGCAGGCCCAACAGGTCCGGAACCAGGCCGCCGAGCGGCGTGCCCGTGACGATCGCGTTGAAATAGAACCCACCACCAATGGAAGCCTGGCCGTAGTAGGGCGCCGGACCAACCAGGATTCCGTCCAAGGGGAGGTCCAGAGTGGTGGGCAGACCTAATGCCTCGACGTTCAAGGGCAGCGTCATCTGACCATTGAGGAACCCGTTCGCGAAGTTTGCCGGAGCGTCGAGGACCGCGGTGGTCGCCCCCAGTGGATCTCCCGTTTGCACCGCGGTGACAAACGCTGCCGCACTGGAATTCAAGGCACTCAGCCCGTTGACCGGCCCGCCGATCGCACCGATGGTCAGCGCCAGCGGCAACCCCATGTGGGTGTCGAGATCGATCCCCGCACCGATACCGTCCGGAACCGGGCCGGGGTCGGCGATAAAGCTGGCCGTCGATGTGGTGCTGGTGTTCGTCATCGTATTGACCAGGTTGGTGAAGTTCTGCGAGACATGTGCGGCGAGGGAGCCCGCCGGTAGCAGGTTGGTGAAGTTCTGCGCCATCTGTCCGGGGATGGAGAAAATGGGTAGCACGTCTCCCACCGCGCCCAAGGGTGTCAGGCTTATCGTGAGCCCATCCGGCAACGTCGTGACATTGAAGCCCGAGAAGAACGGGTTCAGGAACCCTCCGCCGATCATCTCCAGCCCGCCGGTGTAATCGCCGACCGCAAAGGCATTGTTCGCGGCCTGGAAGCTGGCCGGCAGGGCGTTGAAGCCGGTCATCAAGTCGCTGTTGGCGTTCTGCAACGACGTGGTGATGATGTGGCCATAGCCCATCTGGTTGTTGATGACCCCCTGCAGCACAGCCGCCGGGTTGGCAGCCGCCAGGCCCTGGATGCCCGCTTGCGCGCCGGCCGGCACGTTGGCCAACTCAGCGGGCAAGTTCTGAACGCTGCTCTGGAAGCCGGTGGCGATCGACTGGCGGAGGCCGCCCTGGTTGGCGAGGACCTGGCGCAGCAGAGGCGCCGGGTTGGCGGATACAGCGCTATTGAGCCTCTGCAGATTGGGCGCAGTTGTCGAGGCGAGAGTCTGGTACGGCCCCGCGACAGTGGCACCGACGGAGTTCAGCTCGTCCACTGCCGAGGCCTGAACTCCTTGAGCACCACCGAACAGCGTCTGGGCCGGCGCGGCCGCTGCGCTCCCCAGAGTCTGTCCGACGGCGGCCTCGGTGCTGAGATACGCACCGGCGCCGCTGTTCAACATGCTCACGAACTGCGCATGAAACGCCGAGGCGTCGGCGGCGAGCGCTTGGAATTCCTGACCGTAGCCGCCGAACAATGCCGAGATCGCGGCCGACACTTCGTCAGCACCCGCGGCGGCTATCCCGGTCGTGGGGGCGGCCGCGGCCGAGGTAGCGTCGCGAAGCGACGACCCGATTCCCGCCAAGTCGTGGGCCGCCGCTTCGACAAACTCCGGCCCAATGGTCACAAACGACATCTCTAAGTTCCTTTCTCGCCAACCCCGCTTTTCGAATGGCGGCAGGCCAGTGAAGGCCGCTGCGGCGAGGGGGCACACGTGCAAACGCAGAGTCCAGCTCCGTTGCCGGCTCGCTGCTAACGGTGACTGTTGGAGACCTCCGTGGGCTATCGCACGCACGAGTGATGTTTAGGAGGCGGTCATGCGATACCTAAGGCGCCACCAGTCCAGCGATGGCGCGCACTGGGGCGGAACGTGTTTGCCGACGGACCGACGGTCGGCGATAACAGCGCCCGACGTTAGATTTTCTGCTGAAGTGGCAATCTGTTCAACGTGACCGCCCCACCAAACAGGTCGCGGCGTGTTTCGCCGCTCCTTCCGAATCGTCACCGGGGCCATCCTGGTTGTGCTGTTCAGCGGCGGGCTGCTCTTCGTCGGATTGAAGATGACACAACACCGGGCGAGCCCGCCGCCGCAGACCACTGCCCGGTCGGCTTCGGCGTCTCCGACGTCGCTCGGCGTCGCCATCCCCGGCTGCTACAACAGCTCGGTTCCACCGGCCGACCGGCCGACAAAGCTCAACTTGGTGGGATGCGCCAGTACTGCCGTTGCGCTACAAGACATGTCGTGGAGCTCATGGGGACCCGACGGCGCCGACGGAACCGGCAGCGCCGTCTTCAAGATCTGCCAACCGACGTGTGCGAACGGCTATCAGCTGACCGACCAGGTCATCGTGCACGCGTGGAATCCGAAGCCGCCGCGAGCCAACTCCGATTGTCCGGCGGGCTTGCGGGTTTTCGCCGACCTGATCGTGGCTTTCCCCAAAGGAGCGCCGCCACCGACCGCGCAGGAATTGAACACCCAGTACCAGGGCTTGCCGGCAGCGCACTACACCAACTACTCGGTCGCCAATCCGCACGACGGCGAATTCATCGGCTACACCTTTTGCAGCTGAATGCAAGAATCACGACGGTGGAGACATGGGAATTGGTCGCGCGTGAGCAGATTCGCGACACTCTCGCGCGGTACAACTGGTCGGGTGACGCCGGCCGCCTCGACGGCCTTGCGGACACCTTCTGCGCGGACGGCGTCCTCGAGATACGCGGGTTGGAGCCGCTGCGCGGCAGATCCGAAATCGTGGCGTTCCTGCGGCGGCGTCACCGGGAACGTCGCGAGCAGCGCCCCCAGCAAAACCCTGGTCAAGCCCGTCGTCCGGCACAACATCGCCAACGTGCTTTTCACCGGCCTGACGCCGGAAGAAGCCCACGTCTGTTCGTACTTCACCGTGGTCACCGCACATCGGGCTGGATCATTTCGGCCGATATCGGGACGTTTTCGTGCCCGACGGTGACACGTGGCTGATCAAGCACCGCAAGGTGTCGACCGACTGGGCCGCCGCCGACTCGACCATGGCCCGACAGGCGCCTACCAGACTTCGCGAGTGAACGGCGGCCGCGACGGATCGGCGCTGTGGATGGCGGTCTGGATGGAACGCTCCAGGGAGTCGTCGGCGACGAACAACAGCTCGTCGCCGGCCTCCAGCACGGCGTCGGGCGCGGGAACGATGACCTCGTCGCCCCGGAGCACCGTGACCAACGCGCTGTTGCCCGGTAGATGCAGCTCGCCCACCGGCTGTCCTACGAGTGGATTGTCTTGGGGCAGAGTCAATTTCGTCACACCCGCCCGACCTCCGCGCAGGCCCATCAAACGCACCAGATGACCCACGTCGATGGCGCCCTCTATTCCGGCGACCATGGCGCCCGGCGTCGAGACCGCCACGTCGATCCCCCAGGCCTGGCCGAACATCCACTCGTTGCGCAGGTCGTTGATGCGCGCCACCACCCGGGGCACGCCGAACTCGACCTTGGCGAGCAAGCCCAGAACCAGATTGGCCTTGTCGTCTCCGGTCGCGGCGATCACCACATCGCAGGTCTGCATGCCCGCCTCTTGCAGCGAGGTCAGCTCGCAGGCGTCGGCGTTGAGCCAGTCGGCAGCGGGAACCGTGTGGGGTTCGAAGTTGCTGCGTTCGCGTTCGATCAACAAGACCTTGTGCCCGGCATCCAGCAACTCGTGGGCGACCGAACGGCCGACCTTGCCCGCGCCGGCGATCGCGATCCGCAGCTTTCGGGTCTCCACCCCAGCCATCTTGTCGTATCCGCGTCCGAAGGGGGCACTTCGCGCGGCCGTCGAGGGCACCGAAAAAGGCGAGGCGAGCCCGCGACTGATTTACTGGCATCACGCCCCAGTCGCCGCCTTCGCCGGACAAAACATGTGAACGGGACCGAAATGAGCTTGCAGCAGCTGTATCTGGCTGTGCTGATCGGTGGCCTCGTGCTGCTGGCCAGCATCGTGGGTACGCGCGTGGCGACCCGCGTCGGGTTCCCCAGCATGCTGCTGTTCCTGCTGGTCGGTGTGGCGGTCGGCGAGGACGGGCTCGGGCTGCGGTTCGACGACGTGGAAATGGCCAGGAACCTGGGCACCGCGGCGCTGGCCGTGATCCTGGTCGAAGGCGGTCTCACCACCCGGTTCAGCGACATCCGCAAGGTGCTGGCGCCGGCGGCCGCGCTGGCCACCGTCGGCGTGGTCATCAGCATGGTGATCACGGCGGTCGGTGCGCATCTGCTGCTCCATATGGAATGGCAGGTCGCGTTGTTGCTCGGGGCGATCGTTTCCTCCACCGACGCCGCGGCGGTGTTCTCGGTGCTGCGGGTGCTGCCGTTGCCGCGTCGAGTCGCCGGCCTGCTCGAGGCCGAGTCCGGCTTCAACGACGCGCCCGCCGTGATTCTCGTGCTGATGTTCAGCGTGGTGCCCTTCGTGTTCGAGCCGCGGGGCGCGGTCGTCGACCTGGTCTTCGAGCTCGTCACCGGTTCGGCGATCGGACTGGCTGGTCGGCTACCTCGGCTCCTTCACGCTGCGACGCATCGCGCTGCCCGCCTCCGGCCTGTACCCGATCGCGACCTTCGGGCTGGGGTTGGTCGCGTTCGCCGCCGCCGGCCAGGCCCATGCCAGCGGGTTCATCGCCGCTTACCTGGCCGCGTTGGTGCTGGCGAACTCGGGACTGCCGCACCGGTCGGCGACGCGGTCGTTCGCCGAAGGGGTCGGCTGGTTGGCGCAGATCGGGTTGTTCGTGCTGCTCGGACTGCTGGTGAATCCGAGCGAAATGGTGGTCGACGTGGTCCCGGCCGTCATCGTCGGACTGCTGTTGCTGCTGGTCGCGCGTCCTTTGTCGGTGGTGGCATCGCTCGTCGGTTTCCGGATTCCGTGGCGCGACCAGGTCTTTCTGTCGTGGGCGGGGTTGCGCGGCGCGGTCCCCATCGTGTTGGCGACGTTTCCGATCGTCGCCGGCGTCGCCGACAGTTATCGCCTGCTCAACATCGTGTTCGTGCTGGTGGTGGTGTTCACGTTGGTGCAGGGTCCCAGCCTGCGCCCGATCGCCCACCGGCTGGGCCTGATCGCCCGGGAATCCACCCGCGAGATCCAGGTGGAAGCCGCGCCCCTGGACGTGCTCGACGCGGAATTGCTGACCATGACGGTGCAACCGCCGTCCCGGCTGCACAACGTCACCATCCTGGAACTGCGGCTACCGGACCCTGCCGTGATCACGCTGATCATCCGGGACGGCCACACCTTCGTCCCGGTGCCCGACACCCGGATCGAGACCGGCGACGAACTGCTGATCGTCACCACCAGCAAGACGCGGGCCGCAGCCGAATCCCGGCTTCGTGCGGTGAGCCGGCGCGGCAAGCTCGCCTACTGGTTCAACGAGTACGGCGAAACCGGCTGACCGTAGCCCGCATTGCGGCCATCCGGGCGGCTGCCTCGGCGACCAGGAAAAGGCCCGAACGCGCCCCACCCGGCGAAACCGGTCAGCCCGTTCTTGGCCAGCAGCACCACCGCGACGCCCGCGACGCACACCAGCAAACCCGCTGCGGTCGACCGAGAGCCGGTCGCCCGAACGGGCGCGTCCCACCAGGGCAGCGGCCGGTGCTCCAGCGGCGTGAGCAGCCGGAACGCGACGGCCATGACGGCCGCGAGCACGACAGCCCGCAGCGCAAGCAGGCCCCAGAATCCCGGCGCGTAAACGTCGTAGGCGTCCAGGCCGAGGGCATGCAGAGACACCGCGGTGACCGCGATCGCCGGAATGTGCCAGAGGTAGAGCGTCATCGCTCCCCCGTTGCCGATCGCGACGACCCGCCAGACACCCGGGCGTTCCGCCCAGCGCCGGATGGCTGCCGCGGCCGCGACGAACGCGCACGACATCCAGGTGCAGTGCAGGGCGAGCAGCAGCGTCGGCGGCGACACATTGGACATCCGGTCGGTGCCGGTCACGACCAAAGACACCTCGTACTTGCCGGCCAGGGCCAGTGCGACCTGCCCGGTGAACGCGATTGCCGCCGCGGCCAGCGCCGCACGCGAGGCGACCAGCCGGCGTGCGTAGCCGACGCCGATCGCCACCGGGATCAGCCAGACGATCACGAAGTTCGCGACACCGGATTCGGGGGTGCCGACGGCGAAGCGGATCGCGTCGACCGCCGTCGCGAACGCGATCAGGGACGTGACCACGACGGCGACGCCGCGACCCGTCCGGAGCCGGGTCAGCGCCGGCACGAAGGCGAGCACCACCAAATAGACCCCGAGGAACCACAGCAGCGCGACGCATTCTCGGCCGAGGTTCGCCGCGGACTCCGCCCCGGCGGTCGTCCGCACCACGGTCAGTGCGAGCGCCCAGAACGCGAGATACCAGAACACGGGTCGGCACAGTCGCTGCGCCCTGGTGAACAGCCACGATCCCCAGGGTGTGCCGTCGTGCCAGCCGTATGCGCCGGCGGCGCCGCCGGCCAGGAAGAACAGCGGCATGACCTGTACCAGCCAGGTGACCGGCTCCAGCGCGGGTATCGCACCGAGCAGGTTGCCGATTCGCACGCCGCCCGAGTCGATGGTCGCGAGCAGCAGCGCGCAGTGACCGAACATCACGACGACCAGGGCGGCGAGCCGGGCGACGTCGACGGCGCGATCGCGGGTGGGCGGGGTCTTGGCGGCGACCTGGTCTCGGTCGCGCGCGAGGGTGGTGAGGGACATGCGTTTCAGGATGCGGGGAATGGGGGTGGCTGCGGATGAGTAGGACTACCTGATCTGCAACCCGCGCTTTCGGACCCACAGCACGGCCGCGATGCTGCCGCCTATCCAGACCGCCACAGCGATGCCGAGATGCACGAAGCCCTTGGTGTCGCGCCCCAGCACCGGGCCGATCGCGTTGGGGATCCTGGTCCAGAACAGCTGATGCTCCACCCCGCCCATCGGGTCGGCGACGTAGTAGAGCGCATAGGGCAGCGCCAACGCCGTGAGCCAGTGCCAGGTGCGGCGCCGGTCGTCACGCTGCCGCCACCGCCGGATCATCGGCTCTGACGCCACCGGGTGCACCACCGAGATGAAGTTGCCCACGCCCAGCCAGGACACGATCGGCACCGCGACGTTGGGAATGGTGACGGGCAGGCGTTCCGGCGTTTCCCGCCACAGCGTCAACGCCGCCACCGCCCCCAGGGTGGGCAGGCCGACCACCACGATCAGGGTCAGGTTTTTGATCAGCAGCACCCGCCACAACGGTGTTCCGTCCGAAAGGGCTTTGGCGACGCGGTAGTGGTCACCGCCGATCAGGTTGGTGGTGGTGACGTCGGCGAGCATGAACGACGAGAAATAGGTGCCGATCAGGATCACCCAGTCGAGGTGCACGTCCCTGTAGTGATGGGCGAGGTAGCCGAACGATGCCAGCGGATGGATGAACAGCCAGGCCACCGCCAGGAACATGTTGGCCGCCACGCCCGACAGCCAGGTGCATGGCGGTTTGAACGCCCAGCGGATCTCCGAGCCCACGGCCGCCAACAGCGGCTGGTTGAAATCTTGTGCGGCCCGTTGGGCCGACGTGGGGCGCGGGGCCCAGGTACGCGCGGCGGCGCGCAGCGCGGCCCGAAAATGTCGGTGCATCAGCGTCTCGGTCATGGGCTCCCCACACGGCGGCTGTCGGGTGCGACCATACCGGGGCTCGGCGACCGTTTGTGCCTCCTACGCTGTTTGCTGTGGTCAGCGAGTACACCCGAGCGTCCGACGGCGACCGCGACGACACCTGCCGGGTGCTCGACGCGGCGCTCAGCGATGGCCAGTTGTCGACGGAAGAACACCGCGAGCGGGTGAGCGCCGCGACCAAGGCCGTCACCCTGGGTCAGCTGCAGTCGCTGGTCTCGGACCTGCAGATCTCGAAAACTCCCGCCGCACTTCCCAAGACGGTGTCGCCCGCCGGCAGACGGGGAATCTGGTTCGCCGCGGCCGTGGCGCTGGTGCTGGTGGTGAGCGGCGCTCTTATCTGGGGATTGCACCGCGACAGCGCTTCATCGTCGAGCCCGTCGGCGTCGAACGCCAGCCCCACTGCGAGCACAGCGAGCGCCGGTGGTCCCGCGGTGATACCCACGAACACGGCGTCACCACAGCCGCCGGCGCAGCTGTTGACCCTCAGCGGGGTGACGGGGGTCTTGGCGCAAATGCGGACACAGTTCGGCGACTCCTTGGGCTACCAGCTGAACATTTACCAGGACAAGGCGGTGCTGCTGCGTCCCGACACGGCAAACCCGCACAAGGTCATTGAATGGATCTACCGCAATGGCAGCTGGACGAACCGGGGCGCCAGCACCGCCGTTTTCTCTGACTCGGCGGTCGGCGACGTCAGCAAGTTCGACGTGCAAGCGGTCATCGGCGTACTGCACGACGCACCACAGACGCTCCAGCTGTACGGCGCAGTGACCACCTTCCTGGCGATCGAATCGCGCAAGGACGGCAGCCTGTACCTGAACATCCATGTCTCCGAACAAGACTCGCGCAGAAGCGGCGCCGTGGTGGTCACGCCGGACGGGTCGGTCACGGAGATCGAGCGCCCGCCACGCTGAAGCGCGAGTAAGGCGTTTCATATGACCCGCGCGTCGTCACCGGGGATTGTCGGTGTGCCGACCTAGGCTCTGAGATGTGCCATGGTCCGAACAGCCTGCAACACCCTCCGCGATCGCGCCCTGCCGCCATTGCGGCCGGGATACGGTGTGGCTGAAGACGGCCTATGGCGGGTGGGGCCTGTTCGAGGCGGGGATGTTTCCGACGTCGCAGACTTATCACGGCAACCGGTTTGCGATCGACCGTCGCTCCCACCATGTCGTCGACCTGGATTTTCTCCTCGAAAAGCGTTGGCCCGCAGAGTGTTTACGTTTACACAAGCACTCCTGCCCAGAGAGCTACGACGAGGGGCGTTTCCGTGCGCACCGGCCTCGTCAGGCGGGCCCTGTCGAGGCCGACGGCGTGTGGGACTTTCTCACCCGGCCGGGACGGGCGGGCCGGCGCGAGAGCGCCTGAGATCCCTAGGCGGCCCCCGCCGGCGGCAAAGTGCCGTCAAGCGGAGTAAGCCGGTCGGAAAGCCCTGCAGCGCGCCGGATTTCGGTGAACGCATCAACAAGTGCGTCGGTCGCCTCGTGCGGGTCGCCGAGGGTGCGGTCGTCGGTCAGCACCGAGATGGCGAGCTGGTCGACGTAGCTCCACACCGTGATGTTCATCCCGCTGCCCGCCACGATCGGTCCGACGGAATAGATCTCGCTGACGACCCCGCCGGCGATATGCCCGCGGTCGCGCGGGCCCGGCACGTTGGAGATGGTCAGGTTCATGACGCTGGCCGACTCGACGCGGCGCGCCTGCGTGCGAAACATTCGCGGCGCGAGCGCCGTCGGCAGGTAGGACATCCACGCCGGGAGCACCGTCGGGCCGAGCAGCTGATGGTTCTCCTTGGCGATCTTGGTGGCCAGCGCGGTGAGCTTCACCCGTTCCAGCGGATCGTCGATATGCACCGGCAACGAGGGCGTCATGTAGGTGAACTCGTTGCCTACCAACCGTTCCGGTGAGGTGTTGAAGCTGATCGGCACGCCGGCGATCAGCGGCGCATCGGCCCGGCCGTCATAGCGCAGCAGCAGCCGGCGCAACGCGCCCGCGGCCGTCGCCAAAACGATGTCGTTGAGCGTCACACCGAGGTGCTTGCTGGTCTGCTTGACGTCCGACAAGGCCAGCGGCACGGTCGCGAATCGGCGACCTGGTGACACGACGTGGTTGATGAAACAGTCTGGCGGGGAGAAGTTGCGGGCCAGATCGGGATGATGGCCCCGTTCCTTGGCGCGACGACGCACCCGGGACACCCCGCCGGCGGTTTCACCGATCAGCCGGGGAATCTTGCGGATCAGCCCGACGTGGTCACGTCCAGCCCCTTTGAGCAGGCTTGCTCGCGTCCATGATTGGTCCTGCGCGTCCAGCGATCCCAGCGGAACCGGCGGTACCTCGGGCTGCAGCGCCATGCCCATCTGGTTGGCCGACGCGACACCGTCCGCCAGCACGTGATGCACCTTGTGCACGATCGCGACGCGGTCGCCGGCCACTCCGTCGACGACGTACATCTCCCAGAGCGGGTGGCTGCGATCGAGCGGGGTGCCGGCGATGCGGCCGATCAGCTCGTCCAGTTCGCGGCGTCCGCCCGGGGCGGCCACCGTGAGGCGGCGCAGATGGTAGTCGAGGTCGATGTCGCGGTTCTGCACCCACATCGGGTGGTGCAGTTTGAGCGGGATGTCGACGAGCTGGTAGCGCAGCGGCGCCAACGCATACAGCCGGGGATACGCGACATCCCGGAACACATCGAAGTCGTAGCCGTCGACTCCGGACACGTCGATGATGCCGATCTTGAGCGTGTGCATGTGGATTTCCGGGGTTTCGCTGTAGAGCATCAAGGCGTCCACACCGTTGAGCCGTCTCACATCGCACCTTCGCGTCAGTAGTCGAAGACTATCGTCCCGACACCACTCGGGCTATTGCCGATGTACACCGGTCCCAGCAGGAACGGCGTGAACCCGGTATTCATGGCGGTGTTGTTGTCCGTGGCGAGGGGGCTGTATGTGTCGGTCGTCGTGTACGTATACAGCGGCGTCTGATTGTTGTCGGCGGAAATCGAAATGGTCGTTCCCGCCGGCACCCGCCCGGAGGTCTGACCGGTCCCGAGGATGACTCCCGGCAACGTTCCGTGGTTACCGCCGGAATCCAGCACCGAGGTCACCGTCCAATAGTCTCCGAGCGGGTTGTAACCACCGATCTGAACGTCAAGGGTGGTGATCGGCACTCCGCTGACCGAGGCGACGGCGGGTAACGGGTTGGGACCGAACTGCAGGTAACCCTGGGGCTGGTTGATGAGCTCACCTTCGTTGAGTTGACCCGGCAACGCCGTGGTCACGATGCTGCCGTGGCCGCCGCTGGCAACCGCGCCGATATTCGGTCCGACACCCAAAATGCCGGCCGTGCCGGGTCCGAACGCCGCACCCGCAAGGATCAGCGCGGCGCCTTCGGGAGATGTCGGGAATGGCAGCAGGGCCACCTCGACGCTGGTTGGCGCGGTCACGGCCGCACTCCCGAAATTGACCGTCGTAGTGATTTGGGCGTAGAGAATGTTCACCCCGTTGCCGTAACGGATGACATCAAACCCGGTGGGCAAGCCAAGATTTTGTAATCCGATGTCCCAGAACGGCATAACGAGACCGGCCGATCCGGTGTCCAGTAACACGGGCATACTCGGCCCGCCATTCACCAATACGTATACCACTGGATAGTTATTGAGGGTGTACAGCGGAACGCTTGCGCTCACCGGTGAACCCGCCCCGGCAGCACCGTTCGCGCCATGCAACCAGCCGCCGAGTCCGCCGGCGCCACCGGCGGCGTCAGGTCCGCCGGCACCGCCTGTCCCACCCGCGCCGAACAGCATCGCGTTACCGCCGGTCCCGCCGATACCCCCGATTGCGCCGACGGCGGCGGTTCCTCCTTGGCCCCCGGTGCCGCCGGCGCCGAACAGCCACCCGCCGCGGCCACCGGCCCCGCCGTCTGCGTTGGCTCCGCCGGCGCCCCCGGCGCCGCCGCCGCCGATCAGACCCGCGGGGCCGCCGGCCCCTCCGGCCATGCCATCGGCAGTGCCCGCGCCACCCGCGCCGCCGTTGCCGTAAAGCAATCCGCCTGCCCCGCCAGGCTGCCCGGGACTCCCGGTAGCGCCGTCGCCGATCAGCGGGCGCCCCAACAACAGCTCGGTGGGTGCATTGATCACACCGAGTACGTTCTGCCCGATGGCCTGCAACGGTTGGGTGTTCATTGCCTCCGCGGCCAGATACGACCCGGCCGCCGAGCCCAGCGCCTGCGCAAACTGCCGGTGAAATCCGCTGGCCTGCGCGCTGAACAGTTGATAGTCGTTGGCGTACAGGGCAAATAGAGACGCTATGGCACCCGATACTTCGTCGGCGCCCGCCGCCGCCAGCGCGGTAGTCGGAACGGCCGCCGCCACATTACCAGCGGTCAGCGCAGCACCGATGCTCTCCAAATTCGCTGCCGCCGCCGCCAACAACTCGGGAGCCACGGCCAGGGGTGACACGCCAACCTCCTCCGCGTCAACGGGCGGTCGATGTGGGAATTGAGTGTAGTCAATTCCTGCCCCGACGCACCCGGACTATGCAAGATCGCTTGGCAACTCTAAGCCTCGTCGCCGGCGGGGCTCTCACTTAGTCCGATGCGATCGTGCAGGCGGGCCAGCGCTTTGGGCGCCCACCAGTTGATCCGGCCCAGCACGTGCATGAACGCCGGCACCAGCAGCATCCGCACCAGCGTCGCGTCGCCCACGACCGCTACCGTCAGCCCGAATCCGAACAACCGCATGAACGAAACCTGCGCGGCCATCAACGCCGCAAAGGAGATCGCCATGATCAACGCCGCAGCCGTGATCACCCGCCCGGTGTGGGCCACGCCGAGCGCGACGCTCTCGTCGTTGGCGGCCGGACCGCGATCCGATGCCAGCCAGTACTCCCGAATCCGCGACAACAGGAATACCTCGTAATCCATGGATAGGCCAAAAGCGATGCAGAACAACAACACCGGCAGTTCCACACCCAAGGTGCCGGTCGCCGTCGTGCCCAGCCCACCCAGGTGGCCCTCCTGAAACACCCACACCAGCGCACCGAACGCCGCCGTCAGCGACAGGGTGTTCATCAGCACCGCCTTGACGGGCAACACCGCGCTACCGGTCAGCAGAAACACCAGCACCATGGTGATCAGCGCGATGATCGTGAGCACCAGCGGCAGCCGCGACGCTATGGCATGCACACTGTCGCGGCTACTTTGTGCCAACCCGGCCAGCTGGATTTGTCTGTGCCCCGGAGTCGGAACCGCGTGCAGCCGCATCAGCTGAACAGTCGAGGCGGCGGTATACAGCGGTGCGGTGCTGCCCACCGTCAAGAAGGCGCTGCCGTCCTTGATTCCGGTGGCCGCCGTGGGTGGCCCGGCCAGGTGGCCGTTGACGAACGTGCCGCCCGGTGATGACACCGACGACACCTCCGGCACCCGCGACAGCCGGTCGGCGTAGGCGTCCAGGTCCGCTGGGGCTCACTCCGGTCGCATCGGGAACCACGACGCTGACATCGGGCGTCGTATAGCCCGGAAAGTTGTTGCGCAGCTGGTCGCCGACCTGTCGCGCGGAGGCCGAGGTGGGCAGTATCCGGTCGTCGGCAAAGCCCCACCGCACATCGCGGAATGGCGAGCCGAGCAGCAACAGGACCGCGGTCACAACGACACCGATCGGCACCGCGCGGCGCATGACGGACTTGGTCCATCGATACCAGGACCACTGTCCGGCGGGTCGGGGCTGGGTACCCCAGAAGATGCGGCGCAGCTTCGGGCGCACATCCAGGGAATCGAGGCGGGTATCGAGCAGCATGATCGCCGCCGGCGTGACGGTGATCGCCGCTCCCACCGCGAATGCGACCACGGCCACCCCGGCGTAGGCGAACGACTTCAGGAAGTACTGCGGGAACAGCACCAGCGTCGACATCGACAGCGCGACCGTCATGGACGAGAACAACACGGTGCGGCCGGCGGTGGCCATCGTGCGGGTCAGCGCCACCTCGCGAGTGTGACCCTCTGCCAACTCATCTCGAAAGCGGCTGAGAATCAACAACGTGTAGTCGACGGCCAGTGCCATGCCCATCGCGACGGTCAGATTCAGCGCGAAGATCGATACGTTGGTGAACAGTGAGACCGTGCGTAGCGACGCCATGGCGCCGAGAATCGCGAAGATGCCGACGGCCACCGGCAGCGCCGCCGCGACGAGGCCACCGAAAACCCAGACCAGCACGAAAAAACTCATCGGCAGCGCCAGCGACTCCATCGTCAACAGGTCTTGCTGGGTCTGCGCATTCACCTGCCAGGCCACCGCGGCGTCCCCACCAACGCGCACAGTGACGCCGTCGCGATCATGAACAAGCTGGTCTGACAACCGCTTGGCGTTGATCTGGACATCGGTCTCGTTGCCGGAGATGGCGGCGATGATCAGTCCGGTTTTACCGTCCTTGCCGATCAATGAGTGCGCCGCGGCCGGCGGCACGGTCCAGGCGGACCGCACCTGCTCGACATTCGGTGAATTCTTCAGCCGCGCAACGAGGTCGGTGCCCACCGCGCTGGCTTGGGCGCCCAGAGCGCCGGCTTCGGAGGTAACGGTGATCACCATGCCGGTACTGCCCTGGCCGAATTTCTGCGCGAGTAATGCTGCCGCCTTGGAGGATTCAGCGCCGGGATCGACACCCCCGCCGGCCGACAGGTTCTTGAGCACCGGGACGCCGAAGATGGCGGTCGCGATCAGTACCAGCACTGCCACGGTAAGAATGCGGCGCGGGACGGCGATGGCGTTTTGGGCGATTCCGTGCAGCACTTCAGCAGTATGCACCGTCAGATGGGCCAGGCACCGCGTCTGCTGTCGCTACCGCGGGGCAAGTTCGTGTTCGATCAATTCGCGATAGATCGGCGTGCGCAATAGCTCACTGTGGGTCCCGGTGGCCTGGATCCGGCCGTCCTGCAGAACCAGGATTTGGTCGGCGTTGGTGACCGTGGAGAGTCGGTGCGCGACAACCAGGATGCTGCGGTGTCCGCGGGCGTGCAGCAGGTTCGCCATGACGTCGTACTCGTTGGCGCGGTCGAGATGCGCGGTCGGTTCGTCCATGAGGATGAGCTGCGACCGGGACAGGAATGCCCGGGCCAGCGCCAGTCGCTGGCGCTGGCCGCCGGACAGGCTGCGCCCGCGTTCGGATACCGGGCTGTCAAGTTGTTCTGGCAGACGGGCGATTTCGCCGGCGATGTTGGCCTGTTCGAGAACCTGCCACAGTTCGGTGTCGGCGGCGTCGGGATTCGCGATGAGCAGGTTGTCACGGATGGTGCCATGGAGCACCGGGGCGTCCTGTTCCAGCAGCCCGAGCCGGCCGCGCAGATCGGAGAGGGCAATGCTGCGCAAGTCGTGACCGTCCCACCGGATCGTGCCCGCATCTGGACTGTGGAAGCGGCACAGCAGCGCCAGAATCGTTGACTTCCCGGCACCGGAAGGCCCTATCAGCGCGGTGATTTGATTCCGGGCGAGCTCGAAGGAGACGTCGTCGAGGACGCGGTTGTCGCCGTAACCGAACGACACGTGATCGAACTCGATCAGCGAGGCGGTGTGCTGCGCCGGCGGCGCCTCGACGCTGTCAGGGCACAAGTCAACGTGGGCGGGTCCGCTTCGGGTAGCTCCCGCAGGATGGCGGTGAGGTGTTGATACGCACCGGCTGAGATGCGCAGGTTGGCCAGTGCGGCAAAGGCGGCCGTCACCGGAAAAACCGCATACATGGCGAACGCGAACAGGCTGACGAATTCCCCAATGGACAAGCCACCGTGGGCAACCCGACGCCCGTCGATCACCATGATCGCCAGAAACGAGCCGCTGACGCCCAACCGCACCAACAGCGTGTTGATGGCACTCGATGACGCCACGCCGACACCAGCCTGATAGGCGGAGTGGGCGCTGACACCGATCGAGTTCGCTTCGCGGGCTTCGGCGCCGAACAACTTGATGGTGCGCGCGGCGCCCAGGGCCCGGTCCAATCCGGCGGTGTAATCGCCCAGCGCCGCCTGGCGGTTCAGCGAAGCGCGCTGAATCCGGGACAGGAATGGGTTGCCGGCGATGAACGCCACGGCCATGACGGCTACCACGACGCCGACGGTGACCGCATCAATGGACAACATGAAGATCCCCGCACCAAGCAACGTCATGATCCCGAAAGCGATGTCACCGACGGCGCGTGGCATGTCTCGCAACAGGCTGGCGTCGCTGGTGCCGCGGGCCAGCAGCTCGCCGGTTCGCCCGACGTCCAACACCCCGATGGGCAGCCGCACAACGTGATTGGTGAACTCGGCGCGTAACCGCAAGACAATCCGCTCGCCGGTCCGGTCCAGCCGGAAATGCCCTATTCCCTCGAGCGCGAGCTGTAGGAAAAGCATTGCCAACAGCGCGACACCGAACGCGAGACTCGGTGAGCCTGCCGTCGCACGGTCCACGAGCCGGCCGGCCAGCAGCGGCTGCAGCAGGATGAGCGCGGTCGCGCCACCCAGCAAGAACATACTCACCACCATCGAAATCCATTGAGCGCGAAGCAGAGTGAGCATCGTGAGTCCCGGGCTACAGCAGTCCGAGGGATTGCAACTCGGTGACGTAGTTGATGATGACCGGCGCCGACACGTGCGGGATGTCCGGATTGTTCTTGTCGTCTCCGATTTTCGCTTCTCGCACGGCGGCACGGAATCGATCGGTCGGCGCGTTGGGCCCACGGGTCGGATCAAAGGGCGCTAACTCACTGGAATTGCGCATCAGCAACATCTGCAGTACCGAGTGCCGGCGTTGTTGATCCGGCAGGGCGCGCAGTCCGGTCTCGAACCGCTGCAACCACTCCCCGAAGTCGTCGATGCGCTGGATGCGGTGACCGGCCTCGATCAGCCAATCGACGTACTCGTCGAGGCCGATACCGTCGTCGTGCGAGTTCATCACGTGATAGGTCGCAAACCCGTCCACCGCCTGGCCGCCCAGCGTGGCGATCGCCTCGGCGACGAAACCGACGGGCAGCCCGTCGAAATGCGCACGCGCCCGATTACCCGCGGCGTCGCGCCGATAGAACGAGCCGGGCGCGATGCCGGTGGCCAGCACGCTCAGCACCATCCGGCTGACCGTGTCCGACACGTTGAGCTGGCCCGCGAATGAGGGGTCGGCCAGGATCATGCCGCAGCGAAACACCGCGACCGGCAGCCCGCACCGCTCGTGGGCCTCCCGCAGCAGCACCTCGCCGGCCCACTTGCTGTTGCCATAGCCGTTGGCCAGGTTCGCGGTGATGGTGCGGGCGGGGCTGATGACCCGGATGTCGGCATCCTCGGTAAACGCCGACGGCTTGATCGGGTCGCCCACGTTGGCAGTCGAGACGTAGCTGTAGGTTTTCAGCTTGCTGGTGACCGCGAGCCGGATCAGTTCCGCGGTGCCCGCGACGTTCGGCCCGAACAGTTCGCGGTAGGGCAGCACGGCGTTGACCACGGCGGCGGAATCGACGATCAGGTCCACGGTATCGGCCAGCCGCTGCCAGTTCTGTTGGTCCAGGCCCAGGTTGGCTTCGGCCTTGTCGCCGGCGATGACCTCCAGATGGTCGGTGGCAAGTTCCTGGAAGTGCCGCAGTAGTCGCGGGTCGCTGTCGAAGATCTGCTCCAGGCGGCGGCGAGCATCCTCGTCGGACTTGGCCCGCACCAGGCAGATCAGCTTGCCGTCTACCAGTTCCAGCTGCTCCAGCCACTCCAGGACCAGGTAACGCCCGAGCAAACCGGTTGCCCCGGTCAACAAGACATTTCGCACCTCGGCGCTCGGACCGGGCAGCGTCGGGGCGGTGTCCAGCGTTGCCGCGTCGACGAACTTGTCCAGGGTGAGGTCGGCGGCCCGTAGTTCGGTGGCATCGCGCCCGTGCACCGACATGTATCGCGCGTCGCCGGCCGTGTCGGCGTGGCCACCCAACTGCCGACTCAAGCCTGCAACGGACGGTGCATCGAACAGGCTGCGCACCTTGAGCTGGGTGTCCAGGGCGGTGTTGATCGCGGCGATCACCCGCATTGCCGAAATGCTGTCGCCGCCAAGGTCGAAGAACGACTCCTCGACCCCTACCCGCTCGAGCCCGAGAACGCGGGCGTAGATGCTCGCCAGTGTCTCTTCGGCGGGGCTGGCCGGGGGGCGGTAGCGAACAGACTCCTGGTAGTCGGGAGCCGGCAGTGCTCGGGCGTCGAGCTTGCCGTTGACCGTCAACGGAAACGCGTCGATGACCACCACCGCAGCCGGGACCAGGTATGACGGCAGCCGCTCGGCCAACTCCGCGCGCGCCCCGACCGGGTCTGCTGTCCCGCTGATGTAGGCCACCAGGCGCTTATCGCCGGGGCGGTCCTCGCGGGCGATCACCGCGGCCTGCTCGACGCCATGGATCCCGGCCAGCGCCGCCTGCACCTCACCCAGTTCGATGCGGTAGCCACGAATCTTGACCTGCTCATCGGCCCGACCCACAAAGCGCAACTGCCCGTCGGGGCCCCAGTAGACCAAGTCGCCGGTGCGATACATAGCGCTCCCCCGGCGCATTCCCCGGCGCGAACGGACACGGCACGAAACGCGACGCCGTCAGCCCTGGACGGCGCCAATATCCAACGCCGACACCGTGTCCCGCCACATACAGCTCCCCCACCACACCGGCCGGCACCTGGCGCAACCGCGCGTCCAGCACGAACAACGCCGCCCCCGACACGGGCGAACCGATCGGCACAGGCCCTTCCGATGCCGGCAGCCCCGCCTGCAACGGCGAACTTATCGCCGCATCCACCGTGGTTTCGGTGGGCCCGTAGGCGTTGATCATCACCCGCCCGGGCGCCCACCGATCCACCAGCGCGGGCGGGCAGGGTTCGGCGCCGATCACCAACGCCATCGAATCCAGACCCTGCGGCGACAACACGCCCATGGCAGAAGGGGTATGACTCAGGACGCTGACCCGTTCGGCAACCAGCAAGGCGTGGAAGTCTGGCGGGGAGCCGGTCACCGACTCGGGCACCACCACCAGCCGCCCTCCGCCCAGCAGCGCACCCCACATCTCCTGGACCGAGACGTCGAAGCCATAGGAATGACACTGCGTCCACACGCCCGCTGCCGGCAGGGGTGCATGCAGTGACGCCATCAGCTGGGTGACGTTGCGGTGAGTGATGGCAACCCCTTTGGGGACACCGGTGGTGCCCGAGGTGTACATGATGTAGGCAATGCCATCGGGGCCATCGGGGCCATCGGCGGCCGGCGCCGGCAGGCCAGTGGCCGGGTAGGTGGCGATGGCCGGGTCTTCGATATCGATGACCGGCAGCTCGTACCGAGCCAGCCGGTCGGCCAGCCCGGCGGTCGCGATCGCGGCGACCGGTGTGGCGTCGGCGAGCATGAACTCGACCCGCGCCGGCGGCAAGGCCGGATCGATGGGCAGATACGCGGCCCCCGCTTTCAGCACCGCCGCAATCGCGACGATCGCCTCGGGGCTGCGTGAGAACAACAGCGCTACGAACGCGCCGGGTCCCACGCCATGGTCAGACAGTAAGTGCGCCAGCCGGTTCGACGCCTCATCGAACTGCCGATACGTCATCGACGCGCCCCCGAAGCTCACCGCAACCGCGTCAGGGGTACGCGCGACCTGCATGGCCAACGCCGCGGGAATCGACATTGCAGCGGGGGCGGGCTGGGTCAACGCATTGCGGTTGCCCCACCCGTCCAGCCGGGCGCGCTCACCGGCATCGAGCACATCCAGCGACGACACCCGCGCCGTCGGATCGCCCGTCATCGCCACCACTAGCCGCTTTAAGCGCTGCACCAGTGTGTCAATGCCGGCGGTGTCGAACACGTCAGTGCGGAATTCCACCGCCCCGCCGATCCCGGCCGGCTCGCCGCTGTCGGTGAAGCGTTCGGCCAAGGAAAACGCCAAATCCATTCGGGCGGTTCGAGTGTCCAGGGACATCGGAGTGACTTGCAGATCGCCCGAGGCTAGGTTGGCCAGGTTGGTCAGGCTGGGCGGAACGTAGTTCTGCCATGCCAACAACACTTGAACCAGCGGGTGACGGGTCAGCGATCGAGTCGGGTTGAGCCGCTCGACGAGCACCTCGAAGGGCACGTCCTGGTGCTCGTAGGCGGCCATACTGCGCTCTCGAACCTGCGCCAGGAGTTCGGCGACAGTGGGGTCCCCATTGAGGTCGACGCGTAGCACCAGGGTGTTGACGAAGAATCCCACCAGCTCGTCGAGCGCGGGATCACCGCGGCCGGCGATCGGAAACCCAACCGCGACATCGGAACTCGCGCTGAGCTTGGACAGCAGCACCGCCAGAGCCGCCTGGATCACCATGAAACTGGTCGCGTTGTGCTCGCGGGCCGCACTACGCACTCGCCGCTGCAGCCCCGATGACCAATCCACCGCCACACTGGCCCCGCGGTAATCAGCCACCGGCGGATAAGGCCGATCGGTGGGCAGCCGCAGGTGCTCGGGCATCCCGGCCAGCGCGTCGTCCCAGAACCGCAGCTGCGCGCTGAGGCGGCTGCCGGGATCCGCCAATTCGCCCAGGTTTTTCCGCTGCCACAGCGTGTAATCGGCGTACTGAACCGGCAATTCGGCCCAGTCCGGGGCCTGCCCCGCGCACCGACGGGCATAGGCCGCACCCAGATCACGCGCCAGTGGACCGGTCGACCAGCCATCGGCGGCAATATGGTGCACCACGATGACCAGAACGTGTTCTTCTTGGGTGAGGCGGAAGAGCTTGGCCTGCAACGGGATCGAAGTTGAAAGGTCGAACCCGTGGCGAGCTGCCAGGCCGATGGCCTCCTCCAGGCGGCTTGTCGGCCATCCGGTGGCATCGATCAGTTCCCAACCGAAGTCGGCGCATTCAGCGGAAAGGACCACCTGCGCAGGTACCCCCTCGGCCGCCGAAAACACCGTGCGCAGACTTTCGTGGCGTTCCACCACATCACCCAGCGCGGCAGCCAGCGCCGCGGCATCAAGTGTGCCGCGCATCCGCAACGGCACCGCCATGTTGTAAACCGATGAGCCGTCCTGGAATTGGTCCAAGAACCACAGCCGGCGCTGGGCATACGACAGCGGAACACACGCGGGGCGCGGCGCAAACGGTTCCAGCACAGCCACTTTCACGCTGGTGTCCGGACCGACACGCGCCGCCAACGCGGCCACCGTGGGCGCGTCGAATAAGCGCGCGGACCGCCAGACTGACTCCCAAACTGGCATTGATCGCGGCGATGACCCGCATCGCGGATAGCGAATCCCCACCCAGCTCAAAAAACGAGTCATCGCGCCCAACTCGTTCGAGGCCAAGGACTTTGGCATAGCTGCCGGCCACGATTTCCTCGACCGGAGTACCGGCCGCGCGATAGTGGTCGACGCCGGAATACTCCGGCGCCGGCAGTGCGCGGGTGTCGAGTTTGCCGTTGACAGTCAACGGCAGCTCCCGCATCGGCACCACCGCGGCCGGCACCATGTACGACGGCAACCGCTCGGCCAGCTTGGCCCGCATCCCACCGGCGTCCGCAACTCCGGTCACGTAGCCCACCAGGCGCAAGGCGCCGGCCCGGTCCTCGCGGGCGATCACCACCGCCTGCTCCACGCCCGCCAGCCCGGCCAGCGCAGCCCGCACGTCACCCAACTCGATGCGATACCCACGGATCTTGACCTGCTCGTCGGTACGGCCCAGGTACCGCAGCCGGCCTCCGGCGTCCCAGGACACCAAATCTCCGGTGCGGTACATGCGTGCTCCGGCCCCGCCGAACGGACATGCCACGAACCGCGACGCCGTCAATCCCGCACGGCGCCAATACCCGACACCCACCCCCGCGCCGGCCACATACAACTCGCCCACCACGCCAGGCGGCACCGGACGCAACAGCGCATCCAACACGAACAACGCCGCCCCCGGCACCGGGACCCCGATCGGCACCGAACCCGGCCCGGGACCCGAGCCCGGGGTTAACGGCGCACTCAAGGCCACCCACATCGTCGTCTCGGTCGGGCCGTATTCATTGATCATCACCCGCCCGGGCGCCCACCGATCCACCAACTCGGGCGGACATGCCTCACCGCCCACCAGCAAGCTGACCGCATCCAAACCCTCGGGCGATAACATCCCCGCCGCGGAGGGGGTCACGCATAACACGCTGACTTGTTCACTGAGCAGCAAGGCGTGGAAATCCGCCGCCGAGAGCGCCACCTCGTCGGCCACCACCACCAACCGTCCGCCGTGCAGCAGCGCACCGAAGATCTCCCAGCCCGAGATGTCGAAGCTGTAGGAGTGCCAATGCGTCCACACCTGCCCCGGCGCTGCCAGGCCCGGGTCCAACGACTCGATCAGCCGGGTTACGTTGTGGTGGCTGATGGCCACACCTTTGGGGACGCCGGTGGTGCCCGAGGTGTAGATGACATAGGCGATGTCGTCGGGACTCGGCGCCGGTAATGCCGTGGATGGGTAGTCGCGCGCATCGCTGACGTCGATGATCGGCAGGTCGTACCCGTCGAGCCGGTCGGCCAGCGCGGGGGTGGTGATCGCGGCGATCGGGGTGGCATCGGCAAGCATGAGTCCGACTCGCCCCGCCGGCAGACCCGGGTCGATCGGCAGGTAAGCCGCCCCCGTCTTCAGCACCGCCAAGATCGCCACGATCGCGTCGGCGGAACGCGAAAACAGCAGCGCCGCACACTGACCCGGGCCCAGCCCGCGCTCGGCCAACAGGTGCCCCAACCGGTTGGCGGCCTCGTCGAGGTCGCGATAGGTCATCGAGCGGCCCGCGAAGGTCAGCGCCACCGCCTCCGGTGTGCGCGCGACTTGCGCGGCCCACCGCACCGGAATCGACACCGCAGGGGGCGCGGGCCGGGTCAACACCGCCCGGTTGCCCCACCCATCCAGCCGAACATGTTCGCCGGCATCAAGCAGATCCACCGCCGAGAGCCGCCACGCGGGGTCTGCCGTGACAGCCACCAGCACCTTTTCCAACCGCCCGACCAGCGCCTCGACACTGGCCGCATCAAACACATCGGTGCGGAATTCCACGGCGCCGCCGATCCCGGCCGGCTCACCGGCCTCGGTCCAGCGCTCGGCCAGGGAGAACGTCAGGTCCATGCGGGCGGCGTGGGTGTCTATCGGGATGGGCGTGGCCTGCAGATCGCCTAGGGCCAGCCCCGCGGTGGGGTCGGCGAAGTTCTGCCAGGACAACAAGACCTGGATCAGCGGGTGATGAGTCAGTGACCGGGTGGGGTTGAGACGCTCGACAAGTACCTCGAAGGGCACGTCTTGGTGCTCGTAGGCGGCCAGGCTGCGCCGCCGCACCTGGGCGAGCAACTCGGTGAAGGTCGGATTCCCGGCCAGGTCGACCCGCAGCACCAAGGTGTTGACAAAGAAACCCACCAGGGGTTCCAACGCGGGATCACCGCGTCCGGCGATCGGGAAACCGACGGCGACGTCGGCGCTGCCGGTCACCCGGGACAACAGCAGCGCCAGGGCCGCCTGGACCACCATAAAATTGGTCGAATTATGTTGGCGCGCGACGCAAGCCACTCGCTCCTGCAGCTGCGCCGGCCATTCCACGGCAACCTTGGCGCCGTGGTTGTCGGCAACCAGCGGATAAGGCCGATCCGTGGGCAGCTCCAGGCGTTGGGGCATACCGGCAAGCGCCTGCTCCCAATAGGCCAACTGCGCCGCCAGGCGACTGCCGGAATCCGAGAGGTCACCAAGGTTTTCCCGCTGCCACAACGTGTAATCGACGTATTGCACCGGCAATTCGGCCCAGCCCGGCGCCCGCCCGGCACACCGACAGCCATAAGCAACACCCAGATCACGCGCCAGCGCGGTCACCGACCAGCCATCGGCGGCAATGTGGTGCACCACGGCTACCAGCACGTGCTCTTCGTCGGCGATGCTGAAAATCCTTGTCCACAAAGGAATCTCGGTTGCCAAATCAAAACAGTGGCGCACCGCCTCGTCGACAGCCGCACCCAACCGGTCCGCCGGCCAACCGCTCGCGTCGAGGACCTCCCAACCGAAATCGGCCCGCTCGGCAGGGAGGATCACCTGATGAGCTGTGCCCTCGACCGACGCAAACACCGTGCGCAGGCTTTCATGTCGGCGCACCACATCGGTGAACGCCGCACGCAACGCGCCGGCATCAAGGCGCCCGGAAAGCCGCAAGGCCACTGCCATGTTGTAGACGGGTGACGGACCCTTGTAGCTGGTCGAGGAACCACAGCCGGCTCTGGGCAAACGACAACGGAATCACCGCAGGCCGCTCGACCGCCATCAGCGGCACCAGCCGACCCGCATCCCCGCCGACCCGAGATGCCAGCTGGGCAACCGTGGGCGCGTCGAACACGGCGCGCACCGCAAGGCCGGCATCCAGCGAACTATTGACCGCGGCGATCAGCCGCATCGCCGACAGCGAATCCCCACCCAGATCGAAAAACGACTCGTCGATCCCGACCCGCTCGACACCCAACACCTGCGCGTAGATGCCGGCCAGGATCTCCTCGGTGAGGCTGGCCGGGGCGCGGTAACGATCGGCATCGTGGTATTCCGGTGCCGGCAGTGCTCGGATGTCGAGTTTGCCGTTGACCGTTCGCGGCAGTGCCTGCAACACCACCAATGCCGCCGGGACCATATAGGCCGGTAGCCGCTCGGCGAGCTGGGCGCGCATCCCGGCCGGGTCCGCCGTCCCGGCGACTTTCTCAGTGACATAGCCCACCAGGCGCAAGGCAGCGGGGCGGTCCTCGCGTGCGATGACCACCGCCTGCTCGACCCCATCCAGCCCGGCCAACACCGCCCGCACCTCACCCAGCTCGATGCGATACCCGCGGATCTTGATCTGCTCATCGGCCCGGCCCAGGTAATCCAGTTGCCCATCCGCGCGCCACCGCACCAGATCTCCGGTCCGGTACATGCGTGTTGGAGACGCGCCCGGGCCGCCGAACGGGCAGGCCACAAACCGTGACGCGGTCAACCCGGCCCGGTTCAGATACCCCAATGCCACGCCACGACCGGCCACATACAACTCCCCGACCATCCCGGCCGGCACCGGTCGCAGCCACGGGTCCAGCACGAGTAGGCACGCCCCGGCAACCGGCGACCCGATCGGCGGCGCCCCCGACCCCGGTGTCAGTGGCGAACTGACCGACGCATACACCGTCGTCTCGGTCGGTCCGTAGGCGTTGACCATCACCCGTCCCGGCGACCAGCGGTCCACCACCTCGGCCGGACAAGCCTCGGCGGCGACCACCAACGCCGCCGATGCCAGAGCCCTCAGGTGACAAAACCCCTACCGCAGAAGGCGTTTGGCTCAGCACGCTGACATGCTCGGCAACCAGCAGGTCGTGGAAGTCGTTCGGCGAACCGGCCACCGACTCTGGCACGACCACCAGCCGCCCGCCGTGCAGCAGCGCGCCCCAGATCTCCCATACCGAGTAGTCGAACGCATACGAGTGGCATTGCGTCCACACCTGTTCCGACCCGAACTGCCAATCGACCGAGTCGAACAATCGGGTGACGTTGTGGTGGGTGACCGCCACCCCCTTGGGCACCCCGGTGGTGCCCGAGGTGTAGATGATGTGCGCGACGGCGTCGGCGGCCGGAGCCGGAGGCGCGGTGCTGGGCTGGGTGGCCAGCTGGGTGGTCAGGGCGGGATCGTTGACGTCGATCACCACCAGGTCGCGCCCGTCGAACCGGTCGGCAAATTGCGCGTTGGTGATCGCGACGATCGGCGCCGCGTCGGCGAGCATGAAACCGATCCGGGTCACCGGCAACGCCGGGTCGATCGGCAGGTAGGCCGCCCCCGATTTCAGCACCGCCAAGATCGCCACGATCGCCTCGGCGCAACGCGAAAACAGCAGCGCCACACACTGACCCGGGCCCACCCCATGGCCGGCCAGAAGGTGCGCCAACCGATTGGCGGCCTCGTCGAGTTCGCGATACGTCATCGACCGGCCCGCGCAGGTCAGCGCCAACGCCTCGGGGGTGCGGGCCGCCTGCGTGGCGAACACCACCGGGATCGACACCGGTGCGACTGGGGGCCGGCTCAGCACCGCCCGGTTACCCCACCCATCCAGCCGAGCGCGCTCACCGGGATCAAGCAGACCCACCGACGAGAGCCGCCGCGCCGGGTCGGCGGTCATGGCCGTCAACACCCGCTGGAACCGAGCGATCAGCGTTTCGATGGTTTCGGCGGCGAACACATCGGTGTCGAATTCGACGCGAAGAGCCAGTTCAGCCCGGGGCAGAACGCGGATGGTCAGGGGGTAGTGGGTGTAGTCGCGGCTGGTGAACTCGGTGACGGTCAATTCGTCGGCACCCAGCAGCGCACCGGTGTCGATCGGGTAGTTCTCGTAAGCGAACAAGGTGTCAAACAAGACGTCGTGACCGCATATCCGGTGGATGTCGCGCAGTGCCAGGTGCTGGTGCTCGAGTGTGTCGTTGTGCGCGGCTTGCAGCTGGTCGAGGAGCTCTGCGGTGGTGATTGCCGGCGTGAGCGTCGCACGTACCGGCACCGTGTTGATGAACAGCCCCACCATCGATTCCGCGCCGGCCAACTCCGTTGGCCGCACCGAGACGGGGATGCCGAAGGCCACATCCTGGTGGCCGGTCAGCCACATCAGCAGCTGCGCCCAGGCGCCCTGCAACACGGTGCTGACGGTGGTGTGGTGCGAGCGCGCCAACGCGTTCAGGGCTCGCGTGGTGTCGGCGGGCACCCGAAATGAACTAGTGCCTCGCGGGCCGAATCCCAACCGATCCGGCGTACCGACCACCGTCGGAGTATCAAAGCCGGCCAGCACCTCGCCCCAGGCCGCGCGGGCGGCCTCGAGGTCTCGATCGGCCATCCAGGTCACAAACCTGCGATACGACCCGGCGGCGGGCAAGCGCTGGCCGTGATAGCCGGCGAATATCTCCCGCAGCAGGATCGGCATCGACCAGCCATCCAGCACGATGTGGTGATTGGTCAGTACAAACCGATGCCGATGCTCTCCGATCCGGATCAGCGCCACTCGAAACGCCGGCTGCCCGACCAGATCGCAGACCGCGGCGCGTTCGGCGGCGCACACCCGCTCGACCCGCTCGTCGGAGTCGAGCTCCAGGTATTGCCACGCCGCCACCGGATCAGCCGGGATGATTTGCACCGGCTCGTCGAACTGGTCACAGAACCGGGCCGCCAAATGAGGATGCCGGTGCACCACGGCCTGTACGGCGGCACGCAGCCGGTCGGGGTCAAGCGCGCCGAGGATGGTGGAACTCACCTGCACCGCATACAGATCGCCGTGGGTGGCGCTGGCGTGAAACAGCAACCCCTGCTGCACCGGGGTCAACGGCAACACGTCCGCGATCCGGAACTGCTGCGCCAGCTCGTCGATCTGCAGCTGGGAAAGACGGGCCGGCGCAATGTCGGACGGTGTCAACCCGCCGCCGCCATGACGCACGTGGGCACACAAGCCGGCCAGCGCCTCAAACCACAACTGGCTGAGCCGGGTGATCTGGGAGCGGTCCAACGCCGACGACGCCCACGTCCAGTTGGCCCGCAGTTGCGGGCCGGCGTCGGTATCCACCGTGGCGGCGTTGAGCTCGACGGTATGCATCAGCGGGGTGGCCACCGCGGCCGCTCCGGTCAACGGCACGCCTTCTTGGCAGATTCGCCACATATCACCGGACACCTCAACGGCCGACGGACCGCCCAGACGCCCCAGATAGTTGAACCCGATCGCCGGGTCGTTACCGGCCAAGTCGACGTCGGAGTTCAGGTAGCGCAACATCCCGTAGCTCAGACCATCCGGCAGCGCCCGAAGCTGCTCTTTGGCGTCCTTGATCACCGCCCCCAGCGCCGCCTCGCCGGCCACCACCTGCGCCCAGGACAGCCCCACCCAGCGGCCCCAACGTTAAGGACACCGGGTACTTGCTGGTGAACCACCCCACCGTGCGTGACAAGTCGACATCGGCGGCCAACTCCTCGTGCCGTCCGTGGCCCTCGACATCAATACCGATCGGCGCCCTCGCGGTGCCCAGGCACCCCAAAAATTCAGCCCAGGCCAAGCCGAACGCGATCAACAGGATGTCGTGCACGCCGGCGTGAAATGCCGCGGGGACCTCTCCGAGCAGCATCCGGGTCGTCTCGACATCGTCCAGCGCCACCGACGAATACCCTGCGCTCGCATACGTATCCAACTCGGGCCGCACCGCCGGCAACACAGCGGGCACCGCTAAAACCTTTGTCCAGGCGGTCTTTTGATTAACCACCGCCGCGGAGCGCGCATGCTCGGCCAGCAACGACGCCCACCGCTGGAACGACGTCCCAGGCGCCGGCAACGCGATCCGTTGACCGCCGCGATGCTGGGCCCAGGCAATATTCCAGTCTTCCAACAGGATTCGCCAGGACACCCCGTCAACTGCCAGATGGTGAATCATCAACACCAGCTGGTTGGTGTCGGCAACCCAGAGGGCGCTGAGCATCACGCCGGCAGCCGGGTTCAACCGGGACCGCGCCGCCACCAGCGCCTCATCGGACAACACGTCTACCGCTTGCAGACACCCGCCCGCATCCACCGCGCCCGGCGCTCGCACCGTCAAAGACCAGCCCTCGTCGACCCGTAGCCGCAGCATCGCGTGTCGATCTAGTAAAGCCTGAAGCAGCACAAGCACATTCGCCTCGGTGGCACCGGCCGGGGCCTGCAGCAACACCGCCTGGTTGAACTGCTCGGCCGGACCCTCGACCTCGCGCAGCCAGTGCATCATCGGGGTGGCCAATACCTGCCCGACACCCTCATCGACCGACCCACCCACACCCTCGACCACCCGAGCCGTCAACGCCAACCGGGCAACCGTCTGCTCCACGAAAACATCGCGCGGCTTACACACCAGCCCGGCCGCCCGAGCCCGCGCCACCACCTGCATCGACAGGATGCTGTCCCCGCCCAGCGCAAAAAACGACTCATCAACCCCCACCCGCTCCAACCCCAACACCTGCGCATAGATCCCGGCCAACACCTCCTCCACCGCAGAAGCCGGGGCCCGATAACGATCGACATCCTGAAACTCCGGCGCCGGCAAGGCATTTACGTCGAGCTTGCCCGAGGAGGTCAGTGGGAACGCGTCGAGCACCACAATCTGCGCCGGCACCATGTATTCGGGCAACCGCGCGCTCGTCCGCTCACGCAGCGCGCTGATTCTGGTGTTGGTGTGGGGGTCGTTGGCGTGGATGGTGCGTTGGCGGGCTCCGGTCGCGGGCAGGTAGACGTCGGTCAGCGGGCCAGCGACCGTGGTGAAAACGGCGTCGAGAGAGCCGGTTTCGGCGCCCCAGGTGACGGCGACGTGGTAGCCGGCGGCTTCGCCCAGGCGGTGCAATTGTTCGGGGCTGGCGGCATCGAGGTCGGCGCCGCGGTCGGGCACATCGGCCAGGGGTAGCCCGGCGGCGAGGGCGTTTTCGATCTGGACGTCGGTGATGAGTCCGGCGCGCGGGATGCCGGTGACGCGAACGACGGGCGGACGTTGCGACACCAATCGGTCCTGCACTCCGCCCAGTCCCGCACACTCGGCCCATCCCCAGCTGGGTGCGGTGGCCAGTGAGCGGACCGGAGTCGGTGTCGTGTGGACGACGACGTCGTAGCGGTACTGGTTGAGTTCGTTGTCGGCGGATCCGCGCTTGACTTGGATATCGAGTCCCGCCACGGACGGGTGGCCGGCCGCCCACGTGGTGAAAAACTCTGGCGCCAGCAATAATTCGGATTCAGTGACAATGGCGCGCCGGACTCGTTGGCAGATTTCGGCGATGTCGGAAGTGTGGGCCCGCGCGACGGCGGTCTGGAACACGCCCTGCAGGGTGTGATTGCGAACGTCGCCGATGAACAGGGCCCCGCCGCGGGCCAGCAGACCCATGACGCTGTCGATGAGGTCTGCCAGATATCCCTCGTTGGGGAAGTACTGGACGACCGAGTTGAGAATGATGGTGTCGAAGTAGCCCTGCGGCAATGCGTCGGTCACGTGCGCCGGTTGGGTCAGCAGGTCGACCCGATCCCGCCACGGGATCTGCAACTGCTCCAGCAAGCGCGCGAGGTTGCCGATCGCCGCCGCCGACATATCGGTGGCGACATAGCGTTCGCACTCCGGGGCGATCTGTGACAACACCAGCCCCGAACCCACGCCGATCTCCAACACTCGCCGCGGCCGCAGCGCCTTGATCCGATCCACCGTGGCCGACCGCCACTCCACCATTTCCTCGAGCGGAATCGGATCACCGGTATAGCTGCTGTTCCAGCCCCGAAAGTCCATCCCGAACGCCGACATCTCACCCTCAGCGCCGTACAGCTCGTCATACAGGTGTTGCCACTGTTCGACCACTTCGACGTCGTGGACCGCGTCTCGATTGCTGTCTGTGGTGTGCTCGAGGGTGACGTAGGCGACCAAGTGGGCACCCCCGGTGGCGCTGTGGTGCACCCTGGCAACGGCCTGATTGACCTGCGGGCTGGCCAGCAAGGTGTTTTCGATTTCGCCGAGCTCGATGCGATACCCGCGGAGCTTGACCTGTTCATCGGCGCGCCCGACATACCGCAGCTGCCCATCGGGGTCCCAGCACACCAGATCCCCGGTGCGGTACATCCGGTCCCCTGCGCTACCAAACGGGCACGCCACAAACCGCGCTGCCGTCAACCCCGACCGACGCCAATACCCAACGCCCACACTATGACCCGCGATGTACAGCTCCCCCACCACACCGGCGGGAACCGGACGCAACCACCCGTCCAGCACAAAAAAGCCAAGGTGCGCGATGGGCACCCCGATGGGGCTGCCGGTGTTGGCAGTGTTGTCCGCGTCGCGGGGGATGATTTCCCGCAACGAGGCGTGCACCGTGGTCTCGGTGGTGCCGTACAGGTTGAGCAGCCGCGGTGATCCCGGGTGGTGGTGCAGCCAAGTCCGCAGACGCTGTGGATCCAGTGCTTCGCCCGCGAACAGCACCGCCTCGAGCTTCAGCCGCTGTCGCAGTTCGGGTGCCAGCGCCCCCGAGATTTGCAAGGCGGTTTGCAGCGCATAGAACGCCGAGGGCGTCTGGCTCAGGACGGTGACGTGTTCGGCGGCAAGTAGGGCAAGGAAATCTTCGGGTGAGCGGGCCATCGACTCCGGGACGATGACGAGTCGTCCGCCACCGAGTAGTGCGCCCCAGGTCTCCCACACCGAGACGTCGAAGGCCAGCGAGTGCCACTGCGACCAGACTTGAGACCAGACTCCCGCCGGCGGCAGCTGTGCGTGCAGTGCGGCGACGAGTTGGGTGATGTTGTGGTGGGTGATGGCCACCCCTTTGGGGATGCCGGTGGTGCCCGAGGTGTAGATGAAGTACGCGATGTCGTCGGGGCCCGGCGCCGGTAGCGCGGTGGGGGGTTGGGTGTCGACTGCGGAATCCTGAATGTCGCTGACGTCGATGACCAGCAGGTCGTGCCCGTCGAGTCGGTGGGCCAGCGGGGCGGTGGTGATCGCGGCGATGGGGGCGGCATCGGCAAGCATGAACTCGACCCGGTTCGCGGGCAGGCCCGGGTCGATCGGCAGATAGGCCGCCCCGGTTTTGAGTACCGCCAAGATCGCCGCGATCGCCTCCGCCGACCGCGACAACAGCAGCGCCACAACGCTTCCCGGGCCTACTCCGTGGCCGGCCAGCAGGTGCGCCAACCGGGTAGCGGCCGCGTCGAGCTCCCGATAAGTCAGCGAGCGGCCCTCGAAGGTCAACGCCACCGCCTCAGCGTTGCGCGCCACTTGGGCGGCCCACAGCACCGGAATCGACGCCGACGTGGGCGCGGGCTGGGTCAGCACCGCCCGGTTGCCCCACTCACGCAACCGGGCGTGCTCACTCGCATCGAGCAGATCCATCGAGGAGCACCGCCGCGTGGGGTCGGCGGTCATGGCCACCAACACCCGCTGCAATCGTGCGATCAACGTGGCGATGGTGTCGGCGTCGAACACGTCGGTGTCGAACTCGACACCTAGGCTCAGGTGATCCCCCGGCATGGCTTGAATCGTCAACGGGTAGTGGGTGTAGTCGCGGGTGCTGATGTCGGTGATCGCCAACTGGTCAGCGCCCCGCAGCACACTCGTGTCGATCGGGTAGTTCTCGTAGACGAACAGGGTGTCGAACAGCCGGTCCTGGCCGGCGACGCGATGAATGTCACGCAGCGCCAGGTGCTGATGCTCCAGGGTGTGATTGTGGCTGGTGTGCAGCTGCTCGAGCAGCTCCGCTGTGGTAGTTGCCGGGGTGATGGTGGCCCGCACCGGCACCGTGTTGATGAACAGACCCACCATCGACTCCGCACCCGCCAACTCGGTCGGGCGGCCCGAGACCGGGACACCGAACGCGACATCGTGGTGGCCGGTCAACCCCATCAACAGCAGCGCCCATCCACCCTGCAGCACCGTGCTGACCGTGGTGTGACACGCCCGCGCCAACTCGCCGAGGGCCCGCGTCGTCGCAGCAGGCACCCGAAACGACGTCGAACTGCGCCGGCCCAGGCCCAACCCATCCTGTGGGCCGACCAGCGTGGGGGTGTCAAAGCCGGCCAACACCTCAGCCCAGGCCGCGTGCGCGGCGGGCCGGTCTCGGGCGGCCAGCCAGCTCACGAATCGGCGATACGACGCCGCCGCGGGCAGCCGCTGCCCGTGATAGCTCGCGAATATCTCCCGCAGCACGATCGGCATCGACCAGCCATCAAGCACGACATGGTGATTGGTCAGCACAAACCGGAATCGCTGCTCGTCGGTACGGACCAACGCCACCCGAAAAGCCTGCCCCTGCTCCAGATCGCAGACAGCGGCACGCTCGGCAGCACACAGGCGCTGGATCTGCTCCTCGGCATCACCGCTGCGGGCATCCAGCTCCACATAGCGCCACGGCGCCACCGGATCAGCCGGAATAACCTGCACCGCCTCCCCGAACTGCCCGCTGAATCGGGCCGCCAGGTTCGGATGCCGAATGATTAACGCCTGCACCGCATCACGCAGGCGCTCGGGGTCAACCGCGCCGGCCACGCTGATGTCCAGCTGCACCGTGTACACATCGTCGTTGCCCGGCGCGGTGCCGGCGTGAAAGAGCAGTCCCTGCTGCACCGGGGTCAGCGGCAACACGTCAGCGAGCCGGTGTTGCCGCTGCAGCTCGTCGAGCTGCTGCTGGGTAAGGCGAGCCGGCACGATATCGGAGGGAGTCAACCCGCCCCCGCCACCCCGCACGTGCGCACACATGCCGGTCAGCGCCTCAAACCACAGCCCGCCGAGCCTGGTGATCCGGGCGCTATCAAAGGCCGACGGCGCCCACATCCAGTTGGCGTGCAGTTGCGGGCCGGCATCGGTGTCGACGGTCACGGCGTTGACCTCGACGGTGTGCATCAGCGGCATGTCCAGCCCGGCGCCGCTGATGTCGGTGCCCAGACGGGAGATTCGCCAGCGATCAGCGCCGGTGTGGGTGGGAGCGCCGAGCCGTCCCAGGTAGTTGAAGCCGATCGCCGGATCCGGGCCGGGCAGGTCCACCTCGGCGTTCAGGTAGCGCAGCGCACCGTAGGTCAGCGCGTCCGGCAGGGCCCGAAGTTGCTCTTTGGCGTCTTTGATCGCGGCACCCAGGGCCGCCTCGCCGGCCACCACCTGCGCCCAGGACAACCCACCGACAGCCCCCAGCGTTAAAGCCACCGGGTATTTCGCCGTGAACCATCCGACCGTGCGCGACAGGTCCACCCCGGCAGCCAGGTCCTCGTCGCGGCCGTGGCCTTCGACGTCGATGGCGATCGGCCTGGCCTGAGATTTCAGGCCGCCCAAGAACTCCCGCCACGCCAATCCGAACGCGATCAGCAGGATATCTTGCACCCCAGCGTGATACGCCGCCGGTACTTCGCCGAGCAGCAAGCGGGTCGTGTCGATGTCCAACGCCACTGACAGGTGTCCGGCGGTGGCCAACGTATCGGTCGCGGGTCGTACCGCCGGCAGCGCGGCGGGGGTCGCCAGCACGCGCGTCCACGCGGCCACCTGATCGACCACCGCCGGGCGGCGCGCGTACTCACCCAGCAGCGCTGCCCACTGCCGAAACGACGTGCCCCCGGCGAGCAATGCCACCTGCTGACCGGCGCGATACTGGGTCCAGGCAATATTCAAGTCCTGCAGTAGAATTCGCCACGAAACCCCGTCGACGGCCAGATGATGTATGACCAATGCCAGCTCGCCGGTGTCGGGGCTCCACAGCGCGCTGACCATCACCCCGGCGGCCGGACTCAACCGGGCGCGCGCCTTCATCAGCGCCGCATCGGACACCACGCCCACGCGCTGTAGGCAAGCGCGGGCGTCCACCGAACCCGTCTCCGGCACCCGGAACGACCAACCCCCCTCGCCGTCAAGGCAATTGGGGTCCAGCCGCGCCCGCAGCATGGCGTGCCGATCCAGCAGGGCCTGCAGCAGGACCACCACGTCGGCCTCGCTCACCACGGCCGGGGCCTGCACCAGCACCGTCTGGTTGAAGTGATCAACCGGCCCGGTTGTTTCCAGGCTTTGCAGCCAACGCACGATCGGTGTGGCCGGCACCTCGCCGACACCGTCATCGATAACGGCGGCCTCGCCGTCGGCGACCCCCGCGACCCGGGCCACTCCGGCAACAGTGTGCTCGACGAAAATGTCGCGCGGCCGGATCATCACGCCGGCGGCCCGCGCCCGAGCCACCACCTGCATCGCCAGAATGCTGTCCCCGCCCAGGTCGAAGAACGATTCCTCGGCGCCGACGCGCTCGAGCCCCAACACCTGGGCATAGATACCCGCCAGGACCTGCTCGATCGCGCCGGCCGGGGCCCGGTATAGATCGGCATCGGAGTATTCCGGCGCCGGCAGCGCGTGCATGTCGAGCTTGCCGTTGACCGTCAACGGCAGCGCTTCCACCACCACCACCGCGGCCGGCACCATGTACAACGGCAGCCGTTGCGCCAACACCGTCCGCATCCCGGCCGGGTCTGCTGTGCCGGTGATATAGCCCACGATGCGCTTGTCGCCCGGCCGGTCCTCGCGGGCGACCACCGCCGCATGCTCCACCCCGGCCAGCTCGGCCAGTGCTGCCCGGACTTCGCCTAGTTCGATGCGATACCCGCGGATCTTGACCTGCTCGTCAGCCCGTCCCAGGTAGTCCAGTTGCCCGTCATCGCGCCAGCGCACCAGATCCCCGGTGCGATACATGCGGGCACCCGCGCCGCCGAATGGACAGGCCACAAACCGCGACGACGTCAACCCCGACCGGCGCCAATACCCAACGCCCACACCATGACCCGCCACGTACAACTCGCCGACCACGCCGGCCGGGACCGGCCGCAAAGACTCATCCAGCACGAACAACGCGGCCCCCGACACCGGCACACCGATCGGTGGAACCCCGGCATCCGGCGGCAGCGGCGCCGTCATCGCCGCATAGATCGTGGTCTCGGTGGGGCCGTAGGCGTTGATCATCACCCGCCCAGACGCCCACCGGTCCGCCACCTCGGCCGGGCAGGCCTCACCGGCGACCACCAGCGCCGCCGAATCCAGACCTTCCGGTGCCAACATCGCGACTGCAGAGGGGGTTTGGCTCAAAACGCTGACCTTTTCGGCAACCAGCAAGGCATGCAGATCATCCGGTGCGGCCGCCACCGACTCGGGCACCACCACCAGTCGCCCGCCGGACAGCAACGTGCCCCAGATCTCCCACACCGAGACGTCAAACGAATGCGAATGCCATTGGGTGGCCGCGAATGACGTTGGGTGCCGACGGGTTTGGAAGAAGTCCGTGACCCGGAAGAGTTGTGTGACGTTGTGGTGGGTGATGGCTACGCCTTTGGGCACACCGGTAGTGCCTGAGGTGTAGATGAGGTAGGCGATGGAATTGGCGGCAGGTATCGACAGGCCGGTGCCGGGGTAGCTGTCAATGCGGGCGTCTTCGATGTCGATCACCGCAAGGTCGCACCCGTCCAGCCTGCCGTCCAGCCCGGCGGTGGTGATCGCGACGATCGGCGCGGCATCGCCGAGCATGAACCCGATCCGGGCCTGCGGCAGCGCCGGATCGATCGGCACATACGCCGCACCGGTTTTGAGCACCGCCGCCATCGCCACGATCGCCTGCGCGGACCGGTTGAACAGTAATGCCACCGCGGCACCCGGGCCCGCTCCATAGTCAGAAAGCAAGTGCGCCAACCTGTTCGACGCCTCCTCGAGCTCCCGGTACGTCATCGACACGCCGCCGAAAGTCAGCGCCACCGCCTCGGGTGTGCGGGTCACCTGGGCGGCCAACGCCGCCGGGATCGACACCGCGGGGGGCGAGGGCCGGCTCAACACCGCACGGTTACCCCACCCGTCCAGCCGGGCACGCTCGGCGGCGCCGAGCAGATCGATCGACGACACTCGCCGGCCCGGCTCGGCCGTGACGGTCGCCAACACCCGCTCCAGCCGCCCGATCAGCGCCTCGATACCGGCCGCGTCGAACACGTCGGTGCGAAACTCCACCGCCCCGTCGATCCCGGCTGGCTCGCCGGTGTCGGTGAAGCGTTCGGACAGCGAAAACGCCAGGTCCATGCGGGCGGAGCGAGTATCGATGGGTACCGGGGTGATCTGCAGATCACCCAGATCCAGCTTGGGGACGGCGTTGTTCTGCCAGGTCAACAACACCTGGATCAGCGGGTGGTGCGTCATTGATCGGGGCGGGTTGAGCCGCTCGACGAGCACCTCGAAAGGCACGTCTTGGTGCTCATAGGCGGCCAGGCTGCGCTCCCGCACCTGGGCAAGCAACTCGGTGAAGGTCAGGTCGGCCGCCAGGTCGACCCGCAACACCAGGGTGTTGACGAAAAAACCCACCAGGCCATCCAGCGCCGGGTCACCACGACCGGCGATCGGAAAACCAACCGCCACATCAGTACTGGCGCTCAGCCGAGACAACAACACGGCCAGCGCCGCCTGCACCACCATGAAGCTGGTTGCACCGTGCTCGCGTGCCACGCTGTGTACCCGCTGCTGCAATTGGGCCGGCCATTCCACGCCGACACTGCCACCGCGATGATCGGCAACCAACGGGTAAGGCCGATCGGTGGGCAGTTCCAGCCGTTGTGGCATCCCGGCCAGCGCGTCTTCCCAAAACGCCAATTGCTCGGCAAGCGGACTGGTCCGGTCCGCCAGATCCCCGAGGTTCTCGCGCTGCCACAGTGTGTAATCGATGTACTGCACCGGCAGTTCGGCCCAGCCCGGTACCCGGCCCGCGCACCGGCTCAGATAGGCCACCCCCAGATCGGTGGCGAGCGGGGCCATCGACCAGCCGTCGGCGGCGATGTGGTGGACCACCACCACCAGCACATGTTCGCGCTCGGAGAGGTGAAACAGCTTGGCCCGCAACGGAATTTGTGCTGCCAGATCAAAACCCCAGCGGGCCTCGTCCTCAAGAGCCTGCTGCAATCTCGCGGCCGACCACGAGGCGGCATCGACAATCCGCCAGCCGATATCCGCCCGAGCGGCCGAGACGACCACCTGCTGGGGAATTCCGTCGACCGCCGAGAACACGGTGCGCAGGCTTTCATGGCGGCCCACCACGTCAGCCAGCGCCGCACCCAACGCCTCGGCATCGAGCTCACCGTCCAGCCGCAACGCCACCGCCATGTTGTAAACCGGTGCGGGCCCTTGCGGTTGGTCTTGCAATTGCTCCAAGAACCACAACCGGCTTTGGGCAAACGACGGCGGAACCACCGCGGGCCGCTGGGCGGCCACCAGGGGCTTGAGCTGGTCTCGGAGCCGGCCCGAATCCCCGCCGATACGCGGTGCCAACGCAGTGATCGCGGGCGCCTCGAAGAGGGCGCCCACCTTGAGCCGGGCGTCCAGTGCGGTGTTGATGGCGGCGATCACGCGCATCGCCGACAGCGAATCGCCGCCCAAGTCGAAAAACGACTCGTCGACGCCCACCCGCTCGACATCGAGTATCCGGGCGTAGATGCCGGCCAGGATCTCCTCGACCGGATTGGACGGGGCGCGGTAGCGCTCGGCGTCGTGGTATCGCGGGGCCGGCAGCGCGTCGGTGTCGAGTTTGCCGTTCACCGTCAACGGCAACGCGGCCAAAACCACGAGTGCCGCCGGCACCAGGTGGGACGGCAGCCGCTCGGCAAGTGCCGCGCGCGCCGTGGCCGGGTCTACCGCCCCGGCCACCGACTCGGTGAGATAGCCCACCAGACGCTTATCCCCGGGGCGGTCCTCACGAGCGATCACCACCGCCTGATCCACGCCCGCCAGTGCGGCCAGCGCCGTCTGCACCTCACCGAGTTCGATGCGATACCCGCGAATCTTGACCTGCTCATCAGCACGACCGACATACCGCAGCTGCCCATCGGCACCCCAGCACACCAGATCCCCGGTGCGATACATCCGCATCCCGGGTGCCTGGCGCCCCCCGAACGGGCACGCCACAAACCGCGACGCGGTCAGGCCGGGTCGCCGCAGATAGCCACTACCTACGCCCCGGCCCGCCACATACAACTCCCCCACCACACCGGCCGGCACCGGGCGCAACCACTCATCCAGCACGAACAGCGCCGACCCCGGAACCGGCGAACCGATGGGCGCCGCACCCGAACCAGGCCGCAGCGGCGCACTCAACGCGACGTAAATCGTCGTCTCCGTGGGCCCGTAGGCGTTGATCATCACTCGCCCCTCGGCCCACCGCTCCACCACCTCGGCCGAACAGGGCTCACCGCCCATCACCAGCGCCGCAGACTCCAGCCCCTCTGGCGCTAAAACCCCTACCGCAGACGGTGTTTGAGTGAGGACATTGACTTGCTGGGATACCAGTGCATGATGAAATTCGCTCGGTGAGTTCGCCACCGATTCGGGTATGACGACCAAGCGGCCGCCACCCAACAGCGCCCCCCAGATCTCCCAGGCCGAGAAGTCGAAGGCATACGAATGCCATTGCGACCAAACCTGTTCCGAGGCCACGGGCAAGCCGCCGCCCAGCGAGACGATCAGCTGGGTCAGGTTGTGGTGGGTGATGGCCACGCCCTTGGGCACGCCGGTGGTGCCCGAGGTGTAGATGACGTAGGCGATCTCGTCGGGGCCCGGCACCGGCAAACTCGCCGCCGGACAGGTCGAGATGCCAGGGTCGGCGGCATCGATCACCACCAGCTCGTGTCCGTCCAGCCGCGCACGCAGTCCATCGGTGGTGATTGCGGCGATCGGCTCGGCGTCACTGAGCATGAACTCCAACCGCGGCCCGGGCACCCCGGGGTCGATCGGCAGATACACCGCCCCGGTCTTGAGCACTGCGAGCATCGCGACCACAGCCTGCGCCGAGCGCTCCAACAGCAACGCCACGCCCGACCGAGGGCCGATGCCATGTCCGATCAGGAAGTGCGCCAGCCGATTCGAGGCCTCATCGAGTTGGCCATAGGTCCACGACCGCTCTCCGAAGTTCAGCGCCACCGTTTGCGGGGCGCGGGCCACCTGCGTGGCGAAAAGCGCCGGAATCGATACCGGGGTCGATGCCAAGGCCGCGGGCGAAGTCAGCACCGCCCGGTTGCCCCAGAGATCCAGCCGAGCGCGTTCGCTTGCATCAAGCAGATCCACCGCCGACAACCGCCGCGCCGGATCGGAGGTGACCGCGGCCAAAACGCGCCCTAACCGCTCGACGAGCGCCTTGACAGTGGCCGCGTCATACACATCGGTGCGGAATTCGAGCCTTCCGCCGATGCCGGCGGGTTCGCCTGCGCCGGTGAAGGTTTCGCCCAGAAAGAAGGCCAGGTCCATCCGGGCGGTGTGAGTATCGATCGGCATCGGGCTGACCTGCAGATCGCCCACCGTCAGATTCAGCGGGGCGGTGTTCTGCCAGGCCAGCATCACCTGGATCAGCGGGTGGTGGGTCATCGACCGCGGCGGATTGAGCCGTTCGACGAGCACTTCGAAGGGGACGTCCTGGTGTTCGTAGGCGGTTAGACTGCGCTCTCGCACCTGTGCGAGCAATGAGCTGAAGGTGGGATCGCCCGCCACGTCGATCCGCAGGATCAAGGTGTTGACGAAGAAACCCACCAGGCCGTCGAGCGCGGGATCACTACGGCCGGCGATCGGAAATCCGACTGCCACATCGGAACTGGCGCCAAGCCGAGACAGCAGCAGTGCCAACGCGGCCTGGACCACCATGAAACTCGTCGCGTTGTGCTCGCGAGCCACCTCACGCACCCGCTGCTGCAACTCGGCGGGCCAGTCCACCGTCACACTCGCCCCAGCGTGATCGGCGACCAGCGGATAGGGCCGGTCGGTGGGCAACTCCAGACGCTGGGGCATCCCGGCCAGCGTCTCTTCCCAGAACCCCACCTGTGCGGCGAGCGGACTGTCACCGTCGGACAGGTCGCCGAGGTTCTCCCGTTGCCACAGTGTGTAATCGGCGTACTGCACCGGCAAGTCGGCCCAGCCCGGGGCACGACCCGCATACCGGCTGGCATAGGCCGAACTGATGTCGGTGGCCAGCACACCGATGGACCACCCGTCGCCGGCGATATGATGCACCACCACCACCAGCACGTGTTCGTCGCCGGTGACACTGAACACCCTTGCCCGCAAGGGGATCTCGGTAGCAACGTCAAAGCTGTAGTGCGCCGCCTCCACGATGGCCTCGTCCAGCCGGGTGGCCGACCATCCGGTGGCATCGACGACCTGCCAACCGAAGTCGGCCCGCTCGGCCGGCAGCACCAGCTGTTGAGGTATCCCGTCGACCGCCAGGAACACCGTGCGCAGGCTTTCGTGGCGGCCCACCACATCGGCCAGCGCCATGACCAGCGCCTCGGCGTCCAGCTTGCCGGACAATCGCAACGCCACCGCGCGGTTGTAAACCGGTGAGGGCCCTTGTAATTGGCCGATGAACCACAACCGGTTCTGTGCAAACGACAACGGGACGACCGCGGGCCGCGCCCGCGCGATCAACGGCTTGAAGCCACCCGAATCCGCACCGATACGCGACGCCAATTGGGCAACAGTGGGCGCGTTGAACAAAGTGCCCAACGGCAATTGAGTGTCCAGAGCCGCGTTGACCGCGGCGGTCACCCGCATCGCCGACAGCGAATCCCCGCCCAGGTCGAAGAACGACTCCTCGACTTCGACCTGCTCGACGCCGAGGATCTGAGCGAAGATGCCCGCCAGGACTTGCTCGATGGCCCGATGACGATGTGCGTCTGGGTATTCCGGTGCCGGCAGCGCACGGATGTCTGGCTTGCCGTCAACCGTCAACGGCAGTGCCGGCACCACCACCACCGCAGCCGGCACCAGATATGACGGCAACTGCTCGGTCAGCGAGGCCCGCACCCCGCTCGGGTCCACCGTCCCGGCGATCGACTCGGTGACATATCCCACCAGGCGCTTGTCCCCGGGGCGATCCTCACGCGCGATCACCACCGCCTGATCAACACCGGCCACCGCCGCTAGAGCCGCCTGAACCTCGCCGAGTTCGACGCGATACCCGCGGATCTCGACCTGCTCATCAGCCGGCCCTGCATACCGCAGCTCATCAGTTGTCATCCGACGGCCAACCCGACGGCTTACGAATCAGATTCCGCGCCCTGCGCCAGCCGATCGCGCAGACTCTTCGGCCGGATATCGGGCCAATTCTCTTCGATGTAGTCCAGGCACGCGGCGCGGGAGGCTTCACCGAAAACCAGCCGCCAGCCGGCCGGAATGTCAGCGAATACCGGCCACAGGCTGTGCTGCTCCTCGTCGTTGACCAAGACGAAGAAGCTGCCATTCTCGTCGTCGAACGGATTGATGCTCATTCGCTCTCCTCACCGCCTACCAGAGATGGGACACCCAGCGAGCTCGGAATCGTCTGACCCCCAACCGGCGAACGCCAACATAACACTGACATCCCCCAATTCGGGACCGCTCGCGCTGCTACCAATCCCAACATCGGGACCCCAGCGACGCGGTAGGCCGCTGACGCTTTTGTTTTTGCGGACTCTCTCGCGGTCGGCCAGCGCGGCCGACACCACATAGGCTGCGCCACACCGCTTGCGACATGTTCGCGAAGTACTTGCGGAATTCTTGCGTTCGCCCGGTGACGGTGAAGCCGAACGGGCGTGTGCCCTCGGTCGGAACTCACTGAATGGCAGCGGCTTTCCCGGCTTTCGAAGATCGGCTCGTCTTCACGTCCCCGATACCGGCGCGGCTTCGACGGTCGCGATCTTGTTCAGACCGCTGATGGACAGCACCCGAATGAGCAAGGGATGGACGATGATGTGCAGCCGGTCGACGTCGGCGGCGTGGTCGAAAAGCGCGTTGATGCCCGCACTGTCCACGTACTTGACCGCGCTCAGATCGATGGTGACCGGCCCGCGGGCTTCCGCAGTGGCGGTGGTGAGCGCCCGGTTGAACTGGTCGATGTTGCTGAGATCGATCTCCCCGGTGGCAATCACCCGGGGTGTCCCGTCAGCGTCACGGTCGGTGTTGAGGGTGAGTGGTGTGGGCATTAGGTGATCCTCGTGTACATGTGAACCGTGGTGCCGGCGTCATCGGAGTGAATGGTGAAGTCCTCCATCAGTCCTCGGATGAGGATGATGCCGCGGCCCCGACTGATGTCGGGGACCTGACGCGGTGTCTTCCAGGTGCCGTTGTCCATGACGGTGACCTGTAGCCGGTCGACCGCCGCGCTCGCGCGCAGCGAGACGGTGCCGTCGGGCCGGTCACGGTGACCGTGTTCGATCGCGTTGGCGACGGCTTCGCCGGCGGCGATGAGCACGTCGATGATCTGATTGGGCTCGACCCCCGCCTGGGTCAGCCAGGTGCGCAGGGCGGACCGGCTCGGAGCGAGGTGGTTGGCTTCGGCGGCGAAGTCCATCGCCAATGGGGCCGGCTGGCGGTAGAGCAGCATGGCCACGTCATCGGGATAACCGCCTTCAGGCTCCAGCCCGGACATGAGGAGGTCGGCCACCTCATCGAGCGACTGGGCGCGGCCGTCCTGAACCAGATCGGCGGCACGGGCCATGCCGTCGTCGATTGAACGGCCGCGTCGTTCGACCAGACCGTCGGTGTACAGCAGCAGTGTCGCGCGGGGCGGCATCGTGATATGGGCTTCGGGGCGGGTCCAGTCCGGGCGGAGAGCCAGCGGAAGCCCGTGTCCACCGTCCAGCTGCACGATGCTGCCGTCGGCGTGCACCATGATCGGCGGCGGATGACCGGCGCTGGCGTACACCAGTTCGCCCGTGTCGGGGGTCAGCACCGCGCAGAATGCGGTGGTGCAGCGTGCGGCAGGCAGCCGCGCGGCGAAGCGGTCCAGGCCCGCGAGTGCGGCGGTGGGACTGGACTGCTCGAGCAGCAGCGCACGGCAGGCGCTGCGGAGCTGACCCATCACGGTGGCAGCCGCCAAGCCATGACCGACACAATCGCCCACGATCAACGCGACGCGCCCGTCGTCTAGATCAACCAGGTCGTACCAGTCGCCTCCCACCTGTAGCGGCCGGCTCGCGGGGTGGTATCGAACCGCAAAGCCCCCGGGCAGATTCGGCGGGCCGAGCATGGCGTGCTGCAGCGCTACAGCGGTTTCACGCTGCTCGTCCAACTGGTACACGCGGTGCAGGCCTTGACCGAGGCGCCCGGCGAGAACGGTGAGCAGAGTGTGATCCTCCGGGGTGAACGGCCGTTGCTCGGCCAGTTCGATCCAGACGACCAGCACTCCCCGGGGATGCTGCAACGCGATTCCCGCGGCACCGGCCTCCCCGGTGGCAGTGGTCAGCAAGTCGGCGTCACGCACCGATTCGATCAGTTGCCGCTGACGCGGCGACAAATCCGCCCACGCGATGGGATCGCCCGCGCAGATCAGCTCGGGCGTAACGGATTCCGCCCTGGATTGCGCTGGGGCCTCGCCGCGGAACGTCACCGCCAGGACGCGTCGCGCCTGCCACACCAGACGCAGCTCCTCGGCGGCTCCGCGCATCGCGTCATCCAGCGTGTCGGCTTGCGCCAGTTGTTGATTGAGCGCGGCCAGCGCGATCTGGCCCTGCACGGCGTAGTGCTCGGCCGTGACGTCGCGAAAGGTGCCGACGATGACTTGGCGGCCGGACTCTGGGTCGTCGAGGTGCTTGAAGTTGGCCGCGACCCACAGCCGATGCCCATTGCGATGGGTGACGGGAACCGTGAAGGTGCCCTGGTCTTGGCTCAACAGCTCCGCGAACGCCCGTTCGACGAGCCGGTGGGCTTCGGGCTCGGTGTCGAGATCCGGCCACCATGGATGGACGGCCTCGTAGGGCAGCTCTTCGGGGCCGTAGCCCAGAATCTCGGTGAAGGTGTTGTTGATCTCGATGACGGCACCGCGCTCGTCGCAGATGAAAAACGCTTCCTGCAGCGAGTCCACCAAGGCGGTGCGCCAGCGGGCTTGATGGTTACGCAGCCGCGCCAGCTCGACATTGGCACGTACCCGGGCAAGAAGGTCCGCCGCGGCGAACGGCTTGACGAGGTAGTCGTCGGCGCCGGCCAGCAGGCCTTCGATGGAGGCTTCCTGTCCCGCGCGGGCGGACAGCAGCAGGACAGGCAGGGCAGCGGTGCACGGGTCGTTGCGCAGCGCCGCCAGCAGCTGCAGACCGTCCAGCCGGGGCATCATCACGTCGCTGATGACGATGTCGGGGACCCTGGCGCGCACTTCCTCGAGCGCCTGCTGGCCGTCGGTGACCGCGCTGACCTCGTAGCCGGAGGTGTGCAGCAGGTTGGTCAGGTATTCGCGCATGTCGGCGTTGTCGTCGGCGACCAGCACACGCACCCGCTCGCCATCGCTCTCGGCTGGCGTGACCGCAGTCATCGTTGCCCTTGTACCGGTGTCCGATGCAGGGTCCGGCCCCGAATGGGCGACGGTGGGCAGCCAGCGCAGCGCCTCCTGGACGTAGGGTTCGGCGATCACGCCGGCCAGCGCGCGCGTGCCCGGCGGCGCGGCGACTTCACCGGCGGGCAGATGGGCCGCGCCGAACGGCAGTCGCACGGTGAACGTTGTCCCGCTGCCCTCCTGGCTATCGGCGACGATGCTGCCACCGTGCAATCCGACCAGCTCCTTGACCAGAGCCAGCCCGATGCCACTGCCCTCGGCGGACCGGGCGCGTGCGCTTTCGATGCGGTGGAAACGTTCGAAGAGCCGGGGCATCTCCGTGGCGGCGACTCCGATCCCGGTGTCGCTGACGGTGACGATCGCATCGGCGTCCGCACGCGCAACGCTGACGGTGATGGATCCCTCGACCGTGAATTTCAACGCGTTGGAGAGCAGGTTGAGCACAACCTTTTCCCACATCTCGCGATCGACGTACACGGGTTCATCGAGCGGCGGGCAGTCCACGGTGAACGTGAGGCCTGCCCGCTCTATCGCTGACCTGAAGACGCTGGCCAGTTCGGCGGTGACGACCGGTAGGTCGACGGGCTCGAATCGGGCCTGCATTCGGCCGGCCTGGATGCGCGAGAAGTCCAGCAGCGTGTTGACCAGCTTGGCCAGCCTTAGGGCGTTGCGGTGAACCAGCTCCAGTTCTTGGCGCGCCGGCTCATCGATCCCGGAGGTCCGGCTGCGCAGATCGTCGACGGGTCCGAGAATCAAGCTGAGCGGGGTGCGGAATTCGTGGCTGACATTGGAGAAGAACGCCGTCTTGGCACGGTCGAGCTCGGCCAGTTCCTCGGCACGCTGTTGTTGGGCCTGATAGCTGCGTGCGCTGCCCACCCCCGCTGCGATGTGCCCGGCCACGAGCTCGACGAAGCCGCGGTATCCCTGGTCCAGTGGGCGATAGCGGTTCAGCGCGGCCACCAGGAACCCGAGTGTTACGCCGCCCTGTTGCAGCAGTGGCACCACCAGCGCGCGAGTCGGTGGTTCGTCCCACGCGCCCATGGGCAGATCCAGCGCGACGCCGTCGAGTTCGATCACTCCTGACTCACCGTGCGCGGCCTGCTGCACCGGCCACACCGAATCGCCATGGGCTTTGATCCTGTCCAGCGCCGCCGGATGCCCGCGTTCGATCCCGCTGACTCCGGCCAGCCGCACGTCACCGTCAGCACCGTCGTCGAACAGATAGGTCAGGGTGAAGGGCAGGTCGTACGGGTTCTCGGCGAGTTGGCCGGATGCGAAGTCCAGCATCTGTCGCTCGGTGCGCACCACGCTCGGGTCGGAGCCCAGGTTGCGCAGCGTCGTCATGCGGCGCTCACCGATCACCCGGTCCGTTTCCTCGCTGACAACGCAAAGCATGCCGACAACGGCGGCCTCCTCGTCGCGCAAAGGGCTGTACGAGAAGGTGTGATACGTCTCCTCGGGATAACCCGACCGCTCCAGGATCAGCATCAGGGCCTCATCCCAGGTCGCCTCGCCGGTCGACAGCACTCTCTCGATCCGCGGGCCGATGTCGGTCCAGATCTCCGCCCACACCTCGCTGGCCGGACGGCCCAGCGCCCAGGGGTACTTGCGCGCCAGCGTGTCGCGACGATAGGCGCCGTTGCAGAAGAAGGTCAGGTCCGGACCCCAGGCCATCCACATCGAAAACCTGGAGGCCAGCAGGATGTTCACGGAGGTGCGGAGACTTTGTGGCCATCGGTCGACGGGTCCTAGCGGGGTGGATGTCCAGTCGACCGCGGCCAGATCACGTCCGATTTCCTGGTCGGCGCGGAAAACCACTCACTCTCCCCTTTTGGGCCCGCTTTGGGCCCGTTCAAGCTGCAGCTAATGGTCAGCGGCGCTTCTTCAAGACAACCATTGACCCCGCACGCATCGCCACTGTTTCAGGAAGAAACGTGCATTCAAGAGCTACTCGCGGCCAGCAGATACCGCAAACAAGGGACGCGCAGTAGCGTGATTTAGCCCGCGAGTCGATCACAGAGGAATCCGCGATGAAAGCGTGGCAACTGGTAGGCGCCAACAAGCCTTTGCAATTGATCGAATGTGGGACCCGCAACCGGGATCCGGACAAGTCGTCGTCGACGTGCGCGCGGCCGGACTCTGCCACAGCGACGTCGGCTTCCTCGACGGCACCCTGACCCCTTTGCTGCCCAAACTGCCGATCATCCCCGGCCATGAAGTGGCCGGAGTGGTCGCGGCCGTTGGCGCGGACGTCACGAACTTCGAGATCGGCGACCGCGTCGTGATCGAGTCGGGCAAGGCCGGCGCACCGGGCTGGTCCAGTGACGGCGGATTCGCCGACAAGTGCCTCACCTCAGCCAGGAGTCTCGTCAAACTTCCCGACCAGGTCGGCTTCGCCCAGGCCGCCACCGCCACCGACGCGGGCCAAACCGCGTACTGCGGCGTGATGACCGTCGGTGACCTGCGGGCCGGAGAAAAAGTCGGAATCGTGGGTCTGGGCGGACTGGGCCTCACCGGTGCGCGCATCGCCGTGCTGGCCGGCGCCGAGGTGTATGCGGCCGAACCCAAGCGCGAGGTTTGGGATCTGGCCAAACAGCGTGGCGTGATCGACACCGTCGAAGACGTCAGCGAATTGACCCGCTTCCGACTCGACGTCATCGTGGACTTCGCCGGGTTCGGGACCACCACAGCCGGCGCCATCCGCGCCGTCCGGGAGCACGGTCGGGTAATCCAGGTGGGACTCGGACTCACCGAGGCAACCATTCCCACCACCGACCTGGTGCTCAAGGAAGTGACCCTGCGCGGCGCGCGCGGCGGCCATCCCGGCACGCTCGAACCGGTCCTGGCACTGATGGCCGCGGGCGACCTGACCATCCACACCGAAGCCATCACCTTTGCCGACATACCCGACGCTATCGAACGCCTCAAGACCGGCGATGTCGTCGGCCGGTTGGTCGCCGAGACACGCTGACACACACACCGCCGGCCTGACTTCGCTGTGGTTAGGCAACAAAGCGGTAACGAAGACTGCCACATGCGTCGCACCCGCCACTAAGGTGCAGTTCGTGGGCAAAAACCTGTTAGCCAACGGCCGGGGCCGCTGGCTGGCGCTGGTGGCCTCGCTGGTCTTGTCCGCAGGCATGGTCTATGCCCAGGGCACGAAACCTCCGTGCTGCGCTGAGGCACCCAACTCCACCACGGCTGCCCCGGCACCCCCACCGGCCGCCGCGCTGCACACGGCCAGCCCCGCGGAAGCGGAAGCGCTGGCGGCGCTGGCGGCAACCCCGCCTGCCTCTGCCCAACAATTCCAGTTCGCGCTATCGCCCGGCATCGCGTCGGAGGATCGGTTGCAGATCCACACCATCTGGGCTGCCCGGGTCATCAGTGTGCTGTTCCCGCAGATCACCATGATCTACGGGTACCGACAAGACCCGTTGCCGTGGCACCCCAACGGGCTGGCCATCGATGTGATGATCCCCGACCACAGCAGCCCCCAGGGCATCGAGCTCGGCAACCAGATCGCCGGTTTTGCGTTGGCGAACGCGAAACGATGGGGCATCAACCACGTCATCTGGCGGCAGAAGATCTACCAGGGTGTCGGAGCAGGGAATTGGACTGCCGACTTGGGCAACGAAACCGCGAACCACTACGACCACGTTCACATCGCCACCGACGGTGGTGGCTACCCAACCGGGCGCGAGGTCTACTACATCGGGTCCATGGTGATCGCGCCGCCAAATTGATCCCACCCGTGAGGTGAACTCCGGGCAGCCGGACTAGCCGCACTGTCTTAGCTAAATCGTCTGCGGGAGAGCCGCTTTCGTTGCCGCGTTGGTGGATGTCGTTCGTTGGCGGCCGGTGCCACGATTGGCGCATCCCGAGCGACTGGCGCATCATCGCGCTATGAGACGAGAAGTGGGCGCCGAGCTCGAAGTCGATATCACCGCGGCTACCACGCTGGAATTCCAGATCGCCGTTGCTCCGCATCCGGGCACCGAGGTCTTCGAATCGCTGCAGTTCCTCTTGGACGGACGACCCCTGCAGCCGTTGGAAGTCAGCGGCGTGCACGGCAACCGCATCCACAAGTTCGACGTCGGGGTGGGCACGCTGACGGTCGACTACGCGGCCACCATTGTCGGTCAGACTGATCCGGCTCCAGTCACCGAATATGACCTGTCGATGTATCTGCGACCCAGCCGCTACGCCGAAGCCGACAAGTTCTTTGGTTTTGCCGCAACTGAATTCGGTGGCGAAGCCGACTCGACGACGTTGTTGGAACACGTGAGCTCATGGGTGGGCACCAGGTTGAACTACGTGCCCGGATCCAGCGATCCGATCGACGGGGCGGTGGACACCTTGCTCTCCGGCGAAGGGGTGTGCCGCGATTACGCGCACCTGGTGGTGGCTCTGCTGCGTGCGGTCAACGTCCCGGCCCGCCTGGTGTCGGTGTACGCGCCGGGCTTGTTCCCGATGGACTTTCACGCGGTGGCCGAGGCTTTCGTCGGGGGCGAATGGCGGGTGGTCGACGCGACGTTGCTGGCGCCGCGGCAATCCCTGGTGCGCATAGCCACCGGCCGCGACGCCGCCGACACCGCGTTCCTGGACAATCACAAAGGCGCGATCACGCTGAACAAGCTGGCGGTGACCGCCGTCGTTGACGGCGACTTGCCGCGGGATTCGATCGACCAACTGGCGTCCATCCGCTGAGCCAGCGCGCGACCCGCTAGCCTCGAAAATCACCGAAATCGAAGGCGCGCCGGGAAACTCGCCGCGTCAAATGGCGACTCTCGCCTCGTCGCCGCCGTTGGGGGTGGACTACCCGAGTAGGGTGATATCTATCGGCGATATCTCGTATGTGACTATCCAAAGACATGTCGTCGCCGATTCGAACGATCTGGCCGGTTTCGCGGTCAAGACGGGAGCGTCGCTATGACGCTGAAAAACGACCAGACGAATGTCACGCGCCGCCAGAGTCCGCCGGAACACACACCGCGCTTGCGGTTAAAGCCCAAGGCGCCCAGCAGCGGGTACGTCGATGGGGCGTGGTGGCCGCACAGTGACGACCTCGCCACCGAACTGCCGGATCTGCTTGCGGTGCTCTCCGTCCGACTCGGACGGATTAGCCGCGTGCTCTACAAGCTCACCGAATGGGCAACGGCACCTGCAAAGTTGACGACAGCACAGGGTGCGGTACGACTCGACGGATATCGCATCCACCCGGTCAGCACCGTCGAAGTCCTCGGGCTCAATCGCCAAAAAATCATCCTGCTGGTAGTTTCCCCGCAGGCCGATCCCGACCAGGCACACGCCATCATGATGACCGCGGCCGGTCCGAACAATGCCTTGACGGTCGACAGTCTGCTGACGGTCAGCGCGGAAGACCAGGAGCGCTCTGACTGAGCAAGCCGAGGCCGCTACCGCGCAAAAGCGCTGGGAATAAACAACACCCGTTTCAGAGCCGGTTTCAGCGCTGCGGGCCTCGAGTTATCCCGGACCGACGCACCTCAAACATCCTCTCGCCCCGGGCCGCACGGACAACGCATTCGGCGGTCTGGAACGACCGGGAGTCCCGATGCGCCAGCTGGATGGGCAGCGAAGCAGCCAGGCGCAGAACCATCACCGCAAGAGCGGTACCGGTCCGGTACGGGACGACCAGCAGCTTCGCCTGCTCTTCGCGGCCGACGACCGTCATAACATGCGGATTTACGCCCCGCCACAAGCCCCAATCCAGATTCGGCTGGTTTTGCAACGCCGACCAGTTGACGTTGAGGTCGATAACTTGGCCCAAACGGACTTCCAGAATAGAGATCAATTCAGGCAGCTCTCGCGAGATCAGCCCGGTACGGGGCCACCACGCTCCGTCAATTTCGTTGCCAAGCCCGGCTGCCAGAGTCAGCCGCACCGGACTCGCCGGGCGCCGTTCCGCCGTGGTATCGGCCACCGGATCCTGATGAGAGGCCACAGCACCAATCGACGGATCTGCGCGATTCATCGGACAACCCTTCGCAGTTCGAGACGATCGGTCCGCAAGTCGGGCCGACGGAGGAATCGCATTGACCGTGATCTCGCTCGCGCAATGACGTTCGAGGCCAGCGCCGACAACGAAACGGCTCTTCTGTCACGTTACGCCATCTGTCTACCCATGTGCTGCGGTCGCCTCACTAGCGCCCCGGTGGCTCGCCACACGTTCGAATTTCACGGGGGGTGAAACCAAGAAGAAACGGGCCACCATGTTCCTCTGGCGCCGGCCGTAGGGTCCTGTTCATGCGTACCAAGCATCTGGCCCAGGCCGTGCCATTTCCCCTACAACGCAAGAACGGTCGCAACCCAGACGGGCCCCACCGGTCGGTGGACTTCGGTGTCCGCCCGGTTCTTCGAAGCCGGACACCAGACAGTGCAAACACATTGCGGCCCAGGGTATCCAGCTGGCTTCTCCCGAAGGCCGATCTGAAACCTGATGAACGCGAGAGCGTTCCGGCAAACCGCTCGCCAATGTGTCTCGATTTCAGGCATTCTGAGAGATTGGCGCCGTGATATCAGGCCCCGGGCGGTGCGCGAAAGGGATCAGCCTGATTGCTTGGATATCTAAGGCAACCCGGCCGTGTCATGCTCGCACGAAGCGGCCGTGGAACAGAGGTGAGCGGCGCCGGCCTCGTGGGGGGTACACTCGGACAACCGGGACCAACACAGGCCCCCACATCAAAGGCCGCGTTGTTTGACAGCTCTCCCCGGCAAAACCATGGCCAAGAAGTCCGGTGAGTCTTCGGAACAGAAACGTCCTATCAAGCGCGCCAAGGCCGTTCAGATCTCGCAGACCGGGGCCTTGCCGCCAACCATAGAGTCGCTGAGGCGACGAACCCCTTCGCAGTTCGGCCCCTACGTCACGCGTCGTCGTACCAGCCGCGGCCGAGCCCGAGAACTCACAGACATTGGAAGTAAACGAATCGAAGTAGAAAATCCGGCATATTCCGACGGTGTCCGTTACACCAGTTAATTTATGTTACGGTTAGACGTGAGTGTATAAAAGTTATTACACTCATCTTGAAAAGAAAGAAGTTAGAATGACACAGGGAACCGTCAAGTGGTTCAATAACGAAAAGGGCTTCGGTTTTATCGCCCCTGACGGAGGCGCAAAAGACGTATTCGTCCACCATTCTGAGATCCAAGGGGATGGTTTTCGCTCCCTTGAGGAAAATCAACGCGTCCAGTTCGAAATCGCCCAGGGGCCCAAGGGTCCGCAGGCTGTGGGAGTGACCGCCGTCTAGCAATTCAGCACAAAACCCCTGGGGCTGACTGGGTATCGTCCCGGTTAGTCGGGGGAACGGGCCTTTTCGGCCCCAGGGGCTTGGGTACCCGGCGAATGACGCTGGGTGTGTGGGTGTCGCTATACCCATTTCGGTGTGGTCGCGGCGATTGCTCCACTTAGCGGGAATTGCGATTCAGTCGCCAGCAGTAGGCGCGCCGCGGAGTCCGATATGCGACACCGCGCCGTGCAGATCGAGACAGTTCACGCGGGCTTGGGGAGCGGCGCGCCGCATGCGCCGCCACTGGCGAACCACCGCGATCGCTGTATTAAGCCCGCGGCGGCGGCCGGTCGCTAGGTCCGTCCCGGTCAAACCGGGCTCCAGCTCGCTGAACATCCGCTCGCTGCGGGTCTCCGGAGCGTCGTCGGCGGTGTTGCGCAAGTAGCGGTCTGGCAGTGACAGTTTGGCGATGGTGCGCCACGTCTTACCGTATTGCACCGGAAACGAGCCCGTGGTGTACGGGAGGTCGTACTTGTCGCAGATCTGCCTGACCCGCACCGAGATCTCGTGTAGCCGATTGCTCGGTAGATCGGGGTAAAGGTGGTGCTCGATCTGGTAGCACAGGTTGCCGCTGATAAACCGTAACGCGGGCCCGGCGTCAAAGTTGGCACTACCCAACATCTGACGTAGATACCAGTGACCCCCGGTTTCGCCGATCATGTCGGTGTTCGTGAATTTGTCTGCGCCATCAGGGAAATGCCCACAGAAGATCACCGCGTTGGCCCAGATGTTGCGAAGCACGTTGGCCACGATGTTCGCCTTCAGTGTCGACTTGTAGGTTGCCGTCGGTGACAGCGACGTCAGCGCCGGAAATGCGACATAGTCCTTGAACACCTGTCGGCCGGCCTTGACAGCGAACTCGCGGATTTGCACGAGGGTGACGTCGCGCTCCGGGCCGGGCTTGAAGATCTTGCTGAACTCTATGGGCTGCAAGCCAATTCCCCACTCAAATCCGAGCGCCAGGACAGAGTTGAACAGCAGGTTGCCGATGTTGAAGGGCTCCCAGGGCTGGTCGCGGGTGACTCGCAGGATGGTGTAGCCCACATCGTCATCCATGCCGAGGATGTTGGTGTACTTGTGGTGCTGAAAATTGTGGGTGAACCGCCAGTGTTTTGACGCCGAACTCATATCCCACTCCCATGTCGAGGAGTGAATCTCGGGATCGTTCATCCAGTTCCACTGGCCGTGCATGACGTTGTGGCCGATCTCCATGTTCTCGATGATCTTGGCCAGACCGAGCGTCACCGTTGCGACGCACCATGCCGGGCGTTTCGAGCTACCGGCCAGCATCAGCCGGCCGGCGATTTCCAGGACACGTTGCGCGGCGATGGTGCGGCGGATGTAGCGTGCGTCGCGCTCGCCGCGTGAATCCTCGATGTCCAACCGGATCGCGTCCAGCTCGACGGCCAGGTTCTCGATGTCGGCGTCGGTCAGGTGAGCGAAGGCGGCAATGTCAGTAATCGCCATCGGTTCCTCGCTGTCGGGTTGCTAGGTCGGGTTGCCAGCGTTCATCGACACCGGTCGCTGCCTCGGTGGATCGGTGACAAAAACTGGGCTGCAACAACTTCAGCTGAAGATGAACAGCGATTGTGCGGTTCCTTGATTTTTCAAGGGCGATCCACGTCGACGCCGGCGTCAGCCGGACCAGCCGGATAGTCGCTGAGTAGTTCTGGCCGATCAGTAGTAGTGGCGGCGCCCGCCGATGGCGTGTCCCGTCCGTCCCGCCAGCGCCAGCAATACGCCGACGACCAGAAGGATGACCCCGAGCACCAAAAGAACATGGGCGAAGGCGAACGTAGGCATGAGGCTAGGAAGGAGGAGTCCGAGGACGATGAGGATGATTCCCACGACGATCATGATGTTTTACCTAGTTTCTTGTGTAGCGAATGTTTTGGAAGGACGATTGCCCGGATCGGTCTTGCGGGCGCAATCTAGCTTTGTCCCGACCGTTTTGGCGTTGGCTGCGCGCCGCGGGGCGCGTGCTTCGCGAGGGAATGAGCGAAATGAGAATGCTGCCTGACCATCACGGCAGAAATCGGAAGGGTGCGGCACGAGCAAACGCTCATCAAGTTGGGCGGCGTACAGCCAAAACTTTTTCCGTACTGGCTGAAGTTCTCAGCAACGACAACTCTACCCCTCTCGGCAGCCCCCCGGCCACATCACCGACAATCCGGCGTCGAGGGTCTCGCTGACGTCGCGTGCACAGCCTTTCCGTCCCCACTCGGCCGCTTCGATTGCCCCGCCTTCGGAATCCCACTTCGACTGTGCCGCAGCCGTATCTCTGCGTTCCGCGGTGCGGCGCATACCAGCGCGGAGTACTTCGTGGGCGGTCAGGTACGGGCTGCCGGTAGCTACCGGCGTTGATCTGCCCATGGCGGCGTGGTTGCCGATAACTCGCGCTTCGATGATGTGTGTCATGACCGCCCTGTGGGCGTCTTACAAATGACGGATCGTCGCACTGCTGCGCCGTCGGCTGCTCATGGGCTCGTGCAACGACTTCTGGTGTTCGAGTTGCCGGATCAGCTCGCGCTTCGCTTCACAGATCGCGCGGGTGATGTCCGGGTTCTCAGCGACCGCTACCAGTGGCGGATGGCCGGGGAGGCTCGTGCGCAAAGTGACACGCTGCTCCTTGCCGCCGCGGTCCTGCAACGATATTTCCACATCTATGTCCCGCGGATCCCATCGTCCCAGCAGGTGCGGAACGAGCGTCGCCAACGTTTCCAAGACGTGCGGGCGCTCTTTGTCTTTGAAACCCGCACCGAAGTGAAGCACGTGCTCGCCGAAAGCTTCTCGTTGTTCGTCGTCGGGTTCCATCGTGGTCGTTCTCCTTAGACTGCAGCGGTGGTGCAGGGTTCGTAGGCCTGCGTTGGACGCCTTCAGGGCCGCAATTCGAGATTGCTGAAAAGCGGCATGGGCGCAGTGGTGCCGCTTGAAATGTCTTGGACCTCAGGGCACAAAGCCGCAATGAGTTCGGGGAGCGGCACGGTGGCGATACCAATGGAGGCGTCTGCGATACCGTACGGCAGCACCAGGGTGCCGGCGTGGACCAGTGCGCCGCAGGAGTAGACGACATTGGGCACGTAGCCGTCCCGCTCATCACTGGCCGGGCTCAGTAGCGGTTGCCGTAGCTGACCAAGAATCCTTGTCGGATCGTCGAGATCGAGCAGAATCGCCCCGATCCGGTAAGTGCGCATCGGGCCGACACCGTGGGTCAGCACCAGCCACCCGGCGTCGGTTTCGATAGGCGGACCGCAGTTCCCGAGTTGCAACGCCTCCCAGTCGCGGGTCGGGCTCTGGCAGGGAAGCGCACTCGACCAAACGGACAGGCGATCGGAGTAGGCAACCGCATTCGATTCGCGATCTGATCTCGACATCGCGGCGAAGCGACCGCGAATCCGGCGCGGAAACAGCGCCAGACCCTTATCGGCAGCGGCGCATCCGACGATCGGCGTGGAGGTGAAGGACTTGAAATCTGTGGTCTGCAAGAGTTGCTGGCTGATGTGAGATCCGCTGTAGGCCGTGTAGGTCGCATAGAAAGTGATGGCGCCGTCGTCGATGAAACGGACGAAGCGTGCGTCCTCCATGCCGGCCTGCTCTACGTCCGTCGAGGGCCACAGGACCCGCTCGGAAAGCGCTGTGCTGTTTGAGAACTCGACAGAATACGTCCGCTCGGCGATGCTGCGGATTGAGGAAATCGTCTGCTCGGCATGTCCGCGGGTGCTCAGATGAGTCTGGAGATGGGCGAGTTGTTGATCGAGATCAGCTCGGGTGAAGCTCTGGCCGAGCCTCTGGAGGACAAAGTCGGCGGCCTCTCCCCCGTCATCGAGCCGGGCGAGTTCACTGCGGAAGACGGCTGCGTCAAGGAGGGCGGGTTTGGGTGCTCCGGCGGTGGCGAACGGAGCAGGGTCATCGATCGTGACGCCGCCGGCTGCGTCGACGACGCCGGTCCGGAACCCGATGGACGAACGGTGCCCCTCGCCAATGCCCCGCACGCTCATTACGAATCGCAGGCTGCCTGCCGCGGTTCCAGCCTGGTCGGGATGGGCCACCATGCTGGGGTTGCACAACGCCGCACCTTCAATGGCATATTCGCTGGTGAACGTCGCCCCCAGCAACAACTTTCGCGTCTCGGAGAGTTCCCGGTCGGGGTCGAGACGATCGGCCAGCTCACAGGCGTGTCGGCGGAAGATATCAGCAAGATCGCGGTGACGTTCGTCGAAGCGTGTAACGACATCGTCTAGCGAAGCCCGCACCTGCCCTTCGTCCAGAGCCAGGATCCGCGCCAGCACCGCTGCCGCGCGGGACTCCTGGTGTTCGAAACCTTCCTGGCCTGGTACGAACAGTCGGGTGATGACCCGCGATGGGTTGGCCTCGATCCGGTGGGGGGTACGGGTGACGAGCCCAGCCTGCACGGAAGTCATAGCCGCACAGTCGAAAAGCGCCGAGCCTGCTGCAAGGTCGAGATCACTGCCAGAGTCGACTCCGCCCCCTGGTTGCGGTTCACGCCATCGGCATGCAGCCCGTCGAATCCTCCGCCGGTCTCAGGGTCCCACATGGGCTGTCCCGCGTCGTTGACACCCATGAACCAGTCAGCTGCGGCCAGCACGCCGTCGGGCCAGTTGGAACCGGTGTCGGTGGCGGCGGCACGCGCACAGGCGTCGGCGAGGGTGGACACCTCGGTCGGTTGCTGATCGAACCCGGGCCGAACGTCGTCCGGCCCTCTGCCGGTTGCGGGGGTGGGTGAGAGGTGACCCCCTGCCGTTTCGTACTCGAGCAGCCAGCCCAACAGATCCAACCCCTGTTGCCGCAGTGTCGAATCGTCGAGCGCAACGCCCGCGGCGATCATCGCCTCGGCGAGAACCGCATTCGCGTAGGTGAGTCGTGGCTCAGGCCATGGCCAAGCCGCGTCGCCGCTCGGCTTGGCCACGGTGTCGGCGTAGTCGGTGAGGAGCGCGCGTGCGGCCTGCTGCCCGGGTTCGACGGAGAGGAGTTCGGCGGCACCCAACGCCGCGAACGCCATCGCTCTTGGCCACGGCGACCGCACCTTCGCGGCACGTTCGAACTGAATGACGGCCAATCGGCGAACCAGACCGACGTCGCTATGCGCAGCGGCGGTTCCCAGTCCCCAAATTGAGCGCCCCCAGCAGTCCTCGAGGGAAGGCTCGTCCTCCCAACGCCCCTTGCGGTCCATCCGGTTTCGGCAAGGTCCGGCGTAGGACTGCGCATCGTTCAGGAACTGCACGGCCACCCGAGCTAGGCCGTTGACCTCACCACCGGAGTCGGGCTCTCGGGTCGCAACGACAAGAACCCGCGCCATGTCGTCGGTGCAGTAGCCGTGCTCCGGGCGAGGTTCGGCGAAAAGCGCATGCTCGAACGTGCCGCGACGGTCTGTCAAACGCAACAGGTGGTCGAATCTCGGGTCCGGCACTACGGCTTTCATACCAGCGCCCGACGCTGCGCGAGAAGACGGTGCGCAAGACCCAGATAGGCATGTGCCACCACCGGCCAGGCCATCGTCGGGGCCAACCGGCGGGCCTCCGCGGCCATTGAGCCGGCCAGGCGCGGATCGGTCAGCAGTCGGCGCAGGGCGGACGCCAGCGCGTCGGGATCGTCGTGATCGACGACGATGCCCGCCCCAGTACCGAGAAGCTCGACGGCGTGGGGGAAGGCGGTGGCGACGACCGGCCGGCCACTGGCGATGGCATCGACCAAAACACCGGAGGTGACCTGATCCGTGGAGTCGTAGGGCAGCACAACCACGGCCGAGGACCGAACCAGCGCAGTCAGTGACGACACGTCGCGGTAGTTGGCGTCGAAGAACACCGAGTCCGCTACGCCGCCCTGCCGCGCCTGTTCAGCACGGGCGTCGCGGTATGCCTCGCCATCGGCGGCCAGAACCTTTGGGTGCGTGCGGCCGGCAATCAGGTAACGCGGCCGGCCATGGAGCTCATGCAGCGAACCCATCGCCTCGATGACCCGTTCGATGCCTTTACCCGGCCCCAGCAGACCCCAGGTCAACAGAGTCGGCCTGCCCGAACGCAGCACCGGAGTGTTGCTCGGGACGATCGCGCCGTGCGCGATCGTGGTGACTTTTCGGCGATCGACGTCGAAGCCCAGGCACAGGCGTTGCCTGGCCGCCTCCGACATAACAACCACGTGATCCGCCATCGCGGCGATCGTCTCGAGCACCGAACGCTGATGCGGGGTCGGGTTTTTGAGGACTGTATGGGCAATCACGATCGACGGGATGCGCAGTCCGCCGAGGATGTCCACCACCTCGTCCCCGTCGACACCGCCGTAGATGCCGTACTCATGCTGCACGATCGCGATGTCGCTCTCGTTCAGCAATTCGGAGGTTGCAGCCACGGATGTTGCGGAACCGTTGACCAGCTCTCCGATCACCCGAGCGTCAGAACATGACGCCCCGTCGGCCACGCGCACGACGCTGACGTCAGAGCCATTCGCGCACAACCCTTTCGACAACGCTGCACTGAACGTCGCCAGCCCGCACGCTGTCGGCGGATACGTGCTGAGAATGCCGAACTTCGGTGAGCCGGAGAGGCTTTGCCCAACAAGGCGGACATTCGGTGTTTCAAGGGTAGAGAGGGTGCTCAAGGTGATCCCGACTGACGGTGGTCACCGGCATGTCCGGCGTGAGCGAATGCTCTGGGAGATCAACAGCGGACGGCTGACTTCATCCCGGACTGGCTGGGTTTCCAACTCTACCCACGGTACACCCGATGAGCGGGTTATCGCGCATTGAGCCGGGCCGGCATACGCAGGCCGATGGCGTGCTGACCGAGCTGTTGAAACCAACGCCTCGAAATTACTTATCGCGCAGCCAATCTCGGCTGGCGTCTGGCAGATCCTGATCGAGGACGTGGTCAGTCAGCCCCAGGTGAGACTCCAGGCCTTGTCAGCGTACGCCAGCTGGGCTTTCTGGCGCAGGTCGAGCACGGGCGCGGCGCACCGCTTGATCGAGCATGTGTTGGGCCACATCAGCCAACTTGCGGTGCTCAGATTGGCTCATCGCCCGCAGTTGGGCGAACGCCTCGTCGGCGCTACGCCCCGTACGCCCGCGGATGAGGCCGATCGCTTGATCGATCACCGGGCGGGTGGACAACGCCGTCTGCAGTTGGACCGTAAGAGCAAGTGCGTCGGCAAGGATCTGCGCGTTGTACACAGCGACGGCCGCCGGTTTGGCGAACGCCTCCCCGAATTCAGCGGCGTGCTCGTCGAAAACGTCTTTGCCGTAGGCATATACATTGATGGCCCCGACGACCCGATCAGACAGCAACAGCGGTAGCGACAGTGCACTGTGCACCCCTAACCTGCCTACGCGCGGACCGAACCTCGGCCACATCTTCTCCCCGCCCAACGACCCTGAACGCACCGTGCGACGTTCCAGCGCCGCGGTGATGCAGGGCCCCTCGTTGACCGTCACGTACTGGATTTCGTCAATCTCGGCGACAAAGGGAGCGCTGGCCGCCAACGCCGCGACGATGTTGTCCGCCCCGTCAAGATTCAGCAACGTCACCCCAGCACCATCTGCTCCCGGTATCGCGCGCACCGCGAATGTCGCTACCTCCGAGAGCAACTCGGGCAAGCGGCGATGATCGGCGACCAGACCCGCGAGATTGCTGATTGCCGCCCGCAAGTCGGCGTCATCAGCACTGAGCTGCTCCGATGTCCGCAACCCCAGCGGTGCCGCATCAGTGTCTTCGGTGGACTCCACCATTGCCAGTACCCACTTCATTCCATGTACCCCGGGCGCACCCGCCACGAGATGACACCCATTCTAGGACGAAGTCGGCTGGTCGCTCGAAAGTGAGCCGCTTTATGCGCGGGAACCGTCCAACCGGAGTAGTGTGACGACTGCTGAGAGTCTCAGCCGGTCGGGATGGATTTCAGCCGTACGCTGTTGAATCCAAGGAGCGTTTGCTCCGAGTCCTGACATGCCGGTGATCGTCCGGACGACTGGATCACCATGACCGACACATTGTCGCACTCTGCCGCCCCGCGGGCGATGCCACTTTCGCCACGCCGGATACCGGCCAGTTAGCGCGGTTGACACTCACTGGATGGAGTCGTCGGTGGCCGTTGTCAGCGCCCACGGCGACATCGACAGTATGAACGCACATACCCTCACCGAGTATTCACTCGCTAACCTGGCCCGTTGCCGCGGGCTGATCCTTGATCTGACGCGCCTGGAATTCTTTGGCGCCGAAGGTTTTTCGGAGCTGCACAGAATCTCGGTGAGCTGCGCGCGCGCTGGAATAGACTGGGCGTTGGTACCCGGTGCCGCGGTATCTGTAGTGCTACGAGTCTGCGACCCGGACGGCTTGCTGCCAGCCGTCGATACAGTCAGCGCGGCACTGGCCGGCGTCGAAGAGTCGCCGTCCGATGCGGACGATCCCGAAAAGACTTGTGGTATCGGTGACATGGGGTAGCGTTCCCCACACAAATCCGGGCGCGAGAATGGCGATGAACGACAAGTTGCCGATTCGCGGGCAGTACCACTTTCACGACCCACTTGATACAGCGGTGATTCAATTGCCGCAGGCCCATTTTCGGCGCAGTTGAGGCCTAACGACAGCGAATCGCGTGGTGGCCGCGAAGGTTCCGCGGCACCCTGGCGCATCCTCGAGCGGCATGTGCCCGGCGCCGGAATACATTGGAACGGCAGGCGTGCCGCGAAGATCTACTCGATCGGGCTGGTCGACGACGAGCGGACACTGACGGCAGAGGTGCGATCGCACGCCGCGAGGCGATTAGCAAATTCCCGGGCGAGTGTGCGCCCCTGCGGTATGGTTTATCGCGGCTGACTCCCCAGCCTCCCGGAAACGTCCGGTGGCGATCTTGTAAGAGGTCCCCGCCCGCAACGTGTCTGGACAACTGTCGACTCAACCGGGTGGTACCCAGTTGACCTACATTGACGGATTAGCTTGCCTAGCACTCCAAGGGTGATCGCCGCACCTGTCGGCGATATCGGCGCGCCTCAGCGCCTGATGGCCTGTCAGTACGTATCGTCAGGGCTTCTGAAATGCTCGACACCTCGCTTTGACCGCAGTGACGGACCATCTGGCGCGTGCTTGAAAGGAGCAGGCTCCCCCGTCGCAGTCATCGTCGGCCTCATTCCCGGGCAGGCGGCAGTCGTACCGCAACGGCACCAGAAGAGTTGGCGCGCCCGCAATCTTGATCCGAGCGTCACGGCTCGATACCGACGTATTCAACGCCTCACTCGTGCATGCGCGTCCGTCGTTGAACGCCCCGACCCACGGTCGGAGGCCAACCGCCGCGCCCCGGCGCCGGAGCCAAAGGAATGGCCATGAGCAAATTCACCGAAACGATGTATAGCACCGCTCAGTCCAGTTCGAAGGGTCTGGTCACCGGGGAGCCGGGCTGTCCGGTCCGGCAAACCTGGGGCGAGGTGCACGAACGGGCCCGCCGGGTCGCGGGTGGCTTGGCCACCGCCGGCGTCGGCCCCGGTGATGCCGTCCCGGTGTTGGCCGGCGCCCCGGTCGAGATCGCGCCGACCGGGCAAGCCGTCTGGATGCGCGGCGCCAGCCTCACCATGCTGCACCAGCCCACTCCGCGCACCGATCTGCAACGCTGGGCCGAGGAGACCACCGCCGTCGTCAAGATGATCGGCGCCAAGACGGTTGTCATCTCCGACCCGTTCATGGCCGCGGCCCCGTTGCTGTCAGAGCTGGGCATGCAGGTGCTGACAATCGACCAGCTACTCGACAGCCGCCCGATCGATCCGGTCGAGACCGCTGACGACGACGTCGCACTTTTACAGTTGACGTCGGGGTCCACCGGGGCGCCCAAGGCCGTACGAATCACGCACCGCAACTTCGTGTCCAACGCCGAGGCGATGTTTCTCGGCGCAAACGTCGACATCGATACCGACGTGATCGTGAGCTGGTTGCCGCTGTTCCACGACATGGGCATGACCGGATACTTAACCGTGCCAATGTATTTCGGCGCAGAGCTGGTCAAGATCACTCCGATGGACTTCCTGCGCGACACCCTGCTGTGGGCGAAGCTCATCGACAAATACCAGGGCACGATGACCGCTGCGCCGAATTTCGCGTACAAGCTGTTCGCCAGACGCCTTCGCAAGCAGGCCCAGCCCGGCCAGTTCGACCTGTCCACCCTGCGATGGGCGCTGTCGGGTGCCGAGCAGGTCGAACCCGCCGATGTCGAAGACCTCTGCGACGCCGGCAGGCCGTTCGGATTACGTCCGGAGGCGATCCTGCCGGCCTACGGCATGGCCGAGACGACGGTGGCGGTGTCGTTCTCCGAGTGCGGCGCAGGCCTGGTGGTCGATGAGGTCGATGCAGACCTGCTCGCCGTACTGCACCGAGCTGTCCCGGCCACCAAAGGCAAGACCCGGAGACTGGCCACCCTTGGCCGTCTGCTGAAGGGGCTGGAGGCGCGCGTCGTCGACGAAGATGGCAGCATCCTGCCCGTCCGGGGCGTCGGCGTCATCCAGGTGCGCGGCGAATCGGTGACGCTGGGCTACGAAACGATGGCCGGTTTCGTCCCTGCTCAAGACGACCGGGGTTGGTATGACACCGGCGACTTGGGATACTTCACCGAGACCGGCCACGTCGTAGTCTGCGGCCGGGTCAAGGACGTGATCATCATGGCGGGCCGCAACATCTACCCGACGGACATCGAACGCGCCGCCGCACGCGTTTCCGGGGTCCGGCCGGGCTCTGCCGTCGCGGTGCGCCTCAACGCCGGACACGCGCGGGAGACGTTCGCCGTCGCCGTGGAGGCAAACAACTGGCAGGACCCGGCCGAGGTGCGCCGCATCGAGCAACAGGTCGCGCACGAGGTGGTTGCCGAGGTCGATGTCCGGCCCCGCAACGTGGTGGTGCTCGAGCCGGGAGTGATCCCCAAGACGCCCTCGGGCAAGCTGCGGCGCGCTCATACGTTGGCGTTGGTCGGCTGAACTCTCGGGACGGGACCCGACGGCGTGTAGATTTGCCACCAAGGGTGTACGCAAGGGAGGGATGTTGGCCGACTTCGACGCCCAGCCCGGTCGCAAAGCGCTACTGTTGCCCGAACTCGCCTCTGGCCAACGCGTGGCAGACGAGGCAGATCTCGAAGCAGGGCTCCGCGGGCTGGCCGGAATTGTGGCCGGTGCCCGAGGGGTGATCGACCTTCTCCGGGATGTGGCGGAGTTCGCGGTCCAGGCGATCCCCGGCGCCGATGATGCCAGCGTCGCGTTGACCGACCCGCGACATGGCATATCCAGCATGCAGACCTGGGCGGCCACGGCGGAACTTGTGCAGGAGATCGACGCGGTCCAGTACAACGAGCTCGGCGAGGGTCCAGGCATTACCTGCATGCAGTCGGGCCGACCCACAGTGAGCGGCTCGCTGGGCAGCGATAACCGTTGGCCGCACCTCGGTGGACGGGTAGCCCGGATGCGCGTGCACTCCGCGCTCGCGCTGCCGTTGATGGTCGACGACCAAGTGATCGGCTCGATCAACGCCTATGCCAAAAACCGCGACGCGTTCGCCCAGCACGCCGTGCGGTTGGGCTCCCGGTTCGCCAAGCCCGCGGCGGTCTCGGTATACAACGCACAGTTGCTGGCCGACGCGCATGAGCGGACCTTGCGGTTGCAGCGCGCTTTGGACAGCCGAACCTTGATCGATCAGGCTATCGGCATCATCCGCAGCCGGTCAGGTGGCAGCGCCGACGAAGCCTTCGAGCGGCTCACCCACATCAGCCAAACCGAGAACGTCAAGCTATCCGCCGTCGCCGAGCAGCTGGTAGATGAGGCGGTGCGGCGCGCCCGCGCACGGCATCGCTGAACCCGTCGTCACAAGGGCCGCGCCGCAAGCTCGGCCAAGGCCGCCACGAGCAGCGGGCGAGAATACCGATCGGTGATTAATTTGCGGGCGACGTCGGTCAGGTGTTCGCCGCTGTCCCGCGAGTAGGTCCGCAACAGACTGAACGCCTCCTCCACCGACACGCCCAACATTTCGCGGAGAAATCCCTTGGCCTGCTCGACGATGACGCGGCTGGTCAGCGCGGAGCGCAGTCGCGGCATGACGGTCGAGGGTGTGGGTGGGTGTTCCTGCAAAATCGCGACGCACGCGATGTGTCAGGGTCTGGCCCACGAGCGGCTTCGTCGAGTTCGCCGGGGCGGACGCCGAACAAGCCGAGCGCTCCGAGCACGACGCCGGCAGCCCTCATCGGGACCGCGTGCACCGAGGCGAAGCCGGCCTCGACGGCGGCCGGCACAAACTGCGGCCACCGTCCGGCTGTCTGTTCGATGTCGGCGACCGAAACCGGTTCGCCGGAGGCGTAGCAGTCCACGCACGGACCTTCGTCGGCTTGCAGCTGGAACAGTTCCAGCTCGCGGGCCGCCTCTGAGGTGGCGGCCAGTAGGCGGAGCTGGCGCAGCGGGTCGGCGAGCAGAAACCCCGCTGCCTCGACGTCGAGCAGCTCAGTACAGCGTTCCGTCAGCCCGGTCAGCAACTCAACGACGTCGAAATCGTCGAGCAGACTATCGGCAAGGGCAACGACGGCGTTCAACACACGGGTTTCACGAGGGGTGTCGCTCACGTTGTCCCCCTTTCTGGACGATCTTTCTGGACCATTGCCTTTTGGTGGGCGCGCATCAGTCGGCCTCGAGTTTCAGCCGATGGTCAAGAATGTCGCGGGCGACGTCGGTGACACTGCGGCCGGCGGCGTAAGCGTAGGCGCGGAGCCGGACCAGGGCCTCGGCCGGCTCGATCTCGAGCTGCGCGACGAGCACGCCGGTGGCCTGGCTGACCTCCGCGCGGCTCAGCGTGTTCAGTTCGGCCCAGGCATTGCTATTGGGATCAACCGCGGCGGCCTGCAGGTCACCGTCCAGGAGGTCCAGAAGCGGTACGCCGGCAATCTCCGCGGCCGCGACGGCGCCGGCCAATTCGTCACTGGGCAGTGGGCCGGGCCGAGCGCGGAAGAGGTCGAGGGCGCCAACAAATTCGCCGGCCACGAGGATCGGTATCGCGGTTACGCTTCTGATCTCGTGACCCAGCATCGCGGGCCCGTAGGCGGGCCAGCGCACCTCCTCGGGGTCGGCGAGGTCGACGGCCAGAATCGGAATCCGCCCGGTGACAGAGTCCAGGCACGGTCCCTCGCCCAGGGTGAACTGCAGTTCGTCGTACGTGCGCGCAGGCTCGCCGCTGGATCCCAGTGTTCCGCCGCTCGCACCGTCGAAGACGAGCGAAATCGCCGCCGCATCAATGTCGAACAGAACCACACAGGCCTCGCACAGACGGTCGGCGGCTTCTACCCCGCGGCGGCCGTCGACGGCCGTGAGGAGCTGCTGGTGGATCGCCACATTTAGCCGAACCGTGCAGCGGCCGCGTGACCGCCCGCGGGGGTTGACGACAACGTCATCCCTCCACCTTTCACTAGTCGAAGGGATTTGACGAGCGGGACGCTGCTGTCACCCGCGTGCTACCTGCGGCTAACGCATCACGCGCTCGAAGGCTGGAAAGCCTTGCCGGACGTGACCTCTGACTGCCCGAGCCTCCGACTAGGCCGAATAAGTTCTCGTCCGGCGTCGATTATGTCCGGCGAGAATTGCTGTCGCCAATCCGCCGCTCGGCACATCGTCGCCGCAGCGCGCTGAGTGTGATCGTTTCGCGGTAATCCGGAATCTGTCTTCGGACGCGGTCTCTGGCGCGTCGTCGGAGGTCGCGGAAAGAAACCGGTCCGGCAGCGCCAGTTTCCAAACTGTGCGCATGACGAGGGCGAACTGGCGAAGTAACGGGCCAGTCGTATACGGCAGGTCGTAGGCGAGGCACAAGGCGCGCACCCGTTCGGCGATCTCGGGGTACCGATTGCTCGGCAGATTCGGGAAGAGGTGGTGTTCGATCTGATAGCAGAGATTTCCACTCATGAACCCCATTACCCGCCCGGCCCGGAAGTTCGCGGCACCCAGCATTTGCCGGAGATACCACTCCGGTTTCGTCTCGTCCTCCAGTACTGACGGGGTGAACTTCTCCGCTCCGTCCGCGAAGTGACCGCAGACAATGACGGCGTAAGCCCACAGATTGCGCAGCCCGTTGGCAACCAGGTTGGCCGCGAGGACCCGGCGCCACCGCCGGCGACTCAGCGCGGGAAAGAGCACATAGTCTTTGCCGGCCTGGCGAGCCATCTTGCGGAGCATCACCTTCTTCTGGTCGGCTTTGCCGGCGTCTGTCGCCTCGAGATCCTGCGCCGAATACAAGCCGTGCAGTGCGATGCCCCATTCGAAGACGACCGCCAGCAGGATCGCGCGCAGCGGCTGCACCAAGGCGCTCGGCTTCCACTCCTGGTCACGTGTGACTCGCATGATGCCGAACCCGAGGTCGTCGTCCACGCCGACGACATTCGCGAAGACGTGGTGCCGGTAGTTGTGTGAATGCCGCCACTGCGGCATGGGACCGGCCATGTCCCACTCCCACGTGCTGGAATGGATCTCCGGGTCGTTCATCCAATCCCACTGACCGTGGGCGATGTTGTGGCCGAGCTCCATGTTCTCGATGCTTTTGGCCGCGGCCAGGGCCGCCGTTCCAACGATCCAGCCGACTTTGCCTTTGCTCGCGGCGATGGCCAGCCTCGCCGCGATGTCGAGGCATCGCTGAAAGGCGATGGCGCGCGTGATGTACGCGCGATCCTTGGCGCCTAGCGAAGCCGCGACATCGCACCGGATTTGTTCCAGAGCGGCCGTCAGTGACTCGAGGTCAGTGTCGCTCAGATGGGCGTATTCAGGTACGTCGGTGATGGCCATCTCAACGAGATTCGGGCACGGTGGTGTGCGGATTTGCGAACCGCATCGTGGGTCACGTCCGATCTTTCGGGTGGTTGTCACGCGCAAACACGAGGATCGGCGCGAGGTCGGATAAGCCGGATACTGGTCGATCGGCAGAACCGCGGCATCGGGCGATGGTCGATTTCGAGCCCTGATTACGGCTGCACTGCCGATTTGGTTGCCCTCGTCACCGGAGTCGGGCCGTTTGCCATCCTACCCGGAACCTATGGATCCGGTGAGCGACGGCGGCCTACTGTGGCGATGAGGAGCGTCTGCGAGGAGGCCGTTTGTGCAGCAGCTGAGTTGGACCGACGACATGATGCTGCGTGCGGAAAGACCGGCGACGCCATTGCAGATTCAGCTGCTCCTGATTTATGACCCGTCGACCGCCCCGGGCGGCAAGGTGACCTTCAAGGGGATCCTCGAGGAGCTGGACGCCCGGCTGCATCTCGCCGACGTTTTCCGGCGGCGGTTGACCGGGCTGCCGGGTGGTTGGCACAGGCCTTATTGGGTAGAGGACCCGAACTTCGATCTCGAGTATCACGTCCGTCACATCGGGTTGCCGCAACCCGGTGACTGGCGACAGCTCTGTATCCAAGTCGCGCGGCTGCATGCCCGGCAGCTCGATCTGCGACGTCCGCCGTGGGAGATCACCGTCATCGAGGGACTGAATGCCGTGCCGGGGGTACCGAAGGGCTCGTTCGCGATGGCGTTGAAACTGCACCATTGCGCGGTCGACGGCATGGCAAGCGTTCAGATGATCGCGGCCTTGCACGACCTTGCCGCTGATAGCGCGCGCCCCGCTGGGCCGGATAGTCCCTGGCACCCCGACGCTCTTCCCTCGAACGCGGATTTGCTCTCGCGCACGGCGATCAACGTGGCGCTCTACCCAGTGCGGGCCGGTGCAGTACTCGCGCAGAGTGCCCCCAAGCTAGTCCGCGGTCTGGCCGGACTGCCGGCCAAGCTGGTCGGCGGCGTCGTGTCCAGGGTCGGCGGCGCCAGTCTGCCGTCGTTTCCACCGAAGACCCGTTTCAACCAGACCGTCTCGCCACACCGTGTCTTCGAGGCCCGGTTTCACGATCTGGCCGATTTCAAGCGGATCAAGGCGAGCGTGCCCGGCGCGACGGTCAACGATGTGGCGCTGGCCTACGTCGGAGGCGCCCTTCGCGAGTATTTGGGTGGCCACGGCGAGCTTCCCGATGAATCGCTTGTTGCGGCATGCCCGATCTCATTACGCGACTCGGACGATACGAGCGGTAAAGGGAACATGGTGTTCGGCCGCTTGCAATCACTCGGAACGGACATCGCTGATCCAATCGAACGGCTTACCTCAATCGCTGCCTCGACTGCGGGTAGCCGTTCGGGATCGGATCAATCGACCGGGACCCAGCTGCTCGAGCTGATCGGAACAGTGCCAACCGCACTGCTCGGGATCACCGCAAAGGCCGCGAGCGTCCTTCGGTTCTCCGGCCCGACGGTTGCCAACACAACCGTGACCAATGTGCCCGGTCCAACCGAACCGATCTTCTTCAGCGGCGCCCGACTGCTACGCGCCGCCGGTCTCGGCCCGCTGATCGGCGGCCTGAACCTGATCCACGTGGTCGCCAGCTACAACGGAACCCTGTCGATCAGCGCCACCGCGGATCGGGACTCGCTGCCAGACCCGGCGACCTATGCCGAATGCATGCAGCAGGCGTTTGAGGAGTTGCTCGCGAGCGCGATTACCACGCCGTGAACGTCGGCACCTGGCGGCGCATCGCGGTCGTCCTCGCAGTGGCGCTAACACCGTTCTCGATCGCGACAATCACAACGCCCGCAGTCAATTCCGCGGTTTGTGACCCCGGCTCCTGGTGGGATCCGGTTGACTTGGTGTGCCAGCCAACGGTCGTAGAACCCTTGCCCTGTGACGACGGCTGGTGGTGGGACCCGTACGTCAACATGTGCCGACCTCCGATGGTCGGACAACCCCTCGCATGCGCCAACGGCTGGTGGTGGGACCCCACCATCAGGAGATGCCGGCCGCCGCCGATTCCGTGGCAGTGACACCTCGGGATGTTGCTACTCCGGACGCAACCCCAGATAGCCGCCGTCGGCGTCGAAAAGCAGGGCGCGGTAGGTCGCCGAGGTGCGCACCGCGCCCCGGGCGGAAGAGCATCCGGCCAGCAGGCAAACGGCCACACCAAGGATCCTCGCCATCACCCCGATATTCGCAGTCACGTCTATCAGCTTGATGCACCCGGCAAGCCACGGCGATGACCGCAGCGAAAGCTACCCTGATCGGGTGAGCGGCCAGCGAGTCCCGGGTGGAGTGGTGCACAAGCTGCCTGCGGACCTACGTGGTGCCCTGATCGCCAACTCGACGGCACTTGCCGCCTGGAAGGACATCACGCCGTTAGCGCGCAACGAGTTCATCTGCTGGGTCGACGACGCCAAGCAGCAATCAACCCGTGAACGCCGGATCCGCCGGACCCAGGAGGAGCTGGAAGAAGGCCAACGCAGGCCTTGCTGCTGGCCGGGGTGCAAGCACCGCGAGCGCACCGGCCGCTAAGCGTCAGCCCGAGCTGCGGAGATACGTGTTGCGGCCGAATTCCCAGCCATTCGAGCACAGCGCGGTGAGGCGGGGCAGAGTGAACGTCTCGAATCGCGTGTAGGGCTCACCGGAACCGTCGACTTTCGCCCGAAAAACCGCGCCCTCCCAGGCTTCGATGATCAGGGCGGCCACCTCGCGGCGCCGGTGCTCGTCGGCGTGCGAAAACACGTTGGCCACCTGGGCTTCCCACAAGTCGAGAATTCCTCGCAGGCGCGCAGCGACGATCGTGCTGGATCCGGACACCTCCAATCCGAGGTTCCCGATCAGACAACCGAGCGTGAATGAGTTGCTTTCGTGGTCAACCGCGATGGTGCGGAAGTACGCGCGGAGCCGCTCCAGCGGCGGGCATGGTCTCTTCAGCAGGCTTGCGACATCGCGTTCCAGCTCGTTCCAATAGCTTTCCAGCGCGGCCACCACGAACTCGTCCTTGCTGGTGAAGTAGCCGTAGAACGAGCCTTTGGGAACGCCGGCGCGCTCCGCGATGTCCTTGAAGCCGGTCGCCTTGACCCCCTGCATGCGGATCAGTTGCAAGCCGGCCGCGATCAAGTTGACGCGCACCTGCGGATTCGCGGGCCTAGGCATGTCCGCCTCCTCGGCGTGTCCCGAAGCGGCGACCGGATGAGGACGCTGCGTATATCAACGCGGTTCCTTTCGTGTCGTCCTGTGGCTTGGCGGGACGCGAACGACGCCGTGGCGGCCCGATTGGCCTGCCACGTGCGACGTATCGCGAGTGTGGCTGAAGTGGGGGCTATTACGCCGCTCCGCCCTTAATTCAGGCCAACAGTTACCGGTCAGTAACTTAGCCCATACATTAGCTAAAGAACAGCACTGAATTATCAGCTTTTGGCAAAAATCTTTTGGCGTCTCGTGAGTTTCCGCTCGGCGCACGCCTCCACCATATGCAGCACGCTGACCCGTATCACATTGTGCTGCAATGTCTTTAGTGGGCACGGCACAACCGCATTGCGATCGGCAATCCTGTCGTGTCAAATCGCTTTACAAAGAGCCGGCAATGGCGTGCCGCTCCGCATTGCCCCGCCCCGGGTCAAGAAACTTTACAACCATTGTCTAGTGTTTTGACAATGGCGATTGCGCTGCAAGGGCTGTTTGTCAACTAATTGGACCCAACTGCGCTGATAGTCTGAGGCCGGAAAACGCTTTCTCGAGAGGGTAACGATATGCCTGCACCGTCAGCCGAGGTCTTCGAGCGCTTGCGTGCGCTCGCGGCGATCAAAGATGTTGATGCACATCCGACCAAAACCATCGATGAGGTCTTCACCGGCAAGCCGCTGACAACGATCCCGGTCGGCACCGCCGCCGACGTCGAAGCTGCATTCGCCGAGGCTCGCGCGGCGCAGATCGAGTGGGCCAAACGCCCGGTCAGCGAGCGCATCGACGTCATCCGCCGGTACCGCGACCTGGTCGTGGAAAACCGCGAGTTCCTCATGGACCTGCTACAAGCCGAGGCGGGCAAGGCCCGGTGGGCCGCGCAGGAGGAAATCGTCGACCTGATGGCGAACGCGAACTACTACGCTCGCGTCTCCGCGAAGTTGCTGAAGCCGCGCAAGGTGCAGGCGCTGCTGCCGGCGATCGGCAAGACCACGGTCGGCTATCAGCCCAAGGGCGTGGTCGGGGTGATTTCGCCATGGAATTACCCGATGACGCTCACCGCGTCCGACTCGGTGCCTGCGCTTGTTGCGGGCAACGCGGTGGTGCTCAAGCCGGACAGCCAGACGCCGTACTGCGCCCTCGCGTGTGCCGAGCTGTTGTACAAGGCCGGCCTGCCGCGTGCGCTGTACGCGGTCGTGCCCGGTCCGGGCTCGGTGGTGGGCACCGCAATCGCCGACAACTGCGACTACCTGATGTTCACCGGCTCCTCGGCCACCGGCAGCCATCTCGCGGAGCACGCGGGGCGTCGGCTCATCGGTTTCTCCGCCGAACTCGGCGGCAAGAACGCGATGATCGTCACGCGAGGGGCCAATCTCGACAAGGCCGCCAAGGCGGCCACCCGCGCCTGCTTCTCGAACGCCGGCCAGCTGTGCATCTCCATCGAGCGGATCTACGTCGAGAAGGACATCGCCGACGAGTTCACCAGCAAGTTCGGCTCCGCGGTGCGGAACATGAAGCTCGGCACCGCATATGACTTCTCTGTCGACATGGGTAGCTTGATCTCGCAGGGCCAGCTCGAGACGGTGTCTGCTCACGTGGATGACGCAAAAGCGAAGGGCGCCAAGGTCATTGCTGGCGGTAAAGCCCGGCCGGACATCGGACCGCTGTTCTACGAGCCGACGGTGCTGACCGACGTCACCGGGGAGATGGAGTGTGCGGCCAACGAGACGTTTGGGCCGCTCGTCTCGATCTACCCCGTCGCCGACGTGGATGAAGCAGTCGAGAAGGCCAACGACACCGAGTACGGGCTCAATGCCAGCGTGTGGGCCCGCTCCCCCGCCGAAGGCCAACAGATCGCGGCCCGGTTGCGGTCCGGGACGGTGAACGTCGACGAGGGTTACGCATTCGCCTGGGGCAGCCTCAGCGCGCCGATGGGCGGGATGGGCGTGTCCGGCGTCGGCCGCCGGCACGGACCCGAAGGCCTGCTCAAGTACACCGAATCGCAGACGATCGCGACCGCGCGGGTGTTCAATCTCGATCCGCCCCTTGGCATGCCGGCGACCCTTTGGCAGAAGTCGCTATTGCCGATCGTGCGCACGGTGATGAAGCTTCCCGGCCGGAACTGAGGACGACGATGCCAACCTTCGCGCGCGGTACGGCCACCATCTTCTATTCGGACACGGGTGCGCCACCCGACCGTGCCGACGCGCCGGTGGTGTTCTTCGGCCATGGACTGCTCTTCAGCGGCTGGATGTTTCATCCGCAGATCGCCGCGCTGAAGAGTCAATACCGCTGTGTGGCAATCGATTGGCGCGGCCAAGGGCAAAGTTCTGCCACACCGGACGGCTACGACATGGACACGCTGGCCGACGACGCCGTCGCTCTGATCGAGTCGCTCGGCGTGGCGCCGGTGCACTATGTCGGATTGTCGATGGGCGGTTTCATCGGACAGCGCATCGCGGCCCGTCGTCCCGAATTGATCCGCACACTGTCCCTGCTGGACACCAGCGCCGGCCCCGAGGACCCCGATAAGGTCAAGAAGTACAAGCTCCTGGGCACGGTCTACCGGCTTACCGGAATCGGTCCACTGCGAAAATCAGTCCAGCCCATCATGTTCGGTCCCCCATTCCTCGCCGATCCGGCGAGCAAGCCGGTGATCAAGGAGTGGGAGCGACAGTTGGGCCGCACTCAACGCTCCGGCATCAGACAGGCCGTCCTCGGCGTTGCCAATCGCCTGCCGGCCGAAAGCGAGATCGGACGGGTCGAGGCACCCACTTTGGTCATCGTCGGCAATGACGATGCGGCCACCCCACCGCACAAATCGCAGCGCATCGTCGAACTCATTCCCGGAGCGCGTCTTGTGACCATCCCGGACTGCGGTCACACCAGCACATTGGAACAGCCGGAGGTCGTCATAGAGCTGCTTCGGGATTTCCTCGCGCAGAACAGCTAACGCACAGGTCGGACATTCTCCGGCGGGTGCGGGATGCCCTCGGGGTCGCGGCCGAAATGCACTGTGGCGTTGGTCCACTCGTGGTCGTCGCAAACCCAGATCACCTGGCGGCCCTCATGCCCCCGCGGGCCGGCGAGGAAATGCGCCAGTTCCTCGGTGCCGTCGGTATGCCTGACCCACAGGGCGTCACCGAATTCCAGATCCATCGCAGCGATGCTGCCATAGCGAAGGCCTTGCCTGCGATCTACTACCGTATGTAGTATTTGCTTATCCCCATCCTGCCGACGGAGGTGTGCGATGAGGTGGAGTTTCGCCCAGATCGGCCTGCTGATCATCTCGGCTTTTCATGTCATTCAGGCGGTGATCGGCCTCATCCTCGAGCCCAGCTTCGCGACCGGGCCCAACGCGCCGACCTTCCAACTGCTCGGCATGGATTACAACGGCTGGCACGCTGTCGCCGGCCTGGCCCTCTTCGCGCCGGGTCTGGTGTTCGCGATGCGCAAATCGTGGTCTGTGCCGTATCTACTGCTGGCCGCGGTCGCCGGAGCGCTGCCGGGCATCTGGGCCTTCTTCTCGCATCAGGTCGCGTTCGTCTTCACCTTCCCCAACAACATCACCGACGGGGTGGTGCACCTGGTGACCGCGGCACTGATGCTTGCGGTGGCAGCCGTGCAGATTCGCCTGGATGGTGGACTCAAAAATTCGCTAGGCGATCTGCGCAAGGCGCGGTAGCTGCTGCTGCAGTTGCACCCTGACCAGGGCAATTCACCGTGACGCCGAAGCGGCTTTGTGCTTTATTGGGGTTTGTTGTGCGAAACGGCCTTCACACATCACGATCCACGTACCCTCATGGCAAGCCGGTGGGCCGGCGACGCCGTGAAACGTTGGCCTGGCGAGGACGGTAGAAAAATTTGCAACCTACTGGAGCTATCCGACCAGCTCTTCTTTCTCGGCGAACGGGCAACCGGAGCCACCGCCCGACTGCAGGGCGTATGGGTGTATAACCGCACGATCGATCTCGACGGACTGCGGCAGTTCCATCACCATCTCCAGCGGGGACGGCTATCCCGTCGTGTCGAGCGCTCCCCCTTGCCGTTCGGCCGTCATCGCTGGGTCTTGCCGGACGGCCAGGCCGGCCTCGAGATCGTCGCGACGCCACGGCCGCGCGAGGAATTCGACACCTGGCTGAACGCCCAGGCCGGCATTGCCATGGATGCCGAACGCGCACCCGAATGGCACCTGGCAGTCCTGCCGTTTGTCGACGGTGGCGCAGGGGTGAGTCTGGTCGTCTCACATGGACTCACCGACGGCATCGGACTATGTGAGGCGGTGGCGGATGCGGCGTGCGGTCGCGACCACCTGGTCAGTTGGCCGGCCGCCGGGTCACGCCCGCGGTGGCGTGCGCTGCGCGAAGACGCTCGCCAAACCGCACGCGACACCCCCGGCATCGGCCGCGCGGTTGTCGCCGTAGCTGCCGCAGCGCGGTCCAGCCCACATAGCCGCCGGCGTGCCGCTTCCACCAAGCACCGTCCTGCTCAGCCATCCGAGCGCATCTTCCGGCCGGACGAACGCGTCACGGTGCCAGCGGCGACGGTCTTCGTCAATGCCGACGATTGGGACGCCCGGGCATCCTCACTCGGCGGGACCAACAACGCACTACTCGCGGGATTGACCGCCCGGCTCGCCCAGAAAATGACCCGGGTCACCGCGGACGGCTCGGTGACCTTGACGATGCCGGTGAACGTGCGCACCGGCGGCGATACCCGTGCCAACGCGCTCGTTAGTGCCCACCTCACGGTCGACCCTGATGCCGCGGTGACGGACCTCGGCGAGATCCGCGCCGCAACCAAGCAAGCGCTGATCCGCCGTCAAGAAGTCCCCGACAAGCAGCACGCGCTGCTGCACCTGGTTCCCCTGGTGCCAGAACGGCTCGTCAAGCGAATGGTCGGCCTCGCCTCCGGCAGTGTCACCAGGGTGGACTCATCCAACCTCGGGATGGTCAACCCCGCCGCCTGCCACCCAGACGGCACGCCGGCCGACCAGTTCGCGATAAGGAGCCATGCGCTGGGAGCGACTAGCGCGTTCATGCATCGGGCCGGCGGGCTGCTGAATGTGTTCTCGGGAACAGTGCAGCGACAAGTCTTCGTCTCGGTCGTCGCCTATCAGCCAGGCTGTTCCAACTCGAATGACGCTTTACGACAACATCTTTCCAGCGCTATGAGCGATTTCGCACTCGCCGCGACCACGGAGTGGTCTAGGGCCAGTACATCTTCGGACTCTTCGGCATCTTCGCCGGCCGAAGCAGAGAGGACAAACCCATGACCACCGCCGACCATCCGATGAATCGGGCATCGGGTTTCGCCATCGTCGGCTACGCGGCGCGCTTTCCCGGCGCCGCCGATGCGGACGAATTCTGGGATGTGCTGCAGCAGGGGCGCGATGCGGTATCGGAGATCCCCGGCGATCGATGGAATCTCGACGACTACTACGACCCCGACCCGGACACGCCGGGAAAGTTTGCGACCCGCCGCGCAGGTCTCATCGAGGACGTCGGTGGCTTTGACGCACCATTCTTCGGGGTGTCGCCGCGCGAGGCCGTGTTCATGGATCCGCAACATCGCCTCTTACTGGAGACGGCATGGCAGGCGGTGGAGCATTCCGGCACCGCGCCGTCGTCGTTGGCGGGCACCAAGAGCGGTGTATTCATGGGCATTTCCACGCAGGACTACCTGACGCTGCTGACAATCGCCATGAGCCTGGAAGACATTGAGGCGTATCTGGCGATCGGCACCTCGCCCGCCGCGGCGGCTGGGCGCATCAGCTACCGACTGGGCCTGCAGGGCCCGGCCGTCTCGGTGGACACCGCGTGCAGCTCGTCACTGGTGGCCGTGCACCAGGCATGCCAGGCACTGCGCTACGGCGAGTGTGACCTCGCGCTGGCCGGTGGGGTGAACTTGTTGATCAGCCCGGGGACGATGATCAATTTCTCTCGTGCACACATGCTTTCGCCAGACGGCCGGTGCAAGACCTTCGATGCGGCCGCGGACGGCTATGTACGCGGCGAGGGCTGCGGCGTCGTTGTGATCAAGCGCCTCGAGGACGCGATTCGCGACGGGGACCGGATTCGGGCCGTGGTCCGGGGCAGCGCGGTGAACCAGGACGGCGCCTCCGGTGGCCTGACGGTGCCCAACGGAATTGCCCAGCAACGGGTAATCGCCGACGCGCTACAGCACGCCGGTTTAACACCCGGCGACATCGACTACCTCGAGGCGCACGGTACCGGGACGTCGCTCGGCGACCCGATCGAGATCCAAGCCGCCGGTGCGGCCTTCGCCGCCGGACGCGAGGCCGACCGGCCTCTGCTGATCGGGTCGGTGAAGACGAACATCGGGCATCTGGAAGCGGGCGCAGGCGTCGCCGGTCTGATCAAGGTCATCCTGTCGCTAGAGCACCAGCGACTGCCGAAGCACCTGAATTTCCGGAATCCATCGCCACACGTCCCATGGGACCGGCTTCCGGTAAAGGTTGTGGCGGAATCTGTTCCGTGGGAGCGCAACGGTCGTACCCGCATCGCGGGGATCAGTTCGTTCGGATTCACCGGCACCAACGCGCACGTCATCGTCGCCGAAGCACCGCTGCCGGTGGCCACGGATACGGCGACACCGGTTGAACTGCAAGAGGATTCGCGACTGAGCGTCTTGCCCCTCTCGGCACGCACGCCCGCCGCCTTGACAGACCTGGCGAACCGGTATCGCGACTGGTTGGCCGCACATCCCGACGCCGCCCTTCCCGACGTATGCCTGACCGCAGGGGCGGGGCGATCCCACTTCGAGCATCGGGCCGCGTTGGTGGTGAATTCGACCGCATCCGCCGCCGAGTTACTCGGGGCACTCGTCGACGACCGCCCGGCGCCGGGGTTGGTCAGCGGAGAATGCGGTGACCCGCCGAAAACAGCCTGGCTCTTCCCAGGTCAGGGAAGCCAATACGTCGGCATGGCGCGCGGACTGTTCGACACCGAGCCCGTGTTCGCCGAGACGGTGACCCGGTGCGCGGACGCGGCTGCCGACATCCTGGAAAAGCCGTTGCTGGGCGTCATTTTCGGCCCCGATACCGACGACATCTTGCGCCACACCTCGTACGCCCAGCCAACTCTGTTCGCGGTCGAGATGGGGCTGGCACGGTTGTGGCAGTCGTGGGGCATGGAACCCGATGTGCTGCTCGGGCACAGCGTCGGGCAGTATTCGGCGGCCTGCATCGCGGGTGTGTTCAGCCTTGAAGAGGGCGCGCTGTTAATGGCCGAGCGCGGCCGCCTGTTCGGCAGCCTCCCACCGGGGGGTCGGATGCTCGCCGTGTTCGCCGCCGCGGACCGGGTCGAAAGCTGTACCGACGAGTACCCGCGGCTGTCGGTGGCGGCGTACAACGGTGCCAACACCGTCCTTTCCGGCCCCGCCGAGGATCTGGAGCGGGTGGTAGCCGAACTGGGCGCCCAGGGCATCCGGTGCGACTGGCTGGACACGAGTCATGCCTTCCACTCCGCCTTGCTCGATCCCATCCTCGATCAGTTCGAGACATACCTCGGCGGCTTCGAATTCGGCGCGCCGCAAAGGACATTGGTGTGTAACCGCACGGGCGCGGCGGTAACCAGGAACACGAGCCTGGACGCCCAGTACTGGCGCCGCCATGCGCGGCAACCGGTCAATTTCGCCCACAGCGTGCGCACCCTGGCCGAACTGGGCTGCGCAGTGTTGCTGGAGGTCGGTCCACAGCCGGTGCTGACCGCCGCCGCGCTGCGAGCGTGGCCCAACGCCGACACCAGACCGGAGGCCATCGCGTCGCTGCGCCGCAAGGGAGCCGACCATCGTCAGATCGCCGAGGCCGTCGCGGCGGCCTTCGTGGCGGGCCACCGTCCCGACTTCGCCAAATACCAACGGGGAAGAGGCCACAAGCTGGATCTGCCCCATTACCCGTTTCAGCATCGCAGTTATTGGTTCACCGAAGGCCACCGCGCGCATGCCACCCAGACCGAGGCTCTGCGCACCGAGACGGTCCAACTGCTCGAGGAGGGCCGTCTCGAGGAGCTGGCCGCACTGGCCGGCGACCCGGACGGCAAGGACGAAACCATCGCAGTTTTGAGAAACCTTGCCGCACAACACAATAAGCAACGGATCAGCCAAACCGTCGCGGATATGCTCTACGAGGTACGTTGGGAGAAGTCTGCGCAGACGATCTCGAATCTCGCTACCGACGAGCAAGTCACCTGGCTCCTGGTCGCCGATGATGTCGCCACCATTGCACCGCTCATCGATGTGCTGACGACGCACCGACTCCGGCACCGAATCGTGCGGATGCCGGAATCCGACGCGGACGAACAAGTGCTGCAGTCAGAGCTGCGCGCGGCCGCCAAATCAGGGCGTGCGGTGCGCATCCTGCAACTCTCGCCTCTCGATGCGGCCGGCGCGATGTCGACGCAGGCACTAGATCGGGTCCAGCACCACATCTTCGGGGGAACACAGCGCATACTCCACGCCGCGAGCGAATCGGGGCTGAACGCACCTCTGTGGCTGGTCACCCGTGGCGCACACCGGGTGACGAGTGAGGATGTCGTATCACCAGCGCAGTCGTGCCTGTGGGGGTTCGGCCACACCGCGTCCGTCGAGGTCCCCCAGCTTTGGGCCGGAATGGCCGATCTGTCCTGGGGCAGCGCCGATGAGTGGTCCGGATTGATCGGCCACATCCTGTCAGGACCCAAGGACGAGGACCAGATCGCCCTCCGAGATCGCGCCGTCTATCACGTTCGGCTGGTACGGCGTGCGGAATCGAGAACCCCGGCACGCCTAGAGCTACGGAGTGAAGCTACCTATCTGATTACCGGAGGGCTTGGTTCGATCGGGCTGGATATGGCCGAGTATCTGGCCGCGCACGGCGCCGGGCATCTCGTGCTGGTTGGCCGCAGGCCTCCCAGCGATGCCGCGCAGCAGCGGATCGGCGCGATATGCGAGCAGTACCGGTGCCAGTGCCGAGTCATCGCCGCAGACGTGTCCGATCCGGATGAGGTCGCTCGCCTATTGTCTACCGTCCGTGCAGAATTGCCGCCGACGGCCGGTATCGTGCACGCCGCGGGCGCGTGGGCCCAAGCCTCTCTGTTCGGCATGCAGGGCTCTGACGTGGACCTGCTGTTCGCGGGAAAGGTCTGGGGCGGTTGGTATCTGAGTCAAGCCGCGATGGACATGCAGTTGGACTTCTTCTTGTTCACCTCTTCGCTGTCCGCGCTGATGGCCACCAGGGGCATGATCACCTACGCGGCAGCCAACGCGTTCCTCGACGGGCTGGCTTATTGGCTGCGCGCCCGCGGCGTCCCCGCCACCAGCGTCGACTTCGGCGCCTGGCAAACCGGCATGGGTGCTGACGAAAACAGGCAAGCTTTGGCGACAATCGGGGTCCGTACCATGGCGGCCGCCGAAGCACTGGCGGGAATGGCCGAGCTTGTCGCCGCGTCGGCGACGCGAGGAACGGTAGCCCGAATCGACTGGTCGCGCTTGCTGGGATTCCAGCGGTTCATGCGGAAATCCGCCGCACTGAAAGTATTCGAGCGCGAGGTGCCCGCGACCGCCTCGGCACCGGTGTCGTCTGAGACCACTCCGTTGATCGAGGAGCTCAAGGCAGCTCCCGTGCAGCAACGCAAGCCGCTGATCCTGGAGTACCTGCGCAACTCCATTGCGGAGGTGACGAAAATCAATGCGCCGGAGATCCGTTACGACACAGGTTTTTTCGACCTCGGCATGGATTCACTGATGGCTTTCGAGCTGCACCGCCGGCTGGAGCGGACGTTCGGCAGGCAGCTACCGGTGAGCCTGGCAATGGATCATCCGACACTCAACGACGCGGCGGATTTCCTGCTCTCCGACGTACTCGGTCTGGGCGCCCAGACATCCGGAGATTCAGCAGCCGGGCCGGATTCGGTGACGACGGGCACTGGGCGCACTGATGAACCGATCGCGATCGTCGCGGTGGCATGCCGTTTCCCGGGTGCGTCCGATCCCGAGGCTTTCTGGGAGGTGCTCTCCGGCGGTGTCGATGCGATCCGCGAGATCCCGGACGACCGCTTCGACATCGACGAGTACTACGACCCGGACCCCGACGCGCCGGGCAAGATCTACACCCGCCACGGCGGATTCCTGGATGAGATCGCGGCATTCGACCCGGAGTTCTTCGGAATCTCCCCGCGCGAGGCCGTGTCGATGGACCCGCAGCAGCGGCTGATGCTCGAGACCTCGTGGGAGGCCCTGGAGCGTGCCGGGTATTCGCCCGCGGCGTTGCGCGGCAGCAGGAGTGGCGTGTTTGTGGGCGTGGGCGCCAACGAGTATTCGCATGTGTTGTCCACCGGTTCCATCGAGAGCATCGGAGCTCAATTCGGCACGGGCATCGCAACCAGCGTTGTCGCGGGTCGGGTTGCCTTCGCGCTCGGGCTGGAAGGACCGGCGGTGGCCATGGACACCGCATGCAGCTCGTCTCTGGTGGCCGTCCACCAGGCCTGCCAGGCATTGCACTCCGGGGACTGCGATCTGGCGCTGGCCGGTGGCGTCAACGTCCTGTTGAGCCCGGCATCCCTGATAGCCACCTCACGTGCCAAGATGCTCTCCCCCGACGGCCGATGCAAGACTTTCGACGCCTCCGCCGACGGCTATGTGCGCAGTGAGGGATGCGGGATTCTGGTGCTCAAGAGGCTGAGCGACGCGGTGCGCGACGGCGACAAAGTCCGCGCCGTCATCCGGGGCACTGCGGTCAATCAGGACGGCGCTTCGAGCGGGTTGACCGTGCCCAACGGGGGCGCGCAACAACGGCTTATCACCCTCGCGCTGACTCGTGCCGGGGTGGCCGGGCGAGATGTCGACTACCTCGAGGCCCACGGGACGGGCACTTCGCTGGGTGACCCGATCGAGGTTCAGGCGGCCGCGGCCGTCTACGGCGCCGGCCGCGACCCCAACCAGCCGCTGCTGATCGGTTCGGTTAAGACCAACATCGGACACCTCGAGTCGGCGGCTGGCGTCGCGGGTCTGATCAAGGTCGTGTTATCCCTGCAGCACCAAGTTCTGCCGCAGAACCTGCACTTCGATAAGCCGTCGCCGCACATTCCGTGGGACTCCCTGCCGGTGCGCGTCGTAGACAAGGCGATGCCGTGGCAGGCCAACGGCAACCCGCGCCGAGCCGGAATAAGTTCATTCGGGTTCTCCGGGACCAACGCGCACGTGTTGATCGAAGAAGCGCCGCCCGAAACGGCGGAACCACGCGATGATTCGAGTACAGCGGACGGCAGCACGGGTGCACTGCTGCCACTGTCCGCACGGTCACCGCAGGCCCTGGCGGCGTTGGCGCAACTCTATGCCGCCTGGTTGGACGAGCACCCAGAGGCCGAGATCACCGATGTGTGCTTCACCGCCGGGGTCGCGCGTTCGCATTTCGACCACCGGGCCGGGCTTCTCGTGGATTCGCGAGCACACGCCCGCGAGCTACTGGCCGGGTTGGCCGAGGACCGACCGGGACCGGGCGCGATACGTGGCTCGTGCGGAGACCCGCCGAAGACGGCGTGGTTCTTCACCGGGCAGGGCAGCCAGTACCCGGGAATGGCCCGCGAGTTGTTCGAGACCGAGCCCGTGTTCGCCGATACCGTGACACGATGCGCGGACGCGGTCGACGGCGTGCTGCCGCGTCCCTTACTGGAGGTGCTGTTCAGTTCCGACGGCGATGATGAAGAAACGTTGCGGCACACGGCCTTTACTCAACCGGCGTTGTATGCGGTCGAGATGGGCCTGGCCCGGCTGTGGCAGTCGTGGGGCATCGCGCCCGATGTGGTGCTCGGGCACAGCGTCGGCCAGTACGCGGCGGCATGTGTGGCCGGAGTGTTCACCCTCGAGGACGGGGCACGGTTACTGGCCGAACGCGGACGGCTTTTCGGCAGCCTGGCCGAGGGCGGGCGCATGGCGGCGGTGTTCGCCGACGCCGACCGAGTCGAAGCCTTCACCGAAGAATTCCCGCGGGTATCGGTCGCCGCGTACAACGGCCCCAACACGGTGCTTTCGGGTCCGGCCACCGATCTGGAACAGATAGTCACCGCTTGCGGCGACGGCGGGATCCGATGTTCCTGGCTGGACACCAGCCACGCTTTCCATTCCGAGTTGCTGGACCCGGTACTCGGCGAGTTCGAATCCTACGCAGCGCGATTCGAGTTCGCCGTCCCGACCCTGCCATTGGTCTGCAACCGGACTGGCGCAGTGCTTACGGCGGCAAACCCGCTGAATGCAGAATATTGGCGACGGCATTCGCGACAGCCAGTGCAGTTCGCGGAAAGCGTCCGCACCGTGGCGGCGCTGGGCTGCTCGGTGTTGATGGAGATCGGTCCGCAGCCGATTCTGACCGCTGCCGCACTACAGGTTTGGCCCGAACACTCGGCCGCACCACGTGCCGTCGCCTCTCTGCGCAAGGGTGTCGAGGCCCGGCGTCAGGTCGCGGAGGCGCTGGCCGCGGCTTACGTCGCCGGACACCGTCCCGCGTTCAACGCAGTGCACCATGGACGCAACCATCCCGCACGCCGCAGGCTCGAACTGCCCACCTATCCGTTCCAGCGCCGCCCCTACTGGCCCAAGACTGCCGGCGTCCATGTGGATGGCGCCGTAGCATCCGGAATCCTGGGTAGCACAAAGGATCTCGCCTCAGGCGACGCCGTCTACACCAGCAGGCTGTCAGTCAAGTCGCAGCCGTGGCTGGCAGACCACATCATCTATGGCACCGTCGTCGTTCCGGGCGCGACCTACGCGGCGATGGCCCTTGCCGCGGCCGGGACGCCGGCGTGTGTCCAAGATGTCTTCTTCTTTGAACCGATCATTCTGGGCAACAAGGATTCCCGGGAAGTGCAACTAACCCTGCGTCCGATTGACGGGACCGGTGGCCGGGCCTTCCAGGTGCACAGCCGCCCATACGGTGATCGCGACGCTGAGTGGGCGCTGAACGCCGAAGGCACCCTGACCGGTGATGTCTCCGGTCTTGACGATGAACCGGGCTCCGAGCCGACGGATTCCATCGACGCGACAACCGAGCGGTTGAGCCGCGCGCGTCCGCAGCGGCTCGTCGACGCCTTCGCCGACAACGAGCTGGCATGGGGGCCGACCTGGTCCACTTCCCTGAAGTCGCTGTGGATCGGCGAGAATGAGGCGGTCGGCGATCTCGCCGTCGGCGCCGAACTCGCCGAGCAACTCGGAAGTGAGCCGATCCATCCGGTCCTGCTGGATCTGTGCACCGGTATCTCCGGCGCGGCACTTCTCGAGCAGGAACGCAGGGAGGATGACGCGACGGATCTGTTCTTGCCGTTGCGGTATGGACGAGTGGTGCTGCGTGAGCGCATGCCACGGCGGTTCTACTGCCGTGCGAGGTGGCAGACGGGCGCTCGCGACAGCGAGACGCAGGTCTTCGATCTCGATTTCGTCGATCGGGATGGTCGCGATCTCGGCGGAATTCGCCAGTTCGTGGTGAAGCGCGCGCCGCGGGAGGCGCTGTTACGCGGGCTCGGCGGTGATCCCACCCGGATCCTGTACACCATCGGTTGGCGCGAGGTGCCGCTGCCGGCGCCCAGTAAAGGTCCCGAAAGTTCTCCCGAGACCGTCCATGGCACCTGGGCGATCGCCGGATTCGACGAGCTGGCGGCCTGCCTGCCTGGTTGCATCCGCCTCGACGGCGCTGCCGATCCAGAAGCTTGGCAGCAGCTGTTCGCGCAGGCCCAAGAGCGTGGCACGCCGGTTTGCGGCATCGTCTGGCGTGCCGGCGGACAACCGAGCGCGGAAGAGTCGAGCCCGGAATTCGCCGCACGGCTGGAGAACGACACGGCCAACGCGCTCAGTGTTGTGCACACACTGCTCGCAAGCGAAGCACTGAAACTGACCGGTGGACTGTGGATCATCACCGAACGTGCCGTGGCGGTCGAGTCCAGCGAGCCGGTCGACCCCGTGCAGGCGGCACTGTGGGGACTGGGACGCAGCATCATCGCCGAGCAGCCGATCCTGCGCTGCAGGCTGGTCGATCTGGATGGAGCCGACGACGCCGCGCAGTCGCTCGTCAGCCTACTGGGCACATCCATCGACGAACCCGAACTCGCACTGCGCCAGGGAAAGTTCTTGGTACCGCGGCTGCTGCCCTGGGCGCGCGGCGGCCATCTTGCCGTACCGCGCGCAACCGACCACGTCTTGGCACCCACCCAACGGGGCGCCATCGACAACCTGTGCCTTACCGCGGCGGAAGTCCCATTACCGATTGAGGGCTATGTGCAGGTTCGCGTTGAGACCGCCGGTCTCAACTTCCGGGATGTGCTCAACGTACTCGACCTCTACCCGGGTGATCCGGGGCCGGTCGGCGGTGACTTCTGTGGCATCGTGACGGAACTGGGCCCAGATGTCACTGAATTCGAAGTCGGACAACGGGTTTTCGGCATGATGCCGGGATCGATGTCGAGCCGGGTGAACGTGCCGGTTCAGATGCTGGCGCCGGTGCCGGACGGTATCGGCCCAGCGGCGGCGGTGAGCCTACCCACCGCGGTGTCGACAACGCTGCTTGCGTTCGACTGGGCGAAAGTGCGACCCGGTGATCGGGTGCTGGTACACGCCGCCAGCGGCGGCGTCGGTCTGGCCGCGGTGCAATTGGCACAGCAGCGCGGAGCGGTTGTCTTCGCCACCGCCAGCACCTACAAGCGGGCGACGTTGTACAAGATGGGCGTTGAACACGTTTACGATTCGCGCAGTACGGATTTCGCGGATCAAATCCTCGCGGACACCGACGGCACCGGGGTCGATGTGGTGCTGAACAGCCTGACCAGCGAGGGCTTCATCGCAGCGACGGTCCGGGCGACCGCGCCGGGCGGGCGATTCGTCGAGATCGCCAAGCGGGACATCTGGACTCCGGAGCAGATGGCCGAGGCGCGCCCGGACATTCAATACGAGATCGTTGCGCTCGATGTACAGATGGTGCAGAACCCAGGGCGCATCAAAGGCCTGCTATGCGATCTGTCCGAGGGGATGGCCAGCGGGCAGATTTCGCCGCTGCCTGTCGAGATCTACCCGCTATCGGAGGCAAAGGCCGCGTTTCGGCGCATGCAGCAGGCGCGGCATATCGGGAAGATCGTGCTGCAAATGCCGAAACCGCTTCAGGCGCATGACGATAGGAGCTATCTGGTCACCGGCGGCCTGGGCGCGCTCGGCCTGCACGCCGCGGCCTATCTAGCCCAGCTTGGCTGCGGTGACATCGTTTTGACCAGCCGCCGGATGCCCGATGCGGATGCGCTGCAGACGATCGCCAACATCACCGAGCGCTATCGGTGCCGGATCCACACCTGGGTCGCCGATGTCGGTGACGAGGCGCAGGTCGTCGACCTGCTGCAGAGGATTCGGGCGGAACTGCCGCCGCTGGCAGGTGTCGCACACCTGGCGGGGGTGATCGACGATGCACTGCTACCGCAGCAGAGTGTGGACCGGTTCCGGACGACTATGCAACCAAAGGCTTTAGGCGCCTGGCACTTACATCGTCTGACCAAGACAGATGATCTTGAGTTCTTCATCGTGTACTCGTCGGGCACAAGCGTGCTCGGGGCGGCCGGTCAGGCCAACTACGCTGCCGCCAACGCCATGCTCGATGGGCTCGTCGCCTACCGTAAGGCGCAAGGTCTGCCCGCGACAAGCATCAACTGGGGTCCGTGGGGGCAGGGCGGCATGGCGAGCTCAGACGCCGCTCGCTCCAATCTCGGTGCACGAGGCCTGATTCCGTTGGTACCTAGCGCGGCGTTGAGTGCGCTGGCCGAAGTGGTCGCGCACGGAATCGGGCAGGTGGTGGCGGTCAAGGCGAACTGGCAGCGTGCCGCGAAGCTGCTGGGGGCCATGCGCCCACCCATCCTCGAATATGTGTTGCCCAGTGCCGCCACGGCGACGCCCACCGACACTGCGCTGCTTCAGAAGCTGCAAGAGATACCCGAGGCGCAGCTGGCCAGTTTCCTCACCGAGCATCTGCAGACTGAACTGCAACAATTCCTCGGGCTTGCGCAACCACCGGCGGCCGCCAGCCGTTTCCTCGAGCTCGGCATGGATTCACTGATGGCCGTCGAACTCCGCAACCGATTGCTCGGTCAATTCGGTGGCGTGCTTACGATCACCGCGACCGCGGTATTCGACTATCCGACGATCGGTGCCCTCGGCGAGTACCTGGCCGGCCAGATCTCACAGTCGGTCACAGCGGAATCCGGCGGTGCGCTCGGCGAAGGAGGAAGCTAGCCGGGCGAACCCGAGTGCCGCGAACGTCCGCAAAATGACACCGCTCTACGGCGTGTCATGTACATTTGCGCGCGCTCGCGGTGAAGCGGGTCGCCACATTCGAACTAGGCCCAGGTTCCCTTGCGCCGGTGAGCGATCGCCAGGACCTCCAGTCCCAGCTTCAGCATGGCAGGCCGGATGGCCCGGTTCGATTTGTTGAGGCGGTGGAACTCCTCGAACGCGATCCGAAAACTGTGTTCGCTGGCCCGATATGCCTCGAAAACGCGATCCAGCACAGCTTCATCCCAGGGTTCGTCTCGCGCGGCCGCGCGCAGTGCGTGGTAGGCAGCGGAAAACCAGTCAGTGCCGAACAGCTCCGTCACCGGGCCGGTATGTTGCTGGTGCCGCTGATCCTGTTGGAGAAACTTCTCGATCTCGACCTCATCGCGGGTGCTGAGATCGATGGCCAGCGACGCGGAAATCCGCTTAACCTCCAGGCGCCAGTTGTCCAGCAGGTTGGAGTACTCCACGAAAACGCGGGGCATGCCGCGCGTGTTTCGCTCGGACAGCAGGTTGTACTTCAGCCATAGGGCACCCGGCAGTTCCTGGGAGGACCCGGTTTGCAGCCTGCCGAGCGACGCGGAGGACGCGATGACCTCCTGCGGGTGGCGCACCGCAATCACCGCCGCGATGTCGAGTCCGGCCAAATGTGCTGCCTCGAACCATATTTCGGACAGTGCTACCAGTGGCGGGTGCTTGATCAGGACAACTGGCGCGGCGGGCAGAGTGGTGAGGTACGCGCTGATCTTCGCGACCCAGGCGGCCCGCTCTTCGGCGCCGATTGCCCCTTCCTCCTGCAGCCGCAGCGACGGGTCGTACCCCGCGCTGCCGTGGCTGCGCAGGAATAGGTCGTCAATGTGGAAGACTTCGCGCGGCTCCCAATAGCCACGCGGATTGCCGGCAAAGCTGCCTATCATCGCGCCCGGCAGCGTAGCCCCGCACAGCGACAGAACCCGCGTGAGCGCCGACGTTCCCGACCGGGCCATTCCCAGCACGAACAGCGCAACCGGACGGGCGCTCACGAGTCGGCCGTCGCGTCAGCGCTCCGCTCCCCTCCACCTCATGGCGACACAATAGTTGTGGCCCGGTGCCGATGCACGCGGATCATGCGATGCTTTTCAAAGCCGATATCGCATGCGATATCGAGTTTCAAGAGCACCTATTTGGTCCAGAAATCACCTGCACTACAGCAGCCCAAGCCGCTGCAGGTCGGTGACGTACTTGACGATGATCTGCGGCGAGATGTGCGGGATGTCCGGACTGTTCTTGTCGACACCGATTTTCGCTTCCCGCACCGCAGCTCGGAATCGGTCGGTCGGCGCTAGGGCTCCGCGGATCGGCTCGGGGGGCGGTAGATCCTTGGAATTGGGCAGTAGAAACATCGGCAGCACCGAGTGCAGGCGCTGTCGATCCGGCAGGGCTCGCAGGCCGCTTTCAAACCGCTGCAGCCACTCGCTGAAGTCCCCGATGCGCAAGATCGGGTAGCCCGCTTCGATCAGCCAGTCGACGTACTCGTCGCCGCCGATCCCGTCATCGTGCGGGTTCATCACGTGATAGGTCTGGAACCCCGCTGGGGAACTGACCGCCCGTGCGCCCAGCGTGGCGATCGCCTCGGCGACGAATTCCACTGGCAGAGCGTCGAAATGCGAGCGTTGCCGATTGCCCTCCGCGTCGAGTTGGTAGAACGACTTGGGCGCGATACCGGTGGCCACCAGGCTCAGCATCCCCCGGGTGAACATGTCCGACACGTTGAGCTGACCCGTGTAGCTGGTGTCGGCCAGAGATCATGTCGCAGCGAAACACCGCGACCGGCAGCCGACACAGGTCGTAGGCCTCGCGCAGCAGCACCTCGCCGGCCCACTTGCTGTTGCCGTAGCCGATCACATAGCTGTCGTCGTTGACGCGGGTAGGGCTGATCAGCCGGATGTCGGCATCCTCGGTGAAGTCCGACCGGTCGATCTGGTCGCCGACGTTGGCCGTCGACACGTACGCGTAGGGCTTGAGCTTCGTGGTGAGCGCGAGGCGAATCAGCTCGGCGGTGCCTGCGACGTTGGGCCCGAACAGCGCGCTGTAGGGCAGGACGCCGTTGACCACGGCTGCGGGATCGACGATCAGATCGACCGAGTCGGCCAGCCGCTGCCAGGTCTGCTGGTCCAATCCGAGGTTGGCATCACTCTTGTCGCCAGCGACGACGTCCAGATGATCGGCAGCCAGTTCCGTGAAGTGCCGCAGCAGTTTTGGGTCACCGCCAGGGGCGCCACCGAAGGTCTTCTCGAGACGCTGCCGGCCATCCTCGGCGGACTTGGCTCGCACCAGACAGATCAGCTTGCCGCCGACCAGGGCCATCCGCTGCAGCCATTCCAATGCCAGGTAACGCCCCAGGAAGCCGGTCGCCCCGGTCAGGAGGACCGTCCGCACCTCGGTGCTCGAGCCCGGCAACGCAGGTGCGGCGGCCAGCGTCGTGGCGTCGATGAACTTGTCCAACGTGAGGTCGGTGGCGTGCACGGAGGTGGTGTCGGGTCCGTGCACGGACGCGAAGCTGCCCGAGTCGGCGGGTCTGCCCAACCGCTGGCTCACGCCGCTGACGGTCGGCGCCTCGAACACGGTGCGCACCTCGAGGCCGGCATCCAGGCCGGCGTTGATCGCGGCGACCAAGCGCAACGCCAGGAGTGAATCCCCACCCAGATCGAAGAACGAGTCATCCACCCCGACCCGCTCCAGCCCCAGTACCTGGGCGTAGATGCCGGCCAAGATCTCCTCGGTCAGGGTGGCCGGTGGCCGGTAGCGATCACCGCCCTGATACTCCGGCGCAGGCAACGCCCGCTGGTCGAGTTTGCCGTTGACCGTCAGCGGCAACGCGGGCAGCACCACCACCGCAGCCGGCACCATGTAGGCCGGCAAACGCTGGGCCAGCGCCCCGCGGATCTCCGCCGGGTCCACCGTCCCGGTCACATAGGCGACCAGCCGCTTTTCACCGGCGCGGTCCTCGCGGACGATCACCGCTGCTTGATCAACCCCATCCAGCCCGGCCAACACCGCACGCACCTCAGCCGGCTCGATGCGATAGCCGCGGATCTTGACCTGCTCGTCGGCGCGCCCCAGATACCGCAACTGCCCATCAGCGCCCCAACACACCAGGTCCCCGGTGCGATACATCCGTGTTCCCGTGCCGGTGGCCCCGCCGAACGGACAGGCCACAAACCGCAACGCCGTCAACCCCGCTCGGCCCAGATAACCGCACCCAACCCCGGCCCCGGCCACATACAGCTCCCCCACCACCCCCGCCGGAACCGGCCGTAACGAGCCATCAAGCACGAAAAAGCCGAGATGGGCCAACGGCACGCCGATCGGGCTGGCAGTGCTGATGGCATCGACAGGGACGATCTCCCGAAACGATGCATGCACCGTCGTCTCGGTGGTGCCATACATGTTGATCAGGCGCGGTGATCCCGGATCGCCGTCCAGCCATGCCCGCAGGCGCCGCGGTTCCAGTGCCTCGCCCGCGAACACCACGGCCTGGAGCTTGAGCTGCCAGCCGAACTCAGGCGTGGTTTGTAGCGCATAGAACGCCGACGGCGTCTGGCTCAACACGCTGACCTGTTCAGCGACGAGTAGCGCATGCAAGTCGTTCGGTGAGCGGCTCACCGACTCGGGTACCACCACCAGTCGCCCGCCGCGCAACAACGCACCCCAGATCTCCCACACCGAGACGTCGAATGCCAATGAATGCCACTGCGTCCACACACCCGCCCGGTCAACCTCGCCATCCAACGACGCCAATAACTCGGTGACGTTGCGATGGGTGATCGCCACCCCCTTGGGGACACCGGTGGTGCCCGAGGTGTAAATCACGTAGGCGATGTCGTCCGCGTCCGGCGCCGGCAGTGCTGTGCTGGTCTGGCCGGCTGCAGCGGAGTCCGCGATATCACTGACATCGATGACCGGCAGCTCGTGTCCGGCGAGGCGGTCAGCCAATCCGCCGTTGGTCACGGCCGCCACCGGCGCGGCATCGGCAACGACGAGACCGATCCGAGCCGCGGGCAACGCCGGATCGATCGGCACGTACGCAGCCCCGGTCTTCAACACCGCCAAAATCGCCACGATGGCCTGTGCCGACCGGGAGAACAGCAGCGCCACCCGTTCACCCGGGCCCACGCCGGAAGCAGCAAGCAGGTGCGCCAATCGGTTGGCGGCTTCGTCCACCTCCCGGTACGTCATCGACCGGTCCTCGAACGTCAGCGCCACCGCCGTCGGCGCACGGGCGACTTGATCCGCCCACAACGCCGGAATCGACCGCCCAGTGGTCGACCGGGCCAGCGCCGCCCGGTTACCCCACCCCTCCAGCCGCTTATGCTCGGCCCCGTCCAGCAAATCCACCGATGCCAGCCGCCGCCCCGGGTCGGCGGTCATCGCCGCCAATACCCGCTCCAGCCGTCTCGCTAAATCAGGAACGTCGAAATTCGAAAATGGCTGCGCGACGCCCGCCGTGCTGAGTAAGAGCTGGTCACCGGCGCCCGTGAAGATCAGCCCGAAACCGGCCACGACACCATGGTTGACATGCGAAGCCGACCCCTCGAGACCACCGAGTTCGAGAGTGATCTTAGCCGGCTGGAAATTGACGCTTACCCGCTCAGCGGGCTGCCCAGGGCCCCCGACTGGGCCGTGCAGGCGGGCTTTGCGCTCTAGAAGATGTACCGGAAACCTCTGGTGTTGCAGTGCTTCTCGGATCCGTCCATCAACATACTGACAAAAACTGGCAATCGAAGATCCCGGCGCAATCGTCAACACCAGCGGCACCACCCCGGCAACCATCGCGGGAAGCCGCTTCGACTCCGGGCGCACTCGCCTGCTGACCGGGAAGTCAAGGACCGCCTCCGATCCTTCGGCGCACCAAGCGCCCACCAAAAGTGCGCACGCCGCCATGATCACCGATGACTGGGGCATCTTCCACACTTCGGCTAGCTCGTGAATTCGGCGAAGGATCGCAGGGTCTAACCGAACCGGTGCTGACGGCGAATACGGATCACTGTCGCCCGCAGCGGCGTCGGGCAACGAAGACTGCCGTCCGATTTCCGAGGGGAGGTTCTTTTCCCAATACGCCTGATCTTCCAGGTATTCGTCGGACGCTTCGTATTCTGCTTCGCAGCGAATCAAATCCTGCAACGGGCTGAAGAATGCAGGAGGAATGGGCGTACTAGAAATGATCGCGGAGTAGACGGTCGCAAAGCCGACTGCCGACTAAGGGCAATACCCAAGCCGTCTATGACTATGTGATGGCCGCATGCGAAAAAATAGAATTCATCGTCCCATGTACGAAATAGTGCAAATTTGAATAGCGGGCCGGTGAACGGCATCGGCGTGTGCTGGAGCGACGACGCCAGCGTGCGGGCTTCCTGGACCGGGTGGCGTGAGTCACGCAGGTCATGGACGGCCAGCTCCGCGTCCGGATACTCCATCACCCGCTGGAAGACCTGCCCATCCGTTTCGAAGATGGCAACCCTGGCTGCTTCGGCCTCCTGCACCACGCGGCGCATCGCCCGCTCGGCGGCATCAAGGTCGAGCGTGCCTTCGATCTTGGCGAAGAGGCCGACGTGCCATTCCGTGCCGGTGTGACCCATTTCGTGCGCAAGCCAGATCTCGAGCTGTCCACGGGTCAGGGGAAAGGCGCGGCCATCAAGTTCCATCCGACTGACCCAGCCCACATTGGTTACATGTCATCTGTTCGATGTACTCCAGAATCGCCGTCGAAACGGATTAATGGTCACGCCCGAGCATGCCCGCCCCTGCAACTGAGATGCGTCGTTCCAAACCGTACTGGAAGCCAACAGGATCGGCGCGGGTTCGACAAGGCCTCAATTGACGGTCAGCGCCGCTTTTCGCGCACGCGGTATGCAATACGCTCCCGTATCGAGTGGCGAAACGTCGCTATGGACGCCGAGGTCGCCGTGATTTACTCGGCAAGACCTGGGACTAGTCTGCGGCCGGCATGGCGCCTGGCGGGCAACGGGTGAAGGGTTGGATGCGGTGGTCGACCCCGCGATGGCGACAGTAGCGGCGCCACATCGTGGGAGCGAAGGGCGCGCGGGCAACCAACGCAGCACGCTACCATTCGTCGCGCGGACGATCCGTCGACTTTCGGTGCCCATCATCCTCGCGTGGTTGGCGGTCGGCGTCATCGCGACTGTCGGCGTGCCGTCACTCGAAAAGGTCGAAAAACAGCATTCAGTTTCCCTGATTCCCACAGATGCGCCGGCGTTCAGGGCGATGGAGCGCATGAACGTGGATTTCAAGGAATCTGATTCCTTCAGCGTGGTCATGATCGTCTTGGAGGGTCAACAGCCGCTCGGCGAAGAGGCCCACAGGTACTACGACCGTGTGATTCGTCAGTTGGAAGACGATCCGAAGCACGTGCGGCACATCCAGAATTTCTGGGGCGATCCGTTCATGGCTGCTTCCGTGCAGAGCGCCGACGGTAAGGCCGCGTATGTTCAAGTGAACCTCGCCGGTAACCCCGGCCAGACTTTGGGGAACGAATCTACTGAAGCAGTCCGGCGCATTGTGGAGCGGACGCCACCGCCCGCGGGAATCACGGCCTATGTCACCGGTACCGCGGCGTTCATGGCGGATATGCAGAACAGTGGCAACAAGACGATCATCACAATCACGGCGGTAAGCGTCGCAGTGATCTTCGCCATGTTGCTGCTCGGTCTACCGCTCGGGCATCACCGTCGTCCTTTTGTTGCTGACGGTCGGAATAGAATTGCTGGCAGCCCGCGGGATTGTCGCGTTCCTAGGCGATCACCGACTTGTCGGTCTTACTACCTATGTCGTTAATCTGCTGGTATCCATCGGGATCGCTGCTGGAACGGACTACGGGATATTCTTCATCGGACGCTATCAAGAGGCACGTCGGAGCGGCCAGGATCGGGAAACAGCCTATTACACCGCTTATCGCGGAGTCGCCAACGTTGTGCTGGCATCCGGTTTGACGATCGCCGGAGGGATTTTCTGCTTGAGCTTTACCCGCCTGCCCTATTTCCAACCTCTGGGTGTGCCTTGCTCGGTGGGCATAGTTGTCGCGGTCGCGGTGGCACTCACGCTGGTGCCTGCGGTTATTGCCGCAGCTAGCCGCTTTGGCATTTTCGACCCCAGACGGAAGATCAGCAACCGGCGCTGGCGGAGAATAGGGACGGCGATTGTTCGGTGGCCCGTGCCCATTCTCATCGCTTCAGTGGCGATCTCGCTGATCGGACTGCTGACGCTGCCAGGCTACAAAGCAAGCTACGACGAACAGAGGTATGCCCCCAAAACCATTGCAGCCAGTCTGGGCTATGCGGCAGCGGGTCGGCATTTTCCTCGATCACGAATGATGATGCCGGGAATCCTGCTCATCGAGGCTGATCACGATATGCGCAATCCGGCAGATTTTCTAATATTGAACAAGCTCGCCAAGGGCGTCCTGGCTGTCCCCGGAATTTCCAGAGTGCAGGCCGTAACCAGGCCCGGTGGTGCCCCGATAAAACATACGACCATACCGTATCTGCTCAGTGCGCAAAACACTGCTCAAGTACAAATTCTGCAGTTTCAGAGAGACCGCATAAACGACCTGCTGAAGCAGGCCGACGAGATCGGGAAAACGATCGATAACATGCAGCGGATGTATGGCCTGATGCAGCAGATAGTCGAAGCGAATCATCGCGCTATCAGCGACACACATGACATGTCGGCAATTATCGATGAGTTGAGAGATCATGTTGCGGATTTCGAGGATTTTTGGCGGCCGATACGCAGCTACTTCTACTGGGAAAAGCACTGTTACGACATTCCCGTCTGTTGGTCACTAAGATCTATATTCGATTCGATCGACGGTGTCGACGAGATTAGCGGCAAGTTACACAATTTGGTAGCGGACCTCGACCATTTAGATGTGCTCATGCCGCAGATGCTCGCGCAGCTTCCGCCGATGATTGCGATCATGCAGGACATGCGGACGCAGTTGCTGGCGATGCATAGCACGATGGCTGGGACTTTGGACCAAATGGACGATGTCGGCGATGACCCGCTTGCCATGGGTAAGGCATTCGATGCATCAAAAAACGACGATTCGTTCTATCTCCCACCAGAGGCTTTCGAGAACCCCGACTTCAAACGAATCATGGGCATATTCTTGTCGCCGGACGGGAAGGCGGCTCGTATGTTCATTTCGCAAAGAGGCGATCCCGCATCCCGAGAAGGCGTTTCGCAGGTTGACGCGATAAAGACTGCGGCCGAAGAATCACTCAAAGGTACTCCGCTAGAAAACGCCAGGATTTATCTCACCGGTAGCGCAGCAATAGTGAAAGACGTGGTGGACGGCTCCAGATACGATCTCATAATCGCGGGAGTCGCTGCACTCTGCCTTATTTTCATCGTCATGCTGATCCTCACGCGAAGTATCGTTGCCGCCCTGGTCATTGTGGGTACGGTTGCGTTTTCCCTGGCCGCGTCCTTTGGGTTATCGGTGCTCGTCTGGCAGTACCTTCTCGGCACACAAATACATTGGGCGGTCCTCGCTATGTCGGTGATCGTCCTTTTGGCGGTGGGGTCTGACTACAACTTGCTGCTGGTATCCCGGATGAAAGAAGAATTGGGCGCCGGCATTAATACCGGCATCATTCGCGCTATGGCCGGTACCGGCAAGGTCGTGACGAATGCCGGCCTGGTGTTCGCGTTCACCATGGCCTCCATGGTGGTCAGCGATCTGCGCACGATCGGTCAGGTGGGCACGACGATCGGTCTGGGGCTGCTGTTCGACACGTTGGTTGTGCGCGCATTCATGACACCGTCCATCGCCGCGCTGCTGGGACGCTGGTTCTGGTGGCCGCTGCGCGTGCATACCCGTCCCGCTAACACGGCTTACCGCTAGTCGGGCAGCACCTCGCCGCGCGTCTCGGGCGCCAGCGGAATGATGAAAAGCCCGACCACGAAAGCGATCGCGGTCAGCGCGAGAGGCAGGCCCAGCGTCTTCATCTGCAGCACCGCCGCACCGAGCAGGAAATTCACCCCGGCGCCGACGAATCGGCCGAATGACGTACAGAAGGCGAACGCGGTCGCGCGCACGCGGGTTTCGAACTGTTCGGGCAACCAAAGGCTGAAGAGCGCAAAGTTGCCGCCGAAGAAGCCCAGCACAAACAACCACGCGATGAACGGCGCGAGCCCGTGCGGAAGGTAGAACGCCCAGCCGAAGCTGCCGACAATCGAAATCGCCATTCCGGCAAAGTAGATCGCCAGCGTTTTTCGGCGGCCGATGCGTTCGGCGATCGGCGGCAACGCTAGGCAACCCAGTATGGTGCCGATCGACAACAGGCCGGTGGCGAGGGACGCCGTTCTCGTCACGCCGTCCTTGTCGAACCCAGCCTTCTGCGCCAGCTGAATGACCGCCGACGGTTCGTATACCGCGCCCGCCCATAAACCGACGATTGCGATCGTCACCAGTGCGGCCGCCACCCAGGTGCGACGCCGGTAGCGCGGTCCGAGGATTTCGCGCAACGGATTTCGGCGCACGGCCGCAGCGTCCGCCTCGGCCGCCTGAAACTTTTCCGTCTCGTGCACGCGCGTCAAGATCAGGATCGCGACCACGACCGGCACCGCGCCCGTCAAAAACATTGCGCGCCAGCCAAAATGCACGCCGACTGTGTAATTCAACGCCGCCGCCAGGAAAAAGCCGGCGTAGTAGCCGGTCTGCAAGTAACCCGCCCCCATCTTGCGCCGGTCCTCTGGCCATGCCTCGGCCACGTAGGTGCCCGCGAGCGCCCACTCACCGCCGATTCCGATACCCGCGATAAACCGGAAGATCGCAAGCTCCCAGACATTTTGCGCCGCGGCCGAAAGGCCGGTGAAGATTGCGAAAGTGAAGATCGTCGCGGCCAGAATCTTGGTGCGCCCGAAGCGATCGGCAATCGGCCCCCAGATGAAAGACAGCCCCCAACCCACCAGGAACAAGGCGAACATGATCGATCCCGCGAGCCCGACATTGGCAGTTGTCGCAGCAATACCCGACCGCGGAAGCAACTCTTTCAGTGCCGGGGTAAGCACCAGCGCGTAGATGAACGAGTCCATCCCGTCCAGCGTCCAGCCGGTCCAGGCACCCCAGAAACCCGCGATCTGGGAGCGATTGAGTGGTGTACGACGCCGTGCTGGTTTCGAGGACTCAGCCACTGACTCATATTGCACCTTCGACGAGCTTCGCGAGGAACGCGGGTAACCGGCCGGCGCCAAAGTCGTAGCACCGCGCCCACTTCGGCTCGATCGAGATACGCACCATCTGCTTGTAGAGTGCGCGCACGTTGCTTTCGAACTCGGCGAGTTGGGATTGCTCGAACGACTTCGCCGCCGCCGCGCGGTACTCGTCAGGGATGCCGTCGACGGTTTCCATCGGGGCGAGGCCACGCACCAGAAGCGCCTTGGCGCCGTCTGTGTCGATCGTCAAGGCGACTTCCGGGCGGGCCGAAAGCGCCGCGACCTTTGGGGAAGTCGGGTGCAGACGACGATGCGTTCGCCGGTCCAGTACAAGCCGATCGGGATGACCCGCGGACAGCCGTCGGGTCCGTTGTAAGCGAGCCGGGCCAGGGAGCCGGACAGCAGCCGCCGAGCGTCGCGGTGGGCAAGCTCGCGAGTCAATTCCTGCGTGTCCATGCAACAAGAATAAGCGACCGGTCGGCTACTATCTATGGCATGCCGCGCCCGTCGAACCCCGAAGTGCGCAACCGCCTGCTTGCGCGGGGACTCGACCTCGTGCATGCCCGCGGTTTCGCCGCCAGCGGTGTCAAAGACATCACCGACGCCGCCGGCGTGCCGAAGGGGTCGTTCTACGCGTACTTCCCCAGTAAGGAGGGTTTCGCTGCGGCGATCGCCGACCACTACTGGTCCGATATCGAGAAGCGGCTGCTGCCCATCCTTGACGGGGACGGCCCGGCCCAGGAGCGAATCACCCGCTTCTTCCACGCGCTCGCCGACGAACACGAGGCCGGCGATTTCCTGCTCGGCTGCCTGATCGGAAACCTGTCGCTCGAGCTTGGCGGTTCGAGTGAACCGGTACGCGCCGAACTCGTTCGCATTCTCGACGGCTGGAACGAGGCGATCACGGCGTGCGTGCGCTCCGGCCAGTATGACGGCGGGGACGTTCGGACAGACCTCGACGCCGGGGAGCTCGCTGCCCTGCTGATCGAGTCGTGGGAGGGCGCGGCGCTGCGCGGGAAGGTCACCCGCAGTCGCACTCCATATGACCGCTTCGAAGCGGTCACCGTCCCAGCGCTACTCGGCTGATTTGTCACGAACAGGAAGGTCGTGCCTTCAGCTCTTGTAAATAGACGACTGGTCATCTATGGTCATGGAAGACCCGAGAGGACCGCCTAATGACAGACCTCAGCATCTACGCCGAACCCTCGGAACCCGCGCTGCCGGCGTCCGGGTTCACGCTCGATCTCGAGCACGCCGCGCTCGTCGTGACCGATCCGCAGATCGATTTCCTTAGCCCGCAAGGCGTTTCGTGGCCGGTGTTCGGTGACAGCATCCGCGACAACGACACGGTCGCTCACATCGGCGAGCTGTTCCACGCCGCAAAGCTGGCTGGCATCACCGTCGCGGTGTCGCCGCACTACTTCTACCCAACCGACAAGCAGTGGCGGTTCGGTGATCCACTCGAGCAGTTCATGGGTGCGGTGGGTATGTTCGGGCGGCAGGGCGCGTATACGACGGACGGTTTCGCCGGCTCCGGCGCCGACTTCCTGCCCGAGTACCAGGAGTACATCCACGACGGCCAGACCGTGATCGCCTCTCCGCACAAGATCGTCGGCCCCGAGTCCAACGACCTGGTGCTTCAGCTGCGCAAGCGCGGGGTGAACCAGGTCATCATGGCGGGAATGGCCGCCAACCTGTGCGTCGAGGGGCACCTGCGCGAGCTCGTCGAGCAGGGCTTCGAAGTCGCGGTCGTCAAGGACGCCACGGCAGGCCCGCGCCTTCCGGAAGGCGACGGCTACCTGGCCGCGTTGGTGAACTTCCGATTCCTGGCCAGTGCGGTCTGGACTACAGCCCAGGCCGTGTCGCTCATCAAGCAGCTCACTAGCAACAATTCAACGAAGTAAGGAGGCCGAACATCATGGCATCGAACGAGGAACTGTTCCAGCGTAGGTTCGCCCTGAACGATGGCAGTGGTCACATTCCGGCGCTCGGGTTCGGGACGTCGCTTTCCGACAACACCAAGACTCGAAACGCCGTCAAGACCGCGGTCGAGGTGGGGTTCCGTCACCTCGACGCCGCCGAGCGGTACCGCAACGAAGCAGAGGTCGGCGCGGCGCTCAAGGAGTTGTTCGCTGCCGGAACGGTTCGCCGTGAGGACCTGTTCGTGACCACGAAACTGTGGAACAACAACCATCGGCCCGAACGGGTAAAGTCCGCCATCCACGCGAGCCTGAACAGGCTCGGGTTGGACGCGGTCGATCTGTATCTGGTGCACACGCCGTTCGCGTTCCAGCCCGGTGACGACCAAGATCCCCGCGACGCGCACGGCGCGGTGATCTACGACAAGGGAGTCACGCTGGCCGAAACCTGGGCCGCGATGGAAGGCCTTGTCGATGAAGGACTTACGCGAGCGATAGGCCTGTCCGACATCGACGCGGAAGGCGCCCGGGAGATCGTCGATACCGCCCGCATCCTGCCGGCGGTCGTAGAGGTCGAGTCGCACCCCTATCACCCGCAATGGGACTTGCACGAGCTGTGCAAGTCACACGGGATCATCCTGCTGGCGTTCGCTTCGCTGGGGCACGCGCTGGAACCGCGGCTGATGGACGACCCGCTTATCGTCTCGATCGCCCAGCAATATGGAAAGACGCCCGCGCAGGTGCTGCTGGCCTGGGGCATCCAGCGCGGTAGCGCGGTTCTGACGGCATCCGTTACGCCGGCGCGCATAGCCGAGAACTTCGATGTCACTGCGCTTCCCGAGACCGCGATACGCGAGATCAATGAGCGCCTGCAAACTCGCTACCGATTCAATTCCGTGGTCGACGCGGGCGAACCGGGATTTGCCGAGGTGCCCGCGGGTAGTTGAGAGTTCGCAGCGAAGTCAGGCGGTGACGATGGAGTCAGCTACCGGCGCCCAGCGTCGCCGCCTGCTGTGCGACTGGATCGAACGCGGTCCGCACATGGTGTGCGCCGACGACACACCAGAGTGGTTGCGGCCGTTGGTTTCTGCGTTGCGCCACGCGCAGCCCGGCCAACTCAGTACCAACGATGCCCCGGCCCGCGAGATCGCGTACCGTCAGGCGGCCGTCTTGATTTTGCTTGGCGGACAGGGGCCAGACCGGGTCGACGTGGTACTCACCCAGCGCGCATCCGGATTGCGTCACCATCCCGGCGAGGTCTCCTTCCCCGGCGGCAGCTGGGAACCGAGCGACACGAGCCCGGTCGATACCGCGCTACGCGAGGCAGCCGAGGAAACGGGTGTGGACCCCGCCGGAGTCGCTCCCCTGCTGCTCCTTCCACGCCTGTTCATCAGCGCCTCCGGATTCGACGTCACCGGGGTCGTCGGATACTGGCAGCAACCCGTCCCCCTCGCACCGACCGACCCCGCGGAGACCCAGCGGGTCTTCACCGTGCCCTTGCGTGAACTCGCGCAGCCCGACCGCTGGCACAGTTACACCACCGCGGGATGGCACGGCCCCAGCACTCGCCTCGACCACGACGCGCTGCTGTGGGGCTACACGGCCGAGTTATTGCTGTTTATCAGCAACAACCTCGGATAGGCCAGCATCAGCCCGTTCGGGCCGGCCCCTGCGATGACGACTTCAGTCAATTGCCTCATAGATCTCCTCGGCAGCTACCGGGACGACACCGAGTTCGGTTGCGACCGCGTCGATCGCCTGCCGTGCAATGTCGGGGTCGACCTGGCCGTCGACGGTGAAGTACGGGGCGATGTAGCGCTCGTAGTGTTGTTGCGCTTCGTCTCGCGTCAGTCGGTTGAGGAACGCGGCGAGGTAGCTGACAGCCAGGTCAGGGTGTTCGGCGATGGCGTGCAGCGCCCGCCGGTTGGCCCGCACCAGTGCCTGCAGTGCGGGGCTGTCCACGGGTATGTGGACAGGATCCACGGCAACTCCGACGGTGGGGATTTGGAAGTGGTCGCCAACCCAGGCCAGCAGGTGGAACCCTTCTTCTAGGGCGACCTGTTCAGGTGAGAGGGTGCTGCCCACGTAGGCGGCATCGATGGAACCGTCCCGAAGGCGTCGCAGGTCCATCTGGTAGTCGCCCGGACGTCGCGCCAGACATTCCAGATCACGGTCGGGGTCTAAGCCGTGCTTGCGCAACACGATTCGGGCGAAGCAGCCGGGGGCGGTGTGGGCGCCGTGAACGGCCAGGCGACGCCCGTGAAGATCCGCCATCGATTTCACGTCGGCGTTGCCGAGAAACCAGAACAGCGGACGATGGGTATTGACGCTGAGCACTTTCCAGTCGATGCCATCGGTCAGTCGCGACAGCAGGGCCCGGCCCAGGCCGATCGTCGCGCCGCGGCGCACCCGCTCCGTTTCCCAGCCGACTCCGTCGCGGATTGCGACGTGAACGCCTTCGTCTTCGTAGTAGCCCTCCTGGTCGGCGACATAGGCAACCAGTTCCTCGTGATACCCATGTCCGACGTAGGTCAGGTCGATGGTGTGCACAGCCGAACTCCTTCTCCAAAGCGACTTTCGAGGCGGCGAAAGCACTGTCAGTCCATGGACAAGCCGCCGTTCACCGGAAGGTAGTGGCCGGTGGTGAAACCGGCATCCTCACTTGCCAAGAAGGCCACCGTGTGGGCCACCTCGTCGGGCCGCACCAGGCGTCCCATGGGGTTGGTGGGGAGATGCCGCACCTGGTCGGTCGTCAACTGCCCGGTGACGGTTGTTTCATCGACGGTGGCCGGTGCGACGAGGTTCGCGGTGATGCCGTGCGGCGCCAGCTCCAGTGCGACGTAGCGCACGAACTGGTCCAGGGCCGCCTTGGCGGTGCCCAGCGTGATCATGCCTTCGCGGGGACGGCGGGACAACCCCGTGCTGAGGTACACCAGCCGACCGTAGTTCCGGGAAATCATCCATGGTACAACGGCTTTGGTGATCAGGAAGGCGGCGCGTAGTTCTCGGTCCAATTTGCCGCCGAGCTGCTCCCAGGTCAGATCGGCGAACGAGGCCACCTGGAACGGGATCAATGCGTTGTGCACGAGCACGTCGACCCCGCCCCAGCGCTCTTGGGTTTCGCCCACCATCGCGGCCACGTCGTCGGCGTCGGTGACGTCGGCCCGAATCGCCAGCGCCTCACCGCCCGCCGCGGTCACGGCGCGGACCACCTCGTCTGCTTGCTCGGCGCTGGACCGGTAGTTGACGACCACCCGAAATCCCTGCGTCGCCAGGACTCGGGCCGTCGCCGCACCGATTCCCCTACTGGCTCCGGTGATCAACGCAACACGAACCATCAGTGATACCCCCGCCCCGAACCCTGCGACATCGAAATCCCTTTGACGCCAATGACAATAACTTTCGTCGTTTTTCTCACCAACGCACCCGACACAGTCCCACTGTTCTGGATGTTGCCAGCCTCAGTCAACGAGCGGAGTTGGCGCTGACAGACGTCGATCGGTGAAAATGGACTCGAATGCCTTGGCGGCGGTCTTCGCGATGCGGTCTCTGCGCTCGGAGGTAGGCGGATCAGCCCCAGTGCTCGCGCCGTGGATTGATCAGGTTCAATCTGATCGTTTCGTACGTATGTATAACGGCTACTTGGGAAGGTGGTCGGGTAGTTAACCGGGGTGAATCCAGGGGGCCGTTTCCATGTCGTTCGTCATTGCAGCACTGGATGGGGTGACGGACGCCGCTGGGAGTTTGGCGGGCATCGGCTCCGCGCTCGGCGAGGCAACCGCGGCGGCGGCCGCTCCCACCACCGGCCTCGAAGCCGCGGCGGCCGATGACGTGTCGATCGCCGTCTCGCAGCTGTTCGGCACGTACGGCAAACAATTTCAGGCGTTGAGCGCCCAAGCGGCGGCGTTTCACGACCATTTTGTGAGCCTGTTGAACGGCGGCGCAGCGGCATACCTCAACACCGAGGTCGCCAACGCGACCGGCGCCAGCGCGGCGGCCAGCGATTTGGGCTCGATCCTAGGCCCGATCTTCGGCGGCGGCGGCTCGATGCCGTCGGTGCCGTCGGGAGGCGGACCGACCGCGCCCGCAAGCAATCCATGGCAAGCCCTGTTCACCACTACCGGCGCGAATCTGCAAACCATCTCCAGCGCGCCTGGAGCAACGACCCGTTCCCGGTCCTGCGCCAGGTCATCACAAACCAGAACGGCTACGCGCAAGCCATCGGCAATGGGTTGGTGAATTCTCTGCAGAACTACCCGACCACGCTGGCGAACGTGCCGGCCAACGTCCAAATTGCCGCCCGGGACTTTTCGGCCTACCCGTCCGTGCTGCAGACGTTTGCCGACAAGCAGATTGGCTACGGCCAGCTGACCACGACGTCGCTGCAGAACTTGAGTGCCGATTTGCCGAAGACATTCCCGAAGTTCTCTTACGACCTCGGGCTGGCCGGCCAAGCGGTGATGACGGGCGATCTCCACACCGCCGTTCAGTACGTTCCGCGTTCCGTGTTGGACCTGTTCCTCAGCGGCATCAACATCAGCAACGGGATGCAGGTCCAGATACAGGGCCCGGCCGGTGACCTGCTCCCCCTGGCGTCCGTGTCCGCACAAATGGAGCAGGATCTCGTCGACCTGCTCCCCCAGGGCACCATCCTCACCACGATGGCGCAGAACGCGGTCAACGCGGTCAACACGGCGACGAGCTCGATAGCGCTGTCTATCATTGGTCCGCCGATCGCCACGGTGGACGGGTTCGCGTCGGGCCTGACGGCGGTCGGCGCCGCTCTGCAGACCGGCGATCCGCTGGGAGCGGTCGGCGCCCTCGCCGATATGCCGGCCTACGTGTTGAACGGCGCCCTCAATGGAAGCACCGTTGTCGAGCTGACGATCCCGCTGAGCGAATCGGTGGACATCGCCCAGATCCCCCCACTGCCACCGATTACCATCGGCGCCAACACGCCGGTCGTGGTCCGCCTGCCGTTCGTCGGGCTTCTGGCTCCGGCGCAACCGATTACAGCGACGATACAACAGCCTGGTGGGGGTTCCGCCCCGATCGACATCACCGCCCCCGGAGTCGAGGCCGCGGGTCTGCTTCCGGTGCTGCTGAACGTCATACCCGAACAGGTCGCCGAGGCGATTGCACCGAAGTAGCGAGCGACGGACCTATCCAGGGCAATAGGTCGTTTCTGCGGCGTCCACTATGGCTTGGACGTCTCCGAACGTAAAGCCTTGAGCGCTCATGATGGAGTGGGTGTCGTTGGCTACCTGGTCCGGCGTCCAACCAGTCAGGCGATCGATGCAGATCTGGTGACCCAGGTGGACGACGGCCGGCGTGTGGTCCGGCGGCCAGACGAACCCGATGGCGGCCAGTTTGGCCATGAATATGTCGTCGTTGGGTTCGGCAGCCGCAATCGCAGCGCTTGAAACCAGGGCACCGCCGACCATCACGGGGACAGTCAGTCTGGCCAGCCAGCGTGGGGACATTTGATGCGCCTCTCTTCTTGATCTTCTTTGCATTCGGGAATCCGCCAGTGTGCGGGTCCAAAACGGCAGGCAATATGAAGAGTAGCGAAAGCTGGGAAAAAGCTTTTCGGAGGTGGCTAAGCCGCGGAATCCCGTGGTCGAAATTGGCCACGCAGCTTGAGGCGCTGCATTCCTTGTCTGTCAATAATTTTCGTCGAGCGCAGGGCTCACTACGGTGATATCCCGGCCTTTCCGATCGGGCCGAAGAGGTATAACGCGCCGAAGCCACCGGGACCACCAATGCCGGGGGCATTCCCGATGCCGCCGTTGCCGCCCGGGCCACCGATGCCGAACAGGTATCCGCCGTAGCCGCCCTGGCCGCCGTTACCACCGAAAGGCACGCCGGGCGCACCGTAGCCGTTGCCGCCGGCGCCGCCGAGGCCGAAGAGGATGCCGCCGGTGCCGCCGAGGGCGCCGGTCCCGCCTTTGAAGCCGCCGGCCCCGCCGTCGCCGCCGACGCCGCCGATGCCGAAGAAGCCGGTGCTGTCGCCGCCGTACCCGCCGACCCCGCCCGTGCCGGTCATGTTGGCGCCGCCGACCCCGCCGGCGCCGCCGATGCCGAAGATCTGGCCGGTGCCGAATCCGCCCTGGCCGCCCTGGCCGCCGACGCTGACCGCCCAGGCCGTCGCCGCCGGCTCCGCCGGGGGCCCCGGTACCGAAGAGGTCGAAGAGCATGTTGCCGCTGCCGCCGAACCCGCCAAGGCCCGCGGTCCCACCGCCGGAGGTGGTCGCTCCGCCAGCGCCGCCCGCTCCGCCCAGACCATAGAGGAAGCCGTTGCCGAAGCCACCATCGCCGCCAAAACCGGCAACGAAGCCGCGCCCACCGACCCCGCCGATGCCGCCGTTGCCGAACACGATACCGCCGTCCCCGCCGACGCCGCCATCGCCCGCGACGCCGGCCGGAGCGGCCCCACCGATGCCGCCGGCACCGCCATTGCCGAACAAGCCGACGGCGCTGCCGCCTGTGCCGCCATTTCCGACGAAGCCGCCACTTGCCGTCCCACCGGCCCCGCCGCGGCCGCCGTTGCCGAACAAGAACCCGCCGGAACCGCCGCTGCCGCCGTTCTGGCCGGGCCCACCCGAGCCGCCGTTACCGCCGTTGCCCCACAGCAACCCGCCGTTCTGGCCGCTGGCGCCGGTCCCGTCGACACCGTTGAAGCCGTCGCCGATCAGCGGGCGCCCCAGCAGCGCTTGGAAAGGGGCGTTGATGTCGTCGAGCACCGACTGCATCGGGTTCGCATTGGCGGCCTCGGCGGCGGCATAGGAGCCCGCACCCGCATTCAAAAGCTGGACAAACTGCTCGTGAAAGGCCGTGGCCTGCGCACTGATCGACTGATACGCCTGCGCGTGCGCGCTGAACAGCGACGCGACGGCCGCCGACACCTCGTCGCCACCGGCGGCCAGCAGCGCCGATGTCGGGGCCGAAGCTACGGCATTGGCCGAGGTGAGGTTCGAAGCGAGACCCGCCAGATTCGAGGCCGCCGCCGTCACATATTCCGGCGCCGCGAATACAAATGACATTCCGACCTCCGCAACGAGGCGGTGACCGCCCGATGGTCACCGCATAGCAAATCGTGTCGTTGGCCACAGAACCCAGGCCCATTTCGGAACAGGTCTGCACTCGGCGGTCGGTGCGGCAGCAACGATCCAAAGTTAACACGTTGCCGATGAGGCGTAGCTAAGCGCTAGCTGAGCCCACGCTGTGAACGTCCGCCTCGTGCGATCTCGGCGAACGGGGTTTGCTCGAATGTCGCCGGATGCGACGATAGGACCTGGCAGACGTCCCCGGCGAGGCGGTGGTCATGGCACACGAACGTTTGCAGCCCGGGCAGGTGTTCGCCGGCTACCACATCGAACAACTGCTCGGCGTCGGCGGAATGGGCGCCGTCTATCTCGCCCGCCACCCGCATCTGCCGAAACTTGTTGCGCTGAAGCTACTTACGCGTGCCACGACCGACGACGACGATGTGCGTGCCCGCTTCCTGCGCGAGGCCGATCACATCGCGCGCCTCGACCACCCCAATATCGTCGCCGTCTACGACCGGGGTGACCACGACGGGCAGTTGTGGATTGCCATGCAGTACATCGACGGTTCCGACGCCGCGGCAGCGCTACGCGAAGGTCCGCTGCCGGCGGCGCGCGCCGTGCGGATCATTACGGAGACCGCCAAGGCACTCGACTACGCCCACGCCGCCGACGTGCTGCACCGCGACATCAAACCCGCCAACATCATGCTCACCCGACCCACCGGGGGCCAGCCCGAACGAGTCCTGCTGGCCGACTTCGGCATTGCCAAAGGCCTCGACGACCGCATCGGGATCACCGCCACCGGCATGTTCCACGGCAGCCTGCAATACGCCGCCCCCGAGCAACTCGACCCCTCGATCACCCTCGATGGCCGAGCCGACGAGTACGCCCTGGGCTGCACCCTGTACCACCTGCTCACGGGATCACCGCCCTACCCCGGTCGCACGCCCGAACAGCTGATGCACGGGCACCTGCACTTGCCGGCGCCCCGACCGAGCCAATCCCCCGCCGCGCAGCGGAACGGCATACCCGCCGAGATGGACGGGGTCATCCAACGCGCCCTGGCCAAAGACCGCACCCACCGGTTCCCCACCTGCGGGGCCCTGGCCGCCGCTGCACAACACGCCCTCGATTCCACCGCCGGGGACGCGACCGTCGCGGCAGTGCGCCCGCAGGCTCCACCGCCGCGGCCGAATACACCGACCAGACGGTCGAACCGCAAATGGTTGATCGCGTTGCCGGTGGTGCTGCTCGTCGCGGCCGCAGCCATGGGCGTGGTGTTGTTCCGAAACGGCCAGTCTCCCAAGGCGACTGGCGCGGAGCTGATGCTCACCGGGGCCACCGACCCCGGCGCGAACGCGTTCATGCCCCCAGCGGGCTCGCCCCCGCCGACCGAGACCCAACCTCCGCCTACACTGCAGCCGCACGACGGCGGCACTCCAGTGGCCACTCAGCCGCTGCCCGGAGACCGCGACGGACTCTACGGCGGCACCCTCAACAACGCGGAATGCGACCGCGAAAAGATGATCACCTTCCTGAGTAGCCACCCGGCACAGGCCGGCGCGTTCGTCGAAGCGCTCAACACCGACCCCACGCTGTATTGGAGCGGTGGCCGCTCCCTGACCACCGGCGACATCCCCACCTACCTGCGCGAACTGACACCCGTGCTGTTGCGGCTCGACACTCGAGTCACCAACCACGGTTTCGACGGAACACACCCCACCACCCTGCAATCGGTGCTGCAGGCGGGAACCGGTGTATTCGTCGATGCCCACGGGGTTCCCCGCGCCCGTTGCTATTGTGGCAACCCGCTCACGGCACCGGCCGCGTTGTCAGGCGAACCGAAACCGGTCGGAACAGCTTGGCCGGGCTACAAGCCCACGGCGCTGGCCGCAGTCCATCCCAGCAGCGTGATCATCACCGTCTTCGTCCTCATCGACGTCGTCACTGGGCAACCCTTCAACCGGCCCGCCGGAACCACCGGCACCAACGACAGCCCACGCGCCCAACCCGTCCCACCACCCCAACCCGAGTCCAGCAGCCCCGCACCCACGGCTGTCCCAGGGAACCAACCCGCGATCGACGGCACCTACCGGACGCACACGCTGACCGACACCTGCCCAGTAACACATACTGACCGCTCCATCACCGTGACCCATCAAGGCAACGCACTGACCTTCAATCTTGAAGGCGGGATGACTTTCACTGGCACCCTGAACGCCGACGGATCATTCGAGGTCAGCGGCGGGCCCGTCGGACGAGGTGGCGGCACGATGCGGGGTGTCTTCGCCACCGAAGGCGGTAGCACCGTCATCCGCGACTTCACATATGAGACTCAGCATTGCCGTGTCACGTTGGAAGGCACCAAGCAGTGAACGCCACCTAGGATCGATCGCCCGATCTGCACTCAAACACGGTGGTCGTCGCACCCACTCGATGATGTGCCGGCGACACATGCCTCATTGGCGCGTCGGCGTCCCCCCGTCAAAGACTCAGTGGCGCAGAAGAATGCGACCCATCGAAGCTTCAATGCTTTGAGCGGACCAGCGTCTCGATCCAGCGGAGTTTCTCATCGGTCTGGGCCGTGACATACACACCTTGCCTCCGCTGCACTCCATCACGGTGAACGGCGTGGACGACACCGGCACCACCGCGTGCGACGACCCTCAGGGCCGCGGCTTCGTGCTGTCGCCACACGGCTCCGGCTGGCTGCCGCACGTGTGAAAGCTGTGCGAGTTTCCGCAGGTCACGGCGATTCGTTGCGGCTGATGGTCCGCGTTCGTGGGCACATGCGGTAGGGTTAGCAGCAATGTCGGCATCGTGACAATGCCAACACACGTCGTGAACGCTTGTTCATCCCTCCGCTCGCCGGCCCGAAATTGTGGCCGGGACAGCCGAGTTCCGATGGCCCGTGCTGCATCTAGCACAAGAGCCTGTCTCGCGGCGATCGATTTTGCCCACCGGCAATCTCGCCAGACTGTACCGATCGGCCGCGACGACATCGTCGCTACGAATCGGCACAACGATGCCTGAAAGGCACCGAATAAATGACCACAGATAAAACCTTTGCCGACCTCGGCGTGCGAGCACCGTTGATAAAGGTGCTCACCGCCGGCGGCATCACAGATCCATTCCCGATCCAGGTCGAGACCCTGCCCGATACGCTCGCGGGCCGAGACGTCCTGGGCCGCGGCAAGACTGGCAGCGGAAAGACGCTTGCCTTCGCAATTCCGTTGGCCAGCAGGCTCTCCGCAGGCAAGCGGCGCGCCTCACGGCCATCCGGTTTGGTGCTGGCGCCCACCCGTGAGCTGGCCACCCAGATCACGGCGACGCTCGAACCGCTTGCGGCCGCCTACGACCTACGCGTCACCACGATCTTCGGCGGCGTATCGCAAACCCGCCAGGTCGCCGCGCTCCGATCCGGCATCGACATCGTCGTGGCCTGCCCGGGCCGGCTCGAGGACCTGATGAAACAACGCCTGATCAGCCTCGACGCGGTCGAAATCACCGTGATCGACGAAGCGGATCACATGGCCGACCTCGGTTTTCTGCCCGGCGTCACCCGCATCCTGGCCGCCACGCCGGCCGGTGGTCAGCGGATGCTGTTCTCGGCGACCCTCGACAACGGCGTCGACAAGCTCGTCAATCGGTTCCTTCGCAACGAGGTGCTGCACTCAGTCGATGAGGTCAATGCACCGCCGGCCGCGATGACCCATCATGTGTTCCACGTCGCCGGCGTCGAAGCCAAGAAGGAGTTGGTGCACCGGCTCGCGTCGGGCACGGGCCGCCGAATCCTGTTCCTGCGCACCAAACATCAGGCCCGCAAGCTCGCCAAGCAGCTCACCGACGCCGGCGTGCCGTCAGTTGACTTGCACGGCAACTTGTCTCAGCCCGCGCGTGACCGCAACCTCGCGGCGTTCACCACCGGCGAGGCCCGGGTGCTGGTAGCCACCGATATCGCCGCCCGTGGCGTGCACGTTGACGACGTGGAGCTGGTGGTGCACGTAGATCCGCCCAGCGAGCACAAGGCTTACCTGCATCGTTCCGGACGCACGGCCCGGGCGGGAAGTGCCGGCGACGTCGTCACCGTGGTGCTGCCTGAGCAGCGCAAAGACACCCAGGTGTTGATGCGCCGGGCCGGCATTCACGTCACTCCCCAACAGGTGGACGCCAACTCCGCCCCGGTGCATGTTCTCGTCGGTGAGGTTGCCCCGTACCGGGCTCCGGCCCCCAAAGCGCCTGTGCAGCCTTCCCGTCCGCGTCGAGTCAGTAATGACGGGCGACAGCGACGTCGCGGCAGCGCCCGGTCGACGACGACCGGTGGGCACAGCCGCGCCGAGTCGACTGCATCGCCGCGCACTGGTGGCGGCGCAGTCCGGACCGAGCGTCGCCGATCGCGCCGCCCACAACGCGGTACTGCCTAGCAGCCTGAAAGCTCGTTCCCAGACAAGCGAACTACCTTGGCAGCGTGACTGACCGCCAAGAGCGCGCGATGTCCTTCGGATCAATTGCCGAGGACTACGACGGACTGCGCCCGCAAGCCCCGCAGGAGGCAGTGGACTGGCTGGTGCCGTCAGGTTGCGAGGTTGCCGTCGATTTGGGAGCGGGCACTGGCTTGTTCACCCGCCGGTTGATCGGAAGGGCGGGTCAGGTCATCGCCGTCGAGCCCGATGAGCGGATGCGGGACGTGCTGACCGCGCGGTCACCGGGTGTCCGCGCGCTCGAGGGCCGTGGCGAGTCCATTCCGCTTCCCGACGCTTCCGCGGACGCGGTGTTCGTCTCGTCCGCGTGGCACTGGATGGACCGTGAATTGACGGTTCCGGAGATCGGCCGGGTGCTGCGAAACGGGGGCAGACTCGGCCTGATCTGGACGAGCCGGGACCGCGAGGTGGACTGGCTACGTGACCTAGATCGACTCCCCCGCGGGGACTCGGTTGATGCGCAATTGGCCGACCGGTTCCGGCAGCGTCTGTATTTCGATCTCCCGGAGCCGCAGATCTTCGACAACATCGATCGCGAGGTATTCCGATTTGAGCGGACGATGATTCTCGACGACGTCGTTGCGATGCTGGGCACCTACAGCAGGGCCATCGTCGCGTCCGCCGATGATCGCGAGCAGGCGCTGGCCGATGCACGCGCCGCCTTGCAGCAGCGATTCCCCGGAGTCGACGCGATCGACATCCCTATGCGGGCGTGGTGCTGGCGTGCCGATCGCGTGGCTCGCCCGGCCTAGGTTTCGCTAGGAGGGCGGTCGCCGCTTACGCCGTCAACCCCTCGAATCCCGTTCAAGCCGACCACCAGTCCGTCGGTGCCGGGGGGTCTTGCCGGTGGCTCAGCCTTCGGTGATGCGATCGATGTGCGCAAGAAAATGCGTCAGCACCGCTTCGGGCGCTTCGAGTTGCGGCCAGTGGCCGATGTCGTCGGCGAGCATCACGACATCGGCGTCAGGAATCACCTCGGCATAGCGGCGAGCCATGTGTGCGCCGGAATTCGGGTCGATCGGCCCGTCGATCAACCGCATCGGAACTGCGGTCTCGCGCATCGCGCGCACCCAGCGGTTTCGGTGTGTGTAGCGGTCGTTGATGAAGCGGCCGACCTTGTGCAGGACCCGTCGGCCGTCGTTGTAGTCCAAGATCTGGTTGAACACGTCCATCATGCGTCGCGTCGGCTTGGTATTCGGCCCGAACATCTCGCGCAGTGTCGGTTCCATCACCCGACGGGACACTCGCGTGTCCTGGACATGACTGAGGATGTCGCCCAACGGGGTTCGAGACAGCAGCTTCTGCGCCGCCCGAGGTGTATAGGACTCGATGAACATGCCTCCGTTGAGCCAGGTGATCGAGTCGAGGTCCACGGCACCGTAGGACTGCTCACCGAATTCGTGGCGGGCCAATAGTTCCTGGGCCACCGAATCGCCTATGTCGTGAGCCATGATGTGTACCCGGTCGATGCCCAGGTGCGCAAGCAGTGCTTCGTGCATGTCGGCGTGGTCGTGCACCGAGTATTGGTAGGCCACGGGTTTTGCGGAGAAGCCCATGCCCATCATGTCGGGTGCGATGACCGTGAACCGTTGGATCAGCTTCGGCCAAATCGGCGCCCAGTCAAAGGAATTGAACGGATAACCGTGGATCAGCAGCAGCGGAGGTCCGCTGCCCTCTGTGCGGTAGAAGATGTCGAAGCCGAGGTAGTCGAAGTACTCTCCGGAGTCCAGCCAGCGTTGCAGTTCAGCGTCCATGACGGTAATCATGCTTCGGGGTAGGGCCGGCTTACCAGCCGGCACCCTTGCCGTTGGAGCAGTGATCAAAACCTGCGGACAACCGGGGAAGGGAGGTGACCGCCTACATCGAGGAGTTCGCTGATGAGCTCGACGACGACCGGCGGTGGCTAGCGCCGGCCCGAAAATCCCGGGTGGACAGCCCGTGCAGATACCGCAGCGGCAACACCTCGCTGACCTGCGGCGACCGCCGACACCACCGGCAGCATCACCGACGAGAAGCGTTTACTCTCAACGGTTTCCGGATCGACACGCCTGAACTGGCGGCCCGCCGCTGCGGCGCGCTCAGCCCGCGTAGCGAGGCCTCAGGCGTCGTCCAGCCCGAACTTGGCGCGTCGCTCCACCGGCACCAGGTCGAAGTACTCGCGATGACGGTCGATGAAGCCCTGGACGAACGGGCAGTAGGGCAGCACCGCCAACCCGTCCGCTCGTCCCGTGTCCAGCGCGGCTTTGAGCAGCAACGTTCCCAGGCCTTCACCCTTGCGCGCCGGGTCGATCTCGGTATGGGTGAAAGAGATGACGCCAGGTCGGCGCCGGTACTCGGCGAAGCCCAGGACGGCCCCGTCGACCGCGATTTCAAAGCGCCTGCGGTCTGAGACGTCGGTGACCGTTGGCGGTATCGCGTCCGATTGCGCGCTCAACATGGTCGTCACGTGTTTCGCCACGGCCTCTGGGCAGTTCGACGGCGCGTCGACCTCTTCGAGGATGGCCGCCAGACTGCTCGCCGCCGTGAAGGATTCGGACGGCGGATCGGTCATGGCCGGGAGGAGAGCTGGAGGTAGCGATGTACGAGGGCGATCGCTGTGCCGCCCTCACCGACGGATGCAGCGACGCGCTTCACCGATCCAGAGCGGATATCGCCGATGGCGAAAATCCCCGGGGCGCTTGTTTCGAGGGCGAGCGGCTCGCGATCGGCGTTCCACCGTCCGGCCGTCGTCGCGTCGGTTCCCGTCAAGACGAATCCGTGCTGGTCGCGTGAGATCCCCGGGGGGAGCCAGTCAGTCGCCGCTTCGGCGCCGATGAGGACGAAGAGCACCTTCGCATCCCGTCGAGATGTATTGCCGGTACTTCGATTGATGACCTCGATCGCCTCGAGTTGGTCGTCACCGTGCCCGGCGACAACCGCGGATCGCGTTTCCACCCGGATGTTCGCTTTCGTTGCGATCTGCTCGATGAGGTAGTGAGACATGCTCTCGGCGAGCGACTCGCCCCGCACGAGGAGCGTCACCGATCGGGCGTGGTTGGATAAGAAGATCGCGGCTTGGCCGGCCGAATTGCCCGCACCAATCAGATACACGTCGTTTCCCTGCGCCAGACCGGCGTCGCTGCGTGCCGCGCCGTAGTAGACACCGGAGCCGACGAATCGATCGACCGAATCGACCCTGAGGCGTCGCCACTCCACGCCCATCGCGAGCACGATCGACCTCGTTCGGAGAACGTCGCCTCCATCCAGCGTGACGGTCAGGTCGGCGGGGTCGATGCTTTCGACCCGACGGGTCACGACGATCTCGGCGCCTAGCCGCTTCGCCTGTTGCAGCGTGCGGCTCGCGAGCTCGTCACCGGAGACGCCGAACGGAAATCCTGTGTAGTTCTCGATCCGGGTTGAGGTGCCGGCCTGCCCGCCGGGGGCGAAGGATTCGATCAGTCCGGTCTGCAGGCCCTCTGAGGCGCCGTTGACCGCCGCCGTCAGACCCGCCGGCCCACCGCCCACGATCACCACATCGTAGTGCGCCCGACTCGGCTCGACCGTCAGTCCAGCGACAGTGGCAACGGCACGCATCGTCGGGGCAACAAGCCGAGTGCCGTCGCGCAGCGCCACCACCGGATAGGCGGCGGCTTTGCCTGCAGTGTGTGCGACAGCTGCAGGATCGTCCGGGTCTAGACGTTCGTAAGGAATCTGGTTGCGATGGAGGAAGCTGTCGCAGCTGTGCACTCCGGGGTCGACGCGCGGGCCGATTACGAACATGGCGGGCTCACGTGGGTGCGCGGTTGCGTTTCTGAGCATCTCCATGCGCTCCAACACGGCGGCACCAACCTTTTCGGAGACCTGGGGGGCCATGGCGGCGAGTGTGTGGAACACCTCGACCGTCACTTTTAGTACGCGCGACGGCTCGACGGCCCGCATGCTGGCGGGCAACGGCGTACCGAGCGTCATCGGGATCTCCCCTCCGACTTCGCCCGCAAGCCGGGCGCCAATCACCTGCTCGACTCCGTTTACCAGCTTTGTCAGCTCGGTCTTACCCTCGACCACGATCGCCAGGGACCGGGTTTCGCCCTCGTGGCCTACGTACTCCCCGGGGATGAGGTGAATGTCCTCCACGGCGCCAGCAAGGTACTCCAGTTCCTTTTCCCCCAGCGTCGCGAAGAGTGGAATCGTGGCCAGTTCATCGATGCTGAACATGACTGCCTCCCAACCCTTTCCGCCTGCATCCCCGCAGCCCGTGACCATCTCTTAGCACCTTGCCCCAAGGGGGCCGCTGAATCGCGGGAGCGCCCTCGGGTGCGATGTCGAAAATATCCATGCCGATATCGTCCACCGGCCAACCATGGCGGCACATGAGGCATCCGCCCCAAAAACGCCACGTCGGGAAAGTGGGCGTCGGGAGATACGGCCCGTTATAGCGCTGTCTTCTCGGTATGAACGGATCGCTTCGCCGGGCGCATGGTGCGCTCTGCCATTCGCGAAACAAGCTGGCGCGGTGCCAATCTCGGAGAATTCGTGAGCAGCCAGTTCGCGGCGCCGCCGGTAACCACCGTGCTTCTCCGACGATCCAGGGCACGTAGTGCGGCCCGCACCACCCGCTCGGGGGCGACCCGCCGGCCTACCTGCGCGTCATCGCCTGCCACATCGAAGAAACCGGTGTCGGTGGAGCCCGGACACAACGCGGTCACCCGCACGCCGGTGCCGCGCGTTTCGGCCCACAGCGCCTCGCTGAACGACAGCACGAACGCCTTCGTCGCGCCGTAGACCGCCATATAGGGCACCGGCTGAAAGGCCGCCGTCGAGCCGACGTTGACGATGGCACCGCGGTCGCGGGCGAGCATGCCCGGCAGGTACAGTCGCGTCAGGCCCACGAGCGCGGCGACATTCAGCTGGACCATGTCGGACAGCACGTCACCATCGGCCTGATCCAGCGGCGCGAAGAACCCGAAACCGGCGTTGTTGACCAAGATATCGATATGCAGGTCGCGACTGGATAGTTCGGCGGCCACGTTCTCGGCGGCCGAGGGTCCGGCAAGATCGGCGACTGCGACCTCGGCCGCCACGCCGTACTCGCGGTGCAGTTCGGCGGCTAGTGCGCTGAGCTTGTCCTCCGAACGAGCCACTAGCACCAGATCGGTTCCCCGAGAAGCTAATTCGCGCGCGAATACCGCTCCGATTCCCGACGAGGCACCCGTCACCAGCGCCCGTTGGCCTTTGTAGATCATCGCCGACACCTCTCCCCGAGACTCGATATCGCATCGCCAGAATAAAACCGACCGTGCGGTATGTCCATACCTACCGCGCGGTTGGTTCTGCTACCCTTGGCCGGTGTCAGCGGCGCCGGTCACGCCCAAGGGAGCAGCCACCCGGGCGTTCCTACTCCAGGTCGCCGCCGAGATGTTCGCCGAACGCGGGTACGTCGACACCACCATGGCCGAACTCATTGCGCGCAGCGGTCTGACCAAGGGCGCGTTCTACTTTCACTTCTCATCCAAAGACCAACTCGCACTGGCGGTCCTCGAGGAGAAGCAGCGCCAGTGGATTGATTCGGTGCAGACGGCGATCAGCGCCGAATCGCGTGCGGTCGACCAGTTTCGCTCCGTCGCGTCCGCGCTGGTGCAGCTGCACCGCAACGATCCCAGCGCCTTCAGCGTCGCCCGGCTCACCCGCGACCTGGCTCACGTATCCGATTTCACCGATCGCCTCCGCGAACAGATGCGCGCGTGGCTTGGCCTGCTGACCGACCTCATCGCGCAGGCCCAGTCGGACGGCGACCTCCCCTGCACCATCGATGCCGGCGATCTGGCCGCCGTGCTCGTCGCAGCGACCGATGGGCTGAAGGATCTCGGGAGGCTCATCGACTCCCCGTCACGCGCGCGCCGGGCATTCGAGCGACGAATGGACACTCTCGTCGCACTTGTGGATGCATTGCGCTCCCCGGACGCCCACCGGGCCAAGCTCTAATCCGACGACTTGTCGGAGTCCTCGGAATCCTCGGCGTCGTCGGAATTCTCGTCGTCGGAATCCTCAGATCCATCGGATTCGGCGGCCTTGTCTGCGTACTTCGTCAAGAGTCCGGCTAGTTCGCGGGCCTCCTCGGGTTCCAGCAAATCGTCGAATAACCGCTCGTCGCTGTCGGAGATTCGCTCTAGGTAGACCGCGTTGTCCTTGGTACCGACGTCCCACCGACCCCCCTCTTTACTCGCCATTCCGCTGCCGCCTTCCGATCAGTGGCTGATTCCAAATCTGACGCCGCGCTTCGCCGTTGGTTACCCACTTCTGCTTGCGCGCAACGTCAGTGTTTTGCCGTCGGCGGCGCTGCGTCGATGGTGACCAGTTCGGATAGGCCGCTGATAGTCAGGATGGACATCAATAGCGGGCTGGCGACGAGCTGAATGTGGTCGGCTCGGCCGAACAAGGCGTTGATGGCGGCGCTGTCCAGGTACTCCACCTCACTGAGGTCGACCGTAAGCTTTCCACCGCCGCTCACGGCGTTGGCCGTGGCCGTGGTGAGGGCTTGGTCGAATGCGTCGATGTTGCTCAGGTCGATTTCGCCCGCTGCGATCAGCATGAGCATCCCGTCGTCGGAGCGCGCGGTGTCGAGCGTGAGTGACGTGGGCATCATGTGATCCTCGCGGATAGGTGAACTTTGGTTCCGGCGCTGTCGGGATTGATGGTGACGTCGTCCATCAGCCCTCTCATCAGGCTGATCCCCCGGCCGCGATGGGGGTTGGCCTCCGGTTGTGGCGGCCTCCATGAGCCGGTGTCAGTGATGGTCAACCGCACCTCGTCGGCCAGTGCGGTCGCGTAAAGGCTGATGGTGCCGTCCGGACTATGGCGGTGACCGTGCTCGATGGCGTTGGCGACGGCTTCTCCGGCCGCGGTGAGCACTTTCACGACCTGATCGGGGTTGAGCCGGGATCGGGTCAACCACCTGCGTAACGAGGCACGGGCCGGGGCGAGTTGGCTGGCGTCCGCGGGAAACTTCAGCTCCAGCGGGGCGGGCTGGCGGTACAGCAGAAGCGCAACGTCGTCCTGGTAGCCGCCGCTGGGCGCGAGGCCGGACATGATCTGGTTCGCCAAATCGTCCAGCGGAGAAGTGCGGCCGTCCTGGACGAGCGTGGCGGCGCGGGAGATGCCGTCGTCGAGTGAAATGCGGCGACGTTCGACCAGTCCGTCGGTGTAGAGCAGCAGCGTCGCGCGGGCCGGCAGGGTCACGGTGGCCTCAGGCCGGGACCGGTTGGGCCGAATTCCCATCGCAAGGGTGTGACCATCGTCGAGCAACCGGACGCTGCCGTCGGCGTGCACCACGATCGGCGGCGGGTGCCCGGCACTGGAGTACACCAATTCACCGGTTTCGGGGTTGAGCACCGCGCAGACGGCGGTGGTGCATGGAGCTCCGGGCAGTCGCGCGGCGAAGCGGTCCATCCGCGCGAGAGCGGCAGCGGGGCTGGGGTTGTCGAACAGCAGCGCGCGGCAGGCGCTGCGCAACTGTCCCATCACCGCGGCGGCGGCGAGGCCATGGCCGACACAGTCGCCGACGATCAACGCGATGCGCCCATCCTCCAGATCGACGACGTCGTACCAGTCCCCGCCGACCTGCAGGGGCCAGGATGCGGCCTGATAGCGCACCGCGAACCCGTGTGGCAGATCAGCAGGGCCAAGCATCGCGTGCTGTAGCGCAAGCGCGGTTTCGCGCTGCTGGTCAACCTGATGCACCCGCTGCAAGCCCTGGCCGAGGCGGCCGGCCAGCACGGTTAGCAAGGTCTGGTCTTCCAGGGTGAAAGGCCGTTGTTCGGCCAGATCGATCCAGACGACGAGCACGCCCTCGGGATGCTGCAGCGCGATGGCCGCCGTTCCGGGCTTTGTGGTGTTGGGGGTGAGTCGGTCGCCATCGCGCAATTGGCGGAGCATCTGTTGGGTATGGGATGGCAGGTCGACCCACTGCCCAGGCTCGCCGACCGACACCAGCCGCGGTATGCCTGAGGCTGCTTCCGTCCCGGGGCTGCGGGTGGGGAAGGTTACGGCCAGCACCCGGCGGGCCCGCCATAGTCGACGCAATTCCTCAGCGGCGGCGCGCACTGCGTCATCAACGGTGTCCGCTTGGGCAAGTTCCTGGTTGAGCGCATGTTGGCGACCTGCCGCCAGCGCCAATGCGATAGCAGCGTGCTGGGAGAAGTCGCTGACCAGCTCGATGTAATCGCTGCGGAACGGTTGCTGGTGCGGGTCGCGGGCAACGGCGATCACACCAACCACCGCGTCGTCGGCAATCAGCGGAATGACGATCGCCGAGCGTTCACCGACATCGGTGAACCCCTCGATCGGATATTGGAAGGAATCAGTGATCAGCGGCAGACCGCGACGCGCAACACCGCCCGTGGTGGAGCCGTCCATCGGAACTTGCTGACCAATCACCTCCGAGGCGTACCGGCCCGCCGTAGCGGCCACGATCAGGGTGTCGACGGCGTCGGCCGGCAGATCAGGCTCCCTCGGAATCAGCAAAATGGCTTGCTCGGCATCGGCTAACTCCAGCGCCCGGTTCACGATGAGCTGCAACGGCCCGGTCTGGGGGTCGCCCGACAGCAGCGCGGTCGTGATCTCGCGACTGGCCTTCGTCCATTTCGCCGATTCACGTTCCCGCTCGAAAAGTCGCGCGTTGTCGATCGCGGCCGCCGCGGCAGTCGCCAATGCCCGCACGACGCCCTCCTGGACGTCAGAAAACACGCGGCCCGGCCGGTCGTCGGCCAGATAAAGGGTGCCGAAGTCCGCTGCCCGCACCGTGATGGGTATGCCGATGAAGGCCCGCATCGGCGGGGCATGCGCGTGCAACGTGGTGGCCTGCGGGTGAGCGCATAAATCATCGACCCGCAGGCCCTCACCTACCTGCAGATCGCCGAAGCGCCGCGCGGTGTCGTCGTCGATGCCCGCGTGCACGAACGAGACCAGGGTGCCGTCCGACGCGCGTATTCCGAGCGCTCCGTAGGGGGCGTCGGTCAACTCCATCGCCGCTTTGACGACTCGATGAACCGTCACATCCACGTTCAGATCGGAAGCAATCTCGACGATGACCCGCACCAGTTGTTCCATCTGGTCGCGGGATTGCACCACCTCGTCAAGCTGTTCCTGCAACGGGCCCGCCGGCTCTCGCGGGTCCCGTGAGGTGAACGTGGGTTGCCCCCCGCCGCTGGTCATAAGGGCAAACCTAACCGACCAGACGGGCCATCATGGCGGCATTTGTATTCATCTCGGCGTCTGGGGCATCAGACTGGACTACCCGCCCACCGGCACGCCCAAAGGCTTCTGGCGAACAAAGTGTCGAACCCAACGCAGAGGTTTAGGGCTGTTCCGATGCCTTTCAGACATCATCGCGTCGGGGCTGACACATGAGCTCGATGGGTGACGAGCACCCCCGGCGAGCCCCGGTCACGAACGCCGATCGATAATCACAGTGGGCGGGGCTCGCAAAAGGAAGTATGAAATGAAGAAGCTAGCAGCAACGCTTTTGACAGCAATGGCGATGGCGGTAGCGCCGGTGGCCATAGCACCTGCCGCACACGCCGACATCTGCGCGGGCGCACGGGGCCGCCATTTTGCGGCGGGGGGCTGCACCCCGGGGCTCGCCGGGGACGCCATCGCCGGCGCCGTGGTGTCGGACACAGTCCCGTACTGGGCGGGCCAGGAGCCGTGCTACACGGTAGAGGGTGTGCCGTACTACACGCCTGACGGCGACCCTTGCT